>CAVSEY010000006.1:0-427312 GCA_963727035.1 uncultured Pseudomonadota bacterium | reverse complement strand
GGACGCGTTTCGCTTCGCACGCCCGGCAATTCGAAATGGCTATGGTTCTTGCCCTGACGCCTTTGGTGATCGAGCCTTCCAGGTCGTCACCTAACAAATTGGGCGTCTTATCGATGAATTTCATTGCGGATCTTTACATTATAGAGGGCCTTCTGCCGCGCGGCGGGTGTAAATCTACCCCAAGAAATAAAAAAAACGAACCACCTTTTCGCGCGGCGCCCGACGTGCTCGCGCTGTCAACCCACATGCGCGGCCTTCCGCCCGCTCGCGCTGCCAAAACTTTGCCCACGCGATCTGGAGCAGTGGTGGCGAGGTCGCGCTACACTACGGAACTGCGATTGAATTTAAGCATAGATTGGTGTTTATATTCGCACGATAAAAGCTTACAGCAATCTATCTTTCGGCGTTGTTGACGGAATAAAAGTATTATCCAATGTATTAGGTCTGTTTTTTTGGTTTCAATGATGCAAGAATAGATTGCCCCTCGGCGCGAAATGATTCGGGGTCTGTTGCGCGGGATGATCGTGGCATCGGCGGTCATCGTAGCCGGCGGCGCGAGCAGGATTCACAGCGGGCGCATAATATCGCCGGGGTCACGCCCGACCTCGAATTCACCCTCATCGACGAGACGGGCCGGGCGGCGCTTGTTCCGCCACGGCCGATACGCTTATGTTGCTCCATGCTGAAACAAAGACGCAAATCCAGCGCGACGCTGGCCCAAAGGCCTGTTGTTCGAACCAAGGCCGCGAGGAAAAACGGCGCCGCGATCGTGAGCGTGTTCGCGAAATCTTTGCCCGTCTGGCCGCATTGAACCCGCATCCCAAGGGCGAGCTGGACTATGTGAATCCTTATACCCTGCTGGTCGCGGTGGTGCTTTCGGCGCAGGCGACCGACGCCGGCGTCAATCGCGCGACCAAGGACCTGTTCGCCGTCGCGTCGACGCCTCGGCAGATGCTGGCGCTCGGCGAAGAGGGTCTGCGCGACAAGATCAAGACCATCGGCCTGTTTCGCGCCAAGGCGAAGAACGTGATCGCCTTGTCGCGCAAGCTCATCGACGAATTCGGCGGCGAAGTTCCGCGCAGTCGCGAGGCGCTCGAAAGCCTGCCGGGCGTGGGGCGCAAGACCGCCAATGTCGTGCTCAACATCGCCTTCGGGGAAAAAACCATCGCGGTCGACACCCATTTGTTCCGGGTCTCGAATCGCATCCCCCTGGCGCGCGGAAAGACGCCCGAAGAGGTCGAAAAGGGTCTGCTCGCCGTCGTGCCGGACGAATATCTCCTTCACGCCCATCATTGGCTGATCCTTCACGGCCGTTATATCTGCAAGGCGCGCAAGCCCGACTGCCCTGCCTGTCCGATCGCCGACCTCTGCGAATTTACCGAAAAGACAGGTTTCTCCCCAGGTTTCCCCCAAAGTGCGACAATCTGAACATGCCGCCTCGCTTGCGCGCGTCATCTGGTCGTCATATGAACGATTGGTTAAACTCGCCGATTGCGGCTTTCGCGGAACGCCGAGGGCGCCATGCTGGGACCGGTCGATCTGGAAGGATGGCTCGATGGCGACGAGGATGAGGATCTTCGCGCGCGGTTGAGCGAATGCGCCGAAATCCGGCGGCTGCGCCATGATCACGTCCTCGCCGGCTTTCCCGGCTGGAGCGCCCTCGAATTCGCGCTCGCGCGCCGTTTTTCGGCGACGGAATATCTCGATCCTCACGAAATGAGGATGCTGGCGGGCCGGCTCGGCATTTAAGCCGGCGCTTGAAAACGGCAAGGCTTAAGCTTTTTGTTTTTCCGCGCAGAACTGCGCCAAAGCCACCAGCAATGAATTGTTAAACCTTTATGGGCTATCCGCTCTTGTGAGCGCGCGGCGCCGCCTCTATACGGGCTCCACCCGATCGAACGGGTCGAATCAGATCAGGCATGCCTCAGCTTTATCATCATCCGCTCTGTCCGCATTCGCGTTTCGTCCGGCTCGCGCTCGGCGAATATGGCGTCGAAGTGGAACTGATCGAGGAGCGGGTCCATGAAAGGCGCCGCGAATTCCTGATGCTCGATCCGGCGGGGCAGACCCCGGTTCTGGTCGATGATAACGGCCTGGTCATTCCCGGCGCCGGGCCGATCGCCGAATGGCTGGACGAGACGCTCGGCGAACGGCTCGGCGACCATCGCCTGCTGCCTCCCTCATCCATCGCGCGGGTCGAAGTGCGCCGGCTGATGTCCTGGTTCAACGAGAAATTCTTCGACGAAGTCAGCAACTGGCTGGTGACCGAAAAGGTCTACAAGCGTTTCACCGCCACCGAGATCGGCGGCGGCGGGCCGGACATGGATCTTCTGCGCGCGGCGCGCGCCAATGTGCGCTATCATCTGCGCTATATTTCCTATCTGGAATCGACGCGCCGCTGGCTTGCGGGCGACAAGATGACCTATGCCGACCTCGCGGCGGCCGCCCATCTGTCCTGCGTCGATTTCCTCGGCGATGCGCCATGGGACGAGGAAGAGCCGGCCAAATCATGGTACCAGCGCCTGAAAAGCCGTCCGAGTTTCCGCCCCCTTCTGGCGGATCGTGTGCCGGGCGTGGCGACCAATCCGATCTACGCCGAGGTCGACTTTTAGCCTTCTTGCGCGCCGAGGCCGCGCGCCTTGGTTTCGGCGCCTGCCGCATCGCCGCGCCTGATGCGATCCCGGAGGCGCCGGCGCGGCTCGACGCCTTTCTGGCCGAAGGTCGCCAGGGCGACATGGACTGGCTCGCCGAAAAACGCGACTGGCGCGCCGACCCGCGCCGATTGTGGCCTGAAGTTCGATCCGTCATTCTGCTCGGCATGAATTACGGCCCGGACGGCGACGCCTTGGCGACCTTGGCGGAACGAAGCGCCGCCAATATTTCCGTCTATGCCCGCCATCGCGATTATCACGATGTCGTCAAAGGCAAGCTCAAGCTACTGGCCGCCGCTTTTCTGGCCCGCGCCAGGGAATTGGGCGAGGAGGGCGCGGTAAAGGTCTTTGTCGACACCGCGCCGGTGATGGAAAAGCCGCTGGCTTACGCTGCGGGGCTCGGCTGGCAGGGCAAACATACCAATCTGGTGTCGCGCGATTTTGGCGCATGGCTTTTTCTCGGCAGCATTTTTACCACCCTGGCGCTGCCGCCCGACGCGCCGGAAGCCGACCATTGCGGAAATTGCCGCGCCTGTCTCGACGCCTGCCCGACGGGCGCGCTCGACGCGCCCTATCAAATCGACGCGCGGCTCTGCATTTCCTACCTGACCATCGAATGCAAGGGCCAGATTCCGCGCGCCTTGCGCGAAAAAGTCGGCAATCGCATCTATGGCTGCGACGATTGCCTCGCCGTCTGCCCCTGGAACAAATTCGCGCAAAAAGCGCATGAGGCGAAATTGCAGGCCCGGGCCGATCTCGTCGCGCCGCCGCTTGCGCGCCTCGCGGCGATGGACGAGGCGGAATTTCGCGCCTTTTTCGCGGGTTCCCCGGTCAAGCGAATCGGCCATGCCCGGTTTCTGCGCAATGTGCTGGTCGCGATCGGCAATTCCGGCGATTTTGGCCTGGCCCCCTTGGCTCAAGCGCGGCTCGACCATATCTCGCCCTTGGTGCGCGGCATGGCGATCTGGGCTCTGTCCCGGCTGGCGCCGCGCGAAGAATTCAAACGGCTGGCCGAGCAGAAGCGGGCCGGAGAACAGGACGCGAGCGTTCGCACAGAGTGGGACGCCGCGCTCGAGGGGGAGGGTTGAAGAGTGAAACTGGTCATTTTCGGTCTCGGCTATACCGCGAGTTACTACGGCCTCCATCACGCCAAATATTTCGCCGAAGTAACCGGCACCAGACGCGCCCCGAAAGCCGAGACGTTCGGCCGGGTCGAGCTCCTGCCCTTCGATGGCGCGGCCGAAAATGTCGATCCGCGCGTGGCGGCGGCGGTCATGGAGGCGGATGCGCTCCTCATCAGCGCCGGGCCGGACGACAACGGCGATCCGGTGCTGCGCCGGCTGGCCAGGGAAATCGGCGCCGCGCCAAAACTGAAAAAAATCGTCTATCTCTCGACCATCGGCGTCTATGGCGACCATGACGGCGAATGGATCGACGAAACCGCGCAGCCCAAACCCTCGAATCCGCGCAGCCGCCAGCGCCTCGCGGCGGAAGCCGAATGGCTCGCTCTGGCGCGGGCCTCGGGCAAGGAAGTCTATGTGCTGCGGCTTTCCGGCATTTACGGGCCGGGCCGCAATGTTCTCGTCAAATTGCGCGAGGGCGCGGCGAAACGGCTCATCAAGCCCGGCCAGGTCTTCAACCGCATCCATGTCGAGGACATCGCCCAAGCCATCGACGCCTGTCTCACGGGCCGGGCGCCGGGGGGAGTCTATAATGTCACCGACGACGAACCGGCCCCGCCGCAGGACGTGGTGACCTTCGCCGCCGATCTTCTGGGAGTCGAACCGCCGCCTGAAAAGCCGTTCGAGGAGACGCCGCTGACCCCGATGCAGCGCAGTTTCTATGGCGAGAACAAGCGCGTCTCCAACCGGCGGATGAAGGCTTTGCTCGATCTGGATCTGGCCTTCCCGACTTATCGCGAGGGGATTTCTGCGCTATCGGAAGAGGGCGAATGACATTAAATAATATCACTTGCGATACGATGGATTGATCGGGGTGGGGGCGGCGGCGAGTCGAAGGGCTGATCCTTTCCCATGGAGCGGGCCGCCAACGTCTCCCCGGCCTGTCGCGACAGTATCGCGCTCAAGCCAGAGCCGCGACCTCGACCTGGACCGCCATGCCGATAAAGGCGTAGGAGGCGCCGACGAAACTGCCCGTCACCGGCATGGCCTGCCGAATGTCGCGCGCGACCGCGACGGGGATAAGATTATGGCCGCCGAAACTGCGGTTGGTCGGATCGAATGTGACCCAGCCCGCGCCCGGCACATAGATTTCCGCCCAGGCGTGGGTGGAACCGGCGTCGGCTGACCCGATGAACGCCGGGTCAGCGACATGGCTGTAACCGGAAACGATCCGCGCGCCGAAGCCGAGACAGCGGGCGGCCTCGACGAACAGGACCGCGAAATCGCGGCATGAGCCCCAGCCGCGATCGAGGGTCTGGATCGGCGACTGCACGCCTTCGTCTTCGCGGCTTTGATAATTGATCCAGGTCGACACGCCGACGCTGAGATCCTTGAGCAGCGCCAGGGTGTCGGTCTGGGCGCCGCGCACGAAGGCCCAGGCCCAATCGCGCAGCCGCCCCGTCGGATCGCCATATTGCTGGAACATCAACGCGCCGAGATCGATCCGCTCGTCCTCTCGATATTGAAACGGATAGAAAATAGCCGAGGGCGCGACGTCGAAGACGGGCCAGGGGTCGGCGTCCAGATGCAGTCGCGTCACGCAGTCGATCGTCAGCGTGTCGACCAGTCCGCTGAAATAGGCGGTCGCGACGGAATTGCCGAACACGTCCTGCGCGAAAGTCAGGGACGCCGGCGGATCGATTGTCAACTCGCTCGATATCAGCCGCAAGTCGCGGTTTTCGCGCGGGCGCAGCATCAGGCGGTGAGGTCCGAGGCTCACGGGCTGCTGGTAGCGATAGGTCGTCCTGTGGCGGATTTCCAGCGTGGTCAATTGGGACCCCGTCCTTTGCCTGAAATTGGGGAATGCGTTTGGCCCAAACGCGCTGGTTTCGAGGCTGCCCGTCGATTTCACCCAAGCCTTGGTTTATATTTGGCGTCTCCGCTTGTTTTCAACCGGAAAATCACCATATCAGGCAGGTCGATAGATGGCTCGTTCGTAGCGTTTCTGCTCAAAAGCATAAAATAGCTCTACATAACATCTTGCCTGAAAAACGCGATTTCGACAGCCGGCGGCTCCGCCGGCAAGCATTTGCATCAGTTCTGAGAAGGGGTTTCCATGTCCAAGGGAACCGTAAAATGGTTTAACGCCGAAAAAGGCTTTGGCTTCATCACGCCGGATGATGGCGGGAGGGACGCCTTCGTCCACATCAGCGCCGTCGAGCGCTCGGGCCTCGGCCAGTTGCGCGAGGGTGACAAGATCTCCTTCGAAATGGTTGCCGACCAGAGAAGCGGAAAGCTTTCGGCCGACAAGCTCGAAATGCTCGGCTGACCCCAGCTAACCCTTCGCCGCCGGGCGCGAGTTTCTCGACCCGGCGGTGATCGCCGCCCCTTTTCAGGTCGACCACGGATGTACTGGCGACTTGGCCAGCGGCGGATTCGACCGGCGGTAGGCTTGGCCAGCGATGGTCTTGCAATCGCCGGAAGATGGATTTTCCTCAACCGACGGCGCGCCTTTGCGCTTCCAACGCTCCGCGCCGACTGAAGGTTGCGGAGCTTTGCGTTTGCGCATCAGCGCGGCGCTTTTACGCGCGCGCCGAACGAAAGCGCGCAGCAGGAGATTGTCATGGCCCAGGAACGAAAACGCGGCAACCGCGAAGCGAAAAAGCCGAAAGCGATCAAGCCGGCGGCCGATCCGAATCCGCCCGTGATGGCGCTCGGCCGGTTGACGCCGATCAAGCCGACGAAAAAATCCCACTGAGGGACGCGAAATGCCCGTCCGCACCACCGAGGCGAATGTCACGTTCAAACATCCGTTCTCTCTGCCTGACTTCGAACGTCCGCAACCGGCGGGGACCTATCGCGTCGTCACCGACGAAGAAGAGATTTCAGGTCTGTCGTTTCTCGCCTTTCGCCGCGTTGCGACGATGCTGCGGCTTCCCTCTGTGGCCGCCCATGGACGGCCGGAAGAGGTCATTTTCATAGACCCCAATGAACTTTCGGCTGCTTTAGCGGCCGACGAAGAGAGGAAATGAGAGCTATGGCCTTCAAGACTAAAGCGCTGCGCTACCTCGGGGGAATTTCCGGACAAGGCGTCGTCACCCAAAACGGCAAGACGCTCGCGCCGGCGAAATTTGACATCGACGGCTATTTCCAGGCGACCGTGGGGGTCACGGGTTGCGGCGAAATAAGGTTGGCCCCCGACGTTCTCGAGGGGCTGTTCGGCCGTAAGGATCTTCAACTCCTGACCGATCAGGGGCGCGTCCTTCATCTCCGCTTTTCAGACTCGTCGCTGGCGCCGGCCAGCGACGCGGCTCATGTCGACGTGACAGGACAATTGCCGACCGCGCCCGGCGACTGGCGTCACTGACGCAGCGTCAACTGGCGGCGGAACGCAAGGATCGGAACGAAATTGTCGCAAGCCTTCCCGCCGCTCGGCCCCGAATACGAGCCGTTCCTTTATGCTGTCGTATGCGACGACCCGAGTGGCGCCCCGCTGACCGTGGTGTCGGCGATCGCGCGCTCTGGCGCCGATCCGTGGCGAGAAGCGGCCCGCATCGCGCGATTGCCGAAATCCGCCGCGTTCGAAGCTTTGGCCGGTCTGATCCCGGTTTCCAGCGCCGCCGAAAACGAGGCGATTGCACAAAGGCTGTTTTCCCTGCTCCCGCCGCCGCGCCAAAACATGAATTTCCGCTTCGCCGATTCGCCAGCGAGCGCCTTCCGCCCCGGCCTGAGCCCGCTCGTCCTGATCGTCATCGTCCTGTTGCTCGGCTTGGCGCTGGTTTCCGTTTTCAGGACGACGCGCCAAGCCAGCGGCGAGCCACACGAACTCCCTGCCGCCGCGCCCGTCGCCGACAGGGCCGATCCCGGACCCCAACAAAGCCAGTGACGGCAGAATTTCGGGCGACGACGAGCCGCCAGAGCTTTTTCATTGCTTCGCCGCAATCTGGCGCGCAACAACCGCCTGCGCGCCCGCCGCCCCAGGCTTCGCGCTGACCATTTTTCGAATTCGAGGCCCAATTGAGCATTTTTCCGCAACGCCTGTTTTCGCGCAAATCCTCGCCCTGGGATAATCTGGAGCCAGTTCGCGAAGAGCTCTTCAGCGTCGAGCGCATCGAGGAACATGCGAGAAGCCTCGCCGCCGCGCAGATGGTGACGCCGAAGCCGACCAAGGGGCGCCCGCTGGCGGGCCGACTCGCCGAGAATGGCGCGATTCTGCTGGCCGCCTACAAAAGCCTGCTTCAAGGCGCCGACGAGGGCCGCGCGGTGACGCCGGCGGCCGAATGGCTGGTCGACAATTATCACCTCGTCGAAAAGCACATCCGCGAGATCCGCTCGGATTTGCCGGCCGGCTATTATCGGCAATTGCCGAAACTCGCCGTCGGACCTTTTGCTGGATATCCACGCGTATTCGGGTTGGCCTGGGCCTTCGTCGCCCATACCGACAGCCGTTTCGATTCCGCCATGCTGGTTCGATATTTGCGGGCCTATCAGGAAGTGCAGCCGCTCACGATCGGCGAATTATGGGCCGTCTCGATCACGCTGCGCATCGTCATGATCGAAAACCTGCGCCGTCTCGCCGAGCAGATCGTCCAGGGTCGCGCGGCTCGCCGTCTGGCGGACGATCTCGCCGACCGGTTGCTGGGCATGGCCGGACAAAAAGCCGAACCTCTCAAGGTCGCGCTCGCCGACCATGAGGACGACGCGCGTTCGGAAGCCTTCGCCGTCCAGCTCATCCACAGGCTGCGCGATCAGGATCCAACCATTACACCGGCCCTGACCTGGCTCGACCAGCGTCTTGCGGCGCAGGGCGCCGCCGCCGACGTTGTCGTGCGCGAGGTGCACCGGCGGCAGGGCGCGACCAGCGTCACCGTGCGCAACATCATCACCAGCCTGCGCCTGATCTCCGACATGGAGTGGAAAGACCTGTTCGAGGAGGTCAGCCTCGTCGATGAGGCGCTTGCCGCCGATGGCGGCTACAGGGAAATGGATTTTCCATCGCGCAATCTCTATCGCACCGCAATCGAGGAATTGGCGCTCGGTTCGAACGGCGCCGAACGCGATATCGCGCAGGCCGCCGTCGCGGCGGCCAAGCGCTTTCACAGTGCCGCGTCCGGACAGGATGACGCGCGAAAGAGCGATCCCGGCTATCACCTCATCGGGGGCGGCCGCCAGGAGTTCGAGAACGCGATCGGATACCGCCCGCGCGCCCGAAGATGGCGGGTGCGGCTGCGTCGTGCTTCAGGAGTTCGGCTTCTATGTCGGCGCGATCGGCGCTGTCGCCCTGAGCCTTCTCACCGCCGCCCTTGTCGCGCTCGACGCGACCGGCCTTGACGCCCTGCCGCTTGGCGTTCTGGCGGCCCTTGGCGTGATCCCCGCCATAGACGCGGCGGTTGCGCTGGTCAATCGCGCCGTCGGCTTCGGCTTCCACGCCCATCTCCTGCCAGCCCTGGAGCTCGCCAACGGCGTGCCCTCGCATTTGCGCACGGTCATCGCCGTGCCGACGCTGCTGACCACTTCGGCGGCGATCGAGGAGCAGATCGAGGGGCTGGAAATCCACCACCTCGCCAGTCCCGATGGCGACCTGCATTTCGCGCTGCTCTCCGATTGGCTGGACGCGGCGACCGAACATGTCGAGGGCGACGAAGAACTGCTGGCGACCGCGGCCGAGGGCGTGGCGCGCCTGAACCGGATTTACGGCCCGGCGCCGGGGGGCCGCGCTTCCTGCTGCTGCATCGCCGGCGTGTCTGGAGCGCGAGCGAATCGCGCTGGATCGGCTGGGAGCGCAAACGCGGCAAGCTCCACGAACTGAACCGCTTCCTGCGCGGCGCGACCGATGCGGCCTTCGTCCCCATCGACGGCGCGCCGCCGCTGGCCCCGCCCGACACGCGCTATGTCGTCACGCTCGACGCCGATACGCGCCTGCCGCGCAACGCCGTGCGGCGGCTGATCGGCAAAATGGCGCATCCGCTCAACCGGCCGCGTTTCGACCCCGCAACCGGGCGCGTCGTCGAGGGCTATGGCGTGCTTCAGCCGCGCGTGACTCCTTCGCTGCCATTGGGGCGCGAGGGCTCGCTGTTCCAGCGCATCTTTTCGAGCGTGAGCGGCATCGACCCCTATGCCTCGGCGGTTTCCGACGTCTATCAGGACATGTTCGGCGAGGGCTCCTACGCCGGCAAGGGCGTCTATGACATCGACGCTTTCGAGGCCGCGCTGGACGGCCGCGCGCCCGATTCCACCCTTCTCAGCCACGACCTGTTCGAAGGCGTGTTCGCCCGCGCCGGCCTCGCCTCCGATGTCGAGGTCGTCGAAAGTTATCCGCCGCGCTACGAGGTCGGCGCGCTGCGCCATCATCGCTGGGCGCGTGGCGACTGGCAGTTGCTGCCATGGATCCTCGGTCGCGGCCCCAATCCGCCCAATTGTTCGAAAGCCCGGGGCGCGCTTCCGGCGATCGGGCGCTGGAAAATGCTCGACAATCTGCGCCGCACCCTCTCGGCGCCTTTCGCTGTCCTCGCCTTGCTCGCGGGCTGGCTCATGCCGTTCAACGCGGCCTTGGTCTGGACCGGCTTCGTGCTCGCGACGATTGCTCTGCCGCCGATGATTCCGGTCTTCGCGGCCATTCCGCCGCGAAAGCCCGGCGTGACCCTGGCGAGCCATTTCCGCGCCTTCGCCCGCGACCTCCGGCTCGCGCTTCTCCTGTCGGCGCTGACCCTCATCTTCCTGGGCCACCAGGCCTGGCTGATGGGCGACGCAATCCTTCGCACGCTCTACCGTCTCTATGTCAGCCACAAAAATCTGCTCGAATGGGTTCCCGCGGCGCAGGCGTCCGGGGCCCGGCGGCTCGACATGTCGGGTTCTTATCGCCGCATGTTCGGCGCGCTGATTTTCGGCGCGCTGGCCTTGACCGTCGGCTGGATGGGCGGGCGCGGGAATCTCCTGCTGGCCGGCGCCTTCGCGGCCCTTTGGCTGGGCTCGCCCGCTATCGCGCGCTGGGTGAGCCTGCCCCCGCGCCGCGCCAGCCTCGCGCCGCTCTCGCCCGACGACGCGCAGGCCCTGCGGCTGACCGCGCGCCGCACCTGGCGCTTTTTCGAGACCTTCGTCACCAGCGCCGACAACATGCTGCCGCCCGACAATTTTCAGGAAGTTCCAACGCCCTGCGTGGCGCGTCGCACGTCGCCGACCAATCTCGGCCTGTATCTGCTGTCGCTGGCCAGCGCCCACGATTTCGGCTGGCTCGGAACGCGACAGATGATCGAGGGGCTTGAAGCGACGCTGGCGACGATGAGCGGCATGGCGCGCTTTCGCGGCCATTTCTACAACTGGTACGACACCGGCGACCTGCGCCCGCTCGATCCCAAATATGTCTCGACCGTCGATAGCGGCAATCTTGCCGGCCATTTGATCGCTCTGGCGAACGCCTGCCGCGAATGGCAAGGCGCGCTGCCCGACGCCGCGTCCCGCCTCGCCGGGATCGGCGACGCCCTCCTCCTGACCCGCGATGAGGCGGCGCGCCTGCGCGACGGGCGCAAGACGCAAACCGTCACCTGGCGGCAGCTCGACGACGCGCTGGCCGCACTCGCCAACGCCGCGCGCGACCCGCTTCCCGGGCGTGATGATGCTGGGCCGCGACTCGAAAAGCTCGCCCTTCAGGCCGACACCATGGCCGACATCGCGCGGGCGCTGGCCGCCGAGCGCGACGACGAGAACAGCTCCGACATGCTGTTCTGGGCGCAGGCCAGCGTGAACGCCATCGCGGCCCATCGCGAGGATTCTGCGCGCGACATTGCAGATTCCGACGCCTTGCGGCTGAGGCTGGAGCGGCTGGAGGACCAGGCGCGGTCGATGGCGCTGGCCATGGATTTCGGCTTTCTCATCGACCGCCAGCGCAATCTGCTCTCGATCGGCTGTCTCGCGCCCGAAGGCGCGCTCGACACCAATTGCTATGACCTTCTGGCGTCCGAAGCGCGGCTGGCGAGTTTCTTCGCCATCGCCAAGGGCGATGTTCCCGCCCGCCACTGGTTTCATCTTGGCCGCGCCGCGACTCCTGTCGCGCAAGGCGCCGCGCTGATCTCATGGTCGGGATCGATGTTCGAATATCTGATGCCGTCGCTCGTGATGCGCGCGCCGGCGGGCAGTCTGCTCGACGCCACGAACCGCCTGGTGGTGGGCCGGCAGATCGATTTCGCCGCCAGGCTGCATCGGCCCTGGGGCGTTTCGGAATCGGCCTATAACGCGCGCGATCTTGAATTGACCTATCAATATTCCAATTTCGGCATTCCCGGCCTTGGGCTGAAGCGCGGACTCGCCGACAATTTCGTCGTCGCGCCTTACGCCACCGGTCTGGCGACGATGATCGACCCGCACGCGGCCCGCGCCAATCTGGATCGGCTCGCCCTGATCGGCGCGCGCGGCCGTTACGGCTTCTACGAAGCGATCGATTATACGCCGACGCGCGTGCCGGATGGACAGGATCGCGCCATTGTGCGCGCCTACATGGCCCATCATCAGGGCATGACCATCGTCGGCATCGCCAACGCCGTGCTGGAAGCGAGAATGCGGGCGCGGTTTCACGCCGAGCCCATGGTTCAGGCGACGGAACTGCTGCTGCAGGAACGCGCGCCGCGCGACGTGGCGGTCAGCCATCCCTGGGCGGCGGAAACCAAGTCCGCCGTCAAGAAGGGGCGCGATGTCGAGCCCCTGGGCGGGAGACGCTTCTCGTCCGCGCAGCAGGCGAGCCCGGCGACGCATCTGCTTTCCAACGGGCGCTATTCCACGATGTTGACGACGGCCGGCTCGGGCTACAGCCGCTGGGAAGGCCGCGCGCTGACACGCTGGCGCGAAGACGCGGTCTGCGACGATTTCGGCTCTTATATATTTCTGCGCGACCTTCACAGCGCCGAGGTCTGGTCAGCCGGATTTCAGCCGAGCGGTCGCGAACCGGATGATTATCGCGTCGCCTTCAATGAGGATCGCGCCGAATTCATCCGCGAGGACGGGACGCTGACGACGTCTCTCGACGTGCTGGTTTCCTCCGAGGAAGACGCCGAAGTGCGGCGCGTGTCGGTGACCAACAACGGCCCGCGCGCGCGTGAAATAGAAATCACCTCCTATAGCGAACTGGTTCTGGCGCCGCAGGCGGCCGATGTCGCCCATCCGGCTTTTTCCAAGCTTTTCGTCGAGACCGAATTTTTGCCTGACGTCGGCGCGCTTCTGGCCACTCGGCGCCGCCGCGATCCCGACGAGCCCGAAATCTGGGTCGGCCAACTCGCTGTGGCCGATGGCGAGACCCTCGGCAAGGTCGAAGTCGAAACCGACCGCGCGCGCTTCCTCGGACGCGGCCAAAGCGTCCGAACGCCCATCGCCATGATCGACGGGCGCGCGCTCTCGAACACTTGCGGCGCCGTGCTCGATCCGATCTTCGCCTTGCGCCGCCGCGTGCGCATCGCGCCCGGCGCCGTCGCGCGCATCGCTTTCTGGACGATGGCGGCCTCGACGCGCGAAAACCTGCTCGACATTGTCGACAAGCATCGCGACGCCACGGCCTATGGACGCGCGACGACCCTCGCCTGGACGCAGGCGCAAGTGCAATTGCATCATCTCGGCGTCACCGCGGGCGAAGCCGGCCTGTTCCAGCGCCTGGCGAGCCATGTGATCTACGCCGACGCGACGATGCGGCCGCCGGCCGACACGATCCTTCGCGGGGCGGGGGCGCAGTCGGGACTTTGGTCGCTTGGCGTTTCCGGCGACCTGCCGATCGTACTGCTGCGCATTTCCGACGCCGACGATCTCGACGTCGCACGCGAATTGCTGCAGGCGCATGAATATTGGCGGATGAAACAGCTCGCCGTCGATCTGGTCATTCTGAACGAGCGCCAATCCTCCTATGTCCAGGATCTTCAGGTCGCGCTTCAAACCCTGGTCCGCACCCGGCAGATGCGGCCGCAGCTTCGCGGCGAGGAATCGTCGGGCGGCGTTTTCGTGCTTCGCAGCGATCTCATTCCCGCCGAGACCGCGGCCCTGCTGGCCTCTGTCGCGCGAGTCGTCATTCTCGCCGAGCGCGGCGGGCTGTTCGCGCAGCTCGATCGCATCGTCGAGCCGCAAGCGCCGCCCAACGCCGCCGCGAGGGCGCCGGCCAAGCGCGGGGTCGCGCCAAGCCCGCCGCCAGCGAAGGCGCTGACCGAAAAGCTGGAGTTTTTCAACGGGCTCGGAGGTTTCGATAAGGGCGGCGAAGAATATGTCACGGTGCTGGGGCCGGGCCAGGCGACGCCGGCCCCCTGGATCAATGTGATCGCCAATGAGAATTTCGGCTTCCAGGCGGCGGCGGAAGGCAGCGGCTATACCTGGTCGCTCAACAGCCGCGAATACCAGCTCACGCCTTGGTCCAACGATCCCGTCGTCGATCGCCCGGGCGAGGCTTTCTATCTGCGCGACGACGACACCGGCGATTTATGGAGCCCGACCGCGCTGCCGATCCGAATCGAGGCGGCGACTTATATCGCCCGCCACGGGCGCGGCTACAGTCGATTCCAGCACACGAGTCACGGCGTCGAATCTGACCTTTTGCAATTCGTCCCCATCGATGCGTCGATCAAGATATCGCGGCTGAAACTGCACAACCTGTCTGGTCGTTTTCGTCATCTGAGCGTCACCGCTTTTGTGGAATGGGCGCTCGGCCCCTCGCGCTCGGCCGGATCGCCCTTCGTCACGACCGCGCTGGACTCCCGATCGGGCGCGATCTTCGCGCGAAATCGCTGGAGCGGCGGTTTTGGCGCGCGGGTCGCTTTCGCCGATTTCAGCGGTCGCCAGACCGACTGGACCGGCGACAGAAGGGAATTCATCGGACGCAACGGGATGCTCGGCGCGCCGGCGGCTCTGGCCAGCGGCGCCGCCTTCTCGAACAGCCTCGGCGCGGGGTTGGATCCCTGCGCGGCGATGCGATCTGGCCTGGCGCTGGCGCCGGGCGCCAGCGTCCAAATTACCTTTCTGCTTGGCGACGCCGCCGATTCGCAGCAAGCGCGGAATTTGATCGCGCAATACCGCAGCGCCGATCTCGACGAGGCTTTCGCAAAGGTCGGCCGCCATTGGGGCGAGCTTCTGGACGCCGTGAAAGTGAAAACGCCGGACCGCAGCATGGACATCATGCTCAACGGCTGGCTGCTCTATCAGACCATCGCCTGCCGGCTATGGGCGCGGGCGGCTTTCTATCAAGCCAGCGGCGCCTATGGCTTTCGCGATCAGTTGCAAGACGGCATGGCGCTCTCGGCGTCGCGCCCGCAGATGACGCGCGCGCACATCCTGCGCGCGGCCGCGCGGCAGTTCGTCGAAGGCGACGTCCAGCATTGGTGGCTGCCGCATTCGGGCCAGGGCGTGCGCACCCGCATTTCCGACGACCGCGCCTGGCTGGCCTTTACCGTCAGCCAATATATCGAGGTCTCCGGCGACGCCGCTGCGCTCAATGAAAAGATTCCCTTCCTAACGGGGCGGATGCTGGAGCCGTCGGAGCATGATAGCTTTTTCACTCCAACGGTTGGCGAAGAGACCGCGACCCTGTTCGAACATTGCGCTCGCGCGCTCGACGACAGCCTGGCTCAGGGCGGGCGCGGTTTGCCCTTCATAGGCGCGGGCGATTGGAACGATGGCATGAACCGCGTCGGCGCCCGGGGCGCCGGCGAGAGCGTGTGGCTCGGCTGGCTGCTCTATTCGACGCTGCAAAGCTTCGCGCCGCTGGCTGACGCGCGGGGCGAGCGCGCCCGCGCGCAAACATGGCGCGCCCACGCGCTGGCCTTGCAGGCTTCGTTAGAGCGCGAGGCCTGGGACGGCGAATGGTACCGGCGCGCCTTTTTCGATGATGGAACACCGCTTGGCTCAAGGCAGAACGAGGAATGCCGGATCGACTCCATCGCGCAATCGTGGGCCGCGCTGTCCGGCGCGGGATCGCCCGATCGGACCGCGCGCGCGATGGCCGCGGTCGAGCGCGAGTTGATCCGCCCGCAGGATGGGCTGGCGACCTTGTTCGCCCCGCCGTTCGATAAGACCCCGCTCGATCCCGGCTATATCAAAGGCTATCCGCCGGGCGTCCGGGAGAATGGCGGCCAATACACCCACGCTGCGCTCTGGTCGGTGATGGCCTTCGCCAAACTCGGCCAGGGCGATAAGGCTTTAAGCCTGTTTGCAATGCTCAATCCAATCAACCACGCTCGCACGCGGGCGGATGTCCACCGGTACAAGGTCGAACCTTATGTCGTGGCCGCCGACGTCTATTCCATGCCGCCCCATGTCGGGCGCGGCGGATGGACCTGGTACACAGGCTCCGCCGCGTGGATGCAGCGCGCCGGCCTGGAAAGCATCCTTGGATTACGTCAGGAGGGTGATCGCCTCTGTATCGACCCCTGCATACCGAAAGCGTGGGCTGGCTTCGAGCTTTCTCTGCTGCATGGTTCGACGCGCTATGAGATTCGCGTCGAAAATCCGGCAGGAGTCGAACGTGGCGTCGTTTTCGCCGCCATCGATGGCGCCGAAATCAATTCGCAACCGCTGAGGCTACCACTTGCCGATAACGGCGCCACGCATCGAGTTGTCATTCGAATGGGATGAACTCGCAGCCTGAACGCGGCTCGCATCCAATATTACCATCGGTCCTTGAAAAGGACCGATGGTATAAGGACCGTTCTGCGTGGTTTCCGAAGGCCGTAAAGCGCAGCAATGGTTTGAGCCAACTTGAAATCGCAAATCAACTTCAGCGAAGTGTTTTGTCAAAAGGTTGCGCGTGCAATATCTGGGATACAATCTTCCACAGCAATATTGAGGGCCACGCTTGTAATCCTGCATCCAGATAGGATCGCATCCGGGTCGCCTGAAGGCGAGGGATTCACGGATCCCCTACCGGGGGCTTTAAACAAAAGCGTTTTATTCTTGTTTACTATCTCATCGCGTCCAGATCGGTGTGTCCGCGGGTCAGAGTCAACAGCGGGTTTGTCCGTAAGCGCGGAGGCCCGAAAGGGCCTCCGCGACACCGATCAAGCGAAGGTGATCAACGTGCCAGCGCCGGTATGTATGCTGTCTGCGCCGATGCTGAAGCTGCTGTTGGTATAAGAGCCGCTCAACAGCAGGTTCACGGTCTGCCCGTTGCTTGTCACCGCCAGCGTGCCGCCGGTTCCACCACCGTTGGCGGTGTAGTTGAGGGTCCCACCCGACTGCCAGAGCAGATTGGTGAGGTCGATCGAATCGCTGGCGTGACCGCCAGCGATCGTTCCCGCGAATTGACCCGCCTGACCCAGGTTCAGGGCGCCGGCGCCATCGAAGGTGACCGTCTGACCCGACGACACCGACGAGCCGAATCCCAGGGTCGAATTGTTGAACAGGTCGAAGGTGCCCGTTCCGCTCACGGCGCCGGCGAGAGACTCGCTGTCTGAGATCAGATAGACCGCGCCATTGTTGGTCGTCGTTCCCGAGACCGCCAGGGACGCGTTGCGGCCATTGCCGCCGGTGAGATCGATGACGCCGGAATTGGTGAGGGTAGCCGCCGAGACGCTGGCGCCGCTCCCCTGGAGATTCGAATTGCCGATATTGAGCGTGCCGCTGTTGGTCAGGCCGCCCGAAATCGCGGCGATCGAACCGCCATCGCCGCCGATGCTGTCGACAAACATCGCGCCCGAGACATTGAGGGACGACAGCGAGACCGCCGCGCCTTGGTCGAGCAGGAGTTTGCCGAGCACGCTGGTCAATCCGGTCAGCGCGCTGTTCGAATTGCTCGCGCCGACTTCCATGTAGGCGTTGCCCGCGGCGAGATCGAGCGACGCCCCCGACGCGATCGTGGTGATCGAGCCGCTGGCGAACTGGATCGCGCTGTTGTAACCAAGATAAACCGTGCCGGTCAGTTTGCCGGCGCCACTGGTTCCGGCGGCCGATCCGATCTTCATCAAGGCCTGGCCCGAACCGCTGCCGGTCAGGCTGATCCGGCCCGAATTGGCGAGCGTAGCCGCGGTAACGCTGTCCGCGGAGGATAGGCCCGAATTGCCGAGGGTCAGCACGCCTGTGTTGTTCAGGAGAAGAGTTGTCGCGAGACTCGATCCGCCCTCACCGGACAGACTGTCGATCGCGACGCTTCCCTGGATGAGCATCGCCTTTGTCGAGGCGACCGCCGCGCCTTGGTCGAGAGACAGCGATCCGGAAATGACCGACAGCAAATTCAAGGCGCTGTTGGAATTGGTGGCGCCCGCTTCGAGGTAGGCGTTCCCCGCGCCGAGCTTCAGCGACGCTCCCGCCACGATCGTGGTGATCGAGCCGCTGGCGAACTGGATCGCGCTGTTCGCGGCCAAATTCACATTGCCATACAGAACGCCCGCCGTGCCGAATCCCGCCGCATTGCCAATCTTGAGCATGGCCTGCGCGCTGCTTGAGCCGGCCAGCGAAATCTGGCCGGTATTGAACAGGCTCGCGGCGGAGATGATATCCGACGATGTCATCAGCGCGTTGCCGAGACTCAGAGTTCCAGACTTGGTGTTGCTCAGACCCAAAGTCGTCGACAGGCTCGATCCGCCGGACCCGGTCGCATCGATATTGATCGTCGCGTAATTCGCGATCGCCTTGCTCGAGGAAACCGCGGCGCCATTGTTCATGGTCAGCGCGCCGGACACTGTGGCCAGATTGATCAAGGCGCTGTTGCTGTTGGTGGCGCCCGTCTCGATATAGGAATTGGCCGACTGGAGCGTGAGCGACGCTCCCGAGGCGATGGTCGAAATCGCGCCGCTGCCGAATTTGATCGCGGAATCGCCGGTGAGCGAAACCACGCCGGTCAGCACGCCCGCCGTCCCGAAGCCCGCCGCGCCATTGATGTTCAACAGCGCCTGCGCCACGCCGGACGTTGAGCCCGCCAGGGACAGCAGGCCGGTATTGCTCAGCGACGCCGCCGCAACCACGTCGGAGTACGTCATCGCGGCGTTGCCGATCGACAGCGTTCCCTGGTTGGTCAGACCCAAAGTCGTCGACAGGCTCGACCCGCCAACGCCGCCGACGTCAAAGTTGATTGTTCCCGTATTGACGACAGCCTTGGTCGTGGAAACCGCCGCGCCATTGCCCATGTTCAGCACGCCGGCGACTGACGCCAGACTGGTCAAGGCGCTGTTGGAGTTGGTGGCGCCCGTCTCGATATAGGCGTTGGACGCCCCGAGAGTCAGCGCCGCGCCCGACGCGATGGTTCCGATCGTTCCGCTGCCGAACTTGATCGCGCTGTCGCCGAGCAGGACGACATTGCCGGTCAGCACGCCCGCCGTTCCAAATCCTGCGGCGCCTGAAATGTTCAGCAGCGCCTGAGCTGTGCTCGACGTTGCCGGTCAGGTTGATCGTGCCCGTATTGTTCAAGGTCGCGGCGGAAATGAGGTCGGACGACGCCATTCCGGCGTAGCCTAAATTCAAGGTTCCCTGATTGGTCAGGCCGGACGCCATGGTCAGACCCGATCCGCCGGCGCCGCTGCCGTCGATCGTGATCGATCCAGAGTTGACGATCGCGCTGGTGGACGAGATCGCGCCGCCATTGTTCATGGTCAAAGCGCCCGCCACAGTCCCCAAAGCCTTCAAGCTGCTGTTGCTGTTGGTGGCCCCCGTCTCGACATAGGAATTGGCCGACTGGAGCGCGAGCGACGCTCCCGATGCGATGGTCGAAATCGAGCCGCTGGCGAATTCGATCGCGCTGTCGCCGGAAAGCGAAACCGCGCCCGTCAGCACGCCCGCCGTTCCAAAGCCAGCGGCGCCCTTGACGTTGAGCAGCGCCTGAACGGTCGGAGAGCCGGCGAGATTGATTTGGCCGGAATTGCTCAACAGGGCCGCCGTGACTGTGGTGGCCGAGGACAAGGTGGAATTTCCGACGCTCAGCACGCCGCTGTCAGTCAGCTTTCCCGCCGTCGAAAGGCTCGAGCCACCCGCGCCGGCGCCCACGTCGAGGTAAATCGTCCCGGAGTTGGTAAGGGGCAAGGTCGTGGCGATCGCTGCGCCATTGGTGAGGCTGAGAGCGCCAGAGACCGCGGTGAGGCCGGTCAAGGCGCTGTTGGAGTTCGAGGCGGCGTCTTCGACGAACGCCTTGGCGCCATTCAGTTGCAGGCTGGAGCCGCTCGCGATGGTTCCGATCTGGCCGCTGACGAAGTTGATGGCGCTGTTGCCGGACAGGGTTACCGTCCCGGTCAATACGCCGGCCTGGCCGAAGCCCGCAGCGCCCGTGGTTACGTTGAGCAGCGCCTGGGCGCCGGAGGCGCCGGTGAGATTGATGTTCCCCGTGTTGAAGAGGGCGCCGGTCTTGAGGAGATCAGCCGCGGAAAGCGTCGAATTGCCGATATTCAGCGCGCCGGCGTTGCGCAGTGCGCTCAGGTTCAGCGTCGTGCCGCCTGAGCCGGCGATGTCGTCGATCGCGACCTGGCCCGCGTCATAGAGCGTGGCGGTCGGCGCGATGACGGCGCCATTGTCGAGGTACAGCGCGCCATTGACATTGGCGAGCCCGGTCAAGGCGCTGTTGGCGTTAAGGGTGCTGGAAAGCTCGACGAAAGCCAAGGCGCCGTTGAGGCGCAACGACCCGCCCGCGGCGATGGTCGTGAGCTGGCCGCTGGTGAATTTGATTGCACTGGAGCCGGACAGCGAAACAGCGCCGGTGACCGCGCCCGTTGTTCCAAAGCCGGCCGCGCCGGAAACGCTGACCAGAGCCTGCTTGCTGGCGGAGCCGACGACCGAAAAGGCGCCGAAATTCCGCAGCGCAGCGACGTTCAGGCCGTCGGCCGCGGCGAGGGTCGAATTGCCGACGGTCACGCTGCCGCCCGGCTCGTTGAACAGCGTCCCGACCGTGACGGCGGCGCCGCCCTGGCCGGCGGCGCCGTCGAGCTGGAAGGCGCCGCTGTTGAAGACGTTCGAGGTAATCGTGTTGCCCGTGGCGCCGGCGAAATCGGCTGTTGCGGAAGCGCCCACGGTCAACGAGCGGATGGTTCCGATCGACGAGGCGATCGTGGGAGCGCCCGCGTTGACCGCCGCGTCGTCATTCGTTCCGGGCGCGGCGCCCTTGCTCCAGTTCGCGGCGGCGCTCCAGGCGCCGGTCGAACCATTCCAAACATCCCCCGTGCCGGAGATGGTGAAGCTGGAGCCGTTGTTGGACAGCGCGAAGGACTGCGTGTTGTAGACGCCGCTGAACGTATAGCTGACCAGCGCGGTCGTCACGCCCAGGACCGTCTGATAGACGGTCAGCACGCCGGAGGTTCCGCCGCTGTTGGGAACATATTGCAGCGTGAGCGAGGCGTTGGCTGGGGTAGCCGCCGTTGATCTGAATGACGTCGCCATAGCCAAAACCGGTAAAGGTCGGCGGGGTCGCGCTGAAGGGCAGGATGACCTTGCCTGCGCTGGCGCTGGCAAAGGTCACCTTGGCCAAGGGGGCGCTGCTGTCGAATTGGAGCAGGCCGCCATTCGCGACCACGCCCGAACCGGCCGAGCCCGAGCCGATGCCCACGGCGCCCTGGACATCGAGCGTCCCGCCATTGGCTTCGAGCACGCCATTGTTGGTCATCGCCATCCCAATCGTCAGCGTGTCTCCGATCAGCGATTCGATCGTGCCGCCGCTTTCGTTGGTGAGACTCATGTACCCGTAATAATTGTATAGCTGGCCGCCGCCCGCGATCGTTTCGCTGACGTTGTCGAGCAGAGAGCCGGACCAATAGCTGAGGATCCGGTTCGCGCCGCTGGCGCTCAGCTGGACGGTCCCGATTCCGGTCAGCTTGACTGTGCCATAGATCAGCAGATCGGTATTGTCGAAATGCACGCCGTCCTGGCCTGAGACGAGCGCCAGAGTACCGGAATTAGCTATGGTTCCCGCCAGCGTCAGGTTCTGGCCGTCGTTGACCTGGACGGTCGAACCGACGGTGATGGTGACAGGCAGAGCCCCGCTGCCGTCGAGCGTCGACCCGCCACCGCTCGCCTGAATCGTATAATAGGCGGACGAGGCAAGCGCGCCGCCGATGATGTCGGCGCCGGCAATGTAAACATTGCCGCTGGAAGCCCGCAGGCTGCCACTGCCGGACTGGTTCAGCGTCATGCTGTTGAGCACGAGCCCGCCCATATTGATCGACGCGATCAATCCCTTGTTCGTGACGACGATGTTATTGATATTCAGCGCATTGTTCCACGAACTACTGTATATGGTCCCCGCGGATTCGTTGACGAGGTTCATATAGCCGTAATACGAGTAAATCTGACCGCCGCCCGAGATCGTGTTGTTGAAATTGTCCAGCGTCGTCCCCGAATTGGTGCTGTAAATCCGGTTTGCGCCGCTGTTGCCGAGAGTGATTTTTCCACCGCCGGTCAGAGTGACTGTTCCACCAGACCCAGTGCCGACGATCAGGTCGGTATTGTCGTAATGCACGCCGTCCTGGCCGGACGTGAGCCAGATCGTCCCCTGGTTATTGATCGTCCCGTTCGCGCCGCTGACGCTGCTCAGATAGAGGTTCGTGCCGTCGCTGATCTTGACCGTGCTGCCGGTCGAAATCGTCAGCGGCGCGCCCGACGTCGTGCCGTCGAGAGATGTGTTGCTGCCCACCGTCTGGATCACGCCGCCGCCGGTCGTCGTCAGCGTGCCGCCGATGATGTGATCGGCGTTCAGATCCACATGGCTGTTCACGCCGAGAGCCTTGATAACGCCGCCATTGCTGTTCTGGCTATTGTCGATCGTGGTGCTCAGGAGATAGAGGCCGCCATTGCCCACCGTCGTATTGGTCGCCTCGATGACATTCTCGTTGGTGACGCCGATATAATTGATCGAGAGCGTGTTCTTCCCGTTGGCGTTGATCACGCCCGTCATGTCGTTCAACAAGCTCAGATAGCCGTAATAGGCGTAAATCTGCCCCGCGCCCTGGATCGTCTCCTGGTTGTCGAGGATGCTGCCGCTTTGGCCGCCGTAGATCCGGTTCGTCCAGCCGCCGGCGCCGACGTCCGACAACGTCACCGTCCCCGTCCCGCTCAGTGTCGTATTCCCGTTCACGATCAGGTCGGTATTGTCGTAATTGACCCCGTTCTGGCCCGAGGCGAGCGTCAGAGTCCCGTTGTTGACGATCGCGCCCGAGACGGTCAGGTTCAAGCCGTCGTTGATGCGCACCGAACTGCCGGTCGAAATCGTCAGCGGCGCGCCCGACGTCGTGCCGTCGAGATAGGTCCCGCCGCCTGTCGTCTGGATGACGCCGCCTCCCGTGGTGGTCAGCGTGCCGCCGATGATGTGATCGGCGTTCAGATCTACATGGCTGTTGGCGCCGAGAGCCTCGATCACGCCGCCATTGCTGTTCGACGTATTGTTGATCGTGGCGCTCAGGATATAGAGGCCGCCGTTGCCCACCGTCGTGTTGGTCGATTCGAGAATATTCTCGTTGGTGACGCCAATGTTATTGATCGAGAGGGTGTTCTTCCCGTTGGCGTTGATCACGCCCGTCGTGTCGTTCAACAAGCTCAAATAGCCGTAATAGGCGTAAATCTGCCCCGCGCCCTGGATCGTCTCCTGGTTGTCGAGGATGCTGCCGCTTTGGCCGCCGTAGATCCGGTTCGTCCAACCGCCGGCGCCGACATCGGACAACGTCACCGTCCCCGTCCCGCTCAGCGTCGTGTTCCCGTTCACGATCAGGTCGGTATTGTCGTAATTGACCCCGTTCTGGCCCGAGGCGAGCGTCAGAGTCCCGTTGTTGACGATCGCGCCCGAGACGGTCAGGTTCAAGCCGTCGTTGATCTTGACCGAACTGCCGGTCGAAATCGTCAGCGGCGCACCCGCCGTCGTGCCGTCGAGATAGGTGGAGTTGCCGACGGTCTGGATGACGCCACCGCCGGTGGTGGTCAGCGTGCCGCCGATGATGTGAACGTTGTTCAAATCGACATGGCTGTTGGCGCCAAGCGCCTCGATCACGCCGCCATTGCTGTTCTGGCTATTGTCGATCGTGACGCTCAGAATAGAGAGGCCGCCGTTGCCCGCATTCGTATTGGTCGATTCGAGAATATGCTCGTTGGTGACGCCGATGTTATTGATCGAGAGCGCATTCATACCATTGGCGTTGATCACGCCCGTCATGTCGTTCAACAAGCTCAGATAGCCATAATAGGCGTAAATCTGCCCCGCGCCCTGGATCGTCTCCTGGTTGTCGAGGACGCTCCCGCTTTGGCCGCCGTAGATCCGGTTGTTGGAATTGTCGCTCAGGACGATCTTCCCGCCGCCCGAGGCCACTACCGTGCCGTTGAAAATGAGATTGGTATTGTCGCCGGTGGAATTGACCGTGATGACGCCAGCATTCGAAAGATTCGCGCTGATGGTCACCGACGAATTGTCGGGGATCACCGGCTGGCTGGCGGCGCTTGCGGGGATGATGGCGGTGTCGCCCGATCCGGGCACCAGCGCGGGAACCCAATTGTTCGGATTGTACCAGTTGCTGTCTTGAGCGCCGGACCAAATGAATTTCGTCATGACATCCTCCCGCGCACGGGGACTCCCCGGCCGCGCGCGATCCTGCTCTCGAACGGGATGAATTTGCAAACAATTCTGGCTTCGGAAGATACGGAGATGCTTCCCGCCGACGCAATAATACTCGACCGATTTGTCTGACGACCTTGGCGACGCCGAGGCGAAAAAAAACGGCTGGGAGAGGGGGTTAGCCCTCGTCAGCGGCGAGCGCCAGATCATGAAACCGCCGGCATGATCTGGCGCTCGCCGCCTTGCCGCGACATCATGTCGCACAGAGATCGCCATGGCCGAGACTTGCCGCCTTTCTGGAAACCAGGGCGCCAGACTCATAACAAGTAGCTGACGTCAGGCGCGATAACGGCGGCGAGAAATCCTGTGCGTTTCGGTCGTTTTCGAGATGGCAAGGATCTGCGCTTTGGAATGGGCATGAACGCGCTGAGGATCGACGATCCGCAACGCCGAGACCGCCTCGCCCTCATGCTGCGACGCTCTTGGGCGCCGCTGGCGAAAGTCTCGGAATGGACCGGCAACTGAGAACCAGCACCGACAAACGACGCGTTCGTTCCCTGCTTCGGCAAGGCTGCGTGCTCTACGATCTCATCCCCAACATGCCAGACGAAAGACTCTGGCCCCCTCATCGAGCGATATCGGGAGACGCTATGCTAAAACTGCGCTATTTTCGATGCTTTCGGGGTCGTCTGAAATGAGGGGATAGCTGAGGGCGGTTCCGCACCTTTTTAAAGGACCGCAGCGATAGAATTGTCGAAACTCTATGCAAGCGGCTCGGTTTCGCTGATGCAGATTTCGTTGAGCCGACGGCCCCTGAGCCCGAAGTCCCATAATAAAAGATATCATCTGCCGATTATTCGGACTCCCGCTTTCCGCCGATTTCCGTCCTCTGCGCGCGACCGCCGCCGTCAGGCTTCGGCCGTCGCCTTCTCTTCCGCCAGCTTCTTCTCCCAGGCCAAAGCCTGCCGCACGATCTCTTCGAGATCGTCGTGGATCGGGGTCCAGCCAAGTTTCTCGCGGATGCGCTCGTTGGCGGCGACGATGGCCGCCGGGTCGCCGGCGCGGCGGCCCGAAATCTTCACCGGAAAATCGACGCCCGAGACTTTCTTCACCGTCTCGACCACTTCCAGCACCGAATAGCCGCGCTTGTAGCCGCAATTGCACTTGAGATTCTCGCCCCCGGCCCGCAGATGGCGCAGGGCGTCCATATGGGCGCGCACGAGGTCCGTGACCTGGATGTAATCGCGCAGGCAGGAGCCGTCGGGGGTCGGATAATCGGTTCCGAACACTTCCATGCCGGAGCGCAGGCCGAGCGCCGCCTGGACCGCGACCTTGATCAGATGGGTGGCGTTGGGGGTGGACTGGCCGGTGCGGCCCTTCGGGTCGGCGCCGGCGACATTGAAATAGCGCAGCGCCACATAGCGCAGGCCATGGGCGTGGGCGACATCCTCCAGCATCCATTCGACCATGAGTTTCGAACGGCCATAGGGCGAGACGGGCTTCAGCGTCTCGTCCTCGGTCACCGGATTCTGTTCGGGCTCGCCATAGACCGCCGCCGTAGAGGAAAAGATGAAATTCTTCACCCCCGCCTCGACCGCACTGGCGAGCAGGCTGCGGGCGGACGCGGTGTTGTTCTTGTAATAGCCCAGGGGGTCGGTGACCGATTCCGGCACCACGATTTTTGCCGCGAAATGGATGATCGAGTTGATCTTGCGGCTTTTCAGCAGCTCCCCGACCAAGACCTCGTCGCCGAAATCCCCGACCACCAGTTCGGCCTGCGGCGGAACCGAGGCCCGCCGTCCGGTCGAGAGATTGTCGAGCACGACCACGTCCTCGCCGGCGTCGGTCAGTTCATAGGCCATGTGGGAGCCGATATAGCCGGCGCCGCCTGTCACGAGAACGGTCATGTCTCTCCGCCCTGATTGATTCGCCGCATTTTCGGGCGCGGCGCCTTGTAAACCATAAAGTGCTTGAGGCGAAGCGGCGAAAGTCGAAAGGGCGAATTTTAACTTCTCTTGGCGCAACCATTTCGCAAGTGTTAGAAGGCGCCAGCCTTCTCAAGCATTTCCAAATCGTCCGAGTGGATTCTTCATGCCAAAAAAGCCTGTCCGCAAAGCCGTTTTCCCTGTCGCCGGCCTCGGCACCCGCGTGCTTCCCGCCACCAAGACGGTGCCTAAGGAAATGCTGACCGTGGTCGACCGCCCGGTCCTGCAGCATTGCGTCGAAGAAGCGCGCGAAGCCGGCATCGAACATTTCATTTTCGTCACCGGCCGCAACAAGGCGGTGATCGAGGATCATTTCGACGTCGCCTACGAGCTGGAGGAGACGCTGCGCCGCCGGGGCAAGCTGAAGGAGCTGGAGGAGCTGCAAAGCTCTCTTCCGGCGGCCGGGGCGACCAGCTTCACCCGTCAGCAGGAGCCGCTCGGCCTCGGCCACGCCATCTGGTGCGCGCGCGAAGTCATCGACGACGAGCCCTTCGCCGTCGTGCTGCCGGACATGATCACCCTGCCGGGGGCGGACGGCAAACGCTGCCTGCGGCAGTGCATCGACACCTATGAGGAGCTGGGCGGCAATGTCATCGCCGTCGAAGAGGTGCCGGCGGAGGAAACCTCGCAATATGGCGTGGTCGCCAAGGGCAAGGAATTCGGCCCCTCGTTCGAGATTCTCGGCATGGTGGAAAAGCCGGCGAAGGGAGCCGCGCCGTCCAATTTCATCATTTCCGGCCGCTATATCCTCCAGCCGGAAATTTTCGATATGCTCGGCAGGGGCGAGAAGGGCGCGGGCGGCGAGATCCAGCTGACCGATTCGATGCTCGAACTGGCGACGACGCAGAGATTCTTCGCCCGCAATTTCGACGGCAAGACCTATGACACCGGCTCGAAAATCGGTTTTCTCGCCGCCAATGTCGCCTTCGCTCTGGCAAGGCCCGACATCGAGCCGGGATTCCGCGCCGAACTGAAGCGCATTGTCGGCAGTTTGTGACCCCCCCCCGGCCTATTCCTGGAGCTTCAGGCCGACGGTCAGGATATTGGCGGTGAAATCCGACCCGACCTGATTGGCGACCATCTTCTGAAGCGCATAGGCGGTCGTCAGCACGATGTGGCGGGACAGATGATATTCCGCCTTCAGTCCCGCGGTATAGTAGGTCTGGACCAGCGGATTGCCCGGATAAGTCGAATAGAGCACCCCGGCGTTCGCGGTCACCGTGAGATTGCGGCGCAGGGCGTGGGCGACCTCAAGCCCGAAGCTGCGGTTCAGAACGCCCGGGGCGCCGGTGACGATGGCCTCGCCCAAGCTCCCCTGCCCCGACAGGGTCACCTTGGTCAGCGGCGTTGGCGTCCAGATCAGCGAAATGTCGTAGATCGGGCCGCGCAGATCGGCAAGGCGCGGGTCCTGGTAATGGCGGTCCTCATAGCCGACCGAGGCCGAGCCTGTCAGCAGATGGCTGAACAGGAAAGTCGAGCCGCCGCCGATCGCGACGCCGTCCGAATTGCGTTCATAGCCGTCGGTGCTGACGGTCGCGTCGTGAAGGCGCTGGTCCACGCCGCCGGTCAGGAAAGGCTGGACCTCGGGCGTCAACGCATAGCTCGCCTTGAGGGTCGCGCCATAATCGTCGTAGGAATCGCGCGACAGAGCCTGCGTCTCGCCATCCGCGTAATGCGCGTCGGCCCAATAAGTGCGCTCGAAGGAGCCGCGCATGGTCAGTTCGATGCGGTTGAAATCCTGGCTCACCCCCAAACCGCCGCCATAGACCGCGATCAGAGGCTGTGACGCGAGCGCGGTCGAGCCGCCATTGTTGTGCAGGTTGGGCGAGGTCTGGAACTGTGTCGAAAGCGCGTAGTTTCCGTCGATATTGACCTTGGTGTCGCGCGTCACGTCGACGCGGGCGAGAAACTTGCCTTGGCCGTCCGGGGCGTTGGCGGCGGGAAGGTGGAAATAGTCGTCATAGCCGAGCCGCATGTCGCCGACGAAAGAGTGGCTCGACCAATCGGAGACGGCGGACAGGCCGATTTCCTCGCGCAGGAAACTCGATCCGCGCAAATAGGTTGATCCCGGCGAGGCCTGCAAGGGATTGGAATTATAGCCAAAATCAGTTTCGGAATAGGCGTGGGCGCGCAAAGGCCCGGCATCGAGGCCTGGAGGCGCGAAGGGATCTGGATCGAGCTTGGGCTTGGGTGCTGCCGGAATGGGCGCGGGCAAGGCGGTCGTCGGAGACGGGGCCAGCAAGGCGGGATCGAGATCGTCGCCGCGCAGGCCCATCTGACGGGCGCGACGCGCCTGGGCCGAGGTCGGATAGGCGCTGAGGTCCGGCAGCGGATGGGCCTGGGTCTTCCGGTTGGATTTCGGCTTTGGCTTGAAGGGGCGCGGCTTGCCGTAATTGGCGGCGGCGGCTTCGGGCGACAGCGCGGTGGAATCGGCATAAGGGGCGTCGGGCGGGGGCGTCGTGGTCACCGGCTGCGCATCCGGCAACGGCGGCGCGCCGGCGTCCGGCGGCGCGGACTGAACCGCGCCATAGGAATCGTCCTCCGCGACGCGCAGGCCGGCGTCCTGGGCGAGCGTCGGGACGACCAGAACCAGCGCCGCCACGGCCGATGTGGCGAGCGCGCGCAAGATCGCACGATCGCAAAGCGATCGCGCGAAAGGCAGGTCGGACTCGCGACGCTGTTCGACGGACAAGTGCTGGCCTCGCGGCGCGGCGGCGAGGCGCCGCGCATGAGGCCAGCGTTAAGGATTTATGGTTAATGGAGACTTACCGGCGCACCCTCAGGCGGCCAGCGTCGGGTAGTCGGTATAGCCCTCGGCGCCGCCGCCATAGAAAGTCCTGTTGTCCGGCGCATTGAGCGCGGCGCCGCAGCGCAGCCGCTCGACCAGGTCGGGATTGGAGATGAACGGCCGCCCGAAAGCGACGAGATCGGCTGCGCCCGTCTCGACCGCCTCGACCGCCAGATCCCGGCTGAAGCCGTTATTGGCGATATAGGCGCCGCGAAACGCCTTGCGCAGCGCGGAATAATCGAAAGGCGCAAAGTCGCGCGCGCCCTGGGTCGCGCCCTCGATCACATGAATATAGACGAGCTGGCGGGCGTCGAGCTGCCGGACGAGATAGTCGAAAAGCGGCTGCGGATTGCTGTCGGCGATGTCATTGGCGGGGCTGACCGGCGCAAGCCGGATTCCGATCCGGTTCGACGGCCAGATCCTGGCGATCGCGTCCACGACTTCGAGCGTCAGCCGGCAGCGGTTCTCGATCGAGCCGCCATAGCAATCCTTGCGGTGATTGGTCCCGTCCTTCTGGAACTGGTCGAGCAGATAGCCGTTGGCGCCGTGAATTTCGACGCCGTCGAAGCCGGCCCTTTGGGCGAGTTCGGCGGCGCGGGCGTAATCGGCGACGATTCCGGGGATTTCGCCGATCTCCAGCGCGCGCGGCGCCGAGGGCTCGACGAATCCTTCGGCGGTGAAGACCCTCGACGTCGCCTTGATCGCGGAGGGCGCGACCGGCGCCCCGCCGCCCGGCTGCAGGTCGACATGGGAGATGCGGCCGACATGCCAGAGCTGGACGAAAATCCTTCCACCGGCCTCATGCACGGCGTCCGTGACAAGGCGCCATCCCCGCGCCTGTTCCTCGGTATAAACGCCCGGCGTCTGCAAATAACCCTGTCCCTGCCGGGAAATCTGCGAGGCCTCGCTGACGATCAGCCCGGCGCTGGCGCGCTGGCGGTAATATTCGACCATCAGCTCGTTGGCGGCGTCCGTTCCCGCGGTCGCGCGGGCGCGGGTCAGCGGCCCCATGACGATGCGGTTGGCGAGGCGAAGGCCGCCGAGGTCATACGGCTGGAACAATTTGGATTCGGACGGCATCTACACGCTCCCGGTTCTTGCGTGGCTCCGATGTAAAACCTCGGCCCGGGTGCGGCAATGGCCCTGCGACGCTCACCTGCGGCAAGGCCTTTTATGCAAGAATGAAAGTCACTCCTGCCCGAGCGCCGAGAGATAAAGGTCGAGGATTTCCTCTTCCTCGCGCCTCTTGGCGGCGTCCTGTTTACGGATCGAGACGATTTTCCGCATGATCTTCACGTCATAGCCTGTGCCCTTGGCCTCGGCGTAAATGTCCTTGATGTCGTCGGCGATCGCCTTTTTCTCCTCTTCGAGCCGTTCGATGCGCTCGATGAAGCTTTTCAGATGGCCGCCGTCCAGCGTGTTCGCGCCCATATTGTTCTCGCCTATGCCGTTCCTGCGGAATGTTGGGGAAGTGGGAGACCCTGCATTGGCGCCGCGCGGCGCGGGCGTCAAGCGGGCGCCGGCTCCGCGTCGGCGCGGGAGCCGTAAAATTCGACCCGCCGCATCTCGGGCCGGGCGAGGATCGGCGGCAGGATCCGGGCAAGCCGCGCCGCCCAGGCCTCGCATTGTTCCGGGGTTTCGAGCAGATCCTGGCGAATCTCGATCAGCGCGCCGGGCAGGCCGCGCCGGGTCGAATGTTCATACATGGTGTCGCCGCGCAAAGCCCCGTCATAGGGCTCATTGTCGCCGACGACGAGATTTTCGGCGCGCAGGGCCTCGATCAGCGGCAGAGCGAGTCGGGGGTCCTTGTCCCACAGCACGCCGACCTGCCACGGCCGCGCCAGGCCCTGGAAATGCGGGGTGAAGGAATGGATTCCGATCAGAGCGGGAACCGCGCCGCGCGCAAGCGCCGCCTCGATCGGGCCGGCGCAGGCGTCGCGATAGGGCCGCCAAAAGGCCTCGACCCGGCGGGCGATTTCCCGCGCGCCGATTCGCGCATTGCCCGGAATCAGCGCGCCGTCGGAAATGCGCATGACCAGAGTCGGATCGTCCTCGCCGCGATTCGGATCGATCAGAAGCCGGGAGAACATGGCGAGCGCGGCCAGGGCGCCGGTCAAGGCGGCGAGCCGGCGCGTGACGGTCTGCGCGCCTATGTCATAGGCTATGTGGCGACGCAGCGAGTTCGCGCGACAGCCCAAGATCGCCATAGGCCGGCGGCAAAGCGTTGCTGGCGTGGTCGCAAAACAGCATCAGCCGCTGGTCCGCCGCGCCGGCGATCAGTTCGAAGGGCTGGAACGCGGGCTCGGCGTCCGGCTCGGAATTGTCGGAAAGGATTTTCAAGGCGCTCGATGAATTTCAAATTTTTGCAGCGATTGTAATGTAAATCGCATCGACGCCGTCGGGCAATATCGCTAAAAGGGCCTTGCCTCAAACTGCGGAGTTCAAGAGTCACCCGCCACTTTCGTCCGAGGCGAAACGGGATCATGGCAAGGACAATCGGAATTTGCGCGCTGGCCGCCGTCTTCGCCCTGGGCGCCGCCCCGGCGCGCGCCGATTTCCGCGTCTGCAACAATTCCAGCGCCCGGGTCAGCGTCGCGATCGCCTACACCACCGGATCGCATTGGGTGAGCGAGGGCTGGTGGAACATCAAGACCGAGCATTGCGAGACCCTGCTGCGCGGCCAGCTCGCCGCCGAATATTACTACGCCTATGCGATGGACGAACGCGGCGGCGAGTGGAAGGGCAAGGCCTTCATGTGCACGCGCGACCGCGAATTCCGCATCGAGGGCCGCGAAAACTGTTTCCTGCATGGCTATGACCGGACCGGCTTTTTCGAAGTGGACACCGGCAAGGACGCCCGGAACTGGACGGTTCAGCTGACCGACCCCAACCCGGCGCATTGAGCCCGCGACAAGATAAAAGGGAGTGAAGATGAGCAGGCGCCGCCGCCGTTGTAAAATCCTGGCCACGCTCGGCCCGGCCTCGAACGACGAGGCTTCGATCGAAAAGCTCTGGCGCGCGGGCGCCGATGTGTTCCGCATCAACATGAGCCACGCCGACCCGCAGGCCATGCGCGAAACCGTCGCCATGATCCGCGCGGTGGAGGAGCGGGTCGGCCGGCCGATCGGCATATTGGTCGATCTGCAGGGTCCGAAACTGCGCGTCGGCTCTTTCGTCGGCGGCGGCGCGGACCTGATCGTGGGGCAGAATTTCACCTTCGATTCGGATCCGGCGCCGGGCGATTCGACACGCGTCTGCCTGCCCCATCCCGAAATCCTTCTGGCGCTGGCGCCCGGCCATAACCTGCTGATTGACGACGGCAAATTACGCCTGCACATCATCGAGGCCGCCGCCGACCGCGCCGTGGCCCGGGTCGATGTCGGCGGGCGCATCTCCAACCGCAAGGGCGTCAGCCTGCCCGACACCGAAATCGCCGTCGCCGCCCTCACCGCCAAGGACCGGATCGATGTCGAGGCGGCGGTCTTGACCGGCGTGGACTGGGTCGCCTTGTCCTTCGTGCAGCGCGCCGCCGACGTCCTGGAGGTCAAGCGTCTCGCCGGCGAGCGCGCCCTGGTGATGGCGAAAATCGAAAAGCCGCAGGCCATTTCGCGGCTCGACGAGATCATGCTGGCCGCCGACGCTTTGATGGTCGCGCGTGGCGATCTCGGCGTCGAAATGCCGCTCGAACGCGTGCCCGGCCTGCAAAAGCGCATCACCCGCGAGGGCCGCCGGCTCGGCCGCCCGGTGGTGGTGGCGACGCAGATGCTGGAAAGCATGATCTCGGCGCCGGCCCCGACCCGCGCCGAGGTTTCCGACGTGGCGACGGCCGTGTTCGAGGGCGGCGACGCCATAATGCTCTCGGCGGAAAGCGCCTCGGGCAAATATCCGGTCGAGTCGGTGACCATGATGAACCGCATCGCCGAGGAGGTCGAACGGGACCCCGTCTATCGCTCGATCATTTCGGCCCAGCGCTCGGCGCCCGAGCGCACCGGCGCCGACGCGGTGGCGGTGGCGGCGCGCGACATGGCGCAAACCCTCGATCTCAAGGCGATCGTCGCCTGGACCTCCTCGGGGGCGACGGCTTATCGCGTCGCCCGCGAGCGGCCCTTCGCGCCGGTCCTGGCGCTGACCCCCAATCGCGACACCGCACGCAGGCTCACCGCCGTCTGGGGCGTCGACGCCGTCGTCACCAAGGACGCCAACGATGTGGACGACATGGCCAATCGCGCCTGTAAATTCGCGGTGCGCCAGGGCCTCGCCTCGCCGGGCGACCGCATATTGATCATCGCCGGCGTGCCGTTCGGAACCCCCGGCGCGACCAATATGTTGCGCCTCGCCTTCATCACCGACGACGGCAAGGCGCAGTAATCGTCAGGCCGACATTTTGCTGGCGAGGCGGCGCAGGAAGGCGACGCCTTCGACGAGCTGGGCGATTTCGATATATTCGTCCGGCTGGTGGGCCTGGTCGATGCTGCCGGGCCCGCAGATCACCGCCGGCAGGCCCCTCGCCTGGAATTGCCCGGCTTCGGTGGCGTAAGGCACGGCGATGGTGTGATTGGCCTTGGCCAAAGCCATGGCCAGAGTGGCGGCGCTCGATGGCGATTCCGCGCTCAGGCCGGGCGCTTCGGTTTCAATAAAAGTTTCGATCCGGGCGTCGGGGAAATTCTTGAACCGCTCCGTGGCGAGCGCCGCGCAAAAGGTCTCGAATTTTTCGAGCGCGCGATGGCGCGGCGTCTTCGGCAGGCCTCGGAACTCCCAGAACAGTTCGCAGGTCCGGGCCATGATGTTGCGGGCCGTGCCGCCCTGGATGATTCCGACATGGACGGTGGAAAAGGCCGGCTCGAACCGCCCGAGCGGGTCGCGCTCCGATTCGAGTTCGCGCCCGATGCGCTCCAGCGCCCCGACCAGTTCGCAGGCGACATGGACGGCGCTGACGCCGAGCCAGGGCTTGGAGGAATGGGCCTCGTGGCCGGTGACGCGGGTGCGATAGGTGGCGACGCTCTTGTGGGCGTCGGCGACCTGCATCATGGTCGGCTCGCCGATCAGGGCGAGCGCGGGGCGCGGCAGGTCATGGCCGAAACGGGCAATCGCGTCGAGGCAGCCGGCGCAGGTCGTCTCCTCGTCATAGCTCAGCAGGATATGGATCGGTTTTTTCAGCGGCGCGGCGATGAATTCCGGCGCCATGGCGAGGCAGAGGGCGTCGAAACCCTTCATGTCGCAGGTTCCCCGGCCATAGAGGCGGTCGCCGTCGCGGCGCAGGACGAAGGGCGGCGAGGTCCATTGCTGGCCGGCGACCGGCACCACGTCGGTATGGCCGGAAAGAACCACGCCGCCGTCGATCGCCGGGCCGAAAGTGGCGAAGATCGCGGCCTTGTCGCCGTCCGCGTTGGGGACGCGGACGACGCGGGCGCCGAGACCCAATAGGTAATCCTCGACGAAATCGATCAGTTCGAGATTGCTGCGCGAGGATTCGGTGTCGAACGCGACGAGCCGGCCGAGCAGCGCAATCGCCCGTTCGAGCGTGGGATCGGCGGCGTCAAAGGTCATACGGATCGGTCCTCGCCTCCGGGCGGGCGGATGCGCCCGGCCCGATCAGTTCAGGATGCGCCGCTCCATCGGGCTGTCGAGGGAGAAGGCCGGGATTTCGACATCGAAGGCGCGGCCGTTGGCGTCAACCATGTGGTAGCTTCCCGACATCAGCCCGGAGGCGGTGTTCAGGGCGCAGCCCGACGTATAGCTGAAGCTGTCGCCCGGCTCGATGATCGGGGTCTCGCCGACGACGCCGGGCCCGTGCACGGTCTCGACGCGGCCATTGGCGTCGGTGATCCGCCAGGACCGTTCGAGCAATTGCACCTGGATGGCGCCCTGATTGGCGATCTCGATCGTATAGGTCCAGAAAAAGCGGCCCATCCCCGGATCGCTGCGCTCGGGAGCGAAATGCGGGGTGGCGGTGATTCGAATGTCGAAAGTGGTCGCGGAGTACATGAAGCGAATTTGCCTTGGCGGCGGCGCGCCGTCGAGCGAAATCTTGGCCCCCTCAGGCTGCGGGCCGCGTCTGAAGCCTGAGGGCGGTCGACACGCCGACCAACACGACAATGCCGCCGGCCTCGTTGGTCACGCGAATCTGGGCGCCGCGCGACTGGCTGGCGGCCAGAACGTCGATCTCCCGCCAGACGGCGGTCGTATCTGCGAGCCGCAGCGATTTGACGTCGTGGCGGGCGCCCGTCGGGTCGATCGTCTGAAAATGATAAAGATGCATGCAGGTCTCTTTTGCGCCATGTCGTTTCGCGACGCTGGCGCTCTAACAAAACAATATGACGGTCAGATTATGCGGGAGACCGAAAAATGTCCTGGGCTTCGATTTTCGAGCTTTTATCACGCCCAAAGTTTGCGAGACCTTTAATAGGGCCGAGTTAGGGCGTCAATAAGTGGATCAGGAAAAATAGATTTCACATTGCTGTCTTCGAGTCACGATTGACTTGACCGCAATGCAACAAATTTCCTACGCAACTGCGAATGGCTCTTCCGCCGCGGCGCGCAGATGCGGCGCGTCCGCACGCAGCAACGGTTGAAGGAGATGTTCGGCGAGATGGCGGACGACCGGGACGCATAGCCCGTCGCCGCATAATTCGTAAGCCGCGCCGGGAGTCCTGGGCAGAAGATAAGAGTTCGGGCAGGCCCATCAGCCGCGCCGCCTCGCGCGGCGAAAGCAGGCGGGCGCGGATGCTTTCCTTATGGACCTCCAGGATGGATTGGCGCGAACTGCCGCCGCGCGGGGTGCGCAGGCAACCTGCGAGACCGTCGAAGCGAACTTCCGCCCTTTGCCGTTTCGCGCCGCCGTCGTCGGTCCGGGTGCGCCGATAGACGGCGCCGATGGCGCGCGCGCCGCTCGCCTGAATCTCCTCGATCTTCTGCCGATGAGCGGGCGCCATCAGCTCCAGCAGGCGCTCGGTCGCGGCGGCCGGGCGCCAGGGCGCCTCAGCGGGCGCGTCTTCGAGCAGGTCGGCAAGATCGGCGTTCCGGCGCGCGGGTTCGGGCAGACGCCACCAGATCCAGCTTGCCGCCAGCGCTTTCGGCAGAGCGCCATAAGCGGCGCGCAGCGAGGCGGAAGTCCAGAGCGGGTGAGGCTGCCCTGCGATCAGGCCGCCGCCCTTGCGCGTCAGCGGGCCAGACAGGGATTTTTGCACGGCGACAAAAAAGACGCGCGGGCGGGATTGCGGAATAAACCAGCGCGCGTCAAGCGTGAGCGCGCCGACCCGGTAGCCAAGACCATCGAGTGCTTCAACCAGCGCGCAAAAGTCGCGCTTGCCGTGGGAGCTCAACACGCCGACGACATTTTCCAGCACGATGGCGCGCGGCGCGCGGCCTTCGGCGGCGAGCGCGCGCATTTTATCATGGAACAGCCAGAAGGCCCCGCTGCGGGTTTTCACCGCGTCGTCGGCCGCGCCCATGCCCTTGCCGCCGCCGGCGAGCGACAGGTCCTGACAGGGAAAGGAAGCCCAGGCGAGATCGGCCCGTCCGGGAATTTTCCGCGCGCAAATGGCGCCGAGGTCGCCCTCGACCAATGCCGCGCCGCCCCAATTGGCGCGATAGGCGGCGGCCTTGTCCGCATCGATGTCATTGGCGAACAGACAAGTCCACTCGTCGCCAAGGCCAAGGCGGGCCATGCCGCCGCCGGCGAAGAATTCGTAGAAAGTCAGCTTTTGGGGCATTGCGCGGGAAGGCCGGACCGAATCACGGTCCCATCAGGTCACAGCGGCGCGCCTTTCGCCAGCGTCCGCGCCCATCCGTCCCCAAAAAGCGCTCCCCGCCTGATCCATCATGCATTCGAAGGCGCGGCGCTCGGCGGTGGCGCGCTTTTCGCCGCCGTCATATTCGATCAGCGCGGCCCGCTCTTCGTAGACCTCGCGCAAATCATCGGGCAGCAGATCGAGCAGAGCGCGCCAGTCGGCCGGCAGCGGCTGGGCGTCGCCGGAATGAAGGGTCAGGAAGAGGCTTCGCGCCATGAACGCCACCGTTAAAAGTGCATCGCTGCAAATGTTCTTACTTTGTTCCTTCCTCAATGGCAAGAGCGCTCGGGATTGAGATTCGCCTGTCCGTCGCGTTGACTTTTTTGGGCCCATGGCTCTATAAGGCCGCTCGCGATTTTCGGCCTCGCGCCGGGGTCGTTTTTGCCGTTTTAACCGGCAGGAACAGCGCGCGCGAGCCTTTGACAATATGGCGGCGTTCGGCCCAGCGGCCACGCGCCAATAACCAGCGGCCACGCGCCAATAAACGGAGCATTCCCGTGAAGCGGACCTACCAGCCCTCCAAACTCGTGCGCAAGCGCCGTCACGGCTTCCGCGCTCGCATGGCCACCGTCGGCGGCCGCAAGGTTCTCAACGCCCGCCGCGCGCGCGGCCGCAAGCGTCTCTCGGCCTGACGCGCCGTCGCCGGCCCGACCGGCCTTCGCCATGACCCGTCAGCAGGACGGCCAAACCTTTGTCGCGCACGCCGACCCCGGCGTGCGTAGTTGTGTTTTGGGGGCGAAGAATTCTGGCGTTTTGCGGCTCAAGAAACGCGCCGATTTCGTGGCCGCCGCCAAGGGGCGCCGCCAGCATCAGCGCAATTTCGTGCTTCAAGCGCGCGAACGCGATCCGGCGGTCGACGTCGAAAGCGCGCGCGTGGGCTTCACGGTGACCAAAAAGGTCGGCAACTCGGTCGTGCGCAACCGCATCCGGCGCCGCCTGCGGGAGGCCGTGAGGCTGGCCGACGGAGCGGCATTCACGTCCGGCTGCGACTATGTCGTGGCGGCGCGACGCGAGGCCTTGACCGCCTCCTTCGACGAACTGTGTGGCGAACTTTCGCGCGCGCTCAGGAAAATCAATCGGGCCGGCGATGTCCGGCTTCCCAACCTGCCGGCCGGCGGCCGCAAGCAAGACAAGTAAACATGCAGCAGGACACCCGCAATCTTCTCCTCGCCATGGCCTTGTCGCTCCTGGTCATCCTCGGCTGGAACCATTTTTATGGCTCGCCCAAGATCCAGGAGGCTCGCCAGACCACGGCCCAGCTTCAGCAGATGGAGGCCGCCAACCACAATCCGTCCGCCGCGCCGGGCCTCGCGCCCATCGCGCAGCCGCTGAGCCGCGCCGACGCGCTCGCCCAGGGCAAGCGGATCGCAATCGACACGCCGAGCCTGTTCGGTTCGCTCGCCCTGAAAGGCGCGCGGCTCGACGATCTGTCGCTGCGCGAGTACCGCGAGACGACCGACCCGAAGAGCCCCAACATCGTCCTGCTCTCGCCCGCCGACGCGCCGGACGCTTATTTCGTCGATTTCAATTATGTCGCGCAGCCCGGCGCAACGCTGAAACTGCCCGGTTCCGAAACGCTCTGGACCGCCGAAGGCGACAAGCTGACGCCGTCGACGCCGCTCACGCTCACTTTCGACAACGGCTCCGGCCTGGTGTTCAAGCGCAAGATCTCGGTGGACGATCATTACCTGTTCACGGTGACCGACATGATCGAGAACCGCGGCAGCGCGCCGGTCTCTTTCTTCCCCGACGCCAGCGTGACCCGTCAGGGCCTGCCCAAGACCTCGGGCTACAGCGTGCTGCATGAGGGATTCATCGGCGTGGTCGGCGCCGACCAGCCCTCGACCGAAATCACTTACAAGGCGATCGCCAAGGAAAACAACAGCGCCAAGGTTCTGCCGACCGATTCCTATGCGACCGGCGGCTGGCTCGGCTTCACCGACAAATATTGGGCGACCGCCGTCATTCCCGACGCGACCGAGAAATACAAGGGCTGGTTCCGCGAATTCCCCGGCGCGCTGCCGCAATATCAGTCCGACGCCTTCGGCGAGGCCAAAACACTGGCGCCGGGCGCTCAAATGACGCTGACGACGCGCCTGTTTGCCGGAGCCAAGAAATCCAACCTTCTCGAATATTACGAGAAGGAACAGGGCGTCAAAAAGCTCGATCTGCTGATCGACTGGGGCTATTTCTTCTTCATCACCCGGCCGATGTTCTGGCTTCTGGAAACGCTATACAGATTCTTCGGCAATTTCGGCGTCGCCATCATCGCCATCACGCTGATCGTCAAGGGCCTGTTCTTCCCGCTCGCCAACCGCTCCTATCTGTCGATGGCGCGGATGAAGGAGGTCCAGCCCAAGATCAAGGCCCTGCAGGAGCTTTATCCCGACGACAAGATGAAGCAGCAGCAGGAGATGATGGAGCTTTACAAGCGGGAGAAGATCAATCCGGTGTCGGGCTGCCTGCCCATGGTGATCCAGATCCCGGTGTTCTTCTCGCTCTATAAGGTGCTTGTTCGTCGCGATCGAAATGCGTCAGGCGCCGTTCTTCGGCTGGGTGAAGGATCTTTCCGCGCCCGATCCGACCAATGTCTTCAATCTCTTCGGCCTGCTGCCCTTCGACCCGACCCAGGCGCCGGCTTTCGGCCATCTGCTGCATCTCGGCGTCTGGCCCTTGATCATGGGCGTGTCGATGTGGGTTCAGATGAAGATGAACCCGGAGCCGACCGATCCGGTGCAGAAGACGATGTTCGCCTGGATGCCGCTGCTGTTCACCTTCATGCTCGGCTCGTTCCCGGCGGGTCTGGTGATCTACTGGACCTGGAACAATCTCCTGTCCGTCGCCCAGCAGGCGTCTGATCATGAAACAGGCCGGCGTGAAGTTCGAATTGTTCGACAATCTGCGCAAGACTTTTTCGCGCTAGGCGATTCAACGCCCCCTACGGCGACCGCGCGCCCAAATGGGCGGTCGCCGTCACAAATCCGTGCGGCTTCGCAGCGCCGCCGCGAGCGTGCCTTCGTCGAGGTAATCCAGCTCGCCGCCGACCGGCACGCCATGGGCGAGGCGGGTGCATTTCACATCATAGGGCCCGAGCAGTTCGGTGATGTAATGGGCGGTGGTCTGGCCATCGACCGTGGCGTTGACCGCCAGAACGACCTCTTTCACCCCGCCCTCGGCGACCCGTCCGACCAGTTTCGCAATATTGAGATCGCCGGGGCCGATTCCGTCGAGCGGCGACAGCGCGCCGCCGAGCACATGGTAGCGCGCGTTCAGCACGCTGGCGCGCTCCAAGGCCCATAGATCGCCCACCGCCTCCACCACCACGATGACGCTCGCATCGCGGCGCGGATCGGCGCAAATGCTGCACGGATCGGCGGTGTCCACATTGCCGCAGACCGGACAGGTCACGATTCTTTCCTTGGCGACGCGCATGGCTTCGGCCAAAGGCCCCAAAAGTTCCTCGCGCTTGCGGATGAGATGCAAGGCGGCGCGACGAGCCGAACGCGGACCCAGCCCCGGCAAGCGGGCGAGCAACTGGATCAGCCGCTCGATCTCGGGCCCGGCGATACGTTCCGCCATGTCAGAACGGCAGTTTCATGCCCGGCGGCAGTCCGAGGCCGGCGGTCATCGCCTTCATCTTTTCTTCTAGGAGACCTTCGGCCTTGCGCCTGGCGTCGGCATGGGCGGCGACGACCAGGTCTTCCAGAATTTCCTTCTCGTCTTCCTTGAGCAGCGAAGGGTCGATGGCAAGGCCCTGGAGCGCGCCCTTGGCGGTCAGCGTGACCTTGACCAGGCCGCCGCCCGCGAAGCCCTCGACGGTGACATTGTCGAGTTCGGCCTGCATTTCGGCCATTTTGGCCTGCATTGCGCCGGCCTTTTTCATCAAGCCCATGATGTCCATTCACAAATCCTCTTCTTCGGACTCATCGATATAGGCGACGTCGTCGGCCGCCATTTCCGGCGCCTCAGCGGGCGGCGGCGGCGCATCTGCTTCGCCCCCGCGCACCGCGACGATCACCGCGCCGGGAAACTGGTCGAGCGCGGCGCGCACGAAAGGATGGGCCTGGAGGCCGATCTTTTTTTGATCATCCGCAGCCCGGGCCTGTTCGATCAGGCTGGGCGCGCCTTCAGCCGAGGACAGAGCGACCATCCAGCGCTGGCCGGTCCAGTCCTGCAATTTGCGGGCGAGTTGCGCCGCAAGTCCCGGCGCGCCGCCCTCGCTGAGCGCGAATTCCAGCACGCCGGGCTCGAACCGCACCAGACGCACGTCGCGCTCCAGCGCCGCCTTGATCTGAATGTCGCGCTTTTGCGCCGCCAGCGCGACCAGTTCCGCGAAACTCTTGATCGCGACCGTCGGCGGCGCGTCCGGCGCAGGCGCCGGCGCGCTTCGCGCGGCGGCGAGGACGGGCGCGGCGCGAAAAGAGGCCCCCGGTCCCGGCGCAGGCGAAGCAGGCGGACGCGAGGGGGCGGGCGCCGATCCGCTTGAGGGCGCGCCGACGAATTTCTTGAGCGCCTCCTCGGGCGTCGGCAGGTCGGCGGCATAAGCGAGGCGGACCAGAACCATGTCGGCGGCGGCAAGCGGGCGCGGCGAATCCTTCACCTCTTCGACGCCCTTGACCAGAATTTGCCAGGCGCGCGAGAGCACGGCCATCGACAGATTTTCCGCGAAAAAGGCCCCGCGCTCGCGCTCGACCTGGGTGGCGCCGGAATCGACCACCTTGGGCGCGACCTTGGTCTTGGTCACGAAATGGACGAAATGCGCCAGATCGACCAGAACCTGGGTCGGGTCGGCGCCGGCGTCAAATTGCTCCTTGAGGCCGGCCAGAGCCGCCGCAATGTCGCCTTGCATCACCGCCTCGAACAGGTCGATGACCCGCGCGCGGTCGGCGAGGCCGAGCATGAGGCGCAGATTTTCGACCCCGATCGGCGCCCCGGCGCCATGGGCGATGGCCTGATCAAGCAAGGAGAGCGCGTCGCGCACCGAGCCTTCCGAGGCGCGGGCGATCAAGGCGAGGGAATCGGTCTCGATCTCGACCTTTTCCTTGTCGCAAATGCCGGCGAGGTGGCGGACCAGCGCCTCGGTCTCGACACGGCGCAGATCGAAGCGCAGGCAGCGCGAGCGCACCGTTACCGGCACCTTGTCGATCTCGGTGGTGGCGAACAGGAACTTGACGTGTTCCGGCGGCTCCTCCAGCGTCTTCAACAGCCCGTTGAAGGCGGATTTCGAGAGCATGTGCACTTCGTCGATAATATAGACCTTGGTGCGCGCCATCGCCGGCTTGTAGCGCGAACTGTCCACGATCTCGCGGATGTCGTCGATGCTGGTGTGGGAGGCCGCGTCCATCTCGATCACATCGACATGGCGCGATTCCATGATCGCCTGGCAATGAACGCCGATCTCGTCCATGTGGATCGTCGGCCTGTCGATCGCCGGCCGGCCGTCGCGCGCGGGCAATTCATAATTGAAGGCGCGGGCGAGAATGCGCGCGGTGGTGGTCTTGCCGACCCCGCGCACCCCTGTCAGCATATAGGCTTGATGGATGCGCCCGATCTTGAAGGCGTTGGAAAGGGTGCGGACCATCGGCTCCTGGCCGATCAGGTCCTCGAAGCGCGAGGGGCGATATTTGCGCGCCAGCACGCGATAGGCGGTCGGACCCGGCTTTTGCGGCGGGTCCGCAAACAGCGCGCCGGACGCGCCGTCAGTCGGATTTGGCGCGGAATTGTCGATCATCGAACCGCCGTGAACAGGCGCCAGCGGTCGTCGGGCGCGCAAAAATTCCGGAAAACGACCGCTTTCCGCATGGCTGACGCCAAAGCGGCCTGAGTGGGAGGTTGGACGAAGACCCGCCCATTCTCGTTAGGGCTGCTTCCTTCCGGACCTGACCCGGTTGGCGAGTGGAACGTCCACCGCCAACCTCCCGGCGCTTATTTGGACCATGATCGGCTTTCGCGCAAGAGGGACGCTTGTCCCGATCGCCCGAAGGCGCTACCCCACGAGCGCATCCAGGAGGCGCCATGACACTTCGCCCTCGACCCCCGTCTTGCCGCCGACACTCTTGCGGTTGGCGATCTGCCGCTGAGCCGCGTCCTGTTGATGAACGACAGCCGTTTTCCCTGGCTGATCCTGGTCCCGCGCCGCGCGGGTTTGAGCGAAATCCACGATCTCTCCCGCCAGGAGCGCGCGCTGATGATCGAAGAGGCCGCGCTTGCAGGCGAAAAACTCAAAAATCTGACCGGGGCGAAAAAGGTCAATATTGGCGCATTGGGCAATATCGTGTCCCAGCTTCATGTCCATGTCGTCGCCCGCTTCGTAGGCGACGCGGCCTGGCCCGGGCCGGTCTGGGGCGCCGGCAAGGCGGCGCCTTACGCCAGCGAAGCCGCGCAGGAGCGGGTCCGCGCCTTGGCCTGCGCGCTGGGGCTCGACAGCGCATGAGTTTTTTCGATCTCGACATCGGCTTTGCCGGCAATCCGCTCGACCGGCTGTTCCGGGCGCGCGAGGATGCGGCGCAGCTTGCCGAACTCGCCGACGCGGCAAAAGCCCGCGCCGTGGTTTTCGTCCAGTCCATGCCGGTGCTGCGGCTTGAGGGCGAAATCCTGTCGTCCCTCCATTCGCTGGCGTCGGCGCGCGCCTTTGGCGCGATCCGGGAAGAGGTTCTGCTGGGGCGCGACGACAACGGACCTGTTTTCGCCCTGCTGCTGCCTGACGACGCCGCTCTCGCCGAAGCGCCGCGGGATGCGGAGGCCTTCGTCGATCAGCGGCGCCTGATCCTGCCCGCTTGCCCCGCGCTGCAAATTCGCGACCTGCGCGCGCTGGCCAACAAGGGCGCCCTGCCCCGCCCCGAAATCGCCATTCTCGCCCAGGCCAAGGCCGTTTTGCATTTTCACGCCCATCATCGGTTCTGCGCAGCCTGCGGCGCGCCGACTCGTTGTGCTCAAGGGGGCTGGCGGCGGGATTGCCCGGCCTGCGGCGCCAAGCATTTTCCGCGCGCCGATCCCGTCGCGATCATGAATGTGGTCGATGGCGATTCCTGCCTGCTCGGGCGCCAGAAAAACTTTCCCGAAGGCATGTATTCCTGTCTTGCGGGTTTTGTCGAAGCCGGCGAGACATTTGAAGAGGCGGTGCGGCGCGAGGTGATGGAAGAGGCGGGTATCGCGGTCGGCGCGGTGTCTTATGTCGGCTCGCAGCCCTGGCCCTTCCCGGCCTCGGTCATGATCGGCTGCGAGGCCCGGGCCTTGTCGCGCGAGATCGCGATGGACCACGCCGAGCTTGAGGATTGCCGCTGGTTCAGCCGCGCCGAAGTCTTGGCCATGCTCGAAGGCCGCCACGAACAGGGCCTGTCCGCGCCGGGAAAAATCGCCATCGCCCACAGCCTGCTGGCGCATTGGCTCAGATAAGCCGGGCGTTCAACAGGCCGCGCAGCGAATTGCCGATCAGAAAGCCTGGCCCGAGATCGTCGAGCCGCAGGACTTTTTCGCGGGCGCGGCCTTGGGCGAGAAGATGGGCGCGCAGCACGCCCGGCAGCAGGCCGCTTTCGACGGGCGGCGTCAGCAAGGCGCCCTGGCGTTCGACAAAAACATTTGTGCGCGCGCCCTCGCAGACTTCATCTCGTTCGTTGAGAAAAATCACTTCATCGGCGGCGGTGGCCGCGAGCGCGTCTTCATAAAATGCGCGGCGCGTCGTCTTGTGGCGCAGCAGGGGATCGCGCGAATTGAATTTTTGTGGCGCGACCGCGACCCGCCAGATTTTTTCCGGCGGATCGGGGGAGAAAGGCGCGGCGGCGATTTCGATCGCGCCGTCGCGTGAAAGAACCGCGCGCACGCGCAGGGCGGACGCTTCGGCGCCGGCGCAGGAGCGGGCGAGCGCGCTGTCAAAATTTTCCGGCGCGAAAGAAAACCCCAAGACCGCCGCCGAAGCCGCCATGCGGGCGCGATGGCCCTCAAGCAGCCAGAAACCGGACTCGCGGGTCCAAAGAAGGGTTTCGATCAGCCCGTCAGGAAGCGCGCTTTCAGCAGACATTCCTCATATTCCTCCCGCGCGCGCGAATCCGCCACCACCGCCGAGCCGACCGGGCAGGAGAAACCGCCGTCCGGCGACAAGGTCAGGGTGCGGATGGCGACATTGAAGCGCATGTCGCCGCCGGGCGCGATCACGCCTATAGCCCCACAGTAAACGCCGCGTGCAAAAGCCTCCTGTTCGGCGATGATCTCCATCGCCCTGATCTTTGGCGCGCCGGTGACCGAGCCGCAGGGAAAAAGCGCGGCGAAAATTTCGTACAGCGAAATTTTTGGGCGCAAGAGCGCCCCGACGCCCGACGTCATCTGGTGCAGGGTCGGGAACGTCTCGACCGAGAAAAGGTCCGAGACCTTGACCGAACCGATCTGCGACAGCCGGCCGATATCGTTGCGCAAAAGATCGACGATCATCAGGTTTTCGGCGCGGTTCTTGTCGTCGCGCGCCAGAGCCTCGGCGAGCGCCCGGTCCTCTTGCGCCGTGGCGCCGCGCGGGGCGGTGCCCTTCATCGGCCGCGCGAGAATTTTTCCGCCTTGCGTCGAAAAGAAATTTTCCGGCGACAGCGAGAGAATCATGTGGCCGCCGAGGGCAACGATCCCTCCCAGCGCGACCGGCTGGCGCGCCCGCAAGGCGCGATAGAGGTCGATCGGCGCGCCCCGCCAGCGGCCGAAAAGCGGAAAGGTGAGGTTGATCTGATAGACGTCGCCGGCGCCGATATAGTCGCGGCAGGCGTTGAAACGCCGCTCATAATCCTCGAAATCCCAAACCGGCCGCAAATGTTCTATGGCGCCGGCGCCTGGCGCGTCCAAAACCGGCGCCGGCCGCGGCGCATCAAAGACGCCAAACAACAGCAGAGGCTTGTCCAGCGAGGGCCGCAGCAGCGGCGCGAGGCGCGGCTCGAAAGCGTAGCCGCATTCATAGGCGACGAAGCCCGCGACATAAAGACCTTCGTCCGTCGCCTGCTGCAAGGCGTCGAAAGCCGAAAAAACCTCGTCGGCGCGAAAGGCCGCGACGGTCTTGCGCGGCGCGGCGAACAATAGCGCGCCACCCGCCGCACGGTCTTCGATCAGGCAGAAAGGCGCATCCAAGGGCAAGCCGAAGGCCTCCAACTCTCCCGGCGCCGTCATGGCGACGCGCGCCGAGGGGCGTGGCGGGGAGACTTTCCTAGCCGCAACTGGCGCGACGGTCGAGACGCGAGAAAAAATCTACTGCGCCGCCTGGCAAAAATCCTGTCCGTCGTCGCGGGAAAAATCGATGCGGTCAATGCGGTCGCCGATCCGGGCGATCTTTTCGGAGGAAATCAGGATCGCGGAAAGGTCTTCCTGTGACTGGCGGAAATGGCTTTCGAGCTTCAGCACGCGCTGGCGCAGGCGCAGGACGTCTTCGACCAGGCGGCGGGTTTCGGCCTGGATGACATGGGCCTGATCGCGCACCAGGGCGTCGCGCACCAGGGCCTGCAAGACCTGAATCGCCATCAGCAGCAAGGAGGGCGAGACGATCAGCACCCTGGCGCGATGGCCTTTCTGGATCACGTCGTCGAAATTTTCGTGCAATTCGGCGAAAAGCGATTCCGAGGGCACGAACAGGATCGCCACGTCCTGGGTCTCGCCGGGCAGGAGATAGCGCTCGGACACGTCCTTGACATGTTTGGCGAGATCGGCCCGCACCCGGGCCTGCGCCGCCTTTTTTTCCGCTTCGCTCCGCGCTTCCTTCAGCGCGGAAAAGGCTTCGAGCGGGAATTTGGCGTCCACCGCCAGAATCTTGTCGTCGCCGGGCAGTTTCAGCGCGCAATCGGGCCGGGCGCCGGTCGAGAGCGTGTGCTGGAAGCGATACGCATTGACGGGCAAGGCGTCACGAATGATCGCCTCCATTCGTCCCTGGCCGAAGGCCCCGCGCGTCTGTTTGTTGGCGAAAATTTCTTTCAGCCCCACGACTTCCTCGGTAAGGCCGACGAGGTTTTGTTGCGCGGCGTCGATCAGGGCAAGCCTTTCATTGAGGACGCCTAAATTGACCAAAGTAGCGCGGGCGGAAGTTTCCAGACGTTCGTTGACGCGATGGGTGGACGAATCGAGCTTTTCCGTCACCGCGCGGGCAAAATCGGCCTGGCGGCCGCCAAGGATTTCGGCCAGCGTTTGCAAACGCCCGGAAAGTTCGGCGTGTGAGCGCGCCAGCGCCGCCATTTGCGCCGCGTCGCGCGCCCGCCTGCCCCCGCGCGCGAAAAAAACCAGCGCCAGCAGCGCCAACGCCGCGAGCGCGGCGGCGAGTTCAAAAACCGTGACCGGAAAATCGAAAATCTCGAACAGCAGAGGATCAGTCATGACGGCAGGAAAGCAGGAAATCCTGAACAAATATAGAACATCAAATCGGATTCGTGCAAAGCCTATTTGACGCGTCCTGCCCGCGCTCTTATCTCAGGAGCCAGATTCCGTTAGAGTTCATTCGTATGGCCAAACGCCTGATCCTGTGCCTGCCCGACCCACGCCTGCGCGCCGTCAGCCAGAATGTCGGCGTGGTGGACGATTCCGTGCGCGCTTTGATGGATGACATGCTGGAGACCATGTATGACGCGCCGGGCATCGGCCTGGCCGCGATCCAGATCGGCGTCCCCAAGAGGGTCATCGTGATCGATCTCGCCAAAAAAGACGAGGAGCCGGCGCCGATGTTCATCGCCGATCCAGAAATCCTCGAATGTTCCGAAGACCAGTCGATCTACGAGGAAGGCTGCCTGTCCGTGCCGGAATATTACGAGGAGGTGAGCCGGCCCGCGAAAGTCCGCGTGCGCTTCCTCGACCGCGACAACCAGCGCCGCGAGATCGCCGCGGAAGGTTTGCTCGCGACCTGTATCCAGCATGAAATCGACCATCTCGACGGCAAATTGTTCATCGACCATCTGTCGCGGCTGAAGCGCGAGCGCGCGATCAAGAAATTCTCGAAAGCCGCCCGCCTCAACGAGCCCTCCGCCCCGCCGAAGAATTGGGAAAGAGGCCCGGAAATCCGCGAAAAGCTGGGCTGATTCATGCGCGTCATTTTCATGGGCACGCCGGATTTCGCGCTGGCGCCGCTGGCCGAAATTTTTGGCCGCGGCCATGAGATCGCGGCGGTTTATACCCGCGCGCCAAAGCCTGCCGGGCGGCGCGGGCTGGAGCTGACGCCTTCGCCCGTCCATGCGGCGGCGGAAAAATACGGCCTCAAAGTCCTGACGCCCAAGAATTTCCGCGAGCCGGAAAGCATTGAGGAATTCCGCGCCTTCGACGCCGATGTCGCGGTGGTGGTGGCCTATGGCCTGATCCTGCCCAAACCGGTGCTGGAGGCGCCGAAACGAGGCTGCCTCAATCTCCATGCCTCGCTGCTGCCGCGCTGGCGCGGCGCGGCGCCGATCCAGCGCGCGATCATGGCCGGCGACCGGGAAACCGGCGTCGAGGTCATGAAAATGGAGGAAGGGCTCGACACCGGCCCGATCGCCATGGCGGAAAAGCTGGCGATCGCGCCCGACATGACCGCCGGCGAGGCCCATGACCGCCTCTCCGCGCTGGGCGCCGATCTGATCGGACGCGCCTTGGCGGCTTTGGAGCGCGGCGGGCTGCAATTCACGCCCCAGAGCGAAGAGGGCGTGGTTTACGCCAGGAAAATCGACAAGGCCGAGGCGCGGGTCGATTTTTCTTTGCCTGCCGAAGAGTTGCACAATCTCATTCGCGGCCTCTCCCCGTTCCCCGGCGCCTTTTGCGAGGCTGATTTCGGCAAGGGGCCTGAGCGGGTCAAAATCCTGCGCGCCGCGCGGGCGCAAGGAGCGGGGCGCCCCGGCGAAATTCTCGACGAGACGCCGCGGATCGCCTGTGGCGCAGAGGCCTTGTCCCTGCTGGAGGTCCAGCGCGCGGGGCGTGGCCCGGTTTGCGGCGCGGAATTCTTCCGCGGCGCGCGGCTCGCCGTCGGCGACGTTCTGGCTCAAGCCCAACATGCCGCGCTTTAAGCTGGTCATCGAATATGACGGGACCGGCTATGTCGGCTGGCAGCGCCAGGCCAATGGCCTTTCCGTCCAGGAGGTGATCGAAAGCGCGCTGGCGCGGCTCGACCCAGCAGCAGGCGGCTTGCGCGGCGCCGGACGCACCGACGCCGGGGTCCATGCCTCGGGCCAGGTCGGCCATGTCGATCTGTCGCGCGACTGGCGCCCCGACAAGTTGCGCGAGGCGCTGAACGCCCAGATGCGCCCGGCAAAGGTCGCGATTTTGCTGGTCGAAGAAGCGGCGGAGGATTTCGACGCCCGCTTTTCGGCAAAAGCGCGGCATTATCTCTACCGCATCGTCAATCGCCGCGCGCCTTTGACTTTTGACGCCGGCCGCGCGTGGCTGGTCAAGCGCAAGCTCGACGCCGAAGCCATGCACGCGGCGGCGCAATGCCTGGTCGGACGCCATGATTTCTCGACTTTTCGCGATTCCGAATGCCAGGCCGAGAATCCGCTGCGCACGCTCGACAGGCTCGACGTGGTCCGCAAGGGCGACGAGATTCACCTTTTCGCCAGCGCGCGGGCCTTTTTGCACCGGCAGGTGCGCTCGATGGTCGGCTCGCTGGAGCATGTCGGCTCCGGCAAATGGCGCGCGGAAGATCTCACGGCCGCGCTTGACGCGCGCGACCGCTCCCGCTGCGGCCAGGTCGCGCCGGCGGCGGGGCTTTATCTCATCCGCGTCGATTATTGACGCCCCGCCTGTCGGCGCCCTTTACCTGTGTCCGCTGCAAAGAAAAATCCCGCAAGATCGCTCTCGCGGGATGGTTTTGAGGCGCGGCCGAGGCCCGCGATCAGAAGGTGTAGCGGACGCCGGCGGAGGGCGCGAAGTTCATGTTGTAGATCGAGCCGGCCGCCAGACCGCCATCATATTCGCTCCACATCATGCCGGCGTAAGCGTCGAACCTCTTGGTGAAGTGGTAATCGACATAACCGGAGATGATGTTCTCCCCGCCGGCGCAGCTGCCGGGGCGCGGCGAGGCTCCGGTAATCGCCGTCTGGTACAACTTGCCCTTATAAAAGCCATTCATGCTTTGCGGCGCGGCGCAGACGGCGGGGGTGTTGGCGACGCCGCCGAAATTGTTCTGGTTTATGTTATAATAAGCCAGAGTGAAGTCAGTCTGGGAATTGAACGCGTATTTCACGCCCACCCATTCCGTCTGTAAGATCTTGTTACCGTGCGTGTAAGCCGTGTTGCTCACGGCATAGACAGGATAATCGCCCTGACCGGTATTGGCGAACACGCCCATCGGATCGCTCGGATTGGAATAGCGGTCGTTGGCGTAGCCGGCATAGAATTTGAACTGGTTCCAGGTATATTTGCCGGCGAGCATGAAGCTGGTGATGTCCGCGACGGTGCCGCTCAGGCCTTGGAGACCGAGGTTGTTCACCGCAGGGGCGCCGAGAATGCTGGTCGTGCCGGGGTTGAACGTACCGTAGGTCAGCGCCTGATTGTATTGGCTGACCACGCCGTCGAGTTCGAAGCCGGCATATTTGGCGCCGGCGTTGACCTGATAGCCGTTGTCGTTCAGTGTGCACGGCAGCGCGGTGGCGAAAGTCTTGCCGCCGCAATCGCCGCCAATGCCGGCGTTGCCCTGGGCGAACTTGTACATGGCGCCGACATGGCCGGCGACCTGCCCGAGCGGGAAGTTGACGAGATATTTCAGGGTTTCGTCCTGGCGGCCGAGGTCGGTTTCGCCGAGGCCCGCGACCGGCGTCCCCGAATAGCCGATCGGCGAATAATTGTAAGCGCCGCCGGCCGGATCGTAATTGGCGAGCAGATCGTTCGAGAAGGTCTTGTGACGACCGAAGGTCAGCGTGCCGAAGGTCTTTGAGGAGACGCCGGCATAGAGCTGGTCGTTGAAAGCCTGGCCGCCACGGGTGCCGTCGATGTTCATCGACTGCGAGCCAAGCGGCATGCCGTTATTGGCGATCTGGGACCCCGGCGCATTGGCGAGCTGGCCCGATTGCGGGTTGATGCCCGTCGAGGCATAGAACACGCCGGCCAGGCCGGGCATGATCTCTTCTTCGCCCTTGATGCCCACCGTGGTCTGGGACAGGCCGCTCGGGGCCATGTTCCACTGCGCGTGGTTGTAGAACTTCTGCATCAGAATGTCGCCGGCGTAGAAGCCGCCGCTAAGCGGGGCGCCATGCGTCGCGTAGGAGACGCCGGTGTCGAACGTGCCGAACACGGTGATGCCGCAGAAGGTCAGCGGACCTTCCAAAGTGAGCGGGGCGCACCCGGGCACGCCACCCTTGAGGCTGGAGAGGTCGGCCAAGAAGCTGGTCGGCGCCGGACGGACGGCAGGCTGGCTGGCGAGTTCCGCCTGTTCCTTGGCCTGCTGCTTCTCGATCTTGCTGAGGCGCTTCTCCAACGCGGCGTTCTGCTTCTTCAACGCCGCGGACTGAGCCTTGAGAGCCTTCACTTCGTCCGCCGTCTGGGCCTTGGCGACGCCAGCGGCCGAAACGAGCGCGACAACGGCGACCGCCGCCATCAATTTGGTCTTCATGTTTTTCTCCATCATCCGAACCGCCACGGCGCGGGCCGCCCTCGAAAGGATCATTCAATCCGAACCGGGGAAGGCCGTTGGGAAACCTGATCACGAAAGCGTGAGCGCTCCGCGATAGGCATTGGGATAAAGGCGCGGGCGGACCGTGGCAATCGACGCGGCGCTGGTTCGAACGATTTTTGCCTTAAAATTGCCGGGTGTTGCTTGATCGCAATAGTTGAATGAACAAAGACTGGCCGGTTCGGATAAGGATTTTGCAGTTTTATGACAATGAAAAACCTGGTGCCCTGATTATTCATAAAAATGTCATAAATTATGCTTCACAAAAGCGTCATAACCTTCGGGCCGACGCACATTCTGGCTTTTTCGTGCGCTTGATCGTAGCCGCGCGATCATTCGAGGTGGAGTTGGGCGGCGCCTGAAAGAATGAGCGTCGCATTTCGTCCGTAGCGCAGCTAGCCAGAAGCTCGAAGCCGGCTTCGGGCGCGGCGACCGGACAGCAAGTTGTTATTTAAAATTTTTTTAGTCTGCAGCGCTCTTTTCGCGCCAAATGCGGCGCCCATTTCAGAATCGTTGATCGCTCCTTCCGGCCGGGTCGCTTCAGCGCCGCGGCCGCCAGAAGCCGAAACCTCGTCGGGCCGATGGCCCGACCCGGCTAAAGGAGGTCAAGAAAATGCACACCCTGTCCAATTTCTCCATGGCGGTTGCGTTCGCCGCCTTCGCGAGTTTCGCCGCCGTTCCCGCCTCCGCCGCGATGAGGATCATCGACGGACAGGCCTATTGGTCGGGCGATCCTGGGCCCGTCGATCCCGGCGCCTATTGGACCAGCGGACAACGCTATGCCGATCCCCATCATTACATGAGCTGGTACGGCAAGGATCCGCAGGATTACGAAATGACGGCTCTATTCGCCGCACGCCGGCTCAAGCCGATGCGTGTGGCGGGAGCGCGTCGTCAACACCTATTGGGAGTTCGCCCACCCCTATATCAGGGTTTGCCGCTGAACGATTTCAGACGGGTTCACGTTCCGCCCTTTTTCGCCGCCGGCGCGCCTTCGGAACAGAAATCGGACTGATGGGTCGCGCACCAGAACGCGCGCGGTCCGGGTTCCGACAAGGGCGTCGGCGCGTGGCGAACGCAAAGACCCGCCTGCGCCCACCAGGAGCCCGGCTTGTCGCCGCGATCGACGGGCTGAAGCCCGATCTCCGGACGATACCAATAGAGGCAAGCGCCGCAGGCGACAGGTCGCGGGTTGCTTTCGGCGGCGGCGAATTCCCCGCAGCCCTGCCGCCCATGCGTCGTCGGCCAATGTGCGATCACGTCCGAGATGGCGCCGGCGCGCGGCGCGTTGCGAGAACAGGCGCCCTCGACCGGGGGCCGCGTCATTTTCCAGAAAGCGCACTGGTCGCAGCGGCCCTTGCCGGCCGGATCTCCATCGGTCAATGTCAGCGCACTCCTGATTCAGCAGATTGCGTCGGCTGGGTCTGGGCGCCCGGATCCTGCCCTTGCGGCCCAAGCAGCGCCACCGGCGGCGGAAAAGGCGCCTGTGGCGCCGGCGCCTGCCCGGACCAGCCGCCGCCAAGCGCCAGCATCAAGTCGACATATTGTTCGAGCAGCCGCGTTTGCGAGGCGATATCGGCGCGCTCGGCGTCGAGCGCCGCGGATTGCGAAGTGACGACGTCGAGCGAGGAGGCCGCGCCGTCCTGATAAAGGCTCATTGACATGTTGAGAGCCCGCTGCGCCGCTTTGGCCGCGGCCGAAAGCGAGGCGCTTTCGAGCCTGATCCATTTGATGGACGACAGCGCGTTCTCGACTTCCTGATAGGCGGCGAGAACCGAGCCCTTGTACTCGGCGGCGGCGAGCGAAAACTGCGCGCGCGCCGCGTCGAGCGTGGCCTGCCTCTGACCGCCGTCAAAGATCGGCACCGATAAAGCGGGGCCGTAATTCCACAAGGAATTGTGGAAATTCAGGAGGTCGAGATTGGTCGATTGCGTGCCGCCGCCCATGAGGATGTAGAAACGGGGCAGAAAATCCGCCTTGGCCGCGCCGATCTGTTCGTTCGCCGCGTAAAGCAGGCGCTCTTTCGCCGCGACGTCGGGACGCCGCACCAGCAGGCTGGCGGGCGCCATGCGCGGCGGACGCGGCGTTGCGGGTTGAACCGATGAAGCCGGGATCGTGAACAGCGAAGCCGTCTGGCCGCCAAGCGCGGCAAGGGCGTTCTCAAGCACCGCGCGTCCCTGGGCGATTTCAGCCGCCGCGGCCTTTGCGTTGGCGAGTTGCACCTTGGCGCGCTCGACGTCGATTGGCGGCGCGATATTATCTTTCAGGCGTTTCGCGGTGAGATCCAGCGCTGATTGATAGAGTTTGATCGTGCGCGCGAGCAGGGCGGCCAGTGCGTCAGCGCCGCGCAAGGCGATATAGGTCCGCGCCATGGTCGCCTGCAGCGAAAGGCGGGTGGCGGCGAGCAGGTCGTCATTGGCCTGGGCGCCAGCCTTGGCGGTTGCGACCACGTCCCGAACCCGGCCCCAAATATCGACCTCCCAAGCCAGTTGGCCGAATAACTGATTGGCGCCGTAATAGGTCGGCTGTCCCTTCGAGCGCAGCGGACGCGTTCGCCGATTGTTTGTTGTAACTCAGTTCCGGCAGGCCGACGATGGACGGGAAGAAGCCCGAATTGGCGAGATCGAGAAAGGCCTTGGCCCGCTCATATCGCGCCAGCGCCGCCGCATAGTCCGGATTGTCGGTTTCGATCAGCGCCTCAAGCCGGTCGAGTTCCCGATCATGAAAATTTCGCCACCAATCCTCGGTCAGCGGGGCCCGCAGCCCGGAGGGCGCGCTATCCTTGAATTTTTCGGGAGCGGCGATTTCCGGAGTCGCGTAGCGGGGCGCGAAGTCACAACCGGCGAGCGCGACGACACCCGCGCAAAGAACGGCTCTCAAGGCGAGCGATTGACCAGATCGTCTTTTCATTCCTTGGAGTCCGCCGCCGGCTTCGGGGACGAAATACGGACTTGATCGCCATCGGCCAAAGTTTCCGGCGGATTGTTCACGATCCGATCGTGCGGGTCCAGTCCGGACGCGATCACGATTTCCGAGCCAAGATCCTTGGCGATGACGACATCCTTGAACTTGATTCGGCTGTCGCTGTCGACCGTGGCGACGCGGGTGTTGTCCTTGCCGACCGAAAGCGCGCTCGATGGAATGCGCAATTGGTGGGGATTGATCGGCAATTCGAAATGCGCGTCTGCATAGGAGCCGGAGAACAAGGCGCCGTCGGGATTAGGCGCGTCGACCTCGACCAGAAGACTGCCGGTGGTCGCGCCAATCGCATTGGAAGTCGTGGCGATTTCGCCACCGAACTCGCGATCTTTCCATTGCGGCGTCGTGAAAACCACCTTCATACCCTTGGTGAGGCTCGCGGAATAGACCTGAGGAACCTCGACATAGAGGCGCACGGCGTGAATATCGGCAACCTTGAACAGCGGCTTTTCGTTGCGCCCCCCCGGCGAGACAAAGGAGCCGATGTCAATATTGCGGGCGATAACGACGCCATCGAAGGGCGCGACGATTTGAGCGAAGGCTTTCTGCGCCTTGAGCCTTTCGAGACCGGCCTTCGCCGCCCCGAGATCGGCCTCCTTGGCCTGTTGATCGGCGGCTTTTTCGTCCGCTGACTGTTTGGACACCGCCGAGGACTGCCGCAGCGCGGCCCAGCGATCCGCCGTCACCTTGGCGAAATCAAGGGCCGCTTCGGCGCGGTTCACCCCCTCCGCCGCCTTGGCGATTCGGTCATCGAGTTCGGGCGTGTCCACGACCGCGAGCAGATCGCCTTTCTTGACGACCGCGCCGATGTCGGTCTTCCAGCTTTGGATATAGCCGGACACCTGGGAGAAGATCGAAGCCTCGTACCAAGCGGAAATCGTTCCGGGAAGCGAGAGAATCTCCGGCTTCGCGCTGACAGTCGGCTCGATGACCCTCACATTCTGGATCGCGCGCCCGCGCGTCCAGGCTCTCGAGCTGTTTCTCCGCGCTCCAGCGCTGAACGAACGAATAGGCCAGGAAAACAGCGATAAACGCCAGCGCGCCCCAAAGCAGCCAGGAGCCGAAGCTTCGGCTGCGCGCGGGAGCAGGCATGGGCCTCGGAGGCAAAATCATGTTTCATGGTGCGCCTCGACGGAAGACTTCGTTTTGCGCGAATGCGCGATGCCGAATACCACGGGAACGAAGATCAGAGTAGCTACGGTCGCAAAAATGAGGCCGCCGATCACCGCGCGGCCGAGCGGCGCGTTTTGTTCGGCGCTCAGCGCCATCGGCGCCATGCCGATGATCATCGCGAACGCGGTCATCAGCACCGGGCGGAAACGCCCGACGCCGGCGTTCAACGCCGCGGCAAAGGGCTCAAGCCCCTCTGAGAGCTGTTCGCGGGCAAAGCTCACCACCAGGATCGAATTGGCCGTCGCCACGCCCATGGTCATGATCGCGCCGGTCAGCGCCGGGACGGAAAGGGTTGTATGGGTCGCGAACAACATCCAGGTCACGCCCGCCAGCGCGGCCGGCAGCGCCGAAACGATCACGAACGGATCGACCCAGGATTGGAAATTGACCACGATCAACAGATAAATGAGGACGAACGCGAAGGCCAACCCTGCGTAGAGCTGAGAATAAGCCGAGTTCATCGTCTCCGCCTGGCCGCGCAAAATGATCTGCGTGCCGCGCGGCGCGTCGGCGCGCGCTTCATCGATGACGCGCAGCACATCGGCGGCGACCGCGCCAAGATCGCGCCCCGAATTGGTCGCGTAGATGTCGATCACCGGCTGAACCGAATAATGGGAGACCACCGCGTCGCTCGTGCCGCGACTGATCGTCGCCACCGCGCCGAGAATCTGTCGACGATTTTCCTGTCGAGGCTGGAACCCGCGCGAGATCGCTGAGCGAGGCCATCCAATATTGCGGCGTCTGGGTCACCACCGGATGGGAGACGCCGTTCCTGCGGTCCAGCCAGAACAGGGGCTGAGTCTGGATCGAACCGGCGAGCGTGATCTGCAGAGAATGGGTGATGTCTGCCTCGGTCAGGCCGAGCCTGTTCGCGAGGACCCGATCGACGTCGACATTGATGGTTGGCTGGTCGGCCGGCTGCTGGATGCGCGCGTCGGCGATTCCGGAGATGAACAGAAGCTTTTTCAGAATCTTTGCGGCGACCGCGCGATTGCCCGCCTCGTTCCTGCCGACAACCTGGACGTCGATGGGCGCGGGGAGGCCGAAATTAAGGATTTGCGTGACGATGTCCGCGGGAAGGAACGAGAAGGTGACCCCGGGAAACAGGATGGGCAGTTTTTCACGCAACGTCTTGATGAGTCCCTCGGTCTTCTTCTCCCGCCCCTTCTGAAGCGTGATCAGAATATCGCCGTCCGCGGAGCCGATCGTGCCGGAATTGCTGTAGGCGAGGTTGGTGCCGCTGATCGGCAAACCGATATTGTCGACCATCGAGGCGACAGCCTTCGCCCCTGCGGTCTCGCGGATCGCGTCTTCGACGCGGGTGAACAATTTTCCGGTTTCTTCGATCCGCAATCCCGTCGGACCGCGCACATGAAGCCGAATTTGAACCGTTTCAACGTCGGGGAAGAAGTTCTGGCCGAGGAAAGGAACAAGGATGAGCGACGCCAGCGCGAATGCCAGGAAACCGGACACGAAAACTATCCGCGAGCGCATGGCGGCGGAGAGAATACGGGAATAGCCCTGGCGCGAAGCCTCGAAATAGTGCTCGAACCCATGCTGGAAACGCCCGAAAATGGTGCGCGGCTCGGCGTCCGGATCGTGCGCGTGCCCGGCCAGGAGATAATTCGCCATGGTCGGCACCAGAGTGCGCGACAGGAGATAAGAGCCGATCAGCGCGAAAACGACGGCCTTGGCCATCGGCCGGAACAGATAGCCGGAAACGCCGCCGAGACTGAACATCGGCACGAAGACGATGGAGATGCAGAGCAGCGAGACCGTGGCCGGAATGACGATCTGGCGGGCGCCGTCCATGATCGCCGCCTCGATCTCCTTCTTCTGCTCAAGCTGGAAATTGATGTTCTCGATCGTCACCGTGGCGTCGTCCACCAGAATGCCGACCGCCAGGGCGAGACCGCCCATTGTCATGACATTGATGTTCTCACCGGTCGCCGCGAGCAGAGCGACCGAGAACAAAATGGCGAGCGGGATGGAAATGATGATGATGACCGTCGAGCGCCAGCTGCCCAGAAAGACCAGGATCATCAGGCCGGTCAGCGCGGCCGCCAGCACGCCTTCGCGCATCACCGAACGGACCGCGTCCTCGACGAAGGGCGCCTGATCGCCGACGGCTAACAGCCGAACCGAATCCGGCAGGAGATCGTGCAGCCGCGGCATCATTTTCTTGACGCCGTTGATGACGTCCAGCGTCGAAGCCGAGCCCGCCTTGAGAATGGTCATCAACACGGCGTTCGAACCGTCGACGCGCACCATGTTGATCTGCGGCGGAGAGCTGTCGTGAGCGTAAGCGACATCTCCGATGCGCACAGTCGCTCCATTGACGGTCTTGATCGGCAGGAAGTTCAGGGCCTCAACCGTATCGGGAGAATCGTTCAGATGGATGACATATTCCTTGTCGCCGATTTTTTGCGTCCCGACCGGCGTGATCTGGTCTTGCCGCGCGAGCGCCTGGACAACGTCGTCGGCCGACAGACCGTAAGAATGCAATTTCTCGGGATCGATATCGATCTGCACCTGGCGCCGCTCGCCGCCATAGGGCGAGGGAACCGCCGCCCCCTCCACGGTCGCAAGCTGCGGGCGGACGAAATTCTGGGCGTTGTCGAAAATTTTCGCCTGAGACACCTTGTCGCTCGACAGGGCGAGCTGGATCACCGGCACGCTGGAGGCGTTGAAAACCAGCACATAGGGCGGCGTGAGCCCCGGCGGCATATGTTTCAGCTCGGTCTGCGAAACGGCTGTGATCTGGGCGAGGGCGACGGCGAGATTGACGTTCGGCTGGAAGAAGATCTTCACCACGCCGTAATTGGCCATGGACTGCGATTCGACATGCTCGATGTCGTCCACTTCGGCAAGCGCGGTGCGCTCGTAATAATAGACGATGCGCCCGGACATGTCCTCCGGCGGCAGACCGTTATAGGTGAAGACCACCGCGACGACGGGAATGCGGATCGCCGGAAATATATCGACGGGCGAGCGAACCCACGCCATGACGCCGAAAATGACGATGAACATCGCCATGACGACGAAGGTATAAGGCCGCTTGAGCGCGATACGGACGAGGGCGAGCATTTGACCGGAGAAAATGCGAGTCTGCGGGCGGCAGGCCCGCGCCGCGTGGGTTATATTTGCCGCCCCCCAGCAGCGCAAACTAAATTATTTTTTAATGTCTCGCGGGTCCCGCCCATCGCAGCGGGAAGCTAAGGATAGGTCCGCCCTATCCGTCGATTTCACGGCCTTTCCGGCCCTCGTCGGCGTGAGTTTCCGTCAAGGTGAATCGCGCTCCCGGCGCATTATCCGCGACAATCAGTTTCATGCCGTGCAATCGCGCAATGGTCTCGACAATGTTCAGGCCCAGACCGACGCCGGGCAGGTCCGCGCCATTTTTCGCCCTCACGAAACGCCGGAAAATGTCGCGGCGCTCCTCGGCGGGCACGCCGCGTCCGTTGTCGCTGACGGCGATTCGGGCCAGTCCCGCTTCCTCCGTGACCGCCACCTGCACGGCGCCGCCGCGCGGGGTGAATTTGAGCGCATTATCGAGGAGATTGGCGACCGCCTCCCGCATCAGGTCGGGATCGCCCGTCCGAATGACCGCGCCTTCCGCCGCGAGGTCGAGGCGCACGCCCTTGGCCTCGGCGAGCGGCAGGAAAAATTCGTGCAGTTCCGCGCAGACGCCGGCGAGATCCATCTCGACGAAGGCGCTACGGCGATGTTCGCGTTCGATCGCGGAAACCCGCAGCAGCGCAGTCATCGCCATCATCGCTCGGTCAAGCTGCCGCAAGGCGCTTTGAACGGGCTGACGGAGGCCGTAGCCTCGGGGCGCCTCGGCCAAAACCCCTTCGAGAATCGCGCGGACATTCACGATCGGAGTCCGCAAATCATGGGCGATATTGTCGCCGACCGCCGCCAACTGACCGAGCAGACGCTCGATTTCGTCGAGCATTCGGTTGACGGAGGCAATGACGCCGTCGAACTCGTCAATGCCCGAACCGGTCGGCAGACGGGCGCGCAGATCGCCCTTCATGATCACGCCAATGGCCCTTTCGATCTCCTCGACGCGCGCGGCGGCGCGGCGCGCGAAAAACAATCCGGCGGCAAGGGCGGCGGCGGCGACCGGCAGAATGGCGAAGGAGAGAGCGCGGCCGAGAACGCCGCGCAGGATTTCGACTTCCGCGACGCCGCGCCCCAGGACGATGACATCGCCATTCGACCGGGCGTGAGCGACCAGCAAGGTCGGTTCAGGCTCGCTGTCGGCGGTCGCGCGGAAATCGGGGAGGTAGTGGGTTCGTCCGTCGACCGGAATATCCGGCCTGCGGTCCAGATTGCCGAAGACCAGCCGGCCGGAAACGTCATAGAGCGCGACAAAATTCAGCCGCCGGAAGTCGCGGGTGAGACGCAGCGACAAGGCGCGCCGCAGGCGATCGTCATTGCTGGCGGCGGCTTTTGCCGCCTCATCGGCGAAAACGGCGCGCAGTTGCGAAATCCGCGCCGAGGTCGCCGTCTCGTATACGAAAACGAAAACGCCGCCCGTCAGAACGACGATCAGCAGGGCAAAGGCGACGGCAAGACGCAGAGGCGTCGAGCGGGCGAGATCACGCGGCGACATCGAGGATGAATCCTTCGCCACGGACATTGACAATCAGTTTTGGGGCGCCGGGCGCATCGAGCTTGAGGCGCAGATTGCGGATATGGACGTCGACGACATTGGTCTGGGTGTTGAAACGATAATTCCACACGTCTTCGAGCAGCATCTGGCGGGTCACGACCTGGCCCGGCCGGCGCATGAAATATTCCAGAAGCTTGAATTCGCGCGGAAGGAGGTCGATCTCGCGTCCGTCGCGGAAAAGCTTGCGGGCGACGAGGTCCAGCTCCAGCGGTCCGGCGCGCAGTTGCGGCGCCTCGGCGCAGGCCTGGCGCCGGGCAAGCGCGTCGACGCGCGCGGAGAATTCGGCCATGGCGAAGGGCTTGACCAGATAATCGTCGCCGCCGGCGCGCAGGCCCGCTACGCGGTCGTCCACCTGGCTCATGGCGCTGATCATCAGCACGGGCGTCCTGTTTCCCTTTGCTCGCAATTGTGAGACCAGCTCCAGCCCGTCGGCGCCCTTGAGCTTGCGGTCCATCACCAGGACCTCGGCGCGGCCGGAAAGCGCGGCCTCGATCGCTTCCGCGCCGGTTTCGCTCCAGAAGACCCGATAGCGCCCGGACAATTCCTTGATGATGGCGTCGGCCAGATCCTTTTCGTCCTCGCTGAGATAGACCGCCTGTTTCGAGTTTTGCATAAATTCCTCTGCCGCCTGCGTCCGTTCAGGCCCCCGCCGCCGTCGCGGGCGCCGGAATGACGGCCGCGCCGGGCGCGAGCCTGGTCGTCGCTTCATCGACGCTTTGGAAAAGGCGCGGCTCGCCATCCGGACCCGCCCCGCCAAGGGCGTCCAATACCCCATATTTGGCAAAAGCCGCCCGCGCCCGCAAGGATTCGAGCCGCGCCACCGCGAAATCCACGCCCTTCTTGCGGCAAAGGCGGATCGCCGCCGACAGGCCCGCCGCCGCCGTGTAATCGATGGCGTTTATGGCGCTCGCCTCGAGCACCAGCAGCTTGAGCCCCACCTCCTCCGCCGACTTCGATCAACTGGCGCTGGAAACGATCGGAATTGAGGAAGCTCAGCGGCGCCTGGATGCCCACGACCTTGACGCCTTCGAGCCGTTCCCCATCAAAACCCTCGTCTTCAGGCCACCAGATCGTCTTGCCGGGCAAACGTTCGAACACACGAAGGTCGCTTTGGGTCGCGCTCCAAAGGCCGTGGATCAGCGACAGGATGATCGCCAGGGCGACGCCGGTCTGGACCGGAACCAGCACCACCGCGAACAAGGTGACCAGCATCAGCAGAAATTCATGCCGCGAGCGCCTGGCGATGTCGCGCATGACGCCAAGGCGGAAAATGCGGCTGGCGATGAAGAAGAGAATAGCCGCCAGCGCCGCCTCGGGCGCGTGCTTCAGGAAGGGCTCGCCGAACCCCGCGACCAGCGCGATCGCCACGGCCGCGGCCAGCCCGGCGATCTGGGTCGCGCCGCCAGATTCAGCGACAATGGCGGTGCGCGGCGGGCTTGCGTTGACCGGCAAGGCGCCGATCAGGCCGGACAGCAGCGATCCGACGCCCAGGCCGAGGAAATCCCGGTCGATATCCGGCGGTTCGCCGGGAAGACCGGGGAAGGAACGCGAGGTCGCCGCGCTCTGGACCATGACCACGACGGCGATGATCGCGGAAAGACCCAGAACCTTGCCGACATCGTCGGGATTGATGGTGGGCAGCCCGATATGCGGCGGCCTTACCGAGAAGGCGCCGACGGTCCGCAGCCCCCTGCTCTCAAGACCGAAGACCATGGCCGCGGCCGTCGCGCCCACCAGCGCGAGGAGCGGGCCGGGCAGGCGTGGGCTGAGACGTTCGGCGACGACAATCGCGGCAAGGCAGGAGAGACCCGTCAGTACGGCAAGGGGTTTGGTTTCGCTCGACGCGCTGGAGGAAACTGCCCGAGCCGTCGGCGATCCCGAAAAAGGACGGGGCCTGGGACAGGACGATATGGACGGCGATCCCGCCAAGAAAGCCGGTGAGTACGGGAATCGAGAACAGATTGGCGACCCAGCCGGCGCGGAACAGGCCGGCGCCGGCGAGGATCAGCCCGACCATCAGCGAAAGCAGGGCGGTCAGGGCGAAATATTCCGGGCCGCCGGCGGGAGCGATGGCGAGCAGCGACGCGGCAAAAATCGGCGTAATGGTCGAATTGGCGCCCGCGGACAGAAAGCGGTTGGCGCCGAAAAGCGCAAAGGCAAGCGATCCCGCGATGAAGACATAAAATCCGATATGCGGAGGGAAGCTGCCCAGCCGCGCCGTCGCCATCTGTTCCGGCGCGGCCACCGCCGCGAGAGTGAGGCCGGCGACGACATCAGCCCGCCAAGAGACGGATCCGCCCCGCAGCGACGGGAAAGCGAGCCAATTCTTTCCGGTTCGTTCCGCCATTCGACGCTCCTTGGGCGAATACTGGCCGATCGGGGGGGAAAAAGAAACGGGCGCCGACAAAGTGCTAACGGGGCCGGGAATTGACCTGGCGTCCCCACCACGCGCGTTGCAGATCCGCAACGAGATAGGAAAAATTGCTCTCCGCTTTGGCGGCCGGTCGCCGGGCGGTTGGCCCGAATTCAGCCCCCACCAACGGGGAAGGAAGCAGCGCGCCTGGGGCGGAACGGCGGAACCACCGAAAATAGCAGCAGGAATTCGGATATTCGCTTGGATTGCGGCGACGCGCCGCTTTGAAATCGGCGATTGCGGCCTTTTCCACTCAAATCTGGCCCGCGATGAAGGCGGATTGCCTGAAACCGTGCATTTTGCTAGGCGGATCGTCGGAGGAAAAGTGAAAAAAAATTTAGTTTACGCGCTCTTTTTTTTTACGGCCCTATCCGCGACGGGCGCCGAGGCCGCGGCGATTTCCGCGCCGGGCGCGTCGGCTGGAACGCCGCCAGCGAATTCCTGTTTCAGCAGCCTGTGGAATTTTCTCAACTCATCCCCGGACGAATGCCCGCTGTCCTATGGCGGGATCACGGTCTTCGGCAATATCGACGGCGGCTACGGCTACGAGCAATGGGGCGTCCCGCTTGGGTTGGACGCCAAGAAGCCCAATTACGGCATCCAGAAGAACAGCGGAAACACCCATTGGCTGTGGTCGCCCAACGGGATCAGCACCTCGGTCTATGGCGTCAAGATGAACGAGAAATTTGCCGATGGCTGGCGGCTGATCGGCGTCGCCGAAGGCGGTTTTGATCCCTTCACTCTAAGGCTCATCAACGGCCCGGCCTCGCTCGCGGCCAATAATCGATACAATCTCGCCTATCAGACGTCGAATTTCGATTCCAGCCGCGCCGGACAATGGGACAATTCCCAGGGCTATTTCGGCGTCAGCAGCCGAAATTATGGCATTTTGACCTTCGGTCGGACCAATGCGCTTTCGCACAGCCTTCTGACAGCCTATGATCCCGTGGCCTCGGTCGCCTTTTCCCAGCTTGGCTTTTCGGGCGCCTATTCCGGCTTTGGCGTCAATTCGACGACCCGCGTCAACACCGCAATCACCTACCGCCTGAACTATCAGAACCTGCGCTTCGCGGCTCAGACGCAGGTTGGCGGCTTCAATGATGGCAATGCGGCGGCCGCGATGTCTCAGGTCCAGATCGGCGCCGATATCGGCAACCTGTCCTTCGACGGCGTCTACAGCATCGCCAAAGACGCCGCCGCATTCTACAGCTATTCCGGCGCGAAACTGCCGGCCGGCTATGATCCGAACTCGATCGTCGCGGCGACGCTGGCCGATACGCGCGGGCTGGAACTGCTGGCGCGCTATAAATATGAGTTGTTCAGATTTTATGCGGGCTACACCCGGGCTGTGCTGCATAACCCCAGCGATCCCTTGGCGATGGGGTTCCCCACGCCCGCTGAAGGTATTTTCGTCCCTCCCGGGGCGGTGACGTCGAACGCTTATACCGTCCCGCGTCGTTACCAGACCGTCTGGACCGGCGTCCGCTACAAAATCCTGGCCAATCTCGCCGTGTCCTCGGGCCTCTATTGGGACACCCAGAGCGATTATTTGCCCGACCCCAGCGTTTGCAAAGGCTCAGGAGCGTCGACCAGCAGCTCCAAATGCGCCGGCGGCCGCTATTCCTATTCCTTCCTCATCGATTACAAGCCGCTCAAGCGCGTCGATGTTTATGCCGGCACGATGGTTTCGAATGTCTATGGCGGCACGGCGAGCGGCTATCTCCACACCCAGAACATCGCCCCGATGGTTGGCGTCCGTATGAGGTTCTGAGACGTTTCCACGCCGGTCAGTCCGGATTGCCGCCGACGCAGCCCGTGTTGCAATTGTCGGGGTTGGTGCTCATTCCGTCCTCACCCCCGCCACCCTCATCGAGATTGCGAGGCGTCGAAGGTCGGGTGACCTCTCGGGCTCCCTGGCCGTCGACCGGACGCCGAGCATCGGACCGCGGAACGGGCCTCACCTCGTGGCGAAAATGGCGGCGATGATGAGGACGCGGCGCGCCGCCTTCGGTCGCGCTGGCCGATGAAGAGAAAAAGACAAAGCCCAGGACCGCGGCTAACGCTATCGATCTTTTCATGACGACCTCCCGATCCGCTTTCAGCAACACAGCGCCCTGAATTGTCGCCGAATCGGCGGCGGATCGATCCGCTGGACCCTCAATGATAGGTATTCTGCCGGAAATTTCATCATCGTGTCCGAATTTTCGAAGCGCTTTTTGACAAAAGCGCCTACTCCTGTCCGAATGGGCGGCAAACAGGCGACCGCGCCGCGCGGGAGCTTTGCGGCGAGCAAACGAAAGGCGTGCAGGGCAATGGAGGAGGACATCGTCGTCGCCGACATCGGCGGCACGCACGCCCGTTTTGCCTTCGCGCGCATCGCCGACGGGCGGGTTCGCGGCCTCGGGTCCGCGACGGTGCTCAAGGTCGCGGACTTTCCCGGCCTCGCCGAGGCCTGGCGCGCCTTTTTGGCTGGCGCGAACAGACCGGCGCCGCGCGGCGCTGCGCTCGCCGTCGCCTGCCCGGTGCGCGGTGAAACGCTGAAATTCACCAATAATCCCTGGCGGCTTCGCCCCGCGACCTTGGCGCAGGAACTCGGCGTCGAGAAATTGCGCATCGTCAACGATTTCGGGGCGGTTGGCCATGCCGCGGCGCAGCTCTCGCCAGAGGATTTCGCCCATGTGACGGGACCGCGGCGGCCCTTGCCGCGCCCCGGGATCGTCAGCGTGGTCGGTCCCGGCACCGGCCTGGGGGTCGCGCTCACTTTGCTTGACGAGAAATCCCACCGCGTCGTCGAGGCGGAGGGCGGACATGCCGGCTTCGCGCCGCGCGACGCTTTCGAGGAAAGCCTGTTGGCCAGATTGCGCGCCGAATATGGCCGGGTTTCGGTCGAGCGCGTCGTCTCCGGCCCCGGCCTCGCGGAGATCCGCGCCGCTTTGCCCGAAGCGGCGGGGGCGCGGGCCTTTCATGACGACAAGGCTTTGTGGACGGCGGCGATTTCCGCCGCCGATGCGCCGGCGCGCGCCGCCCTGGAGCGATTCCTCTCCTGCCTCGGCGCTTTCGTTGGCGATGTCGCCTTGATCCATGGCGCGCAGGCCATCGTCCTCGGCGGCGGCCTGCTGCCCCGAATGGTCGATCTGCTGCCCGGCTCCGGCTTTGCCGAGGCTCTCGCGGCGAAAGGCCGTTATGCCGCGATGATGGCCGAGCTTCCGGTTTGGCTGCTGATCCATCCGCAACCGGGTTTGTTCGGCGCGGCGGCGGCATTCGCGGCGCATGAGGGCTGAACCCCGGCTTTGGCGCTTATTTCTTCCTCAAAAGCGCGGCTTCGGGAAATATTCCCGAAGCTTGACGAGCGTTTCTCCCTGTCTTTCCGCAAAAAGCCCTATAGATTCCCGGTGAGGAAGACGGCAGTCTCCCGCGCGACCGGGACGGCAAGGACTGAAGCCCAAGGATCAAAGGAATGGACAATATTTCGCTCACCCCGATCGGCCTGTTCACTCAGGCGGGGCTGGTTGGCAAATTTGTCATGGCGCTGTTGTTCGTCGCCTCGATCTGGTGCTGGCTGTTGATCGTCGAAGCCTTGTTCGGCCTGTCGCGCCTGTCGCGCGCGCTGAACGAGGCCAAGGCAGGCCGGGCGAGCGCCCTTCTCGCGCCCATCGACGCCCTTGGGGCGCAGGAGGCGCGAATCCGAGTCTCGGGCGAGACCGTTTCCGAGCGTCGCCAGAGGGTCGCCGACAAGATGACCCGCGCCATTATGGACCTTCTGGCCAAGGCCGAGGGAGGCCTTGCCAATCTTGCTGTGATCTCCTCGGTGTCGCCCTTTGTCGGCCTGTTCGGCACGGTTTGGGGCATCATGGGCAGTTTCGCCGGCATCGCCGCCGCCAAGGACACCAGCCTTGCGGTCGTTGCGCCGGGCATCGCCGAGGCCCTGGCGGCGACGGCCTATGGCCTGGCCGCCGCCATTCCGGCGGCGATCGGCTATAACCGGCTGGGCGCGGCCTTTTCGCGTCTTGGCCAGACTCTGGTGAACCGCGCCGCCGACCATGCGGTCGAACTGACCCGCGATCCCGTCGCCGCGACGCCGGTTGGCGTCAAAGCGGAGGCGGCGTGATGGCTTTTTCCCCCAGCGGCCCCGGCCGGCCGGGCTTCTTTCGCCCGCAATCCGAGATCAACGTGACGCCGCTGGTCGACGTCATGCTGGTCCTTTTGATCATTTTCATGATCACCGCGCCTTTGCTGACCGCCGGCATGAAGGTGCAATTGCCGCAGGCCCAGGCCGCCCGGCCGCTTGATCCGAAAGAGCCGGTGGTGGTGGTCGTGGGGCGCGACGGCCAGCTCGCGGTCGGCGACGAGAAAGTCGCGGCGGCCGATCTCCTGCAATTGGTCAAGTTGAAGCTTGGCGCCGACCTCAATCGCGTCGTCCATCTGCGCGGCGACAAGGAGGTCGCCTATGGCCGGATGGTCGAGGTGCTCGACCAGCTCGCCAGCAACGGGATCACCCATATCGCTATTGTCACCGACGCCGCCAGATCCGGCGCGGGCGAGGCGTCGAAAGCGCCGAAATGAGTATGGCCGCCGCTTTTTTTTCTTCGGAGCCGGTCCTTCGCGGCGCTCCGCGCGAAAAAATCCAGCCGTTTTGGCTGCGGCCTCTGGCGCTGGTCACAATCGTCGCTCTGCACGCCCTGATCTTCGTCACGGTCAGAAGCCAGCCCGCCGCCCTGTCGCCGCTCGACGGAGTCGAAGTGACCCTGGCGCCGCTCGGCGACGCCGCCGAGGACCAGAAGAACCAGGACGAAATCAAGGCCGCCGCGCCACCGCCGCCGATGGAAAAAGTCATGCCGCCAGCGCCGCCGGTCGAAGCGCCGCCGCCGCAAGTCGTCGCTCCGGAGGCGATCCCGACGCCAGCCGCGGCGCCGAAACCGCGGAACGCCGCCCCGGCGCGACAGGAAAAGCGCCTGGAGGAGAAGCGCAAACTGGAAGAAGCAGCGGAGCGCCGGCGCAAAGCCCAGGAGGCGCGGCAGGAACTGCGGCGCGGCGAGGAACATGGCGTGGCGCGCGCGTCGGCGATGTCGCCCGCCGCCTATGCCGGACTGCTCGCAGCGGAAATCCGCCGCCACACCTTCTATCCCACCGCCGCGCGCGCCGAAGGATCGACTGGCGTGGTCGGCGTCGCCTTCACCATTGGCCCGTCGGGCCGCCTGGCCGCCCTGTCGATCACGCGTTCTTCGGGCAATCCGGCGCTCGACGCCGCCGCGCGCACGACCCTGCGGGCCATCCATACGCCGCCGCCGCCCGGCGGACGCTTCTCGACCAGCACCAATATCCACTTCCATTTCAATTAAACCGCGACAACAAGGAACATTAAAAATAGTTTTCTTGCGCGGCGACGGTTGTCGGACTTAACATTAGCGCATGTCCCAGGCGCTGATCACCATTCGTAGGGCCATGCCGGGCGACGCGGATCAGATCGCCGTCGTCCACGACGTCGCATGGCGCGAGGCCTATCGTGGAATCATCCCCGGCCGGGAGCTGGAGCGCCTGATCGCGCGGCGGGGGCCGGATTGGTGGCGCGCAGCTGTCATTCAGGGCAGCCGCCTGCTGGTTCTGTCGATTCACGGGGCCATCGGCGGTTATGTGTCCTATGGCCGCAACCGCACGGCCTCGCTCGATTTCGGCGGCGAAATTTTCGAGCTTTATCTCGCGCCGGAATATCAGGGAATGGGTTTCGGTTCCCGGCTCTTCCGTGCGGCGCGGCGCGACCTGGCTGACAACGGCCTCGGCGCCGTGTTGGTCTGGACGCTCAGCGACAACCAGCGCGCCATCGAATTTTACCGGGGCCTTGGCGGCGAGCCGGTTCGCCACGCCAGCGAATATTTCGGCGACGAAAAGCTTGGCCGCCTCGCCTTGGGCTTCAGCCCGCTCGGCAATTGACGCATCTGCCCGGAAAGTCCGGGTTGCCTTTTGCTCCCGCGCCTGACTAATTGGCGGCGAAACGCCAACCATCGGAGTGCGCCATGCGGCTTGACGCCATCAAGATCGGCAACAATCCCCCTGAAGACGTGAATGTCCTGATTGAAGTTCCGATTGGCGGGGAGCCGATCAAATATGAGATGGACAAGGATGTCGGCACGCTTTTCGTGGACCGCTTCCTCTACACGCCAATGCGCTATCCCGGCAATTACGGCTTCATTCCGCACACGCTTTCGGAAGACGGCGACCCGTGCGATGTTCTGGTCGCCAACACCCGCCCGATCATCGCCGGCGCCTACATCAATGTCCGCCCGATCGGCGTGGTGAAAATGACCGACGAAAGCGGCGGCGACGAAAAGATCATCGCGGTCCCGAGCCACAAGCTCACCAAACGCTATGACAATGTGCGGAACTACACTGACCTGCCCGAGATCACCTGGAAGCAGATCGAGCATTTCTTCTGCCACTACAAGGATCTCGAACCCGGCAAATGGGTCAAGTTCGCCGGCTGGGGCGACGCCGACGAAGCCAAGCGAGTCATTGTCGAAGCGATCGAGCGCGCCAAGATCGAGAAGAAATAACAGCCTTCGCGAGACGCGACAGGCAAACCCGCCGTGGCCTCGTTGGTCACGGCGTTTTTTTTCGCTCAACCCAGGTGTTTCACCGCCGCGCCGACGATGCGGTCCTGCGCCTCGGCCGTGAGATAGGGATGCATCGGCAACGACAGCACTTCTTGCGCGAGCTGATCGGTCGCTTTCAACTCGCCGCCGGCGCAAGGATGTTTGCGATAGGCGGTCTGGCGATGAAGCGGGACCGGGTAATAGCAGGCGGTGGGAACGCCCGCCTCCTTGAGTGCGGAGACAAGGCCGTCGCGCCGGCCGGGCTTGAGGCGGATCGTATATTGCGCCCAGACCGATTCGCAGCCCTCGGCCACAACCGGCGGGATCGCGACCGCACGCAACCCTTGCGCATAACGCGCGGCGACCTGATCACGCGCGACGATTTCGTCGGGGAAGATTGCAAGCTTTTCCAGCAGGACCGCCGCCTGAATCGTGTCGAGCCGCCCGGTGACGCCGATGCGGACATTGTCATATTTGTCGACGCCCTGGCCGTGGACGCGCAGAGAGCGCAAAGCCTCGGCAAGCTCGTCGTCGTCGGTGAAGACGGCGCCGCCGTCGCCATAGGCGCCGAGGGGCTTGGCGGGGAAGAAGCTGGTGGTGGTCGCGAGGCCGAAGGTTCCGAGCTTGCGCCCGCGATAAGTCGCGCCGAAGGCCTGGGCGGCGTCGCACAGCAGCCACAGCCCTTCGCGGGCGCAGATCGGTTCGATCGCGTCATAATCGGCCGGCTGGCCGAACAGATCGACTGAAATGACCCCGGCAGGATTGAGCTTTTGCGCGCGGGCTTCGGCGATGGCCGCTTCCAGCGACGCCGGATCCATATTGAACGTGTCGGGCAGCACATCGACGAAGAAAGGCGTTCCACCGAGCAAAGCGACGGCCTCGGCGGTCGCGGCGAATGTGAAGCTCGGGCAGAGGACGGCGACGCCGGGCCTGACGCCCTTGGCGAGCAGGACCAGGGTCAGCGCGTCGGTCCCGCTGGCGCAGGACACGGCATGCTTCGCCCCGCAAAAGGCGGCGAGCCGCCGTTCCAGTTCGAAGACCTCCGGTCCCATAATATAGGCGCCCTGATGAACCACCCGCTGGACCGCCGCCTCGATCTTCTCCGCGATGCGCGCGCGCTGGGCGGCAAGGTCGATGAAAGGCATCATGGGCGCGGACATTCAAGCAACTCCTGGATTTAGAACCCGCGATCGCTCGGCTTACGCCGGAGCGAGCGATTAGAAACGTTACCTGCAAGCAGTCGGCGCATGCCGGAGCCAGCGGCGATAAACTTTACCCGCGAGCGGTCGGCGAATGCGGGAGCAAGCGGAAACATCCCCTTGCGCGAGCGGTGGGAATCGATAGACCCTTGCACGGTGCGATGGGGGCCTATACGCCGCGAATCTCGCCGCGTCACTATAAAAAAGGCGGGGCTGGCGCCGCGCCCGTCCGGCATGCTAAGGCGAGGCCGCCCGATGGAGCCGATGCTCGGCGCTCCATCGCAGTCTGCTTCACTCGCGCTTCAAGAATCAGGGGTTTTTTTTGCAAAAGGCGTCGCAAGAGCGTCACATGACGAAAAAAGCAATCAATGTTTCCGTCATCGGCCTCGGCCCGTGGGGGCAGACCCTGGCCCACAAGCTGAGCGCCCTGCCCGGTTTCACGCTGAAATCGACCTTCGATCATCATGACGCGCGCAAGGTCGCCCATGCCGAAACCGCGCCGTCGCTCGACGCAATTCTGAACGACCCGTCAGTCAAGGCCTGCGTCATAACGACGCCCAACCACACCCATGCCGATCTGGCCTGCACGCTGCTCGAAGCCGGCAAGAACGTGCTCATCGCCAAGCCGCTGGCGATGACTTCGGCCGCCTGCGACAAAATCTCGGCGCTCGCCCGCGCCAAGGGGCTGGTGGCGATGACAGGCCACACCACTTTGTTCAACCCCGGCGTCCTGCTGATGAAGCGCCTGATCGCCGAATTGGGCAGGCCGGTCCTGCATTTCGACGCGCGGCGGCGTGGCGTCGGCCGCATCCAGAAGAACAGCGTGCTGCTCGACCTCGCGGTCCACGACCTCGCCAACGCCATTTTCGTCACCGGCCGCCATCCTTTGTCCGCGCAGCGCGCCCAGCGCCCCTATGGAGGCTGCCCGGCCGCCCAGGCCCAGATGTTCCTCCGTTTCGAGGGCGGCATGACCGGCCATATCGAGAGCAGTTGGGTCGCCTCGGAGCGGCGGCGGTTGGCGGTGGCGACTTTGGACGGGCGCATCGTCAAGCTCGACGAACTGACGGCCAAGGTCAGCGTCTATGACACGACGCCCACGGCGAAACTGGCCGAGGATAATTTCAACGCCGTCAAAATCGCGGAATACAAGGTCGACGCCCATGACGCGCTGGCCGACGAACTGTCGGCCTTCGCCAAATTCATCCGCGAGGGCCGCTTTCCCGAGGAAAACGCGGGTATCGCGCGCTCCGTGGTCCATGCAATCGAGATCAGCGCGGACATCGGCGCCTATTTTTGACGCCATGCACAATTTGCGGTGCAGCAAAGCTTGCCAAAGCCGTGATTTGCGGAGAGCTTGAGGCAAGCGGCCACGTCAGCTGATTCGCGCGCGATCCAGCGCGGGCGTCGCCGAGTCGGGCGTTGATGTCCATCCAGCGTGAAAGGCGGCCTCGATGATCGTGGGCGTGCTGAACCAGAAGGGCGGCGTCGGCAAGACGACGGTCGCGGTCAATCTCGCATCCTGTTTCAGCCGTTCCGGCCGACAGGTGCTGCTGGTGGACGCCGATCCGCAGGGCAGCGCCCTCGCCTGGTCGGCGGCGCGACAGGTCGATTCCGAATTCGTGGTCGTCGGCATGGCCAAGCCGACGCTGCATCGCGAACTCCCGGCTTTGGCGAAAAATTACGACATTGTGGTGATCGACGGCGCGCCGCGGGTGAATGAACTCGGCCGCGCCGCGATCATGGCCAGCGACCTGGTGCTGATCCCGGTGCAGCCCTCCCCCTATGACGTCTGGGCCGCCGCCGACACGGTCCAGCTCATCCGCGAGGCGCGGCAGTTCAAGGACTCGTTGCGCGCCGCCTTCCTCATCAACCGCAAGATCGCCAATAGCGTGATCGGGCGCGATTTCCACGCCGCACTGGCGCAGTTTCCCGAAACGCCGATTCTCGACGCCGCCCTTGTCCAGCGCGTGGTTTACGCCGAAAGCGCCGCGCGCGGACTTTCGGTGCTCGAAGCCGCGCCGCGCGGCGAGGCCGCGCGCGAGATCGGGCGTCTGGCCGATTTGATCATCGCCGACAAGGAGAGACAGGCCGCATGAGCCGCAAGAGCATTCAGATCAGCCTCCCCGCCGCCCCATCCGCGCCTGTCGAACCTGAACTGCGTAAAGATATCGGCGTCGATTCCTGGGTGTCGCCAATGGCGGACGCAACACGGACGGCAACCGAACAGGCGTTTTCGCGCGCCGCGGCCGATGAAGGCGTCACCGTGAAAATCCACCTTTCGGCTCAGCCCGACTGGGCCGAGGCGGCGAGGATTTTCCTGCTGCCTCAGGCGGCCTTGTGGTTCTGGACCTTTGGCATGACGCAAAAAGCCATGAACCTTTCCTCGCTCTGGCGGCGCTGATCAATCTTCCCTCGCCGCCAGCGCGACGATTTTCGCGCCGCTCTCCCAGGCGAACGAGCAGCGCCCCCCGAACCGTGTGCGGGCGCGGCCCGTTTCGAGATCGACTTCGATATCGTGAAAATCGAGGAAGCGCCGGTCGGCGGGAAAAAGCGCCTTGAACACCGCTTCCTTGATGACGAACAGGATCGGACGGCGCAGCAGAGCGTCGTCATAGCGCGCGCGCTCGGCCGGCGTTGCGACCAGTTCGGCCAGATCGGGCGCCAGCGGCGCGTCGGGTTCGAGATCGACGCCGAGCGCCGCGACTTTTTCCGCCCGCGCGACCGCCGCCAGCGCATGGGCGTCGTCGTGAGCCAGCGAGCCCGCGAAACCGGGCGGCCAAAGCGGAACGCCATCGCGGTCTCGGCCGATCGCGCAAGGCGGCGCGCAAAGCTCCGCCAGCAGATCCCGCGCCAGCCCCCGCGCGGCGCCGCTCGCCCGCCGGCGTTCGCGCCGCAAAGCGCCGAGCGCCGCCGCCTCCTCGGGCCAAAGGCGGGCCTCGTCGCCGGGCGCGATGGCCCGCGCGGCGATCCTGATGTCGCGGCCTTCCGCAAAAGTCTGGAGCGGGCCGCCCGGAGACAAGAAAGTCATCGGGCGAGTCTATCGCGAGGCCGCCGGGCAGGAAAGGCGATGCGCGCCGCCGGGCAAAATGCTATGGCCCGGCCGTGAAGAAAATCATCGCCCTTTTCGCCGGCCTTTGCCGCACTCGCCGGCGTCCCAAGCCCGGCTGCTTCGTTCGAGGGCCAGGCCTTCGGCCGCGACGGGTTATGGCGCGTCGTCCATGGCGTTTGTTCGCCAATGAGCCGGCTTACGGGCTTGCCCACGCCCTGTCTCGCGGTCGATCATGAGCGGGGCTTCGCCACGGTGCGGACCCCCGACGAGGCCACCCATATCATCATCACGCCGCTCGTCCGCGTCGCCGGGGTCGAGAGCCCGGCGCTGCTGCGCAAGGACGCGCCCAATTATTGGGCCGACGCCTGGAGCGAGCGCCATTGGGTTGAGGCGGCCGCAGGCCGGCCGCTCGCCTGGAGCGATATCGGCATGGCGATCAATTCCCGCGCCGGCCGCAGCCAGGACCAGCTCCATATCCATGTCGACTGCGTCATACCGCAGCTTAAATCGCGGTTCGCCCGCGCGGCGCGCGGCCGCAAGGGCTGGTTCGAGATCGATTTGCGCCCCTGGTCCGGCCGGTACCATGGCCGCTGGCTGGGCGCGGAAGAGCTTGACCGGAACATTTTCCGCATGGCCGCTCTGGAAATTCCCCGCGCCCGCGACAATATGGCGGGCGAGACCATCGCCGTGATCGGAATGGACGAGCCGGGAGCCGGGCGTGGCTTCCTGCTGCTCGTCGCCGGCGGCGGCGGCCATGCCGAGGAACTGCTTGACCACCAATGCCGGGTCGCCAGAAACGCCCGGCGCGACTGAGCCTGAACGAGGTTTGCTGATGCCGATCTATAGCTACGAATGCGGGAAATGCGGCGCGCATTTCCAGACCCTGGTGCGCTCCGGGGACGAACCGGTCTGCCCGTCCTGCGGCTCGGCCGAGCTTGAACAGCAATTGTCGCTGATCGCATCGCCGGCGCGCGGCGGCGACAATGACGCGGCGCCGTCCTGCGGCGCGGACGGCGGCGCCTGCGCGACCTGCCCGGCGGCCTCGATGTTCAGCTGACCGGAGGCGAGCATGGCGGCGAGCGGGAGTTTTACCGGCTTCCCTCGCGTCGCCGCGATCCTCGGCGGCGCAATTGCTTATTATGCTTTGCCCCTTTGGGGATGGGGCGGCGTCGCGCCCTTCTTCAGCCATCCCGCCCTGTGGGCCCTGACCATCGTCTATTTCGTCGTCGCCATCGCCGCTTTGTTTTGCGGCGGCAATGTCTCGCCAGGCGTGCGGGAGGATCGCGGCAATCGCTGGGTTCTCTGGGCCTTCGGAATTCTTGGCCTCGCCAATGGCTTTTTCCCGGCCTGGGACGACCGCCACGATTTCCTCACCCTGGGCGGCGACGGGCTGCGCTGGTTCGGCGTCGTGCTCTTCGCCCTCGGCAGCGCGCTGCGGCTTTGGCCGGTGGTCGCGCTCGGCGACAGGTTTTCCGGGCTGGTCGCGATCCAGCCCGACCACGAACTGTTGACCAAAGGCCTTTATCGATTCATCCGCCACCCGTCCTATCTCGGGCTGATGATCGCCTCGCTCGGCTGGGCGCTCGCCTTCCGATCGGGGCTTGGCGTGCTCATCACCGCCCTGACGCTGGCGCCGCTGCTTGCGCGCATAAAAGCTGAGGAAAAGCTGCTGCAATCGCATTTCGGCGCCGAATATGACGCCTATCGCGCCCGAACCTGGCGAATAATCCCTGGCTTCTGGTAGCGCGGCGCGAAATCGCGCCTATAATCGCAGCGCGCGAGAAACGGGATTTTTTTAATGAAAACCATTCTGATCACCGGGGCCACCGCCGGTTTCGGCGCGGCTTTCGCCCGCCGCTTCGTCAAGGACGGCCATCGCGTCATCGCCACCGGCCGGCGCGTCGAGCGGCTGACGGCGCTGCGGGAAGAACTCGGCGACGCTGTGCTCGCCCTGCCGCTCGACATGACCGACAAGGTCAAGGTGGACGGTTTTTTGGACAGCCTGCCGGAGGGCTGGCGGCAGATCGACGTGCTGGTCAATAACGCCGGGCTGGCGCTCGGCCTCAATCCCGCCTGGGAATGCGATCTCGCCGACTGGGACCGGATGATCGCCACCAATGTCACCGGCCTCGTCCATCTCACCCGCGCCGTTTTGCCGCAGATGGTGGCGCGCAATGACGGGCTCATCATCAATCTCGGCTCGATCGCCGGCGACTATCCCTATCCCGGCGGCAATGTCTATGGCGGGACGAAAGCCTTCGTCCTGCAATTCTCGCTCAATCTGCGCGCCGATCTGGTCGGCAAGAATGTCCGGGTGACCAATATCGAGCCCGGTCTGGTCACCGGCTCGGAATTCTCGGTGGTTCGTTTCGGTGGCGACGCGGCCAAGGCGGCGGCGCTCTATGCCGACAAGGCGCCGCTGACGGCGGAAGACATCGCGGAAACGGCGGCCTGGCTGGTCAGCCTGCCGCCGCATGTCAATATCAACCGGATCGAAATGATGCCGACCTGTCAGGCGAGCAGCGCGCTCGCCGTCAAGGGAAATTGAGCAAAAAGCTTCAGATCGCGGCGTTGATCCATTTGGCCAGTTCGCCCTTGGGCGCGGCGCCGACTTTTTGCGACGTCACCTTGCCGTCCTTGAACAGCATCAGGGTCGGGATCGAGCGGATGCCGAGCTTGCCGGCGACGCCAGGATTTTCATCGACATTGAGCTTGGCGATCTTGACCTTGCCGTCATAATCCTTGGCCAGCTCTTCCAGCGAGGGGCCGATCATCTTGCACGGGCCGCACCACTCGGCCCAGAAATCCACAACCACCGGCACATCGGATTTGAGAACGTCGGATTCGAAAGTGGCGTCGGAGACTTTGACGGTCGACATGAAAACCTCTCGTGGGGGGGAATCGGATCCCGAAGCGGGATCAATCTGCGGCCAAAGTAGGTAGGGCGGCCCCCGGCGTCAAGCGCGCCGGCGCCGCAGCGCACTTGCGGCGCCGCAAAAATCAAGCCGGAAACACGCCTTTGGTGAGAAATTTGCGTGGTTTGCCGTTCCCTCGGACTTTTTTTGGCGCCGCCGCCCGATCCTTCGGCTCAAAACCCGCCGGCTGCCAGGGCGGCACGAGATGTTTCTTGCCGGGGCCAATCAGATCGGCGCGCCCCATGTTCTTGAGCGCCTCGCGCAGCATCGGCCAGTTTTCCGGATCGTGATAGCGCAAGAAGGCCTTGTGCAGCCGGCGCTGGCGCAGGCCCTTGACGGCGGAGACTTTTTCCGACGCGCCGTGACGCACGGGCTTCAAGGGATTGAAGCCAGAATGATACATGGCGGTGGCGAGCGCCATGGGCGAGGGCAGAAAAGTCTGGACCTGATCGGCGCGATAATTGTTGCGCTTGAGCCAGAGCGCAAGATTCATCATGTCCTCGTCGCTCGTGCCGGGATGCGCGGCGATGAAATAAGGAATGAGGAAATATTCCTTGCCCGCCTCGCGCGCCGCCTTGTCGAACAAAGCCTTGAACCTGTCATAGGCGCCGATCCCCGGTTTCATCATCTTGGCAAGCGGGCCGTCTTCTATGTGCTCCGGCGCGATCTTCAGATAGCCGCCGACATGATGGGTCACCAGTTCGCGCACATAGGCCGGGCTTTCCACCGCCAGATCGTAACGCACGCCAGAGGCGACCATCACTTTCTTGACGCCCTTGATCGCGCGCGCCTCCTTGTAAAGCTCGATCAGGGCGTCATGGCTGGTGTTCAGATTCTTGCAAATGTCGGGAAAGACGCAGGACAGTTTTCGGCAGACGCTCTCGGTCTTTTTGTCCTTGCAGGCCATGCGATACATATTGGCGGTCGGGCCGCCGATGTCGGAAATGATGCCGGTAAAGCCTTCGGTCTTGTCGCGAATCTCCTCGATTTCCTTGAGGATCGATTCCTGCGAGCGGCTCTGGATGATGCGGCCTTCGTGTTCGGTGATCGAGCAGAAGGAACAGCCGCCGAAACAGCCGCGCATGATCGTCACGGAATGGCGGATCATCTCCCAGGCCGGGATTTTCGCGCCTTCATAAGAGGGATGCGGCGCGCGGGCGTAGGGCAAGCCATAGACAGCGTCCATTTCCGGCGTGGTCAGCGGAATGGGCGGCGCGGTCAGCCAGATGTCCTTGTCGCCATGCCTTTGCGCCAGAGGGCGGGCGTTGCCGGGGTTGCTCTCCTTGTGCAGCACGCGCGAGGCGCGGGCGTACAGTCTCGGGCTCGGCGACGACCTGCTCGTAGGCCGGCAGGCGGACGACGACATTTTCGCCTTTGACATGGATCCCCTCGTCGCCGTCGAGATCTTCCGCATGGGCCTCGGTCCAGCCTTCAGGAATGCCGGCGCGCAGAATCGCGAGGCCGCGAATGTCGGAGAAATCCTGCGAAACGCCCTTTTTGGCGATGCGGTGGGCGACTTCGACCAAAGCGCGCTCGGCATTGCCATAGAGCAGAAGATCGGCTCGTGCATCGAGCAATATCGAGCGGCGGATTTTATCCGACCAATAGTCGTAATGGGCGATGCGGCGCAGGGAGGCTTCGATGCCGCCGATGACGATTGGCGTTTGCGGAAAGGCCTCGCGACAGCGCTGGGCATAGACGATCACCGCGCGGTCGGGCCTCCTGCCGCCTTCGCCATCCGGGGTGTAGCTGTCGTTATGGCGCAGGCGGCGGTCGGAGGTATAGCGGTTGACCATCGAGTCCATATTGCCGGAGGTCACGCCGAAAAAGAGATTGGGTTTTCCGAGCTGTTTGAAGGCTTGCGTGTTTTTCCAGTCCGGCTGGGCGATGATCCCGACCCGAAACCCCTGGGCCTCCAGCAGGCGGCCGACGATCGCCATGCCGAAGCTTGGATGGTCGATATAGGCGTCGCCGGTGACGAGAATGATGTCGCAGCTATCCCAGCCCAAAGCCTCCATCTCGGCGCGCGACATGGGCAGGAAGGGCGCTGTCCCGAACCGGTGCGCCCAATATTTGCGGTAGGAAAACAATGGCTTCGGAGCTTGCGCTGTGATCATGGGCTTCTGTGGAGCAGGTTCGAAGAGGCGCACCCGAGGAATTGAATGCAAACCGCGCCGTTTTTAAGGTCTTCGGCTTATACTATTGGCCGGTCGGCGCGGATACCATCGGTCCTTTTCAAGCGCCGATGGTGTCAATTGCTATGTGTGTCCATCGCGGTTCCGACCGGCGCCTCGCTTTTCGTGTTGGAATTGGCTTGAGGCGGTCATCCAGCCGGATCATGCTATCCGATCATGCGTCGAGGTCAATGAACTGATCGCAAGGCTTTTCGGCAAGGCTTTGCCATGTATCGCCTTTTCGCATGGTGATGTGACCCGGCGCCATCGGCGCCCGGAACTGCATGACGGCTGTTTCGGCGCAGGCCGGCGCGGTCTTGCGTCTTGATCCTTCGCTTGAACTCTGGATGCAGGCGTTCGGTCGCGTTCGAGGTTCGGATCGATTTCCATCGGCTTTGTGGAAAGCGCGCGAAGATGAACAGCGTAAGCGTGATCTGAAGACCGCCTTCCTGGACATGGGCGGCGTGAGCGGCCCGATGGGAGACGTCCGGATTGGGGGGATTTCGGCCTGAACGGCGACATCCGCGCCCCAGCGCCGCAGCGAAAACGCCGAACACGCTCTCCAGCCGCTTTCTTCAAAGCGCTCCCACGATATAACCCATAAAGAAAAAGGACCGCCTATTTTAAAGCGGTCCAAGTCTCAGGGAGGAAGCGCCTGCTCACGCTGACGCCTGTGACGTGGTCACGAAGCCAAAGTAGGCGCTTTCTGCTCCTCCACATTTGACTTGGCTCAAATATCCACGCCCCTTAAGCGCTACATTATGTCGCAGTTGCATGCTTTTCGCGCTCAATGAGGATGCGCTTGCGCTCCAAACCCCAGCGATAACCCGAAAGGGTTCCGTCGCTGCGCAAAACACGATGGCAGGGAACGGCGATGGCGAGAACATTGGCGGCGCAGGCGCCGGCCACCGCCCGCAAGGCGGAAGGCGCGCCGATCCGTCGCGCGATTTCGGCATAACTGACGGTGGCGCCAGCCGGGATTTCGCGCAAAGCCGCCCAAACCTTTTTTTGGAATGGCGTTCCGCCGATCGCGAGCGGGGCCTCGAACGCCGTCCATGGTTTTTCGGCAAGCGCGACGACGGCGGCGAGTTCCGGTCCCAGTGCTTTTTGCCGAATTTCGCGCGGCGCGTCCGGGAAGATGGCGCCGAGCTCGCGCGCGAGGCGCTCCTCGCTGTCACCGAGCAAAATCGCGCACACCGCGCCGGCGCGGCGCGCCACCAGAACGGTTCCGAGCGAGGTCCGCGCCACCGCAAAGGCGATCCCAACGGCCGCCGTCGCCGGGCGGTCCGAGAGCCTGTCGTCCGTCATGTTTGATCCTGACAGAAAAGATGACGCGGGTCACGGGACATGATCGATCCTGTTGTCCCGCGCGATCAAATCACAATTCCGGCGCCCGCTTGCGACGGGCAGATGAAAAGGCTTTGCCTTTTTTGCCCAGGACTCTAATTTGCCGCGCGCCGCGCTTTCGCCACCGGAGACCAGCATGAGCCGCATCTCATTGGACCAGGCCAATATTCTGATTGCCGCCGCCTTCGCCAAGGGCAAGGCGCTCGGCCTCAAGCCCTTGACGATCGCGGTGCTCGACGCCGGCGGCCATGTCATCGCCCTGCAAAGACAGGATGGAGCGTCGAATCACCGGCCGCAGATCGCCATCGGCAAGGCGAACGGCGCCCTGGCGCTCGGCGTCTCTTCGCGGCAGGTCGAGGAACTGGCGAACAAAAGGCCCAGTTTCGTCGCCGCGCTCGGCCCCATCTTCCCGCAAGGGATCATCCCGGCGCCCGGCGGAATCATTCTGGTCGGCTCCGACGGCGCGCCAATCGGCGCGGTGGGCGTGACCGGCGACACGTCCGACAATGACGAGGCCTGCGCCATCGCGGGCGCGGCGGCGGCGGGTCTCACGCCGCAATGATCCAGGCGGCGCTCTTCACGACCTGAGGGTCGTTCAGACCTTCACCTGCGCCTTGACCACGCTTTCGCGCCCAGCCATGATCCCGTCCAATGGCGCGGCAAGCTCGAATCGTCGATGAACCAAGTTGTTGTGTCTTGCCGCCCGCCCCGCCTGAAATGACTTTCCATCTCAAGCACGCCACACGAACGGAGGCACGCATGCTCAATCGACGCCACATCTTCAAGACCGCCGCCGCCGCTCTCGCGGTCGCTTTGACCGTCGCGAGCGCGCCCGCCGTGGCGGGGACAGGGTCGGTCCGCCTCCGTTTCGTCAGCGCCGGCTTTATCGTCGGCATCGGCGGCGGCAAGGGCAAGCTGACATTCAATGGCCACACCTATCCGCTGCGGATCGGCGGCGTCAGCGCCGGCACGATCGGCGTCTCCGGGGGCACGCTGGTCGGCCGGGCGCTGAACATCAACAATCCCACCGACATTGTTGGCACTTATGCCGCGGTCGGCGCCGGCGTCGCCGTCGCTGGGGGGGTGCGGGTTCTCCGCATGCGCAATTCCAACGGCGTCGTTCTCGAACTGAAAGGCATGCAGGCGGGCTTCGAGGCCAATATCGGACCCAGCGGCTTCAGCCTTTCGATGTGAAGGTCTATTTGACCAGACGTGAAATATCGCGGAAGCGTGGGTGATCCGCGCTTCCCAGCCATTCGAACAGGACCATTTCCGTCGTCACGATCACGGCGCCGGCGCGCTCCATCCTTCGCAGCGCGGTTTCTTTGCTTTCGGCCCGGCGCGAACCCACGGCGTCGGCGACCACCAGGACCGGACGCCCCCGTTTCCGCAAAGCCGCCACGGTCTGCAATACGCAGACATGGGCCTCGAAACCGGCGACGACGACCGCGCGGTTTTCGAGCTTATCCTTTGGGAAGTGCGGCGCGGCGCAGACGTCGAAACACATTTTATTGACCGGGGCCGAAGCGAATTCGGCCAGTTCTGCAACGGTCGGCCCCAGCTTTTCGGGATTTTGCTCGGTGACCAGAATTTCGGCGCCGAGCAACCGCGCGCCTTCCGCAAGACGCCGCGCATTGGCGATAGCGGCTTCGGCCCCGTCAATCGCCGGGGCCAGCCGGGTTTGAAAATCGATCAGCAGCAAAAGGGAGGACTCCGGCTTCGGGGTCAGCACATTTTCCTCCTGGTCTTGGTCACGACGCCTTGAGCGAGGCCATGTCGATCACGAAGCGGTAGCGCACGTCGTTCTTGAGAAGCCTCTGATAGGCCTCGTTGACGTCGCCGATGCGGATCATCTCGATGTCGCTGACAATATCGTGCTTGCCGCAGAAATCGAGCATTTCCTGGGTCTCGGCCATGCCGCCGATCATCGAACCGGCGACGGTCTTGCGCCCGCCGATCAGATTGACCCCCAGCAGCGGCGGCTCCAGCGCGGTCAGCGCCCCGACCAGCACCATGGTTCCGTCGCTCTTGAGCAGGTTCAGATACGGATTGAGATCATGGCCGACGGGAATCGTGTTGAGCAGGAAATCGAAGGCGCCGCGATGTTGCGCCATCGCCGCCGCGTCGCGCGAAACCAGAACCTCGTCGGCGCCGAGGCGCAGCGCGTCCTTGCCCTTTTCCGGCGAGGTGGTGATCATCGTCACCCGGGCGCCCAGGGCCTTGGCGAATTTCACGCCCATATGGCCGAGGCCGCCGAGGCCGATGATCCCGACCCTCTGGCCGCGCCCGACCTGCCAATGACGCAAAGGCGAATAAGTGGTGATGCCGGCGCAGAGCAACGGCGCCACCGCTTTGAGGTCGAGGTTTTCTGGAACCTTGGCGACGAAACGCTGCTCGACCACGATCTGTTCGGAATAGCCGCCGAAGGTCAGGTTCTTGGACCCGCGCTCGCGGTCATTGTAAGTCAGGGTGCAGCCCTCGGCGCAATATTGTTCGAGCCCGGCCCCGCAAGGCTCGCAGCGCCGGCAGGAATCGACCATGCAGCCCACGGCGGCAAGATCGCCAGCCTTGAAACGCGTCACATGGGCGCCGACCTTGACCACCCGACCGACAATCTCATGGCCCGGAACCATGGGGTAAAGCGAATTGCTCCAGTCATTGCGCGCCTGGTGAAGGTCGGAATGGCAGACGCCGCAGTAAAGAATTTCGATCTGGACGTCATGCGGGCCGGGATCGCGGCGCTCGATACTGAAAGGCGTGAGCGGACTTGTGGCGGAATGGGCTGCGAAAGCCTTGACCTTGAACATGGGGCGCTGTCCCTGACGAAAGATTTATGAGAACGAGATTAGCCGCAAGCCCGGCCGGCGCAAGACGCGCGCCCAAGTCATTTCGGCAGGGCGGCTTTGCGCCAATGCCGGCGCGGGCCAGAAAAAACCACAGCGCGTCGCCGGGTCGACGGCGCGACGATCAGAACCCCGGCGGAATGGGACGGGGCTTGGGCCAGATCGGCAGGCGCGGCGGCGCAGGGCGCGGCGGCCAGGCCAAACCGGAATAGGGCGTCTGGTCGAGCGCGAGCATCGGATGGTAGGCGGGGTCGGCGGTCAGCGTCTCGCCCCAAATGGCGCGCAAATTGCGCACTTCGCGCTGGAAGCGGAAGGCCTGGTCGGGACGGCGTTCGCCGCCGCGCGAAGCGGATTCGCGATGCAGCAGCCGCGCATGGGGCGTAAGGACCACTCTCAGGCCGCCCGCTCGGAGCCGCAGGCAATAATCGACATCGTTGAAATTGACCGGAAAGCGATATTCGTCAAAGCCGCCGGTTTCCAGAAAAAGCCGCCGCTCGGTGAGCAGGCAGGCGGCGGTGACCGCCCCGCATTCGTGGGCGACGCGCAGCAGGTCGGTATAGCCGGGGTCGCTGTCGATGCGATCGTCGAAGGCGTGCAGCGCCGCGAATTTCGGCCCGAGCACAACGCCGCCGTGCTGAACGACCCCGCTTGGCCACAGCAGCGCCGCGCCCACCGCCCCGACATCCGGCTCCGCAATGCGGCTCAGCATTTCCTCCAGCCAGCCCGGTTGCAAGGCCTCGGCGTCATTGTTGAGCAGCAGCAGAAAATCGCCGGTCGCCGCCGCCGCGCCCCGGTTGACGATGCGCGAGAAATTGAAGGGGCCGGGAACCGGCAGCACGCGCCCCCCTCGCGCGGCGATCTCCTCGAAAAGCAGCTTCGTCGCCGGCTCGACGGAATCGTTGTCGAGCACGAGGAATTCGTGGGAATCGAGATCGACGGTTTTGGCGAGCAACTCGAAACAGGCCCGCAAAAGATCGGCGCGGTCGCGCGTGGGAACAAGGATCGAAACCCGGCCGCGCGGAGCCGGACGCGCAATGATCGCCGAAGGGAAAATCTCGCCGCGTCCGGAGCCGATCTTGCCCTGCACCCCTCGCGCCGCGAGATGAGCCTGAAGGGCGTGCGCCAGCGGCGCCGAGGTCCTGGCGGGATCAAGCCTGGGCAGACGCGCGAGGAAACCAGGACGATGGACGGGTGAGGCGGCGGCCGATTCAACAGCTTTCGGATCGAGAACCCGAGCGCCAACGGCGCGACGGCGGTCCTGGGAGAAGAAGAACAGTCGAAACAGGTTGGACGCCCCGGCCTGTGTCGCGGCCCGGACATAGTCGGGACGCGCGGCGAAAAACAAGGCGCCGCAGCCCTGCTCCAGCATCCGTTCATAATCAAAGGCCGGCAGAGCGACCGGCCATTCGCCGCCATCGGCCTCGGACAAAGTGAAATCGGCATAAGCCAGCGGCGACGAGGGGAAAGTTTTGAGCGCCTCCGCCATCAAGGCGAGGGCCTGGGGCTGAAAAACGGTTCCGGAAGGGGCGAAAACCAGGATTGTACAGTCCTTGGCCTCATCGGCGAGGAACTCGCGCAGCATGGCGGGGTCGAAATCGACAAGCCCATCGCCGCCCTCGAGCGAGGCGGCGATCCAGTCGCAACCTTGTTGCGCTTCAAGGCTGGCGATGCTGTCCTCAATCTCCTCGTCGCCGACGAGAGCCACGGCGACCCGCGGGCGCCCGTCCGCGACCGGCGCGGGAAGCGGAAAACTCTCGCGCCATTGCGTAAAAAGGTCCAGTGGCAGCGATTGCGCCATGATCCGGTCGATGAATTCGACACGGGGTTTTTCCGATTCAAATTCCGCGCGGCCTTCGAGAAAGCGAGCCAGGCCGTCGCGAAAGGCGACGAATCTGCAGGGACTTCCGACAAGTTCAGCGCCGTATTCGTCAAGGACAGTCGCGCTATGGGCAAGGCCGTCGGCGAAGCGCAGCGGCAGATCGAGATCGAAACGGCGAAAAGCGCGAACCTCGTTGCCTTCGCCGACGTGGGTCCACCGCGTCGCTTTGGTCCGCGCGACCTCCTCGCCGTCGATCAGGGCGCGAATGGTCTGGGCGCGGGCCAGATCGCCGCTCACCCATCCGGTCAGGCGCAAACCGCTGTCCCAACCGGCCTCGCCCGGCGACAGATCCCTATCCTGCGCCAAAGGCGGAGGGGCGAGCAGCGGCGCGCCAACGATCTCGCCGCTATTGGCGAGGCGGATTTCGACACGCCGCGCTGTTTGCATGGCGAAGGGCGGCAGAGTGAAGACGAAGCCATGGCAGCCGTCGCCGACGCCCTCGCGGGCAAGTTCGCGGTCAAAAAGCTCCGCTCGGCTGACGCCGGCGGGAAAACCGTCGAGGAACAGTTCGACCACGAAGCGGCGACCTGGATCCGACGGATCGCACACAAAGCCGGCGACCTGACTGTCGCTGATCATCACGGCCTGAGCGCGCAGAACGGCGCGACTATGTTCCGACTGGCTCAACATGCCGCAGCCCCTTGCGACAAACCGCGATACCATTGCGCGACGCGCGACGCCGCCTTGGCGTCGCACAGGCGTGGATCGAGCGCGAGATCGCCCGTCTTCGAGCGGCAGTTTCCCGAAGGAAAAGTCGAAACAGGCCTTCGGCAAGGCGAAAGCGCGCGAGATTCGGTCGATCCGGTCGAACAGACGGGCGCGATAAGGCGACATCAGGGCGGAAACATCATATTGGCGCAACAGGCGCTCAATTTCATCCTGTTCGACCAAGCCGGCGACAAAAATGTCGCCCGCCCGCATGACGGCGAGATCGTCGACGCAACCGCCGAAGACAACGATACGCGCCGAATCGTCGATCCTTCGAAGGGCGCGGCCGAGCGCCACGACCAATCGGTCGGCGCGCGCGTCACGCAAGGGGGCGACCACGGCCAAGGCCCCTTGCTGCGCGCGCGGGACGGGCCGCGCTATAATTATCGGCTCGACAAAGGATGCAACCGCGACATCGCCGAACATATGGCGCGCGATCTGCTCGGACATGCGGTCCAGCGGCCGGAAGGCGTCGGCGCGGGCGAGAATTCTGCGCTTGCGTTTGAGGTTCCGCCGCCGACCCGTTTCTGCGGTCCCGCCCTGAAAAGCGCCCTCGGCGCAAGACGCGCACGGTCCGAGCGCGTCGGGCGTCCGGCATGCGCCGTCGAACGAGGTTTGCAGGGGGATCGCCCATTCCAGATCGCCCGCCGCGATTTCGACCCGAACGCCGAGCCGAAACAGGGCTGCAAGAATGCGGGGTTCGAGCGCCAAGGGATCGAACAATTCGATCCGCGAAATTTGGCTAGCGCGCAGGAAAGCGAAGAGCTTTCGCTGGCCTTCGCGCCCTTCGAGCGGAAATTCGAGCGATTGCGGCCACCCACCCCCGACGCCCCGCAATTCTGCGCGTCCATTTGCACAGGCGCAAATCAGCGGCGCCGGGCCATCCTCATTCGTCAATGTCTCGGCGCGCTGGACCGCCAGAAAACGCGCGGCGCCGCCCGCGCACACCAGCGCGACGCGCCCCGCCGCCCCGGGAAGCAGCGCCTCGATCGCGCCGCGCGCGCGCCGCAGCGGATCGGCTGCGACAAAGGACGCCGACTCGGCCTCATAATCTGGAAACCGACGTTGCAGAATAGCCAGATTGCGCATCACCAGGCGACGCTTTTCGGCGCGGAACGAACGCGAACCCTCATGGCCGACATAAACCCCGGTCGCGCAGACATTCCGGAAGCCTTTTTCGCGCGCACGCAGGCAGAATTCCACATCCTCGAAATAGCCCCGGGCATAATGCTCGGGCAGGGGACCCACGGCGTCAAGACATGCGCGGGTAATGAACAGGCAGAAGCCGATTCCATTGGGCAGATCGACGAAATTCAGCCCGTTGGCCTCGCGCGCCAAACGGTCGATCTGCGCGATTTCAGCTTCGGCCTCCATCGGATTGGCGACATTGGCTTTCGGCAAGCTGGCGTATTCGCCATTGTTGGAGAAAGGCGTGACGACGCCAATGTCGGACTCCGAATGGGCGACCTCGGCAAGTCGCGCCAGGCTTCCCGGCGGCGGAAGCGCGTCGGCGTTGAGCAGGAGAACATCGCCGGCGGGGCAAAGGCGCAAGGCCCGGTTGACCGAGGCCGCGAAACCGAGATTATGGCTGTTGCGCAGCAGCGTGATACGGCCCGCCGCCGCTTGATCGTCCAGCCACCGGCGCAAGTCGGCGTTGGGACTGTCGTCGTCCACCGCAATGATCCGCATCGCCAGGGGCGCGCCTTGCGCGAAAAGCGCCTTGAAACAGGCGCGCGTCGCCGCGAAATCCTCGTAAACAGGTACGATGACCGACAGAGCGGCGGGTTCGGGCGCAGCGTCGGCGAAGGCGCGCGAGCCAGCCGCCAGACTGCGCGTCGCGGCGGCCATACCGTTGCGCAGGAGCGTCGCCGTTGCGACATTTTCCCCGGCGTCCAGCCGGATTGTCGCAGCGAACCGTGTTTCCTTCGCGAGCCAGTGGTCCGGTTCGGGTTTCAAGGCGATAAGGCGCTCCGAATCGCCCGCGAGGCGCAAATGAATTTCCTCCGCGCCAGTCCACGCCGCCCATCCGACCAGGGCGCGGTCGCGCCGGCCGAGCCCAAACAGCATGGCCTCGCCTTCCTCCATCAGCCAGTTCACGGCGAGGACGACGAGAGCTTCGGCGGCGGCGCCATCGGACAGGACGAGACGGGCGGCGAGACTTTTTTGCGCAGGCTCGCCCCGCGTCAACGCAGCTTGAAGGACAAAGCGGTCGGTCGGATCGAGTTCGATGGCGCGGTCGAGATCGCGCGCGCTTTCGTCGAGGAAGCCCGCGCGTCGGCTAACCTCCGAACGGAGCAGAAAATCGCGCGCGCCGGCGTTCGGCAGGCGGCAGCGCCGGTCGGCGTGAGGAAAGGCGAGGTCCGGTCGACGGTCTTCGAGATGGCGCTGGACGTTAAGAAACAGCGCCTCGAAATGACGCCGCGTGTCGAAAAACAATGCATCCGCGTCCAGGAGCTTCCTCTGTCTGGACGCGGCCTCGGAAACACGTGGCCCGCCTCGTTCACGCATTCGCGTCCGCCGGCCCGAGCGGCTGCGCCGGCGCCGCAGGATTGGCAGGCCGGACGAACAGACGAGCGAGGTCGGAGCCTGCGAACATCGGCGCGATCGCGGCCTCGGAAGCCTGCGGACCGAGCAGGATTGTCCACAGATCAAAAAAATGACCCTCCGACGCCCGGACTTCCTTGAAGCCGGCTTCGATCGCGACCCGAGCCAGGCGCGCAGCGGTAAAGCCGGTGTGATGGGCCATCGCGATCCTGCCCTGGCCGATCGAGCGGCCATGCCCGAAAAGCATGTCGATCGGGCGGATCGGTCCGGCCGGAGACGAATAGGCGACCTCCTCGTCGCCATGCTGGAGAATAAACCGCGAAATGGCCATGAGATCGGGACAGGTGATGAGCGCGAAACCGTCGGGCTTGAGCACGCGGCGGAATTCGCGAAAGGCCGGAATGACCTCATGGGCGTACAGATGTTCGACTGCGTGAGAGGAATAGAGCGCGTCGAAGCTGGCGTCGGGAACGGCGCGGCGCATGTCGACCAGGGAGGCGATGATGTCCGGCCGCGTCGCTGGATCGACGTCGAGGCGGACTTCCTCCCATGATTCAGGAGGGAAGAAAGGTGGCAATTTTCCGCCGATTGACGCGCCGCTTCCGGCGTTGAGAAGGCGCCTCTTTTTAACTTCGGTCATAAGCGCCCCATTCTGGCGTGAGGGAGGAGTGGACGGCTTTAAATAGGTTAGAACAGTTCTTCGACCCGTCACACCACCTTGAGAAGGGACGACGCAAGGTCTGCGGCGCCTTTTTCCGATTCAGCGAGGCCCAACCGCTGCATCATTTCGGCCACGCAGGCGGTCTGAGCATAGCGGCCCGTGGCCGTGGCGCGCGCGGCGCGGCCGAGATGAGCGAAGGCGCCCGGATCGGCGAGCACGCTCGCCACCTTGTCGGCCAGGGCGACGGGGTCGTGGAAGGAGGTCAGCAGCCCATTGACGTCGTCGGTGATCACCTCGCGCACCGGCGCGGTGTCGGAGGCGACAATCACGCAACCAAGCGCCATCGCCTCGATCAGCGACCAGGACAGGACGAAAGGAAAGGTCAGATAAACATGGGCCCGGGAGACCTGAAGCAGGCGGACATATTGATCGTATGGAAGATGGGGCAGGAAATGCACGCGGGACGGGTCCACCCGGCTTGCGACCTCGTCGAAATATACCGACTTCCAGCTTTCGTTTCGAGGCGGAGGAGGGCCATAGGACACACCGTCGCCGCCGACGATCACAACCTGCGCATCAGGCCGGGCTTCGAGTATTTCGGGCAACGCCCGCATGAAAATGTGATAGCCGCGCATTGGTTCGAGATTGCGGGCTGCGAAGGTCACGACCTCCTGGCCGCGGTCGAGGGTTGCGCCGTTGGGCAGGAGAAAACGCGCCTGCGGATCGGGGCGGAGGCGATCCGCGTCAACCCCTTCGTGGACGACGTGAATCTTGGCCTGATATTCCGGCGGATAGGTCTGCTTCTGCCATTCGGTCGGCGAAATGCCGAAATCGGCGTCGGCGAGCGAGAGCAGCGTGCTGGCGTTCTTGCAATGGAGCGCGACGACACCGTCGATTCCAAGCTGCGGGCTTTCGGGGTCGAAATGAACGTCCTGACCCTCCAGCCGGTAAAAGAATTCGCAATAAATGCCGATCCTGGCCTTGGGGAAAACCGCGCGCAGCGGAAGGGTTTCGCCCCAGCCGCAATGGCCAAGGATCAGATCGGGTTCGAAGCCGGACGCGCGCAATTCGCTCAGAGCATAGAGGACGGCGGTCGCCCGATGACATTCCATGTCGAAGCGCCGGGCGAAGGGATGAGTTGCCGAGACATCATATGTCGGCATTTGGTAACGAAGGAGATTGACATTCGGCAGAGGCTGCGACGTGTCAGCTCCAACCGCCGCCACTTGGCAACCTGGCCTTTGCGATAATTCTTGGGCGAGATTTCGGAACTGAGCCGGGAAATTGTTATGGACGAATAAAACCTTCATTCCGGACGCCACCCGCGGCCGCCTGTCGTCACGACCCTGATCCTTACATAAGGCATTACCGGCAAATAGGAAACTGCCAATGACGCGTTGGACGACAGCCAATGGGCGTCTTCAGCCTCTCAAATTTGACAGACCGGGGCGGCGCCGCTGAACGATGTTCGCCAAAAGAAAAACGCCGCGCGAATATTTTCGCGCGGCGTTGCCGTTTGATTAGACCGGCTTAATCACGCCATCCGAGAAGTGGATGCTCGTGCTGTTTGCGGCTAGTTTCTGGCCATTGCTGAACGTGTATTGAGTGAGGCCACCGGCCAATGTCGTTGTCGCGGTGATGCTCGTGGACGCATTGGCGTCGTAGACGACCGTATTCGCTCCACCGTAAATGGTGTCGGCTTCGGTCGTGACGCCGGTATAGCCGGCCCAAACCTGATCCGCCACTGTGCTGCTGGTGCCACCGTGGACGACAGAATTGCCACCGAGCAGATCGATGAAGTCGCCGTTCGATCCGCCAAAGATCGTCGTCGAACCCGGGGAGTTGTCGTCGGCGAGGCAGAGTAGCTGCTGTACATCGAGTCGTAGCCCGATCCGCCAGTAAGCGTGTTCGCGCCCAGTCCGGCGACCAGGATGTCGTTGCCGGTGGTCGAGACCAGAGAATCGGCCGCCGCGCCGCCCAACATGAAGTCGTTGCCCGAACCGCCCTGAAGCGTTTCTGCCGCCGCCCCGGTTTGGTAGTACGAGCCCGCGACCATTTCGGTATTGCCGGTGGTGCCGGCAAGAAGATCGCTTCCCATATTGCCATACATGTAATCGGTGCCCGAACCGCCGATAAGCGTGTACGCGCCGGTGCCCGCAATCAACTCGTTGTTGCCCTTGAGAGTCTGAAGAAACCCGCTCGAATCGCCTCCGATCAGCAGGTCGCCTTGCGTTCCCGTGGCCGGCCCCGTGTAAACAATATTGCCAGGATCGGCGAGGATATTGTTGCCGCTGGTGTCACTGACATAAGCGGTTTGGCCGACCGGGCCGTTAAAGAGAAACAACCCGCCGGACCCGGCCAAAGTATAGGGCGAGACTGAGGTATTAAACGTGTTCTCAAGATCGACGTTGAGAGGAGTCCCCGACTGGCTCGGCATCAGCTTATCGGTGGTAAGCCAATAATTGATAGCACTGGCCTCCGCCGATGATTTGACGCCGGTCAATAGAGTAGTTACATCCGCGTCAGTAGTCAGATTATACGTCGCCATTTGCAGCCCCTTTGATTTCTATATGCTCTCACCCAAAATATGCTCGTCACACACTCTCGGCCGCGCGGAACACCCGCATTCGGCTTCCCTTCGGCCGCTCCGTCGGATCGGCTTCAACCGAAGCCGGCGCGTGAACGGCGCCTTCTTGCCGACCCGTCTCCATGACGAGACCAACCCGAAGGCCAACCAGCGGCTCATTGCCCGCAGGTCCGACGATTTCCACTTCGCGACCCTCTTGGCTCATGATCGGCGAGCCGAGAAACAGGGCGTCGACCATAAGCCGCGCGCCGGCGCTCTGGGGCCCGGTCAGGCGCATGCGCAGTCCGGCAAGCGGGAGCGCGCGACCCCGGCTCCCAACGAACGCTCCGGACGGAGCCCAATCGAACCATCGTGGCGGATTGGTCCCGGCAAGCGGCTGAAGTTCGATTCCGACGCCCGACGGCAGCGGACCACGAATGCCGACGGCCTCGATCGCCGCCGGCGCATCCGGACCGGCGACCCAAACACCTGGATCGACCGCGACATCGCCCCGCCGCGCGACGTGTGCGACAAGCTTGAATGAGGACTCGCCCGCCGTATCAGCACCGCTTTGCCCCAAAGCCATCACACCGCCGGAAGCGCCCGACGCCGAGATCGGCTCGACGCGAAAAGACGCCTCAAGCGAACCGTCGACTCCTTGACTCTTTATTTTTAGGATAAGCACAGTCGGCTGTTCGGCGCGAATTACCGCGCAATCACCTGGTTTCGCCAGAAAGCCATTGACAAGGCCCGGCGCCGACAAAATCTCGACAGCAGCCTCGGAGCCGCTCTCCGCCCTGAGCATCGCCATCGGAGACGAACCAAAGGGCGCGCCGGACGCGTACCGGAGAACAAAAAGCCCACGATCAACATTGACCGTAGCCTCCCGTTCTCTGACATCAGCTGCGCCCACTTCAACCCCCACGAAAAAAGCCCAAGGCCTGCTTGAAATCAAATTGCCGCTTCCCTACGGCATGCCGTTAGGTAACTCGAAACGAAAACCAAGACAAGCGAAAATGCGAATGTGACTCGCACAAAACATATTTACCATAGACGCTGCGTCATGGTCGGCCGATCGCCAGAAATCGCCTAACCGATTGCCCTGTAACGAAAAAAAATCGTCCGAGCATACGCGCTCAACGCTGACAAAAAAATTCTTTACGTAATTTCCGCAAGTCGCATGACTAACGTGGCTACTAGAAAGTATCGCATCGTATTAAATCAATATGCACACGCTTTGCACAACCCGTGCGCAACAGGTAGGCGTCTGCATAATTTAGATACTCGTTTGGAATATATTAAGTATATATAGGGCTCGTGATAATTAGACTCTGATATTGCAAATATAAGCTGACGTCTTATTGCGTAAATTTGACGATCAAGGCGATATTCATCGTGTGTCATCATATTATTTATATTCAATCGCTACGCCGAAGAAGGCTTGTGGCTTCGCGTCCGTCGCTCTCCGCAACGCCGTCAATGGTTCTTTTCTGACGTCCGGCATTCGCGGCGGCGTCAAAAACCCGGGGCGCTTGGGCTGAACTTTCGGGCGGCACAAGTATAAACTACAGTCCTCGGGTATCCGCTTCAGCCGTTTCGCTCTGCGGCTTCCAATTCCAGGGGAGGAGCTCTTCGAGCTTTCGAACTGGATGGTTGGCGCTCAGGCCGTTGATTTCCCGTTCAATGGCGAATAGCGCGCCGATCCGGCGACCCGCTTCCAGGGCGAGCGGCGGGATGGAAGATCTGGGTTTCATCACTCGGCTCCTTGGCCTTCGCCGCAGCTGCGTCGGCCTCCGCGACCATGCGCCGGCCGCGCTTGGCGAACAGCGCCACTCTTGGCTCTGGGACGTCGTCGGGAATGTCATGGAGATCGCCGCGACGGCCACGGAAGGCGAAAATGTCGCCGGGGTTCGGATCGCGATCGAGGGTCCGTCGCACTTGAAGCGCCAGACCATTCATGCCGCTCCGCATATCGATGGAGCCAGGCCGCAATCCAGACCCAGACGCCGGAAGGAACGGGAATCATCGCTGCGCCAGCGCCTGCAAAAGCCGCGTCAGCACCGTCGTATCGACGTCAAGGCCAAGGATGATCCCCTGTCGCCTCCTCAGCGAGAACTATCTCCATACCCCGGCCTCTCCCCAGCTGGTCTGCCGAACGCAGACTCCGTCCTGATCTCCGGGCAATAACCGCGTCAGCTCGTCACCTCCGACCGCTATCGCACTGACTTGCCGCCGCCATGTGGACAAGAGATTGGCGTTGAGATCGCCTCGCCGCGCGACCGGCTCTCCTTCCTCAAGGTTTCGGCGACGATGCTCTGCTTTTCGTCATCCAACCAATCACCCGCGGTAGGCTCGACCGATCGCCAGGGAGCAGCAATCTCGTGTTCAGTATGTATCAAATCTCGGCCGCTTGACCGATCGCCCGCGCGCTCCCCCTTGCGCGCCGCCGGCAACGGACTAAAAGCGAGGCCGACAACCCAGGAGAAAAAATGCGCCCATCCAACCGCGCGCCCGACGCGATGCGTCCCGTTTCGCTTCAGCGCAACGTCGCTCGTTACGCCGAAGGCTCATGCCTCGTGAAATTCGGCGAAACGCATGTGCTTTGCACGGCCTCGCTCGAGGACAAGCCGCCGATGTGGCTGCGCGGTCAGGGAAAAGGCTGGGTCACTGCGGAATACGCCATGCTGCCGCGCGCGACCCACACCCGCACCAGGCGCGAGACATCCAAACCGTCCGGGCGCACCCAGGAGATCCAACGCCTGATCGGGCGCTCGTTGCGCGCTGTGACCAATCTCCAGGCGCTTGGCGAACGACAGATCACCGTCGATTGCGACGTGCTGCAGGCGGACGGCGGCACTCGCACCGCCTCGATCACCGGCGCCTGGGTCGCGCTGCACGATTGCCTGAAATGGATGCGCGGCCGCTCGATGATCAAGGACATGCCGTTGACCGACCATGTCGCCGCGGTGTCCTGCGGCATCTATCAAGCCGTCCCGGTGCTCGATCTCGATTATGCCGAGGATTCGGCCGCCCACACTGACGGTAATTTCGTCATCACAGGTTCGGGCGGATTGGTCGAAGTCCAGGCGACCGCGGAAGGCGCGGTTTTTTCTGAAGATGAACTGACGAAACTGCTTGGTCTCGCGCGCGGCGGCATCAAGCATCTGGTTGAATTGCAGAAACAGGCGATCGAAGCGTGACCCGTAAACTTGAGGGCAAAATCGTCATCGCCACCCATAATCCGGGCAAATTGCGCGAAATGCGCGAATTGCTTGCGCCTTACGGGATCGAGGCGACCTCCGTGGGCGAACTTGGCCTGCCCGAACCGGAGGAAACCGGCGCAGATTTCGCCGCCAACGCCTTGATCAAGGCGCGCGCGGCGGCCAAAGGCGCGGGCCTTCCCGCGCTCGCCGACGATTCCGGCCTGTGCGTCGAGGCGCTCGGCGGCGCGCCCGGCGTTTATTCGGCGCGCTGGGCGGGCGAGACGAAGGATTTCGCCACCGCCATGGCGCGGATCGCGCAGGAGGTGGCAAAATCCGGTTCGCTCTCTCGCCGCGCCTATTTCGTCTCGGCTCTGGCCGTCGCCTGGCCGGATGGTGCGGAGGAATTGTTCGAGGGCAAGGTTTTCGGCGATCTGACCTTTCCGACCCGGGGAAGCCGGGGGTTCGGCTACGATCCCTGCTTTACGCCGGACGGCCACGCGCGAACCTTCGGCGAAATGAGCGCCGAGGAAAAACATGGCGTCCCGGCCGATGGATCGGAGGCGCTATCGCACCGGGCGCGGGCGTTCCAGATGCTCGCGCGGGCCTTGTTAACCCCGTCGTCATTAAGCTGAAGATTTCGTTAAGCGCGGCGTGACGGAAAATTCCGGAAATGGCATAAGGACCCATGGCCAGCATTGCTCCCATGATTCCCGATCCCGGCTTTGGCGTTTACGTCCATTGGCCGTTCTGCCTGTCGAAGTGCCCTTATTGCGACTTCAACAGTCATGTCCGGCGCGGCGGATTCGAGGAAGAGCGTTATCTGGCCGCGATCCGGACCGAACTCAAGCAGCGCGCCGCCTTGACCCAGGGCCGGACCGTGCGCTCGATCTTCTTCGGCGGCGGCACGCCCTCGCTGATGGCGCCAGCGACCGTCGCGGCAATCATCGAGACGATCGGCAAGTCATGGAAGCTCGATCCAAAAGCCGAGATCACGCTTGAGGCCAATCCGACCAGCGTCGAGGCCGGGCGGTTCCGGGGCTATCGCGAAGCGGGGGTCAACCGGGTTTCGCTCGGCGTCCAGGCGTTCAATGACGCCGATCTGAAATTGCTCGGCCGCATGCATAATGTCGAGGAAGCCATGCGCGCCCTCGACATCGCCGCCGCGACTTTCGACCGGACCTCCTTCGACCTGATCTACGCCCGCCCCGGCCAGACGCCAAAAGCCTGGGCGAGCGAACTGAAAGAGGCGCTCGCCCGCGCGCCGGAACATCTGTCGCTCTACCAGCTCACCATTGAGCCGGACACGATGTTCGAGCAGCTCTCCCGCGCCGGAAAACTCAAGATTCCGAAGGCCGACGTCGCCCGCGACCTGTGGGACGTGACGCAGGAGCTGACCGAAAAGGCCGGGCTGCCGGCCTATGAAATCTCCAATCACGCGCGCCCAGGCTGCGAGAGCCGGCATAATCTGATTTATTGGCGCTATGGCGAATATGTCGGCGTCGGACCCGGCGCACATGGCCGCGTTGTCTCGGCCAAGGGCGGACGGCGGGCGCACGCTACCGAACCGCATCCGGAAATGTGGCTCACCGTGGTCGAGAGCGAAGGGACAGGCCTAATCGAGGACGAGGCTCTGTCGATCGAGGAGCAGGGCGACGAATTCCTGCTGATGGGCCTGCGCCTCACCGAGGGAATCGACCCGACGCGTTTCCAGGCGCTCACCGGCAAAAGATTTGAGGCCTCGCGCGTCGCCGACCTGATCGCCAACGGGATGGTCGAATATACGCGCCAGGGTCGGATTCGCGTCACCTCGGAAGGTTTTCCGGTGCTCGACGCGGTGGTGGCCGATCTCGCGGCCTGAGACCTGCCTTATTTTGACCTTTTTGATCGCGTGTCTGGAGGCGACAAGGGGAATCGTTATATGGTCAATAAGTTCGCGGTTGCTGCTCTCGTCCTGGGCTTTTCACTGGCAAGCGGCTCAGCCTACGCTGATGATCGGGTTATCGACGGCGTCCTCGGCGCCGGCGCCGGCGCGCTGGTTCTCGGCCCGGTTGGACTCGTCGCGGGCGGCGTGATCGGTTATTCGGCCGGTCCGAATATCAATTGCAGCCTGAAGGGCGGTTGCGGCGGGCGCCGCCATCATTACCGTCATCAGGCGTCGAGCGCGGCGCGGAACTGACAAGGTCATCGCGCGCTGGCGCCTGCCGCGCCGCCACGACTTTTTGGCCGGCGCATGGGTCGACGTTCAGGCGGTGCTTCAGCTGCGCAGCCGATAGCCCGTCCTGAAAATCCAGACGACGACTGCGACGCAGGCGACAAGCATGACCATGGTCGTGCTGAAACTGATCAGAGGCCGCACCGAGGCGAAATCGTAGAAAGTCCAGCGGAAGCCGTCGATCAGATAGACGATCGGGTTGAACAAGGCGACCTTGCGCCAGAACGACGGCAGCATGTCGATGGAATAGAAAGTGCCTCCGAGGAAAGTCAGCGGAGAGATCACCATCAGCGGAATGATCTGCAGTTTCTCGAACCCATCCGCCCAAAGCCCGAGAATGAATCCGAACAAGGCGAAAGTGACCGAGATCAGCGCAAGAAAGCCCAGCGCCCAAAAAGGATGAACGAGGTCGAAGGAAACGAACAGCCTGGCGGTGAGGAAAATGATCGAGCCCAGGATCACGGATTTGGTCGCCGCCGCGCCGACAAAGCCGAGCAGAACCTCGAAGGCCGAGAGCGGGGCGGAGAGGATTTCGTAGATCGTGCCGGTGAAGCGCGGCAGATAAATGCCGAACGAGGCGTTCGAGACGCTTTCGGTCAGTACGCTGAGGAGAATCAAGCCCGGCACGATAAAGGCGGCATAGCTCACGCCGTTGATCGGCTGCATCCGCGAGCCGATCGCCGAGCCGAAGACGACGAAGTACAGCGTCGTGGACAGCACAGGCGCGGCGATGCTCTGGAACAGGGTGCGCCGCGAGCGCGCGAGTTCGAACAGGTAAATGGCGCGCACGGCTTGGAAATTCATCGGCTTTTGCCCACGAGATCGATAAAAATATCCTCAAGCGAGGATTGGTTCGACTGGACCGAGGAAAAATCTATGTCGCGCGCGACGAGATTTTTCAAAAGCCGCGCGAGGCTGTCGTCGCGCGCTTCGCTCTCGCCCGTCTGGGTGAAAGCGAGGCTCGCCCCATCGGGCGACAAGGTCAACGGCCGGTCGAACAGGCCGTCCGGAATTTTTTCGAGCCGCTCGGTCAAGGCGATGCTGACGCGGGTCTGACCGAGACGGCGCATCAGGGCGCGCTTTTCCTCGACCAGGATGATCGCGCCCTTGTTGATCACCGCGATCCGGTCGGCCATATCCTCGGCTTCCTCGATATAATGGGTAGTGAGGATGATGGTGACGCCGCTCTCGCGCAATTTACGCACCATCGCCCACATGTCGCGGCGCAATTCGACATCCACGCCCGCGGTCGGTTCGTCGAGGAACAGGATTTCCGGCTCGTGGGCGAGGGCCTTGGCGATCAGCACGCGCCTTTTCATGCCGCCGGACAAGGCGCGGATGGCCGAGTCCTTCCTGTCCCACAAAGAAAGCGCCCGCAGCACTTTTTCGAGATGCGCGGGATCGGGCTTTTTCCCGAACAGCCCGCGCGAAAAGGTCACGCTGTCCCAGACCGTTTCAAAGACATTGACCGACAGCTCCTGCGGCACCAGGCCGATTTTTTGCCGCGCCGCGCGATAATCTTCCGCGATATCGAAGCCGTCCACCGTCACTTTGCCGGAACTGGCGCGCACCAATCCGCAGATAATTCCGATCAGGGTCGTTTTTCCTGCGCCGTTCGGCCCCAGCAAAGCGAAGATTTCGCCGCGGCCTATCGCGAGGTCGACGCCTGTCAGCGCGACGAAGCCGTTGTCATAGGTCTTCTTCAGCTTTTCGATGGACAGAACCGGGTCCAAGCGTGTCGCGCCTCCTTTGCCTGCCGACCCTTGTGGCACGAAAGCGGGGAAGCGCCAATTGCCGCGAGGCAAGGCCCTATTTGCCGTCGTAAGAGATTCGGTAGAGCGCGCCTTCCTGGTCGTCGGAAACGATCAGCGAGCCGTCCGCTAACTCCGCAAGCGCGACCGGGCGTCCGAGATAAGGCGTCGCGCCTCGGTTCCAGCCCTCGGCAAAGGGAATCTCCGCGCCCGGCCTGCCGTCGTGGAAGGGCAAAAAAATCACCCGCGCGCCGATTGGGACGCTGCGGTTCCATGAGCCGTGCTGAGCGATGAAAATGCCGCGCCATTTTTCCGGAAAAGCGTTGCCGCGATAGAAAAGCACGCCGAGATCCGCGGCATGGGCGTCGAGTTCACGCTCGGGAAAAACAACGCCGGCTGGCGGCGTTTCGCCCGCCCATTGTCTCGTTCGCACATGACCGCCCCCATACCAGGGAAAGCCGAAATTCAAGCCCGAACGCGACGCCCGGTTCAGCTCCTCGGGCGGAATGTCGTCGCCCATGGCGTCGACCTGATTGTCGGTGAACCACAAAATTCCGGTTCGCGGCTCGAAATCCAGGCCGACGCTGTTGCGGATTCCGCTGGCGAAGATTTCACGGTTTCCGCCGCCCTTATCGAACCGAAGGACGCCGCCCATGCCCCATTGCGCGAACAAGGCCTGCTGCGCCGGGGTCGGGACATTGGTCGGCTGGCCGACGGCGACATAGAGCTTGCCGTCCGGCCCGATTCGGCAAACCCGCATTCCGTGCCCCTGGCTTTGTTCATCGGCCGGAATCAGCTTGCCACGCGGCACGATGACTTGCGGATGATCCTCGTCCCAACCGCCGGGGCGCGACGAAAAACGCAGGATTCGGTCGAATGTCGCAAGGAAAAGCGTCCCGTCCGGCGCAAAACAGGGGCCAGTGGGCAGGATCAATTTTTGTTCCGGCGCGAAGGCAGCGATCGCGCGGGCCTGGTCCGTACCGAGTTCGACGCGAAAAACCTTGTCGGACGAGGTCCCGACGATGAGCGTTCTCCCATCGGGCGAGAGAGCGAGGCCGCGCGCCTTGGGAACAAGGCCGTAAAGGGAAATATGAAAACCCGCCGGCAGCCGGATTTGGGCGAGGACCGCGCGCAAATCGGCGGCGTGATCGGCGCGCGCCCGCCTCATCGCGAATGACGCGGCGACAGCGACGAAAACCATGAGTAACCAAGCCGCCCGTCTCATCGATCAGTTTCCGCAAAAGTCGCGGCCAACTTGTTGGGCCGCGCGATCCATGCCGAGCAGGCGGTTCGTACGGGTCGACCTTGCGCGCGAGCCATTTCAAAAGCGCGCATTTTTGTCGCAAGTCCGTTTCGGCCAAAGCCGTCGGGCGCGGCGGCGTTCAAACCCGCATCGGCATCAGGACAAAAAGCGCACTGGCGCCATCGCGGTCCTGCATGATGGTCGGCGACCCGGAATTGTTCAACTTGAACAAGGTCGTGTCGCTGTCGAGCTGGCCGGCGATCTCGATGAGATAGCGGGCGTTGAAGCCGATTTCGATCGGTTCGCCGTCATAATCGACCTCCAGCTCCTCGGTCGCCGAACCCGAATCGGGATTGGTGACCGTGAGCACGAGTTTGCCGGCGCTGATCGCCATTTTGACCGCGCGTCCGCGTTCCGACGAAATGGTCGAGACGCGGTCCACGGCTTCGGAAAAATCCTTGCGCTCGACGGTGACATATTTGTCGTTGTGGGTCGGGATGACGCGAGCATAATCGGGGAAGGAGCCGTCGATCAGCTTTGAGGTCAACACCACCGAACCCAAGGTGAATCGGATTTTCGCCGGCGAGAGTTCGATCGTGACTTCGGCGTTGGGATCCTCGATCAGCTTTTGCACTTCGGCGACGGCTTTGCGCGGCACGATCACGCCCGGCATGCCCGCGGCGCCCGTCGGGGCCGGCGTTTCAAGCCGAGCCAACCGGTGGCCGTCGGTCGCGACCGCGCGGAGCAACGGCTTGCCGTCGGCCTCCGTCACATGAAGGAAGACGCCGTTCAAATAATAGCGCGTCTCCTCGTTCGAAATCGCGAACTGGGTCTTGTCGAGAAGGCGTTTCAGTTCGCCGGCGCCGAGCTTGAAACTATGCGCCATTTCGCCCGCAGCGAGATCAGGGAAATCGCTCTCGGGCAGCGCCTGGAGCGTGAATCGCGAGCGCCCCGAACGCAAATGCAATTGTCCGCCGTCCTTGTCCGATTCGAGCGAGACCTGCGCGCCGTCCGGCAATTTGCGCACGATCTCATAGAGCGTATGCGCCGGCAAAGTCGTGGCGCCGGGCTGTCCGACATCGGCAGGAGCGGTCTCCGTCACTTCGAGATCGAGGTCGGTCGCCTTGAGCTGCAAGCCGCCGCTGCTGGCGCTCAGCAGAACGTTGGAGAGAATCGGAATGGTCGTCCGGCGCTCAACGACGCGATGGACATGACCGAGCGATTTGAGGAGAGCCGTTCGCTCAAGCGTGACTTTCATGGGGCGGCGTTCCAAAGTGCAAACCTGCCTAAGGGGGGCGGAACTTTGCCGCGCCTTGACCGGCAAAGCAAGCGCCGCGCCGGATTTTCCAGCGCTTTGGCGCGGCCAAAAGCTTAACTGGCCCTTAAACCGCCTGATTTATTCTATCTATCGCGGCAGCAAGAGATCACGGCCGTCGTCGGGAAAGGCGGATCGCGAGGCATGACGCGCAAGAAGGCGCTGAAAGAGCGCATCGAGCCCAGATTCTCCGACGATGACGACGACATGCGCCGCCGGCGGCAGCTGGAGGCCGGGCGCCGCGCCGGAAACGCGACGAGAATCAGGACGAGCACAAGCGGTCGCGCCGCAAGGAGCCGAAACGGCGTCGCCGCTCGCTCTTGGGCTTCCTGTTCTATTGGGGTTTGGTGGTCACGAGCTGGGGGATGATCGGGGCCGGCGGCCTGTTCGTCTATTATGGCGCGCAACTGCCGCATATCGATAATCTGGCGGTTCCCAAACGCCCGCCCAATATCGCCATTCTCGCCGTGGACGGAAGCCTGCTCGCCAATCGCGGCGACACCGGCGGCGCGGCAATCCGCCTGGATGAGCTGCCGCCCTACCTGCCACGCGCTTTCATCGCCATCGAGGATCGGCGCTTCTACAGCCATTGGGGCGTAGATCCGATCGGCATTCTTCGCGCGCTGGTCAATAACGCGACCGGGCGCCGCGGCGTGCAGGGCGGTTCGACCCTCACCCAGCAATTGGCGAAGAACCTCTTCCTGAGCCAGGAGCGTACGCTTTCGCGCAAAATCCAGGAAGCGATCCTGGCCTTGTGGCTTGAGCGGAAATATTCCAAGGACCGGATTCTCGAACTTTACCTGAACCGGGTCTATTTCGGGTCGGGCGCTTATGGCGTGGACGCGGCCGCCGAGAAATATTTCGGCCATCCTGCCAAGGACGTAACCCTGCCCGAAGCCGCCATGCTCGCGGGGCTGATGAAGGCGCCGAGCCGGCTCGCGCCGAACCACAACCCGCAGGCGGCGATCGATCGCGCCAGCGAAGTCGTCACCGCGATGGCGCAGGCCGGGTTCATCACCGAAAGCGAGGCCCAGAACGCCCTCGCCCATCCCGCCCACGCCGTGCGCGGGCGCGACAGTTCGGCGGTCAATTACGCCGCCGATTATGTGATGGACGTGCTCGACGACACGATCGGGGCGATCGATGAAGACATAGTCGTCAGTTCGACCATCAATCCCGATATGCAGAAAGCGGCCGAGCGCGCCCTCGACGGCGTGCTTAAAAAGGAGGGCGCCAAATATCGCGCCTCGCAAGGCGCGCTGGTGTCGATCGACCCCACCGGGGCGATCCGCGCTCTGGTGGGCGGCCGCGATTACGAGGACAGCCAGTTCGACCGCGCCATCGCCGCCCGTCGCCAGCCCGGCTCGGCGTTCAAACCGTTCGTCTATCTCACCGCGCTTGAACGCGGCCTGACCCCCGATACCGTGCGAGAAGACGCCCCGATCAATATCAGGGGCTGGCAGCCGGAAAACGCCAGCCACCGCTATATGGGGCAAGTCAATCTCACCACGGCGCTCGCCATGTCGCTCAATACGGTGGCGGTGCGGATCGGCCTCGAAGTCGGCCCGCGCGCGATCATCCAGACCGCTCATCGGCTCGGGATCACGTCGGGCCTTCAGCCCAACGCCTCGATTGCGCTCGGCACGTCGGAAGTGACGCCGGTCGAACTGGTCACCGCCTATGTTCCTTTCGCGAATGGCGGCATTGGCATACAACCCCACATCATCACCAAAGTGCGCACGGCCGACGGCAAGCTGCTTTACGCCCGCAAGGGATCGAGCAATGGTCGGGTGATCGATCCGACCTATGTCGCGATGATGAATTCGATGCTGGAGCAGACCCTCATCATCGGCACCGCGAAACGGGCCGACCTGCCGGGTTGGCAGGCCGCCGGCAAGACGGGGACCAGCCAGGATTATCGCGACGCCTGGTTTGTCGGCTACACCAGCCAGCTCGTCACCGGGGTATGGATCGGCAACGACAATTCTTCGCCGACCAAAAGGGCCTCGGGCGCCAATCTGCCGGTCGAAATCTGGTCGCTTTATATGCGCGACGCGCTCAAAGGCATGGTGGTCGCCGGCCTGCCGACCGGCGGCTGGCGCAGCGAAAGCTTGCTTGGGTCGGGGCCGGCGGCCTCGCTATGGCCGTTCTCGCCCGGCGCGCCGAGCCCGGCGCCGCAGCAGATGCCTCATATGGACACCAGCAACCCCTCTTCGCCCGTCCTCGTCAACGGAGGCAGTACCGCCGCGCCGATTCCGCCTGAAGATATTCCCGCTGGGCCGGGCGGGCGGCGCCGCGCGCCTATGCCTGACAATCGCAATATCTTCCAGAAATTATTCGGCGAATTCAACTAGAAAAAAAATGACGGCAGGGCGGCTTTCACGAAAACGCCGCGAAATTGAACGACCATTGGGGCGAGCAGGGAAGGTAAGCGATGGCGCGTCATTCAATCGTCGGAACAGCGGCGCTTGTCGCCGGTCTGGTTTGGTGCGGGTCCGCGGACGCCGGCGCCGGCAATATCAGGGTGGCGGGCGGCCAATCCTATTGGGAGGGCCCGCCGGGACCGATCACCGACCCCTATTGGACCTCCGGCCAGTACAAGTACGATCCCAATGGCTATATGGAGCGCAGCCGATGGGATCCGGAATATCATTCGATGACGGTCATCGGCCCGCATTCCGGCACGGAAAATTGCGTCTTCCGTCGGCGGGTCCAGATCACCTCCTGGGATTACCAACACCCCATCCTGCGCGTCTGCCGCGCGCCGCCGAAAGACTGATCGGCGTCAGAGCGCTTCGAGAAAGCGCACCGGCTTGCCGGTCGAGGGCGTCGCCAGCTCGCCCTCCCACATGACCTTGGCGCCGCGCACAAAAGTTCCGACCGGCCAGCCGGTGACGTTCTTGCCGTGATAGGGCGTCCAGCCGCAGCGCGAGGCGATCCAGGCGTCGGTGATGGTTTCCCGCCTTTTGAGATCGACCAATGTGAGGTCGGCGTCATAGCCGACCGCGACACGGCCCTTGCGGGCGATCTGGAACAATCGGGCGGGGCCGGCGCTGGTCAGATCGACGAATCTCTGCAAGGTCAGGCGCCCGGCGGCGACATGATCGAGCATGATCGGCACAAGGGTCTGGACCCCGGTCATGCCCGAGGGGCTTTCGGGATAGGGCTTGGCCTTTTCTTCGAGCGTGTGCGGCGCGTGGTCGGAGCCGAGCACGTCCACCACGCCCTGGTCGAGGCCGCGCCAGATTTTTTCGCGATGGCTTTTGTCCCGGATCGGCGGGTTCATCTGGATCTTCGTGCCCAGCGTCGCATAGTCGCCGGCCGACAAGGTGAGATGGTGGGGCGTGGCCTCGACGCTGGCGATGTCCTTGTGCTGGCTCAAGAATTCGATTTCTTCCGCGGTCGAGACGTGCAGAACATGGATGCGGGCGCGCTCGCGGCGCGCGATCGCGACCAGCCGGCGGGTGCTGGACAGCGCGGTTTCGACGTCGCGCCAGGTCGGATGCGACGACGGGTCGCCGGGGACCCGCAAATCCTTTCGCTCGTTGAGGCGATATTCGTCCTCGCTGTGAAAGGCGGCGCGTCGGCGGGCGTGACGCAGGATTTGGGCGACGCCTTCATCGTCCTCGACCAGCAGCGAGCCGGTCGAGGAGCCCATGAAGACCTTTATCCCCGCCGCGCCGGGCAGGCGTTCGAGGTCGGCGACATTTTTCGCGTTTTCACGGGCGCCGCCGACCCAGAAGGCGAAATCGCAATGCATCCGCGCCGTCGCCCGCGCCACCTTGTCGGCGAGCGCCTCGGCCGTCGTCGTCAACGGATTGGTGTTGGGCATCTCGAACACCGCGGTCACCCCGCCGAGGGCGGCGGCGCGCGAGCCGGTTTCGAGGTCTTCCTTGTGGGTCGGGCCGGGTTCGCGAAAATGGACCTGGCTATCGATCACCCCGGGCAAAATGTGGAGGCCGGCGCAGTCGACGGTCTCGCCGGCGCTCGCCTGCGACAGGTCGCCGATCGCCGCGATGGTCTCGCCGATGATCCCTAGGTCGCGGGGCGCGACGCCGTCCTGGTTGACCAGCACGCCGCCGCGCAGGATGAGGTCGAAGGCAGGTCGCGGCATGGAGCCTCCAAAAATTTCACGCGCGTCGCGGACCAAAGCTTGCGTCGGCGCGTTCGTAATAGACGGAAAGCGACATTATATCGCGCTTGTGTATTTGGACAGGCCGACGGCGGCGCGTCGAGTCCCGCCCTGAGACAGATGGGGAGAAAGATGAAAGCGTCTCATTTGACCGATCGTGGCGTGGTCCGGGTCGGCGGCCCGGAGGCGCGCGGCTTTCTTCAGGGGCTGGTCACGGGCAATGTCCTGACTCTGGAGCCGGGCGAGGCGCGCTGGGCCGCGCTGCTGTCGCCCCAGGGCAAGATTTTGTTTGATTTCCTGATGAGCGCCAAGGCCGAAGCCAATGGCGACGACACAATCCTGCTCGACGTCAATCGCGACATGACCGCCGATCTGGCCAAGCGCCTGACCCTGTATAAATTGCGCGCCAAGGTCGAAATTTCGAACGACAGCGACCGTTTCGGCGTGATCGCGCTTTACGGCGGCGCGCCGGGCGAAGGCGCCCGGGATTCGCGCCATCCCGACCTCGGAACGCGGCTGATCCTGCCGCTCGCCAGGATCGAGGCGCAGATGCTGACTTTCGGCGGCGACGCCGGCCTCGGCGATTACGCCGCCCATCGCATCGCGCTCGGCGTCCCCGAGGGCGGCGTGGATTTCGCCTATGGCGACGCCTTTCCCCATGAAGCCGACATGGACCAGCTCAATGGAGTCGATTTCAAGAAAGGCTGCTTCATCGGCCAGGAAGTGGTGGCGCGCATGCAATATCGCGGCACGACCCGCAATCGCGTGCTGCGGGTGGCGCTGGAAGGCGCCGCCCCGCCGCCCGGAGCGATCGTCATGGCAGGCGAAACCCGGGTTGGCGTCATGGGCTCCAGCGCCGGCGCGCAGGGCCTTGCTCTGCTGCGCATCGACCGCGCCGAAGAGGCGGCTCGGGCGGGGCAGACGCTGGTCAGCGGCGAGACGCGGCTGCGCCTGATGTCTTGATCACTCGGCGGCGGTCGCTTTGGCGGCCGCGAACTGACTGAAAGCCTGGACGGCGTGGCTGGCGTACATGACCGACGGCCCGGCCCCCATATAGATGGCGAGGCCGAGCGTCTCCATTAGCTCATCGTGGGTCGCGCCGAGATTGACAGCGGCGCGGGCGTGGAAAGCGATGCAGTCGTCGCAGCGCGTGGCGACGCCGATCGCCACCGCCATCAGCTCCTTGGTCTTGGGGTCAAGCACGCCGGGCTTGGTCGCGTTCTGCGCCATGGCCGCGAAGGCCTTCATCACGTCGGCGACGCCGTCGCCGGTCCGCAGGTCGCGCAATTGGTTGGAGAGCTTGTGGGTGGTTTCAGGCCAATCGGAAATCATGCGGCGCTCCATGTTGCGCCGCAACATATATCGCAGCGGACGAATATTTCAAACCTTTCGTGGACGCGCCCGGCTTGCATGGGAGAACCGGCGATCCGCCTTGGCTTCCGGCGGCGCATTGTCTAAATCATGCGTTATGACAGATCGGGCGAAAGGACAAGCGATTCGCCATTCCGACGGCAAGTGGCGCTGTCCCTGGCCGGGGGCGGACGAGACCTATGTCGCCTATCACGACGACGAATGGGGCGTTCCCGAATTCGATTCCCGCGCCCTGTTCGAAAAACTCGTGCTCGACGGCTTTCAGGCTGGCCTGTCCTGGATCGCCATCCTGCGCAAGCGCGAGAATTTCCGCCACGCCTTCGCCCGATTTGATCCGGAAAGGATCGCCCGTTTCGACGCGGCGAAAATCGAAAGCCTGATGCGCGACCCCGGCATCGTGCGCAACCGCGCCAAGATCGAGGGCGCGGTCGCGTCGGCGCGGGCTTACCACGACCTTGAAGCCAGCCAAGGCTTTTCCGCTTATCTGTGGGACTTCGTGGACGGGCGGCCGGTCGTCAACGCCTTCCATTCGCTCGCCGAGGTTCCGGCGCAAACGCCCGCTTCGCAGCGTCTGGCGAAAGACCTCAAGAGCCGGGGCTTCAAATTCTGCGGTCCAACCATCGTCTATGCCTTCATGCAGGCGGTCGGCATGGTCAATGATCATCTGGTCGACTGCCATCGCCACGAGGCCTGTCAGGCGGTTTATCGGGACTCGGGCCGGGGATGAGAGCGAAACCCGCGCCACGCGCCTGGCAGCGCATGCTCTCCGGCCGGCGCCTCGATATTCTCAATCCCTCGCCGCTCGATGTCGAAATCGAGGACATCGCCCATGGTCTCGCGCGCGTCGCACGCTGGAACGGCCAGACCCGCGGCGGCGTGATCTTTTCGGTGGCGCAGCATTCGGTCCTGGTCGCCGAAATTTTCGGTCGGCTCGATCCCGCCGCGCCGGCGCGCTGGCGGCTGCACGCCTTGCTTCACGATGCGCCGGAATATGTCATCGGCGATATGATCTCGCCCTTCAAATCGGCGCTCGGCGCGGTATACGCCGAGGTCGAGGAGCGGTTGACGCGGGCTGTTCTGCAACGTTTCTCGCTCAATCCCGATCCGCCCGCAGCGCTGACCCGCCTGACCAAGAAAGCGGACCACATCTCGGCCTTTTACGAGGCGACGCTTTACGCAGGCTTCGAAACCGACGAGGCGCGCCAATTTTTCGGCGATCCCGAGATCGACCCGCGTTTTTTGGAGGATTTGCTGGTCCCGATGGACCCGGAAGTCGCCCAGGCGCTGTTTTTGGAGCGATTCAAGGTCTTGGAGAAGGCTTTGTGATTGTCCTGCTCCAAATCCGCGCGCCTACCGAGGCCGAAAAACGCGTGACGCCCTTCTTCGCCCTTGCCAATTCAATTTTGCCGCGGCAAGGAAGAACGATTGCGGCGATCGAGCCGATCCAGCGAGGCGCCGATTGTTTCGAAGGCGAATTTTTGTGCGTGGATCTGGCATGAACGTCCCCTCCATACCTTCCATACCGATGGAGGTCGGCCTTACGGCGGCGATTGTGGCCGTGCGCGGCGACACCCCGCTCATTCTGGTGGCGCGCGGCGCGGGCGACGAATCGGGCGAAAAGGGTGGCGACCTCGCGGCCCTGCCCTCGGGCCCATTCGATCCGGTCAACCATCGAACCTTCGAAATTGGCCTACGCGCCTGGGTGGCCGAACAGACCGGTGCGCCGGTCGGCTATGTCGAGCAGCTTTACACCTTCGGCGACCGCGGCCGCCACAGTCGCGCCGGCAGCCGCGATCCTCATGTGGTTTCGGTCGGCTATCTCGCCCTCACCCGGCTCGGCGACGCCGAAGCCCCTACGGCGCCGGGCGCCGGCTTTCGCGAATGGTATCGGTTTTTCCCCTGGGAGGACTGGCGCCAAGGCCGGCCGGCGCTGATCGATACGACCATCATGCCGGGCCTGCGCGCCTTTGTCGCGCTCGGTGGCGATTCGATCCATCGGCGCGGCCTCAGCCGAAGCGAACGGGTGCGGCTCTTGTTCGGGGAGCATGGCGACCGTTTCGACGAGGAGAATGTGCTCGACCGTTACGAATTGCTCTATGAGGCGGGGCTGGTCGAGGAAAGCGTGCGCGACGGCCGCGAGCCGGCGCCCGGATTCGGAGAGCGGCCGCCGCTCGGCGAGACCATGCAGGCTGACCATCGCCGGATTCTCGCCACCGCCATGGGTCGGCTGCGCGCCAAGATGAAATATCGTCCGGTGATTTTCGAGCTGATGCCGGAGGAATTCACCCTCACCGCCTTGCAGACCACGGTCGAGGCCATTTCCGGGCGCCATCTCCACAAACAGAATTTCCGCCGCCTGGTCGAGGCCTCCGCTGTGGTCGAGCCGACCGGCGAAACGTCGCACGCCACCGGCGGCCGTCCGGCGGCTCTGTTTCGTTTCCGCCGCGAAGTGGTGCAGGAGCGCCCGGCGCCCGGATTGCGCGTCGGGATCAGGGGCTGACGGAAGGCGCGTCCTGCGCGCGCCGCGCCTCCTTGATCAACGAAACAACGTCCGCGAACGACGGCTTGTCGCCTTCGGACGCCACGCCCAAGGCGGATTTGAGGAATCGCGCCGGGAATTGCGCCGCTTCGACATTGGCGCCCCGGATTTCGGCCGGACGCGACCTGTCGGCGCCGATGCGCCGCTCGACCTCCGACAGGATCGCGATCAGTTCAGGCTTCTGGAACACGCCCTTGGCGATCAGCGCCTCGATCAACGCCGAAAGGACGATATAGACTCCCTCGAGTTGCAAATTCGCCGTGTTCACGAGCCGGTCTCCTTGATGGTCTAGGTTTGACAACGCGCGAGTGGGAGAATCGTTCGCCTTTCTCACCTGCGACAATCCGCGCCAGGCGCATGACGCGCGGACGGCGAGGCTTTCCGTTGTTATATTCGCTGTGGAATGGAAAACGGAGAGGCGGGATGAAGGTCGACACAATCATCGTGGGCGCGGGCACGGCGGGGCTCACCGCCCTCCATGAAGTCCGCGGTTACACCGAGGATTTCCTCCTGATCAACGACGGGCGCTGGGGCACGACCTGCGCCTCCGTGGGCTGCATGCCGTCCAAGGCGCTGATCGAAGTCGCCAACGCCTTCCATCGCCGTCGTGTCTTCGAGGACTTCGGCATTCGCGGCGGCGAGGCCTTGCGCGCCGACATTCCTGCCGTCCTCGCCCATGTCCGCAAACTGCGCGATGGATTTGTCGCCGGACCGGAATCCATGCGGGAAAAGCTTGGCCGCCGCGCCATTTCGGGACGAGCGCGGCTGAAGGGCCCGAACCTCGTCGAGGTCAATGGCGAGGAGATCGAGGCCCGGGCGATCATTCTGGCGACAGGGAGCCGGCCGGTCGTGCCCAAGGCATGGGCAGCCTTCGGCGACCGCGTCCTGACCAGCGATACTTTGTTCGAGCAGACCGGACTGCCGCGCCGCGTCGCCGTGATCGGCATGGGCGCGATCGGCGTCGAGATCGCGCAGGCCCTGGCGGGACTCGGTCTCGAGGTTGCCGGTTTCGACGCCGTCGACGGCCTTGCCGGGATCAGCGATCCCAGGATTCTGAAGTCTTCCGCCCGCTGATCGCGCGCGAAATGCCGCTTCATTTAGGCGCCCCGGCGGAATTGTCGGCGACGGAAGGCGGAATCCTGGTGACCGGCGCCGGCGCGAGTTTCGAGGCCGACGCCGTTCTCGCCGCAATGGGACGGCGGCCGAATATCGACGGACTGGGCCTCGAAACCCTCGGCGTGGCGCTCGACGCCCGCGGGATGCCCGTGATCGATCCGACGACCTTGCGCCTTGGCGACCTCGCGGTCTTTTTGACCGGCGACGCCAATGGCTACCGCCCGCTGATGCACGAGGCGGCGGACGAAGGCCATATCGCGGGCCGCAACGCCGCGCCCGATGTCGCGAACATGCCCTATTGCCGGCGCACGCCGCTGGCCATTGTCTTTTCCTCTCCGCAGATCGCCCGCGTCGGGGCGGCTATCTCCGAAATTCCAGAAACACGGCGGGCAAGCGGCAGTTTTGATTTTTCAAAACAGCCGCGGGCCCGCATGAGCGCGTCAGCGGCGGGTCTTCTGCGCATCCACGCCGACCGTGAGAGCGCCATGCTCCTCGGCGCCGAGATGTGCATCCCCGCAGCCGAGCACATCGCGCATCTGCTTGCGCTGGCGATCGAGCGAAAATCGACGGTATGGGACATGCTCGCCATGCCCTTCTATCATCCGGTGCTCGAAGAAGGCCTGCGCAGCGCTCTTCGCGATCTCTCGCGGTTTCTGCCGCCGAAAGACGGATCGGATCTCGCCCAGTGCGGACCCACCGGCCATGAGGCGCTCGACTGACCGCGCCCAGGTGAAATCAGGCAGAGGAGGCGACCATGATCGACGCGACCAACCATCGATTGTTACAGCAGGAAGGGCTGACCACCGACGATCTGGCCTGGCTCGACGCCTTGGGCTGGAACGACGCCGCGGTTCCGGCGGCCGACGCCTCGAGCGCAGCCGATTACGAACGGCGTGAATCCGCCCTCAATCGCGCCATTCGGCATTTGAACTTCAAGGAGCGGGGCGAATTGCGCGAAGGCCGAATGGCTGCGGCGATTGGCGCGAGGCTGGCCGACCTGCGCGATCCAGAGGAAAATGAGGGCTGATGAAACCGCCGCCGCTCTCAGGCGTTAACAATGCGCTTGCAAGCGAAGGAGGACACAATGCGTCTCGATTATCTGGCGGATATCGTCATCCATGTGGATGAGAAATTGGACGAGACCGGGCTGCGCGGCGTCGAATGCGACCTCTGCGGGGTCGATGGGGTGGTCGCGGCCAAGCATGTTCGGGGCCGCCATCACATTCTGATGGTGACCTATGACAATGAGGAGGCCCGGGCCATCGATCTGCTGGCGCCCCTGACGGCGCGCGGGCTCCACGCCCAGCTTATTGGCTTTTGAGGGAAGCGTTGGCCGCAGGTTGCGCGGCAATCTCGCGGCACACCGGACAAAACGGGCCGCGCGCCAGAACCGGCGCGCGAGAGGGAAATCGATGACGCCGCCAGTTCCGATGACGAAAATTTCCACACCGATGTCCTAAAGCCGAGCAAAAACGCAAATGGGCGCCAAGATCCCGCGAAGCCTGGAGCTTTTTGACCCCGGCCGAACGCCGCGCGTCCAATGGTCGCATGGCTGGCAAATGCCAAACGGCGACAAAAAACCGGGCCTCGCGACCCGGTTTCTTTTGTTTTTCATCAAAAGACTTTAGTGAACCATTTCCCTTTCGGCTGCTTGCCGAAGCTTCGCAATTTCGTCCTTCAATACCAATTTGCGTCGCTTAAGTTCATGCACTTTGAGCTCGTCTACGGAGGGGTGGAGCTCTTCCTTCTCGATCTCCCTTTCAAGCGCCATATGGCGGCGTTCGAGTTCGGCGAGATGGCTTTGCATGGACATGCGCAACTCCTATCGATGCTTGAACGACAAGATTGTGACACGAAGCGAGGATCGCGCAAGAGGGAAAATTTTTTCACCGTGGCTGGCTATCGACAACCCATTCGCAGCAAGCGCCGGCGAAATTTATCGAAGGCGCGTTTCGCGTTCGCGAAATGGACGAAGGAACGACATTGACCTTTTTGGCGTCGCTATCTTGTTTGGCGTCGCTATCTTGGCGCTATCTTGGCCTTGCCCTCTGCGCGCGTCGCGGACATAATCCGGCGCACGGCGCGAGGGCGCCCAAAAAACTGCCCAGCGATTTTCGATGTCCAAAGAACTTAGCCAGGAAGAACGGGCCGAATTCACCATCGAAGTCGAACGTTTGCGCCAGGAACACCGCGACCTGGACGCCGCCATCGATGCATTGACGTCCGTTGGAGCCGGCGATCGCCTCCAGCTGCAGCGTCTCAAGAAGCGCAAACTGATGCTACGCGACCGGATCACCTTTCTCGAAGACGCGCTTACTCCCGACATCATCGCTTGAATCCTTCACAACTGCCCGCAGTTTTGGCGAAAAGCACGATTTTCGCCAAAATCGCGCTTTCACTTTCCGACGCGGCGCTTTAGACCGTCGCCTTCCCGAAGCCGCGAGTCCGAAACGTGCCGAAAAATTATCCCCCCGTCGCGATCATCATGGGCAGCCAGTCCGATTGGGCGACCATGCGCCACGCCAAGGATACGCTTGAGACTCTAGGCGTCGCGGCGGATACGCGGATTGTCTCCGCGCACCGTACTCCGGACCGGCTGGTCGAATTCGCCAAAGGCGCGCGCGCGGCGGGATTCAAGGTCATCATTGCCGGCGCAGGCGGCGCTGCCCATCTGCCGGGCATGACCGCCGCCATGACGCCTCTGCCGGTACTGGGCGTACCGATCGAGTCCAAGGCGCTGTCCGGCGTCGACTCGCTCTATTCCATCGTGCAGATGCCGGGCGGCGTGCCGGTCGGGACTTTGGCGATCGGCAAGGCTGGGGCGATCAACGCCGCTTTGCTCGCGGCGTCCATTCTCGCCCTCAACGACGACAAGCTTGCGGCGAGGCTCGACGCCTGGCGCACGAAACAAACGGCGAGCGTTGCGGAGCGGCCGGACGGCCATGATTGAGGAAAAATTGGCGCCAGGCGCGCGGATTGGCATCGTCGGCGGCGGCCAGCTCGGCCGCATGCTGGCGCTCGCGGCGGCGCGCCTCGGTCTGTCCTGCCACATCTACACCGATCGCAAGGACGACCCCGCGATCGAGATCGCCGCCGCCTCAACAATCGCGCCCTATGACGACGAACTCGCGCTCTCCGGCTTCGCCGCGGCGGTCGACGTCATCACTTACGAATTCGAGAACATCCCCGCGCAGTCCGCCGAATTTCTCTGCTCGATCAAGCCGGTGCGGCCTTCGCCCGCCGTGCTGGCGATGACCCAGGACCGGCTGGCGGAGAAAAATTTCATCGCAAGCCTGGGAATCGAGGTCGCGCCTTTCGCCCAGGTCGACGACGCCGGAGCGCTCGCCCGCGCCATAGCCCAGATCGGACGGCCGTCGATCCTCAAAACCAGGCGTTTCGGCTATGACGGCAAAGGCCAGACCCTGATCCGCGAGGGCTCCGACCTCGCCGTCGCCTTCCGTTCGCTAGGGGGTCAGCCCTGCATCCTCGAAGGCTTCGTGCCCTTCGTCTGCGAGGTCTCTGTGGTGGCGGCGCGCGGCCTCGATGGCGATTTCATCGCTTGGGATGTGGGCCTCAACACCCACGAGCATCATATCCTCGCCAAGACCGAAGTTCCGGCCCCGATCGGCGACGAATTGCGCGCCCGCGCCCGCGACAAGGCGATGCGGATCGCCGAGGCGCTCGATTATGTTGGAGTCTTGGCGGTGGAAATGTTTCTGGTTTCCACCCCCTCTGGCAAAAGACTATTGGTCAATGAAATTGCGCCTCGTGTGCATAATTCCGGCCATTGGACGCTCGACGGGGCGGCGACCTCGCAATTCGAGCAGCATCTCCGCGCCATCTGCGGCTTTCCGCTTGGCGTCGCCAGCGCCCATGGCCCGGCCGAGATGATCAATCTGATCGGCGACGACATTTTCCGCTGGCGGGAATTGCTGGGCGTTCCCGGCGCCTGCCTGCATGTCTATGGCAAGTCCGAAGCCCGCCCAGGCCGCAAGATGGGCCACGTCACGATTTTGAAGGCCGCCGAACGTGACGGCGACGATCTGGCGCGCTAAAAGGCCGGAAATTCATCGGAAAGCACAAGTGGCCTATATCTCGACGCGCGGCGAAGCGCCCAGAATCTCCTTCACCGAAGCCCTGCTCGCGGGTCTCGCCCCCGATGGCGGCCTCTATGTGCCGGAGGCCATGCCGCACCTTTCGCTCGAAGAAATGCGCGGCTTTGCCGGCAAGCCTTATGTGGAAGTCGCCGAGGCGGTCATTTCGCCCTTTCTCGAAGGGGCGCTTCCGTCCGCGGATTTCCGCGCCATGCTGGAGGCCGCCTATCAAGGCTTCCGGCACAAGGCGGTCACGCCGCTCACGCAGATCGACGACAATCTGTTTGTTCTAGAGCTGTTCCATGGACCGACGCTCGCCTTCAAGGACGTGGCGATGCAACTGCTCGGCCGGTTGATGGACCGCGCCCTGAAGGCGCGCGGGCAACGCGCCACCATCGTCGGCGCGACCTCCGGCGACACCGGCGCCGCCGCGATCGAGGCGTTTCGCGGGCTCGATCAAGTCGATGTCTTCATTCTATACCCCCACGGCCGCGTCTCCGACGTGCAGCGCCGCCAGATGACCACGGTCGCCGCCGACAATGTCCATGTCATCGCGCTGGAAGGAACCTTCGATGACGCGCAGGGCATGCTGAAGAGCTTTTTCCGCAACAAGGCCCTGCGCGAGGAACTCGGCCTTTCAGGGGTGAATTCGATCAATTTCGCCCGCGTCGTGGCGCAAATGGTCTATTATTTCACCTCTGCCGCCGTGCTCGGCGGGCCTTTGCGCAAAATTTCCTTCACCGTGCCGACCGGCAATTTCGGCGACATTCTCGCCGGCCATATGGCCAAACAGATGGGCCTTCCGGTCGAAAAGCTGATCGTGGCCACCAATTCCAACGACATCCTCGCCCGCGCCCTGGCCTCCGGCCGTTATGAGGTGCGCGGGGTCCACGCGACTCAGTCGCCGTCGATGGACATTCAGGTTTCCTCCAATTTCGAACGCCTGCTATTCGACGCCCTCGATCGTGACCCGGCGGCGATCCGCCGCCTGATGGCAAGCCTTGACCAGTCGGGCGCTTTTGAGATTCCGCCGGCGGCGCTCGCAAAAATCCGCGCCGAATTCGCCGCAGGCAGCACGAGCGAGGCGGAGACTTCGGCCGAGATCGCCCGGACGTGGCGCGAATGCGAGGTTCTGCTCGACCCGCATACGGCGGTCGCGGTACATGTGGCGCGGAATTATCTGGCGCACGATCCCACGACGCCGATGGTGGCGCTCGGCACTGCCCACCCCGCCAAATTTCCCGATGCGGTGCAGGCTGCGACCGGCGTTTCTGCGCCCTTGCCCGCCCATCTCGCCGATCTGTTCGAGCGCCAGGAGCGTTTCGACGTGTTGCCGAATGACGCGGAAGCCGTGGCGCGCTTCATCCGCGCCCGCGCCCGGACCGTGACGGAAAACCATGGCGATTAAAACCAGCGAACTCACCTCCGGCCTGCGCGTCGTCACCGACGCCATGCCGGGGTTGGAAACCACGTCGCTCGGCGTTTTCATCGCAGCCGGCTCGCGCAACGAGCGCGAAGCAGAACAGGGCCTGTCGCACCTCCTCGAACATATGGCCTTCAAGGGCACACGACGGCGCGACGCACGCGCCATCGCAGAGACAATCGAGAGCGCGGGCGGCGATCTCAACGCCGCGACCGGCGTCGAAAGCACCGCCTTTTACGCCCGGGTGTTGCGGGAGGATTGCGGCCTTGCGCTCGACGTGCTTGCCGACATCCTGACCGAGAGCCTGTTCGACCCTGCGGAGCTGGAGCGCGAAAAGGACGTGATCTTGCAGGAGATCGCCGCCCTGCAGGATACGCCCGACGATCTGGTCATGGACCTGTTCAACGCCGCCGCCTTCCCCAGCCAGCCGATCGGCCGCGCCATTCTCGGGACGGCGGAAACGGTGGGAAGCTTCGACCGCGACGCGATAAGCGGCTATTTGCAGCGCCATTATCGCCCGCGCGCGATTGTCGTCGCCGCCGCCGGCGCAGTCGATCATGCACAGGCGCGCGACGAGGCGGAACGTTTGTTCGCCCGTCTTCCCGCCGCACCACCAGAACGAATGGCGCCCGCCGCCTATGCCGGCGGTGAGGCTCTGGTCGCGAAAAAACTCGAACAGACGCAGGTGGTGATCGGCTTCGAGGGCCGCGCCTATGCCGATCCGCAAAATTACGCCGCCCATCTCTTCGCCAATGCGGTCGGCGGCGGCATGGCCTCGCCTTTGTTTCAGGAGGTGCGCGAAAAGCGCGGCCTCGCCTATTCCATATCCTCCTTTCACTGGCCGTTCCTCGACACTGGCCTGTTCGGCTTCGAGGCGGCGACATCGGCGCGCCAGACCCGCGCACTCGTTGACGTCGCCTTAGCCTGTCTGGCCGAAAGCGCCCATAGCCTGACGGAAGCCGATCTCGTTCGCGCCAAGGCCCAGACCAGGGTCGGCCTGTTGACGGCGCTCGAAAGCTCGTCGTCGCGGGCTGAACAGATCGCGCGCCAAACCATGATCTTCGGGCGGGTTTTGACTCGCGAGGAGATGATAGGGCGGATTGACTCGCTCAGTCTCGAAGAGGTGCGCGCCGCCGGCGCAGCCATGCTGCGCTCGCCCCCGACCGTCGCAATCCTGGGCGGAGCCCGCAGGGCCCCCGGCGCGGCGGACGTCGCGGCCCAGCTTGCTGGAGTCTGATCTGGAGCGGTCGAAAATCGCCGGCATTCATGCTAATCAAGCGCGTCTCCCGCTCGGGCCAGTGAATCCACCATGGTTTTTTTTGGATTTTCACGAAAGAAGGCTTCTTCCGGCCGCATCGATGGCGAGGGCCTTTATCTTCGGCCGGCCTCGATTGGCGATTTTGACGCCTGGCGATTGTTGCGCGGCGAAAGCCGCACATTTTTGACGCCCTGGGAGCCAACCTGGCCGCTCGACGACCTCACGAGGTCCGCCTTCCACCGCCGCGTCCAGCGCCAGGACCGCGAGCGGGCCGAGGACGACGCCTATGCCTTCTTGATTTTCCGCACGACCGACGACGCTTTGCTCGGCGAACTCACGCTTGGAAATATCCGGCGTGGCGTCGCTCAATGCGGGACGCTCGGTTATTGGATGGGCGAGAAATTTGCCGGGAAAGGCCTCATGACCAAGGCGGCGCGCGCCTTGCTGCGCCATGCCTTTCTCGAAATGGGCCTGCATCGGATTGAGGCCGCCTGCGCTCCCGACAACGAACGCTCGCGCCGCCTGCTGGAACGGCTCGGCTTCCAGCGCGAGGGCTACGCCCGCGCCTATCTCCTGATTGACGGCGTGTGGCAGGACCATTTGCTTTTCGCCATGCTGGAGCGCGACTTCCTGCGCGCAGACAAGCCCGGAGACGCTGCGCCGAAGGCCTGAGGCGCCGCCTCGCCTTGCGAGCGGTTGGCGCAATCCAGAGCGAGCGTCAAAAAATGGCCACAAATTCGACATTTGCCTGCGGCACGCGGAAGGCCTCGTCGGCAAGCCATTTCCGGGCTAGGCAATCGCGGCGAGATTTGCGAAAACCCCATGCGGCCTTCTAAAGCCGCTCAAACAAGATCCCGCCCAAAGGTCGCGTGCGCAAGTTCCGTCCAGTTCTCCTGCTGCTGCCGCTCCTTTTCGCGCTTTTCGGGTTTCGTCCCGCCAGCGCGGTTGAGGCGGCGCGCGTGCCGCCGGACGCTCAAGCGATCGACCTCACGCGTTGGGTTGAGAAATATTCCAACCAGGGCGACCGCATCCAGGTTTCGACCGCTCCTGGCCCGGACGGCGTCATCCGCCGCATTGAAGTCCATGCGCGCAACGCCGGCGCCCATCCATCCTGGATCGTGTTCGCGCTGACGAATGATACCGACGAGCAGTTGGAGCGACTGATTGTCGCGCCCCATTTCCGCATGGCCGGATCGGGCGTGATCTGGCCTGACCTTGGCTCGGAGCGGATCACCGAAATCACCGCCAGCCAGGGCATCCCACCCGAGAAAGAGGATGAAGATGATGCGGACGTCTTCCGCCTCACCCTCGACCCTGGCGCAACGGTCACCTACGTCGCCGAACTGAAGACGCCCAAATTACCGCAGCTCTATCTTTGGGAGCCGGGCGCCTACAAGGACAAGACCACCGATTTAACGCTCTACAAGGGCATCGTCATCGGCGTCGCGGGCTTGCTTGCCCTGTTTCTGACCGTTGTCTTCGTTGTGAAAGGCGCGGTGATTTTCCCAGCGGCGGCGGCCCTGGCCTGGGCGGTCCTCGCCTATGTCTCGATCGATTTCGGATTTTGGTCCAAAGTGTTCGGCACCCAACTCGAAGCCGACCGCATCTGGCGCGCCGGGGCCGAAACCGTCCTCGCCGCCACCATGGTTGTTTTCCTGTTCGCCTATCTCAACCTCGGCCGTTGGCATGTCCGCGCCTCCCACGTCGCAGGGGTGTGGTTGGCCTTTCTGATCGCCTTGGTCGGCCTGGCCGTTTTCGACCCGCCGATCGCCGCCGGCATCGCTCGGATTTCCTTGGCCGCCACCGCCGGGGTCGGTCTCGTGCTCGTCATTTATCTCGCCACCCATGGCGTCGAGCGTGCGGTCATGCTGATTCCGACATGGCTGCTGCTGGTGGTCTGGGTCGTGGCGGCGAGCTTCGTCGTCAACGGCACGATCGCCAACGACCTCGCGGCGCCCGCACTTCTCGGCGGCCTCGTCCTCGTTGTCATGCTGATCGGCTTTACCATCATGCAGAGCGCCTTCGCCGGCGGCGGCGGCCATGGCGCGATCAGCGATGTCGAGCGCAAGGCGCTCGCGCTCACGGGCGCCAACGACATCATCTATGATTGGGACGTTGTGAACGACCGCATTTATGTCAGTCCGGAGATCGAGGAGCAACTCGGCGTGCGGCGCGGCGATCTCGAAGGGCCGGCTTCGTCCTGGCTCAGCCTTCTTCATCCGCTTGAGCGTGACCGCTACCGGGCATGTCTCGACACCGTTCTCCAACAGCGCCGCGGCCGGATCGCGCAGGATTTCCGGTTCCACGCCAGTGACGGACAGTATTTCTGGTTCCGCCTGCGCGCCCGCCCGGTTGTTGGGCAGGACGGCGAAGTCGTGCGCCTCGTGGGCACATTGACCGACGTCACCGATCAAAAAAATGCCTTCGAGCAACTCCTGCACGACGCAGTCCACGACAATCTCACCGGCCTGCCCAACCGGGAAATCTTTTACGACCGGCTGGAGACGTCCTTGCTTCAAGCCGAGTCTGGCGCCGACAAACGGCCCAGCGTGCTTTGCGTGGATATCGACAGCTTCAACCGGATCGTTCGCACCGTCGGCGCTTCCGCGGGGGACTCGGTTCTGCTCACCGTCGCCCGCCGCCTCGGTCGTCTGCTTCAGACGCGCGACACTTTGGCTCGAATTTCCGGCGACACTTTCGCGGTGATTCTGGCCGCTGAGGCGACGACCGAACAGATCGTCCATCTGGCCGACCGCATCAGGCGTACAGTTTCAATTCCAATAACTTTCGCCAATCGTGAAATTCCACTCGGCATTTCGATCGGCGTCGCACTGTTCGACCCGCAATGGCATCCCAAGGGCGAGGAAATGCTCCGGGACGCCGAGATCGCAATGCGCTTCGCCAAACGGGAAGGCGGCGGACGGGTCGAAGTCTTCCGGCCGTCGATGCGCGCGCAAGGCGCCAATCGCCGGGCGCTGGAAGGAGAATTGCGCCGGGCGCTCGACAGTGACGAGATAAAATTGTTTTTCCAGCCAATCGTGCGGCTGGACGACCGCACCGTCGCTGGCTTCGAAGCGCTGTTGCGTTGGGAGCATCCACGACTCGGGCGGGTCGACGCCAGCGAATTTTTACCGCTCGCCGAAGAGAGCGGCCTGATCGTCGATCTCGGTCTGTTCGCCATCCAGCGCGCGGCGCGCGAACTTGCCGCGTGGCAAAAAGCGCTCGACGTCGATCCTCCTTTTTTCGCTTGTGTGGATATTTCTTCGCGAAAAATCTTGCGTCACGACCTGCTCGCCGATGTGAAGAACGTTCTGAGCCGGGTCAGCATTCTGCCCGGATCGCTCAAGCTGGGCTTGAGTGAAGCGTTGGTGATGGAAAATCCAGAATATGCCGCGCAGATACTTGGACGCCTCAAGGAGCTGGGCGCCGGCCTGACGCTCACGCGCTTCGGCTCCGGCTATTCGTCGCTGGCCTATCTCCAGCGTTTCCCCTTCGACATGATCCGGATCGACCGCGGCTTGGCGCCGCAGGACCCCGTGACGAATCGCGCGGCCATGCTGCGCTCGCTGGTCACGCTCGCTCATGATTTCGGCATGGAGGCGATGACCGAGGGAGCAGAGAACGAATCGGACGTGATCGAATTCTCGCAAATCGGCTGCGAATATGCGTTGGGCTTCGCTTTCGGCCCTCCGCTCAGCGCAGCGGAAGCCCGCAAACTGGTGGGCGCGGCGGGCGAACCTGCCATTTGATCAAGCGTGGCCCGCCTCGTCGGCCAAAAAGCGCAAATCGACCCCTATGACGCCCAACGCATGTTCATATTTCTGCTCATGCTCAGGGTCGAACAGGAGGATGGAATCCGCCGGGCAGATCATCCAGCTGTTGGCGAGAATTTCCTGTTCGAGCTGTCCGGGCGACCAGCCGGCATAGCCCAACGCCAGGACCGCCTTGCGTGGGCCATCCCCTTGCGCGATCGCGCGCAGAACGTCGAGCGTCGCGGTCATCGAAACGCTCTCATCGATCCTCATGGTGGCGTCGTCGGCGCGGTAATCCGCCGAATGCAGCACGAAGCCGCGGCTGGCGTCCACGGGGCCGCCGGAAAGAACGCGCTGTTCGCCGACGGTTTCAGCGAGGCGAGGCGCGTCGGAGGAATCGATCACCTTGAGTTGAAGGAGAAGTTCGACCAAATTGACGCCCGGCGCGGGATGATTGACGATGATCCCCATCGCGCCTTCTTCGGAATGTGCGCAGACATAGACCACCGATCGGTTGAAATGGACGTCCTGCAAACTGGGCATGGCCACAAGGCACTTGCCTTCGAGAAACGGACCAGGACCGGATGTGTTCACTTTGACGCCTTTCCTTCGCGTCCCGGCCCGTCCGGCGGAAAGGCCGGCCGCCGGCGCCACGCGCGGTATGAGGAGATATGCTAAAGGATGAGCGCGCAATGTGAAGCCCCTACATCGTTGCGGATTCTCCGTAACGCCGGGTTGACCGTCGCTCTCGCGCTGGCTTTGTCCACGAATGCGCGCGCCGGTGACTGGGTCGCCGGGCCGAAAACCCAGGCGCGGGTGGTCGACGGCGGTTCTTTGGACGGCGCACGCTATGCTTTAGTTCAGATTCGCCTCGCCGGCGCAGCAGTGACCTATTGGCGCGATCCGGGCGAGGCGGGCTCGCCGCCGACCTTCGATTTCGCCGATTCTGATAATCTTGGCGACGCGGCGACCTTTTATCCTCAGCCGGCGCGGATCGACGAAGACGGTTCGATCGCATTTGGCTACCAGCATGAGGTCATGTTCCCGATTCGCGTCACGCCGACCGACCCATCCAAGCCGGTGACCGTGGCGCTAAAGCTCGATTACGCTGTCTGCGACAAGATCTGCATCCCGGTTCACGTCCAGTTGAATGGCGTCCTTGACCCACAGCCGCAGGCGCCGGAAAGCGCGTTACTGGCTGACGCGATGAAGAACGTGCCCAAGCCCCTCGACGGCGTGGCGGCTGCTAAGGAGGCGACCGTCGCCACGGCGCAGCCTGCAGATGGCAAGGCGCAATGGCTGGTCACGATAAATGATGGCGAGGCCCGCGACCTTTTTGTTGAACCGCCTGCCGGCTTTTATTTCGACGTCAAACCGGCGGCCCAAAAAAATTCCTTTGTCCTGACGATGGTCGAACATCCGGCCAAGCGAATGCGGCCGGAAGCGCCGTTGCGCGTGACCATCGCCGGCCCCTCGCCCGTCGAATTCGATCTCGTCCTGCCTGCCAAGAATTGATGTCTCGCCTCGACTTTACCAGCCATCGCCTGTTCATGCCGGCCGCGCTCGCACCTGGCGTTGTGATCGATCTCACGCGCGAGCAGACCAATTATCTCGTCAATGTCCTGCGGCTAGGCGAAGGCGCGCGTCTGCTCGTCTTCAACGGAAGCGATGGCGAATGGCGAGCGGCGCTGGCGAATCCGGGCAAGAAAGCCGTCAAGCTTCGAATCGAGGCGCAGGTCCGACCGCAAGAGCGCCTGCCCGATCTTGATTACCTGTTCGCGCCGCTCAAACACGCCCGGCTCGATTACCTGGCGCAGAAGGCGGTCGAAATGGGTGCGCGACGGCTGCGTCCGGTTTTGACCCGGCGAACCCAGGCGAGCCGAATTAATCTGGAGCGAATGCGCGCCAATGTGGTCGAAGCCGCCGAGCAATGCGGACTGCTCGCCCTTGCCGAGGTTCTGGAGCAGGAGAAACTCGAGACGGCCGTGGCCAATTGGCCGGCCGACCGCTTGCTGGTCTTTTGCGACGAGGCGGCGGATATCGCTGATCCGGTCGAGGCCCTGCGTCAGGCAGGCGCGGGCTTTGCTAAATATGCGGTCCTGGTCGGCCCCGAAGGCGGATTCGATGACAGCGAACGCGCCTGTCTGTCGCGGATCGCGCCCGGCATCCGCATATCCCTTGGACCCCGCGTGCTGCGCGCCGATACGGCGGCGGTGGCGGCGCTTACCCTGGTCCAGGCGGTTCTCGGCGATTGGCGCGGATGAAATTCGAATCCGTTCAACAGGCGACATGATCTCGCCATCATGTTGGGGTCAAACCTAAGCATGACAGAGAGATTCGTGATGCTTGGAAAACCACGGGAATCCGCGACCGCGCGTCGCCTGTTGGTTTCGTTCGCTCTGACGCTCGCCGGCGTGCTCGCGCCCATTTCCTCGCTGGCGGCGGAAGATTTTTTCCAGACAAACCCGCTCTTCGCGCTGCCGGCGTCGTTGTTCGGGGGCGAGACCCGCGTTCCGGCCGCCCGGCCGGCCGTCGCCAATCCGGCGCACGCCCGTTATATCGCCAGTCACGCGCCCAACGGGGCGCCGGAAGGTCGCCTGCGTTTGCGGTCCGTCGCCTTTGGCGGGATGTCATCGTTCTAGAAAATGCACTCCCTGAAGGCCGGCAGTACGCTTTCTCCCCAGGCGCCATGGTAGAGAGCCAGCCGTTTCTGCGCCAGATTTTCACCTGTTTCGGCGATCTCGTCCAAAGCCGCGAGATATTGTGTTTCGTCCCGGCCCGCGGGGTCGAGGCGGTTGCGCCGCGCAAGTCCGGCGCGCGCCAACGGCAGAACGTCGCGCGCCAGTTCCCGCAGGCTGCGGCCCCGAATTTTGGTCAGCAAACCCTCGCGCGGAACAGCTTTTCGCAGTTCATCGCGGTCCTGCGTGTCGAAATCCTTCACCAGATCCCAGGCGCCGGCGCTCGCGGCGCGATCGTAAAACAGGCCCGCGCATAAGGCCGTGAAGCCGAGAATATGGGCGCGCGGTCCGACATCAGCGCCCCGCATTTCCATGTAGCGCTTGAGGCGCACTTCCGGAAAAATCGTCGAAAGATGGTTGGCCCAGTCCGAGATCGTGGCGCGTTCTCCGGGCAGTTGCGGAAGCTTCCCAGCCAGCAGGTGGCGGAAAGAAGCGCCTGCGACATCATGATAATGATCGCCGCGCTTGACGAAATACATCGGCGCCTCGAGCGCATAATCGACATAGCGCTCAAAACCCATGCCCGGTTCGAAGACGAAAGGCAGCATGCCGGTGCGATCCGGGTCGGTGTCAGTCCAGATCTGCGAGCGCATCGATAGGAAGCCGTTGGGCTTGCCGTCGGTAAAGGGCGAATTTGCGAAAAGCGCGGTAAACAAGGGCTGAAGGCTGAAGGCCAGCCGCATTTTCGCGACCATGTCGGTTTCAGAGGCGAAATCGATATTGGTCTGGACGGTCGAGGTGCGAAACATCATGTCCAGCCCGAGTCGCCCAACCTTGGGCATATAGCGCGCCATGATTCGATAGCGCTGCTTCGGCATGACGGGCGTATCTTCACGACGCCACAAGGGACTCATGCCAAGATCGAGAAAATCGACACCCAGCTTTTCACGGATCGGCGCAAGAGCGGCAAAATGAGCGTCGAGTTCAACGCGCGTCTGATGAACATCATCCAGAGGCGCCCCCGACAATTCGAACTGTCCGCCGGGTTCTAGCGAAATCGCGCCGCCGCCGTAAGGATCATACAGTCCGATCAACGCGCCGGAATCCTCGATCCTTTCCCAGCCCGACGTTGCGCGCAGCCCCTCGAGGAGTGCGTGGACCCCTTCACGGCCAAGCTCCGGACGGCCCTCGTAAGGCAAAGGAGAACAATCGGCGCGATAGAAGGGGATCTTCTCGTGCTCCGTCCCGATCCGGAACGGTCCCTCTGGCTTGCAGCCGGCCTCCAGCCAACTGACGAGTTCGTCGCGCGACGAAATGATTTGCTGATCTACCAGGTCACGCGCCATGTGCGGCTTTCAAAAGGAGTTCCTCGCCCGACGCTTGCCCGGGCGTTGGCGTTGTTAAACCTTTGCGGTGAGCGCCGCAATTGCAAGCCGGGATGATCCTGACCTGCGTTTTTGCCAGCAAAGGCTGGATAAGCGTTGGATCGGCGCCGCGCAAGAGGCGGACGAATTTGACGCATGGGACAGCGAGAGCCGCGCCGGCGAGCAGGTCAAACTGCGCCCCGACAAACCTCACATCGAGCGACATTCCGGCGGCGAAACAGGGGCGCAGAAACCGAATTCGTCCCCATATTCCAAGGCTTGACATCGCGCGGAGCGGCGCCCACAAAAGGATGGGGACGACCCGCGAGGCCCGTTATGAGCGACAAGCCCAAACTCAACGTCTATCTTTGTGCGCCGCGCGGCTTCTGCGCCGGGGTCGTGCGCGCGATCGACGTCGTCGAGCACGCGCTGCGCAAATTCGGGGCGCCGATTTATGTGCGCCACGAGATCGTTCATAATCGCTATGTGGTCGAAGGGCTCAAGCGCAAGGGCGCTATTTTTGTCGAGGAGCTGAATGAAGTCCCGAACGATGGCGCGCCGGTGGTTTTTTCCGCCCACGGCGTGCCGAAATCGGTTCCCGAGGAGGCCGGACGCCGCAAGCTTCTGGCGATAGACGCCACATGTCCGCTGGTGACCAAGGTCCATCGCGAGGCTGAACTCCATTTTCGGCGTGGCCGCAAGATCGTGCTGGTCGGCCATCGCGGTCATATCGAGGTCGTCGGCACGATGGGCCAACTGCCTGAAGGCGCAGTCGTTTTGGTTGAAAAGCCTGAGGATGTCGCCGCTCTGCCGTTCGCGGCGGACGAGCCTTTGGCCTATGTCACCCAAACCACATTATCGGTCGACGATATGGCGGAAGTCGTCACCGCCCTGCGAGAAAAATACCCGAAAATCGTAGAGCCACATCGCCAGGACATCTGCTATGCGACCACCAACCGTCAGCAGGCGGTCAAGGAAATCGCCGCCAAGGTGGACGCGTTCATCGTCGTGGGATCGCCCAATTCCTCGAATTCGCAACGCCTGAGGGAGGTGGCCGAGCGCAACGGCTGCCGTCGCGCTCAACTGGTTCCGCGCGCGACCGACATCGACTGGTCCCTGCTTGCAGGCATCGCCTCGGTCGGCGTCACGGCCGGCGCCTCGGCTCCAGAGGTTCTGGTCGAGGAAATCCTGGACGCATTGGCCGAGCAATTCGAGTTGATTCTGGAGACGATCACCACCGCCACTGAGGACGTCTCCTTCCCGCTGCCGCGAGAACTGCGCGTGCGCGTAGCTTAAAACTCCGCCGCGCCCGGTGGCTCCGTCATCGAAGCATACGGCGCCGCGCCGCTTTGACCTCGCGACGACAGGCAAAAACGAACTACCTTCCCGACAGCCCTCGGCGCATGCCGCGCTTTATTGGCCAATGCACCCTCCGCAATATTGGAATCCGTCGCGACCGTGTGGGCCGCAACGCAATGCTCACCACGCCGCCAGGAGCGCCTCGACGATTTTTCCAAGCAATAATGCGCGCCTTATCGGATCCTCTTGGATCCACGCCAAAAACAGCGCGGGAAGGCGCGTTGCGGCCGATCGCGAAATGCCGGCAAAGACCTTCGTTTCTCGCAGCCCGATTGATCAGAGCGCCCTTGGAGCCGCTGTTTTCACGCAACTCCACGCTTATCGGAAGAGGGCGGTCCAGCGACGGGATCGAATTGCGGGAGGGCCGCCATGACCCGCTCGGGCGGGAAAATGACGGTCACTTCTGTGCCCTCGCGCAATTTCGAACGCAAGGTGAAGGTTCCACCGTGAAGTTCGACCAAGCCCTTGACGATTGGCAGGCCGAGCCCTGTACCCTCGTCTGCGTTTTTCTGCGCCATTGAGCCGCGTCCGAAGGACGACATGATGATTGGGATCTCCTCGTCCGGGATGCCCGGCCCGGTGTCGCGCACGGAAAAATATTGTCCGCCAGCCATGGTCCAACCAGACTTTACGGAAACCTGACCGCCTTGCGGCGTGAATTTGATCGCGTTCGTCAGAAGGTTGAGCGCGATCTGGCGCACGGCTCGTTCGTCGGCCCAAATCCGCGGCATGTCGGGCTCGATGATCTCGCTCAACAACACGCCACGTTTTTTGGCGCGCAGCGTCAGAAGATAACGGCAGTCCTCGATCACTGCGGCTAATGAGACGGCTTCTTCCTTCAGTTCATAACGCCCGGCTTCCACCCTTGAGAGATCAAGGATTTCGTTGATCAGCATCAGGAGATGCTGGCCGCTTGAATGGATGTCGTTGGAATAGTCGCGATAAGCCTCGACCGAATGGGGCCCGAACAATTCGCCCTTCATCACTTCTGAAAAGCCGAGTATGGCGTTGAGTGGCGTGCGTAATTCGTGGGACATCGTGGCGAGGAACCGCGATTTCGCGAGACTGGCCTCCTCGGCGCGGCGGCGCGCCTCGTCCGAATTGGCCTTGGCCTGCTCCAATTCGGCGATGAGCGAATCCTTCTCGGCCTGAATGCCGAGCGTTCTGACCTGCCCGGAATAGATGCGACGGGCCAATGCTCCAAAATAGACCATGGTGGTGCAGACCAGCAGGGTCAACGAAGCCATCGGATCGATCAAACCAGTCGGGCGCAGATAAAGAATCATCGCCACGGCGTTCGGCGTTAGCGCCGCATAGACCGCCTCTGGAACGAAAGCCTCGACCACCGTGTGGATCGCTCCGGCGAGCATCAACACGACCATGGCGAAGGCGGTCGCCCACGGGCTGTCGACACCCCTCATCAGCAAAGCGAAAGCCGCCCAAGCGAAGCCATCGGTCGCCGCGGCGACAATGAAACGCGTTTTCCATTGGCGTGGGTTTTGCTCGGCCTTGTCGCGTTTGAGGAAGCGTTGGGCCAAAACCCCACCGAGGGCAAGGGAGCTGAGCTCCAAAGCCAACCAGGCGCCGACCAGCGTCACCGGCAGCCAGCGGGCGGTCATCGCCGCGACGGCGAGGCTCAACAGACTTTGTGGCAGGATGGCCGCGCGCCGGCTACGCGCGTAAAGGCGTAATAATTCGACGTCGAATCGCACGTTTCCGGCGCCCGAAGAAGTCAACCGCTCCCGGGCCTCGCGCACGCGGCTCGCCATGCGGCGGCGCTCACGCGCGCCTTCCCCAGCGAACCGCCCGCGGGCGATCATGTCTGCGGTGACTTCACGCATATTCTCGAACTTGACGCTTAATTTCACACCAACATTTGCGCGACCGACTCCAACTTGACCGAAAAAGCTTAATGAGCGACTGATGCCGCGGTTAAAAAAGTTTATGATTGCTTGCTGCTGCGTGGGCGCGCCATGTGACAATTGACAAAAGATCGTCGACCGCGTCACCCTCTGCGTTCCAAATCGTCGATATGCTCAGACCATGAAGCTTTACGATTCCCGCGTCGCTCCCAATCCCCGCCGAGTCCGGATCTTTCTCGCGGAAAAGGGGATTTCTTTGCCGACTGAGGCAATTGACTTGGCAAGACTGGAGCAAAAGGATCCAGCGTTCACCGCCATAAATCCGCTCCAGCGCATTCCGGTTCTCGAACTCGATTCCGGCGAGCTTTTGAGTGAATTGGTCGCGATTTGCCGCTATTTCGAGGAAATCCATCCTGATCCGCCGTTATTCGGACGCAACGGTCTGGAAAAGGCGAGAGTTGAAATGTGGCAACGCCGGGCGGAATTGGAGTTCTTCTTTCCAATCGCTTTAGCCTTCCGGCACAGCCACCCAGCCATGAAAGAAATGGAAAAGCCGCAGATCGGGGAATTGGTCGAACCAAACCGTGCGCGCGCCATAAACTTCGCGCGGTTTCTTGATTCCGAATTGGTCAAACGACCTTATCTGGCCGGTGACGTTTTTTCCATCGCCGATATCACGGCGATGGTCGCGGCTGATTTCGCTCGGCCCGCGCGGATTGTCTTTCCCGATGATCTCGCGCATTTCGCGCGCTGGCGCGCCGAAGTCTCTTCGCGGGCAAGCGCCTCTGCCTAATCTGGGCCATGCCCCAAGACCTCGACGCAACGGCCGCGCGCATCCGCGCTTGCCGTCTTTGCGTCGAACGGCCCTTCGGCCATCCCTTGGCGCCCCAGCCACAGCCGGTTTTGCAGATTTCGCCCAGCGGCCGCCTGCTGATCGCCGGTCAGGCGCCGGGAACCCGCGTCCGCGCCACCGGCTTCCTTTCAATGACCCCTCAGGCGATCGTCTACGCCGCTGGACACCTCCAATAGCCGGATTTTTTCTCGGTCCGGAGGCTGAACAGAGAGTAGGTCGGTGTTTTGGCGGTCGAAATTCAGGATTTGAGCGTCGGCTGCCGCCAACACGACGCCGCGCGGGCGGCGTTTTCTGTCGCCGCGGCCTCACGCGGCGGCGGCTTTCCTCTGAAGATAGACGAAGCGGCGCATGTTGCAGGCGAAATTGACAAGGCCGATCTTCAATTTCGCCCGCGCCAGGCCAATCGCCTTGATGACGAGTCCCATCGGCCCTTGCTCGGCATCACTCCGGCGATGGCCGTCTTGTTTTGAATGGGCCTTGCGTCGATGCTGCGCAGCTAAACGGACGCTGGAATTCCACCCCGCGGTATTTCGAACGCCAGCCATCAAGATCGCGGCGCCGATCCCGTGCTTCCGGCCGATGTTCGCGACCGTGATCCAGGGCTGTTCAGTCCTCTGAACTTTGAGAGCGCACCGGGGATTCCCGCGAGCGAAAATATGTGAATCTATCAGCGACAACCCGAATCGGAGGTGGTTGTCGCATGGCAGGCTCACTATTGGAGGTTTTGCGCTCGATCCCGGATCATCGGCGCAAGGAAGGGCGGCGGTTTGAACTGGCGACGGTGCTGCTTTACGCCATCTTGGGCATGGTCGCCGGCGCCAATTCATATCGGCAGATGCACGAATTTATTCGCACCCATCGCCGCCGGCTGAACGAAGCCTTTGGCCTGCATTTGCGCTATGCGCCGTCCTATACCGGGCTGCGGCTGATCCTGCAGGGGATCGATCCTGCGGCGCTGGAAGAAGCCTTTCGCCGTCATGCGGCCTCGATTGAAATGCCGCCTTCTCCGGAGGGGCCGGTGGCGATCGCCGTTGACGGCAAGACCCTGCGCGGCAGCTTCGACGCCTTTTGCGATCGCAAGGCCGCCCACATGCTGTCGGCGCTGCGCCAAGCCGATCAAATCGTGCTTGGCCATCTGATGATCGAGGAGAAGAGCAATGAGATACCGGCGGCGCCGGAATTGATCGAGGCGCTCGGGTTGAAGGGCTGCCTCTTCACCCTCGACGCCGAGCATTGTCAAAAAAATCCTTCGCTCGCGTGATCGCCTCGGGCAATCATCTGCTCACGCAAGTCAAGGACAACCAACCGAAACTGCGCCGCCGGCTGGAACTTGGATCAATGGGGCGCAAACCAAGCGGAGCCGCGACAACCAAATCCTTTGGCCGCAATCGGTGGGAGACGCGCGAGTTGACGTTGTTTCCGGCCAAGGCGTGGTTCCGTGGGACGCCGTGGGAGAAGTTGATCAACACCGTCCTGAGGTTGGAGCGCACCGTCTGTAAACGCGACCCCAAGACCGGCCTTTGCCGGCAAACGACCGAGGTGGTCTTCTGGGTGTCCTCGCTCACCGGCCCGACGCCAGAACAATGGAACCAATGGATCCGCGGCCATTGGCGCATCGAAAATGGCAGCCATTATGTGCGCGACACCGTTTTCGCCGAGGACGCCTCACGCATTCGCAAAAACCCGGACATCGCCGCCCGCCTGCGTTCCTTCGCTTACAACCTGCTCAGGGCCAATGGCTGCGACAACATCAAAAACGCACGCTGGCGCGCCGCCCTCGACCTCGATCTCATCCTTGCATTGCCGGGGCTGTAAAGAGAACTAAACATCCCCGCCTGCCGCTCCTTCAAAATCCCGTTATCTGCTCTTCGCTGAAACGGCTCTTCCACATCTCCACCTCCTGGCGATGGAGTCTGTTTAGAACGAGGGCGCTTCAAGGGGCGAGGTCACATGCTCTGAACCAGCCCTTACAAATTTTGTGACGGTCGGCGCACGCGCGCAATAAAGCCACATAAAAAACAACGTATTATTCCCAAAGCGCTGAAAGTGGATTTCGTCCAGGGCCTTGACAGCGATGACTTGAAGCCCCGAATTGGTTGCGCGGCGACTGCACGGACCCTACCGCGACGGGTCGCCCTTGATCTTGGCTTCGGCTTTTTGAGGGCTCTCGCAGGATTCGTCCAATGCTCCTGAGGCGCTCTCGTCAGGGCCTCGCCGCGACGGTTTCAAATCGCACATTTGAGCCGTTGCATCGGCTCACCCCCCTGTGTATGGTCTGAAGACAAATGGAAATGAAAGGTATTGATCGCGGCGTATAGCGTCGCTCAACTGGTCGCCAGTTCTCATTGCCGGAAATAAGATATTCGCACTTCTCAATGTAAGTTTCGTATTCTTTGATGTTGGGGCGGGATGCAATATTTTCTTTATTGTTTCAGAGAGTTGATCGTTATGAGGCTACCGCCTAATATAAGGTGACGAATATGAAGAAGATACAAACAAGTGTTCGTCGCGTTGTGGTTGGGTCGTTACTCGCGGTGTGGGGTCTAGGCTCAACAAGTTGAGCCAGTTAATCTACTGATAGATCTGCAGAAAATTAAGGAAAGCTCAGAATGTGGTGAGCTTCCTGCGGTTTTTTCTATGGGGCTCGGGCCCCTGGCCAAGGGCGTCGAGCCCCTGATTGAAGATGCGAGAAATGTCGAAAGCGCGACCGGAAAAAGTGATCGATGGCGATCAAGGCAGCCAAAACGACGCCAATCTTTGGGGGGCGTTTTGCGAGCGATTTCGCCGGGAGGTCGGCGACGCGATCTATTTTTCCTGGTTCAAGTCGCTCGAGCTCGACAAAATCGTCGAGGGAATTGCTTATTTGAGCGTGCCGACGAAGTTTTTGAGAAGTTGGATTCATGCGCATTATTTGGAGAAGCTGCGTAGTGCAATCACCGCAGTTCTGCCGGAAGTTCAAGAGATCGTGCTCGAATCGCGAGCCGCAACTCGGCTAGCGGGTGGCTGCGGGGACGAGCGGCGCGGCGGCGCAGCGAAAAAGGAAGTCGTTTCGGAAAGCCGCGGAGTCGAATCGGTCGCGGGCGATAAAGCCAGATCTATGCCTGCAGACGGTATAGGCGGATCACCTCTCGACGGGCGCTTTAAATTCTCTACGTTTCTGGTTGGATCATCAAATCAACTCGCCTTCGCAGCGGCCCGTCAAGTCGTTGATGGGTTGAATGGTGCGGGAACGACGTTTAATCCGCTTTATTTTTATTCAAATGTTGGTTTGGGCAAAACGCATTTGATCCAGGCGATTGCGCAAGCCGGCCTGGAAACTGGGCGACGCGTTGTGTATTTGACCGCGGAAAAGTTCATGTATGGGTTCGTCGCTGCGCTTAAGCGGCAGAATTTTTTGGCGTTCAAGGAAAATCTTCGGGCGATTGATTTGCTGGTTATTGATGATGTTCAATTCCTGCAGGGGAAGACCATTCAACATGAATTTTGCCATACGTTGAACGCTTTGATGGATTCCGGACGACAAGTCGTTATCGCGGGTGATCGGTCACCAAACGAGTTGGAAAATCTGGATGAACGTGTGAAGTCTCGCTTTGGCGGGGGGTTGTCGGTCGAAATATATTCGCTGGACGAAGATCTTCGGCGAGGCATTCTTGACGCGCGGATCGAAAACATCAGGGCGGCCCATCCGGCATTCGACGTAAATCCGAATGTCGTAGGCGTGGTGGCCAAATTGATCGACACCAATGGCCGGGACCTCGACGGGGCCGTCAACCGCCTTCTGGCTCATACGATTCTGGCTGGGTCGCCGTTGACTTTGGAGGCGGCGGAAGCAGCAATTCGGGACCTCATCAGGGTGAAAGAGCCCAAAAAGGTAAAAATCGAAGATATTCAAAAACTGGTCGCGACGCATTTCAATGTGAGTTGCGCGGACATCCTGTCGTCACGGCGGACCGCCAATGTCGTGCGGCCAAGACAAATCGCAATGTATTTGGCGAAGATGATGACATTAAGGTCTTTGCCCGAAATAGGGCGCCGCTTTGGTGGACGAGATCATACGACGGTTTTGCATGCCGTGCGGAAAATCGAACAAATGGCGTCGAATGACGTTGCCCTGAGCCAGGAGCTTGACTTGTTGAAGCGACTGCTGGCCGATTGAGGGTCGCTTGGGGCTCTGGAAAAATTTTCGACTGGAGAGGCTCCGGATCTGCTCGTTTGAAAATGGCGGCTATCCGGGACCTCCGCGTTCAGAGTGGTTGCAAATTTCAGAAATGTGGTGCCGCAAGAGGGATTTCGAACCCCCGACCCCCTCATTACGAATGAGGTGCTCTACCAGCTGAGCTATTGCGGCGAAAAGGTCGGCCCCTCATAGCAGATTGCGAGGCGCGATCAAGGCTCTTCCACCATTCTCCAAAGGTCTGGCCGGCGTTCGCGCGTCAGTTTTTCGGCTTGTTCGCGCCGCCAATGCGCAATCCTCGCGTGATCGCCCGAGATGAGGATGTCGGGAATTGTTTGGCTCTCCCAATCGCGCGGTCGGGTGTAGTGCGGATATTCGAGCAGCCCGTTCTCAAAACTTTCTTCGAGGCCAGATTCGTCCTTGCCCATCACTCCCGGCAGAAGGCGCACACAGGCGTCGATCAGAGTTAGAGCGGCCATTTCGCCGCCGGAAAGGATATAATCTCCGATCGAAACCTCTTCCAAACCCCTACCGTCGATCACGCGCTCGTCAACGCCTTCGAAACGTCCGCAAACGATGACGACGCCTGACATTTTGGAAAAGGCGCGGACCATTTTCTGGGTCAGCGGAACGCCGCGCGGGCTCATCAAAAGACGTGGTCTGGGATCGGATGGCTCAATCGCGGCGTCGAGACTTGCGGCGAGGACATCGGCGCGCAACACCATGCCGGGTCCGCCGCCTGCCGGCGTGTCGTCGACGGCGCGATGACGTCCGAGACCATGATCGCGGATATTTTTCGTTTCGAGTGTCCAAAATCGCTTTTCGAGAGCCGTTCCGGCCATGGAATGGGCCAGCGGACCGGGGAACATTTCAGGATAGAGCGTGAAAACGGTGGCGGACCACATCGTCAAACATCCGATGGCGTTTCGTCATCGACGGGTGGCGCGATGACGACCCGGCCGCCGGCGATATCGACCTCCGGGACGACCGCGTGGGTGAAGGGAAAGAGAATCGTTTCGCCAGCCGGCGGGGCAATTTCGAGAATGTCTCCGGCGCCGAAATTGGGCACGGCGACCACCACCCCAAGCGCTACGCCCTGGAGCGTCTCGGCACGCAAGCCGATCAGCTCGCTGCAGTAAAATTCGTCCGCCTCAGGGGCGGGAAGTTTTTCGCGCGCAAGATAAAGTTTCCTGTTCGTCAGCTCTTGCGCGGCATCGCGATCGGTGACGCCCTTGACCCGCACCACCATAAGGTCGTCCTTAAGCAGGCGAGCGGCGACGATATCGTGGACGGCGCCGGTCGAATCCGTCAGCAGCCCATGGTTCGCGATGCTCGACGGCTCCTGCATAAAGGATTTCAGCCGGATTTCGCCGCGCACGCCATGGGGCGCGCCGAACACGCCAACCAGAATTTTGTCATCCATACCGGCGCCCTTGCGGAGAAGGCGCCGCCCGAGGGCGGCGCCTTAAAAAATCATTCCGAAGCCGCGGCTTTTTCGGCGGCGGCCGCGGCGGCGGCCGTGCGCTCTTGGGCCTTCTTCTTCGGCTGAGCCTTTTGCGGATTATTGCGCGGCTCGCGCTTGAGGGCGCCGACGCCATCGAGCAGGCGGGCGACGCGATCGGTCGCCTGGGCGCCCTTGCCCAGCCATTCCTTGGCCTTTTCGACATCCAAAACCAGACGGGTCTCGGAATCCTTGGGCGCCAGGGGGTCGAAGGTGCCGAGCTTTTCAATGAAGCGGCCGTCGCGAGGCGAACGGGCGTCGGCGACGACGACGCGGTAGAATGGACGCTTCTTGGCGCCGCCGCGCGACAGACGAATTTTCAGCGACATGTTTTTTTCCTTACAAGAATCCCTTGCGGGAGGTTTCGCCGAGGGGCGGGCGGGTTTCCAAATTCGCAAACAGCCGGCCCCTCTTCCGGCGGTTCAGGTCCGTCGCAAAGCGACGGAAAACTCACTTTTTCTTCCCGAACGGATTGAGACCCGAGAGGCCGCCCAAACCGGGCAATCCGCTCGGCTTGCCGCCCAATCCCGGCAACCCGCCGGGAGCGGGGCCGGGAAGGCCGGGCTTCGGGGCGAAGGAGCCAGGCGGCGGCTCACTGGGAATGCCGAGACCCATGCCGGCTCCGCCCCCAAATTTCTGCTGGAGTTCGCCGATTTGTTCGGGCGTCGGCTGCGGCATCCCGCCGCCCAGGCCGAACATCTGAGCCATTTGGGCCATTGGGCCACGTTTGGCGCCGCCCAAGGATTTCATCATGTCGGCCATGGTCCGGTGCTGCTTGAGCAGCCGGTTCACATCCTCGACCCTCATGCCGGAGCCTGCGGCGATGCGCTTCTTGCGCGACGCTTTCAGAATGTCCGGGTTACGCCGTTCCTGCGGCGTCATCGACAGAATGATGGCGCGCTGGCGGGCGATCGTTTTGTTGTCGACCTTGGCGGCGGCAAGCGCGTCCTTGAGCTTGGCTACTCCAGGCAGCAGCCCCATGATTCCGCCAAGGCCGCCGAGCTTGTCCACCTGCGCCAGTTGCTCGGCCATATCTTCGAGGTCGAACTTGCCCTTGCGCATCTTTTCGGCGATGCGTTGGGCCTTTTCGGCGTCGATGGTCTCCGCCGCCTTTTCGACCAGGGCGACAATATCGCCCATTCCCAAGATTCGGTTGGCGATACGCTGGGGATGGAAATCATCCAGCGCGTCCATCTTTTCGCCGGCGCCGATCAGCTTGATCGGCTTGCCGGTGACCGCGCGCATGGACAATGCGGCGCCGCCGCGCCCGTCGCCGTCGGCGCGGGTCAGGACAATGCCAGTGATTCCGACCCGCTCGTCGAAATTTCGGGCGAGATTGACAGCGTCCTGGCCGGTGAGGGCGTCGGCGACCAGCAGGATTTCATGCGGCGCGGCAATGGCCTTGATCTCGGCCATTTCCGCCATCAGCGGCTCGTCGATATGAGTGCGGCCGGCGGTGTCGAGCAAGACGACGTCAAAGCCCTGAAGCCGCGCGGTTTCCTCGGCGCGTTTTGCGATCTGAACCGGCGTCTGGCCGGGAACAATCGGCAAAGTGGCGACATCGATCTGACGACCCAGCACAGCGAGCTGTTCCTGCGCAGCGGGACGCTTGACGTCGAGCGAGGCCATGAGCACCCGCTTCTTGAAGCGGTCGGTCAGACGTTTTGCGATTTTTGCGGTGGTGGTGGTTTTGCCCGCGCCTTGCAGGCCCACCATCATGATCGCCACCGGCGGCGCGGCGTTGAGATCGATCGGTTCGGCGTCGGAGCCCAGAGTCTCGATCAGAACGTCGTTGACGATCTTGATGACCATCTGGCCGGGCGTGACCGACTTCAGCACGTCGGCGCCCAGCGCGCGGGTGCGGGCCTTGTCCACGAAGGAGCGCACGACATCCAAAGCCACATCGGCTTCGAGCAAAGCGCGGCGCACTTCGCGCATCGCCGCGGCGATGTCCTCTTCGCTGAGGGCTCCGCGCCGGGTCAGGCTGTCGAATATGCCAGAGAGCTTTTCGGAAAGGCCCTCGAACATCGCAAAATCCTTTTGTTGCCGCGGAAACTTCCGCCACCCCTTGTGGAACACGAGCCCGCATAGCAAAAGGCGTCCGGGGGCGCATCGCGCTGCCGGACGTGGGCCTCCCGCGTCCCGCGCAGGTCGGCTAAGCTGGTCTCATCTCACTCAAGAGAGGCTGCGCTTTTACCGCTCGTCCGACAGTGAGTCAAATATCTGCGCGCCCTCAAGAAGGGTTGCGACCAGAATAGTGTTTTTACAGCGAATGCGCCTGGCCGGCGGCATCGGCGGGAAGAGCGTCCGACGGGACGCGGCGCTGCGGCTTCTCGATCGATGATCTCCAGCTTTGCCAGCGTGGGAACCACCGCGCGCCTTGACGAGTTCGGGCAGAAGGGCCGGATTGCGCATATTTTAATTTGAAAAAGTTCGCCCGATTTGCGGAAATCCTGTTGCAAGCCGCGCAGGATCATCCGGAAATGGGCTTGCGCTATTGGCGCGAATTAGTTCATATTTAAACTAATAAGCGCAAGGCCGGGAGGACATGTATGGACGTCTCAGCTGAGGTTCTGGCTCAAAGGCCATGGTTGGCGCATTATCCCCCGGGTGTGCCGGCCGAAATCTCCCCTCTGGCAGGAATGACATTGCTTGAGATGTGGCGCCGCAGTCGATCGGACTTTGGCCCTCGGCTGGCGCTGGAAAGTTTTGGTTCGAAACTGAGTTACGAGCAATTGGGCGCTGCGGCGGACCTGGTTGCCGCTTGGCTCCAAGAGGCAGGCGTCGTCAAAGGCGACCGGATTGCGATCATGTCGCCGAATGTGATGGCCTATCCGGCGATTCTGCTCGGGATCCTCCAGGCTGGAGGGGTGGTCGTAAATATCAATCCGCTCTACACGTCGCGCGAACTTGAGGTGCAAATCGTCGACTCGTCGCCGCGCTTTCTTTTCGTTCTCGAGAATTTTGCGGCGACGGTCGCCGCCGTGGCCGACCGCCTGAAACTCGAGCGCGTCATTCTGGTTGCGCCCGGCGACCTGCTTGGCGCAAAGGGCGTTGCGGTCAATTTTGTCTCGCGGTGGATGAAAAAGGCCGTTCCGAAATGCGCACTAGAGAACGCCATCGCCTTTTCCAGCGTTCTGCGCGCGGCGCAAGGCAAGAAACTGCGAGCTGTTCTCATTTCGCCCGACGATCTAGCGGTCCTGCAATATACCGGCGGCACCACTGGTTCGGCCAAGGGCGCCATGCTGCTTCATCGAAATCTCGTCGCCAATGTCGAGCAAAGCTTAGCTTGGTTCGCACCACAGCTCGCAGCAGCTGGGCCGACGGTGATGGTCACGGCGTTGCCGCTTTATCATATTTACGCGCTGACCGCCTGTTTCTGGTTCCAGATGCGTGTTGGCGGGGCTTGCCTGCTGATAGCAAATCCACGCGATATACCGGGATTTGTCAAGATTTTGCGTAAGAACCGCTTCCACATTTTCGCGGGCGTCAATACGCTTTACAACGTTCTCGCCGATCATCCGGACATCGGGCAGGTGGATTTCAGCCACGTTCTTTTTTTTGTTGCGGGAGGCATGGCGACGCAGCAGGCTGTCGCCCGCAAATGGCGCAAGCTCACCGGAAAGGCGATCATCGAGGGTTACGGCCTTTCCGAGACTTCGCCTGTGCTTTGCGGGAATCGGCCGGATATCGAGGAATTTACCGGCACTGTCGGCTATCCTCTGCCTTCGACGGAAATTTCCATCCGCGATTCCGCCGGCGAAGCGGTCCCGATGGGGGCGGCTGGAGAAATCTGCGCCAGAGGACCGCAGGTCATGGCCGGCTATTGGGACCGGCCCATGGCCACCGAAGCCGCGATGACCGCCGACGGATTTTTCCGAACAGGCGATGTCGCGGTCATGCTGCCGGAGGGACAGATCAAGATCGTCGACCGGCTCAAGGACCTGATCATCGTATCGGGCTTCAATGTCTATCCGAACGAAGTCGAGAGCGTCCTGGTGGAGCATCCCAAGGTGCGCGAAGCGGCGGTGATCGGCCGTCCCTCCGACGCCACGGGCGAGGAAGTCGTCGCCTTCGTTGTCCCGCGCGAGGATGGCTTGACCGAAGAAGACCTTCGCCACTTTTGCCGCGAGCGGCTGACCGGCTACAAAATGCCGCGCGAATTCATTTTCCGCGCCGAACTGCCGAAAACGAACGTCGGAAAGGTTCTGCGCCGCAGCCTGAAGGAAGACTTGTCGCATTGACGGAAATTTTGGATCGGATGGCTTTTATCCGCGCGCAGACGCGGTTGCTGCCGACGCCTCATGCACCCGAAATTTCGCTTCAGCTTGCGGACGAAGCCACGGAATTATGGCAGAAAACCGAGGAGGAACTCGGTGAAATCGGCCTGCCGCCGCCGTTCTGGGCTTTCGCCTGGGCGGGAGGGCAGGCTTTGGCGCGCTATATCCTCGATCATCCAGAAAGCGTTGCCGGCAAGAAAGTTCTCGATTTCGCTTCGGGGTCGGGACTCGTCGCGATCGCTGCCGCCAAAAGTGGCGCGCGACATGTGGACGCCAGCGATATCGACGTCTTCGCGGGCGCCGCCATACGCCTGAACGCCGAGGTCAATGGGGTGACGATCCACCCACGCGTCCAAAATCTCATTGGATTGGACGAGGAATGGGATGTCGTCCTGGCCGGCGACGTTTCCTATGAGCGCGACATGGCGCACGCCGTCACCGACTGGCTCGACGGTTTGCGGCGACGCGGCGCCGAAGTGCTGGTCGGCGACCCGGGAAGGACCTATCTTGCGCGCGACAGGCTGGAGCCGATCGCGGAATATCGCGTGCCGGTGACCCGTGCGCTGGAGGATTGCGAGATCAAGCGCGCGTTGGTCTGGCGCTTCCGCGACGAAGGTTGACCTTCAGCCGGCGGCGGCCTTGGGCTGTGTGGCCTCTCGCGTGGGAACCATGACGATCGCCTCGCCGTCGAGTACAACCTTGCCGTCCACCATCGCTTCGCAATGCAGCTTGCAGCGGCGCCCCTTTTCGACAAGTTCGATCACCTCGACGCTGATGGTGACGACATCGCCAATCTTGACCGGGCCTTTGAAATTCAACGTCTGGTGGAGATAGACCGCGCCAGGGCCGGGCAGATACATGCCCAGAACCGCGGATATCAGACTGGCGGTATAAAGACCATGAGCGATGCGCTCGCCGAAGCGGGTCTTTTTGGCGAAATGTTCCGACAAATGGATTGGGTTGTGGTCTCCCGACAGCTCGGCGAAGCCGACCACATCTTCATTCATGACCGTTTTCATCAAGGATTCGCGCATGCCGACGCTGAGATCCTCGAAATAATAGGTCTTGAACGGTTCTGACATCTCTCGGGACCTTCTCAATTCGGGCTTTCTTGCAGCTGAACGAGAGAAAGGCGCCATCCCTCAATTGTCCATTGGCAATTATGCGAGGCTACCAGGCCAGCCGTCCCATTCGATAGACTGGAGCGACGCCATGGCTCTGCACGAACTGCTTGTATGCGTCCAAATCAACGACGTCGGCGCCGTTTCCGTGCAGTTCGGCGCGATGGATTCCTTGGGTGATCAGGAGGCTGTCCAGACCGATGTTCGCCGCGCCAGCGATATCGGTATGGATCGCGTCGCCGATGGCGAGGATGCGATCGATGGCGAGAGGTTCGCCCCGAGCCTGTTCGAGGAGGCCGATTGCAAGACGATAGATCGGCGCATAGGGCTTTCCCGCCTGCTCGACCTCGCCGCCCAGCTCCTCGTAGCGCTCGGCCAGCGCGCCGGCGCAATAAACCAACTGGTCGCCACGATAGACGACGAGATCGGGATTGGCGCAAATCATCGGCAAATTTTTCGCGCGGCACGCGACAAGAACGTCCTCGTAATCGGCCGGCGTTTCGATCGTGTCTTCGCTGAGCCCGGTGCAGACCGCGAAATCGGCGTCCGCAAGCGCGACCGGCGCGACATCATATGTGGTCAGGGCGCCGGCCGCCGCGAAAACCGGCCGGTCGCGCTCTGGTCCAATGTGGAAGGGCCGGCCCGGCGCGCGCTCCGCAATCGCCTTGGCGCAAACGTCGCCCGAAGTGGCGATGGCGTCGTAACAGTCGGCGCCTATGCCCAGCTCGGCAAGCTGTTCGGCGACCTCGCGCTCGGGACGGGGGGCGTTGGTGATGAGCGTCACCGCCTTGCCCCGCCGGCGTAAGTTGCGCAGGGCCTCGACGGCGGCCGAAAAGTTGCGCTCGCCATTGTGCAGAACGCCCCAGATATCGCACAGGAAAGCGTCGTAACGATCCTGCGCCTGGGCGAGACCGGGCAGGACGATGGCGTCCTCCGGATCGCGGGTCATGGAAATTCCTGTCATGGCGCGGCGCTATAGGCGTGCGGGGATGAAGTCAAGCAGAGCTTGGCTTGGGGCGGCGGAATTGGAGCTGACGCCCTTGCTTCGTCAGCCGCCTCGATCGGCCCGCGAGACTTGTCCGCGCCGTTGCTCCCGCTTATGACAGCGCAGACCAACGGAGCGAAATCATGAAACAAGCCAAGAGCGCCGCCTCCCTGGTGAAAGCGCGCCTGCCGCGCGGCCTCGCCGATCGCGGAGCCGACGAAATCGCCGCCGTGGACGCCATGCTGGCGGCGATCAGGCGCAACTATGAGCTCTATGGCTTCGACGCGGTCGAAACTCCAGCGATGGAATATACCGACGCGCTTGGAAAATTCCTGCCGGACCAGGATCGCCCGAATGAAGGCGTGTTCTCGTTCCAGGACGATGACGAGCAATGGCTTTCGCTGCGCTATGATCTGACCGCGCCGCTCGCCCGTCATTTCGCCGAAAACTTCGAGGGGCTGCCCAAGCCATACAGGACTTTGCGCTGCGGTTACGTCTTCCGCAACGAGAAGCCTGGACCCGGACGGTTTCGCCAATTCCTGCAATTCGACGCCGACACCATCGGCTCGGCAAGTCCCGCCGCCGACGCCGAACTTTGCATGATGGCGGCCGACACTCTTGAAAAACTCGGAATCGCGCGCGGCGATTATTGCATCAAGGTCAACAACCGAAAAATTCTTGACGGCGTCATGGAGACGATAGGCCTTGGCGCGCCGGAGGACGCGTCGCGGCGGCTTGTGGTGCTGCGGGCGATCGACAAACTCGACCGTCTGGGCGCGGACGGCGTGCGCGCGCTCCTTGGCGGGGGGCGCAAGGATGAATCCGGCGATTTCACCAAGGGCGCGGGCCTCGATCCCGACGCCATCGAGAACGTCATCGCTTTCACAGCGGCGCGGCGCTCGACCAACCACCAGACGCTCGAAGCGCTGGAGGCGATCGTCGCGGCTTCGGCGCGCGGGATGGAGGGCGTGGCGGAGCTGCGCGCCATCGACGATCTCGCTCGGGCGGCGGGCTATAACGAAAGCCGGATCAGCCTCGACCCCTCGGTTGTGCGTGGACTCGAATATTACACCGGGCCGGTGTTCGAAGCCGATCTTTCGATCGCGGCGTTCGACGATAAAGGACAACCGATCCGGTTCGGTTCGGTGGGCGGCGGCGGACGTTACGACGGGCTGGTGGCGCGTTTTCGTGGCGAAGACGCGCCGGCCACCGGCTTCTCCATCGGCGTGTCGCGGCTTTACACGGCGCTCAAGGCGATTCAGTCACCGATCGTGGCTGGCGCGCCGCACAACGGCCCCGTGATCGTGCTGGTGATGGACCGCGATCGCATCGCCGATTACCAATCCCTCGTTGGGCGCTTGCGCGACGCCGGGGTGCGCGCCGAGCTTTACCTGGGCTCGGCGGGCATGAAGGCGCAAATGAAATATGCCGACCGCCGCAAGAGCCCCTGCGTGTGCATTCAAGGCTCTGACGAACGCCAGCGCGGCGAGGTTCAGATCAAGGACCTGATCGAGGGCTCGCGCGCGGCCGAGGCCATCGCTTCGAACGAGGAATGGAAGGCGGCGCGCCCCGCGCAGATCGCCGTTTCCGAGGAAAACATGGTTGCAGCTGTGCGGGAAATTCTGGAACGCCACGGATTGTGAGCAAACGGCAATTCACCCTCCTCTGTGAAAGAAGATGCGCGTGCGGCGCGCATCTGCTAGCACTGCGGCAAAAATTCAAGGGCTTGGAGTTGTCATGATCGGCGGACGGTCGCAGACGGGTGAGGCTTTCCTGCAGAAGCTCGAAGCTGCGGGTTATGAATTCTGCGATCCGTCCGTTTTGCAACCCGCCTCGGTCTTTGTCGCCTTGTCCGGCGAGGACATGCGCGGTCGCCTTCTCATGACCTCCGACGGCGCCGGCGGAGACTATTGCCTGCGGCCCGAATTCACCATTCCCGTTTCGCTCGCCTATCTCGCCTCGTCCCGCGCCGGCGCCCCAGCCGCTTTCTGCTGCCATGGGCCGGTTTTCCGCCAGCGTTCCGCCGGGTCCGCGGAATTTGCGCAGGCGGGACTCGAAAATTTCGGACGCGCCGACCGCGAAGCGGCCGACGCCGAAGTCTTGGCGCTGGCGCTTGAATCAGCCGGAGCCGACAAAGAATGGCGTACGCGCATCGGCGACGCCGGACTGCTCGCGGCGGTGCTGGAGAAGCTGAGCCTGCCGCCGGTCTGGATGCGGCGCATTCGCGGCGGCCTCGCTAAAGGCGAAGAAATTGGCGGAATTCTCGCGCCGGTGGATTCGCGCGGCGACCATGCCGGCGTGCTGGCCGCGCTCGAAGGCGCCGACAAGGCGGGGGCTCGCGCTTTGGTCGGGGATCTTCTCAATATCGCGGGAATCTCCGCCCTGGGTGGTCGCACGGCGGGCGAGATTGCGGAGCGTTTCCTGGAACAGGCGGCGCTGCGTTCGCGCGCTGCGCTCGACGACGCGAGGCGCGATCTGCTTCAGAAATTTTTCGCCATCGAAAGCCAGCCCGACCAGGCTTCGGCGCGGTTACGCGCCCTGTTCGCTCAAACGCACATCGATCTCGACACCGAGATGGAGCGTTTCGACCAGCGGCTTAATTTCATGGCTGCGCGCGGCCTCGACATGGACGCCATGGTTTTTTCGGCCTCTTTCGCTCGAAATCTCGACTATTACTCCGGATTTGTCTTCGAGGCGTCGCCCAATGACGCGGTCCACGCGGAGCCGGTCATCGGCGGCGGACGTTATGACCGGCTATTGTCCACACTCGGCGCCAAGACCGACATTCCCGCCCTCGGCGCGGCGATTTTCACCGAGCGTCTGAACGGAGCGCAATGATGAGCGACAAACTCGTTCTGGCAGTTCCGTCCAAAGGCCGGCTACAGGAAAACGCCAACGCCTTCTTCGCCCGCGCTGGCCTTGCGGTGACGACGGGGCGCGGCGCCCGCGACTATCGGGGCGTTTTGTCTGGCGTCGAAAATGTCGAAGTCGCTTTTTTGTCGGCCTCGGAAATCGTGAAGAATCTGGCTTCCGGGGCCGCCCATCTCGGGATCACCGGCGAGGATCTGGTCCGCGAGGCGCAGGCCGAGCAGCGCGTCGCCCTGTTGACGCCGCTCGGTTTTGGTCACGCCAATGTCGTCGTCGCCGTCCCTCAGGCCTGGATCGACGTGCGCGACATGACCGATCTTGAAGATGTTTCTTTGTCTTTCCGTGCGAAGCGCGGCGAACGCATGCGCGTCGCGACCAAATATGTGAACACGACCCGCGCCTTTTTCGGGGGAAAGGGCGTAACCGACTATCACATTGTTGAGAGCCTTGGGGCGACCGAGGGTGCGCCGGCGGCGGGCCAGGCCGAACTGATCGTGGACATCACGTCGACCGGGGCGACACTCGCCGCCAATGGCCTGAAGGTGCTCGACGACGGCGTGATCCTGCGTTCCGAGGCCAATCTCGTCGCTTCGCTGGGCGCGCGCTGGACGCCGGAATTGAAGGAGATCGCCAGGAAAATCCTGTCGCGGATCGCCGCCGAGGAAGAAGCGCGCACAACCCGGGAAATAGTCGCCGTACTGGGGGAAGAACCCGAGAGGCTCGCCGAGGGCATGAAAGCTTTCGGCGCCAGGCTCCGCCGCCGTGGAGGTCACGGACGGGCCATTTTCTCGGCGCCGAAAGCACAGGCCCCGGCGCTTGCCGATTGGTTGATCGGCGCGGGCGCCGAGGAAGTCGTCGTGCGTCCGGTCGACTATGTCTTTACCCGCCGCAATCCGCTCTATGAGCTCCTGATCTCGCGCCTCGACGCCGCTGGCCAATAACGCGGACGGCGGCGAAAGCCCGCGCGGATTGTCTCTGCGATTCGCCGCGCCGGTTTGAAGCGGCAGGCCCGCAGGCCCATATAGGCGACAACAGGGACATGCGGAGCGCTACTCATGAATCCGAATCTTGAAATTCTGCCCTTCTTCGACGAGGCGACCAATACGGCGAGCTATCTGGTCATCGACAAAGCCACGAAAAGGGCGGCGATCATCGACCCGGTGCTCGATTACGACCAGCGTTCAGGCAAGGCTTCGGTCGCCTCCGTGAACAAGATGCTCGCCGCGGCCAGGGAAAAGGGCGCGACAATCGAATGGGTGCTTGAGACCCATGTCCACGCCGACCACCTCTCCGCCGCCTGCTTTGTGAAACGTGAGACCGGCGCGCGGGTCGGGATCGGCGAACATGTGCGTGATGTGCAAAAGATTTTCCGCGCGGTGTTCAACGCCCAAGACGTCTCGGCCTCCGGCGCCGAATTCGACCATTTGTTCAAGGATGGCGAAAGGTTCAACATCGGGTCGCTGGAAGTCGAGGTCATCCATACGCCGGGTCACACGCCCGCCTGTGTCGCCTATAAAATTGACGACGCGGCTTTTGTCGGCGACACTCTTTTCATGCCGGATTACGGCACGGCGCGGGCAGATTTTCCCGGCGGCGACGCCCGCACGTTGTTTCGCTCGATCAAACGCCTGCTCGCGCTCCCGCCTGAAACCAGGATTTTCGTCGGCCACGATTACAAGGCGCCGGGTCGCGACCGGTTCGCCTGGGAGACCACGGTCGGCGACGAGCGGGCCGGAAATCCCCACGTTCACGATGGAATCAGCGAGGATGAGTTCGTCGCCAAGCGAGAAGCTCGCGACGCCACTTTGGCTCAGCCCTTGCTGCTGCTCCCTTCGATCCAGGCCAATATGCGAGCCGGCGGCTTGCCTCCCGCCGAGGAAAACGGCGTGAGGTATTTTCGTATTCCCGTCACGCTGGCGTCGGACGCGGCCAAACACTCCTGATCCGATCCAAGAGCGTTACGCGTCGAGCACCCGCTTGGATTCGACGGTGGAATCGGGTTTGAGCCGATAAACGAGCGGCACGCCGGTTGCGAGCTCCATTGAGGGGATCGTTTCCGGCGTCAAATGGTCGAGGACCATGACCAGAGCGCGCAAGGAATTGCCGTGCGCGGAGATGAGGGTGCGTTCGCCGCGCAGAACCGCCGGAAGAATTTCCTGGTTGTAATAAGGAAGAACGCGGGCGACCGTGTCTTTCAGGCTCTCGCCGCCGGGCGGTTGCACGTCGTAGGACCGGCGCCAGAGGTGGACTTGTTCCTCGCCCCATTTCTTTCGGGCGTCGTCCTTGTTGAGGCCGCACAGATCCCCATAGTGGCGTTCATTCAGGGCCGCGTCTCGGCTGATTGGCAAATTCGGCTGCCCGAGTTCGTCGAGCATCAGTCGCATCGTTTTTTCGGCGCGAGACAGAACGGAGGTGAAGCCTCTGTCAAAAGCAAGTCCCATGGCCTTGAGGCGCCGGCCGGCGGCCTTGGCCTCGGCGACGCCCTGTTCGGTCAGGTCGGGATCTCGCCAGCCGGTGAAAAGGTTTTTCAGATTCCACTCGCTCTGGCCGTGACGGACGAGGACAAGAAGGCGTTCTGACACTTTGTTCTCCTGGATTTCCGATTCGCGCTTTGGCAGTCAAAGGCCGAGCACGTCAAACATGGAATAGAGGCCGGGTTTTCGACCACGCGCCCACAAGGCCGCGCGAAGAGCGCCGCGGGCGAAGATCCCGCGATCCTCGGCGCGGTGAGTCAATTCGATACGTTCGCCGGGGCCGGCAAAGATCACGCTATGGTCGCCGACCACAGTGCCGCCGCGCAACGTCGCGAAGCCGATGTCGCCGGCCTTGCGTGGCCCGGTGTGGCCATCGCGAACACGGACGCTATGTTCGGCCAAAGCGATGTCGCGGCCCTTTGCCGCGGCCTCGCCGAGCAGAAGCGCGGTGCCGGAGGGCGCGTCCACTTTCAAGCGGTGATGCATTTCAAGGATTTCGACATCCCAATCGGTCCCAAGGGTTCGGGCGACCTTTTGGACAAGACCCGCGAGGAGGTTGACGCCGAGACTCATGTTTCCGGAACGAACAATGATCGCATGGCGCGCGGCCGCCTCGATCTTGGCGAGGTCATTGGCTGTCATGCCCGTCGTACCGATGATATGCGCGATGCGCGCTTGCGCAGCCAGCGCCGCTATTTCGATGGTCGCCGGCGGCGCGGTGAAATCAATCACCCCGTCGGCTTTCAACAGCGCCGAGAGGGGATCATCGGTAATCGCAACCCCAAGCCGGCCCAAACCGGCCGCCTCGCCGGCGTCCCGACCCAAAGCTGCGGAGCCGGGGCGCTCGATGGCTCCGGAGAGAAGGGCGTCTTCGCTTTCGGCGATCGTCTTGATGAGCATCTGGCCCATGCGCCCGGCGGCGCCGACAACGACGAGGCGCATCTTGTCCATCGCTCATTCTCCAAACCCGCGGATCCTGGCCGCCGCTGTAAAGGTCTTTTTGCGGCGCCGCAAGAGATGTTGCAAGCCGCTTCTCCAGCAAGGCGAAAGCGCTTTCTCTAAGGTGACGCGGGACCGTCACCGACCCGTCACGTTTCATGACTAGGGTCATTTCTGTCCAAGGGCGCTGTCCCCCAGACCCAAGGACGCGACGCCGGGCCGGAGGTACGCTCGGCGTTTCTTTTTCAAGCGCAGGCGTCAGCGATCTCCTGCTGTATCGCGCGCGCGGCTTGGCGAGGATCTGGGGCTGCCAGGATTGGCCGGCCGATGACGAGGTGATCGGCGCCGCGCTTCAAGGCTTCCGAGGGTGTCGCCACCCGCTTTTGGTCTCCCAGAGCGGCGCCGGCGGGTCGCACGCCCGGCGTCACCAGCAACATTTCTTCACCGATCAGAGCCCTGGTCGCCGTCAGTTCCTCGGGCGACAGGATCAGTCCGGCGATTCCGGCGTCTTTCGCCTGCCGAGCGCGCAGGGCCACCAATTCCCGGACATTGAGGCGATAGCCGGCCGCCTCGAGGTCGGAATCGTCATAAGAGGTCATGACGGTGACGCCGAGAACCTTCAGGCTGGAGCCGGCCGAACCGCGCGCGGCGGCGGCCAGGGTCTGGGGAAAGGCATGGACGGTGAGGAAATGCACGCCAAGGCGCGCCACCTGCGCGGTCGCCTTTTCGACAGTGTGGCCGATGTCGTGCAATTTCAGGTCGAGAAAGATTTTTTTGCCGGCGCGGCTGAGTTCGTCCACGAGCGCGAAGCCGCCGCCATAGGCGAGTTCCATGCCGATCTTGAAGAATTCGACGCTATCGCCCAGGCATTCAACCATGGCGCGCGCTTGGGCGAGGTCAGAGAGATCGAGCGCGACAATTAATTTGTCGCGGGTCTTTTTGTTCATATGCGGCGTCCTGATCTGGAAGGCGCCATTCACTTAGAATCAACGCGCAGGAAAGCGAAGCCGAAGATCAGAAACGCCGGCTTTTGGCCCTGATCGGACGTGGGGTGTCCGGTGCGGAAAACCGGGCGCGGGCTTCGTCCAGTTCGTCGCGGATTTCGTTGCCGAACCGGCGGGACTTTTTCAGCAGCTTGTCGAGCATGTCGGGGCGTCGTTCGGCGGCGCAATGGCGCCCCGGTCGGCAATAAACGAAAATGCGCGCGGGCGGCAGGTTGAGCCAGATCGGCGCGAGGCTCTGCGTCTCGAAGCGCAACCCGGTGGACAGATGGGCCGGGATCGGCGATTTCACGCCATAAGTGAACTGGATGAAACGCCCTTCCGGCGACATGAGGTCGAACGCCTGTCTCAGCAGAGACAATCGCGCGGATTCATGTTTCGTGAGAAGGGGAAGGCTGGAGACGACCGCGGCCGCGGGTCCATCGAGCGCGTTGGCGAGTGTGTCACGAAGCCGGTAAGCGTCTCCGCGTACGACACGAACGCCAGGAAATTTCTTCTCAAGCAAATTGCAGAAGGAAGGCTCGTATTCAACCAGGACGAGCCGTTCAGGAGCCAAACCGCGCGCCAACAGCGCCTGCGTCACAGGTCCGGTCCCTGGTCCGAGCTCGACGACGGGGCCTTCGGCGTCGGGATTGACGCACTGCGCCATGGCGCGCGCGAGAAAACGCCCCGATGGCGTTATCGCGCCAGCAAGCAGAGGATTTTCGAGCCAAGAACGAATAAACCGCGCTTCGTCACTGAGGCGCAGATCGATCGGATCTTTCGGACCGGAATGGAATTTCGCCTGACGTCGCTGCGCGCTCAATTTGCCAATTTCCCCCGGTCCGAAACGAGCTGCGAGATTCGCTTACAAATAGAAAAGCGTCAAGGAACGGCCGATCCTTACCTCAGGCCAAATCAAAAAATTCTTTCATTTTGGCAAAGAAGCCGGTCGATTCCGGATGGGTCTTGTGGGTGGACTCGTTTTCAAATTCTGCGAGCAGCTCTCTTTGCCTTTTCGTCAGATTTTGCGGCGTTTCGACATTGACCTGGATGTAAAGGTCGCCGAAATCACGCGCGCGGAGCACAGGCATGCCTTTACCTTTGATCTTGAACTGGCGGCCGGATTGCGTACCTTCCTCGATCTTGACCTTGATCTCCGCTCCATCGACGCCATGCGCCTTGATCTCACCACCGAGCGCTGCCTGAACCATTGAAATTGGCACGCGGCAATGAAGGTTCGCGCCTTCCCGCTGGAAAAAGGGATGAGGCTTGACGGACAGGAAAATATAGAGATCGCCAGGCGGCCCGCCGCGCAGACCGGCCTCACCTTCGCCGGTTAGCCGAATCCTGGTGCCGTCCTCGATTCCGGCCGGAATATTGACGGATAGCGAACGCTCGCGGGTGACGCGGCCGGCGCCTGCGCAATTGGGGCAGGGATTTTCCATGATCTCTCCGCGGCCATGACAGGCGGGGCAGGAGCGCTCGATGGCGAAAAAGCCCTGTTGCGCGCGCACTCTTCCGGCGCCGCCACAAGTGGGGCAAGCCTTAGGCTTCGATCCGGCCTTGGCTCCTGAACCGGTGCAAACATCGCAGGTGACGGAAGTCGGAATTTTTAGCGAGGCCGTCTTGCCGCGAAAAGCCTCTTCAAGCGTCACCTCCATATTGTACCGCAGATCGGCGCCTCTTTCGCGACCCGAAGCGCGCCCGCGCCGCCCGCCCATTACATCGCCAAAAAGGTCGTCGAAAATATCGGCCATCGAGGCGGCAAAACCCTCGCCTGAACCGAACCCCCCGAAGCCGCCACCGCCGCCATGTTCAAAGGCGGCATGCCCGAAACGGTCATAAGCGGCGCGCTTCTGCTCGTCTGACAGGACCTGATAGGCTTCGTTGACTTCCTTGAACTTGTGTTCCGCTTCCGTGTCGCCGGGGTTCCGATCAGGATGCAGCTTCAGCGCTTGTTTGCGAAACGCGCCTTTCAGCTCGCTGTCGGAGCAGGTTCGGGAAACGCCAAGAATTTCATAGTAGCAGCGTTTGGCCATCGACGACGCCATCCGGTTCTTTCAGCCAGTGAATGAAAACCGCGCCATCGCCATTTGCGGAAAGCGCTCATAGGCCCTAGCCGTGGCAAGTCGCGAACGCAACCCTTTTTCATGCGCAAAAAGCGCATCCGTCAAAACGCCGGGGCGCCTGCGCCCCGGCCCTGCTCATCAGAAGAACGCTTGATCAGGCGCCCTTCTTGTCGTCCTTCACTTCTTTGAAGTCAGCGTCGATCACGTCCTCGTCCGCGCTCTGCGTCCCGGTTGCGCCGGCGCCGGCGGTCGCCTGTTCGGCCTTGTATATGGCCTCGCCAAGCTTCATGGAAGCCTGAGCGAGTTCATTGGCGCGCGCATTGATCGCCTCGACGTCCTCGCCTTCGAGCGCGGTTTTGAGGCTGGCCATGGCCGCCTCGATCGCGCCCTTGTCCGAGGCCGCAACCTTGTCGCCGAATTCCTTCAGGGACTTTTCGGCGGAATGGATGAGAGCCTCTCCCTGATTGCGGGCGTCGACCAATTCGCGGCGCTTCTTGTCCTCGGCGGCATGGACCTCGGCGTCCTTGACCATCTTATCGATGTCAGCCTCCGACAGTCCGCCCGACGCCTGGATGCGGATCTGCTGCTCCTTGCTCGTCGCCTTGTCCTTGGCGGTGACCGAAACAATGCCGTTGGCGTCGATATCGAATGTCACCTCGACCTGCGGCATGCCGCGCGGCGCCGGTGGAATGCCAACGAGGTCGAACTGGCCGAGCAGTTTGTTGTCCGCCGCCATTTCGCGTTCGCCCTGGAACACGCGGATGGTGACCGCGGTCTGGGAATCCTCGGCCGTCGAGAACACCTGGCTCTTTTTGGTCGGGATCGTCGTGTTGCGGTCGATCAGGCGCGTGAACACGCCGCCGAGCGTCTCGATGCCGAGCGACAGCGGGGTCACGTCGAGCAGCAGCACATCCTTGACGTCGCCCTGAAGAACGCCGGCCTGGACAGCGGCGCCGATGGCGACGACCTCGTCCGGGTTGACGCCTTTGTGGGGCTCCTTGCCGAAGAACTGCTTCACGACCTCCTGGACCTTGGGCATGCGGGTCATGCCGCCGACCAGGACGACCTCATTGATATCGGCAGCGGTGAGTCCCGCGTCCTTCAACGCCTTGCGGCAGGGCTCGATCGTCCGCTGGATCAGATCGTCGACCAGAGCCTCATATTTCGCGCGGGTCAGCTTCAGGGTCAGATGTTTCGGACCCGAGGCGTCGGCGGTGATATAGGGCAGGTTGATGTCGGTCTGGGTCGCCGAAGACAGTTCGATCTTGGCCTTTTCGGCGGCCTCCTTGAGGCGCTGGAGGGCCAGTTTGTCCTTGCGCAGGTCAATGCCGTTGTCCTTGCGGAACTCTTCGGCGAGGTATTCGACCAAGCGCATGTCGAAGTCTTCGCCGCCAAGGAAGGTGTCGCCATTGGTCGACTTCACCTCGAAGACGCCGTCGCCGATTTCGAGGATCGACACGTCGAAGGTGCCGCCGCCGAGGTCATAGACCGCGATCACGCCGGCGCCTTTCTTGTCGAGGCCATAGGCGAGGGCCGCAGCGGTGGGCTCATTGATGATGCGCAGGACTTCAAGACCGGCGATCTTGCCTGCATCCTTCGTCGCCTGGCGCTGGGCGTCGTTGAAATAGGCCGGAACCGTGATGACCGCCTGAGTGACCGTTTGCCCGAGATAGGCCTCCGCCGTTTCCTTCATCTTTTGCAGGATGAAGGCCGATATCTGCGACGGGGAATATTGCTTGCCGCCGGCCTCGACCCAGGCGTCGCCGTTACCTGCCTTGACGATCTTGTACGGAACAAGACCCATGTCCTTCTGGGTCATCGGATCGGCGTACGTGCGCCCGATCAGGCGCTTGATCGCGAAAAACGTCTTCTCGGGATTGGTGACTGCCTGGCGCTTGGCCGGCTGGCCGGTCAGCCGCTCGCCATCGTCGGTGAAAGCGACGATCGACGGCGTGGTCCGGGCGCCTTCCGCATTTTCGATAACTTTGGGAGTGGAGCCTTCCATCACGGCCACGCAGGAATTGGTGGTGCCGAGATCGATGCCAATGACTTTAGCCATGAGAATTCGTTCCTTTCTTCGCGGAACCGCTGGACCCCGAAGCGATCCGGTATGGACAGAGATTGCCCCGCCCGGTTCCCGACTTCCGTTCAGATTGTGATGAGGGCGCCAGCTTGCAAGAGCGCGGCTGATATAGAACTGGCAAATCCCTGCTGCAAGCCGCGCCAGGCCCGACGACGCTGGCGCGACAAATTCGTGGCAAAATTGCCACTGGCGCAGATTTTTACGGCGAAGCGTTCGGGCGGATGCTTGGGAACTTGGTAAATTACCAAGAGAAACAATATACTAGGACGATTCTTGCGCGCGGCGAAACGCGGCTCCTCCGCTCGCCGCCGTCGTCGGCGCTGGTCGCGGACAGCTTCCAGCCCTTTTTCGTCAAGCTTGGATTCACTTGTGCCCTGAACACCAGTTCGTCTCGGCTATGGGGTCAAAGCCCGACCGCGTTGCTCCACGGTGTCACCACCGCCTTCCCGGCCAGCGTCGGCGCGACCCTGACCGATATCGCCACCTTCGGCTTCGAAGCGGGCTTTTACGTCACCCATAATGTCTCGATCGACGTGTCAGCCGGCATCCCCTTGTATATCAAGGACAAGACCAAGGGGTACAATCCCGCCAATCCAGTTCTGATCAATGGGACGACCCTCGCCCAGATCATGCCGGCAATCATTCCGATCACAGTCCTTTACCATTTCGACAATTTCGGGCCGATCCGTCCCTATATCGGCGGCGGCATTTCGGTCGGCTGGTCCTTCGACAACAAGAACGCCTTCCTCAACGACGTTCATGTCAGCAGTTCGGTAGACCCCGTCATCCAGGGCTGCGTCGATTACATGATCGACCGCAACTGGGGCCCGAGCCTCGACGTCAAGAAGGCCTTCAACTATGTCGAATCCTACGCCAACGGGGTGAACATTCCGCTCGTCGGAGCCTTCCCGGCGAAGACCTATCAGCACACCAATTTCGACCCGTGGCTGTTCTCGGTCGGCTTTGTCTATCGATTTGGCGGCGGCGAGCCGCTATTCGCCAAATATTGAACGGAGCAATCGATCTGATCGCGCATTGAATTTGTAGTATGCGACATTTGCAATTTGGGGCTCGGGTGAGACGCTGCTATCGTGGCCGTGTCCGGTCCGAGTTCGCCCATCGATGCGCCCCTTATTCTTCGCTCCGTTTTTTTCTCTCGTGCTCTTCGCGGACGCTTGTCACGCGCAAATGCAATTGCCTGGCGCAATGGGCGCTCCGACGCCAAGGGGGCAAAGCATCGCGACGCCTCCTTCTGGAGCGCAGGGACCAAGAGGTGAGAATTACGCCGGCCATTTCACCCCCTCCAAACCGCCGGGGATCGAAAGCGTCGTGGGCAAGTCGCTCAGTCTGCTCGGCTCTCGAGGCGCTCTGCAGGTGGAAAGTTCCAGCGGAGGCTTTGTCTTGACGCGATTTGTCGCCGAGGGAGGCAAGATATCTCACCCCAATCAGGCTTGTGAAGTTTCTATGGGCGCGGACGGACCTGTCGCGTTGAAAGTTCTCGGCTCCCCCGATGGCGTGACGCGGCTCGAACTGGATTCCTCGGCCTGTCCTTTGCAATTCGATGTTCTCAGCGGGGCGCTACGCGCAAGAAGTCCGACAGGCGCCTGTTCTTTCGCACAAGCCGACTGCCGAATTGACGCAGCCGGATTGTGGGGACCTTCGGGGGCGAGTTTCTCTGACGTTGAGATTAAATCGATAGAAAAAGAGCGCGGCGCCATGGAAAAGTCGATGCGGGCGCATTTTCGTGTTTTGTTGAGCAAGTTCAAAAAGAACAAGACGGCTGCTGAAGCGGTAGTCAAGGCACAGGCGGCTTTTCCGGCTGAGCGCGCACAAACATGCCGGGATTACGAGCACGAGGAAGCGGTCGGATTCTGCGCCCTGCGCATCACCGAAGCGCAGGATTTTCGGCTCCAGTCGCAATTGGCCGCAGGGGACGCGGCGAAGAGGCCCGAAAAAAGGCAGGAAATATCGAGGCGCGTTGCGAAACCGCACTCCGCGAGCCCGATGGCGGCCCCTCAATAATTCACGTCGCCTTCAGTACCCGCGCGAATCATTTTGGTCGTCGAGAAGGCGACGTGGCCGGATTGCACCTGGACGTGGTCCACGTGAAAGGCGGCAAGGGTTGAACGATGCCCGATCGAAACAAGGGTCGTTTGTGGCAGGCGGCTCGCGAGCATTTCGTAAATTGCATTCTCCGTTTCCTCGTCGAGGGCCGCCGTAGCCTCGTCAAGCAGGAGCCAATCCGGCTTCGCCAGCAAAGCACGAGCGATCGCCACGCGCTGCTGCTCGCCGCCCGAGAGCCGCTGCGACCAGAGATCTGAAACATCCAGCTTGTCGACGAGATGGGGTAGGCGGGCGTCGACAAGGGCGTCGGCGATCTCCTTGTCGTCATGTATGTCCGCCGCTGCGGGATAGACCACGGCCTGGCGCAAGGGGCCGATTGGAAGATAGGGCTTTTGCGGCAGCAACATCATTTTTCCCGCGCCGGGGATCGACACTGCGCCGGCGCCGAAGGGCCATATTCCCGACAGGACCCGGAACAAAGTGGATTTTCCGGCTCCCGACGGGCCAGTGACGAGCAGGTTCCGCCCCGGCTTCAACGTAAACTCGACGCCATTCAGCAAGGCGGTTCCATTCGGCAGAGCGACGGTTGCATGATGCAACGCCGGCGAGGGAGCGTTCAGCTCGATCTTGAAGGCCCCGCCCGTTTGTGCGGCTTCGATGGCTGCGTCGAAGGAGCTGAGACGATCGAGCACTGCGCGGAACCCAGCGAGCGAAGTATAATAACTGATGAAGAAGGTAAGCGCGCTCTGGACCTGGCCGAAGGCCTGCGCCGTCTGGGTCAGCACGCCGAGTTCGATCTTTCTGGCGAAATAAAAGGGCGCGGCGAAAATATAGGGGATGAGTGGGCTGATCTGGCCGTAAAAGCCTGTAAACGCAGTCAATCTCATACGGAGATTGATCATGTCGATGTAATTGGCGATCAAGGCGGCGAATTTCATCCGCAAGGAGACGGCCTCGGCCTTCTCGCCGTCAAGCAGCGCAACCTGCTCGCCATATTCGCGCAGCCGCGCCAGACCGAAACGGAAATCCGCCTCAACCTTCTGCCGGGTGAACATGATCTCAACCAGCGGCCGACCGATGAGATGGGTAATCAACGTGCCGGCGGCGGCATAGATCAAGGCGACCCAGAACAACAGGCCCGGAAAAGCGAAATTCGTACCGGGGAAGGTGAAATTCGCGGAAAGGCTCCACAGCAGGATGGCGAAGGAGACGAGCGACGACAACGTCGAGATCAACATGATCGAATAATTGTAGACGCCATAACCGAAGGCGCCGCCATCGCCGCCTCCGTCGATGAAGCGGGCGACGTCTTCGGCGATACGCTGGTCGGGATTATCGGCGGGCCCGCGGGTGAGAGACATGCGATAATGCGCATGATGGCTGAGCCAGTGTGAAATATAGAATTGGGTCAGCCAACGCCGCCAGCGAATGACCAAATAGGAACTGACGACATACTCCACGACCAGGGCGCCAACGTAAATAAACGCCCAAGGCGTGAAGACCCAGAGGAGCATGCGCCAGAATTGCGGACCATCGTGATTCTGGATGGCGTTAAAGAAATCACGGTTGAAGAAATTGAGCCGCACCGTGATCGCCACTTCCGCCTGGTTGAGCACGACAAGGAAGACGACCATGCCGGTCGCCAAACTGCGCTCCAACGTCTTGAAACGGAAGCGGCCGATCCCGCTGCTCGTTTCATCCGTAGCGAGGAAGAAGCGGTCCGCGATTTGGGTCAGTGTGCGCACGACGGGAATATGCGAGACCACGAAAACAATGATCGCGAACATGGCGACCGTCAACGCCAAGGTCGGAGGCACCCGCGCCTCCGCCAGGGATTTCGGCCAGAGTCCGAATTGAGCGGCTAGGTCGGCCAATCCGAAGACGATGGTTTCGACCGCGAACACGGCGAGGAAGATCTTCAGGAAACGTGACACCGGCGCGCTGCGCCAGCAGCAGTAAGCGACGATCAGGCTGGCGACTGCGACGAGGTCGAGCGTGGGATTGGCCAATTCAAGTCCGACGACGCCGGACATGAGGCCGAAAAACGCTACGGCGACGCCGAGAATTTTCATGGAATTCCTCTATTTCGGTTGAAGCCAGCCAACGGCGCCAGGATGAAATTAGCGGACCATAACCCGATCCTGCGGGCCAATGGAAATGTCATGAGTCCAGAATACGACGCGCTTGCGCCTCGTCCTTGCGGATTTGCGTGGTCAACGCATCGAGCGATTTGAATTTCTGCTCCGGGCGAAGAAAATCGATGAAGAAAACCTCGATGGCGCGTCCATAAATATCGTTATTAAAATCAAATAGATAGATCTCGAGCAGCGGCGGGCCGTCGTCCACTGTCGGACGCCGGCCAAAACTCGCGACGCCTTTGAGCCGATGGCCGTCGAGATCGACTTCAACGGCGTAAATGGCATGGCGCAGTCGGCAGGAGGCTTCAACAGCGAGATTGGCAGTTGGAAAACCAAGCTGACGCCCAAGCTTCGCGCCATGAATGACCTTGCCCGTCAAGGACCAGGCATGACCAAGCAACGCCGCCGCGCCACGAACATCGCCGCGCTCCAAGGCGTCACGTGTTGCGGTCGATGAGACGGCTTCGAGCGAACCCTCCTCATCGGCGAGGACCTTTTCGACAATTTCGACCTGGATACCGAGTTTCGGCGCGATCTCGCGCAAAAAGGCGGGCGTGCCGGATCGTTTGGCGCCGAAATGGAAATCATATCCTGCGACCACCGCGCTCGCGCCGAGGCGGCGCAAAAGAACGTCCTGTAAAAACCCTTCTGCGTCGAGACTGGCCAAAGCCGTGTCGAAAGTGAGGACGAACATGCCATCAATGCCGAGTTCCGCCATGCGATGGGCTTTGGCTTCACGGCTCGTGAGCCGGAAGATGCCGCCGCCGCGACCAAAAAAATCGACGGGATGGGGCTCGAACGTCAAGACGGCGCAGGGACGTCCAAGGCGTCGCGCCAAAGCGATTGCCCGGGCGATGACGACGCGATGACCTCGATGCACGCCATCGAAATTGCCGATGGCGACAACAGCGCCCGCTAGACCTGGCGGCGGTTTTTGCGGATCAATGCTGAGCAGGAACTTTGGATTTGGCGACATGGCGGATTCTGGCGCAATCAGGTCTTGCGTGGTGCGAATGGTGGGAGGCGACCTTTAACGCCGTTCCCGCCGCCAGCGTCAAGCGTGCTGGACGTCGCCGCCCGAGGCCAGCGCGTTGACCTCGTCGAAAATCCGCGGCGAAGGGTTGAACACGAATCTCGGTTGCGCATCACTCGGCTGTCAATCCGGCATCGATCGAAATATCTGCGCCGGTGATTTGGGAAGCTGCGTCGCTCGAAAGAAACACGGCCAGAGCAGCGACCTGATCGGCGGTCACAAGTTTCTTGTTAAGCTGGACGGCGAGCAACGCGTCGTGCACGACCTGGTCCTGGGCCATGGCTCGCGCTTTCGTCGTGTCCGAAATCTGTGTTTCGACCAAGGGGACCCAAGCATAACCAGGGGTTATGCAATTCACCGTTACCCCGAAGGGCGCCAGTTGAACAGCGGCGTTTTTTGTCAGCCCCGCGACGCCATGCTGTGCTGCGACAGAAGCTGACTTGAAAGGCGACGCGGTGAGCGAGTTAAGCGGCGCCGTGTTGATGATGCGCCCCCATCCACGCGCCTTCATGCCCGGTATCGCCGCACGCATGGCGTGGAAGGTGGAGGAAAGGTTGATCGCGATGACCTGGTCCCATTTTTCGATTGGAAAATCCTCGATCGGCGAAACGAACTGGATTCCAACATTGTTCACAAGGATGTCCACGGAGCCGAAGGTTCTTTCGGCATGTGCGATCATGGCGGTGATTTCCTCCGGTCTGGCCATATCGGCGCCGTTATAGGTCGCCTTGACGCCGAAATCCTTTTCGATGGACGCGCGCTCGAACTCCATCGCCGTGGGGTCGCCGAAGCCGTTGATCAACAGGTTGCAGCCTTCTTTGGCAAAGGCGCGGGCGATTGCGAGACCGATGCCCGCGGTGGATCCTGTGACGACAACGGTTTTGGGGGCAATCGACATGGCCGGGCGTCTTGTAGCGAAACGGGGAATGGATCACGAAGCATGTGAGGAGTTTCGCGACGACTATAATTTTGAGCCGGAAAAATTGCAGCAGCGAAATTCGCCCGGCCGCCCTTGCGCAACAATAGTCGCGTGCCGAAATTTGCGATGCTATAGAAGGCGCGCTTTCCGTGACCATGGGTTGAACGATGATCGACAACGAATTGCCGCCACTATGCGAAACGGAAATCCCGGCTGAGCCTCTGCTGCGTCGCCATAGCGTTGGCGTGCGGGTCGGGTCGGGCGCGGGATCGGTCGTCGTCGGCGGCGGCGCGCCAATTGTCGTCCAAAGCATGACCAACACCGATACGGCGGATGTCGAAGCCACGGTCGCGCAGGTCGCCGCACTTGCTCAGGCCGGATCGGAACTTGTGCGCATCACGGTCGATCGCGATGAGGCGGCGGCGGCGGTTCCAAAAATTCGTGAAAAGCTCGATGCGCTCGGCGTGACCGTTCCGCTGGTCGGGGATTTTCATTACATCGGGCACAAATTGCTCGCCGATCATCCCGCTTGCGCCGAGGCCTTGGCAAAATATCGGATCAATCCGGGCAACGTCGGCTTCAAGGAGAAAAAGGATAAACAGTTCGGCGCCATCATCGAACTGGCCATCAAACACGACAAAGCGGTACGAATCGGCGCGAATTGGGGATCGCTCGACCAAGACCTGCTGACCGCCTTGATGGATGAGAACCATAGGGCCGAAAATCCCGTCGGCGCCCGCGCCGTGACGCGCGAGGCCCTTGTGCGCTCGGCGCTGCTTTCGGCCCGGCGCGCGGAAGATATTGGATTAAAGCGAGACAGAATCATCCTTTCCGCCAAAGTTTCTGGCGTGCAGGATCTGATTTCAGTTTATCGGATGGTCGCGCGGCGATCGGATTATGCATTGCATCTCGGATTGACCGAGGCAGGCATGGGCTCCAAAGGGATTGTCGCCTCGTCGGCCGCTCTGGGTATCCTGCTCCAGGAAGGCATTGGCGATACGATTCGCGTGTCGTTGACCCCGGAGCCGGGCGGGGATCGAACGCTGGAAGTTCGGGTGGCGCAGGAAATTCTGCAGACGATGGGCTTTCGTACTTTCGTCCCCTTGGTTGCCGCTTGCCCTGGTTGTGGACGGACGACGAGCACGGTCTTTCAGGAATTGGCTCGCGATATCCAGTCCATGATTCGTGAACGCATGCCCCAATGGCGCAAGATCTATCAGGGCGTCGAGGCGCTCAACGTTGCGGTGATGGGCTGCATCGTGAATGGCCCCGGCGAGTCAAAACATGCCGATGTGGGCATTTCGCTTCCAGGAACGGGCGAAGCTCCTGCGGCGCCGGTCTTCATTGATGGGCGGAAAGTGAAGACGCTTCGCGGCGAGGGCATCGCGAAGGATTTCGAAAAGATCGTCGAAGACTATGTCGCGCATCGTTTTACCGCGAGAACCAAATCCGACGCCGCGGAATGAGCGAACGGCGCGGACCGTCCTTGTTCCAACCAAATTGAGTTACCTAAAACATTTGTGGCTGCGCTTTACGTCGCCGCAGAAAAGGTCTATGCTTTAGCCCTCTCCTTCAAGTGATCCATCGGTAAGACGCCTTTCATGGGCTCGTCGACGTGGTGCCGGTCACAATTCCCACCGATCAACTTTCCCATCCGACGTGAGAAGAGCGCTTGGCGCCATGACAGATATCGAAAAACCGGAATCCCAGAGCCCCCGCAATGAAATCAAGTTGCAGGATTTGAAAGCCAAATCTGCAACTGAACTTTTGGCGTTTGCGGAACAGCATGAAGTCGAAAACGCTTCGATCATGCGCAAGCAAGAACTGATGTTCGCGATCCTGAAGCAGCTTGCCTCGCGGGATATTGAGATCGTGGGCGAGGGCGTGGTCGAGGTGCTCCAGGATGGATTTGGATTCCTGCGCGCGCCGGACGCGAATTATCTCGCTGGACCAGATGATATTTACGTTTCTCCGTCGCAAATTCGGCGTTTCGGCCTGCGCACAGGCGATACCGTCGAAGGCTTGATTCGCAGCCCCAAAGAAGGCGAGCGTTATTTTGCCCTTTTGAAGGTGAATTCGATCAATTTCGAGGATCCCGAAAAGGTCCGCCATAAGGTCCATTTCGACAATCTAACGCCTCTTTATCCTAACCAACGGCTGAAGCTGGAGATTGAGGATCCGACGCGCAAAGACCTCTCGGCGCGGGTGATCGACATTGTTTCGCCGATCGGAAAGGGGCAGCGTGCTTTGATTGTTGCGCCGCCTCGGACGGGTAAGACGGTCATTCTGCAAAATATTGCTCAATCGATCACGACCAATCACCCGGAATGTTACCTCATAGTCCTGTTGATCGACGAGCGCCCCGAGGAAGTAACGGACATGCAGCGCTCGGTGAAGGGCGAGGTGGTGTCCTCAACTTTTGATGAGCCGGCAGTGCGTCATGTGCAGGTCGCCGAAATGGTGATCGAAAAGGCGAAACGGCTGGTGGAGCACGGGCGCGATGTCGTCATCCTGCTGGATTCGATCACGAGATTGGGGCGCGCCTACAACACCGTCGTCCCTTCATCAGGTAAGGTTCTCACAGGCGGCGTTGACGCGAACGCGCTGCAGCGTCCCAAGCGATTCTTCGGCGCTGCTCGAAACATCGAAGAGGGCGGCTCGCTGACAATTATCGCTACGGCGCTGATTGAGACTGGCTCGCGCATGGATGAAGTTATTTTCGAAGAATTCAAAGGCACCGGCAATTCGGAAATCATCCTTGATCGTAAGGTCGCGGACAAGCGTGTGTTCCCGGCGATCGACATCACGCGTTCCGGCACGCGCAAAGAGGAGTTGCTGGTGCCTGGCGATATCCTCAAAAAGACTTATGTCCTGCGGCGTATCCTGAATCCCATGGGAACCGTGGACGCCATCGAGTTCTTGTTGGGAAAATTGCGCGAGACGCCGAAGGGCAATATGAGCTTCTTCGAGTCAATGAATACGTGAAACCAGTCTCCCAAGGCTTCGAGATGCAATCGGCCATGTTTCACGTGAAACATGGCCGATATTGTTTTGAGGGTGTCGATGTATTCCGCTTTAGGCCGACATGAAACGATCTTTGCCCTCTCATCTGGCACGGGCAAGTGTGCGGTTTCAGTCGTTCGGATCTCCGGGGCGCAATCGCGCGAGATCATGAAGTCAATGACCTCCGGTCGGGCAAGAGCGCGCGAGGCCCAGTTGACGACTGTGCGTGATCCAGTGAGCGGCGAGATAGTGGATGAGGGATTGGCGATATGGTTTCCTGCGCCGAACAGTTTTACCGGCGAAGACCTCTTGGAGCTGCAACTTCATGGGTCGCGGGCTGTCATCGCTAAAATTTTTTCAATCCTGAGAGCGACGCCCGGGGTACGGGTGGCCGAGCCCGGCGAGTTTTCGCGCCGCGCGCTGGAAAATGGCAAGCTCGATCTCATCGCGACGGAAGCGCTTGCGGACCTCATTGATGCTGATACCGAGGCCCAGCGAAAATTGGCCCTCATGGAAAAAGCCGGGGCCCTCCGAGTTTTTGGGGAAGAGCTTCGCGACGAGTTAATCGGATTGATGGCTGATCTCGAAATTGCGCTTGATTTTGCCGACGAAGTGGATCTGACTGACGAGATCGGCAAGCGGGTTCGGTCGGAATTGAAAACGATCGAAGCCAAGTTATCCGCTGTTGAGGGCGGCTACGCGAGCGCCGAGCGCGTGCGCGACGGTCTGACTGTCCTGATTGCCGGCGCGCCGAATGCAGGAAAATCCAGCCTGTTGAATGCGCTTGCGCGGCGCGAAGTCGCAATCGTATCGGAGATTGCCGGAACGACACGGGATCTCGTGGAAGTCAGGCTTGATCTTGGCGGGTTGGCGGTCAATCTCATCGACACAGCCGGGATGCGATCGACCGACGATCCGATCGAACGTGAGGGCGTCAGGCGGGCTCTCGAAAAGGCGCAGTCAGCCGACTTGGTGCTATGGCTCAGCCCTGCCAATGAGGCGAAGACATCGCCGCCCACCACTCTGGCGAATGAGGCGCTGTGGATCGTGAGAACGAAATCCGACATGAGCGCAGGGATTGGGCGTGACCAGGAAAAGGACGAGGGAACCTTCTTCCTGTCCGCGCACACCGGCTTCCAACTCGATCGCCTGCTTCAAGCATTGCGAGATTTTGCAGAAAAGGAAATGTCGATTAATAGTTCGATCATTGTCGCCAATGAACGCCAGTGGCGCGCAGTCGCCGCGGCGCGCGATGCGGTAGAGGCTGCGAGTCAACCGAACTTGCCGCCAGAGGTGATAGCAGAGGAGCTTCGGCGCGCCAGTTTCGCGCTGGAAAACCTGGTGGGCAAGATCGGCGTCGAAAATGTGCTGGACAGCGTTTTTAGCCGATTTTGTATTGGAAAATGATATGAGTCGTGGATGTCGAATGCTTTGAGCGGATTTGATGTCGTTGTGATCGGCGGCGGGCATGCGGGCTGCGAAGCAGCGAGCGCTGCGGCGCGTCTTGGCGCGCGGACGTTATTGCTCACTCACAAGATCGGCACGATTGGGGAGATGTCGTGCAATCCTGCGATCGGAGGCTTGGGCAAAGGCCATCTCGTTCGAGAAATCGACGCTTTGGATGGCGTCATGGGTCGCGCGGCGGATTTGGCAGGGATTCAATTCCGGTTGCTCAATCGTTCAAAAGGGCCGGCAGTTCGGGGACCGCGAGTCCAGGCAGACCGTAAATTGTTTCGCGAAGCGGTGCAGACCATTCTGTCCAGCACGCCAAATTTGACGTTGCGCGAAGGGTCCGTCGAGGGACTTGCGCGAGTGATCGGTTCGGGCGATTTCCAATTACATTTGCGCGACGGTTCAAATGTTTGCTGCAAGGCGGTGGTCGTCGCCAGCGGAACGTTCTTGAATGGCGTCATCCATATCGGGGAGAGAATCGAAGCTGCGGGTCGTATCGGCGATGCGCCCGCGCTGCATTTGAGCGATAGTCTGGCTTCATTGGGCCTGAAGCTTGGGCGACTTAAGACGGGCACGCCGCCTCGGTTGCGGCGATCTTCGATTCGTTGGGACGATCTCGAGCAGCAGGCCGGCGATGAGAATCCGGAATTCTTCTCAGCGCTGACATCGTCGTGTGCAAATCGACAGGTGTCCTGCGCGATAACCCATACGACCTCGGCCGGTCACGATTTGATCCTTCAAAATCTCGATAAGGCGCCCATTTTCTCCGGCCAGATATCAGGGCGCGGACCGAGATACTGCCCTTCGATCGAGGACAAGATCACGCGGTTTGCGGACCGGCAGAGCCATCAGATTTTTCTCGAGCCCGAAGGGCTCGATGACGAGACGATCTATCCGAACGGTATTTCGACGTCGCTGCCTCCATCGGTCCAGTACGCCTTCTTGAAGACAATACCGGGACTGGAAAATGTCGAAATGCTCCGACCTGGTTATGCGGTCGAGTATGATTTCGTCGATCCGAGAGCGCTCAAATCCTCGCTGGAGGTCAAACGAGCGGCGGGGCTTTTCTTGGCGGGGCAAATCAATGGAACAACCGGCTACGAGGAAGCCGGAGCACAAGGGGTTGTGGCAGGGCTGAACGCCGCAGCTTACGCCGGCGGTTTGCCCGAAATTACCTTTGATCGGACCGAGGCTTATCTCGGAGTTATGATTGACGACCTTATCACCCGTGGCGTTTCCGAGCCTTATCGCATGTTCACGTCACGTGCGGAGTTTCGGCTGTCGCTGCGCTGCGATAATGCGGATTTGCGGCTGACGCCGAAAGGCTTGGAATTGGGCTGCATAGGTCGAGAGCGCGTCGCGCATTTTCAAGCCCGGATGTCCGAGCTTCGGTCGGTGACTGAGCGATTGAAGGCCTTGGAAATTGGCGCCCGAGAGGCGGCGCGGTTCGGAATACAACTGAACCGGGACGGCATCCGCCGTTCAGCATACACGCTGCTTTCCTACCCAAATGTCGCTTTCGACGATCTCGTCAAAATTTGGCCAGAGCTGCAGGCATCCTCGGTCAAGACGAAGGAACAGGTTGAGGTCGATGCGAAATACTCGGTTTACATCGACCGGCAGGAAGTTGCCGCGAATGTCATTCGGCGCGAGGAGCGGGTCGCCTTGGGGGCGGCTTTCGACTACGAGCGAGTTCCTGGCTTGTCGAATGAAGTTCGCGGAAAGTTGATGTCGGTTCGACCCGAAAATCTGGGGCAGGCTGGACGCATCGAAGGCGTGACCCCAGCGGCGTTGGCGCTTCTGTTTTCCTGGACAAAAAAGATGAAGGCGGAAGCGGCCAGTGGCGGGAATGGATAATTTGACCGATTGGCGCAGAGACTTGGCTGGGGGATTGCCGGCCGCCACGGCCGAGCGGCTGACGGTTTATGAAGATCTGTTGCGTAAGTGGCAACGGAAAATCAATCTCGTTTCCGAATCAACCCTGGCCGATATCTGGAACCGCCATTTTCTGGATTCCTATCAGTTGCTCGGGCTCGCCGGGGCGTGGACGCGTTGGGTAGATCTTGGATCCGGCGGCGGCTTCCCTGGGTTGGTCGTGGCAATTGCCAACGCCGATCCCAGGCGGAAAGTTCATTTAATCGAGGCCGACAAACGCAAGGTCGCGTTTCTCCGCGAAGTTTCACGTGAAACAGGAGCCCCGGTCGAAATTCATTCGGGGAGAGTAGAGGTCGTATTGCCCGAGCTCTGTAACCGAGAGCGATTTGACATCGTTTCCGCACGTGGCCTGGCCCCGTTGGCCGATTTGGTTCGCCTTGCCGCGCCAGCGCTAAAATCGGGCGCTTCGGGCGTGTTTTTAAAGGGGAAAGATTTCGCTGCCGAATTGACCAATCTCGGCTCCATAGCTAATTTCGAGTGCAGCGTCGTGGAGAGCCAAAGCGAAGCCTGCGCGCGTGTTATTCTTCTTCGGTGGAATAAGCCACCTGCTGTCCGCATCTGAGGGTCTCGTCATGAGCAACTACGACCAAGTGCGGGTGCTTGTTCTCGCGAATCAAAAGGGCGGGGTTGGTAAGACCACCACTGCAATCAATCTTGGCACCGCCTTGGCCGCCATCGGTGAAACCGTGCTGTTGATCGACCTCGATCCGCAGGGTAACGCATCGACTGGATTGGGTATCGATCGCAAACAACGTGAAGTTTCGACCTTTGATGTGATGATGGGCGAACGTTCACTCGATGCTGCAATCCGGCCAACCTCGGTTCCGCGACTTTTCATTGCACCCTCGACGCTTGACCTTCTCGGCGTCGAGCTTGCGATTGCGCATGAAAAGGAGCGCAATTTTCGTCTCAAGAACGCCATTCACAGCATGATTGATCGGGGTGGGACGGCGAATCGCGACAAAATCAATTACATATTGATCGATTGTCCGCCGTCATTGAATTTGCTGACTATCAACGCCCTTGCCGCGGCGGACAGCGTCGTCGTCCCCTTGCAGTGCGAGTTCTTCGCTCTTGAGGGCCTTTCGCAGCTTTTGTCGACGGTCGAGCAGGTAAGGAGAAGTCTCAATCCAAGATTGGCGATCCACGGGATCGTTCTGACCATGTACGATTCGCGCAACAATCTTGCCTCTCAAGTCGTCGCAGACGTCCGTGCGTTCCTCGGCGATAAGGTCTATGAGACCGTTATTCCTCGCAATGTTCGAGTTTCCGAAGCTCCTTCATACGGCAAGCCTGTCCTGCTTTACGATCTTAAATGCAATGGTTCGCAGGCCTATCTCAAGTTGGCGTCCGAAGTCATCCAGCGTGAGCGGAATCTACGCGCCGCATGATTGGGTTTAATGGCGATTGCTTGCTGTCGTCCGGCATGTCGACCGCCGGGATTCCGATCTTCAAGGGCAAAAATCTATGGCGGAAGAAGCTAAATCTCGTTTGGGGCGTGGCCTTGCCGCGCTGATTGGCGACGCTGGGGGGGCGGACTCTGATCCCAGCCTGCGTAAGCCGTCGAGAACCGCGATCGAGTTTTTGCGGCCGAACCCCCGTAATCCGCGCCAAATCTTCCAGGATGACAATCTCCGGGAGCTCGCTGACTCGATCCGTGAACGCGGCATTGTTCAGCCCATCGTTGTTCGTGAGCTTCCGGGCGTCAGCAATGTGTATGAGATCATTGCGGGCGAACGACGTTGGCGCGCTGCTCAAATTGCGGGTCTGCATGAAGTTCCGATCGTTGTCGTCGAAGCCAGCGATCAACAGTCACTCGAATTTGCGATTATCGAAAATGTTCAACGCGCCGACCTCAATTCGATTGAGGAGGCGCAAGGCTATCAGAGCCTGTTGAATGAGTTTAGCTATAGCCAACAAGACCTGGCCAAAATCATCGGCAAAAGCAGAAGCCAAATCACGAACACTTTACGGTTGCTGAAGCTTCCTGAACCCGTGAAGCAATTCGTCATTGAGGGCAGCATTTCAGCAGGACACGCACGTGCATTGCTTGCGCTTTCGGATCCGTTGATTGTAGCAAAGAGAATAATCGCCGAGGATTTGTCTGTCCGCGATGTCGAGCGACTGGCTCAAGCTAAGGATGCGCATGCGAAAGCGCCAATGCGCGCTGCAAAAGAGAGGGACGCCGATACCCTCGCGCTCGAAAAATTATTGAGCGAACTTTTGGGGCTTAGCGTCGCTATAAATCACAGGAACGAAGCCGGTGACGTACGAATAAAGTACAAATCAATGGAGCAGTTAGATTCACTGTGCAAACGTCTGCAGGGGTGTGAGTAATGGTCATCGGTCAAGACGATTGATGTCTTTGTTTCTGCCTTTTTCTGGAAACATTCGCCAAGTGCGATTAATGCGCGTGCCAATTTTGGCTCGGCCAACAGGCTGTTGTGTCGGGCTTCACGAACGAGATCGTAAAAACTATTGATCAATTGCACGGTATCGACAGAATCGTCCAGATTCAAACCGATGGAGATTTCCTGCTTTTTTTTGAACGCATTGAGCGATCGTAAAAAGTTCTCCAGAGCCGCGTCACGCCCGGAACCTGCGGCGATTTGAATACGAGCGCAGTGAAGCGCAACGATGTGTTTGAGCGCATTCGCCGAGACTGAATTGAATTCCGAAATTTGAGTCCCGATGGCGCTGAGAGAGTTGATTGTAGCGTCCATGTTCCCAAAAATGGCGTCCATGATCATATCGCCACCATCGATCGACGACGATGTTGCGAGGATTTCAGAGACATCGCGTGACGTTATGGCGTGCTGCCCGTTCGCATAGAGGCAGAGCTTTTCCATTTCTGATCGGCTTATGCCGCGATCTTCCCCCAAAATTTCAACAAGCAGCTCCACTGCGTCCGATTCAATGGATCCCCCGCAGGTCGACATTTGTTGGACGATCAGACGTCGAAGATCTTTGGATTGATCTGAATAGCACGCGATTGCGGCGGCTAACCCTTGAGACTCGAACCATTTCCGTAGGGGCGCTGTTGGTTTGAGCGGGCCAGCTTCGACAACGATACGCGCTTCGAAAGGCGCGCCTTTCATAGCGAGTTCGAGAGCGGGGACGAGATTGCGGGCGCCGATTGAAAGGCGGATCGCAGAAGGTCCCTGGTCGAAAAGTTTCAATGAATGAATTTCATCCAACAGGATATTGGGATCAGAAGCGACGACATCGCCGGATAGGCTGATCGTTTGCTGTGAAGCAGTCTTGCCGCGGATGTCGGTTCTGAGGAGGGTTCGGGAACGTTCGGAAACCAAACCGGCGTCGGTCCCGTAGACGAGGAACATGTGGTGTGAAGGTTGCGGATTCTGGACATATTCATCCGCATTGCGATGTGCGATCGTCACCATCAATCGTGTCGATTATCAAATGCGACTGCAATTCGAGTCCGTATCTGGTCGGCAACCGTCGACGCGTTTCGCTGTTCAGCGTCGCGCGCCGCACGGACATTGGACAGTCGCTGCAATGAGCGGTCATAAATGACGAACTGGCTGACGGTTCCACTTGTGACCGGTTTAGTGTCGCCGGCAATTTTGTAAAGTTTGTAGTCCGCATCGACATTGACGTCGCCGGCCTCCGCATCGCCCATAACCGAGTTGTAGATCGGTGTGGAGAGACGCTCGCGGACAGTAACAACAAGGCGATATTTCGGTGTCGGCGTCGATCCGGTTCCGTTGAGCGCAAAGATCAGGTCGTTTGTGAGATAATGACCAATCCTGTCCGGAATTGGTTCGACTTTGATTGCGCGCATTTCGTCGGCGACCGAACCGCCGCCAAGCCGGGGCCCGTAAAGCGGTTCGACGCAGCCAGCCAAACCGACCGCAATCAACATCCCTAAGCTCAAGCTACGAGTGCGGGCCGACCGAAAGCGCGTTCCAGTCTCATCAGACGACGACATTGACGATCCTTTGCGGCACGATGACAATTTTTCGCGGCCTTTGCCCGGCGAGGGCGCGTCTAACCGCGTCCAATTCAAGCACAGCGCGTTCTATTTCTTCCGTGGTGGCGTCTCGCGCGACGACAAGATCCGCGCGCTTTTTTCCGTTTATCTGGACCGGAACGCTTATCACATTGTCGACGATTAGAGAATGATCAGCTTCAGGCCATGCCGCTTCGGCGACAAGTCTTGACGCTCCGAGCGACGCCCAACATTCTTCTCCAAGGTGCGGCATGATCGGCGCGAAGAGCTGAACGAGAATCTTTCCGGCCTCGAGAAGCGCCGCCTTTACGTCGTCGCCAACCGCCGGCTGGTCAATGCTTGCGAGCAGCCCTGACAATTCATTGGTCAATTCATAAACTTGCGCCACGCACCGATTGAATCGCAATCTCGCGAGATCCCCATCGACTTTAACCAAGGCGCCGTGCGCCGCCTTGCGGATACGATTGGCAAACTCGCCGAAATTGTTCGTCGTTTTGGCGTTCGACGAGAAATCGGCAATTTCTCCGACGAGGCGCCACAGCTTTTGAACGAACCTCGCGGCGCCTTGAATGCCTTCCTCTGTCCAGATCACGTCACGATCTGGCGGCGAGTCGGAAAGCATGAACCAGCGCGCCGTATCCGCGCCAAAACTTCCGATAATCTCGTCAGGGTCGATCGTGTTCCTTTTCGATTTGGACATTTTCTCGATGGGGCCGATTTCGACCCGAGAACCATCTTTCAGCGAAAAAATCTGACGCGGAGATGTCGCGTCGTCGATCCGGATCTCCACCGGCGAGAGCCAGGCTCCACTTTCAGACCGATAGGTTTCATGCACGACCATTCCCTGCGTGAACAATCCTGCGAACGGTTCCTTGAGACCCAAATGATTGGTTTCCTTCATCGCGCGGGTGAAGAAGCGTGAATAAAGGAGATGAAGGATCGCATGTTCGATCCCGCCTATATATTGATCGACCGGCAACCAGCGGTCTACGGCTTTGCGTGTCGTGGGTTCGTTCTGATTGTTTGGGTCCGTGAAACGCGCGAAATACCATGATGAATCGACAAAAGTGTCCATCGTGTCGGTTTCACGTTGCGCGGAGCGTCCGCATTTTGGACATGCGACCCTTTTCCATGACGGATGCCGCTCCAAAGGATTTCCCGGTGCGTCGAAACTGACATCAGGCGGCAGGGTGATAGGAAGGCTTTCCCGAGGCGCGGGAACCACGCCACAGGCCTCACAATGGATGACAGGAATCGGGCAACCCCAGTAGCGTTGGCGGGAGATGCCCCAATCCCTCAGCTTGAAATTGACCTTTCGTTCCGCGCAAGGTTTTCCGAACAGGGCGTTGCTTTCAAGCCGTCGAACAACCTCGTTTTGAGCCTCATTCGGAGTCATCCCGTCGAGGAAGCGCGAATTGACCATTCGGCCGTCGCCCTCATAGGCGGCATCCGCAAGCGTGAACGTCGACTTGTCGACGCCCTCGGGACAGACAACAATCTCGTAGCCAAGGCCGTATGCTTTCGCGAAGTCAAAGTCGCGTTGATCATGAGCCGGACAACCGAAAATGGCGCCAGCGCCGTAGTCCATCAGGACGAAATTTGCGACAAAGACGGGTAGTTTCCACTCTCGATCAAACGGATGAGCAACTTTCAAACCGGTGTCGAAACCCTTCTTTTCAGCGGTTTCGAGCGCGGCGACCGACGTTCCCATGCGATGGCATTCATCTACGAAATCTTGCAGTTGCGGATTCTCGGCCGCCAACTGTCGGGCGAGCGGATGATCGGCGGAAATCGCAATGAATTTGGCGCCGAATATTGTATCCGGCCTGGTCGTATAAACCGTTATTTCGCCAATCGGAGCGGGCTGCTCCAGCGCGAAGCGGATGAGGGCTCCTTCGGATCGACCGATCCAGTTTTTCTGCATCAGCCGTACTTTTTCGGGCCAGCGTTCGAGCGAGTCCAAGGAGTCCAGAAGATCTTCTGCGAAATCGGTGATTTTGAAGAACCATTGGGTCAATTCGCGCTGTTCAACGAGCGCATTCGACCGCCATCCGCGTCCGTCGATCACCTGTTCGTTTGCAAGAACAGTTTGGTCCACCGGATCCCAGTTCACCATGGCGCTCTTGCGATAAGCGAGACCCTTCCCGAGCATGTCGAGGAACATGGTTTGCTGATGCTTGTAATAGCTTGGGTCGCAGGTCGCGATTTCCCGCGACCAATCGATGGAGAGACCCATGCTCTGCAACTGTTTCCGCATTGTTGCGATGTTTTCATAGGTCCAGCTCGCTGGATCGGAACCATTCAATCGCGCCGCGTTTTCCGCGGGCATTCCGAAGGCGTCCCAGCCCATCGGATGAAGGACATTGTATCCCTTTGCGCGCATGACCCGCGCGATCACGTCGCCCATCGCGTAATTCCGGACATGGCCCATATGGATCCGGCCGGATGGATAGGGAAACATTTCAAGAACATAATATTTTGGGCGTCCGTCCTCGTTCGTTGTCTCGAACGTCTTTCGGTCCCGCCATATTTCTTGCCACTTTGGCTCGACTTCACGGGCATTGTAACGTTCAGGACGACCGGTCATAACCATCTCGCGGAAAGCTCGGATTTGGCTGCAAAGAGCATGATTTTCCCACGACGGTCAATCGCTCAAACTCATTGCGAGGCCGGCCGATGGCGGGGTTGGCGCACGCCTTCCGCTGGGCGTCAGGTGGTGAGATCTCGGAGGGTTTCTTGGAATGGACCAAGTCAAGTGCAATGATCGATGAAAATCTCTCGCCCTCCGGCCTCGCTGACGTGAAAGCGCGTCTCAGTCGAGTCCGGCGTGATTCTGGACGTGCGGAAGAAGCGGTCAAGCTTGTCTGCGTTTCAAAAGGGTTCGGACAAGAGGACATTCGTCCGGTGCTCGATGCAGGCGAACGCGTCTTTGGAGAAAACCGGGTGCAGGAGGCGACTGAAAAATGGCCGGCGTTTCGCCGATGCTATTCGAATATCGAGTTGCATCTGATCGGGCCGCTTCAGTCAAACAAGGCGGAAGCCGCCGTTGCCCTTTTCGATGTCATCCAGACATTGGATAGGCCGAAAATTGCGTTGGCCGTTTCGGCGGCCATGCGAAAAACTGGCCACCAACCGAGATGCTACGTCCAGGTAAATACCGGCGAGGAGCCACAGAAGTCGGGCGTGCTGCCCCGCGACCTCGCGGGATTCTTGCGCCTCTGTCGAGAGGAGGCGCGACTGGAGATCGCGGGTCTAATGTGTATTCCGCCCGTCGATCAGCTTGCGTCTCCCCATTTTGCGCTTTTGAAACAGCTGGCGAACGAATTTGGGATCGCAGAACTGTCGATGGGAATGAGCGCCGATTTTGAATTGGCGGTTGAACTGGGCGCGACCCTGATTCGGGTTGGCTCGGCGATTTTTGGTGATCGTCGCCAACATTTGTCGCCAATGAAAATCTGAGGCTTCCGCGATAATATCGCCTTCAATTTATAGAGCTGACCTCGTGGGAGCGCGATACAACCGGCGGTCGGTGAAAAATCATCCCGCGCCACATGCAGAAAAATTGCGCTTCCCCGGTCCCGAACGCGTGGGCGGGAATTGAAATCGATGACGCCGATGAGGTCATAAAGATGATCGTCACGCCAAAGGGCTTCGGCGCTGAAGCGCAACGGGAGCGAAACCGCGAGGTTATAGGCTGATGCGCGTGGATCGTCGCACCAACCTGATGATTTCGATATCCTGTCGCAATCGATATGTGAGCTTGGCGATCTGTCGAACCGAGCGCGCCAGCTGACGATCTTGTATCGTCCCATCGGCGTGATCGAATTGCCCTCAAATCGTTTGACGCCAATCCCCTTGCGCCCCACGGCGCAGCGCATCGACCACGAACCGACAGAAAGGATAGCGCGCGGCGAACCATCGGACAGGATCGCAAGCGCGCGGACGAATATCCGCGAATGTCGCCGTAATACCGGCGCGTGCAAGATGTCCACCTTTTGCGACAAGTCCGACCTTGAAAGAAAAGACTGAACGAGAATAGGCCGATCCGACTCGCGGCCCTGGAGCGAGGCCGGCCATCGCGATCCGGGATGTACCATAAGTTGCGGTTTCGCGTAACTTATCAGCAACTTCTAAGAGCGACAATGTGCCCAGGGCGGAGCCCAAGCCAAAAGACAGAAACCGGCATTCCGACCTCGGAACGATCGATGGCGCAGAGCGGAAAGCAATGTCTCCTCATGACCGCGAAGGAGCCTGGACTTCTCGCGCGTTTCGTTCACGGCCGCCGCGGCGTCGTGCTGGCCGAATTCGCCATGGTCGCCATACCCTTCCTTGGGCTTCTTGCCGCGATTTTCGAGACCGCGTTCGTCTTCTTGGTGCAAGCGACTTTTGACAATACCGTCAATAACGTCGCGCGCCAAATTCTCGTGAACAGCTTTTCCGCCAACTCGACGCAAGCCGCGAGTTCTTTCCTGCAGAATACTTTTTGCCCCGCCTTGCCATCCTTCATCCAATGCAATGAGGTCAGGCTCAATATTCAGCCTTACGGGTCATGGTCCTCGGCAACTCCAAGCACAAGCTGGTACAATAACCCGCCAGCCAATGTTAACCTCGGTCAACCTGGCGACATCGTCGTATTTCAGGCGTTTTACGGGATGCCGGTCTATTTTTCGGTCCTGATGGCGAGCGGCACAAACCTGAAGGTGTTCAGCAATTTTTATAATCATACGTCGAATTCGGTTTATGTAGATCCCAATAATTCTGCGCTATTCGTCCACGCGATTTTTTCGACGGTCGCTTTCAGGAACGAGCCATGACGGAACCCGCGCGTCAATTCGTGGCAAGGTTTTCGACAGGTGCGGCGATCGCGGCATCAAGGCTGCGGAGCGAGGCGAAAAAGCTGCGGAGCCGCGAATCCGGCGTCGCGGCGCTGGAGTTCGCCCTCATCTTGACGTTGATGTTGACCATCTATTTCGGCGTCGTGGTGCTGGCGCAGGGACTCGAAGTCGGGCGTAAGGTTCAACTCCTCTCGCATACGCTCGCCGATCTGACGACCCAGACCTTGGCGCAGACCGACACGACTGGCGCTTGCACGCCAGTCGCAAGCGGTGGAACGGCGGTCGATGGCGTGGATATGGGGAGCGTTCCCTGTTTGACCGACACGGATCTGACCGGGATTTTCAATGCTTCGACATCCGTACTTTTTCCATTCTCCAATATCGCCAATATGACGGTGACCGAGGTCGTATTCGATAATGTCAGCTCGACCAATTCAGCCTGTTGTCGCGCGCGCGTCGTATGGAGCGTCGGCTTCGGACCCAATCCGACCTTGCGCGCCTGCGGACTCCTGACCCAGGCGAATAATGGCGTCGACGGTTTTGGCTTTATGCCCATGGCCTACTACCCGGGAGGCCAGGGCGACGCGGTGACGAGCGGCAATCCCTACGTCGCTTCGAACAACATGACCGACAATTTCGTGATCATCGCGGACGTGTCCTATCAATACACGCCAAGTTTCGGATTCCAGGCCAATCAATGGAACCAAGCCGCCAATGGCGGCTCCGGCTACCTGATTACACAAACGACGTATATGAATTCGCGTTTCAAGAATTCCGTCACCCAGACGTCAATCCCGGCGCCTTCGAATCCGACGAGCGCAAATCCTCGTTACGACCAATTAATTTATTGGCAATCAGGCGGCTCGATCACAAAATACAACGCTTGCCAAGTTGGCGCTGGCGCGCAACAATATAACCTTCCTTGAATTCTCGCCTGAAGCGCTTTGAAGAAAGCGGTCGGAGAGCGTGTTCGGCGTTTTCGCTGCGGCGCTGGAGCGCGGATGTCCCCATGATACCATTTGGCCCTTTTTTTTCAAGGGCCGTTGGTATCAGTCTGCGTCACAGAGCCTCGGTATAAGACGCTCTGCTTTCGAACTCGTCCGGACCGCCGAAATATTCAATGTAGCGGCCTTCGATCTCGGCGATCGGCATGACCACGAAAACATCCGTCACGCCGAACTGCCGATCAACCACAGCGCCGTCGCCGAATTTGGCGCCGACACGCATATAGCCTTTGACCAGCGGCGGCAGCGCCGCCAATGCGCGCCTCCTATCGACCGCGTCTCGCGGGAGACGATCCATCGCGACAAATCTTTGCGGCAGCGCTCGCACAATAAACTCCGGCGACGCCTTGGCGAAGTGATGAAGAAAGCTCAATTGGGACGCCAGCTGGGACGGATCGGCGCCTTCGAGGCTCGCGCAACCGATCATCGCATCAATGCGGTAATGTTTGACATAGGCCCAGATGCCGCGCCAAAGCATTTCGATTGTTTTCTTTCCCCGATATTCTGGAAGGACACAGGATCGACCGAGTTCCAAAAAGCGTGAATTGGGATGCCGCGCGAGCATCAGGCCGATATCGAATTCCTGCGCGCTGTAAAATCCGAAATTCTGTTGGGCGATTTCCTGGCGAAGGAGACGATACGCGCCGACGACCTTAGGCTTGGGCTTTCCAAAGCGATGACGCGCCGCGTGGTCAATCACGAGAAGATGATCGCACACTTTGTCGTACCGGCAGATATCGCGCCTGACCAAAGCGGCGGCGGCATCAGGCGTCGCTCCGCCTTCCTGAAAAAACACCTTGTAACGCAGACGTTGCGCTTTCCTGATTTCCGATTTCCTGGTTGCGAGGCGCAATTCGAGGGAGCCTGACCAGCCAAGGCTAGGCCCAAGCGCCGGCCGTGAGATGTCCGGCGGCAATCCCTGAATTGAATGGGATCCGCCAGGCCAAAATTCTTTGGGCTTTTTAGCGAGGAACGGAAATTTTGACGAAAGACCAGCGACCATGGCCAATCCATTCATGAATGCATTCCCCGGAAACGACGTCCGCCTCGATCTTGCGTTCACGCCACACAAAAACTCGCGACAAGGAAAACGCGGCCCAGCATTGGCGACCTCGTCTCGATAGAAGAAACTCGATACGAAAATATGACAATTTTGGTAAGTGATTTTTCGGCCTTTCCGAGTTTCACTTTGTTACGATCGCATGCACCATCGCAACAAGATCGATGGGCTTGGCCAGGAATTCATCCATTCCCGCCTCTAATGCGGCTCCGCGGTCTTCATCCGAAACATTGGCCGTTAGTGCGATGATTCGCACAGGTTCAGCGCCCGCCTTCCGTTCCGCCGCGCGAATCTGACGGGTGGCCGCCAAGCCATCGAGCCCCGGCATGCGCATATCCATGATGATTGCGTCAAATCGGCCGATGTTCGCGCACGCGATGGCGACCGCTTCGACGCCGTCGTTAGCCCTCGTAATCCGGGCGCCCAACTGCGCCAGCCGACGATCAACCAGAAGAGCATTCACGTCATTGTCTTCCGCAAGGAGAATGGCCCGATCCATCAATGGTTGCGGGATGTTCGATCGCGCGACGGCGGCGCCCTGATGACGTTCGCTCGGGCGCACTCCCCCCAGGCAAGAATAAAGCGAGCTGAGCCGCACCGGTTTGACCAGCCAGCCATCGAACTCCTTCACCAAGGCGTCACCGAAAGCCCGGCGCTCGAACGGAGAAAAGAGAACCAGATTGCGCCCCACGCCACTTGTCCGCGCCGCAGCGGCCAGACGTTGGGTCGCCTGTTCTCCCAGTGCACAATCGATAATAACCAAATCGGGCGCGTGACGATCAAGATATTCCAGCGCTGCCGGTATGCCGTGAACCCTTTCGACCCGAGCGCCCAGTTCCGCGAGACGCCGTCCCAGAAACGGGCCGCCGAACGGCGAGTCGGCGACCACCAACGCCGTTTTCTCCCTGAGATCCGAGTCGAGCGGCTCGGATGCAGGCGAGGGTTCGGCTCCGGTCAGGGCGATCTCAAAGGCGAAGGTCGAGCCGTTGGAACCTGAATGTTCGAGGTTCAAGACACCGCCCATCAACTGGACGAGCGATTTTGAAATCGCCAGTCCGAGGCCCGTGCCATCATGTTTCCGCGAAGATGAACCGTCCGCCTGCTCGAATTCCTCGAAAATTGCCTCCCGGCGATCTATGGGGACGCCCGGCCCAGTGTCACAGACCGAAAAACTCACGCGGCCCGCGGCAGGCGCTTTCAGAAGGACGCCGACGCCACCCCGGTCTGTGAATTTGATCGCGTTTCCCGCGAGGTTCATCAGAATTTGGCGTAGCCGATCCGGATCCCCCGTCACGCGTCGAGGCACATTGCTGTCGATGGAGGTTGCAATCTCGATCCCCTTCCCTTGCGCGCGCGGCGCCAAAAGTTCGGCGACCCCCTCGACCAGAGCCGGGAGATCGAAAACGACATTGTTCAGTTCAAGCCTTCCGGCCTCGATTTTGGAAAAATCAAGGATCTGGTTGATCAATGACGACAAAGATTCCGCCGAAACGTGAATAGCCCCGACATAGGAAGCCTGTTCGCCATTCAATTCCGTCGCGATCAGGAGCTCGGCCATTCCCAGGATGCCGGCCAACGGCGTGCGCACCTCGTGGCTGACCATCGCCAGGAAGCGCGATTTCGCGTCATTCGCCGCCTCCGCCTTGTCGAGCGCGTTAGCGGTGGCCTTCATCTGCCTCAGTTTGTCGTGGAGTTCTTCCTTATCCTTCTGCAAGGCCTTGCGAGCCCGACGTTCAGTCAGACAAACTCCGGCCGCGACGACGCCAGCGATCGCGAGCAGAATGCTTGCCGGGATTGAAACCATAGGTCGAAAACTTTGTTATGACCCGGCGCGTATGGCCCGAGAGAAACGCCCGCCCATAAATATAAAGTGTGTCACTGAATGTTTGGTTTCTTCAGGGCGCCGCTTCGCGTCGATCGCTGGCCATTCGGTACGACAAGGCCTCCGCGAGGTGAGCCCGCGAAACGTCGGGCGCTCGTTGCAGGTCCGCGATTGTCCGCGCCAGTTTGAGAACCCGATGGAAGCCACGCGCCGACAAACGCAGCTTTTCCGAAGCGGCGCGAAGCAAATCCATTCCGCTTTGATCGAGTTCGAACGATCGTTTCGACCAATGCCGCCGGCGCTGCGGCGTTGCAGACAATGTCGGGACGACCAATTCGTTCGTAACGCTCACGCTGCAGCTCGCGCGCGGCCGCGACCCTTGCGGCGACTTCCGCCGACCCCTCAGAGGGCGGCGGCAAAATGAGGTCCGACGCGCGGACCGCGGCAACCTCGAGATGGAGATCGATTCGATCCAGCAATGGGCCGGACAGACGCGCCTGATAGGCTTGAGCGCAACGTTTGGGTTCGCCGCGTCGGCAGGAATAGCCGGGCTCCAGCGCATAGCCGCACCGACATGGATTCATGGCCGCCACGAGCTGGAAGCGCGCCGGATAGACGCAGCGGTGGCTGGCGCGCGAGATTGCGACCTCTCCGGTTTCGAGCGGTTGCCGCATCGCGTCCAACGCCTGAGGCTGGAATTCGGGCAATTCATCGAGAAACAAGACCCCGTTATGAGCCAGCGAAATCTCGCCGGGCCGGGCATAGGGGCCGCCGCCGACCAGCGCCGGCATGGAAGCGGAATGGTGGGGCGCGCGAAACGGGCGGCGGTCGGTCAGCTGCCCCCCCGCCAGAGCGCCGGCGACCGAATGGATCATAGAAACTTCGAGCAGTTCGCGGGGCGTCAAGGGCGGCAGGATCGATGGCAATCGTGCCGCCAACATGCTCTTGCCCGCGCCAGGCGGCCCGTTGAACAGAATGTTATGGCCGCCCGCCGCCGCGATTTCCAAAGCGCGCTTGGCGCTTTCCTGACCCTTGATCTCGCGCAAATCAGGCAAGATTCCCCCGGTTTCGCGGATCGCCGGCGACGGCCGCGGTATGACTTGCGTTCCGTGGAAATGATTGGCCAGCTGCACAAGCGAACGTGGCGCAAGGATCGCAATGTCGGCCGACGCCCAGGCTGCTTCCGGCCCGCAATCGGCAGGACAAATCAGGCCTCGTCCCTGCGCGCTTGCGGCGACGGCCGCCGGCAGGACGCCCGATACCGGACTGATCGAACCGTCGAGAGCCAGCTCGCCCAGTACCGTAAAATCATTGAGCGCGTCGAAGGGAATCGCGCCAATCGCCGCCATGACGCCCAGGGCGATCGGAAGGTCATAATGGCTGCCTTCCTTCGGCATATCGGCCGGAGCCAGATTCACGGTTATCCGCTTCGCGGGCAACGAGAGGCCGGAAGCCACCAGGGCCGATCTAACCCGTTCCCTCGATTCGGCGACCGCTTTGTCGCCCAGTCCAACGACATTGAAGACAACGCTCCCATTGGAAAGCTGGACCTGGACGTCCACGGGATGCGCCTCAATGCCCTGGAACGCCACGGTCGAAACCCGAACAACCATTTTTCTGGCCCAACCCGAATGGTCTTTTTGATCAACTCCGCCGCGGACCCTACCATGAGGTCCGATCCGGCTCAGCTCAAATAACCAAAGGTACAGCTTCGTTCTGCGCCCTAACGTTCCGCGCGTAACAATTGGAGCGTTCGACGCCGAAAACGAAGACCCTTATGGCTCGACAAAAAAGTCACAGCATTGTCATGCTCGGTGCGCTAACCAGATCGGGGGACGATCGATTTCCTCTTCTGGTCATGCTCACGTCGAAAATTCGCCTGGGAATAGCGCCGTTGCCAAACGCTTCGCCTTCGACAACCCTGGACCGCGCCTCGGCCCCGAACCTCTTCGATTTGGTGGCGCTCGTGCTCGTCATCGGGGCGCTGGTCGCCATTGTTTACGGGGTCAAGCAAACCAACGCCCCTCTGACCGTTCTCCATGAGACGCCAATCAGCCTCGACCCGGTGCATTTGCCGGAATATGCGCTGCGAACGACGATCCGCATGCTCGCCGCGATGGCGGCGTCGCTGGTCTTTACGTTCGTTTACGCGACCATTGCCGCAAGAAGCCGCCGCGCGGAGATGGTTCTCATTCCGATTCTCGACATTCTTCAATCGGTTCCGATCCTCGGTTTTTTGACCTTCACCGTCCTTTTTTTCATGAATCTGTTCCCGGGGCGCGTGCTCGGCGCCGAACTCGCTGCGGTTTTTGCGATTTTCACCAGCCAGGCGTGGAACATGGCCTTCAGCATGTACCAGTCGCTCCGCACCGTCCCGAAAGACCTGGATGAGGCCGCCCGGAGCTTTCACTTGTCGTGGTGGCGGCGCTTCTGGCGCCTCGACGTTCCCTTCGCCATGCCGGGGCTGGTCTGGAACATGATGATGTCGATGTCCGGCGGCTGGTTTTTCGTTGTCGCCTCCGAAGCGATCACCGTGGGCGATACGACAGTGACGCTGCCCGGAGTCGGAGCCTATGTCGCGATGGCGATCAAGGAGCAAAATCTCGCGGCCGTCGGCTATGCCGTGCTGACCATGCTCGCGGTCATCATCATTTACGACCAGCTGCTTTTCCGTCCGATCGTCGCCTGGGCCGATAAATTCCGCTTTGAGCAGACCGCTTCCGCCGAGGCGCCGGCATCCTGGCTGCTCGACCTGTTCCGCCAGACCCGCTTCCTGCGCGCCCTGGCCGACTCCATAGCCAAAGCCGCCGGATCGACGACCCGGATCCGCCTGCCAATCCCGAGACCACCCCGCCTGAAGCTCCGGTTGAACATATCGCAAAAAATCATCGACCCGGCCTGGATGGGGATCATCCTTGTCGGGGCGGCCTGGACCGGATGGCAGGTGGTCGATTACATCTCCGCCACCTTGCACTGGTCCGACGTGCTCACGGCGACCATCGATGGCTTTTACACGCTCCTGCGCGTGATCGTCCTGATCGCCCTGGCTACTGTTATCTGGGTCCCGATCGGCGTCTGGATCGGCCTGCGCCCCTCAATCGCGGAAAAAGCTCAGCCGCTCGCACAGTTCCTGGCGGCCTTTCCCGCCAATATCCTCTTCCCCGCCGCGGTTGTCCTGATCATCCATTTCAACGCCAATCCAAATATCTGGCTAAGTCCGCTGATGATCCTGGGCACGCAATGGTACATCCTGTTCAATGTCATCGCCGGCGCGACGGCCTTCCCCGGCGACTTGAAGGAAGCCGCGCAGAATTTCCACATCACGGGCTGGAAGTGGTGGCGCTACGTCATCCTGCCTGGCGTCTTTCCTTATTATATTACGGGCGCGATCACCGCCTCCGGAGGATCGTGGAACGCGGCCATCGTCGCGGAAGTGGCGAGTTGGGGAGACAAGAAATTGACCGCCGTCGGCCTTGGCGCCTATATCGCCAATGCGACCGACGCGGGCGATTTTCATCGCGTCGTCCTTGGCGTCGCCGTCATGAGCGTCTTTGTCACCCTGTTCAACCGATTGGTCTGGCGACCGCTCTACGCCTTTGCCGAGAATCGGCTCAGCTTGGGTTAACCTGGTAAATCGGAGACCGTCATGCTCGATGTCGCCAAAGCCGGGTCCGAATCCGCGCTGATCAATCTCAAGGACGTCAGTCGCAGCTTCGCCAAGGCGAATGGCGACAAGCTGATCGTTCTGGAAAATGTCGATCTGACGATCAAGCCGCGCGAAATCGTCGGATTGCTGGGCCGATCCGGTTCAGGCAAGTCGACCATGCTTCGCATCATCGCGGGCCTTGTCAAACCCTCGTCGGGCGCGGCCATCTGTCGCGGCGAGCCCATCGATGGCCCGCCACATGGCGTGGCGATGGTCTTTCAATCCTTCGCTTTGTTTCCCTGGCTGACCGTTCTGGAAAATGTGGAGCTTGGCCTCGACGCGCGCGGCGTCGCCAAGGCCGAACAGCGCAAACGCGCCCTCGCGGCGATCGACCTGATCGGCCTCGACGGCTTTGAATCGGCCTATCCCAAGGAATTGTCGGGCGGCATGCGTCAGCGCGTCGGCTTTGCGCGCGCGCTCGTCGTGCATCCCGATCTCTTGCTGATGGATGAGCCCTTTTCGGCGCTTGACGTGCTGACCGCCGAAACCCTGCGCACCGACATCATCGATCTCTGGATCGAAGGCCGGCTGCCGATGAAATCCGTGCTGATGGTGACACATAATATCGAGGAGGCCGTGCTGATGTGCGACCGCATCCTCGTGTTCTCGTCCAATCCGGGCCGGATCGCTTCGGAAATCAAGGTCGAGCTGCCCCATCCCCGCAACCGGCTCGACGCCCAGTTCCGCCAGTTGGTCGACAATATCTATGCGCAGATGACCCAGCGCACCGGACCACGTCCTTCCGCCGTCGAAGGCATACCGGGAACAGGCGTCGGCATGGTTCTCCATCCAATTTCGACCAACGTTCTCGCCGGTCTGATCGAGGCCGTGGCGGCGGCGCCGTTCAATGGCCGCGCCGACCTCCCGGTTCTGGCGGACAAGCTCCAGATGGAGGCCGACGAACTTTTCCACATCGCGGAAGCGATACAGCTTTTGCGTTTTGGCGCGCTCAGCGAAGGCGATTTCTTGCTGTCCGACGCCGGCCGCACTTTTGTCGACCTTGACACGGACCCGCGCAAAAAGTTGTTTTCACAACACCTTTTGTCCTATGTGCCAATCATCAGCCTGATCCGGCGGGTTCTCGACGAACGGCCGACCCACGCGGCGCCGGCGGCGCGATTCCGCAACGAGCTCGAAGATTATATGTCCGAGGACTATGCCGAGCAGACCTTGAATACCGTCATCTCCTGGGCGCGCTATGCCGAACTTTTTGCCTATGACGAAATGTCGGAAATGTTCAGTCTCGAAAATCCCAATTGAAACGAAAATTCATTCGTCCGCTGTTTTTTTCAACGCATAGAGCGCTTCAAGCGCCTGCCTTGGCGTCATTTCATCGGGATTGAGCGCGTTGAGCGCCTCACGGACAGCGTCCGCCGGCGGCGCCGAGACCGCTTCGCTGCGCGCAAACAAGGGAAGATCGGAAACCAGACGCTCCACCGGCGCGTTGCGGTCCATCTGCTCCAGTTCCACCAGAATTTGCCTCGCCCGCTCGATCACAGCCTTCGGCAGACCGGCGAGTTTGGCGACCTGTACGCCATAGGAGCGGTCGGCCGCGCCCCGGGCGACCTCGTGCAGGAAAACGACATCGCCGTTCCAGTCGGTGACCCGCATGCAGAGATTCACCAGCCGGGTCAACCGTTGGCCCAGATGGGTCAGTTCGTGGAAATGGGTCGCAAACAGCGCGCGCGACCGATTGACCTCATGGAGATGCTCCATGACCGCCCAAGCGATCGAAAGGCCGTCATATGTGGCGGTTCCGCGGCCGATCTCGTCGAGAATGACCAGGGATTTTGAGGTCGCCTGGTTGAGGATCGCCGCGGTCTCGACCATTTCCACCATGAAGGTCGAACGGCCGCGCGCCAGATCGTCAGAGGCGCCAACGCGCGAGAACAGACGATCGACCACACCGATCTTCGCCGCCTTCGCGGGAACGAAGGAGCCCATCTGGGCCAGGATCACAATCAAGGCGTTCTGCCTCAGGAAGGTCGATTTGCCCGCCATATTGGGGCCGGTGACGACTGCGATCCTCCCCCCCAAGACCGAAGACGCTCTTTCGAGCGGTCCGCTGAGGTCGCACTCATTCGGCACGAAGGCCTCGCCCCGCGACCGCAGGGCCGCCTCGACCACGGGATGTCGGCCGCCAACGATCTTAAAATCAAGGCTGTCATCGACCCTGGGCCGAACCCAATCCGCCTGAACCGCAATTTCGGCAAGCGCGGCAAAGATGTCCGCGGCGGCCAGCCCTTTGGCCGCCGCTTCGATCTCGGCGGCCGCGCCTTGCATGCGGGAGGCGAAAGTCTCGAACAATTTTTTTTCTATCGCGACAGCCTCGTCAGCCGCGTTGACGATGCGTCCTTCCAGTTCCGCCAATTCGTTGGTCGAAAACCGCATGGCGCCCGCCATGGTCTGGCGATGGATGAAGTTTTCGTTGAATGGCGGCCGCAGCAACTTTTCGCCTTGCGCCTGCGGAACCTCGATGAAAAAGCCCAAAAAATTGTTTTGCTTGATCTTGAGCTGCCGGGTTTCCGCCTGTTCGCTGTAGCGGCTTTGCAAAGCAGCGACCACCCGTCGGCTTTCATCGCGCAGGCCCCGAGCTTCATCGAGAGCGGGATCAAAGCCCGATTGGATGAAGCCGCCGGACTTGCGATCCAGCGGCGGGTTGGGCTCAAGCGCCAAAGCCAGATCCTGCGCCAGACCGAGATCGAGGCGCGACAAAAAGGCCGCGGCGGCTGAAAGCAGGGTCGGCGGACTTGCCTTGAGCAAAATTCGCCCGCAATCATGCGCGGCGAACAGGCCGTCGCGCAAAGCCGAGAGATCGCGCGGGCCGCCGCGATCGATCGCGAGGCGCGCCAATGCGCGGGTCAGGTCAGGTACGCCTTTCAGTCGCTCCCTTATATCGGCGCGCAAATTCGGATCGGCGACGAAAAAGGCGACGGCGTCATGCCGCGCGGCGATCTTGTCGAGATCGAGCAGCGGCGTGGCGAGCCAGGACGAGAGCATGCGCGCGCCGGCCGAAGTCATGGTGCGATCCAGGACCGAAATCAGCGCGCCGGTTCTCGCCCCGGACATGGTGCGATGCAATTCGAGGCTTGCGCGGGTCGAGACATCGATCTGCAGACTCGTGCGGGCGTCGCCATGGCGTGGGAAGCTCAACCGCGGCCGCGACGATTTCTGCGTCCGTTCTATATAGGAAAGCGCCGCCGCGGCGGCCTGAATTTCCACGCGGGTCAATGCGCCGAAACCATCAAGGGTCGCGACGCCGAAATAGTCCATCAAGCTTCGCGGCGCGAACTCACCATCTCCCGCCGCGCGCCCTAGCGGAACCAGTGGCGCGCCGGAATCGCTCAACATTCGGCAAAAGCCTTCGTCGGCGAGAATCGTCTCCGCAGCGACAATTTCCCGCGGGTCCAGACGCGCCAACAGCGCCGAAAAACCTCGAGCGTCGGTTTCGAAAACGTCGAAATCGCCTGTGGAGATTTCTACCGCCGCGACGCCGAACAGCCAATCGCCTGATGGATCGCGCTGCCGGACGACCGCCGCGAAGAGATTGGCGCGACCGGGGTCCAGCAATTGGTCTTCGGTCAAAGTTCCCGGCGTGACGATGCGCACGACTTCCCGGCGGACGACCGATTTGGCGCCGCGTTTTCGCGCTTCCGCAGGATCTTCGGTCTGTTCGCAAACGGCGACTCGATGGCCGGCGAGAATCAAGCGTTGTAAATATTCCTCCGCCCGCTCGATCGGGACGCCGCACATCCTTATATCGTCGCCCAGATGTTTCCCGCGCTTGGTGAGCACAATTCCCAAGCTTTTGGATGCAATTTCCGCGTCTTCGAAAAACAATTCATAAAAATCTCCCATCCGATAAAAAAGAAGACAATCCCTATGCGCGGCTTTGATTTCCAGATATTGCGCCATCATCGGCGTAATGCGTTCGGATGACTCGCCAGGCTCCCGATTCCGCCGTGCCAAATTTCCGGCTCGCGGGCTCTCGCCCCCCTCGTTGGCGCCTTCCAAGTCGCGCATGTTTTCAGCATCCATGGGATTTCCATTTTTGTTCGGCATGTCAGGGACGCTAACAAATGCGAAGGTCTCCCGCACGCCGGATCGGCTGTCGAAATCCAATTTTGAACAAATCTCTTCGCGGCGTCGCGCACGACGACGCGAAAATCCCTCTAGTTCGAAAGGAATGCTTGGCGCCGGCGATCTCGCGCGGCTAAGTTCCCCCCTCGCCGCGAACCGATAAGACGAACTTGAAGAGCAGATCGATGCCTGAAAACAAGCCTCCCCGGGGCAAGCGACCGACTTTCACCGACCAGGAAGCGCTGCAATTCCACTCGCGAGGGAGGCCCGGCAAATTCCAGATCACGCCGACCAAGCCGATGGCCACCCAGCGCGATCTCTCCCTGGCTTATTCGCCGGGCGTCGCCGTGCCGGTCCAGGCGATCGCGGACGACCCCTCCAGGGCCTATGACTATACGACCAAGGGAAACCTGGTCGCGGTGATTACCAACGGGACCGCGATCCTCGGCATGGGCAATCTGGGCGCCTTGGCCTCCAAGCCAGTCATGGAGGGCAAATGTGTCCTCTTCAAACGTTTCGCGGATGTCGATTCGATCGATCTTGAGGTCGGAACCGAAGACCCGGATGAATTCATCAACGCGGTCCGATTTCTCGGACCGACCTTCGGCGGCATCAATCTCGAAGACATCAAGGCTCCCGAATGTTTCATCATCGAGGAGCGGTTGCGGGAATTGATGGACATTCCCGTTTTCCATGACGACCAGCACGGAACGGCGATCATCGCCACCGCCGGCATGATCAACGCCATGCACCTCACGGGCAGAGACATCAAGAAGACCAAGCTCGTCTGCAATGGCGCCGGCGCCGCCGGCATCGCATGCCTCGATCTCATCAAAGCCATGGGATTCGCGCCCGAAAACGTCATCCTGTGCGACACCAAGGGCGTCGTGTACCAGGGTCGCGCCGCCGGCATGAACCAGTGGAAATCCGCCCATGCGGTCGCGACCGACAAGCGCACGCTCGCGGACGCCATGGTGGACGCCGACATTTTCTTCGGACTGTCGGCGAAGGGCGCGCTCACGCCGGAAATGGTCACGACGATGGCGCCCAATCCCATCATTTTCGCCATGGCCAACCCCGATCCCGAAATCACGCCCGAGGACGCGCTCGCGGCGCGACCGGACGCGATCGTCGCGACCGGGCGCTCCGATTATCCCAATCAGGTCAATAACGTTCTTGGCTTCCCCTACATCTTCCGCGGCGCGCTCGACGTGCACGCCAAGACCATCAATATGGAGATGAAGATCGCCGCCGTGCGCGCCTTGGCGCAATTGGCGCGTGAGGATGTGCCCGACGACGTCGCCCGCGCCTATCAGGGCGAGCGCCCCCGTTTCGGTCGGGAATATCTGATCCCGGTTCCGTTCGATCCGCGTCTCATTTCGATCGTTCCGCCGGCGGTCGCCCAGGCCGCGATGGAGACCGGCGTCGCGCGCAAGCCGATCATCGACATGGAGGCCTATCGGGCCGAGCTTTCGGCGCGCCGCGATCCGGTCGCCGGTCTGATGCAGACCATCATGGACCGGGTCAAGCGTCACCCCAAACGGGTCGTTTTCGCCGAAGGCGAAGAGGAACAGGTGATTCGCGCCGCCGTCGCCTTTGTCAACCAGGGCCTCGGCTCCGCGATTCTCGTCGGGCGGGAGAACCGGATCGCCGAAGTCGCCCAGAAGGCGGGCATCGAACTCGACGATAAACTGATCGAAATCCATAATGCGCGGATTTCACAAAAGAACGCCGCCTATGCCCAGTTGCTCTACGAGCGCCTGCAGCGCAAGGGCTTCCTGATGCGCGACTGCCAGCGCCTGATCAACAACGATCGCAACCATTATGCGGCCGCGATGGTCTCCGCCGGCGACGCAGACGCGATGGTCACCGGCGCGACCCGCAATTTCTCGATTGCTTTGGAAGAGGTTCAGCGGGTTATTGATCCAAAACCCGGACACAAGCTCATCGGCGTCTCAATCGTCTTAGCGCGCGGAAGACCGGTGATCGTCGCAGACACCGCCATCATGGAATTGCCGGAGGCGGAAGATCTCGCCGACATCGCCGTCGAGGTGGCGGGGTTCGCGCGGCGCCTGGGCTATGAGCCGCGTGTCGCGTTGCTTGCCTTTTCCAGTTTCGGCCATCCTCCGGGCGAACGCTCGATCCGGGTCAAGGAAGCGGTCCGTCTCCTCGACCAGCGCCGCGTCGATTTTGAATATGACGGCGAAATGGCTGCGGATGTCGCCCTGAACAAGGAAGCCATGGCGCTTTATCCTTTTTGCCGCCTGACGGACACGGCAAATGTTCTGGTCATGCCGGCATTCCACGCCGCGTCGATTTCGACCAAAATGATGCTCGAACTGGGCGACGCCACCGTGATCGGCCCGATGCTCGTCGGCCTCGACAAGCCCGTCCAGATCGTCCAGCTCGGCGGAAAAGACAGCGATATCGTCAACATGGCCGCCATGGCCGCCTTCAACGCGGAACAGTGACCTTTCGCTGCCGCAGGTCTTCGGGATTGCGCCAAGCCACGCGCCAAGGGGCGCACGAAGGGGCGCACGAAGGGTTGCGCGCAGTTTTGGCGCGCCTATAGTCCTGCCGATTTTTCATTGGATCGAAACGCAATGTCCAAACCCTCGAACGACGTCAAAAAGGTCGTCCTCGCCTATTCCGGCGGCCTCGATACCTCCATCATCCTCAAATGGCTGCAGACGGCCTATGGCTGCGAGGTCGTGACCTTCACCGCCGATCTCGGCCAGGGCGAGGAGCTGGAGCCGGCCCGCAAGAAGGCCGAGTTGCTGGGCATCAAGCCGGAAAACATTTTTATTGAGGATCTGCGCGAGGAATTCGTTCGGGATTACGTTTTCCCGATGTTCCGCGCCAATGCCCAATATGAGGGCCTCTATCTGCTTGGCACCTCGATCGCCCGGCCGCTGATTTCGAAAAAGCAGATCGAGATCGCGCGCAAGGTGGGCGCCGACGCCGTCTGCCATGGCGCCACCGGCAAGGGTAACGACCAGGTGCGTTTCGAATTGTCCTATTATGCCCTCGAACCGGACATCAAAGTCATCGCTCCCTGGCGCGAATGGGATCTGTCCTCGCGCACCGCGCTGATCGATTTCGCTGAAAAGCATCAAATTCCGATCGCCAAGGACAAACGCGGCGAATCGCCCTTTTCCACCGACGCCAACCTGCTCCACACCTCGTCGGAGGGCAAAGTGCTCGAAGACCCGGCGCAGGAGACGCCCGATTACGTCTATTCGCGCACCGTCGACCCGGAAAATGCTCCCGACAAGCCGACCTATATCGAAATCGATTTCGAAAAGGGCGATCCCGTCGCGATCGACGGCGAAAAGCTCACCCCGGCGGCGCTGTTGGCCAAATTGAACGATCTGGGTCGCGTTAATGGCATTGGCCGGCTCGATCTCGTCGAGAACCGCTTCGTCGGCATGAAATCGCGCGGCATGTATGAGACGCCAGGCGGAACCATCCTCTACTTCGCGCATCGCGGGATCGAATCCATCACTCTCGACCGCGGGGCCGCGCATCTCAAAGACGAGCTGATGCCAAAATATGCCGAGCTGATTTACAACGGCTTCTGGTTCTCGCCCGAGCGCGAATTGCTCCAGACCCTGATCGACAAGAGCCAGGAAAACGTCTCCGGCCGCGTGCGCATGAAGCTCTACAAGGGCAATTCTTCGGTGGTCGGACGCGAGAGTCCCTATTCGCTCTACGATCAGGAACTTGTCACCTTCGAGGAAGGCGCCGTGGCCTATGACCATCGCGACGCGGCGGGCTTCATCAAGCTGAACGCCCTTCGTTTGCGCACCTTGGCCAAGCGCCGGCAGAAAATCGCCAAAAGCTGATCAAAACCCGCGTCACTTGGTCGATTCGTTGTGGCGACGCCGCAAATTTGACGCCACTATTTGATTCCTTGCTCGTCGCGTTTCGGGATCACGACTGATGTGGCGTCTTTTTCTCGCAATATTGGCGGCGGCGGCTGGTTTGGTCGCTGTCGCGATGATCAGTCTTTATTTCTATGAGCGACCGACGACACTCAAAATCGCCGTTCCCCATGGCGGCGAATACCAGAAGCTGTTCGTCATTTTGAATCAGGAATTTGTCCGTGGTCACGAGGATATAAGGCTTCGAATCGTCCCGACCAGCGACGAAGCCGCCGCATCCAAGGCGATCAGCGAAGGCCATGTCGACCTCGCGGTGGCGCGTTCCGATATTCCTATGCCGACCAATGCCTCGACCGCTTTGATTCTCGCCCATGATTCCGTCGTTATTGTTGCGCCGCCGGGGAAGACTTTCGCAAATTTCTCTGATCTCAAGGGCCATACGATCGGCGTCATCGCGACGGAAAATTCCGGCGACGCAAATCGCCGCCTGCTCGCGACCATCGAATCGCAATATTCGATCGAACCCAAGGAAATAAAGGTCATCGACGTCACACCGAACAATCTGGCGCGATTTCTCCGCGACCGCCAGATTGATGCTCTTTTCGTCTTCGGCCCCGTCAATTCGCCGCAGATTTCAGGCCCCGTCACAACCGTCTCGGATAGTGGCGGCGCGTTGGGGGCTCCTTCCTTCGTCCCGATTCTCGAAGCATCGGCGCTGGCGGAAAGGACGCCTGGTCTCGACGCGAATCAGATCCTTCGCGGCGCCTTTGGCGGCTCACCTTCGCGACCTCCCGAAGATGTCCCGACGATCGGCGCGACTGTCAGGCTGGTCGCACGAAATGATCTCGATAATTCAACGATTGGAGAGGTGACGCGGCTGATTCTGGCCGATCGAGCCGTCGCGGCGGCGACGGTTCCCGTCGCCAACCATATCGAGGCGCCAAGCACCGACAAGGGGGAGGCGCTTCCCACCCATCCAGGCGCCGCGGCTTTCCTGGACGGCGAGGAACAAACCTTCTTCGATAAATACAGCGACTTGATCTATATCGGGGCGATGATCGGAAGCGTCATCGTTTCGGGCCTCGCCACTCTGGCGAGCCGCGTCGCTGTCTCCGGCCATGCCCGTTTCGATCAATTGCTGGAATCGGCGTTGACCATACTCAAATCGGGCCGGGAGGCCGACAGTCTGGAGGCGCTGGCAAGGCTGGAAATTCAGATCGACGAAATTCTCACCACCTCGCTTGCGGCGGGGGTCGCGCCCAAGCTCGACAATCATCAACTGGCGGCCTTGACTCTCGTCGTTCAGCAGGCCCGTCTCGCCATCGCCGACCGGCGAAGCGAGCTCTGCGCGCGGCCGTCGCCGCGACCTCCCGCTTGAGTGCGGATCATTTCCTCGGCGTGTGATCGGGCCCGGCGGTTTCCAATCCTGCGATTTTCCTATAGATCAAGCACCAAACAACGAGCCTGGGTAGGAAAGTGGCGTTGACATCGCCAGTTTCTGCGAGGCGCCGTCCCTTCCATATGACGCTCAGGCGACACATTAACATCGCCTGCCGACCAAACCGGCAGGCCAATCTTTCGGACGCTCATGAAACTGCGCAATATCGCCATCATCGCCCATGTCGACCACGGCAAGACCACCCTGGTGGACCAACTGCTCCGCCAATCGGGCGCCTTTCGCGAGAACCAGCGCGTGGCCGAGCGCGTCATGGATTCCAACGATCTCGAACGCGAGCGCGGGATCACCATTCTCGCCAAGGCGACCTCGGTGGTGTGGAAAGACACCCGAATCAACATTGTCGATACGCCCGGCCACGCCGATTTCGGTGGCGAGGTCGAACGCATCCTTTCGATGGTCGATGGCGCCATCGTTCTGGTCGACGCCGCCGAAGGCCCCATGCCGCAGACCAAATTCGTCGTCGGCAAGGCGCTCAAGATCGGCCTCAAGCCGATCGTCGCCATCAATAAGGTGGACAAGCCAGACGCCCGACCGAGCGAAGTGATCAATGAAGTCTTCGACCTGTTCGCCGCGCTCGACGCCGATGACGAACAGCTCGATTTTCCGATTCTTTACGGCTCGTCGAAACAGGGCTGGATGTCCGACAGCCCCGACAGGCCGACGCCCGATCTCGCGCCTCTGTTCGACCTCATTCTCGACCACGTCCCGGAGCCCAAGGTTGAAGAGGGCGGTTCCCGGATGCTCGGCACCCTGCTCGAGTCGAACCCCTATCTTGGCCGCATCATCACCGGCCGCATCTTTTCGGGTTCGATCAAATCGAACCAGCCGGTCAAGGTTCTGGATCGGCTGGGCAACGTCGTCGAACAAGGGCGCGTTTCCAAGATTCTCGCCTTTCGCGGCATCGAACGCCAACCGATCGAGGAAGCCGAAGCGGGCGACATTGTCGCCATCGCCGGGCTTGAGAAATTCAACGTCGCCGACACCTTGTGCGCGCCCGACGTGACGGAGCCCTTGCAAGCCCAGCCGATCGACCCTCCGACCTTGTCCATGACCTTCCTCGTCAATGATTCGCCGCTCGCGGGAACCGAAGGCGACAAGGTCACCAGCCGAGTTATCCGCGACCGCCTCTATAAGGAAGCCGAAGGCAATGTCGCGCTGAAGATCGAGGATTCGCCGGGCTCGGATTCCTATATCGTGTCGGGACGCGGCGAATTGCAGCTGGCGATTCTCATCGAAACGATGCGGCGCGAGGGCTTCGAGCTTGGCATTTCCCGTCCGCGCGTCGTTTACCAGGAAGCGGAGGATGGAACCCGGCTTGAGCCGATCGAGGAAGTCGTCATCGACGTCGACGAGGAATATTCGGGCGTCGTCGTCCAGAAAATGTCGGAACGAAAGGCCGAGATGATCGAGATGCGTCCGTCCGGCGGCAACCGTCAGCGGTTGGTGTTTCACGCGCCGACCCGCGGATTGATTGGCTATCAGGGCGAATTGTTGACCGACACGCGCGGAACCGCGATCATGAATCGTCTGTTTCACGATTATGCGCCCTACAAGGGCGACGTCCAAGGACGTCGAAACGGCGTGCTGATTTCGAATGACGCCGGCGAAGCCGTGGCCTATGCGATGTGGAACCTCGAAGATCGCGGCCCCATGATGATCGAGCCCGGCTGGAAGGTCTATCGGGGCATGATCATCGGTCAGCATACCCGCGAGAACGACCTCGAAGTCAATGTTCTCAAAGGCAAGAAGCTCACCAATATCCGCGCCGCCGGCAAGGACGAGGCAGTGAAACTGACGCCGCCGATCCGGATGACGCTTGAAAAGGCTTTGGCCTATATCGAGGATGACGAATTGGTGGAGGTCACGCCGAAATCAATCCGCCTTCGCAAGGGCTTGCTCGACCCCAATGACCGCAAGCGCGCCGAACGCGCCAAGGAATAGGATTTTCAAACCTTCCGCCGCCGGACCCAGGTGGATTTCCGGCGGCGAACGACCGTGCTTTCGCCTTTTGAGGTCCTGTGTCCCATGGAAACAAGGCCCATTGCTCCGATGTTCGGCCGGGAAGGCCGCAATTTGCGGATCGAAACGCTGACGCAATTGCGTTGGCTCGCGCTGTTCGGACAGCTTTTTACCGTTCTGGCGATCGCTTTCGGCTTCAAATTCGACATTCCGCTGCGTTGGTGTCTTACGGTGATCGGCGCCTCGGCCGTTTTGAACGTCTTTGTCGAGCTCTATTATCCCAAATCGCTTCGGCTCGAAGAACGCCCCGCGATGGCCTTGCTGGCTTTCGACATTCTTCAGCTTTCAACCTTGCTGTTCCTGGTCGGAGGCCTCGACAATCCGTTTTTCATCCTGTTGTTGGCGCCGGTCACTATCGCGGCCGTCTCTCTTCGACCGCGCCAGATCGTGGCGATCGTCCTTCTGGCTCTGGCTTGCGCCGGCATCCTCAGCATTTACCACTGGCCGTTGCCGTGGTTTCCGGGCGCGGCGCTGGAATTGCCGCTGCTTTACCGGCTCGGCGTCTCGATCGCCTTTCTCGTCGCGACCGCTTTCATTTGCACCTATGCCGCCCAAGTCGCGCATGAAGCGCGGAATCTGAGTCTGGCCCTCACGGCGACCGAATTGGTCCTGGAACGCGAAAATCATCTCTCACGCCTTGACGGATTGGCCGCGGCCGCCGCCCACGAATTGGGAACGCCGCTCGCCACGATCGCCGTCGTGAGCAAGGAATTGCAGCGCGCGAAATTGCCGGAGGAATTCGCGGAAGATATCGACCTGCTCAACGAGCAGGCGCAAAGATGCCGGGACATCCTCGGGCGTATCACATCCCTCGCTTCCGAAGAGCATCCTCAGCTCGACCATATCAAATTGCGACATTGGATCGAGAATGTCGTCGCTCCGTTCCGGCGGCGCCTCGTCGTCATCGAGATCGATATGGCCGGAGATGGAGACGAGCCGATTGTCGCCAACAATCCGGCTCTCGCCTATGGCATCGGCAATTTTGTCGATAACGCAGTCGATTTCGCGTCCTCCAAGGTTGTGGTCAACGCCACTTGGACGAGTGAAAAAGTCCAAATTCGGATTTCCGACGATGGTCCCGGATTTCCGAATGAAATTCTGACGCAAATCGGCGAACCTTATCTCAAGGGGAAACCGGATCGCCGTCTGAAGGCGGGAAATGTCGCTGGAATGGGCCTGGGGATTTTCATCTCCAAAACCTTGCTCGAGCGAACCGGCGCCAAGCTTCATTTCTCAAACCTCGGCGGGGCCGTAACCGAAGTCGTCTGGAACCGCCAACAACTGGAATCCGGCCCAAAATTTTCACTTTCGCACTTGTCATCCGCCCCAGAGGGCCGTTCATAGAGTTTTGGAACGGTCCGGGTCTCGGGTCGGCCGATCGTGGACATACTCGGTAAGAGGCGCAATCGTGCAGGATGGCGACGAAATGACAGCCGAACAACCGAACGAAGCACGGCTTTTGTTCGAGAAGGATCCGCGCCTCCTCATCGCGGACGACGATCGGCCATTCCTCAACCGCCTCGCCAAGGCGATGTCCGCGCGCGGCTTCGACGTGGCCACGGCCGAATCCGTTGCCGACGCCCTGGCCGCGATTCGCGCCGAACCGCCGGCTTTCGCGATTATCGACATGCGCCTCGCCGACGGCAACGGCCTCGATGTGATCACCGAACTGAAATCGCGCCGCCCTGACGCCCGAGGCGTCATCCTGACCGGTTACGGCAATATTTCGTCCGCTGTGATCGCCATCAAACTTGGAGCCTTTGATTATCTGGCCAAGCCTGCCGACGCCGACGAGGTCTTTCTGGCCCTGATGAACGGCGAAGCGGCGGCGGCAGGACTCGCGCCCCCCAATCCAATGTCCGCGGAGCGGGTTCGGTGGGAACATATCCAGCGCATTTATGAACTTTGCGAGAGAAATGTCTCCGAGACCGCGCGCCGCCTCAATATGCATAGGCGAACCCTACAGCGCATTCTCGCCAAACGCGCGCCGCGCTGACCTTTTTCGTCCTCGCGATCGGGAAGTTCCGACATTTTGGAGCGCGTTCGGAAATCATAAAGTCGAACGCGCTCGGTTATTTCATTGTTTTGACGCATATTCTTGTTCGAAAAGTCTATCAACTTTTCGGGAATATGCGCTAGCTTTTGCCTTCGCCTAGATAGCGCTCCCAGACCGCTTGGCCCCCGAGGCTCTGGATCAGCGCCCGGTGACCTTCCTGCTCGTTCTCTGCCAAGGCGGAGGGCAAATCGCTCGGGCGAGCCCGAATCAGGTCCCAAACCATCGTGTCGGTCGTAATTTCTTGATTCACCTGCAAGGTCAAGGCGGTTTGCCGGCCTCCTCTGAGTTCGGCATAGACCTCGGCCAGAATTTCAGCGTCAACCAATGCGCCATGTTTCACACGGCGGCTGCGGTCAACGCCAAATCTGTTGCAAAGCGCATCGAGCGAATTCGACTGCCCCGGAAATTTCTTTCGCGCCAGCGCCAAAGTATCGACGATCGGATTTTGCTCGAGAACGCTGCGACCAATTCGACGCAATTCCGCATTGATAAACCCCAGATCGAATTCAGCATTATGCGCCACGATCGGATCGCTTCTGATAAAAAAAATGAATTCCTCAGCTATTTCAATAAATTTTGGTTTATTATAGACCATTTCATTCGAAATTCCATGAACTCTGAAGGCAGAATCTGGAATTTCTCTCTCAGGATTGATATAATAATGAAAGTTATTATCTGACTTTACTCCATTTATAAGCTCCAGAGCCGCGATTTCTACGATACGGTCGCCAGAATTAGCTTCAAGTCCTGTCGTTTCGGTGTCGATAACGATTTCGCGTGACATTGGAATACCCAGTTATGGAGCCAGCGTTCAAGAAGAAGGGCCCTATTTGTCCATCTGAGAAAGCACTGAAATAATGTTGGAGATTTGCCGCTGCGCCGGCTCAAAGCCGAATTGTGTTTCCACGATGAATTGCGCGGACATTCGTTTTTTCTTATCCGGCATCTGACGCCTTGAGATGCCGAGAAATTTATCTTCATCCATCGACTCACGCGACAAAACGCGCTGACGCTGAACCTCTATGGGCGCAGTCACGATCATGATGGCGTCAACGCGCCGCCAGGCTTGAGTCTCAAACAGCAGCGGAATGTCAAGCACGACCAGCCTTGCGCCTCCGTCCCTCTTATCGCGAATGAACTTGTTGCGTTCGCTCTCGACAATAGGATGGATGATTTTCTCCAACGCCGCCATCGCGTCGGGATCATCGAGCGCCATGGATCCCAAAATCTTGCGATCGACCCGCCCATCGACGATCGCTTTCGGGAACCGCGCCGCCAAGGCGGCAGGCGGAGCGCCGGCATAAATCTGATGAACGCACTGGTCGGCGTCAAAAACAGGAATGCCGAAGTCCCGGAAGATTGCCGCGGTCGTCGACTTCCCCATCCCGATCGAACCAGTCAGACCGAGGACGATCATGCTTTGGGCCGCAGCAAATCCTGTTCCACCAATAGGCGCAAATCCGGCGTCACCTCGGGTCGCACCCCGAACCACCTTTCGAAGGCCGGCGCCGCCTGATGGAGCAACATTCCCAATCCCCCGACAATTCTCAAACCACGACCGCGCGCCTCGCGCAGCAGATCGGTTTCCAAAGGCGCATAGACGATGTCATAGACAATAGCGTCCCCTGCAAGGCGCTCCAACGAAATTTCGAGCGGCGGCTGCCCCACCATGCCAAGCGAAGTCGTATTCACGAGCAGGTTCGCCCCATCGAAGGACGTGTGGCCCGCTTCCAAACGCCGCGGTAGAATTTTCCGAAAGCCCCAGCCGCTTATCTCCTGCGCCAAATGCGCCATTCGCTCGAGCGACCGATTCACGATCGTTATTTCCGGAACGCCTCGCTTGGCAAGAGCCGAAATCACCGCGCGCGCGGCGCCGCCGGCTCCGATGACTGCCGCATGTTCACAATCCTCGCCCCAGCCAGGAGCTTCCAAATCCAGATTATCCAAAAAACCTTCAATATCCGTATTGTCGCCGTGACGTCTTCCACCATCCAACCAGACCGTGTTCACCGCTCTGGTCTTTTTCGCTGCTTCCGTTAACTCGTCACATTGGCTGAACGCAATCTCCTTATAGGGTATAGTTACATTTCCACCACTAAATCCTTCAGCGTCAAAAAATTTAAGAAAATGATTTATTTTCTCTGGTTCGACCTCTTTCGTGGAATATTCACCTTCTATTTTGTATTTTTTCAGCCAAAAATTATAAATCAAAGGCGATCGGCTATGGCTTATCGGGAAACCGACGACAAAAGCGCGTTTCATATTCACCTTCATTTCTATCGAGCTGATGTTTTGCCTGTTCGGTCAGCCTTGAGCGATGAACTGCAATCGATGATCGCGATAAAGATCCATGATCGCCGCCGCCGTTTCCTCGATCGAGCGGCGTGAGACATCGATCGTCGCCCACCCACGCTGCGCAAAAAGGCGGCGAGACTGGGTCACTTCCTCGGCGACCGCGTCACGATCGACATAGGACAATTCCTGGCTCGCATTCAGGGACAACAACCTGTTTTGCCGGATCTGGACAATTCGGTCCGGGCTCGCGAACAGGCCGATGACGAGAGGCTTTCTGAGATTTTCGATGTTTTCGGGAATGGGAACGCCCGGAACGAGCGGAACATTGGCTGTCTTTATCCCCTTGTTGGCGAGATAGATGCTGGTTGGCGTCTTGGACGTGCGGCTGACCCCGAGAAGAACGACATCGGCGTTTTCGAGATCGACGCCGCTCTGGCCATCGTCATGCATCATCGTATAGTTCAAGGCGTCGATGCGCTTGAAATAATCGGCGTTCAAGACATGTTGAGCGCCGGGCTTCGGACTGGACGCAGGGCCGATATAGGACTGGAAAATTCCCAGGACGGGCGCCAGAACCGAAATCGCGGGCGCGCCGATCTCGGCGCAAGCCTGTTCCAGCCGCGCGCCCAGTTCGCCGTCAACCAGCGTGTAAAGCACAATGCCCGGCGAAGATCGAACGCCGGCGATCACCCGGTCCAGTTGATCGTGGTTTCGGATCAGCGGATAGATATGTTCGATCGAGGCCACGCCCTGATATTGCGCGGCCGCCGCCCGGCTGACGTTGATCAGGGTTTCGCCGGTCGAATCGGAGACCAGGTGAAGATGGAAATAGTTCCGGTTCACTGAGGTCAAGCTCCCCTTGTCTCCTCGACGCCATTGCCTCGCTTATCCCCTGATTTCGTCGATGAGCCTTCACGCCTGTGAATATCATCGCAAAAGTCGGAAAAGTCGCGGGCGGCCCGCCGACTGTGGGAGATTCGACGGGAATTCTCAACACCCTGCGCAATTGTATCTTTGACGGCTCGTTCGCGCCTGGGGATGGGAATTTCGGGGATAAGCCTTTCCAACCGGCTGTCGCTATCCTAATAAATTGCTAAGATTATTGGTAAATTTTCCGTTAACGGATTCCGCGCTCGATCCGTCGGCTTTCGCAAACCGGTAGACTGATCGGGGATGCGTTGTGTGGTTTTTGGAATAAGGCTATTCCACTGCCTAAAATAAAAATAAAACTCAGATTCTCTTTATATAAGGTTGGTTGGCAGTGCAGCAGGGCGGCAATCAAAACGACGGCGCAAACAGCAAGCCGATGCTTGCAGTTCTCGACGGCAACATAGCCAAGACACGGCCGATCTGGCTCATGCGCCAAGCAGGCCGCTACCTGCCCGAATATCGTGAGATCAGGGCCAGCGCCGATAATTTCATCGACTTCTGCTATTCGCCCGCCCTGGCGGCCGAGGCCACGCTTCAGCCGATCCGACGCTTTGGTTTTGACGCCGCCATACTCTTCAGCGACATTCTCGTCGTGCCCGATGCGCTCGGGCAAAAGGTGGTGTTCGAAACCGGGGAAGGTCCACGTCTACAGCCGCTCGTCGCCACCGCCGATATCGAAAAGCTTCCACCCTTGTCCCTGGATCGCCTGGCGCCCGTATTCGAGACCATCGATCGCGTGCGATCTCACCTGCCGAAGGAAACTTCCTTTCTCGGCTTTTGCGGCGCGCCATGGACAGTGGCGAGCTATATGATCGCAGGCCGTGGCACGCCCGATCATGCGCCGGCCCGCCTTTTCGCCTATCGCAATCCGACCGGCTTCCAGATTCTGATCGACAAACTTGTCGAAGCCTCGATTGCCTATCTTTCCGCCCAGTTCCGCGCCGGCGTCGACGCCGTACAGATTTTCAACTCATGGGCTGGCGTCCTGCCGGCCGGGGAATTCGAACGCTGGTCCCTCGACCCGATCAGGCAAATCATATCCGGCGTGCGAAAGCAGGTCCCGGCCGCGCGGATCATCGCTTTTCCTCGTGGCGCCGCGACCCGTTACGCCGATTTTTGCCAGATCTCGGGCGCGAACGCCCTAGGCCTGGACACCGCGATCGATCCAGCCTGGATCGCCGCCCATCTGGCCCCGAACATTGTCGTCCAAGGCCAGCTTGACCCATTGGCGCTCCTGGCCGGCGGATCGGCGCAAGCTGGCGCGGTCGATCGAATTCTGACGGCCTATCGGGACCGCCCGCATATTTTCAATCTTGGACATGGCATCCTTCCGGAAACGCCGATCGACCATGTCGCTGCGCTGATCAAGCAGGTGCGATCCTTCGAGGCGTAAGATGTATTTGTGGATCAAGGCGTTGCATGTCCTGGCCATCATCTCGTGGATGGCGGGAATGCTCTATCTGCCGCGGCTTTTCGTCTATCATGCCGAGGCCGCGTCAGGATCGGACCAGTCCGAAACATTCAAGATCATGGAAAGGCGGCTTCTTTTCGCGATCATGACGCCGGCGATGATTGTCGCCTGGATCACCGGCTTGTTTCTCGCCACCGCGGCCGGGTTTTTCCTGTCGCCATGGTTTCACGCCAAACTTCTGTTCGTCAGCTTGATGACGGTCTCTCATTTCATGCTGGCAAAATATCGCCGCGACTTCAGTTCGGACCGGAACGCCCATCCGAGCAGATTTTATCGGGTGATCAATGAAGTCCCGACGCTTCTGATGATCTTCATTGTCATTCTGGTGATCGTCAAACCATTCGCTTAAGCAAGCTGGCGTCGCCGCGGACTCTGTCCTATCTCTGATGGGAACCGGAGATTCTTATGGATGCGTCCAATCCCTTGCTGACCGAATGGCGGACGCCATTCGGTCTTCCCCCCTTTTCCGTCATTGGACCCGATCATTATCGCCATGCTTTCGACGTCGCCTTGCGCGAGCATGAAGCGGAAATCGCCGCAATCGCCGATAATCCGGCGCCAGCGACGTTCGAAAACACCGTCGACGCTTTGGAGTTGGCCGGCCAGACCTTGACCCGCGTGAATAGCGTTTTCTGGAACCTTGCGGGAACCGATTCCACCGAAGATTTGCGTGCGATCGAACGGGATATTTCTCCCGTTCTTGCCCGGCATTTTGCCGCGATTTCCCTCAATGAGCGTTTGTTTGCGCGTGTCGCGGCGCTTTTCGATCATCGCGAGAATCTGGCGCTCAGCGGCGAGCAGGCGCGCCTGCTCGACCTGACCTACAAGAGTTTTCTGCGCTCGGGGGCGCAACTGGCCGGCGCCGATCGCGCACTTTTCGCGCAGATGGCGGAGCAGTTGGCCGAACTGGAAATGAAATTCGCGCAAAATGTGCTCGCCGATGAAGAAAATTACATCATGGAGCTGGAGGAAAGCGATCTTGCCGGCCTCTCCGATATGGCGAAAGCGACCGCTGCGCAGACCGCGAAGGATCGTAACATCGCTGGCGCCTTCGCCTTGACCTTGTCGCGATCGAGCGTCGAGCCTTTTCTGAGCTATGGCGAGAGACGCGACCTGCGCGAAGAATTGTTCAACGCCTGGATCGCGCGCGGCGAGCATGACGGCGAGACCGATAACCGACGCATCATTTCTGAGATTCTGGAGCTTCGCCGCCGTCGCGCGCAATTGCTGGGTTACCGGACTTTTGCCGATTACAAGCTGGAGCCGACCATGGCGGGCGCCCCATCGGCCGCTCTCGCATTGCTGGACAAGGTCTGGGCCCCGGCCCGCGCCCGCGCCGGCGAAGAATGCGTGGCGCTCCAAATGGTCGCCGACGCCGAGGGCGCCAATTTCAGGATTGCGGCCCACGACTGGCGTTTTTACGCGGAAAAACTGCGGTTGCGCGACTATGACTTGGACCAGAGCGCGCTCTCAGCGTTCTTTCAGCTGGAAAATATGATCGCGGCGGCCTTTTATTGCGCGGAACGGCTGTTCGGATTGCGTTTCGTACTGCGCCCGGATTTGCCGGCCTATCACCGGGATGTCCGCGTCTTCGAAGTTCTGGATCGCGACGACCGGCATCTGGCGATATTCATGGGCGATTATTACGCCCGGATGGGAAAAAGGTCCGGCGCATGGATGTCAAGTTTTCGCGGTCAGCGGAAATTGGGCGGCGAAATGCGGCCGGTTGTCGTCAATGTGATGAATTTTTCCAAGCCCTCGCCTGGCCAGGCGACCCTTTTGTCCCTGTCGGAAGTAACGACCCTGTTCCACGAGTTTGGCCATGCGCTCCATGGGATGCTGTCCGATGTCGTCTATCCATCGATGAGCGGCACGGCGACGCCGACCGATTTCGTGGAATTGCCCTCCCAGCTGTACGAACATTGGGCGCTTCGCCCGGAAATCCTGCAAAAATTCGCGCGGCATCATGAAACGGGCGCGCCAATTCCCCAGGATATGATCGACCGCGTGATTGCTTCGCGCCATTTCAACCAGGGTTTCGCCACGGTCGAATATTGCGCTTCGGCTTATGTCGATTTCCTTCTCCATTCCCGGCCCGATGCGCGGTGGGATGTCGTCGGCGCTGAAAAGGAAATCCTGCGCGACATCGGCATGCCGCAGGAAATCGTCATGCGCCACCGCAGCCCTCATTTCTCTCATATTTTCGCCGGCGAGGGCTATGCGGCAGGTTATTACAGCTATTTATGGTCCGAAGCCCTCGACGCCGACGGATTCGCGGCCTTCGAGGAGGCGGGAGACATTTTTCATCCCGAAGTCGCCAGGCGGCTACATGATTGGGTCTATTCCGCCGGGAACCAGCGCGATCCCAACGACGCTTACCGTCTGTTCAGGGGCCGCGGACCGGAATTCGACGCGTTGCTGCGAAAGAAGGGCTTGGCGCGCGCGACAGCATAAGCATATTGCACTGCGGTATAAGGGCTGGCGACAAAACGTTCCCTGCTTTCAAACGCAGAGGTTCGGCCGGATCAGGAGTCACGAATGACGCAAATTGCGCAAATGATCCCGATGGATGAATTTTTCGAGCTCGGCCGGCAGGCGGTTGGCGCCATCGAAGCCCTTTACGAAGAGGCTGTTGCAAGCGTTCGCGCGAACGTCACCGAAAATGGCAAATTATCCAACGCCGCCATCGAGCGGGAGCAGCATGCCGCGCATGGCCTCGCGTGGTTCGCCACCTATGTCGAATCCTTGCGTGAAACGCTGGCCTATGCCGAGCGCATGCGGGCCGAGGGGCGTTACGGAGAAACCGAGGATCTGCTGACCCGGATTGGCCTCGGCGAATATCTCGCCCAGATTTTCGGCGGCATTCCGATGAGCCAGGGCGAATTTGTTCGTCTCGGCGATTTCGGCTTGAGCCCCGAAGCCGTCGCGCTCAAGCGCTCGCCGGCAATCGAAAGCTTGATCGCCGCCGGCAACACAGCGCCGAATCGGGCCAGGCTGGTCGATCTCATCGATCACGCGGCGGCCTCGGCGACCGTCGGCTCGCCCGGACTCGATGAGACATTGGAGGCGATCCGCGAGGAAATTCGCAAATATGCGGAAGCCGAAGTCGTCCCACACGCGCATGAATGGCATTTGAAAAACGCCTATATCCCACTGGAAATCGTCAAGGGGCTTTCCGATCTCGGCGTTTTCGGCCTGACCATCCCGGAAGAATATGGCGGCATGGGGCTCGGGAAGGTCGCCATGTGTGTGGTGACCGAAGAACTATCGCGCGCCTATATCGGCGTCGGCTCGCTCGGCACACGCTCGGAAATCGCCGGCGAACTGATCATTTGCGGCGGCACGCCCGAGCAAAAGGAAAAATATCTGCCGAAAATCGCGTCGGGCGAAATCCTCCCGACGGCGGTCTTTACGGAGCCCAACACCGGCTCGGACCTCGCTTCGTTGCGCACGCGCGCGGCGCGGGAGGGCGATAAATATATCGTCAATGGCAATAAGACCTGGATCACCCATCCGGTCCGCGCCGATCTCATGACGGTGCTGGTCCGCACCAATTCCAACGAGCCGGGCTACAAGGGCCTGTCGATGCTGCTGGCGGAAAAGCCGCGCGGCGACGACGCCGATCCGTTCCCGGCCAAAGGCATGTCCGGCGGCGAGATCGAGGTGCTCGGCTATCGCGGGATGAAGGAATATGAGATCGCCTTCGACGGTTTCGAGGTTCCGGGGGAAAATCTACTCGGCGGCGTCGAGGGCCAGGGCTTCAAGCAATTGATGCAGACATTCGAAGCCGCCCGCATCCAGACGGCGGCGCGCGCTGTCGGCGTCGCGCAATGCGCCATGGAATTGGGTCTCCGCTACGCCAAGGAGCGCATCCAGTTCGGCAAGGCTTTGATCCATTTCCCGCGTGTCGCCGACAAGATCGCGATGATGGCGGTCGAGATTCATATCGCGCGCCAGATCACTTATTTCGCGGCGCGGGTCAAGGATGAGGGCAAGCGTTGCGACCTTGAGGCCGGCCAGGCCAAGCTTCTCGGCGCGCGCGTCGCCTGGGCGGCGGCGGACAATGCGCTGCAAATCCATGGCGGCAATGGGTTCGCGCTGGAATATCCGGTTTCGCGCGTCCTTTGCGACGCGCGCATCCTCAATATTTTCGAGGGCGCCGCGGAAATTCAGGCCCAGGTCATCGCGCGCCGGCTCCTGGAAAGCTGAGTTCAGTCAGACGCCGGATCGGACCGACGATCCGGCGTGGCGCCGTCGCCGTCGATTGCGCGATAAAGTTTCGAGGCTTCCGGGAACGGCCCTCGCCGTTGCGAAAAACCGAGCACTTCGAGAACCAGAACGCGATGCGGGAGGGCGATTGTCAAAATATCGCCCAAAGAGACGGGCTTCGCCGCCTGTTGCGCGCGCAGGGCGTTGATCCGCACATAGCCGCTGGCGGCCAGTTCCGCCGCCGCCGCGCGCGTCCGCACGACGCGGGCATGCCAAAGCCACTTATCGAGCCTTTGGCGGGACGCGGGCGCCGGAGGGGCATCCGGTCTCGTCATGAGCGCCGCGCTTTGTTCAAAAGCGACTTGGCTTGAACATGGAGCCAGCGACTGAAGCGTTCCCGGCGTAGCGCGCCATTCAAGGCGGCGCCCCCGTCTGGACGGCAAGCGAGCATGATGTCGACAAAGCACTCATGTTGGCGCCAGACATGATCGATCATCGGATGGTTCGGAATGGCGCAGGAATCGATTTGGCTCAAGCTCGGCTCGCGCAGAAGGGCGTCCGTCATGCGCAAGGTCAACAGCACGCCGGGCGAAAAGGCGGAGAATTCCTCATCGTAAGCCGTTTTCCAGAAAAAGGCCCTGTCAGGGTCGAGCAGCAGTATATTGCTGGCGATGACGCGTTCGCCGCACGCCAGCCAATAGATTCTGCATCGCCCTTCATGCGCCATTCTTCGCAGCATCGCCCGCGCGAAGGCTGCGCGTTCCGGCCGCGCGAGAAAGGCGCCGCCGTTTTTGCCTTTCCAGCCTTTGGCTTCCAGGGCGAGGAAGGATTCAATGTGTTGGTTCAGCGCTTCGCCCTCATTCGCGATCCCGAAGGAAATATCGCCCTTTTCTTGAAGGCGCCGCGAAAGACGCCGCAGCTCCTTTATTTTCTTGGACGAAAATGAATCCGTCGCAACCCGACCGGCCTCTGTCGTGTCGAGCGCGGCGCGCTGATATTGCGCAACATTTGCGACGGTGAGGCCACATCGCGCGGCGAAGGAAGAGACGAGCGAAAACAGGGTTCCGCGACTTGGGATCATGGTCAGAGAAAGAATGGGAGCCGTTCCTCCCTCGGCGCGCAGATGGCTCACGATCGCGTCCAGGCAGGCGGCGGCTTCGTTCCGGTCAAGCAATGGCGCGCCATGGCAACAATATTCGTGGCGCCAGGTTTCATATGGCTTTTCAGGCGTTCCCGGCGCAATGATCGGCCATAGCGCCATAAGGCGCTCGGGCTCGCCGGTCGCCGCTTTTTTCCAGGCCAACAGGAAACGCAAATTCCTCGGGCGCCGCAAGTGTTGAAGAAAGGGGAGCGTGAAGCCCGGCTCCAAAAATACATTGCGTTCGAGCGCGCGCCCGGCGAGGTCGCTCCATTTGGCTTCATGCCGGCCCAATTTTTCGAAACGGATCATCTCCACCAGAAGCGGGTTCGCCGCCGCCGGATTGCCTCGCCCGGCCAAGGCGCCTTCTCCGACCTCGGCCGGATTGGCGGCGTGGCTGTCAAGTCGCACCGTTCGGCAGGCTGGCCCGAGTCCGAAAGAATGTGTCACTCTTAGCCTGCTCCGGTTCGCGGAGGCGCCCCAAAACGGAACCGATGGATCGTTTCGGCGCGATTCTCCGCGGGCGCGATAAAAAGACCGTCACCAATCAATCTCGGCGCCAGAAGCGATCAGGCGAGCAATCCGCCCCTTGCGGGGGTCAATGGGCTCTCGGTCAGCGCCTGCGCGTCAGGGCGGTCAATGCCAAGGTCGCCCGCGAAGGCTTCGTAAAGACCCTGAACGAATTGCGCGTTCATCTTGTTGACGATGAAGACGATCCGGGTCCGATGGTCGGCGTCCGGCCAGGCGTCGAGACGCACCGGCGGGTGGAAGATGTGCTGAACCCCGTGGATGACCAAAGGCCGCGCCGGATCGTCGGCCAAAGCGATGATTCCCTTGACGCGGAGCAGATTCGGCCCGTGGGCGTTGCGCAGGATTTCCAGGAACAGGTCGCAGGATGAGGGCGACAGGGGCTTTTCGCCGACCAGAACGAAGGCGCGGATCAATTCGCCGTGACGATTGACGTCGTGATCGTGGTGGTCATGTCCCAACTCATGGTCGTGCCCATGGCGCACGGTGGCCAAAGCTTCGGCGTTGAGCCAGCGCGCAACATCCGGGGCCTTGGTTTTCGGATCATAGAGGCCAAGGCCGAGAAGGTGATCGGCGTCGAGCAGGTTTGGATCGTCGAGTCGCCGGGCGCTCGCGTTGATCCGTTCGAGTCGTCCGACGAGACGCTTGAAGGTGTGCTTTTCCTCATCCGATTGAATCAGATCGATTTTTGAAAACACCAGAAGATCGGCCATGGCGGCCTGTCGCAAGGCTTCTGGAGTGTGCGTCGAGCGTCGCGGCGCCATTGATTGCGTCCACAACCGTCACGACGCCGTCAAGCCGGAAGCGCATCAGCAGATAAGGGTGGCTCATCAATGTTTGAAGGATCGGCGCGGGGTCGGCCAATCCCGTCGTTTCGATCAGGAGCCGGTCGACCGGCGGAATCCGGCCGTTGTCGAGGCGGCGGAGCAGGTTTTCCAGCGCGTCGATCAGATCGCCGCGCAGGGTGCAGCACAGGCAGCCCGAGGCCATCATGACCATGTCGCCATCGATTTTCTCGACGAACAGATGGTCGAGTCCGATCTCGCCGAATTCGTTGATGAGAACGATGGACCGCGCCAGTCCGGGGTCGCGCAGGAGCCGGTTCAGAACGGTCGTCTTGCCGGCCCCAAGGAACCCCGTGAGGATCGTCACGGGTATGGGCGGCGGCGGGCGACGGTCGGTGGGCGAAGCGCTCAATTTCCAGTCGCCTGACTAGAGGCGGCCGCGCCGGGGCGATGGGCGTCCTTTGCCGGTTTTTTCGCTTTCGATTGAGCTGCGGTTTTGGCTGGCGTCTTGGAGTCGGCGGTATTTTCCGCGTCGGCCTTGGTGGCAGGCGTTTTCTTTGCAGCGGCTTTTTTGGCGACCTTCTTCTTTGCGGTCTTCGCCTTCTTTTTGCCCGCGTCGGCCTGTTTCGCCGCATGCTGCTTTTTCGCGCCTCGATGCAGGGAAAGCGCTTTCGGATCCGGTTGCAGCGGCGACGACGCGGCGTGTTCGGGTTGTGGCGTGGTGTAGGCGATCGCGCCGATCGGGGTATTGGCGGGACGAGGGCCGGCAATCGGACCCTGATAGGCTGGCTCCTCACCGACATAAACCGGCGTTGGATCGAAAACCGGGCGCGGCAAAGCGGCGATCGCCGCTCCTTCTTTGGGAACAGCCGGCACTGCGTCGGGCGCGGCCTGGACGGGACTGTTGAAATCCTCGCTCTCGGCTTCGAGCACCGCCTTGGGGCTGCGTCCGCCGCAAATTTCGGCATGCATGTCAGGCGGCGCGCCGCCGACCGCCGGCAGTTCGGCAGCCAATTCGCCAAGTTGCGAGGCGGCAAAGGCGCGATCGAGCAGGTCCGCCGCGTGCGCGGTGCGGATCTTGGCGGTCAGATCGCCCATGATCACGACGATGACCTTGCGCCCGCCCCGGGTCGCGCTCGCCACCAGATTGAAGCCTGCGGCGCAGGTGAAGCCGGTTTTCATGCCGTCGGCGCCCGGATAGCGTCCAAGCAGGCCGTTATGGTTGGGGATCACCTGATCGTCCAATTTCATCGCGCCGATGTCGAAAAGGCCCGCATATTGCGGGAAATTCAACAGCAGCGCGCGGCCCAGGATCGCCATGTCGCGCGGCGAGCTGTAATGGTTGGGATCGGGCAGGCCGTTGGGATTCATGAAATGCGACTCGCGCATGCCCAACTTGGCGGCGGTCTGGTTCATTTCGTCGGCGAAAGCCTCGACCGAGCCTGACACGCCTTCCGCGACGGTGACCGCCAGATCATTGGCTGATTTCACCATCAGCATTTTCAACGCATTGTCCAAAGTAACGAGCGAACCCGGGGCGAAACCCATTTTGGACGGCTTCATTCCGGCCGCCCGCGCGGAAACGATCATCGGCGTCTTCAACGACAGGCGCCCATCCTGGACGGCCTGGAGCGCCACATAGACCGTCATCAGCTTGGTGACGGAAGCCGGATACCAAGGATGGGTGGGGTTGCGGGCCTCGATGATCCGACCGGTCGATACATCGATCGAAATATAGGGCGGAGGCGCGTAATGAACGGAAGCCGCAGCGGCATGGGCGTGCGCTGTCGCATGTTTGTGGCGAGCCTGGGCGACGTCGATATAGCCGCCATTCGCCACGCACAGGGCGGCGAGCAAGGCGCCTGCGGGCAGCCGGAATCGGTGCGGAATGAAAAACATCATCGTCTCTGCAGATTTGGCCAGGCGCGCCCGGCCCAGGTTGGAATGTGGGGGCGTGTGAGCAACGGCTCCGGATCGATCTTCCCGCGAGGGCGTGACAGTCAAGCTGCGCCGAAAGCCGACCGCATTTTCCGGGGTCATTCCGCGCCGCTTCCCGACACCATGGTTTTGAGACGCTTTTATGTCCAAGCCCGGGATTTCATTTCGCCCGGCGCCTTGAGGTCCAGCGCCAAAGCGTGAACGCCGCCCGCGATTTCGTCGGCCAAGACCGCATTGACCGCCCGGTGACGGTCGATCCGGCTGAGGCCGTCGAATTTGGATGAAACGATGCGCACCCGGAAATGGGTCTCCCCGCCATGCCCGGCGCCGCCAGAATGCCCGGCATGGCCGGCGTGGCTGTCCGATTCGTCGATCACGACCAAGGACTCAGGCGCGAAAGCGGCGGCAAGCTTGCCTTCCATTCTTTCGCGGACCGTCGGCTTTTTCACTGACTCCATCAGACTTTCTCCTTAAGGCGCGGGGCCGGGACCAGGACGTGTCAAGACAAATAATCTCGCCCGCGTCCTTGCCCGCCGCCCCCCTTCAACCCTATTCTTAACCGCATGAATTTGAATTCTCCCATATTTGACCGGATCAGGACGCGACGCAACACGGCCGCGCCGGCCGATCAGGTCGGACCGAAATGCCAGCATCCAGGATGTGCTGCGCCGGGAGAATTTCGCGCGCCGATGGGACGTCTGCGGGAAGGCCAGTATTTTTGCTTCTGCCTCGACCATGTCCGCGAATATAACGCTACCTATAATTATTTTAACGGCATGACCGACGAGGCCGTGCTTCACTATCAGAAAGAGGCGCTGACGGGCCATCGCCCGACCTGGAAAATGGGCGCGAATCGGGGGGACGAGGTATCGCGGGGCGCGCATGGCGGTTTTGCCGCCCATGGCGGAGGGGCCAGACGCGCGGCGCGCCGGCAGCCTCGCCACGGCGTGGTCGCCCTGAAAGCCTTGCATGTTCTTGGCCTGGACGATGACGCGCGACCCGAGGGGATCAAGGCGCGCTACAAGGAGCTGGTGAAGAGATTGCATCCCGACGCCAATGGGGGCGATCGTTCGAATGAAGCCAGGCTTCAGGAAATCATAAATGCCTACAATGTGTTGAGGTCATTCCGCGCGGTATGAGCGCGTGGCCGGCGACGGCGAGATCGCCGCTTCGCTGCTTGTGGCCTCGCACATCGCCGGTTTAACGTTGCCGGACATGAGATCAGGAGCGCGAGAAGGGCGACCGGAATACGGTCGCGGATCGGCTCCGACGAGAAAGTGCAAATCCGCCGCCGCGGCCAAGGGACGCGACCGACGCGGAGACGGAGGTTAGATGCAACGCGTGCAATCCACGGGGTCCAGTTCACCGCTCCCGGACAAGACCATCTCGGTGCGGGACGTTTTTGGAATCGATTCCGACATGGTCGTCCCCGCTTTTTCGCAGTCCGATGAGCATGTGCCGGTGCTCGACCCGGATTATCTCTTCGACCGAACGACCACTCTGGCCATTCTCGCCGGATTCGCCTTCAACCGCCGCGTCATGGTCTCCGGCTATCACGGCACCGGCAAGTCGACCCATATCGAGCAGGTGGCGGCGCGGTTGAACTGGCCCTGCGTCCGCGTCAACCTCGATAGCCATGTCTCCCGCATCGATCTCGTAGGCAAGGACGCGATCGTCCTGCGCGAAGGCAAACAGGTCACGGAATTCCGCGACGGCATTCTGCCCTGGGCTCTCCAGCACAATGTCGCACTCTGTTTCGACGAATATGACGCGGGCCGTCCCGATGTCATGTTCGTCATCCAGCGGGTGCTGGAAGTGTCCGGCCGGCTGACCTTGCTCGACCAGAATCGGGTCATCAGCCCCCATCCGGCCTTCCGGCTGTTTGCGACCGCCAATACGATCGGCCTTGGCGACACCTCCGGCCTCTATCATGGCACGCAGCAGATCAATCAGGGACAGATGGACCGCTGGTCGATTGTCGCCACATTGAACTACCTGCCCCATGACAAGGAGGTCGATATCGTCCTGGCCAAGGTCAAGCGCTTCCAGAAGGACAAGGAAGGCGTCGACACGATTGGCAAGATGGTGCGGGTCGCCGATCTGACCCGCAACGCCTTCATGGGCGGGGACCTTTCGACCGTCATGAGCCCTCGGACCGTCATCACCTGGGCGGAAAACGCCGAAATTTTCGGCGATATCGGTTTCGCCTTCCGTCTGACCTTCCTGAACAAATGCGACGAACTCGAACGACCGCTGGTCGCCGAATTCTACCAGCGTTCGTTCGGCAAGGAATTGCCGGAAAGCGCGATGAATGTCGCTTTGAGCTGAGCGTCGCGCCGCCTTCATTGTTCTGCCGGATAATTGGATTCGCCGGGTGCCCCTGTCCAACGCCAAGCCGCCATCGCCGCGCGACGCGCCGCTCGAACCGTTCAAACGCGCGGTCGCCGGCTGTTTGCGCGCCATGGCGCAATCGCCCGGTCTCGAGGTCGTATTCGCGCCTGAAAAGGTGGGCGCCGCCGCGGCGCCGGAGGGAGGGCCGATCCGTCTGAGCGAGCCGCCGCGGCGCCTGACGGAACGCGACGCCGCCATTCTTCGCGGCCAGGCTGACGCCCAGGCGCTGCGTCTGGCTTGCCATAATGCGGAGGCCCATCGGCGGATGGCGCCGCAGACGAGACTGGGGCGGACCATTTTCGACGCCATGGAGCAGGCGCGGGTCGAGGCCATTGGCGCGCGCCGCATGGTCGGCGTTGCGCGGAACCTGACTGCTGCGCTCGAACACCGCTATGAACGCGGCTCCTATGCGGAAATCCACCAGCGCTCCGACGCGCCGATCGAGGACGCGCTGGCGCTTCTCGTTCGCGAAAAGCTGACCGGCGCGCCGCCCCCGCGCCCCGCCGCGCCCCTGGTCCAGCTCTGGCGCGAGACGCTTGAGTCCCGCGCCGGGTCGAACCTCTCCAGGCTCATCGCGACCATCGAGGATCAGAAGGCTTTCGCCAAATTATCGCGCAAGATTCTGGCGGATCTCGATCTGGCCGGCCAGGGCGAATCTGACGATCAGGACCAGGAGGAAGGCGGCGAGGAGCCTCCATCCACCGAGGAAAAAGACCAATCGGACGCCGGCGAAAAGGAGGAAAGCCTCGACGCCGAAAGTAGCGAGACGGTCGAGGAATCGGCCGAGGAAAGCCTCGAAGGCCGTGAGGAATCGATTGAGGGCGCAGCGGGCGACGACGCCGACGACTTCGATCTCGGCGAGGGCGACGAGGCGGCGACCGCGCTGCGCCCGCCAACGCCGAACGCCAACGCCATCCAGGGCGATTATCGCGCTTTCACCATCCAATATGATGAAATCGTCCGCGCCGAGGACCTCTGCGACGCCGAGGAGCTCCAGCGGTTGCGCGCCTATCTGGACAAGCAGCTCCAGAGCCTTTCGGCGGTGGTGGCGCGTCTCGCCAATCGGCTGCAGCGCTTGTTGATGGCGCAGCAGAACCGCGCCTGGGAGTTCGATCTCGAGGAGGGCGCGCTCGACCCAGCCAGATTGTCGCGGGTGATCGTCGATCCGCAGTCGCCGCTGTCGTTCAAGCAAGAAAAGGATTCCGACTTCCGCGACACGGCCGTCACCTTGCTGATCGACAATTCCGGATCGATGCGAGGCCGGCCGATCACCATTGCCGCGACCAGCGCCGACATTCTGGCGCGGACCCTTGAGCGTTGCGGCGTCAAGGTCGAAATCCTCGGCTTCACGACCAGGGCGTGGAAGGGGGGTCTCTCGCGCGAATTATGGCTCAAGGCTGGCAAGCCGCTCAATCCCGGACGGCTCAACGACCTGCGGCACATCATCTACAAGGCGGCAGACGCGCCCTGGCGTCGGACGCGCAAGAACCTGGGCCTGATGATGCGCGAGGGTCTGCTGAAGGAAAACATCGACGGCGAGGCGCTCGACTGGGCTCACCGCCGGCTGTTGGCCCGTCCCGAGCAGCGCAAGATCCTGATGATGATTTCCGACGGCGCGCCGGTCGATGATTCCACCTTGTCGGTGAACCCGGGCCATTATCTGGAGCGCCACTTGCGGCGCAAGATCGAGGAAATCGAGACGACCTCGCCGGTCCAGCTCATCGCAATCGGCATCGGCCACGACGTGACCCGCTATTACCGCCGCGCGGTGACGATCACCGACGCCGAGGAGCTTGGCGGCGCGATGACCGACAAACTCGCCGAATTGTTCCGCGAAACGACCTGATTTCAGGCCGGGGCGGGCCTGCGGCGGCAAATGCCGCGGCTTCGGGCGGCGTAACGACTTGCATGGCCGCGACAAACGCGCTAGCTACCGGCCGCATCGTTTTCATCGCTGCGGTTCTTGAGACCGCGCGCGGAGAGAGAAATGACCTACGTCGTCATCGAAAACTGCATCAAGTGCAAATATACGGATTGCGTCGAGGTCTGCCCCGTCGATTGTTTCTATGAAGGCGAGAACATGCTCGTCATTCACCCGGATGAATGCATCGACTGCGGCGTTTGCGAGCCGGAATGCCCGGCGGAAGCGATCAAGCCCGACACCGAGCCGGATCTCGAGAAATGGCTGACGCTGAATGCCGAATACGCTCAGGTTTGGCCGAATATCACCATCAAACGCGACGCCCTTCCCGAAGCGAAGGAATTCGACGGACGTTCCGGCAAGCTGGACATGTTCAGCAAGGAGCCGGGCAAAGGCGACTGACCTGCCTTCGCGCCGCGCCGGCGGCCCAATTTAACCATCGATCCTGCCGAACTCGCGCCGAATCAATTATATTTTGATTCGGGCGTTAATTTGTGATATCGATAATAGAGTTCAACCGGCAAAAGAGCGCACGCTTCTGTGGCAAGATCAACGGCTCCCGCTTAGGCGTGGGGCCTGTTTTTACCTTATGGACGGAGTTCGTTTTGACGGCAAGTTTTTGACGTCGGCAGATGCGCGAAGATCCCGATTGACGGCCTGGGTCGACGTGCGGCCCGGAATTGTTCCGACGCCGCAGCGTTGATGTGTATTCGGTTTCGCTCCGGCGGGACATCACCACAGGGTGCGAAATCACGGCGATAACTTCAACAACAGACAGACAGGGCATGGCGCTCCCTCAAGCGTCGGCTAATCCGGGCGTGTCGCCCGCGTTGGCGCGAAATTGGTTGGCGATCGGCAGTGTTCGCGTCAGCCGGAATGTGGACCTCGAACCATCAGCGATTGGACCAAGGTGACGCAGAAAAAGACCTCTTCGGCGGCTAATGCCGCTTCGCCCGCTCCTCGTTCCTCCGATCCGAGCAAGATTGCCGTGTCCCCATCGAAATCTTCCGGCAAGACGCCGACCGCCAAGAGCGGCTTCAAGACCAACGAATTCATTGTCTATCCCGCCCATGGCGTCGGACAGATCGTCGCCGTCGAGGAGCAGGAAGTCGCGGGCTTCAAGCTGGAGCTTTATGTCATTTCCTTCGTTAAGGACAAAATGACGCTCAAAGTGCCGACCCCGAAGGTCGCCTCCGTCGGCATGCGCAAACTCGCCGACGCGAACGTGGTTAAAAAGGCGCTCGACACTCTGACCGGCCGCGCGCGCGTCAAGCGGACGATGTGGTCGCGCCGCGCTCAGGAATATGAAGCCAAGATCAATTCAGGCGACCTGGTGGCGATCGCCGAGGTTGTGCGCGACCTTTATCGTTCCGAGGTTCAGCCCGAGCAATCCTATTCCGAGCGTCAGCTTTACGAGGCTGCTCTCGACCGCTTGGCGCGTGAGCTCGCGGTCGTGCAGAAGCTCAACGATCCCGATTGCTTCAGGCTGATCGAAGCCCATTTGGCGAAAGGCCCGCGCCGCGCCGCCAAGGCGGAAGAAGCGGTCATCATCGAGGAAAGCGACGTCGAAGAAGCGGCGTAAGCCTTCAACCGGAAAAAGAAACCCCGCCGGTCTGGCGGGGTTTTTTTTGTTTATGCCTGAGAAGGCGCTCGCGCGGTCAGGACAGATGGGTCGGCGGAGCGTCGGCCTGCGCCTGTTGCGCGCGCTGGGCGTAAAGCGCCGCGAAATCGATTGGATCGAGATAAAGCGGGGGAAAGCCGCCATTGCGGATCGAATCCGCAATGATCTGGCGCGCGAAGGGGAAAAGCAGACGCGGACATTCGATCATAACGACCAGATGATTCTGCTCCGGCGGGATATTGACCAGACGGAAAACGCCCGAATAGGTCAGTTCGAACTTGAACAGGACGTTGGAGGCTTCGCCCGCCGAGCCTTCGATCAGCAGCTCGACCTCGAAATCCGTCTCCGCAAGCTGCTTCGCGTTGACATTCACCTGAACATTGATGTTCGGGGCCGTTTCCTGCGGGCGGAGCGAGTTCGGGGCGTTGGGATTTTCGAACGAAAGATCCTTGCAATATTGAACCATGCAATTTAACGCCGGGGCGGCGTGCGCCTCCCCACCATTGGCATCCGTCATGACAATCTCCCGCATAATCTTGGAATGGCGGAGCAGAACCGCCATCTCTCGTAAAGTTTCGACGGGATCTAGGTCTCCATAGAAACCGTTCGAAACGGACGCCTCGCCGGGTAGCATGAATCCCCCGAGGAAAACAAGTTGGGGTTAGCGTCGCCGGGCGCGCCTTGCTGGGGCCTGGCGGCGATGCTAACCATTCGCGCCTGACAAGAATTGTCGGACGCGGTTCCGCGTCTTGATCGCGTCTGTGGAAGCGAGGCCATAATGCAACTTGATCCGGCCATCGTCATTTTCGCCCTGTTGGCGCTTTTCGTCCTGTGGAAGCTGCGATCCGTCCTGGGCGAGCGTAGGGGCTACGAGCAGCGAAACGATTTTTCGCCCATTTCTCAGCCTGCCGCCGCGCCGCCGCCTGTGGTCGCCGATGCGCGCTGGCAGGATTTCGCCGAGCGGGGAAGTCCCCTTTGGGACGGTCTTGACGCCATCGCGAAAGCCCAGCCGGGTTTCGACGCCGGAGCCTTCCTCAACGGCGCGGGCGAAGCATACAAAACGGTGGTCCATGCTTTTTCGGTGGGCGACGACGCCACCTTGCGGTCGCTGGCGATCGATGAAGTCTATGGAAGCTTCAAGGCCGCTTTGGCGGAGCGCGCTCAGCGCGGCGAAACCCTGGAGACGAATTTCGTCGCTTTCAACAGCGTCAGAATGGTCAGCGCCGCCGCAGAGCCTGTCGGCGCGCGGATCGCGGTCCGTTTTGACGCGCAATTTGTCACGGTGACGCGTGACAAATCCGGCCAGGTCGTGGAAGGCGATCCTGAAAAACCGCAGGAAATCATAGACGTCTGGACTTTTGGCCGGCGGCACGACGCCAGCGGCCCGAACTGGCTGCTGGTCGCGACCGCGCCCGTGCAATGACTCACCCGGCGGGTCGCTTTTTCCGCGCGCGGCTTCGAGCCGGCCTTGGCCTCTGGCTCGTTCTGGCGGCCTTGGGTCCGGGCGCCGCGCGATGCGCGGCTCAAGCCTATCGGCTCGACGCCGTTTCTTTCGTGGATTTGCCCGGCTTCTCCCAGGATCGCCTTGGGGAGGCGTTGAGAATTTTCGCGAAAACCTGCGACCGTCCGCTGGACGCCGCGCCCGCGATAGAAGGTTTCGACCGCAAGGCGCAAGCCGAGGCGTGCCGGGCGGCGCGCCAGGGCGAGGGCGCGGCGGACCCGCGAGATTTCTTCACCCGCCGCTTCCGACCATATCGCATCGTCGCCAATGGCTCGGGCGACGCTTTCTTCACCGGCTATTACCAACCCGAGATTGCCGGTTCGAGTACAAGAACCGCCGCTTATCCCGTTCCGGTCTATGGCTTGCCTCCGGATCTTGTTCTGCTGCCGCCCGCAAAGCGAACGGGCGCGCTGGCGGATCTGATCGCCGCGCGACGGGGGCCGAACGGCGCCCTGGCGCCTTTTCCCGATCGCGCCGCCATCGAGGATGGCGCGCTGGAACGGCAGCCCGGCGTGCGCAAGCTGGTCTATCTCAAGGACAATGTCGATCTCTTCCTGGCGCAGGTTCAAGGCTCCGCCCGCGTGCGGCTGACGGATGGGCGCGTGCTTGTGCTGACCTTCGCCGGCAAGAACGGCCAGCCCTATACGGCCTTGGCGCGTGTTCTCGTTCAAAGGGGCGTGGCCACGCCGGCGGAAATGACGATGGACCGGCTCACGCAGTGGATCAGGGCGAATGGGACCGGGCGAGGTCAGCCGGGCGACGAATTGCTTCGCCTCAACAAATCCTTTGTTTTTTTCAACGCCCATGTCGAAACAGGCGCGCAGGCCCAGCCGCGCGGCGGCGGCGGCGCGCCCCTGACTCCCTTGCGCTCCATCGCCGTCGACAAGCGCGTCTGGCCCTTTGGGCTGCCCTTTTTCATCGATTCGACGATGCCGTGGCGAAACGCTGAGCCTGAGCCTTTGCGGCGGGTGGTCGTCGCCCAGGACACCGGCGCAGCGATCGTCGGCGCCGCGCGCGCCGATATCTATTTCGGGCTTGGCGGCGAGGCCGGCGCGCGCGCCGCCGAAATCCGCCATCATGGCCAGTTGTTCGTCCTGCTCCCGGTCCGAATGCGAACCGGGGACGGGCGCTAAGGAATACGGCATGAAAAGCGGCGGCGAGATCAAACGTGCAGCGCGCGCCCGCCTCCTTTCGCGCGAGGAGTTGGCGCTATGGCGTCATGTGACAGCCGACGTCAGGCCGCGCGTCGCGCCTGTGGCGAGATCGACCGAACCTGCCGCCGCGCCTGACGTTGGACCCAAAAATGCGGCGGCGGTTACTCCGACGACGATCGTCGCGCCTCTCCCGGAGCCGACAAGAAAGCCAAAGTCCATGCCGCCGCTCGCGCCGTTGGAAAAGCGCCTGAAACGGCGGCTCGGCGCGGGAAAGGCGCAGGTCGACGACGTGCTCGACCTGCATGGGATGACCCAGGCCCAGGCGCATCGCGCGCTCAACAATTTTCTCTGGCGCGCCGCCGAGGACGGGGCCAGGGTCGTGCTCGTCATCACCGGGAAAGGCGCGCTCGCCGCCGAGGAGGACGGCGCGCCCGAGCGCGGCGTGTTGCGTCGCAACGTCCCGCACTGGCTTCGAGCGTCCGAACTGCGCGCCGTCGTCCTTTCGGTCGAGGAAGCGGCAAGGCCGCATGGCGGCGCCGGCGCGCTATATGTGCGGCTCCGACGGCGCGTCTCCTGACGACAAAGGACTTGACCGGTTCGGGCGGCGCAGGCAAGACCCTGGCTTCGCTTGGAAGGGGACCCCCATGTCTGCGCATCAGTTTGACGTCCTTGGCCTTGGCAATGCAATTGTCGATGTGATTGCGCCGGTCGACGATGAATTTCTTGTCGCGGCCGGACTGCACAAGGGCTCGATGCAGCTCGTGGACGAAGCCCGGGCGCAATCGCTTTACGACGCGATGGGCGCGACCACGATCGCCTCGGGCGGATCGGCGGCCAACACCATCGCCGGTTTAGCGAGCCTCGGCGGCAAGGGCGCCTTTGTCGGCAAGGTCGCCGCGGATGAGGCGGGGCGCGCCTTCGCCCATGACATTCGGGCCGCGGGCGTGCATTTCTCGACCGCGCCGGCGGCGGACGGCCCTTCCACCGCGCGCTGTCTCGTCCTGGTCACGCCGGACGGCCAAAGGACGATGAACACCTTTCTGGGCGCCTGTCAGAATCTGACCAGCGCCGATCTGAACCCCGCCGACATCGCCGCCGCGCGAATTCTTTATCTTGAAGGCTATCTCTGGGATCCGCCGGCCGCCAAGCAGGCCTTCATCGAGGCGTCGCGCATCGCCCACGGGGCGGGCCGCGAAGCGGCGCTCACCTTGTCGGATGTCTTTTGCGTCGATCGCCACCAGCAGGAATTCCTGGGTCTGATGCGCGACGGCTTCGTGGATGTCCTGTTCGCCAACGAATCCGAACTCCACGCCCTTTATCAGACCTCCGATTTCGCCACGGCGGTCGCGGCTTTGCGCCAGGAAAAAGTGATCGCCGCCGTCACCCGCTCCGAAAAGGGCGCGATCGTCGTTCACGGCGAAAAGACTTTTGAAGTTCCCGCCGCTCCGATCGACAATCTCGTCGACACCACCGGCGCGGGCGACCTTTTCGCCGCCGGTTTCCTCGCCGCTTATACGCAGGGCCGTCCGTTGGACTATTGCGCCCGGCTCGGGGCGCTTGCCGCGAGCGAAATCATCCAGCATTTCGGCGCACGGCCGGAAGTCGAGCTCGCCCAGTTTGCCGAACAGAGCCTTTATCTGCGCGAATATCGCGAAACGGCGCAGCGCGCCTGAACAAGGCGCGCCGTTTTTCGCTTCGTAGAGCGTTTCCCACCCGTCTTGGCGCATTCTGTCGCTTGGCGAGGCGATCCGGCAGGAGCGGGCGCAGGCGTGTCGAGGACACGGCCAAGTTCGCAACGCACCGCGCCGTCAAAAGCCCCCGCCCAAGGGTTCGCCTTTGACGGCCGCCCGGCGTCGCGCGGCTTAGCCGTGTCCGCGACACGCCTTGCGCCACGCCTGCGACGCCTCGCCAAAGTCGGCAGAATGCGTCAAGACGGGTGGGAAACGCTCTAATGGCGAAAGTGCCGATGGCCGGTCATCACCATCGCCAGGCCGGCCTCGTCGGCGGCCTTGATAACCTCGTCGTCGCGCATTGAGCCGCCGGGTTGGATGACCGCCGTCGCGCCGGCCTCGGCCGCCGCCAGCAGGCCGTCGGCGAAGGGGAAGAAGGCGTCCGAGGCGACGGCCGAGCCCTTCGCCCAGCTTTCGGCCGCGCCGGCCGCCTTGGCGGCTTCCGCCGCCTTCCACGCCGCGATGCGCGATGAATCGACACGGCTCATCTGCCCCGCGCCAATGCCGACGGTCGCGCCATTCTTCACATAGACGATGGCGTTGGACTTCACATGTTTGACGATGCGGAAAGCGAAAATGAGGTCCGCCAGCTCCTGCGGGGTCGGCGCGCGCTTGGTGACGACCTTGAGCGGCATGTCGTCGACCATGGCGTTGTCGCGGGACTGGAACAACAGGCCTCCGGCGACCGAGCGAACCGTCAAGCCGGGCGCGCGCGAATCCGGCAGCCCGCCGGTCAGCAAAAGCCGCAGGTTCTTCTTTGCCGCGACCAGGGCGATGGCCGCCTCATCGGCGTCGGGGGCGATGATCACTTCGGTGAAAATCTTGACGATTTCCGACGCGGCGTCGGCGTCGAGCTTGCGGTTCACGGCGACAATGCCGCCGAAGGCGGAGACGGGATCGCAGGCTTGAGCGCGGAGATAAGCTTCCTTCAGGCTGGCCCCTTCGGCAACGCCGCACGGGTTGGCGTGCTTGATGATGGCGACGGCGGCGGTGCGGGCGGGGTCGAATTCGGCGACCAGCTCGAAAGCCGCGTCGGTGTCGTTGACATTGTTGTAGGAGAGCTGCTTGCCCTGGAGCTGGCGCGCTGTCGCCACGCCGGGCCGGGTCTCTCCGGTCAGGTAGAATCCGGCATGCTGATGCGGGTTTTCGCCATAGCGCATCGGCTCGGACAATTTGCCGCCGACGGCGCGATATTCCGGCGTCTCGATCGCCAGGGCCCTGGCGAGCCAGTTGGAAATGGCCGCGTCATAAGCGGCGGTCCGGGCATAGGCCGTTTGCGCCAGTTTCTTGCGCTGGGCGAGCGTCGAACCGCCGGAGGCGTCCATGGCGTCGAGAATCGCCTGGTAGTCGGAGGCGTCGACCACGACCGTGACATCTTCGTGATTCTTCGCTGCGGCGCGGATCATCGCGGGACCGCCGATGTCGATATTCTCGATGGTTTCTTCCCATCCAGCCTGGCGGGCGACAGTCGCCTCGAAGGGATAGAGATTGACGACGAGGAGATCGATCGGCTCGATCCCGTGCGCGAGCAACGCCGCTTCATGCTCAGGATTTTCGCGGATCGCGAGCAGGCCGCCATGCACTTTCGGGTGCAACGTCTTGACCCGGCCGTCCATCATTTCGGGAAAGCCGGTGACGTCGGAGACATCCGTCACCGCAATGCCGGCGTCGGCGATGGCCTTGCGCGTGCCGCCGGTGGAAATGAGGCTGACCCCGCGCTGCTGCAGCGCGCGCGCGAAATCGATCAGACCGGTCTTGTCGGAAACGGAAAGCAGCGCGCGTTTGATGGGGCGGATGTCGGACATGATCCTACTCGTTAAGCGGATGGACGTCGTTCCGGCCGCAAAGCGGAACATGCGATCAATGTCGGGCTTGGTTTTCGCCCTCGATCGAGGCTGGAGAGACGCCGGTTGAAGCTTCGGTCGCCGCGCCGATTAGCATGTTTCCGCGCCGGCGGAAATGCGGGGGACGGTCGGGAACGAAGCAAATGGCGAAAAATCGTCAGGCCTTCGCCATGGCCTCATGCCGCGCAAAACACCAATCGATCTCGTCGATATCGGCGGAGGCGCCATAAATGACGATCTGCTCGCAGGGCCGCGGCCCTGCGGGCGCGGCGAAAAATACACTTTCCTCAATGGCCAGAGGAAGCCCTCCGGCGTCGAAGACCAGATCCACGCCGCCTGGCGTTTGGAGCAGGATGGCGGCCGTTTCGGAAATCAGTGTGAGCGTGATGGACGGGTGGATGTGGAAGCGGATCGCGTAATTCACATTGGCGGCGGAATCCCCTTTCGCGGGGATCAGGCGGTCGCGCCCGCGCAGGTGCGCGCCATCGGCCTCCAGCCGCCAGCGTCGCTCATGATAGAGCCCGTGGCGGCGGACATAGCCGTCGTGCGACGCCAGGACTTGCGCGCCTTGCGCGACGTCTTCGCGGGCGACGGGAACATTTTGTGGTCCGGCGAGAATTTTGTCGGCGAGCCAGGCGGGCGCGCCGGTCTGATAGCCAAACAGGCAGGACGCCTCGTCGTCGAGCGACAGCGTCGAATGCGCGGCGGTCGTGCGCGCGCTCGCGCGCAAATCCGCGCGGCGCGGTCCTGGATTGCCGCAATTGATCACGATCCGATCGGGGCCGAGCGAAAATTCGAACGAAAGACAGCCGGCATGAGCGTCGCCGGAATGGAGCGGCGCGGGCGGCGGCCCGGCGTCGATCAGGACCAGGGCGTCGCCGGCTTCGAGCCTCTGATATCCCGAATAGCGCGCGTTGGAGATCGGCTGGCCGCGCGTTTCCTCATAGGCGAGAGCGATGGCGACGAGGTCGGGCGCGGTGACGCCCATACCATTGAACAAGGCCAGCGAGCCGTCGCCATGGCGGAACATGCGCAGGGCGGGCCATATCCGGTCGAGCGCCCTGAGCAGATCGGCGGGTGGCGCTTTCCCGCGCGCGGCGAAGGCCTGCCGCAACGGCAAAAGGTCGAACAGCAGGTCGAGCAGGGTCTGCGGATTCCTGTCGACGGCGCCGCCATCGGCGAGAATTTGGCGGGCGAGCTGATCGTTGAGGGTCTTCATCGCCTTTTTCAGCAGGAACCCACCGCCCTGCGCGCAAAGCGCGAAAGTCGTCATTGTGATCGCCGCGCTCATCCGCGCCTCGCCGGGCCACGCCGTGTCGACCCGGCGCTGCAACAGGAAATAGCCTTTGGTCAGGGCGCGAATGAAGCGGCGGTAGAATTCGTAATCGGCGCCTTCGAGCAGAATCGGCGACTGGCTGAGCCACGCCATGGTCCGGCGCGCCGTGACCTCGACGTCCCAAGCGGGGCCTTGGGGCCGCATGGGCAGCCGCGTCAAAAATTCCTTGACCAGCGAGCGCGCATTGGCGCGAGCGAGAGCGGAATCGGCGGCGCGCATATGGCGGAGCCAGCCAAAGCCATACAAGGCGTCGGCCCATTCGACCGAGGGTGGCGGCAGGCCGAAGGGCGACGCGCCATGGGCGTTCACGATCTTGCCGCCGAAAGCGTAATAGCCGCCATAGATGTCCTCGGCGACTGTCGGATCGCCGGTGCGAATGTCCGGTGGCGCGATCAGCAGCCTTTCCGGGAGGCGGAAACGCCATTCGGTGAAAATGACGAACGGCCATTTGACTGCGGCGCGCAATCTTTCCAAGGCGCGGTCGGCGACGAGACGGCCGAGCCGCGTGCGTTCGGCGAGGGGCAAAGCGCGCGATCTCGTCAAGGGCGATCCAGAGTGCGAAAGCGGCGGGTCAAGGATCGCGGCCCGGCGCGCCCCGTCCCCGCGCTCGACCTTGGCGGAACATGGTTAACGATCGGCTAATCGAGACGTTTCAGACGCGCGATGAAGAAACCGTCGAGGCCCCGCTGACGGGGGTCGTCGTGCGGGAAAAAATCAGGGAAGAGCCGCAATTCGCCTTCCCTCGTGGCGGCCTCGGGCGGAAGACCAAAGGCCGAGGGATCGATCGGATCGCGCGCGACGTCGGGGTTGCGCCGGAGCAAGGCGGCGATCTGTGCTTCGCCTTCCTCGGGTTCGAGGGAACAAACGCAATAGACCAGCGCCGCGCCCGGCTTGAGCAAGGTAACGGCGTGATCGAGAATTTTGGCCTGGATGGCGGCCAGCGCCGCAAGGTCGCCGGGTTTCTTGGTCCAGAGCACGTCCGGGCTGCGCCGCGCCGTTCCGGTCGCCGAACAGGGGGCGTCGACCAGGATGGCGTCGAAAGGCTCCGCTTTATAAGCAGCGGCGTCGCCGACCGAAATGGCGGCTTCAAGCTTGAGCCGGCCGAGATTGGCCGAAAGCGTCTTGAGCCGTTCGGCGGAGCGGTCGAGCGCGATCACCCGCGCGCCGGCCGCCGCAAGCTGCGCGGTCTTGCCGCCCGGCGCGGCGCAAAGATCGAGCACGCGCTGGCCCGGCTTGGCCGCCAGGATGCGCGCCGGAAGCGCCGCCGCCGCGTCCTGCACCCACCATGCGCCCTCGTCATAGCCGGGCAGCGTGGGAATTGGCGCGTGGCTGGCGAGGCGGATCGAGCCGGTCGGCAACAGCCGGCCGCCGAGCCGTTCCGCCCATTCGGCCGCATCCGTCTTGACGGTCAGGTCGAGCGTCGGCTCGTCGCGCAATGTCGCTGCGATGGCGTGGGCGCGGTCCTCGCCGTAAATCCGCCGCCAGCGGGCGGCGAGCCAATGCGGCGTATCGTCGTCGAGCGGATCTGATTGGCCCAAGAATTCATCGCGGCGGCGAATCAGATTGCGCAGGACGCCATTGACCAGATTGGCGAAAGGCGCGCTCTTGGAATCGAGCCGTGCGGCGCGCACGGCGAGATCGACGGCGGCGTGGTCCGGCGTGTCGAGAAAAAGCAGCTGGGCGGCGCCCGCGATCAGGATCCACTCGAGCATCCCGCAATTTCGCGGCAAGCCTTTCTCGACCAGCTGGCTGAGGACGAAGCGGATCGTGCCGAGCCTGCGCAAAGCGACCGTCACGATGGAGCGGGCGAGGGCGCGGTCGCGGTCGTCGAGGCCGCCGAGCCGCGTCGGGGCGGCGTCGGGCGCTAATTTTTCGTCCAGCGTGTGTCCGCCCTGGACAATGTCGCTGATGATCGCGGCGGCGGCGACCCGCACCGCAAGTCCCGGATGGGCGAGCGCTTCCGTCAGGGCCTGCTCGGGATGACGTTTCGCCGACGGTCGGTCCTTTGCGGAGCGGCCGAAGGTTTTGCCGAAATTATTGCTCATTCGCCCCGTGATCAGGTCGGTGTTGCAAGAAGGTGGGTTTCAACTAAAAGAATCGGCCTGATCTAATTTTTACCACAGCGGCGCGGCCATAGAAACGTGCGTCGCCGCGACCGAGGGACGGGAACTGGCCATGTCCGAAAACGAAAATCTCGCGGCAGGGACCAGTCTTGCCGAAAAAACGAAAAAACTCTCTCCTGAAGCACAACGCGCATTGGCGGAGGCCGAGGAGCGGCGCCGACAAACGAAAGCGCCCGATCTGCCGCCGGAGGTCAATGGACCGAAAGGTCCCGAGCCGATCCGCTACGGCGATTGGGAGCGCAAGGGCATTGCCAGCGATTTCTGATCCATGACGGGCATTGGCGCAGGCCCCGGCCCGGAAGGCGCGCGCGTCTTTCGCTTCGCGCCGTCGCCCAACGGCTTTCTTCATCTGGGCCACGCATTTTCGGCGCTGTTCAATCTCAAATCGGCGCGCGCTTGCAGCGGAACCCTGCTGTTGCGCATCGAGGACATTGACCCCGAGCGGTCGCGCCGCCTTTATGAAGACGCCTTGATCGAAGACCTCGACTGGCTGGGCTTCGCCTGGTCGGGGACGCCGCGCCGCCAATCCGAGCACTTGGCGGACCATCGCGCGGCTTTGGAGGATCTGGCGCGTCGGGGGCTCGTTTACCCCTGTTTCTGTTCCCGCGGGGAAATCACGAAAAACTGCGGGGCCACGCCGGATTGGCCGCGCGATCCCGATCGCGCCTTCATTTACCCGGGAACGTGCCGCGATTTGACCGCCGGACGGCGAAAAGCCCGCATCGAGGCCGGGGCGCGATTCTCATGGCGCCTCGACATGGAGAAGGCTTCAGAGGAGGTTGCCGGACCTTTGTCCTATCGCGAATTCCATGAAGGCGACGCGGCCCGAATCGTCGCGGCGGCGCCTTCGGCCTGGGGCGACGCCTTGATCGGACGCCGTGACGCGCCGGCCTCCTACCACCTCGCCTGCGTCCTGGATGACCACGCCCAAGGCGTCACCGACGTGGTTCGCGGCGCCGACATCGAGCCCGCGACGGGATTGCATCGGCTGTTGCAGGCGCTTCTCGGCCTGCGCACGCCATCCTATCATCACCATCGTCTCGTGCTCGACGACGAGGGACGAAAATTATCCAAGAGCAAATCGTCGCCCAGCCTGCGCGACTTGCGCAAGCAAGGCCTTTCGGCGATCGATATTCGCGCGGAACTGTCGCGCCGGATGCAGGTGGAACTTTAAGCGCGGCGCAAAATGCGGCCCGTCAGGGCCGCATCACGACCGGCGTGCCGACTCCAACGCGATCATAGAGATCGGCGACATCCTCATTCAGCATGCGGATGCAGCCATAAGAGGCGCGCGTCCCGATCGAGGCGCGCATGTGCTGGGTCGTGCCGTGGATCGCGATCTGGTCGCGATCCAGCGTCATGGCGGCGACACCCATCGGGTTGCGCGGCGATCCGCCAGGGATGAAGTTGGGCAGGTTCGGATGGTCGTGCCTGACGACCGCCGGCGGCGACCAGTCGGGATGGGAATATTTGCCTGCGATACGGGCCGATCCCAGCCATTCCTTGCCGGGCTTGGCGACGGCGACGGGATATTCGATCGCTCGGCCGTCATCGAGGACGTAAAAGAGCCTGCGCTGGCTCATGCTGATGACGATCGTTCCGGCCCCGTAAGACGAGGCGAAGGCCACGACGCGGGTATGGGCGCTGGCGGCGTTGGGCATGGAAAAGCCGAAAAGCGCGGCGCCAGACAGAGCCGCCGCCCGCAAGCTCTTGAAAGCAAACATAATCATTCTCCGACAGGCAAGATCGCCCGACCCGACGATTCTTCGCAGGCTGCCGTCAAATGGCCGTTAAAACTAGGACGCCGGCGCCACACTCCGCCGGAATTTCGCCCGTTTGGTAAAATTTCTCGAAAGATCGAAATATTGGAGCCGGACGATGTCTCGCCCGGCTCGCATGGAAAGGCGAGGCTGGAAAATTCAGCCGCCGCGATTCTGGATCAGGTCGTCGACCACGGTCGGGTCGGCGAGGGTCGAGGTGTCGCCGAGCGAGCCGAACTCGTTTTCGGCGATCTTGCGCAGGATGCGGCGCATGATCTTGCCGGAACGGGTCTTGGGCAGGCCGGGCGCGAACTGGATGACGTCCGGCGAAGCGATCGGGCCGATCTCCTTGCGGACCCAGGCGACAAGCTCCTTGCGCAAGGCCTCGGTCGGCTCGACGCCGGTCATCAAGCTGACATAGGCGTAGATGCCCTGGCCCTTGATGTCATGGGGATAGCCGACCACGGCAGCCTCCGAGACGGCCGGATGGGCGACCAGCGCGCTTTCGACTTCGGCCGTGCCCATGCGGTGGCCGGACACGTTGATCACGTCGTCCACGCGGCCGGTGATCCAGTAATAGCCATCGGCGTCGCGGCGGCAGCCGTCGCCGGTGAAATATTTGCCCGGATAGGTCGAGAAATAGGTCTGCTGGAAGCGCTCATGGTCGCCGTAAACCGTGCGCATCTGAGCCCGGCCAGGAATCGGCGAGGACCAGATTGCCCTCGCAGGGGCCGTCGATGACATTGCCCGAGGCGTCGACGATCTGCGGCTGCACGCCGAAGAAGGGCCGGGTCGCCGAACCGGGCTTCAGCGCGGTCGCGCCGGGAAGCGGCGTGATCAGGATGCCGCCGGTCTCGGTCTGCCACCAGGTGTCGACGATCGGGCAGCGGTCTTCGCCGACGACGCGATGATACCATTCCCAGGCTTCCGGATTGATCGGTTCGCCGACCGAACCCAGAAGGCGCAAGGTCTTGCGCGAGGTTTTCTTGACCGGTTCTTCGCCCGCGCCCATCAGCGAACGGATGGCGGTCGGGGCGGTGTAGAAGATGTTGACGCCATGCTTGTCCACCACCTCCCAGAAGCGGGAGATCGACGGATAATTGGGAACGCCTTCGAACATCAGCGTCGTGGCGCCGTTCGCCAGCGGGCCGTAAACGATATAGCTGTGACCGGTGACCCAGCCGACGTCGGCGGTGCACCAGTAGATGTCCCCGTCATGATAATCGAAGACATATTGATGGGTCATCGCCGCATAGACGAGATAGCCGCCGGTCGTATGCACCACGCCCTTGGGCGCGCCGGTCGAGCCAGACGTATAGAGGATGAACAAAGGGTCTTCCGCGTTCATCTCGGTCGGCGGGCAGTCGGCCGAGACTTTCGCCATTTCTTCGTGCAGCCAGCAGTCGCGGCCGTCCTTCCACGCGACCTGGCCGCCGGTGCGCTTGACGACGATCTGGGTTTTCACAGTGTCGCCGGTCTTGTCGATCGCGACATCGGCATTGGCTTTCAGCGGCACCTTGCGGCCGCCGCGCAGTCCCTCGTCGGCGGTGATCAGAACCTTCGACTTGCAGCCTTCGATGCGGCCGGCGAGCGAATTGGGCGAGAAGCCGCCGAAAACGATCGAATGGACGGCGCCGACGCGGGTGCAGGCCAGCATGGCGTAAGCGGCTTCGGGAATCATCGGCATGTAGATGGTGACGGTGTCGCCCTTGGCGACGCCCTTGGCCTTCAGCACATTGGCGAAGCGGCTGACCTCTTCATGCAGCTGCTTGTAGGTGATCTTCTTGGACTCGGCGGGATTGTCGCCTTCCCAGATGATGGCGACCTGATCGCCGCGCTTGGCGAGATGGCGGTCGATGCAGTTCATCGACACGTTGGTCGTGCCGTCTTCGAACCATTTGATCGAAACATTGTGCGGATCGTAGGAGGTGTTCTTCACCTTGGTGAAGGGCTTGATCCAGTCGATGCGCTTGCCGTGCTCCGCCCAAAATCCGTCGGGATCGGAAATCGAGCGCGCATACATTTCCTTGTATTTCGCGTCATTGATGAAGGCGCGGCTTTCCCACTCCGTCGGAACGGCGTAAACTTTCTCCGACATCGATTTCCTCCCAAACAGAACGGCCGCCGCCGCTTGGGTGCGACGCGCGCCGATCAATCAGCGCGCATTATGGACCAACGGTTCGAATGCCGACAAGCGGGTCGCGCGTCACACTTTGGTCCTGCGACCTTGGGGCAAAACGCCGGCCGGCGGGAGCAAACGACCGTTAATTGCAGGCCTTGTGCGCCTTATCGAGCGCTTGGCCGAGCCCGGACAGGACATAGGTGTCGGTCGTGGTCTTGCCCTTGGCCGAGGTCGCCTTCACCGTCAGTTTGGCATGTCTTTTCATCGCCTCGATCAGGCGACTCTCCTCGGCGGGGTTTTTCACCCAGGCGTCGGAGCCCTTGGCGATCAGGGTGAAGGACGACGAGCCGACTTCCGCCGTGGCCTCGCTGCCGTCCTTCATCGGAAAGCCCATGATGAACGAGATTTCGCTTTTGACGTTTTCCGCCGGGCGGGTCGAAATGAAAATATAAGCGGGGTCGCGTTTCGGCGAGGACGGCTCGCGGGTCTTGGGCTGCGCAAGGGCGTAGCAGGTCTTGGCTTTGCCTTGGGTCGCATAGGCGCCCCACTCGCCGAAGGCTCCCAGTTGCAAGGCTTTGCCCGATTTGGCGTCCTTTTCCTTTCCCTTGGTCGTTTTGGCGTCATTTGCCGTCTTGGCTTTTGCGTTCTTGGTATGACTGGTCTTTTCCTTGGCCAAAGCGCCGTGGCCGGGCCCAAGAGCGAGAACGAAGGCCACAGCGGCGCCAACGAAGAGATTGCGCGCGCGGAAGGAAGCGGAAGCGATCATGAAGCGACCATTGGCTTAAGGTTGAGGGAGCGAATCAGCCGAGAGGATCATAGCGTCATTTTCGGTGAGCTGGAAAATCTGCGACGCCGACGCATAAGTGGCGAAACAGGCAAAAATCCGACTTCCGCGATGCGCCTCGACGCAGAAACTGCCTCGATTTGGGAAGAATTTCAATGATCGCAGCACTTTGTGAACAATATGGACCGCCGGAAAGCCTGGTCCTGCGCGAATTGCCCGACCCGGTTCCTGGTCCGGGCGAGGTTCTGGTCGAACCCTCGCGCGTGGCGCTGAATTTTTTCGATACGCTGATCATCGAGAACAAATATCAGGTCAAGCCTGCCCTGCCCTTCTCGCCGGGCGGCGAATTCTGCGGAAAAGTCATGGGCTTGGGCGATGGCGTGGAAGGCCTTGCGGTCGGCCAGCGCGTCGCCGGCTATTGCTCCCATGGCGCGGCGCGGTCGCGTCTCGCCTTGCCGGCCTCACTTCTCACCCCCGTTCCCGATGGGCTGAGCGACGACCGCGCTGCGGGGCTTTTCATCACCTATGGCGCGACGATGCACGCTCTGGTGCAGCGGGCCGATTTGCGGCCGGGCGAGACCCTCGCCGTTCTGGGCGCCTCCGGCGGCGTCGGCCTGGCGGCGGTCGAAATCGGCGCCGCGCTCGGCGCTCATGTCATCGCCTGCGCCTCGTCGCCGGAAAAGCTCGATTTCGCCCAGCGGCACGGCGCCCATGAGGGCCTGGATTATTTGAAGGACGATCTCAAGGAAGGCCTGAAACTCCGCACCGGCGGCAAAGGCGTGGATTGCGTCTATGACGCCATCGGCGGCGCCTTCAGCGAGGCGGCCCTGCGCGCCATGGCCTGGAAGGGACGTTTTCTCGTCGTCGGCTTCGCCTCGGGCGAGATCCCGAAAATCCCCCTGAACCTGCCCTTGTTGAAAGGTTGCGCCATTCTCGGCGTGTTCTGGGGAGAATTCGTCAAGCGAGAGCCCGAGGCGCATCGCCGGAATATGGCGCGAATCTTCGATTGGGCCGCCAAAGGGATCATTTCAGCCCATGTCGATGAGGTGCTCCCGCTCCATGACATCGCCAAGGCTTTGAACCTGCTCAAGGAGCGCAAGGCGCGCGGAAAAATCCTGCTTTCGATTCCATGAACAGCCGTGTTTGCGCTGGCCTGACCGCCAAAGCCCGCTTAAATTGGCGTGCTTTCGGCGCGCCCAGCGTCTTTTTTTCCGAGAAAGAATCGCCATGTCCTTTTCGTCGCGTCTGCGCAACATTGTCGCTGTCGCCCTCGTCGGGCTGGGCCTGTCGGCCTGTGGCTACAACACCATTCCCACCGCCGAGGAGACCGCCAAGGCGCGCTGGGCGGACGTGCAGAACAATTACCAGCGCCGCACCGATCTGATCCCCAATCTGGTGGCGACCGTGCAGGGCTACGCCAAGCAGGAAAAGGATGTGCTGACCGCCGTGGTCGAGGCCCGCGCCAAGGCGACGCGGGTTCAGATCGACGCTTCTCAGCTCACCGATCCTGCCAAGCTTAAGCAATTCCAGGACGCCCAGAACCAGCTTTCAGGGGCGCTCGGTCGGCTGCTGGCGGTCAGCGAGAATTATCCCGATCTGAAATCGAACCAGAATTTTCTGGCGCTGCAATCGCAGCTCGAAGGCACGGAAAACCGTATCGCGGTCGCCCGGCGCGATTATATCGCCGCAGTGCGCGATTATAATCTGACGCTCGAAACCTTCCCGTCCATGCTGTGGGCGATGACCGTGTTTCGCAACAAGAAGCCGATGGCGACTTTCACCGCGACCGACGGCGCGGAGAAGCCGCCGCAGGTGAAATTCTGACCGGTTTCGGGGCGCTCGTGCCGCAGACCCTTGCGCAAATCCGGCGCAAAATACCGATTGCGCATGAATCATGCGGAAACCGTGTGATCGGCGCCTTTCGGCTTTGGCTGTTCGCCGCGCTGGCCTTGGCTCTCGCCCTCGTTCCGTCGGCGCTGCGCGCCGACGTGACCGATTTTCCAGCGCTGACCGGCCGTGTCGTGGATCAGGCCAATCTGCTGGCGCCGGATGTGAAGCAGGCTCTGGAAACCAAGCTCGCCGACCTCGAACAGAAGTCGGGCGTCCAGTTCGTCGTCGCCACCGTCAGCTCCCTCCAGGGCGAGGAAATCGAGCCCTACGCCAACGAATTGTTCCGCCACTGGGCTTTGGGCGAGAAAACCAAGAACAATGGCGTTCTTCTGCTGGTCGCGCCCAAGCAGAGAAAGGTCAGGATCGAGGTCGGCTATGGCCTCGAAGGCACGCTCACCGACGCATTGTCCAAGATCGTCATCGTCAACGCCATCGCGCCACGCTTCAAGGCGGGCGATTTCGCGGGCGGGATCACCCGGGGCGTCGACGACGTCATCACGATTTTGACGACCGATTCGAGCGAATGGACGAAAAAGCCGCAGGTTCGTCCCGATCAGCCTGACAATGCCTTCGGCGCGATCCTTCCCTTCCTCATCGTCGCTCTGGTCATCTTCATTTTATGGCGCAGCAGCCGCGACGGCGGCCGGCGCGGCGGAGGCGGCGGCGGCCCGTTCATCTTTCTGCCGGGGCCCGGCCGGTCCAGCAGTGGGGGCGGCGGCTTTTCCGGGGGCGACTTCGGCGGTTTTTCAGGCGGCGGCGGCTCGTCGGGCGGTGGCGGCGCCTCAGGGGATTGGTGATGTCGGCAAAAGTGGACGAAACCGCGATCGTCGCCGCCGTGCGGGCGGCCGAATCGCGCACCAGCGGCCAGATCGTCTGCGTCCTCGCCCGGCGTTCCTGTGATCCTTCCGCCTTTGTCGTGCTTTATGCGGCGGCCCTGGGCCTCGTCGCGCCCTGGCTGTTGCTCGAATGGACCCAGACGCCGGCGCAAGTGGTTTTCGCCGCCCAGACCGGGATATTCGTGGCCGCGCTCCTCCTTTTGGGTTGGACGCCGCTCGGCGTCGCCCTGACCCCGCGCGCGGTGAAACGGCGGCAGGCCTTCGCCGCCGCGCTCGAACAATTTTTCGCGCGCGGCTTGGGAACAACCCGCAGCCGGGCGGGCGTGCTGATTTTCGTGTCATTGGCCGAGCATTACGCCCGAATCATCGCTGATCGCGCGCTGGACGACCGGATTTCAGAAACGGATTGGCGCGGAGCGGTCGAGGAAATGACCGCGCATTTGCGCGAGGGCCGGGTCACCGAGGGCTTCGTCGACGCGGTCGCGCGTTGCGGCGACCTTCTGGCGCGCGCGGCGCCGCCGGACAGGGGCGGCAACGATCTGCCTGACAACCTCATTCGGCTGAACTGATTTTCACCTTCCCGAACGCAGCGCGGCCAGAAGCTTCACGCTGGCGCGGCCGTTGGGCTCCATGCCGCTCCGCCGTTGATAATCGGCGATGGCCTCGCGGGTTTTGGTTCCCATCACGCCGTCGATCTTGCCGCCGATGTCATAGCCGCGCTGGGCCAGCAGCGTCTGAACCTCGCGCCGCTCGACCCGCGGGATGCCGGGGTCGTCGGTCGGCCAGGGGGCAACGAGCCCGGAGCCCCCTTTGACGCGGTCCGACAGGAGGCCGAGCGCAAGGGCGTAGGATTTGGCGGCGTTATAGGAATAGAAGGCGTCGAAATTCCGCGACACCAGGAAGGCGGGGCCGTTCGGCCCCGCGGCCAGAAACAGGCCATAGGCGCCGCCGCCCGACAAGGGCGCGCCGTTGACATGCGCGAGCCCATGGGCGGCCCAGAACGACAAGGGCCTTTTCGCGCGCCAGCCCGACAGCCCGCGATAGCCGGCGGGAAGCCGGACCTCGAAGCCCCAGGGCAGACCCGGAACCCAGCCGGCGTGATGGAGGAAATTGGCGGTGGAGGCCAGCGCGTCGGGAACCGAATTGATCACGTCGCGCCGCCCGTCGCCGTCGCCGTCGACCGCGAGGCGCAGGAAGGTCGAGGGCATGAACTGGGTGTTGCCGAAGGCGCCCGCCCAGGAGCCGTTGAATTCCTCAAGCTTGACGTCGCCATGGTCGAGGATTTTCAGCGCCGCGAGCAATTCGCCGTGGAAATAGCCGGCGCGGCGGTTGGGCATGCAGGCCAGAGTGGTCAAAGACTGAATGATCGGCCGGCCGCCGAAACTGCGGCCGAAATCGGATTCGACGCCCCAGACGGCGATCAACGCGGGCGCGTCGACGCCGAAACGATGCTGCGCCGCCAGCGCCGCCTGGCGATATTCGGCAAAACGCGCCCGCCCGTCGCGCACGCGCTCGTCATCGACGAGGCCGGCGATATAATCCCAGATCGGGGTCGAAAATTCCGGCTGGGCGCCGAGAAAGCTGACGGCGTCATTAGGTTGCAAACCATCCAGGGCGCGGGACAGCGTGGCCTGGGAAACGCCCTCGGCCGCCGCCTGCGCCTTGATGGTCTGCTTGCACGAGGCAAAATCGGCGCGGGCCGTCTGGCCGAGCGCGAGGACAAGCGAAAGAGCGAGAATTTCAGTCTTCATGGCTCGAATTTAGCGTGATTCTCGGCCATGCAGAACTGAAAACATCAGATCCATGGGCGGGCGCTGGCCATCCGCGATTCGAAATCGGCGATTTTCGGCGCTTTCACCAACGTCAGGCCGATGTCGTCGAGCCCTTCGAGCAGGCATTGCTTGCGATGCGGATCGATGTCGAATTTCACCACGCCGCCGTCGGGACCACGGATTTCCTGGGCTTCGAGGTCGATCGTGAGTGTTGCGTTGGCGCCACGCTCGGCGTCGTCCATCAGCTTGGCCAGGTTTTCCTTCGACACCCTGATCGGCAGGACGCCGTTCTTGAAACAATTATTGTAGAAAATGTCGGCGAAACTGGTCGAGATGATCGCGCGGATGCCGAAGTCGAGCAGGGCCCAGGGCGCATGCTCGCGCGACGAGCCACAGCCGAAATTGTCCTCGGCCACCAGGATCTGCGCCTTGCGGTAGGCCGGCTTGTTGAGAACGAAATCCGGGTTTTCCGACCCATCCTCGCGATATCGCATTTCCGAAAACAGGCCCTTGCCGAGGCCGGTGCGGGCGATGGTCTTCAGATATTGCTTCGGGATGATCATGTCCGTGTCGATATTCGTGATCGGCAACGGCGCGGCGACCCCGGTCAATTTGGTGAATTTTTCCATTTTCTTACCTGAAAGTGTTCTCTTGCCTGAATGTGACGCCGGACCGGCGGTTCGGCCGTGGGTTTAACAAAGGGCGGGAAAAGGGGCAATCATCCGGCTTCGCGTTCGAGGCGCTCCATGTCTGCGTCTGAAAGGCCGAAATGGTGGCCGATTTCATGCACCAGAACGTGGCGGACGAGATCGCCCAGGGTCTCATCGCCCTCGGCCCAGACATCGAGGATCGGGCGGCGGAAGAGAAAGACGATATTGGGGAATTGCCCGGTCTGGACGCCTTCGGTCTGGGCGAGGCCGCGGCCGCGAAACAGCCCAAGCAACTCGAATTCCGAACTGGCGTCGACTTCCTCGAGAGTTTCCTCGTCGGGGAAATCCTCGACCCGGATGATCAAACCCTCGCAGGCCTGTCGAAAATGATCGGGCAGGCCCTGAAAGACGGCGTCGGCGAGCGCCTCGAAATCATGGAGCGAGGGCGCAGCGCGCGCGCGCCAGTCCCACGGCGGCGGGCGGACGCTTGCCATCAGCCTGCCGTCCCTGTCGTGACCTTCAGCGCCAGTTTCGGCGGCCGGGCCAGGGTCTGGAACACCACGCAATAACGCTCGGTCAGCTTGACCAAAGCGTCGATCCGCTCCTGCTGTTCGTTGGTGTCGAGATCGAAAAACAGGCGAATCTCGGCGAATCCGACGGGCGCGTCCCTGGCGACGCCGAGCGTGCCGCGAAAATCGAGATCGCCCTCGGCGCGGACCACGCCGCCCCTGAGGCGAAACTCCAGCGCAGTGGCCACCGCCTTGAGCGTGACCCCCGCGCAGGCGATGAGCGCCTCCAGCAGCATGTCGCCCGAACAGGCCTGCAATCCGGTCCCGCCGGTCGCCGGGTGAAGCCCCGCCTCGATCAGGGCGCGCGAAGTCTCGACCTTGCAGGCGAGGCCGTCCCCGGAGAGATCGCCCCGCGCCGTCAAGGTCACCAGGGCGGCTCCGGCGTCCGCCTTGTATTTTTCTTTCAGCGGCGCCTGAACGGCGCGCAGTTCGCTGGCGTCCATCGGGCTTCCATGCTCACTTCAGGGTGCGAACGTCCACGAAATGGCCGGTCACCGCCGCCGCCGCCGCCATGGCGGGCGACATGAGATGGGTGCGGCCCTTGAAGCCCTGGCGGCCTTCGAAATTGCGGTTCGAGGTCGAGGCGCAGCGTTCGCCCGGCGCCAGCCGGTCGGGATTCATCGCCAGGCACATCGAACAGCCTGGCTCGCGCCATTCGAAACCGGCGGCGACAAAAATCTTGTCGAGCCCCTCGGCCTCGGCCTGGGCCTTGACCAGGCCGGAGCCCGGCACGACCATGGCGTTGACATGCGGCGCGACCTTGCGTCCTTCGGCGATCTTGGCCGCGGCGCGCAAATCCTCGATGCGGCCATTGGTGCAGGAGCCGATGAAGACGCGGTCGATCTTGATGTCGGTCGGCTTTTCGCCGCCCTTGAGGCCCATATAGTCCAGAGCGCGCTGGATCTTGGCGCGCTGGGCTTCGGTCTTGCCGGCCTCGACGGTCGGGACGACGCCGTCGATGGCGACGACGTCCTCGGGGCTGGTGCCCCAGGTGAGGACCGGCGACAGATTGGCGGCGTCGAGTTCGACCACCGCGTCATAATGGGCGCCCGGATCGCTCTTGAGCTGCTTCCAGTAATGCAGGGCGCGCTCCCAGGCTTCGCCCTTCGGCGCCTTGGGGCGGTCCTTCAGATAATCGAAGGTTTTCTGGTCCGGCGCGATCAGGCCGGCGCGGGCGCCCGCCTCAATCGACATGTTGCACACCGTCATGCGGCCTTCCATCGACAAGTCTTCGATGGCTTCGCCCGCATATTCGATGACATAGCCGGTGCCGCCGGCGGCGCCGATCTTGCCGATGATCGCCAGCACGATGTCCTTGGCGGTCACGCCCTCGCCCAGCCTGCCATTGACCTTCAACAGCATGTTCCTGGCCTTGGCCTGGATCAGGGTCTGGGTCGCCAGAACATGCTCGACCTCGGACGTGCCGATGCCATGGGCCAAAGCGCCGAAGGCCCCATGCGTCGAGGTATGGCTGTCGCCGCAGACGATGGTCGCGCCGGGCAGCGTGAAGCCCTGTTCGGGGCCGATGATATGGACCACGCCCTGACGGCGGTCATGCTCATTGTAATATTCGACGCCGAAATCACGGGCGTTGATCGCCAACTGCTCGACCTGCGCCTTGCTCTCGGGGTCCTCGATCGGTTTGGAGCGGTCGGTCGTCGGCACGTTGTGATCGACCACCGCCAGCGTCTTCCCCGGCGCATGGACCTTGCGGTGGGCGACGCGCAAGCCCTCGAAAGCCTGCGGGCTCGTCACCTCGTGAATGAGATGGCGGTCGATATAGATCAGGGCGGTGCCGTCGGGCTGGACATCGACGACATGATCATCCCAGATCTTGTCGTAAAGGGTGCGCGGCTTGGCCGTGGGCTCAACCATGATCTCGATCTCCGACGCGGCCCGCGCGGCGCGGCGCAAGCCATTTGCTTAGACGAAATAGAATGTTTCGGGCGTCCGGCAAGGCCGCGGACGCGAATTTGCGTTGTAATGCGAAAAGGCCGGCCTTTCAGCCAGCCCTTCCAAAAAGCGTAAGCAAGGCCGCGCGGGCGCTCACTCGGCTTTGGCGGCCTTGGCCTTGGTCTTGGTCTTGGTGTCGGAACGCTCCGCGATTCGGGCCGACTTGCCGCGACGGTCGCGCAGGTAATAGAGCTTTGCGCGGCGAACCTTGCCGCGGCGCACGACCTTGATCGAATTGATCAGCGGGCCATAGACCGGGAAGACGCGCTCGACGCCTTCGCCGTAGGAAATCTTGCGGACGGTGAAGCTCTCGTTGAGGCCGCCGCCGTCACGGGCGATCACGACGCCTTCATAGGCCTGGACGCGGGCGCGGTCGCCTTCCTTGACCTTGACATTGACGATCACGGTGTCGCCCGGCGCGAATTCGGGAATGGTCTTGCCGGCGGAAAGCTTGGCGATCTGCTCGGCTTCGAGCTGCTTGATGATATCGGTCATTTCGGACTCCGTTTCGCCTGAAGGCGAGCGTTTCGGAACGCTGTTGTGAATTGGCGCCGACATGGCGCGGCGCATCCCCGCGCCATGTCGGCGCAGGAGAGGCGGCCCTATAGCCAATTTTTCAAGGCTTGTCGAGCGCCGGCGGCGTCAATAAAGCCGCGTTTCGGTCTTTTCGTCTTCGGCGCCCGGATCGTCCGGCGGCGTCGCCAGCGGGAAGATCACCGGCTCCGGCCCGCTCGACGGACGCGGCGGGGCCTTGGCCGGCTCGCTGGCCGTGGGAGCGGGCGGCTCCTCGCTCCTGGTCTCCGGCGGGGCGAGGACCGGCGTCGGCTCGGGCGCCGGGGCCGGTTGCGGCGGCGCGAGCTCCGCGCGCGCCGGCTCGGCCTCGATCGCTGGCGTCCCCTGATAGGCTGGCGGCGGCGCCTCGATGGCGCCGGCCATTTCTTCCTTGGGCTGCATCCAGCGATAAGCGTCGAGCTTGCCGGTGACCGGCGACACGGGGGCCCATTGTTTGGACCAATGTCCATCGGCGACCCAGACCGGGTCGCGCGGCGCGCGCGAGGCGCGGGCGAGCCATTCGCGCGCCAGACCCTGGGCGTTGTGCTCGCGCTCCTCCAGCTCGGCCATGATGATGCACATGCGCGCGGTCGGCCGCTCGCCCATGGCGACCAGCGGCGTCATCACCTCGCGCGCGGTCAGGAAATCGTCGGCGCCCAAGGCGGCGGTCGCAACGGCGATCGCGCTTTCCGGGTCCTTGGGGGCGAGCCGGGCGAGGGATTTGGCGCGAACGAGACGGTCCTCTGCCGAATCGCCGGGCCTCATGCCGACGTAGATCGCCGCGAGGTCGGGATGCGGCGCTTTGGCGTAGGCCGCCTCGATCAGTTTCGATGCTGCGCGAAGTTTGCCGCGTTGCGTGTAAAGGCGCGCGAGCAGAGCGCTGGCGGGAACGAGATCGGGCGCCTTTTGCACCGCGGCGCGCAACAGGCTGATGGCGCGGTTCGGGTCCGTGGACTCGGCCTCCATCGCCAGAGCGGTGTCGATGACCGCCCTTTGCCGGTTGGCGGTCTCCTTGTCGATCAGCTTGGCTTTCAGATTTTGGACGACGCAGAGGCGCGCGGCCTCCCAGTCATGCTGGCCGGAATAACGGTCGAGCAGCGCCTGGCCGGACCAGGCGAGGGGCGCGATGCTCTGGGCCTGGAGCGCGATCTGGTGGGCGCGGTCATGATCGCCCTGGCGCAGGGATTCCGCATGGAGGCCACGAAGGCCGAGCAGTCTTGTCTCCTGCCTTTCGGTCATGGCGCGGAAGGCGCGCTCGGCGCTGTCGCGGTCGCCGGAAAGCTGCGCCGTCTGGGCGTCGAGCAGCAAAGTGAGCGGCTCGTTCGGCGCCAGCTTCTTCGCCTCCTGATTGGCCTTGCGCGCCTTGTGAAGGTCGCCGACGCCCGCGGCGATAATGCCGCGCGCCAAGGCGTCTTGGCCCCGGGCGCGCTTGCGGGCGCGGGCGGTCAGGGCGACCAGGCTGGGCAGGTTGAAGATGAAGCGCAACAGGCTCCAGACGATGACCGCGGCCAGCGCGACGACGCCCAGGCCAACCAGCGGCGAAGTGTCAATATGGTAGCCGAACCAGGTCAGAGACATGGATCCGGGCTGTTCGACCAGAAATCCCAATCCCAGGGTGACGAGCCCGATCAGGAGCAGAAAGACCAGAATGCGGATCATCGGCGGCACTCGAATGAGAAAATGACGCTGGCGGCGCGGCTTGCCGCGCCGCCGCAGGAACGGACAAGTCAGGTCTTTGCCTTGCTCAAATTCCGCAAGGCCGCGCTCAGCTCCGCCTTGGCGGCCGATTCGGCGTCGATCCGCGCCTGGACGCCCGCAGCCCATCGATCCGATAGGGACCGAGCGGGAGGCGGAAGCCGCAGACGCTCGGCGAGCGCCGCGGCGAGATCGCCGGCGCGCAAATCCTTTTCGATCGTTGCGACCGTCGCGGCGGCCGCATCCTGCTCGGCCGAGCCGGCGGGCCTGATCCGCACCAACTTGCGCGCTTCCGTTTCGACCTGCGCCCAGATCGCGTCTTTCAGGCTTTGCGGCGGCTTCGCCGCATCAGTCCGTTCAATGGGCGCAGCCGATTCCACCAGTTTGGGGGCCAGGGCGGCGAATTCCTGCTCCAGATCCCCGAGGCTCGGCGCGGAAAGGCCGGCGCGCAGCCGGGCCAGTTGCTCTGGATCCGCGCCCAATTTCTGCAGCGCCGCGATTTGCGCGGAATAGTCGTCGCCTTGCCGCATGGCGTTCAAAAGACTTTGCGCCAAAGCCAGCCGGGCCGCGGCCTCGCCGGAATTGTCGGGCGGCGCCGGAGGCGGGGCGGCGCGCGCCTCGCTCTTGAGCGCGCCAAGCTGGCTTTCGACGCTCTGGAGCCGTTGCGAAAGGGTCTCGATCGTCGCATCGGCGGCGGCGAGTTTCGCGGTCACCGCGGCGAGCGCTTCGGCGGTCGGCGGGTTGGCGGCAGGCGCGCTCGCCGGGCTTGTCTCGACCGGCGCGGCGACGGGCTTCGTCGGCTCGACGGGGGCGGGCGCGGGAGCTGGCGCCGCAGCCTCGACTGGCTTTGCGGCCTCGGGCGCCGTGGGGGGCGCCGCCGCTTCTCGAGGCGAGGCCGCAGGCGCGGATTCGGCGGCAGGCTTGTTTTCCGCCGCCGCGCTTCCCGCTGGCGGTTTCGGTTCGGACGGAGCCGCCGCAGGCGCGGCCGTTTCGCCAGGGGCTTTCGTCGCCGGCTCCACGGCCGGCTTGGTTTCGGAAGCCGCGCCTTCGCTCGCGGGCTTCGCCGCGACCGGGGCTTCGTCCTTGGCTGGCTGCGAGGCCTCGGCGGCGGGCGCCGGCTTTTCGGTCTCGGCCGTCATGGTCGATCCCGGCGCCGCAGAAGGCGCAACAGCGGATTGGGGCGCGGCAGCCGGCGAAGGCTCGGCGGGCGCCGGCTCGCTCTCGGAGGCCGTGTTTTCGGCGGCGGCCTTCGGCGCCGCGCTGGTTTCGGGGGCCTGGAGCGGCCTTTCGGCTTCGGCGTTCTGTTCGGGCGCCGGCGACGATTCCGAGGGCGCCGCGTCGGTTTCAGCAGACTCGGGCGCGGCGAAATAAGTATTCCACAGGTAATAGCCGCCGCCGCCCGCCAGGGACAAGGCGATCAGATAGGCGAGCGCTTTCACGGCGCCGCCACGTCGCTTCGCTTTTTCGGGCGGCTGTTCGGGCGCGGTTTCGGAAACATGCGCTTCGGCCTCCTCCGGCGGCTCCGGATCGGCCTCGAGCTCCGAATCTTCTAAATCGTCCTCATGCTCAGGCGGCTCCAGTTCGTCCTCCGGCTCGTCGAGCTCGTGAGGCGCTTCGCTTGCCGAGGCTTTCGCCGCCGTCGCCTCGGACGCTTTAACGGGGTTCGTCCGAGCGCCGGCTTCGGTTTCCCCCGCTGCGGTCTTGTCGCCGTTCTGGTCGTTCATCCCACGCCTCTGTCGTTCGCTAGACATATTGCTAGCGCGCGCGCCGTGGAAAGGAAACCCGCAATCGGCGAAAGAACCCTCAGGCGCCGGCGATGGCGTCGGCGACCGCGACCGTCCGGCGCGCCATATCCGCATGCAGACGCTCGACCATCTTGCCGTCGATCTGCAAGGCGCCCTTCGCGGCGTTTTCGGGCAGGTCGAAGACCTCGATGATCTTGCGGGCGAAGGCGACTTCCGCGTCCGACGGCGCGAAAACCTCGTTGCAGATCGCGACCTGGTTCGGATGGATCAAGGTCTTGCCGTCCATGCCGAGATCGCGGCCCTGCTCGCATTCGGCGCGGAAGCCGGCCTCGTCGGAGAAATCGTTGTAGACGCCATCGACAATATCGACCCCATGCGCCCGTGCGGCGGCGACGCAGATCGACAGATAGGCCAGCATGGAGGGACGGCCGGGCGTCAGGCGCGCGCGGGTCTCCTTGGCGATGTCGTTCGTCCCCATGACCAATGCGGCGAGCCGGGAACTGGGGTCGATCGCGGTGCGCACGATATACTCGGCGTTGAGAATCGCGACCGGCGTCTCCATCATCGCCCAGATCCGCGTGCGGTCGGGCGCGCCGGCCTCCCGTAGCGCCATGGCGGCCAGCATGATGTCGCTCGGCGAAGAGACCTTGGGCACCAGGATGGCGTCCGGGCCAACCTGAGCGGCGGCGGCGAGATCCTCCTTGCCCCACGGCGTCAACGGGCCGTTGACGCGAATCACGACTTCGCGGCGGCCGAAACCGCCCGCCTTGACGGCGGCCGTCACCTGGCTGCGGGCCAGTTCCTTGGCGTCTGGCGCGACCGCGTCCTCCAGATCGAGGATCAGCGCGTCTGCGGCGATGGTCTTGGCCTTTTCCAGCGCGCGTGCGTTCGATCCGGGCATATACAGGACGCTGCGGCGGGGGCGAAGGCTGGTCATAGCGGCTCCGTCAAAAATTATCGCAGTGCACCATAATATTTCCAGGAAAGCCGCGCCATTCGCCTTTCGACGCTTCACTTCAGCCTTCTGTCCCAGATCTTCGACGAAGGGAAGCATTGCCCTCCATGCCGCAATGCGGCAAAAGTCGACGCGGGCGCCGTCGCGCCCTGACGGGGAAGCAATGGACGAAGTCAAATTTCCCAAACGCCTCGCCGAAGGCTATGAGAATTTCCTGAGCGGACGTTTTCCGCAAGAGCGCGAACGATACGAGGAACTGGCGCGACAGGGTCAGAGCCCGGAGATCCTGCTGATCGGCTGTTGCGACTCCCGCGTTTCGCCGGAGCTGATCTTCGACGCCGGGCCGGGCGAAATGTTCGTGCTGCGCAATGTCGCCAATCTCGTGCCGCCCTATCAGCCCAACGACGATTACCATGGCACGTCGGCGGCGATCGAATTCGCGGTGATGGGGCTGAAGGTCAAGCACATCGTCGTCATGGGCCACGCCCAATGCGGCGGCGTGAGGGCTTTCGCCGAAATGCAGCACGATCCCTATATGCGGCCGCTGGCGCCCGGCGATTTCATCGGACGCTGGATCAAGCTGCTTGGGCCGGCGGCGGAAAAGATCGGCGCGCCGACCGAGCCCCTGAATTCATGGTCCGAACGGCTGGCCTGGGAATCGATTCGGCAGAGCATCGCGAATTTACGCAGCTTTCCCTATATCGCGACCCTGGAAGGCCGCGGCTGGCTGACTTTGCACGGCGCCTATTTCGGGGTCGCCGGCGGCGAATTGACGGCGCTCGACGAAAAGGACGGCGCCTTTCGGCAGGTTTCCGCCGAGGCGCATAAAATGGCTTTCGGCAAGACGCCGAGGTTCTGAGCGCCGATCCCTCAAAAGGAAAACGCCGGGTTTCCCCGGCGTTTTTGGTTTCAGGCCGCCTTTTTCTTCGGCGTCAGAAGCTTGCGGTTGATCAGCGCTTCCGCGATCTGCACCGCGTTCAGCGCCGCGCCCTTGCGCAGATTGTCGGACACGCACCAGAAGGCGAGGCCGTTCTCGACAGTGGCGTCCTCGCGGATGCGCGAAATATAGGTGGCGTCCTCGCCCGCCGCCTCATGCGGGGTGATGTAGCCGCCGGGCTCGTGCTTGTCGATCACCAGCACGCCGGGCGCTTCGCGCAGGATGGCGCGCGCCTCGTCGGCCGTCACCGGCTTCTCGAATTCGACATTGACGCTTTCGGAATGGGAGATGAACACCGGCACCCGCACGCAGGTTGCGGTCAGCTTGATCTTGGGGTCGAGAATTTTTTTCGTCTCGGCCATCATCTTCCACTCTTCCTTGGTGTAGCCGTCCTCCATGAAGACGTCGATCTGGGGAATGAGGTTGAAGGCGATGCGCTTGGGGAATTTCTTGTTTTCGACCTGATCGGAGACGAAGACCGCGCGGGTCTGGGCGAAAAGCTCGTCCATCGCCTCCTTGCCGGCGCCGGAAACCGATTGATAGGTCGAAACCACGACCCGCTTGACGCCGAAATGGTCGTGCAACGGCTTGAGCGCCACGACGAGCTGCGCCGTCGAGCAGTTCGGATTGGCGATGATGTTCTTCTTGCCGAAACCTTTCAGCGCGTCGGCATTGACCTCGGGGACCACCAGCGGCACGTCGGAATCATAGCGCCAGGCCGAGGAATTATCGATCACCACGCAATTCTGCGCGCCGATCTTCGGCCCCCATTCCTTGGAGATCGAGCCGCCGGCCGACATCAAGGCGATGTCGCAATCGGAAAAGTCGAACGTGTCGAGATGTTTGCACTTGAGCGTCTTGTCGCCGTAGGAGACTTCCGTGCCGATCGAGCGCGATGACGCCAACGCCACGACCTCGTCCGCCGGGAACCGACGTTCGGCCAGAATATCCAGCATTTCCCGGCCCACATTGCCCGTGGCGCCGACGACAGCGACCTTGTAACCCATGCTTGTCTCCACGTTTTGCGCGCGTTCCCTACAGCAAGCGGAGGCCGAGAGCAATGCGCCTTTGATCCGCGCGCGCGGATCAAAGGTCGTCGACCTTGGCCTCAAGACGGGCGTTTTCGCGGCTTTGCCGGGCCGCAATCACGATCTCGTCAACCTTCGGGGTCCAGCCGCAGGCGGCCAAAAGCGCTTTCATATGGTCGGGCGCGCAGGCCTCGACCTCGACTGCGGGCTTATTCTTATAGAGCGGAATACGGATCGCGCGGGCGTGGAGATGGAGGCGCTCGTCCGGGTGGACGCCGGCGCCATAGATCGGGTCGCCATGGATCGGAAAATCTTGCGCCGCGCAATGGACCCGCAATTGATGGGTGCGGCCGGTCAGCGGCGAAAGCTCCAGCCAGGAGAGCGGCGCTCCCTGCGCGTCGCGGCCGCGCCCAAGCACGCGCCAGCGCGTTTGCGCCGCCAGGCCGCTCGGATCGACCTTCATCCACCAGCCGCGCGTGGCGTCGAGACGGCCGAGCGGCAGATCGATCAGGCCTTCGTCGGCCTCCGGGCCGCCCTGGACCAAGGCCCAATAGGTCTTTTCGATCCGGCCCTGTTTGAAAAGCTGCATCAGCTTTTCCAGCGCCTTGCGATGGCGCCCGAGCACCAGGCAGCCGGATGTGTCCCTGTCCAGCCGATGGGCGAGCCCGGGGTCGCGCGGCAGGCCGAAGCGCAGGTGATGAAAACTCTGTTCGAAATTTTCGCCGCCCTTGGGTCCGCGATGGACCGGCAGGCCCGCCGGCTTGTCGAGAACCAGCATCATCCCGTCGCGGTAAAGCAGCCGCGCATAAATCTCTTCCGGCGTCATGCGGGACGGGCTATCGAGAGGGGACGAGGATTTTGCGCTTCGGGCGTCATGGCCGCTTATCGCAAAATCGCCCGGACTTGAGAAGGGCGCAGGCCCTCATCGGAACGAGACGGAGGCGCATGAGCGCGGAATCGAAAGACAAGGCCGGCTTCCTCGGACGCCTGTTCAAGATGCGGCACGCGGAAGAATCGTTCTGGGAGCCGGAGCCCGAGGCCGCCGAGGCGACCAATCCCGCGCCGGAACCGGCGCCGGCGCCTGTCGCGGAAATTGCGCCCGAACCGGCGCCCGAGCCTGTTCCCGAACCCGCGCCGGCGCAAAAAGCGAGCTGGTGGGCGCGGCTTCGGCATGGCCTGGCGCGTTCCTCCTCGTCGATCGCCCAGGGCGTCGCCGATATTTTCACCAAGAAAAAGCTCTCCGCCGACATGCTGGAGGATCTGGAGGACGTGCTGGTGCGCGCCGATCTCGGCGTCGCCGCCGCGACCCGGATCGCGGCCCTGGTCGGCAAGGGCCGTTACGACAAGCAGATCGCGCCGGAGGACGTGCGCGGCCATTCTCGCCGATGAGGTCGAGCGCATACTGGCGCCGGTCGCCCGTCCGCTGGAAATCGACGCCGCCAAAAAGCCCTTCGTCATTCTGGTGGTCGGCGTCAACGGCTCGGGCAAGACCACGACCATCGGCAAGCTTGCCGCGAAATTTTCGGCCGAGGGCAAAAAGCTCATGCTCGCCGCCGGCGACACTTTTCGCGCCGCCGCGATCGAGCAGCTGAAAATCTGGGGCGGGCGGATGAATGTCCCGGTGATCGCGCGCGAATCCGGCGCCGACGCCGCGGGCCTCGCCTTTGACGCGATCAAGGCCGCCCGGGAGCAAAACGCCGATGTGCTGCTGATGGATACGGCGGGCCGCCTGCAAAACCGCACGGAGCTGATGGCCGAGCTGGAAAAGATCGTTCGGGTGATGAAGAAGATCGATGCGGAAGCGCCGCACGCCGTTCTTCTGGTGCTCGACGCCACCGTGGGCCAGAACGCCTTGAGCCAGGTCGAGATTTTCGGCAGGACGGCGGGCGTGACCGGCCTTGTCATGACCAAGCTCGACGGCACGGCGCGCGGCGGCATTCTCGTTGCGATCGCCGAAAAATTCCAGCTGCCGGTCCATTTCATCGGCGTCGGTGAGCAGGCCGACGATCTGGAGCCATTCACCGCCCGCGATTTCGCCCGCGCCATCGCCGGTTTCGAGGAGGAAAACGCTTGAGCCCCGCCATCTCCGCCGACCAGACAACCAAGAAACTCGATCCGACGCTCAAACTGGTGCTGGAAATGGGGCCTCTGGTTCTGTTTTTCCTCGCCAATTCCAGGCCGGCCCTGTTCCATGGATTGGTCGGGCCGTTCCTGCCGGCCGGGCTCACGCCGGAAAAGACGGCGATCCTGACCGCGACCGGGGTGCTGATGTTCGCGGCTCTTGCCGCGCTCCTGGTCTCGTGGTTTCTGACCCGCCACCTGCCGATCATGCCGGTCGTCACCGCGATTGCGGTCATGGTCTTCGGCGCCATGACCTTCGTCTTTCAGGACAAGAGTTTCATCCAGATCAAGCTGACCATTGTCGATTGCCTGTTTGGCGCGGCTTTGCTTGGCGGGCTGGCCTTCGGCAAGCTTTTGCTGCCGGTCGCGTTCGACAGCGTGATGCATCTGGACGAGGCGGGCTGGCGCAAGCTGACGATCCGCTGGGGCCTGTTCTTCTTCGCTCTCGCCGGTCTCAATGAAATCCTGCGCCATTCGCTCGACTGGGACAATTGGGTGAAATTCAAAACCTTCGGCGTCCTCCTGCTGACGGTGATTTTTATCTTGGCCCAGACGCCGTTGATTTTAAAGCACGAGATCAAGCCTGAGGCGGATACGGAACATTTTTGAGACGGAATGGGTTTCGAGCCACAAAATAAATTGTCGCCAAGCCTGCGCTTGGCGACAACATTCAAAGTGTGATGGCGCGCCCCTCGCGGAGCGCGCCTCAAAATCACGCCGCGGCCAATTGCCGCAAGACATACTGCAAGATGCCGCCGTTCTTGTAGTACTCGACTTCATCCGCCGTCTGGATGCGCGAGTTGAGCGGAACCTTCTTCACTTTTCCGTCGGCGAAAGCGATCTCGGCTTCGAGCTTCTGGCGCGGCTCCAGCTTGGTCAGGCCCTTGATCGTCACTTTTTCGTCGCCCTTCAGGCCCAGCGACTTCCAGGTCGTTCCCTCCTCGAAAGTCAGGGGCAGGACGCCCATGCCGACGAGATTGGAGCGATGGATGCGCTCGAAACTCTCGGCGATCACCGCGCGCACGCCGAGAAGATTCGTTCCCTTCGCCGCCCAGTCGCGTGAAGAACCATTGCCATATTCGACCCCGGCGAAGACCACCAGCGGGACCTTGGCCTTTTCATATTTCATCGCGGCGTCATAGATCGGCATGACCTCGCCGCCGGGGAAATAGATGGTATTGCCGCCCTCCGGCGCGTTGCCGCTCGCGTCGGCGAGCATGAAGTTCTTGATGCGAATGTTGGCGAAAGTGCCGCGCATCATCACTTCGTGGTTGCCGCGCCGCGTGCCGTACTGGTTGAAGTCTTCCGGCTTCACCTTGTTGGCGGAGAGATATTTGCCGGCGGGCGAGGCCGCCTTGATCGAACCGGCCGGGGAAATATGGTCGGTGGTGATCTTGTCGCCGAACAGGGCGAGGACGCGCGCGCCCTCGATATCCGTCACCGGCTTGGGCGTCATGGTCATGCCCTTGAAATAGGGCGGGTTCTGGATATAGGTCGACTTGTTGTCCCAGGCATAGGTCTGGCTGTGCGGCGCCTTGACCTTCCGCCAGTTGGCGTCGCCCTTGAACACGTCCGCATATTTCGCCTTGAACAGCGACTTGGTGACATTCTTGCGGACGAAGTCGTCGATTTCCTTCGAGGTCGGCCAGACGTCGCGCAGGAAGACCGGCGCGCCCTTCTTGTCGTGGCCGATCGGCTCCTTGGTCAGGTCCTTCTGGACCGAGCCCGCGAGCGCATAGGCGACGACCAGCGGCGGCGAGGCGAGATAATTGGCCTGAACGTCCGGCGAGACGCGGCCCTCGAAATTGCGGTTGCCGGAAAGCACGGCCGCCGCGACCACGCCATTGGCGTTGATCGACTTGGAGATTTTTTCGGGCAGCGGACCGGAATTGCCGATGCAGGTCGTGCAGCCGAAGCCGACGAGATTGAAGCCGAGCTTGTCGAGCGATTTCTGCAGGCCCGATTTGGCGAGATATTCGGCGACGACCTGCGATCCGGGGGCGAGCGAGGTCTTCACCCAGGGCGCGACGGTCAGGCCCTTGGCCACGGCGTTGCGCGCCAGCAGGCCCGCGCCCATCAGCACGCTGGGGTTGGAGGTATTGGTGCAGGACGTGATGGCGGCGATCACGACGTCGCCATGGCCGATGTCGAACGTCTCGCCCTCGACCTTGTAGCGCTCGGCGATCGCGGCGATCTTCTTGTACTCGCTTTCCATCGCGGCGGAAAAACCGGCGGCGACGCCGTCGAGCGCGACGCGGCCCTCGGGGCGCTTCGGACCGGCGAGCGACGGCGTGACGGTGGCGAGATCGAGCTCGACCGTGTCGGTGAAGACGGGTTCGGCGGCCGCGCGGGTGCGGTAGAGGCCCTGAGCGCGGGCGTATTTCTCGACCAGCGCGACGCGGGCGGCCTTGCGGCCGGTGTTTTTCAGAAAATCGATGGTTTCGCCGTCGATCGGGAAGTAGCCGCAGGTCGCGCCATATTCCGGGCCCATATTGGCGATGGTGGCGCGGTCGGGCAGGGTCAGGGCGTCGAGGCCGGGGCCGAAGAATTCGACGAATTTGCCGACCACGCCTTTCTTGCGCAGCATTTGCGTAACGGTCAGCACCAGGTCGGTGGCGGTGACGCCTTCTTTCAGCTTGCCGAAAAATTTGAAGCCGACGACTTCGGGCAACAGCATGGATTGCGGCTGGCCGAGCATGGCGGCTTCCGCCTCGATGCCGCCGACGCCCCAGCCGAGGACCGAGACGCCATTGACCATGGTGGTGTGCGAATCGGTGCCGACGACCGTATCGGGATAGGCGACTTCCACATTCACCGCCTTGCCGCGCGCCGGCTGATATTTTTCCTTTTTCGTCCAGACGGTCTGGGCGAGATATTCGAGGTTCACCTGATGGCAGATGCCGGTGCCGGGGGGCACGACGGAGAAATTATCAAGCGCGCCCTGGCCCCATTTCAGGAAGGTATAGCGCTCGCCGTTGCGCGCATATTCGTGTTCGACATTGATCTTCAGCGCGTTCTTGGATCCGAAGGCGTCGACGATCACCGAATGGTCGATGACCAGATCGACCGGAACCAGCGGATTGATCTGTTCCGGGTCGCCGCCGAGCGTCTGGATGCCGTCGCGCATCGCCGCGAGGTCGACCACCGCCGGAACGCCGGTGAAATCCTGCATCAGCACGCGGGCGGGGCGGAAGGCGATTTCCTTCTCCACCTTGCCCTTGTTCTTGAGCCATTCGGAGACGCCGAGAATGTCTTCCCTGGTGACGGTGCGGCCGTCCTCGTTGCGCAGCAGGTTCTCCAGCAGGACCTTCATCGAATAGGGCAGTTTCGAAACGCCTTCGAGCCCGTTCTTTTCAGCCGCCTTGAGCGAGAAATAATGATAGGTCTTGGCGCCGACCTTGAGGGTTTTACGGCACTTGAAGCTGTCGAGTGAGGCCATCGCTGGGAGATCCCGGTGAAAGATGTGGCGGGGCAAGGAAAGCGGAATGAGAGGCTTATAGATAAATCGGCGCTCACAGGCTACACAAACAAAAGTTCGAGCTCCGGCGCGCAAAAAGAGGGCGCCGCGTCAAATGTCAGACCAGAAGGCCGCCTTGGAGAACCCTTTGCCGCAAGCCGACCCCTGCCCGCCGAAGATGCAAGCCTTGCAAGGGATTGCCGCCAAGGGCCTGCGCGTCGATCGCGGCGGCCGGGCGATCATCCGCGGCGTCGATTTCGAGATGCGCGCGGGCGAGGCCCTGCTCGTGCTCGGGCGCAACGGCGCCGGCAAATCGACCCTGCTGCGCGCGCTCGCCGGTTTTTTGCCCCTGCGCGAAGGCGAGATCAGGCTGAATGGCGTCGCGGACGAGGCGCCGCTCGCCGAACAGGCGCATTATGTCGGCCACGCGGACGGGTTGAAGGCGGCGCTGACCGCCTTGGAGAATCTCGAATTCTGGGCGCGCATGCTGAACGGCGCGGCGGGGGCGGGGCTGTCGCCCGAAGGCGCCCTGGAAAAGGTGGGGCTGGCGCGGGTAGGCGATTTTCCGGTCGCTTATCTCTCCGCCGGCCAGAAACGCCGCGTCGCGCTGGCGCGACTCTTCGTCGCGCCTCGCCCGATCTGGCTGCTCGACGAGCCGGCGACCGCGCTCGACGCCGGGTCGCAGCAGACATTCGCCGAAGCCATGGCGGCGCATCGCGCCGGCGGCGGCTTTATCGTCGCCGCGACTCATGCGCCGCTCGGTCTGATCGACGCCAGGGAATTGCGTCTCGACGCGGCCAAGCCCCGCGCCGCGGGAGGCGCCGCGTGACCTCGCCGCTCGTGGCTATTTTCTGGCGGGAGTTGCGCATCGCCCGCAGCGTCGGCGGCGGCGGCGCGATGGGCGTGGTCTTTTTCCTCATTCTCGTGAGCCTCACGCCTTTCGCCATCGGGCCGGACCTTAATTTGTTGTCGCGGATCGGGCCGGCGATCCTGTGGATCGCGGCGCTGCTTTCGACCCTGCTCGGGCTTGACCGCCTGTTCCAGGCCGACGCCGACGACGGCTCGCTCGATCTTATCATCATGTCCTCGACGCCTTTGGAGCTGGTGGTGCTGACCAAATGCGCCGCCCATTGGACGTTGACCGCTTTGCCGCTGATCGCCGCCGCGCCGCTGCTCGGGCTGACGCTCGGCATGGAGCCGGCGGCCTTGGCCGGCGTCGCCGCTTCGCTGCTTGCCGGAACCCCCGCGCTGACGCTGCTCGGCGCCATCGGCGCCGGCCTGACGGCGGGCCTGCGGCGCGGCGGCCTGCTGATGGCCGTGCTGATCCTGCCCCTGACGACGCCGGTGCTGATCTTTGGCGTCGCCAGCGCCTCCGCCGCGAGCGGCGGGACCGTGCCCTTTCACACGCCGTTCCTGATTCTGTGCGGCCTGTCGCTGATGGCGGTCGCCGGCGCGCCTTTCGCCGCCGCCGCCGCCTTGCGCGCCCGGGAGGCGTAATTTCGCCGTCTTTTCGTCGCTCCTGCCGGGGGATGGAATTGCAATTCCAAGCGCCTCGGCCTAATCAGGCGGCGCACGCCCGGGGAGGACGGGTCAGGCTCATGCTCAAATACGCCAATCCGACAAATTTTCTTGCGCTCGCGGCGCGGCTCATCCCGTGGCTCGCCGGGGCGGCCGCGCTCGCGCTCGCGGTTGGCCTCTATCTGACCTTTTTCGTCGCGCCCGACGACTATCAGCAGGGCTCCTCGGTCAAGATCATGTATCTGCACGTGCCGGCGGCCTGGCTCGGCATGATGAGCTATATGGTCATGACTTCGGCCGCGCTCGGCACTCTGGTCTGGCGCCATCCGCTCGCCGACGCCGCGCAAAAGGCCGCCGCCCCGCTCGGCGCCGCCTTCACTCTGGTCTGTCTGGTCACCGGCTCGTTATGGGGCAAGCCGATGTGGGGAACATGGTGGGTGTGGGACGCGCGGCTGACTTCGGTGCTGGTGCTGTTCCTGATCTATCTCGGCCTGATCGGCTTGTGGCAGACCATCGAGGAGCCGGCCCAGGCCGCGCGCGCCGCCGCGATCCTGACGCTGGTCGGCGTCGTCAATATTCCGATCATCAAATTCTCGGTCGATTGGTGGAACACGCTGCACCAGTCGGCCTCGGTCTTCCGTCTCGGCGGCCCGACCATCGCCGCGTCGATGCTGTGGCCGCTGCTCATCATGGCGCTGGGGTTCACACTTTTGTTCTTCACCCTGCATCTGATGGCGATCCGCAACGAAATCCTGAGCCGTCGCCTGCGCCGCCTGAGCATCACCGCCGCCGCCGCCGAAGATCCGGAAGTCGCCGGGGAGGCCGCGCTGTGAAGGATTACACCTTCTATATCGCCTCGGCCTATGGCTTCGCCGCGCTGGTGGTCTGCGCGGCGATCGCCAAGATCACGCTGGATTATCGCGCTTTGCGGCGCAAGCTCGCGCGCTTCGACAACAGGGAGCAGAACCGATGAACGCGGCGAACGAGACGCCCGCCGCCAGGAGCGGTTTGGCTCAGGCGCTGCCGCTGCTGATTTTTTTCGGCATTTCGGCATTTCTCGGCTGGCGGCTCTATCTCGGCCGCGATCCTTCGCTGGTGCCCTCGGCCTTGATCGGCAAGAACGCGCCGGCCATCAATCTCCCGGCCGTTCCGGGAACCGGCAGGCCCGGCCTGTCCGACGCCGATCTGCGCAAGGGCGGCGTGACCGTCGTCAATTATTTCGCCTCCTGGTGCGCGCCCTGCCGGGTCGAACATCCGATCTTGCGCGAACTGGCGGAGAATGACGCGCTCAAGGCGATGGGCGTCCGGCTGGTCGGCGTCAATTACAAGGACGACCCGTCCAATGCCGCCAGATTCCTTTCCGAGGAGGGCGATCCCTATGCGGCGATCGGCATGGACGCCAACGGCCGGGTCGGCATCGACTGGGGCCTGACCGGCGTTCCGGAAACCTTCATCGTGCGCGGCGACGGCAAGATCGCCTATAAATTCATCGGGCCGCTCACGGAGGAAAGTCTGAACGCCACCCTCCTGCCGCAAATATCCAAAGCCTTGCGCTGATCCCTGCTCCCCTCGCCAAAATTCAGCCCATGTCCCACTCCGCCGCCGCCAAACCCCTGACCGCCCGCGCCTGCGGCCCGTTGCGCGGTCGCGCCCGACCGCCAGGCGACAAGAGCATCTCCCATCGCGCCTTTCTGCTCGGCCTGCTGAGCGTCGGCGAAACGCTGGTGTCCGGCCTGCTCGAAGGCGAGGACGTGCTCAACACCGGCCGCGCCTGCGCCCAGTTGGGCGCCAGGATCGAGCGGCTCGGCGAGGGCAGGTGGCGCATCAACGGCATGGGCCTCGGCTCGATCCTGGAGCCGCGCGAGACGCTCGATTTCGGCAATGCCGGCACCGGCTCGCGCCTGATGATGGGGGTCGTCGGCGGCCATGGGATCGTTGCCCGCTTCGACGGCGACGCCTCCTTGCGCAAGCGCCCGATGCGCCGCATTCTCGATCCGCTCGTGCTGATGGGCGCCGAAGTTCTGGAGCAGGCGGAGGGCGGGCGCTGCCCGATCCTGCTGAAGGGAACGTCCGAGCCCGCGCCGATCGAATACCGCACGCCGGTCGCCTCGGCGCAGATCAAGTCGGCAGTCCTGCTGGCCGGCCTCAACGCCCTGGGGCGGACCACGGTCATCGAGAGCGAGGCGAGCCGCGACCATACCGAAAAAATGCTGACCTATTTCGGCGCGACCCTCGCTTCCGAGCCTTTCGGCGAACATGGCCGCAAGATCACGCTGGAAGGGCGCCCCGAACTGACGCCGCGCCCGATCGCGGTTCCGGTCGATCCGTCCTCGGCCGCCTTCCTCATCGCGGCGGCCTTGCTGGTCAAGGGTTCGGACATTGTCGTGGAAGGGGTGATGATGAACCCGCTTCGTTCGGGCTTCCTCGCCACTTTGCTCGAAATGGGCGCGCGGATCGACATTCTCGACCAGCGCGAGGAAGGCGGCGAGGACGTCGCCGATCTGCGGGTCCGGCACAGCGACCTGACGGGGGTGGACGCGCCCGCCGCGCGCGCGCCGGCAATGATCGACGAATATCTGATCCTCGCGGTGGTCGCCGCTTTCGCCAAAGGCGTGACCCGGATGAACGGCCTTCAGGAATTGCGGGTCAAAGAGTCCGACCGGCTCGCGGCGACGGCGGCCGGCCTGAGCGCCAATGGCGTCAAGGCCATGATCGAGGGCGACGATCTCATTGTCGAGGGCGGCGCCGGCGCCTGTCCGGGCGGCGGACTGGTCGAAACCCATCTCGACCATCGCCTCGCCATGAGCTTTCTGGTGATGGGCCTGGCCTCGGACCGACCGGTGACCGTGGACGACGAAACCATGATCGCCACCTCGTTCCCGACCTTCCGGCCGCTCATGGCCGGCCTCGGCGCGGAATTTTCGTGATGATCATCGCCATCGACGGGCCGGCGGCTTCGGGCAAGGGCTCGATCGCCCGCCGTCTCGCCGCGCATTTCGGCCTGCCGCATCTCGACACCGGCCTGCTCTACCGCGCCACCGCCCGCGTCCTTCTCGACGAGGGCTCAAGACTGGACGATGTCGACAAGGCGGTGAGCGCCGCGCGCGGCCTCGCCTTGCTCGATTTCGACGAGGAGCGGCTGCGCGGCCGGGAAATGGGCGAGGCGGCCTCGGTGGTCGCCGCGATCCCGGAGGTTCGCGCCGCGCTGATCGACATGCAGCGCGCCTTCGCCGCTCGCCCGCAAGGCGCGGTTCTCGACGGTCGCGACATCGGCACGGTGATCGCGCCTGAGGCGCAGGCGAAGATTTTCGTCACCGCAAGCCCGGAAACCCGCGCCCAGCGCCGCGCGCTGGAGCTGCGCGGACGCGGCGAAAAGGTCGATTACGCGTCGATCCTGGAAGACATAAGAAAACGCGATCAGCGCGACAGCGAACGCGCCGACGCGCCGCTCAAGCCGGCGAAGGACGCCAGGCTCCTCGACACCACGGACCTGAATATCGAGGCCGCCTTCGCCGCCGCTCTGGCGATGATCGAGGCCGCAGCGGGCTGATTCCTTCGCTGCGCCGTTTGGGCGAGTTTGCGAGAACATTTTGCTCTTGGCGCCCTGCGCAGGATAAGCTTTGCCGGAATCGACAGAGCAAGGGGAGCGCTCCTTTGGGACATCAGAGACGGGTCCTCGCGACGATCTTCTGGGGCCTCGTCGCTTTATTCCTGATATTTCCGCTCGGCCTCTGGGCTTCGCTCGCGCTGTGGTTCCGCATTCCCGGCGCGGAATGGGCGCGCGCCCTCGGCGCGGCCGCCTTCGGCCTCGTCAGCCTGTGGACCCTCGCGACCCTGTTCTGCGCGCGCCGCTGGCGGGCGCTTGGCGTCTTCGCCCTGGCTTTTGGCGGCGTTCTCCTGTGGTGGGGAACGATCAAGCCGCCGGCGGAAGCGGATTGGGCGCCCGATGTCGCTCGCCAGGTCACGGGCGTCGTCGACGGCGATATCCTGACGCTGAAAAATGTCCGCGACTTCGACTGGACGAGCCAGACCGAATTCAAGCAACGCTGGGCTTCGGAAACATACGATCTCGCCAAATTGCGCGAGCTCGACGTCTTCCTGGCTTATTGGGCGGGGCCGGAAATGACGCACCTGATCATCAGCTTCGGCTTCGGCGACGGCCGCTGGCTGGCCTGGTCCGTCGAGGTCCGCAGCCGTAAGGGCGGCGAATTCTCGCCGATCGCCGACCTGTTCCGGTCGAACCCGCTGGTGATCCTCGCCTCGGAAGAACGCGACGTCGTGCGGCTGCGTTCGAACATTCGCGAGGAAGACGTGCAGCTCTACCGGCTGCGCACGCCGCCGGACGTCGCCCGCGCGCTCCTGCTGCAATATGTCGAAGAATCGAATGCGTTGGCGCGGCAGCCGCAATTCTACAATTCGATCACGACCAACTGCACGACCGCCGTGGTGAAGCTCGTCCGCGCCGCCGGCGGCCACATGCCCTTCGACTGGCGGCTGATCGTCAACGGGTTCCTGCCCAGCTATCTCTATGATCACGGCGCGGTCGACACGCGGATATCGCTCGACGAGCTGCGGGCGCGCTCTCGCATCAGCGAGCGCGCACGGAAAGCTGGCGACGCGCCGGATTTTTCGAGCATCATCCGCGAGGGCGTCCCGTCGCCCCTGCAGGACGCGAATCGTCCGTGACAATGTCGAGGGTTCGGCCGACCCGGCGCCGCCAGGCTCGTCCGCCCCTGCGCGATCGCCTCGCAAGCGCGCGACCGGGCGGCCGCCAGAACCGCTTCATCGAGGCTTGCCGGCGCGCCCTCGACGGTCGGATTTGACGGGGGAAGCGGGTGGCTCCCAAACCGCTGAACATTCAAATTCTGCGCGTTTCTTCGTTGACGATGATTCGGGTTCGAACTCCGGCCGTCATGAAGGATCGAGCTTGCCCGGGACTGCCGCCGGCAGTGATTCGGCCGATGCGCGGCGTGATTGGGTTGCAAAAGCTCGCGCCTTTTGACGAATACTGGTTGTCGGCGTAGATTCAGCTTCCTTTTGGGGCCTGGATAACGCCCCCCATCCTGCTTTTGCGTCCGGCACGGGATCATTCATGTCGCAAATCCGTCGGATTTTGATCGTTGATGATGACCCGCTTCTGCGGGTGTCCCTTGCCGAGCAACTAGGCGTCCATGATGATTTCGTCGCCGTCGAGGCCGCGAACGCGGCCGAGGCCATGGAAGCCGTCCGCAAAGGGTCGATCGACCTCGTCATCATGGACGTCGGCCTGCCCGACGCCGATGGGCGCGACGCCGTCAAGATGTTGCGCGCCGAGGGTTTCAACAAACCTGTCATCATGTTGACCGCGCATGACTCCGAAACTGACATCGTTTCGGGGTTTGATTCCGGAGCCAATGATTACGTCAACAAGCCCTTTCGGTTTGCGGTCTTGCTGGCCAGGATTCGCGCCCATCTGCGCCAATATGAATTGAGCGAGGATGCGACATTTCAGATCGGCGCCTATACGTTCAGCCCCAACGCCAAACTGCTTTTGTCGGAAAGCGGCGCAAAGCTCAGATTGACCGAAAAAGAAACCGCGATCCTGCAATATCTCAATCGGGCCAAGGGAGAAGTCGTTTCCCGCGAGGATCTATTGCGTGATGTTTGGGGTTATAATGCGAACGTTACGACGCACACTCTGGAAACCCATATCTATCGCCTGAGACAGAAAATTGAAAACGACCCCGCAAACGCCACGTTGCTTTTGACCGACGCCGGGGGCTATCGTCTGGCGAATTGAAACCTATCTTCGCGGAGCGAATTCCGGACCGCCATGTCTCTTGGAAGCCTGATCGACGCGCTCAAGCGTTTGCCTCTTCTGGCGGATTTCGAGGTCGAAGCCTTGCGGCTGCTGGCCTTTGCCGCCCCGCAAGTCGAATTTCCGCGAGAGGCATTCCTTTTTCGGCGCGGAGACCGTCTGGACGCCGGCTATTACATCCTGTCCGGAACGGTTCGGCTTTCGGGCAGCGGCGCCGATGGAAAGGACAAGGTGGTCGGACCCGGCGCGCTGGTCGGTTCACGAGCCTTGTTGAGCGATTCGCAAGCCGGGTTCAACGCCATGGCGCAGGAGAACGCCGTCGCGATCAAATTGCCGCACGCCCTGTTTCATCGCGTCCTGAATGAATTTCCGGCAAGCGCGGCGGCGCTGAAGAAATCACTGATTCGCGACATCGACGGTTTCGGCAAGGACATTGCGAAAAAGAGAGAAAAGCTCCTGGCGATCCGCTAGGCGCGACCCCGACCCCTATCGCGTCGTCTATATGGAAATCAGGCAAGGTGAAGGGCGTGCGCTTCGACACGCTGGAGAAAATCTGCGCCGAACTCGAGCGCCAGCCCGACGAACTAATCGAACACCGACCCAAACAACGGCTGGAATAGGCAGCGCGCCGTTCACAGCATCGATGGCAGGATGCGGTCCGGCGGGCGATGGCCGTCCATAAAAGTCTTCACGTTGATAATGACTTTTTCGCCCATGTCGATGCGGCCCTCGATCGTCGCCGAACCCATGTGCGGAAGAAGAGTGACCTTCCCTTCCTGGGCCAGTTTCATGAGCCGCGGCGAGATCGCCGGTTCGTGCTCGAACACGTCGAGCCCGGCGCCGGCCAACTCGCCGGCCTCCAGCATCCGGATCAGGGCGTTCTGGTCGATGATGTCGCCGCGCGCGGTGTTGACGATGATCGCGCCCGGATGGAGATATTTCAGGCGCCGCGCCGACAGGAGATGAAAGGTCGCCGGCGTCTGCGGGCAGTTGACCGAGACGATGTCGACGCGCGCCAGCATCTGGTCGAGCGAGTCGAAAAAGGTCGCGCCGAGCTCCTGCTCGATCGCGGGAGCGACCGGGCGGCGGTTGTGGTAGGAAATCGAAAGTCCAAAAGCCTTGGCGCGGCGGGCGAGCGCCTGGCCGATCCGGCCCATGCCGACGATGCCGAGGCGCTTTCCGGTGATCCGGCGCCCGAGCATCCAGGTCGGCGACCAGCCCGCCCAATGCCCGTCGACCAGCGCGCCGACGCCTTCCACGAGACGCCGCGAGACGGCGACGATCAGGCCCATGGTCATGTCGGCGGTGTCCTCGGTCAGCACGCCGGGCGTGTTGGTGACCGTAATGCCGCGCCGCAAGGCCGAGGTGACGTCGATATTGTCGACGCCATTGCCGAAATTGGCGATGAGTTTGAGATTTTCGCCGGCCTGCGCGATGAGATGGGCGTCGATCCGGTCGGTGATGGTCGGGACGAGAACATCGGCCGTGCGAATCGCCTCGACCAGCTCGCCTTGAGTCATCGGCTTGTCGGTTTCGTTGAACCGGGCGTCGAACAATTCGCGCATTCGCGCCTCGACCGGCTCGGGAAGCTTGCGGGTGACAATGACGAGCGGCGCGGTTTTGCCCATGGAAATCCCGTTTCTCCCCGCGCCGTCGGCGTCAATGCGCGCCGCGGCGCCGGCCTAAACCTGTCATTAACGATGGCCGGGCGAGAAAGTTCGAGACAATCATTCTGCCCGGCGCCACCGCACCTGCTTCCTAGCAGATGCCTTGGCAAAAACAAGAACGGCGATCCGCCGCGCCCGCCTCGGCGCCATGGCGGGCGCGCGAGATGGAAAGACGGCGACATGGCGAACCCGACGCGGCCAATTCCGAGCTGTTCCCGTCTCGCATCGCCCCGTCCGCGGGCGTTCGCCACCTTCATCGGCGTCGCCGTCCTGCTCGCGGGCGCCGAAACGGCGTGCGCCCAACAGGCCAAGGGCCCGGTGAGCGGCCTGCCTTTGCCGCGCTATGTCAGCCTAAAGTCGGACCACGTCAATTTGCGCGAAGGCCCCTCGAAGGACCACGCCACCAAGTGGATCTACCAACGTGCGGGCCTGCCGGTGGAGGTCACCGCCGAATTCGACACCTGGCGGCGCATCCGCGATTCGGAGGGCGCCGAAGGCTGGGTTTTCCATTCGCTTTTGTCCGGCAAGCGCACCGCTCTGGTCGCGCCATGGAAAAAAGACGTTCCGCCCTTTCCACTGCGCGCCGAAGCGGACAAGGACTCCAGGCCGATCGCCAATCTCGCGCCGGGCGTGATCGTCAGCGTGAAATCCTGCGACGGAAAATGGTGCCGTTTGAAGATCGACGGTTATGATGGTTACATAGTCCAGACCGAACTTTGGGGCGTCTATCCCGGCGAAAAGGTGGAGTGACGCCTAGAAGGCGGGTATTTCAGGGGCCGACGCCCGGCGCGCACGATTCATTCGCCGCCGGCCGCGAAACGGCGGGGCGCGGTCGGAGCCGGAAATCCGCTCTGACGGGCCATGCGCCGGAGGAGGCGGTCATGAGCGTTGTCTGTCCATCGCGGCGCGCGATCCGCCTTCGCGCTTGCGCTCAGCGGGGCGGCGCTGGCTTTTCCCGCGCGCGTTTCGGCGCAGGGAATGATGAGCGGCGCCCATCACTTGTTTGAGCACCCGGTTACCATCGACATTTTCATCGATCAAAGACAATGCTGCCAAATTCCATAGAGGCGTTGATCCTGTTGCTCGACGAGATCGATCTAGCGTGTCAGGGCGCTGATAGGTCAAAGGGTCGAAACCCGCCCCGTGCTTCCCCCTGTTTTCCCAGCCAAACGAAGCCCCAAAAAGCAAAAGCCTTGGATGCCGATAAATCCAGCATTTCGAAATCGTGGGCGCGACAGGGATCGAACCTGTGACCCCTACGATGTCAACGCATAGTGTCGTTCACGCTTCTCGTAGAATTATTTAAAGGACCGCTCGAGCCGAACGCGGAAGAGCGCTCCAAACAAATTCCCCTACTTTCAGCTTTCCCCCCGCTCCGTCGCCTGCAGCGCCCAGTCCAAATAAGCCGCGTCGCCGGCCAGAATCGGCAGCGCAATAATTTCTGGCGTCTCGTAGCTGTGCATGGACTTGATCGCGGCGGCCAAAACCGCGAAATCCGCCAACTGCGCCTTGGCGGACAGCAAAAATTCCGTCTCCCGGGCCGGCGCGCCCTTCCAGACATAATGGCTCGCCACACGCGCGATCTGGACGCAGGCGGCGAGTTTTTTCGCGACCAAGGCCTCGGCGATCTCCTCGGCGCGTTTCTCGTCGTCGATCGTCGTCTGCACCAGGCAAAAGGCGCTCATATCCATCCCGCAATCTCCGTGCGCGCCACATCGGCAATCGTGTCGATCCCGCCTGGGCTATCGTTGAGACAGGGAAGCAGCGCGAAATCCTCGCCGCCGGCCTCAACAAAGGCGCGGCGGTTCTCGACGCCCAGTTCTTCCAGCGTTTCCAGACAATCGGCCAAAAAGCCCGGCGCGATCACGGCGATTTTCTTCACGCCCTTGGCGGGCAGCTCCCTGATCGTGTCGATCGTATAGGGCTTGAGCCATTCCTTCGGCCCGAGGCGCGACTGAAACGTCATGACCAGTTTTTCGCTCAGGCCTGTCGCTTCGCCGAGCAGCCGCGTGGTCTTGGCGCAATGGCAATAATAGGGATCGCCCTTGTCGAAATAATCCTGCGGAATCCCGTGCCAGGACACGACGATCGTTTCGGGCGTGAAGTCGAGGCCCTGAAGCCCTTTTTGCAGCGCGACCGCGAGCGCCTTGATATAGGCCGGGCGATCGTAAAAGGGCGCCGCGATGCGCAAAGCCGGCTGCCAGCGCATCGCCTTTAAAATGTCGAAGGCGCAATCGGCGACGGTGGCGCTGGTCGCCGCGCAATATTGCGGATAGAGCGGGACGACGAGCAGCCGGTCGCAGCCCTGGGCCTGGAGCGCGGCGATGCGCGAGGCCATGGAGGGCGCGCCATAGCGCATGGCCCAGTCCACCACGATTTTTTCCCCGCCCGGCCCAAAGGCGCCCGAGGCGATGTTTTGCGCGAGCTTTTCGGCCTGCGCCCGCGTCACGGTTTTCAGCGGCCCCTCGTCGCGCTCCTTGTTCCAGATCGCCGCATAATCCTTGCCTTTTCGCGCCGGGCGAGTCATCAGGATGACCAGATGCAGCAAGGGCAGCCAAAAGACGCGCGGCGCCTCGATCACCCGCCGGTCGGACAGAAATTCGGCAAGATAGCGGCGCATCGGCCAATAGCTCGTCCCCTCCGGCGTGCCGAGATTGACGAGCAGCACGCCGATCTTGCCATGGGCGACCGGCGGATGATGGGAAGGCGCGAAAGACATCGAAACCTCGTAACTTGATCGGCGTCAAAGTAGCCTGTTCTTATACGTGTCAGAAGGCCAACATGAGCGCTCTTTCGTCACATCTGGTTCTCGCCGAAAAGGCGGTTCCGCGCTACACCAGTTACCCGACCGCGCCCCATTTTTCCGACGCCGTCGGGCCGCAGCAATATGCCGCCTGGCTTGCCGGCCTGCCGGCCGAGACGCGGCTGTCGCTCTATCTCCATGTTCCATACTGCCGCGAGATTTGCACCTATTGCGGCTGCCACACCCGCGCGACCAAGCGCAATGAGCCGCTCGACGCCTACGCCGAGACTCTTTCACGCGAAATCGACCTCGTCGGCAAAGGCTCGCCGGCGAAAAAAGTCATTCACGTCCATTGGGGCGGCGGTACCCCGGGGCTGCTCGGGGGCGCGCGGCTGCGCGCTCTGACCGATTCTCTGCGCGGCCATTTCGATTTCGAGCCCGACGCCGAAATCTCGATCGAGCTTGACCCGCGCCATGTCGACGGCGGTCTCGCCCGCGCGCTCGTCGCGGCGGGCTGCAATCGCGTGAGCCTGGGCGTGCAGGATTTCAACGCGCATGTCCAGAAGGCCATCGGCCGCGTCCAGCCTTTCGAAGTGGTCGAGCGCGCGGTGAATTTCCTGCGCGTCGCCGGCTTTCGCGCCATCAATCTCGACCTGATGTATGGCCTGCCCAATCAGAGCGAAGCGGATGTCGTGCGCACCGCCGAGCTTGCGGCCTCGCTCGCGCCAAATCGGCTCGCCATTTTCGGCTATGCCCATGCGCCCTGGTTCGCCAAAAGGCAGCAACTGATCGACGCCGCGGCCTTGCCGGGCGCGGCGGAGCGCCTGCGCCAGGCGGCGACGGCGCGCCAGACGCTGATCGACCAGGGCTATGACGCGATCGGCCTCGACCATTTCGCGCTTCCCGACGACCCGATGGCCGTCGCCCAGCGCGCAGGCAAGCTGCGCCGCAATTTCCAGGGCTATACGGTCGATCAGGCCGATGCGCTTCTGCCCTTCGGCGCCTCCTCCATCGGCCGCCTGCCGCAGGGCTATGTCCAGAACGCCCATGATGTCGGGTCCTGGCGCCGGGCGATCGAATCGGATCGCTTCGCCATCGTCAAAGGCGTCGCCTTCACCCGCGACGATCTCGCCCGCGCGGCGGTGATCGAGCGGCTGATGTGCGATTTTTCGGTCGATTACGGCGAAATCGCCCAAAATATGCTCGGCGACGCCGCCGCGCTCGACGGGGCGCAGCAACAATTGGCGCAACTGTCCGGGGAGGGCGTTGCAACCCAGGAGGGGCGGCGCGTCGCGATCACCGAGGCGGGACGCCCGTTCATGCGTCTGGTCGCCTCGGCCTTCGACGCCTATCTGGCCGCCCGCGCCGCCCGCCACAGCGTCGCGGTCTGAGGCGATATTTTTAGGCGCGACCGAGGGTCTCCGCCGCGCCAAAAAAAATCAGATCGCGCGCGCCTTCATCTGCGAGGCGATATATTCCGCCTGACGGATCGCCAAGCTCACGATGGTCAAGGTCGGGTTTTCCGCGCCGCCGGTGGTGAACTGGCTGCCGTCGGACACGAACAGATTCTTGATGTCGTGAGTCTGGCCCCATTTGTTGACCACGCCGTCGCCCGGTTTTTCGCTCATCCGGTTGGTGCCGAGATTATGCGTCGAGGGGTAGGGCGGCGTCGGCAAGGTCCGGATCGCGCCCACGGCGTCATAAAGCTTCTGGCCCTGAGCATAGGCGTGGTTGCGCATGGCGACGTCGTTCGGGTGGTCGTCGAAATGGACGTCGGCGACCGGCACGCCGAAAGCGTCCTTGACCGTCGGGCTGAGCGTGATCCGGTTGTTTTCCTGCGGCATGTCTTCGCCGACGATCCACAGGCCGGCCATGTTGGGATAATCGTCCATGGCGCTGGTGAAGGAGCGTCCCCAGGCGCCCGGATCGAGGAAGGCCGCCATGAAGGGGATGCCGAGCGACAGCGTCTCGAACTCGTAGCCGCCGACAAAGCCGCGGCTCGGATCGTGGCGCGACTCGTCGCGAATGACGCCCGCCATGGTGGTGCCGCGGTACATGTGCACCGGCTTCTCGAACACCGCATAAACCGAACCGGTGGTGTGACGCATGTAATTGCGCCCGACCTGGCCGGAGGAATTGGCGAGGCCGTCCGGGAATTTCGACGAAGCGGAATTGAGCAGGAGCCGTGGGCTTTCGATGGAATTGCAGGCGACGCAGACAATCCGCGCCTTCTGGCGCTGCTGTTTGCCGTCCTTGTCGACATAGACGACGGCGGCCGCCTTGCCGTTAGCGTCATGCTCGATGCGCAGCGCGCGCGACTCGGGCCGCACCTCCATCTTGCCGGTCGCTTCGCCTTTGGGGATTTCCGTGTAGAGCGTCGACCATTTCGCGCCCCATTTGCAGCCCTGGAAGCAGAAGCCGGTCTGGTGACAGGAGGTGCGGTCGTCCCTCTCGACCGAATTGATCGCCATATGGCCGGTGTCGCAGTCCTTGTAGCCGATCTTCTCGGCGCCGGCGTGGAACACCTTGAAATTATTGTTGCCGGGCAGCCCGGGCAGGCCGTTGGTGCGGGTCACGCCCATCCTGTCCTCGGCGCGGGCGTAATAGGGCTCCAGTTCTTCGAGCGTGATCGGCCAGTCGAGCAGATTGGCGCCGGCGACCTTGCCGTATGTCGTCAGGGCCTTGAATTCATGGGGCTGGAGGCGCAACGAGGCGCCCGCCCAATGGGTGGTGGTTCCGCCCACCGCCTTGACGATCCAGGCCGGCAGGTTGGGGAAATTCTTCGCCACCCGCCATGTGCCCGAGGTCGTGCGGGCGTCCGTCCATGCGAGCTGGGCGAAGCTTGCCCATTCGTCATTGATGAAGTCGGAAACCTCGTAGCGCTTCCCCGCTTCGAGAACGACGACATTGACGCCTTTTTGCGCCAGTTCGTTGCCCAGAGTGCCGCCGCCGGCGCCCGAACCGATGATGACGACCACATTGTCGTCGTTGAGGTCGAATTTCGCAGTCATGTTCCTGTCCCCGATCCTTGCTCTCGTTCACAGCCAGTCGAGGTCGTCGAAGCCGCGATGGATGTAGCCGCCCTTGGAAAAAAACTCGCCCTCGTAGCCGAAGATCGGCCAGATCTCCTTCTGGTTGTAGAGAGCTACCACAAGGCTCGAGCGCACCGCCTCGAACATCGGCGTGTCGGCGATCTTGTGCAGAAGCGCGACGCGATCCGCCTCCCAGCCGAGCCCGACATAGCCGCCGGGGCCGGCGAGCGCGTCCAGTTGCGCGACGCCGCTCTCGAACATGTCCTTCTGTTTGGGATCGGCCGCCGCCTTTTCGTCGAAGGGCTTGGCCGCGATGGCGTAATTGCGGTCCGGGATACGGTCGTGCGGATAGATGTCGCGCGACATCAGGATCAGGGTCTTCATGGTCTCGGGCTTGAGTCCCTTGACTTCGAGGCCCCAGGCTTCAGTGGCGTTGATCAGCGCTCCGCCCGAGCCGATGACGACCGCCGCCGCGAAGGCCATTTCCGATGACCGCCGCAGGAACAGCCGTCGGCTGGGCGAATGAGGCGCGCCGCGCGCGCCGTGACGTTCGAGCATGTTGCTTCCTCCATTCCGGTCCTTCGGTCGTTTCGTCGCGGCCCTTTGGCGGGCTTCTCGACATTGCGGGCGCCGCCGCCCGCAAATTCACTGGTAATGGCCGTGCCGCTCCAGGACTTCGATCTTGTAGCCGTCCGGGTCCTGCACGAAGAAAAACCGGGCGATCAGATTGCCGTCCGGCTTGAATTCCTTGATGTCGAGCGGATTGAGTCCGAGCTTCTGGAAGCGTGCGTGTTCGGCCGCGAGATCGTCCACCACGAAGGCGATGTGGCCGTAGCCCTCGCCGTGCGAATAGGGCTCCGAACGATCCTTGTTGACCGTCAGTTCGATTTCGAAATCCGCTTCCGGATTGCGCAGATAGGTCAGGGTGAAGGTCGGAAAATCGAGGCGGCTGGAAGGTTTCAGCCCGAACGCCTTGTCGTAAAAGTCCACCGCCCGCTGTTCGTCGAGAACGCGGATCATCGTATGTATCGCCTTCGCCATCTTGCTCCATTCCCGTCGGCAACGCCGCCCCGTGGCGGCAATCAACGCGAAGGACAGATTAGCGAGGCTGAAAGCGCGCGGGTGGTATCCGGCTGTTACGAACTGTCAAAAATTTGTCAGGCCACCCGCCGATTGTCGACTTCCGCCGCCGCGGGTCCGGTTTCGAGCGCGACGAGGCAAATGCAGCGCAGATGCGAGGTGAAATTGGCGACCTCGCCCCACAGATTGAGCACTTCGCCATGGAGCGTGGAAATGAAGCGCGGCACGCTCATCCCCTGCCGGCTGGCGATCTGTTCGAGGATCCGCCAGAAAACCTTTTCCAGCCTGATGCTGGTCGATTGGCCGTTGAGCCGGATCGACCGCGTCTCGAAGGCGTAGCTGTCGGGATGCTGGTTGGCGAAAAAATGACACATCGGCTTCCTCCCCCCGCGTCTTTGAGTTTTTCGGATCGACTCGGGTTCTTGGCGATAACGCGCGAGGCGATATTTGGTTTGATTCTTTGGCGGGTCAATTGCGGGAGCGCAGACGCAGCCTTGCCGCGATATGGCGCCGCGCCGATCGCCAGGGCGGAGCGCGCGGACAGGCGATGCGCAGAAAACGTGGCCGGTCCGCGAAATGTCCTTTCGGCTTGAAGGAACCGGTCGCGAGCGCCAATTGTTGACGAAGCGCCGGAAATCGCCGTCCGGCCTTTCTGCAGGAGGCGCGCATGAGATCGCTCGTGGATGTTCTGTCGCAATATGCGGCCTATCACCGCGACCGGCGCAATATCGCCACGCATTTCGTCGGCATTCCGCTGATCGTCGTGGCCGTGGCGGCCTTGTTGGGACGGCCGGCGTTGCTTGCCGGGGGCGTTTCCCTCACCCCGGCACTGCTGGTCGCGGCCGTTGCGGCGGCCTATTATCTGAAGCTCGATATGGGCCTCGGCTCCGTCATGGCTTTTCTGCTCCTGCTGGCGGTGATCCTTGGCGGTTGGGTTGCAAGGCTGCCGACGGGCGAATGGCTGTCAGCGGGCTTCGGCGCTTTCCTGGTCGGCTGGATCGTCCAATTCATCGGCCATGCCTGGGAAGGCCGCAAACCAGCCTTTGCCGACGATCTGATCGGCCTGGCGATCGGGCCGCTTTTCGTCCTGTGCGAAATGCTTTTTGCTGTTGGACTGCGGCCAGAACTCAAGCGCGCGGTCGAAGCGCGCGTCGGGCCGGTGCGGCGCGGGACGGCCAAAGCGCGCGCCTGAGTTTTTCGCCGACCAACGTCATTCTCGTCGAAATCCCGGCGACCCTGCGCTCCGCGTCAGATCCTCCGCCCTTCGATCTGGCGCTGAAGGTCTTCGGTCTCGCGCCGCACATCCTCGTTGCGGGGGTCGAAATTGAGCGCGCGACGCAGCAGCTCCAGCGCCGGCGCGTCGCGCCCCGCGGCGCGCATCAGATGGGCGAGGTCGGTCATCACCTCGAAATTGCGCGGGTCGATGCTCAAGGCGTGATCGAGATCGAGCATGGCGCCCTCGCTGTCGCCCTGAATCAAGGCCGATTGCGCCCGCATCCGCCAGGCGCGCGTCCAGTCCGGGTAGAGTTTGACGATCTCGTCGAGCAAAGCCCCAGCTTGCGCCGCCATATCGGCCTTGAGCAGGCTTTCGGCGCGCGCCATCAGCAGATCGCCGGTCGGCGAGCCCGACCGGCTCCATAATTTCTCGATGGTGGCGCGAATGGGCGCGGCCGCATTGGCGTCGGGCGCCTCGCCAAGTTCCTTGAACATTTGGTCAAGGACTTTTTGGCGCGTCTGAACCGCCTCCGGCGGGTGGCCGGCGCCGGCGGCGCGGCAGGACGGCGCGGGGGCGAGCGCCGCCACGAGAGACAACAGAAAGAAAAGGCGCGCCGACATGAGGCGATTAAAGCCTTTTTTCGCGCCGCCGCCAATGGCGGCTCAACCCGTGAGCTTCTCCAGCGTCAACGGATCGCGGACGCCCTGGCAAAATTTGTCGAGCGCGCGCGAAAAGGCCGGCTCCTCGGGCGCGGCGCGCTCGAACAGGGTCATGGACGAGCAGAATTTCAAATCGTCGGGATCGCCGAAAATATCGAAGAGGCTTTTGGCGTCGACGCGATTCACCAGCGCCACGCATTCCCGCAGGCGCGGCCCCAGCACGGGATGGGCGAGAAAGGCGCGGGCCTCATCGAGCGAAGACACGGCGTAGAACTGCGCCATGGGGCTGAAGCCGAGCCCCTTGAGCTGGGGAAAGACGAACCACATCCAGTGGCTGCGCTTTCGTCCGCTGCGCAATTCCTCGCGCGCGATCGGATAGACGCCGTCCTGCGCGGCGACGAAACGCTGGAGATGGAATGGATCGTCCGTCATGTAAAACAAAACCCCGGCGCGGGCGCCGGGGTTTCAAATTCTGGCGTCGAGAGCCGAAATTTCAGACTTGGCGCATCAACCCTGGCGGGCCTTGTAGCGCTTCTGCGTCTTGTTGATGATGTAGACGCGGCCCTTGCGGCGGACCAGCTGATTGTCGCGGTGACGTGTGCGCAGGGACTTGAGAGAGTTGCGGACTTTCATTTCTTACCCCGGAAACAATTGGCCGGGGTTCTCCCTCAGCCGGAAATCGGAGCCGGTCCTATGCCAAATTTGCGCGCCGCGATCAAGCCCTAAAGCTCGCCATCGATCAGCCGCCGCCCGGATCGGATTCAAAACCCTTGCTTGGCTTCTGCGCCGGGAACATGCCGCAGCCCGGGCAGGCGTCGTAATTGGTGAGTTCGGGACGGTCGTGCGGCCCTGCCGGGGGCAGGCTGTCCAAAGCGCGCTCGGCCTTGTCCTTGACGGGGTCCTGGACGGGGGCCTGGACGGCGGTCTGGCCAGTTTGGGGGGAGAAGATCATGGCCGTCTCCTTCGCTATGCCTAAAATTTAGGCTCGCCCTCAATTCGGGCATTTCGAAGATCACCACATCGCTAAACATTTGGCAAGGCGGTCGATCGCCGCAGTTTTGCCCACGCCTCTGGCCGCGGCGCGCCGACGGCGCTAAAAGCGGCCCATGATTCACCCCGTCGGCGATTCCAGTCTTCGCGCGCCCATGATCCGCCGGGCGACGCTGTTGGATTTCCGCTCTTACGCCGCGCTCGATCTGCGGGTTTCGAGCGCGATCGCGGCGCTTTCCGGCGAAAACGGCGCCGGCAAGACCAATCTGCTCGAAGCGATCTCTCTTTTCACGCCCGGCCGGGGCCTGCGGCGCGCCGAAACATCCGATCTCGCCCGCGAGGGCGGAAGCGGCGGTTACGCCATTTCGCTGGAGCTGACCGGCGAGGCGGGAGGCCCGCTGCAATTGGGAACGGGCGTCGAGGCCGCCCCTGAGGGCGGCGTCCAGAAAAAATTCCGCATCGACCGCGAGCCGGTTTCTTCCTCCCGCGCCTTCGCCGACCACGTCCGCATCGTCTGGCTCACCCCCGCCATGGACGCGCTCTTCACCGGCCCCGCCGGGGAGCGGCGCAGGTTCCTCGACCGGCTGGTGCTGGCGGTGGACAGCGAACATGGCGCGCGGGTCGGCGCGCTGGAGCGCGCCCTGCGCAACCGCAACCGCCTGCTCGAAGAGAGGCGCGGCGAAAAAATCTGGCTCGACGCCGCCGAGCGTGAAATCGCCGAACTCGGCGTCGCCGTCGCCGCCGCGCGCCGCGAGACGGTGCAAAGACTCGCCGCGCTGATCGCGGCGGGGCGTGACGAGGAATCGCCCTTTCCCTGGGCCGATATCGCGCTTGAAGGCGAAATCGATTTTTTGGTCGCCGAGCGTCCCGCGCTCGAAGCCGAAGACCTTTTCCGCGCCCTGCTGCGCGACCATCGCGCACGCGACGCCGCCGCCGGAAGGACGCTGATCGGGCCGCAGGCGAGCGACCTGGTCGTGCGCCACGGCCCCAAGCAATGCGAGGCTCGCCGCGCCTCGACCGGCGAGCAGAAGGCGCTGCTGGTCGGCCTGGCGCTCGCCCACGCCAGGCTGGTCGCGGCGATGAGCGGCGTCGCGCCGCTCGTCCTGCTCGACGAGATCGCCGCCCATTTCGATCCGCGCCGCCGCCGGGCCTTGTTCGACGCGCTCAGCCTCCTTGGCGGCCAGATCTGGATGACCGGGGCCGACGCCGCCTTGTTCGACGATCTTCACGGCCGCGCCGACATTTTTGCGGTCGCCTGCGGCGCAGTTTCGCCACTCTCGCGCGCGGAGGCGTCATGACGGATCTGGCGCAGGCGCGGCGCATTTTGAAAAAGGTTTTTGGTTTCGACGATTTCCGGCCTGGCCAGGAGGAGATTGTCGGCGCCATTCTTTCCGGCGGGCCGGTGCTGGCGGTGATGCCGACCGGCTCGGGCAAGAGCCTGTGCTATCAATTGCCGGCGTTGCTCGACGATGGCCTGACGCTGGTGGTCTCGCCGCTGATCGCCCTGATGCGCGACCAGGTTGGCCAGATGCGCGCGCTTGGCGTTCCCGCCGCCACCCTCAATTCGATGACGGCTGAGTCCGAGGCGGCGCAAATCTGGCGCGACATTCGCGCCGGCGCGCTCAAACTGCTCTATGTCTCACCCGAACGGCTCGCGCTCGACGGTCTGACCGAGGCGCTGTCGCGCGCAAAAGTGCGCCGCGTCGCGGTGGACGAGGCCCATTGCATCTGCGAATGGGGCCATGATTTCCGCCCCGAATATCGTCTGATCCGCAAAAGTGTCGAGAAAATCGGCGCGGTCCAGGCGGTCGCCTTTACCGCCACGGCGGATTCAGCCATGCGGGCCGAAATCGGCGAACGGCTGTTCGGCGCCAGGCCGCAGATTTTCGTCCATTCTTTCGACCGGCCCAATATTTCCCTGAAATTCGCCGCCAAGGACCAGCCCCGCAAACAATTGCAACGTTTCCTGAGCGCGCGACGGGGACAAAGCGGCATTGTCTATTGCGCCTCGCGCGCCGGGGCTGAACGGCTCGCGGAATATTTTGCCGGACAGGCTTTCGAGACGGTGGTCTATCACGCCGGGCTCGACCACGGGCGGCGCAACGCCAATCAGGACCGCTTTCTGCGCGAGGACGGCGTCGTCGCCTTCGCGACCGTCGCTTTCGGCATGGGGGTCAACAAGCCGGACGTGCGTTTCGTCGCCCATGCCGACATGCCGTCGAGCATCGAGGCTTATTATCAGGAAATCGGCCGCGCCGGGCGCGACGGTCTGCCCGCCGACACGCTCACCCTTTACGGGCTGGAGGACATGGCCCTGCGGCGCCGTCAGATCGACGAAAAGGACATTTCGGACGAGCGCCGCCGCTTCGAGCACCAGCGTCTTTCGGCGCTGGCCGCCCTCTGCGAGGCCGCCGCCTGCCGGCGCCAGATTCTGCTCGCCCATTTCAACGAGCAGTCCCCGCCCTGCGGCGCCTGCGACGTCTGCCGCGGCGAAATTCTCGTCCGCGACGGCTCGATCGACGCGCAAAAGGCGCTGTCCGCCGTTATTCGCACAGGCCAGCGTTTCGGCCTGAATTATCTCTCCGATCTTCTTGTTGGCGCCGAGAGCGACGCCCTGCGCCGCAATGGCCATGATTCGCTCAAGACATTTGGAGTCGGCGCCGACCGCAGCAAGCAGGAATGGGCCTCGACCTTCCGCCAGCTGTTCGCCGCCGGGGCCTTGCGTACCGCCAGCGCGGAACATGGCGGCTTCGCTTTGACCGGCAAGGGCGACGCTATTTTGCGCGGTGGCGAGGGCTTTGTGCTGCGCGTGGACGCGCCGCGCGAGAAAAGCCGCGACAGGAAGGAGAAGGCGCCGCGCGGCGTGACGCCGGAAGGCGAAAACCGGATTTTCGAAGCCCTGCGCAAATTACGGCGCGAAATCGCCCAGGAACAGGGCGTCGCCGCCTATATGATCTTCGCCGACCGCACACTGCTCGAAATGGCCGCGCGGCGCCCGGCGACACTCGACGAATTGCGCGGAATCCACGGCGTCGGCGACCGCAAGATCGCCGCCTTCGGCGAGATTTTTCTGGAGGCGATCGCGCAGGCCTGCGCGTGAGGCCTGCTCATCCCGCCACAGCTCGCCGAAAGACGGGCGTCCTTCCGGACGGGCTATGGCGCCGGATGAGGGCGAAGCGCGTTAATGCACGCTCACCATGGCGAGTTGGTGCTCCGAGGCGTTGGCGACCGCGGCGGCCTTGCTGTCGGCGAGCAGGATCGGTTCGCCATTGGCGCGCACCAGCGCGAACAACTGCATGCCGGGCTCAAGTCCCTCGATCTGAGGGAACAACGCCTGCGCTTCTTCCGATTTCATCGGCCGGACATAGGCGATCGAGGCCTCGCCCAAATGGACGAACTGATCGGGGGTCAGCGGTCCCGCAACCTGGATTTCTTGGTCATTGGTCATTTTCTTCACCCTTTCCGCGCTCCCCATGAGACGCGCTCAGTGTGCGGACCAAAGTTCAGCTCCGCACTGTGATCTGAATATTCTTAACGATCCGCTCCGGTTCGGGGCGCACCAGATCGAGCGACAGCAGACCGTCGGCGAGATCGGCGCCGAGAACCTGCATCCCCTCCGCGAGAAGGAAGGCGCGCTGAAACTGGCGCGCCGCGATGCCGCGGTGGAGGAACTGGCGCTCGCGATCGTCCTGCTGGCGGCCGCGGATGACCAACTGGCCCTCCTCCAGCGTGATCGCCAGCTGGTCGCGGCTGAAGCCGGCGACCGCAAGCGTGATCCTCAGGCGCTCCGGAAGATCGCCGTCGTGCGGGAGGCGTTCGATATTATAGGGCGGATAACCGTCACCCGCCGTGCGCGTCACGCGCTCAAGCGCCTTCTCGATCTCGTCGAAGCCCAGAAGGAAGGGCGAATTCATCAAGGTCGGTCGCGACATATCGAAGCCCTTTTTGGCGCCTCTCCGTTTTCGAGGACCCGAAGCATCCTCGCGTCTACCGATATGGCTCTTTGTCGCGACGTTTCAAGGGCTCCGCGGGTGACCGGCGAGCCTCGAAAAAAGAGGCCCCCACGATCGCGCGGGGGCCTCTTTCCAAAATGACTTTCGCACCGTTCGAGCGGCGCGCGATTTTTGCCTCCCAATTTCGCTGCGTCGGCAAACCTTTGGCCGACGCGCTCTCAGGCGGATCCGCCTCAGTTGAGGTCGCAGCCGTTCCACAGGCATTGAGCCACCATGCCCGCGCCCAACACCGTCAGGATCGCGGCGAGCAGTCCATAGTCCATCATTCGCTCTCTTTCATTGCCAGGCCGGCCAAAGGCCAGCCCCGAGCTCGTGGCTCGATTCCAGAAGCCGCCGACCCCGCTTTTTCGCGATCGGCGCGTTCAGCGGAGACTCAAAGAGAACCACCTCCGCTGCGGTCAATATAGGATAATTTTCCACGTTTGCAAATTCCGGAGAGATTATGGACCGTTTTGAGTCGGTATATGCGGCCAGAACTTGGTGAATGGTCAACAATTGTGCAGCTGCGTCCCCCCTTTAGGCACGAATAATATCGATGCTGTCGCTTCCTTGGTTCAGCGACATCGTGTCGCAGGCGTTAACTGTTTATTATTCTTTTGGATCCTAAGGGCCATTGATGCGGAATACTGGCTAAAGCGACAGGAGACGGCGCGCGAAAAGGGTTCCTCGCCGAGCCGGGGAAAGGAGCAAAGCGCAAAATTTCATCACAGGATTTCACGCCAGACTCCGCTCTTGCGGAGGCGGCGCCCGTCCGCCCAGGATTGCCGAAATTTTTCGATTTCCCGCCGCCGCGGCCAGGCTCAAAACTCTATCGGACGATTGATGGCCTGGATTAAAAGTGATTCAATTTTCCAAAAAGGGGGGCTCGAACGCGCTCCAGGCGCGCCGATTTCAGAACTTCAAGACGAGGCTCACCGGCACATGATCGGAGGGGCGTTCCCAACCGCGCGCTTCGCGAAGAATTTCGACTTTATGGAGAAATGGCTCCAGAGGCGGCGACGCCCAGATATGATCCAGCCGCCGCCCCTTGTCGGCCCCCGACCAGTTGGGAGAGCGGTAACTCCACCATGTATAAAGTTTCTCGTCGGCCGGCGTGAAACGCCGCAAGGCGTCGATCCAGTTTCCGCGCTGGATGATCGCCTTCAATTTATCCGTCTCGACCGGGGTATGGCTGACGACCCGCAGCAAAGCCCGGTGATTCCAGACGTCGTGTTCGAGATGAGCGATATTCAGGTCACCGACGATCAGTGACATATTCTTCGAAAAACTGTCCTCGGATATCCAGCCATCGAGTTCGTCGAGAAAAGAAAGCTTGTGCGCGAATTTGGGGTTTATTTGCGGGTCCGGCTCGTCCCCGCCCGCGGGAACGTAAAAATTATTGACGCGGATCGGCTTGTCGCCGAGCGAAACCGTCGCCGAAATGTGTCTCGCGTCGCCGATATTGCAAAAATTCCTCCGTTCCACGTCGTGAAGCGGCAAACGTGAGGCGATCGCGACCCCGTGGTATCCCTTCTGCCCGCTGATCGCGAGATGTTCGTAGCCAAGCTTGCGAAAATCGGAGCCTGGAAATTCGCTGTCCCGGCATTTGGTCTCCTGGAGGCAGAGAACGTCCGGTTGATGCGCCTGGAGAAACGCGGCGACCTGGGGAAAGCGCAGGCGAACGGAATTGATATTCCAGGTGGTGATCTTCAATTGCAATGGGGTGGCCGGGGTTGGAAGGTCAAAGCGTCAGGCGTGGCTAAGCCCATCCGGCCGGGCGAATCAAGCCGATTCTGGGCGAAGCGCAGGTTAATTCAGGGAGGGCCAGATGCTCGTCGGCGGGATCCGGAACAGTTTGAGATCCGGGACGGTGGCGGTGTCAATATTGTGGAGGCTCACCAGGGTATCATAACCCTGCGGGTCGGTGACCTGCCATTTCTCTAATGTAAAATTCTTGCGATCGAAATCAAGCTTGATCGTAGATGTGCCGCCAAAGGTCGATTTATCTTCAATCGTTATAATAACAGATTTATCTGTCGAGGATACTTTGGTCACCTTGACGTCTTTTGCGAGATTAAGTTTATCCTGAAGCAAGAATTTCAGCGGGGTCTGGCTGATGAAATAGAGCTGTTGAGATTTCAGCTTGCGATCGCGGATGGCCACGGAGACGCCATCCGCTATGATTTCCATTGTCGCGGGCATGGCGTATTCAAAGCGCAACCGGCCCGGTTTCACGACATATAATTTGCCTTCCGAGCGCCGCCCGTTCGCGCCGATCTGGACGAAATCCGCAGTCATCACGCGCGCGGTGTTGAAATAATCATTGGCCATCTGGATGGCGAGTTGCGGGTCGAGCGGCCCGCTATCCTCCTTGATCGAATCGGACGCCGCCTTCGCGGACTTGTCGCCTGGCTTGGCATGCTTTTGCGCCAGGGCGCCGTCGATTGAAGCGATGGAGAGCGCGCCAATCAGGAAAGCCATGACCCCCCGCATCATGGGCGTTTTCTTGCGGGGTTCGAATTCGCGTGTCATTGCAGCTCCCTACAGGGCGTCCCGGCGCGGGACTGAAGGCTTTAAGCGCCCATGGGACAAGTGGCGCCGTCATAGACCGAACATATGGCGCGATTGGGGAATGTCACTCCCCATCAAACGCCCCCCGGTCGATGCCGCCGCCGACCAAAATCTGGCGTTTTCCGGCGTGGTTGGCGGGGCCGACGACGCCTTCCTTCTCCATGCGCTCGACGAGGCTCGCCGCCTTGTTGTAGCCGATCGACAGCCGGCGCTGGACATAAGATGTCGAGCATTTCTTGTCGCGCAGCACGATCGACACCGCGCGGTCGTAGAGGTCGCCGCCTTCGTCGTCGCCATTGAAGGAGGCGGCGTCGGCTTCCTCGTCGTCCTGCTCGTCCTCCACCGTCACCGAGTTGAGATATTCCGGCTGGCCCTGCATCTTCAGATGCGCCACCACCTTCTCCACCTCGACATCGGAGACGAACGGCCCATGCACGCGGGAAATCCGCCCGCCGCCCTGCATGTAAAGCATGTCGCCCTGGCCCAGGAGCTGTTCCGCGCCCATCTCGCCCAGGATCGTGCGGCTGTCGATCTTGGAGGTCACCTGGAACGAGATGCGGGTCGGGAAATTGGCCTTGATCGTGCCGGTGATGACATCGACCGAGGGGCGCTGGGTCGCCATGATCAGGTGGATGCCGGCGGCGCGCGCCATCTGCGCCAGGCGCTGGATCGCGCCTTCGATCTCCTTGCCGGCGACCATCATCAGGTCGGCCATTTCATCGACAATGACCACGATATAGGGCAGGACCGAGAGGTCCATCTGCTCCTGCTCGTAGATCGCCTCGCCGGTCTCGCGGTCGAAGCCGGTCTGCACCGTGCGCGAGATGATCTCGCCCTTTTCCCTGGCCTCCGTCACGCGGGCGTTGAAACCGTCGATGTTGCGCACGCCGAGCTTGGACATTTTCTTGTAGCGGTCCTCCATCTCGCGCACCGCCCATTTGAGGGCGACGACCGCCTTTTTGGGGTCGGTGACGACGGGGGTCAGCAGGTGCGGGACGCCGTCATAGACGGACAGCTCGAGCATTTTGGGATCGACCATGATCAGGCGGCAGTCCTGGGGCTTGAGCCGGTAGAGCAGCGACAGGATCATGGTGTTGATGGCGACCGACTTGCCCGATCCGGTGGTGCCGGCGACGAGCAGATGCGGCATTTTGGCGAGATCGACGATGACCGGCTCGCCGCCGATGGTTTTGCCGAGCGCGATGGCGAGCTTGTGGCGGGTCTCGACGAAATCGGGCGAGGCGAGCAGCTCGCGCAAAAAAACGGTCTCGCGGCGCGGGTTGGGCAGTTCGACGCCGATGGCGTTGCGCCCCGGCACGACCGCAACGCGGGCCGAAATCGCCGACATCGACCGCGCAATGTCGTCCGCCAGCCCGATCACCCGCGACGACTTGATCCCCGGCGCAGGCTCGAATTCGTACAAGGTGACGACAGGGCCGGGAAAAACGCTGACGATATCGCCTTTGACGCTGAAATCGTCCAGAACCCCTTCGAGAAGGCGCGCGTTCTGCTCCAGCGAATCCTGATTGATGGTCCCGGCGACTTTTTTGCCCTGGGCGAGAAGGGCGGCGGAGGGAAAGACATAGAGCGCGTCGGCGCCGTGACGGGCCGCAGGCTCGGCTGCGGCCTTCTGGGCCCATTTTTTTGGGCGCAGGGCGGAGGCGGTCGAATTGTCAAGCTGTTGCGTTCCGAGCGAGGGAAAATCCCCGGCGCGGCGGAGCCCGGCTTGGCCGGCGGACCTGGCTGGCTGTTCGAACGGGAAAGGCAATTCGTCGAATTGGCCGCCGGCGATTTCCCGGTTGCCTTTGCCGGCGCGCCGGCCCATTGCGAAGGCGCTTTTCACGAAATCAAACAAGGCGGAACGCTTCGCCACGTGGCCCGGCTCTCGGGTCGAAGCCGGAAAGGGCCCTGCCGGGCCGGCCATCGAAGCCGATCGCTCCTGGTCGTCCTTTTGGTTCGACGCCCCGCGTCCGAGGGACGCGGCGAGAGAGAGGATGGCTGTGGCCAGATAGGCGAGGCCCGCGAGCGCGAGCCCGAAGGCGGACAAATAACGCTTGGGGAGGAAGACCAGCGCGTCGCCGATGACGCCGCCAAGACCGGTTGGCAAAGGCCAACGATCGGTCATCGGGAGCAGGGAGGCGACAGCCGCAGCGCTGAATGTGCCGACGAACCAATAGACCAGGTAGCGGCTGGGGCGGCCGACGCGCCGATGCGAAAAGATGCGCCAGCCAAGAAGGCCCAGAGGAGCGAGAAGCACGACGGCGCTGACGCCGATCAACTGCATGATGAGATCGGCGACGATCGCGCCCTTGGCGCCAAGAAGATTATGCGCCGGCGTGTCCGTGGCATGATTGAGGCTGGGGTCGGAAATCGACCATGTCGCCAGGGACAAGCCGAGCGCGACGGTCGACGCCATGACGGCGAGACCGACGAATTCTTGGAACCGGCGGCGCGCGAATTCTCGCGCCGAATCCGGCAATAAGTCGCCGAAGCCGAAAGTGGTCGCGCGCATGGGCAGGGTCCGGACAGTTCGCGCCAGAAATTCAACGCGAATGGTAAAAGCGATCGGTTAACGTTTGTTTAACTTTGTGGATGGCGGGCAGATAGAAACATGAATGTGAAATACGCTAGTTTATCGCGAAGTCTCGCAAATATCTCATGATGTCATATATAGTAAATATGTCGCCATGGCGCTTGATTCACGCTGGAATAAAGCTCGAATACATGCTAAAAGCGCGCTGCACGACGGGCGGGACAAAGGTCCCGCCGATCTGCTTGACAGGTCAGCGCCGCTTGCCGGCGTCGGTCACATCTTCCAACGTCCGCAGACCGGTCTGGGTCGCGTTGACCAGAACCGCCATATTGCCGGGCGCGTGCTGGTTTTTCCACATTTTGGTGTGGGCGGCCGGAATCTTGTCCCAGGGGAAAACCTCGGACATGCAGGGATCGACGCGCCGGTCGACGACGAAATTATTGGCCGCCGCCGCCTGTTTCAGATGGGCGAAATGCGAACCCTGAATGCGCTTCTGGCGCATCCAGACATAACGGGCGTCGAAGGTCAGGTTGAAACCGGAGGTGCCGGCGCAGAACACAACCATGCCGCCGCGCTTCACCACAAGGGTTGAAACCGGGAAAGTCGCCTCGCCAGGATGCTCGAAGACGATATCGACGTCCTTCTTGCCGGTAATCTCCCAGATCGCCTTGCCGAAACGCCGCGCTTCCTTGAGCCAGTCGTTGTATTCGGTGGAATTGACCTTGGGCAGCTGGCCCCAGCATTTGAAGTCCTTGCGATTGACGACGCCCTTGGCGCCAAGCGAAAGGACATAATCGCGCTTGGATTCGTCGGAGATGACGCCGATCGCATTGGCGCCCGCCGCTGCGATCAGCTGCACGCCGAAAACGCCGAGGCCGCCGGAAGCGCCCCAGACCAGGACATTGTCGCCGGGCTTCAGGCGGTGGGGCTCATGGCCGAACAGCATCCGGTAGGCCGTCGCCAGGGTCAGCGTGTAACAGGCGCTTTCTTCCCAGGTGAGATGTTTGGGGCGCACCATCAATTGACGATCCTGCACCCGGCAGAATTGCGAGAAGGAGCCGTCGGGGGTCTCATAGCCCCAGATCCGTTGCGACGCCGAGAACATCGGATCGCCGCCGTTGCATTCCTCGTCGTCGCCGTCGTCCTGGTTGCAGTGGACGACGACTTCGTCGCCGACCTTCCAGCGCTTCACTTTCGAGCCGATCGCCCAGACGATGCCGGACGCGTCGGAACCGGCGATATGATAGGGCAGCTTGTGCACGTCGAGCGTCGAGATGGGCTCGCCGAGCGCCGCCCAGACGCCGTTGTAATTGACGCCCGCCGCCATGACGAGGACGAGGACGTCATGACTGTCCAGCTCCCAGGTCGGGACGACTTCGAGCTGCATCGCGCTTTCCGGAGGGCCATGCCGCTCCTTGCGAATGACCCAGGCGTGCATGTTCTTCGGCACATGGCCAAGCGGCGGAATCTCTCCGATGTCATACAGATCCTTGAGGACCGGCTGGTTTGCGGCTCCCGCGCCGCCCGCCGTCGGCGATTGATTGCTCAACACTGACTCCTGTCGTGAATGACCGCTGAAATCGTCGCAGGGATTTTTCAAGCAGACTTTCGGACGGGTCTTTCCATCCTCGTCCCGCGAAACCTTGCCCCCCGCACGTTCCAGGGAATTTGTGCGACCGCGTTGGACCCTTGCGCGGCAATATACATAATATCCGTATTTGGCGAGCGCATGCCCGACTTTTTGCCTCGTGCTAAAGTCGGCGCCCTTGCGCTGAGATATTAAAAACATTCACAAATCAGCATATTAACCTCGCGGGAGGCGCGTCGGGTCATTCTAAAGTCGCAGCGGGCGGAGCGATTGTGCCATGCAACAAAGCGAGGCAAATCCATTATAGGAATTCTGGACAGGAATTCTGGCCCGGACAATGTGAGGGGCGAGCGCCGCGCGCAAAAGTGAGGTTCCGATGACGACGACAGATCCCGGCCGCGACAAGCCCTGGATTTTCCGGACCTATGCGGGTCATTCGACGGCGGTCGAGTTCGAACAAGCTTTACCGGAACAACCTCGCCAAGGGCCAGACCGGCCTGTCCATCGCTTTCGACCTGCCGACGCAGACCGGTTACGATTCCGACCATCCCCTGTCGCGCGGCGAGGTCGGCAAGGTCGGCGTGCCGGTTTCCCATCTCGGCGACATGAAGGCCTTGTTCGACGGCATCCCGATCGCGAAGATGAACACGTCGATGACGATCAACGCGACCGCGCCCTGGCTGCTTGCGCTTTATATCGCCGCCGCCGACGCTCAGGAAGCGCCTCGCTTCGCCCTGCAGGGCACGACGCAGAACGACATCATCAAGGAATATCTGTCGCGCGGGACCTATGTCTTTCCGCCCGGCCCGTCGCTGCGGCTGACCAAGGACGTGATCCTGTTCACGACGAAAGAGGTTCCGAAATGGAACCCGATGAACGTCTGCTCCTATCATCTGCAGGAAGCCGGCGCGACCCCGGTCCAGGAACTCTCCTATGCGCTGGCGACGGCGGTCGCCATTCTCGACATGGTCAAGAATTCGGGCGAGGTTTCGCAGGCCGATTTCGGCGAGGTGGTCGGGCGGATTTCCTTCTTCCTCAACGCCGGCATGCGCTTCGTCACCGAATTGGCCAAGGTCCGCGCTTTCACCGAGCTTTGGGACGAACTCACCCGCGACCGCTACGGCGTGAAGGAGGAGAAATTCCGCCGTTTCCGTTATGGCGTTCAGGTCAATTCGCTGGGGCTGACCGAGCAGCAGCCTGAAAACAACGTTTATCGCATCCTGATCGAAACCCTGGCCGTCGTCCTGTCGAAAAAGGCGCGGGCGCGCGCCGTCCAGCTCCCCGCCTGGAACGAGGCCCTGGGCCTGCCCCGGCCCTTCGACCAGCAATGGTCGCTGCGCCTGCAGCAGATTCTGGCTTACGAAACCGATCTGCTGGAATATGGCGACCTTTTCGACGGCTCGGTTGAACTGGCCAAAAAGGTCGATGCGCTCAAAAAAGAAGCCATGGCCGAACTTGCCGCGATCGACGCCATGGGCGGCGCGGTCGCCGCGGTCGAAACCGGTTATCTCAAGTCCAAGCTCGTCGAATCCAACACGCGGCGGCTGGAGGCGATCGAGTTGGGCGAACAGATCGTCGTCGGCGTCAACAAATTCATCGAAACCGAGCCTTCGCCGCTCACCACGGGCGATGGCGCGGTCCTGGTCGTGCGGCACGAGGTCGAAGCCGAGCAGATCGAGCGGCTTGAGGCGTGGCGGGCGCAGCGCGATGGCGCGGCGGTCGCCAAGGCGCTTGCCGATCTGCGCGCGGCGGCGCAGGAAGGCCGCAATATCATGGAGCCGTCGATCGCCGCCGCCAAGGCGGGGGTGACCACCGGCGAATGGGGCCAGACCTTGCGTGACGTTTTCGGGGAATTCCGCGCGCCCACGGGCGTCGGCCGCAGCGCGCGGCAATCGGGCGGCGCGCTCGATCCGGTTCGCGCCGAGGTCGAACGTGTGTCGAAGAAGCTCGGCCGGCGCATCAAGCTCCTGGTCGGAAAGCCGGGCCTCGACGGCCATTCCAACGGGGCGGAGCAGATCGCGGTCCGGGCGCGCGACGCCGGAATGGAAGTCGTCTACGAGGGCATCCGCCTCACGCCCGCCGAGATCGTCAACGCGGCGCTCGAGGAAGGCGTCCATGTCGTCGGGCTTTCGATCCTGTCGGGGTCGCATGTGCCGCTGGTCCGTGACGTTCTGGAGCGCATGAAAGCCCAGGGCATTGCCGACGTGCCGGTGATCGTCGGCGGCATCATCCCGCCGGAGGACGAAAAACTGTTGCTCGCCGAAGGCGTCGCCGCGGTTTACACGCCAAAGGACTACGAGCTGAACGCGATCATGGCCGACATCGTGCGTGTCGTGGAGAACAGCGCCGCTTCCGTGTGAATTCAAGTCCGCCGCGATTGCAAGCTTCTGGCGGTTTTGCAAAAACTGTCGGAGGCGCATCCTGTGATTCGGCGGAGGGATTCGATGTCGGCTGGAGCCTGCACCCATGGTTTGGACACGGGATTCATCGATCTAGGCTTCGCCAAGGTTGCGGCGCTCGGCGTCGTACAGGGCATCACCGAGCTACTGCCGATCTCCTCTACCGCGCATATGCGCATCGTTCCCGCTATGCTGGGCTGGCAGGATCCCGGTTCGGCCTTTTCCGCCGCCATGCAGGTGGCCGCGCTGGCGGCCGTCGTTTCCTATTTCTGGAGCGACGTGCGCGGATTGGTGTTCGGCTCGATCGGGGCGATACGCCGTCGCGATTTCAAGGACTGGCATTTCCGCTTCACCGTCTGGATCATGCTGGCGACCCTGCCGATCGTGATATTCGGCGTGATCCTGTCGAAAGGGCTCAACACCTGCGGGTCGTCCTTCCGCAGCCTGTGGGTGATCGGCGCCTCCAGCATCGTCATGTCGCTGCTTCTTGCCGTGGCCGAACGAGGTTGCGCGCATCGGCGCACTTTGGACAATGTTTCGCTCAAGGACGCAATGATCGTCGGCCTCGCCCAGGTCGGCGCGCTGATTCCGGGCGTGTCGCGCTCCGGCTCGACCCTGACGGCGGCCATGTTCCTCGATCTGGAGCGCGACGAGGCGGCGCGCTTCTCGTTTCTTCTGGGACTGCCGGCGATCTTCCTCGCGGGGGTCAAGGAAATTTACGAGCTGCACAAGGCCCATCTGCCGGCGGAAGGCTGGATGATCCTCGGCGTCGGCGTCGGCGTGGCCTCGATCTCCGCTTTCGTGGCGATCTGGGGGCTGATGCGGATTCTCGAGCGCTTTTCGTCCTGGCCCTTCGTCGTCTATCGCTTCGTCATCGGCGTCGTGCTGATCGCCGGCGTGGCGACGGGCTGGTTGAAATAAGGAGGGCGGGCCGGGCCGCCCTCCTTGTTCAGATCAATTGAGTTGGCCGGGAGCCGGCTCGCTGGCATGGCCGTCGCGTGAAACCGGCTTGCCATCGAGGGTCAGTTCGCCGCCGCTCGCCGAGATCTCGACGGTCTCGCCCTCGCCGATTTCTCCCGCCAGCAACAATTCGGCCAGCGGGTCCTGAACATTCTTCTGGATCACGCGCTTGAGCGGACGCGCGCCATAGGCCGGGTCGTAACCCCTGTTGGCGAGCCAGTCGCGACCGGCCTCGGTCAAATCCAGAGTGATCTTGCGGTCCTCCAGCAGACGGACCAGCCGACGGAACTGAATGTCGACGATCGCGCCCATGTCCTGCCGCCGCAGGCGGTGGAACAGGATGATCTCGTCGATCCGGTTCAGGAATTCGGGCCGGAAATGGCTGCGCACGACCTGCATGACCTCGTCATGGACGGCGGCCGAATCCTCGCCCTCCTTCTGCATCACCAGGAATTCCGCCCCGAGATTGGAGGTCATGATGATCACGACATTGCGGAAATCGACCGTGCGGCCCTGCCCGTCCGTGAGTCGCCCATCGTCCAGAACCTGGAGCAGGATGTTGAACACGTCGGGATGCGCCTTCTCGATTTCGTCGAACAGCACGACCTGATAGGGCCGGCGGCGAACCGCTTCGGTCAGCGCGCCGCCTTCCTCATAGCCGACATAGCCTGGAGGAGCGCCGATCAGCCGCGCCACCGAATGTTTTTCCATATATTCCGACATGTCGATGCGGATCAGCGCCGAATCGTCGTCGAACAGGAAAGCCGCCAGGGCCTTGGTCAATTCCGTCTTGCCGACGCCGGTGGGCCCAAGGAACATGAAGGAGCCGATCGGCCGGTTGGGGTCTTGCAGACCCGCGCGGGCGCGGCGCACGGCGGTGGAGACGGCGGCGACCGCTTCATGCTGGCCGACCACGCGGCGCGCAAGCTCCTCGTCCATCTTCAGCAGCTTGGCGCGCTCGCCTTCGAGCATCTTGTCCACCGGCACGCCGGTCCAGCGGGAGACGACCTGGGCGATATGGTCGGGCGTGACCGCTTCCTCGACCAGCACTTCGCCGGTTTTCGCCTCCGTGTCGGCCAGTTTGCTTTCAAGCTCCGGAATCACGCCATAGGTCAGTCGGCCCGCCTCGGCGTAATCGCCATTTCTTTGCGCGATAAGCAGATCGTTGCGCGCCGCCTCAAGCTGCTCTTTCAGCTTCTGCGCCGCGCCGAGCTTGTCCTTCTCCGCCCGCCAGCGCGCGGTCAGTTCCGACGATTTCTCGGTCAGTTCGGCAAGTTCGCCCTCCAGCCGGTTCAGGCGGTCCTTCGACGCCTGATCGGACTCCTTCTTGAGGGCTTCCTGCTCGATCTTGAGCTGGATGATGCGGCGGTCGAACTCGTCGAGCTCCTCGGGCTTGGAATTGACCTGCATGCGCAGGCGCGAGGCCGCTTCGTCGACCAGGTCGATCGCCTTGTCGGGCAGGAAGCGGTCGGCGATATAGCGGTTCGACAAGGTCGCGGCGGCCACGAGCGCCGAGTCGCTGACCCTCACGCCATGATGCAGTTCATATTTTTCCTTGAGGCCGCGCAGGATCGAAATCGTATCCTCGACCGTCGGCTCGCTGACGAAAACCGGCTGGAAGCGACGCGCCAGCGCGGCGTCCTTTTCGACATGTTTCCGGTATTCGTCGAGGGTGGTCGCGCCGACGCAATGCAATTCGCCCCGGGCCAGCGCCGGCTTCAGCAGGTTCGAGGCGTCCATGGCGCCCTCGGCCTTGCCCGCCCCAACCAGGGTGTGCATTTCGTCGATGAACAGGATGATGGCGCCGGCGGCCGAGGTGACTTCGTTCAGGACCGCCTTCAGGCGCTCCTCGAATTCGCCGCGATATTTCGCGCCCGCGATCAGCGCGCCCATGTCGAGGGCGAGCAGGCGCTTGTCGCGAAGGCTCTCCGGGACGTCGCCATTGACGATGCGCAAGGCCAGACCTTCCACGATCGCCGTCTTGCCGACGCCGGGCTCGCCGATCAGGACCGGATTGTTCTTGGTGCGCCGCGACAGCACCTGGATCGTGCGCCGGATCTCTTCGTCACGGCCGATGACCGGGTCCAGCTTTCCTTCACGCGCAGCTTCGGTCAGGTCGCGCGAATATTTTTTCAGCGCGTCATAGGCGTTCTCGGCGGAGGCGGAATCGGCCGTGCGGCCCTTGCGCAACTCCTCGATGGCGCGGTTCAGCCCCTGAGCCGTCACGCCCGCGGCGGCGAGAATTTTTCCCGCGTCGCTGTCCTTGTCCATCGTCAAGGCGAGCAACAGGCGCTCGACCGTAACGAACGAATTGCCGGCCTTCTGCGCGATCTTCTCGGCGGTGTCGAACAGCCGCGCCGTGGCGGGCGCCATGTAAAGCTGACCCGCCCCCGCGCCTTCGACGCGAGGCAATTTCGCCAGAGCAAGCTCGCATTCGCGCAGGGCCTCGCGGGAGCGTCCGTCGCTCTTGTCGATCAGACCCGACGACAGGCCCTGTTGGTCGTCGAGCAGAACCTTGAGAACATGAAGCGGCGTGAATTGCTGGTGGCCCTCGCGCAAGGCGAGAGACTGAGCCGATTGAACGAAGCCTTTCGCGCGCTCGGTCAGTTTTTCAATATTCATTTTCGTCCTCCTCAGCCCACGATTTCCTCCCGAACGGCGAGAAAATCGCGTCAATTTCGGCCCCGAAAAGCGGCCTGAAAAAGATATGGGAAGGGAGGCCGGATTTAAAAGGCCAAGCCGAAGCGAATGCCGAACGATGGAAAAAACAAAACGGCGGCCATTCCGGCCGCCGTTGTGGTCAGGGCGATCCGGCCCTATTCCGCCGAATTGGTTTCGGCGACGGGAGCGTCATCGGCGCCGTCTCCGCCATTGTCCATGCGGGGGCGCCGGCGGCGGCGCGGGCGGAGATGAAACCGGTTCTCGGACTCGCCGTCGTTCGGTCCGCCCGGAAATTCGGGCGGGGGCGCAGCCATGAAAGGTTGTTCCGCCGAGTCGGCGTCGACGGCGGAGGGCTCCGGCGCCGCGAAGGGGGCCGCCGGCGATGGGCGCGTCGGCGATGTTATGAAGGCGGGCAGCCCCGGATTGATCGGCTCGAAATCGACGCGCGGCTGTTCCTGCAAACCGGGGCCAGGGATGGGGCGCGGCGGCTGCTGGTCACGGAAACGCTGACGGCCGTGATCCTGTTGGCGGTCGCCCTGCTGGCCGAACCTTCGGTCGCCACGGCCGGGACGGTCGTGGTGGCGCTCCTGGTTGCGGTCCTGACCGCGCTCTTGGCTGCGGTCTTGGCCGCGTTCTTGGCCGCGTTCTTGGCCGCGCTCCTGGTTACGTTCCTGGGCTTCGGGCGCGAAAGCGGGGCGATCGAAATATGGTTGCGGCTGCTGTCCAAAACCGCCGGCCGGAACATTCGGCTGGGCGTTGTTCGAAGCCGGAGGCTGCGGGGACCGCTCCAAGGGGGAGGCGAAACGATCCGGCAAGGCCACGAAATCGTCGTCCTCGTCCGTCTCGTCGAAATCCTCGGCGCCGCGGCCATAGCCCGTCTGGGCCTGCTGCTGGGCGACCTGCGCCGCGGCAATGATGCGGAAATAATGTTCCGCGTGCTGAAGGTAATTCTCGGCGACGATCGAATCGCCGGAAGATTGCGCGTCCCGCGCCAGTTGCAGATATTTTTCCGCGATATGCTGCACAGTGCCGCGAATCTTGACATCTGGGCCATTGGACTCGTAGGTCCGCGTCAACGGATTCGGGCCCTTGCGATTATTCCGACCACGCATACGCTTGTTCTGACCAGGTCTCATAGACAGTTCCTGAATATTCGCCACCAAGGCGAGGAAGCTCCCGCCAAAGCGCGCTCGCAAATCCAAGAGTCGAACGCGCTCTGTTTTCCATTGTTTTGACGCATATCCCGATCCGAAAAGTCCACCGACCCTTCGGGAATATGCTTTAACGTTTCTTCGCAGGCCGCTCCGGCCAGCCATGACAGCGGCGAAGTTGCGGCGGTTTTGCCACGTCGGGCATGTCTGCGAACTTCCGCAAACTTGCTTCCAGTCTCTCAGATCCGTTCAGGGAGTCGGCGACCGAGCTACATTGCTCTCTTCGTGGCTCATAAACAGGAGAACTTTTGGCGCGACCTTGAAATCCCGCTCCGCGGGGCCAACCAAAAACTCATCCGAGCCGTAACGTCGATTAAGGCAACGAAGCGTTTCTTATGAAGACTCTAGACGTTTTTTTGCTCCGCGCCAAGCCCAAACTTTCCAGGCCAAACTTTCCAGGCCAAACTTTTCGGCCGCCGGAGAAGTCGGGCCCAAAATCATTTCAATCCTTTCGGACAGCCACGACGCGATCGCGCCCGCCCAAGTCCTTGCCAATGGCGACGTGGCGAAAGCCGCCTCGGGAAAGAATCTCGCCGACGGCTTGCGCCTGCCGCCAGCCGATCTCAAGAAAGGCGCCGCCGCCCGGTTTGAGCAGCCGGGCGATGTCGCTTGCCAATCGTCGGTAGCAATTCAAGCCATCCTCCCCGGCGAAAAGGGCCAGCGGCGGATCGAATTGGGCGACTTCCGGCTCGAGCGCCGCGGCTTCCGCGAGACCGACATAGGGGGGATTGGAGACGATGAGGTCGAAGCTCGCGCCAATCGCATCGGCCCAATCGCCGCAAACGATCGATCCTCGATCGGCGAGGCCGCACAGTTCGAGGTTTTTCCGGGCGACGGCGCATGCGGCCCGCGACAGATCGACGCCGAGTCCCTGGGCGTCCGAAACAGATCGCAGGATGGCGCAGAGAATCGCGCCTGAGCCCGTTCCAAGGTCCAGAATTCGGGGGCTCGAAACCTGCGTCTCGCGCAGAAAGGTCAGCGCCGCGTCAACGAGGCTTTCCGTGTCCGCCCTCGGGTCGAGCACGTCCGGCGTCACCATAAGGTCGAGGCCGTAAAACCCGCTGCGGCCGAGGATCCGCGATACGGGCTCGTCTTGCAGGCGCCGCTCTACAAGTTCTTGCAGCCGCGCCGCGTGTTCGTCGCCCAACGGCCCGTCGGCGCGCGTCAGGAGATCGAGCGAACTCAATCCGGTCGCGCCTTCGATGAGATGGCGCGCCTCCAGCGCGGCGGGCTCCTTCCCCGCCTCGGCGAGACGCCGCGCAAGCAGCAACCGGGCTTGCGCGAGCGTCAGATTCGCCCGGAAAAGCGGGGTCGGGTCCGCGATGGTCAGGCTCCCAACGCCTTGCCCAGAATCCGCGTCAGACGCGCGGCGAAAGCCGAGGCGTCCTTGGGCAGAGCGCCGTCCAGCAGACGCGCCTCGTCGAAAATCAGCCACACAGCGTCTTCGAAGAGCTCCGGCGCCTCGCCCCTGGACAATTTTTCCAGCGCGACGAGCAGGGGATGGACGGGATTGACCTCCAGAATCGGTTTCATCTCGATCGACGATTGCCCGTGGGCGGCCAGGATTTGTTGCAGACGCAGGTCGGGGCCGAATTCCGGCGCGACCAGACAGGCGGCGCTTTCCGACAGGCGGTCGGAAATCCGCACGTCCTCGACGACGGAGGCGAGCGTCTCCTTGGCGCGGGCGATGAAATCCGGCAAGGCGCCGGCGGATGGCTCAGGCTTATCAGCCTCGTCGAGCAGGTCGATGGCCTTGATGTCGCTCGCGCCCTGAGTTGCCGATTTGAACGGCTTGCCCTCGTAACCGACCGTTGTCTGGACCCAGAAAGCGTCCACCGGGTCCGCCAGCAGGAGGACTTCGATCCCCCTCGCGCGGAATCCCTCAAGCTGCGGACTGGCCGCGATCCGCTCGGCGCCTTCGCCGACAAGATAATAAATCGCCGTCTGATTCGGCCGCATCGCGGCGAGATAGTCGGCGAGCGACCTTTTGCCTTCCGGCTCGGCCGTTGTCGCGAAGCGCGCCATTTTCAAAAGAACGTCGCGGCGTTCCGGGTCTTCGTAGAGACCTTCCTTGAGCACCGGGCCGAAGTTTTTCCAGACGCCCAGAAACTTTTCGCCATCGCTCTCGGCAAGTTTCCCGATTTCCTGGAGCAGCCGGTTCGTCACGCCTTTTTTGATCGCGGCGAACAAGGCGCTTTCCTGGACCATTTCACGGGAAACATTCAAAGGCAGATCCGGCGAATCGACCACCAGCCTGACGAATTGCAGATAGCCCGGCAGCAGATCGCCGTCGCGCGAGATCAGCACCCGCCGCGAATAGAGCTTGACGCGCCCTTTCCGCGCCGGATCGAACAGATCGAAAGGCCGGGAGCCGGGAACGAAGGCCAGGACAGTATATTCGGCCCGGCCCTCCGCGCGCCAATGGACGGTCAGCGCGGGGAAATCGAACTGGCCGGAAAGCTCCTGGTAGAATTCCTTGTATTGCTCTTCCGTGATGTCCGACTTCGGCTTGGCCCAGAGCGCGGCGCCCTCCGAAACGCGTTTCGGCTCGGACGTCGGCGTTTCCAGCAGATCGATTGGCGTGGCCACGGCGCTCGAATGTTCGGCGACGATCGATTCGATCTTCGCCGGCTCCAGATAGTCCCTGGACTCGCCGTTCAGATGCAGGATGACGCGCGCGCCGCGCGCCGGGGCGTTCTGGAGGTCGAGCGGCGCGATTTCGAACTCGCCCTTGCCGTCCGAACTCCATCGCCAGGCCGCTCCTTCGCCCGCGCGCCGGGTCTCCACCACGACCCGGTCGGCGACCATGAAGGCGGAATAAAAGCCGATGCCGAACTGTCCGATGAGTTCGGCCGCGCCTTTTTCCGAACCAGCCACGTTTTCAAGGAAAAGGCGGGTGCCGGAATTGGCGATCGTGCCGAGCGCGCCGGTCAGATCCTCGCGGGACATGCCGACCCCATTGTCCTCGACGCTCAGCGTCCCGGCTTCCTTGTCCAGGATCACCCGGATCGCGAAGGGTTCCTCCTCGCCGAGCAGGGAGGGGTCTCTGTTCGCCTCGTAGCGAAGCTTTTCGCAAGCGTCCGCGGCGTTCGAAATCAGCTCGCGGAGAAAGATGTCGCGCTCCGAATAGATCGAATGGACCATCAGATGCAGCAGGCGCGCCACATCGGCCTGGAAAACATGGCGTTCGCTTTCGATCGTCGCCGATTCATGCGTCATTTTTTTTTCTGGTCCCCAAATTCATCGAACAAGGCGTTGGCCGCCGCGCCGCAATATCGCGGGCGCCGGGCGCTGTTTCAAGGGTGGGCGAGGGCAAAAAAATCGAGCCGGCCGGAAAAAGCCGGCCGGCTCATGTCGCATTGCTAAATGTCTGGTTCCGGCGCCGCTCTGGCTGGGGGGCTGCGTCAATGCGGCGTGTGCCGGACCAGCGCTATCGACATGGTGTAGTATGTATGGGCAAAACAGCAGGCAAAAGGCGCGACGGGGGCGGAATTGTGATTTTGTCGAATGCGTTGGCCGTCGCATCCTCGAGCCGGTGGCCCTATTGACAGTCGTCGGGCGCGCCGCTCCATTTCCGGCGGTGGTCCTGAGCGCCGCGCGCCATATTCCCGTTCGAAAACCGCAATTTCCTGTTCGAAAGCCGCAAGACGAAACGCGCCAGACCGATGATCCGCCCAAGCTCTTTCCACAATCGTCTCACGACCGCGTCCGCCGCCGCCCTTGTCGCCGCATGCTTCCTGCCGGCGCCTTGCGCCGCCGCGCAGGGCGAGCCTCCCGGCCCGGCCCCAACCGCCGCGAAGGCCGAGACGCATGACGACTTGCGCGGCGAGGTTTGCCGAATGATCGAGAGCGCGGCCGCCGCCTACCGCCTTCCGCCCTCGTTCCTCACCCGCCTGATCTGGCGCGAAAGCAGTTTCCGCGCCCGTGTCGTCAGTCCGGCGGGGGCGCAGGGCATCGCCCAGTTCATGCCCGGCACGGCGGCCGAGCGCGGCCTGATCGACCCCTTCGACCCCGAACAGGCGATTCCCAAGGCCGCCGAACTGCTCGCCGGGCTTCGGGCGCGCTTCGGCAATCTCGGCCTCGCGGCGGCGGCCTATAATGGCGGCCCGCAGCGGGTCGCCGACTGGCTGGCGGGCTCGGGTGGCCTGCCCCTCGAAACCCAGTTCTATGTCGAGATCGTCACCCGCCATACCGCCGAGGATTGGCGAGATGGACCCAAAGCCGCCAAAATGGAGGCGGCGCTCGCCAGTCCCGCCACCTGTCTCGCCACGGCGGAGGCGATCCGCATTCGCGAACCGGATCAGTTCGCCGGCTCGACTCTCACGGCGCCCTGGGGCGTGCAGCTTTCCGGCTCGTTCAACAAGAGGGCGGCGCTGGCGGCTTACGCGCGGGCGCAGCGGCGCTTCGCGGCGCTTCTGGGCGACGGAGAGCCGATGGTGATCGGAAAGAAGGCGCCGGGACGGGGCTTCGCCCGCTTCTGGCGCGTGCGGGCGCCCGCCCCGACACGGGCGCAGGCGAACCGCCTTTGCGCGGCGATCGAGCGCGCCGGCGGCGCCTGCGCGGTGTTGAAAACATGATATGATGCGCAACCCGGCCGGCCTGATGTGAAATCGGCGTCTCCCGGACGGGCTTTACAAAGAGCTTTCGCTTCCGCAAATAAGGTCAAATCCCGCAGCCGCTCGATGGGGCCGACTCCATCGCCGCGCCGCGCGTCCTTCGCAGAGACCGCCATGTCCTTCGCTTCGAGACCCCGCCGACCCATTTTCCGTTCCGCCTTGCTCGGCGGCCTTCTGCTGGCGGCGCCGCAGGCCAGGGCGCAGTTCTGGCCGTTCGGCCAGCCGCAGCCGCAGCCGCAGCCGCAACAGCAACAGCCGCAGCATCCGGCGCACCGCCATCCCCAACGCGCCGCGAGGCAGCGTCAGGCGCCGCCGGCTCAACAGGCGGCGCAGCCGCAGCAGGGTCCCTTTTTCTGGTGGGACGATTCGCAACCGGCGGCGCCGGCGCCGGCGGGCGCTCGAGGCTTCCGCGCGCCCCAGCCGCAAGAAGCGGCGCCCGATCGGGCCAGGGAAGCCCACGACGGCGCGGTGGTCGATCTTTCATCCCGCCGCCCCCTGTTCGACAACGGCTATGACGACAGCGGCGCTATTTCGGAAGCGGTTCTGCCGGCCGACGCCGACCCCAATTACTCCACGCCGGTCAATCTCGATCCCGACGTGGACAACAAATATGCGACGCGCAAGGAAGTGAACGACCCGACCGGCGAGTTGGCCGGCACGATCACCATCAGCACCGCCCAACGCAAACTCTATTATTCGCTCGGCGACGGGCGGGCGCTGCAATATGGCGTCGCCGTCGGCAAGGCGGGCTTCGCCTGGAAGGGCGAGGCGACCATCGGCCGCAAGTCCTATTGGCCGGGCTGGACGCCCCCGCCCGAAATGCTCGAACGCCGCCCCGAACTGCCCGAGCACATGGACGGCAGCCTGTCCAATCCGCTCGGCGCCCGCGCGCTCTATCTGTTCCAGGGCACGACGGACACTTTGTTCCGCATCCACGGCACCAATGAGCCGAAGTCGATCGGCCATGCCGCGTCCTCCGGCTGTATCCGCATGGAAAACGCCGATATCATCGACCTTTACGGCCGCGTCTCGAAGGGGACGCATGTCGTGGTGCGCTGATCCGCGGCAAAAATTCCTCGCCAGGACGAGCAATTGGGGCGCGGGTCAAGTTTTTGCGCGCGGCGATGGAACTTTTTCGCAGGTTCGGGTTTTACCTCGGTTAACGAAGGACGGTCGCCTGTTGCGCCTCGTCCCGGCGGACCGACCAGACAATTTGTGACGCGACCGGCTCGAAATGGCCGTATGCGTTATGACGAGGCGATGCTCGACACGATGGAGCAACGCCATGTGTGACTATTCGCTCGAAATGTATGAATTGCGGTCCGCACGCGAAGGCGAGGTCTATGTAACCACCCGCTTTCCCACCGGATCGATCGGGCTCACTGCGCCCGAAGACGCCATGACGGCGATCTGCCTGATCTGCGGCAGCCGGCTGATGCTGGAAAATCTGTCGCCGACGATCCAGTCGGAGCTGGGCGTCAAAGAGACGGAAAGGGTCACCTTCACTTATCTCAACGAGGGCCTCTATCACGATGGCGTCGCCTTCGAAAATGGGGTGCGCGTGACCCTGGGCCGGCTTGGCGCCGGGGTGATGATCAGCCTCCTGGATCGGCCGCAGCGCGTGGCGTGGGCGCAGGAGCCGCATGACGTCAAGGAGTTGACTCCGGCCGAGTAAGCGGATCAGCCCGACTTCAGGCTATAGAAGATGTGCTTGCCGATCACGTCGATCTTCTTGAGCGACCGCGCCCAGCGCGGCCGCACATAATTGGCGTGATAATGGGTGGCGTCGCCAATGTCGGCGAGCCAGGTTTTGCCCGCGAGCACGTCCTCGGCGATCCGCGACGCCTCGGTCCAGGCCTCGGCGTCGCGGATGCGCAGGGGGCGCCCGTCGCAGGTGAAGGAGAACTGGCAGGCGCGGCGGTGGCTGCGGTTCTGAAACACCACGCCGCAAATGGTCGCGGGATAAAGGCCGGAGGTCATGCGGTTGAGCACGACCTGGGCGACGGCGGCCTGGCCTTCCTCGGATTCGCCGCGCGCCTCGAAATAGATCGCCTGGGCGAGGCAGCGTTTTTCCAGGTCGAGGCGATCGGCCGGGATCAGGGTGAGATAGTCGCGCCGGCCGCCCCAGACGATCGCCGCCTGTTCGCCCTGCGCGATCACCGACATATCGGCCTCGACCGGGGTCTCGTCGGCGGAAAAAGGCGTGTTTGACCCCAAAACTTCCGCACGCGAAACGGCGGGCGTCGCGCCCTGGGCGATCCGCTCGGCCAGGGCCGCCGGGCGCATGGTCGTGTCGGCGGGGCCGGCGGAAGGCGAGGCGTCGGATGCGCTGTCCTCGGTCACCGGCGCGTCGCTCGCGTCCCAGGCTTCGAAATGCGCGACCGAATCGGGACCGGGCGCGGCGCCTTCCGCTGAATTGAACGCCGAGGCAAGGCCGCTCTCGTCCTGGTCGAAGGTCAGCATGTCGGCGCGCAGCCGGTTGAGCGCGCCGGGCTGGCGCAGGCGGCCGGAAAGGCTCGGGCGCAGGTTGACGAGCGGGTCGCTCTTCTGACTGCGGTCGATCGCGGGAAAGGCGCGAGCGCCCTTTTTGAGATCGGCGCGCGGATCGATCTCGTCGGGGATGGCGTCGAACATTTCCGGGGGGCCGAGTTCGAGACGCGCCTGCCGCAGCAGGCCGCGTCCGAAATGGGCGTCGAAACCGGCGTCGAGCGACAGCGGATCGGGCGCGAGCCGGGCGGGAAGGACGGCGGCGGCGGCCGAAGAGATCGGCGCCCTTGAGGCCCCCTGCGGGACTTCCTGGCCGGCGTCGGCGGTGAAGGAGGCGAGCAAGGCGGCCCCAAGCGCCCAGGGCGTCGCGACCCGCATCGCCCAGATGAGTGGCGACAGATTGAGATGCGCAAAACGCCGCGCTGTCCGCAAACGCATTCCCAAACCTACAAACTGATGCGGCGCCGCCGCGTTTCGCGCCGGCAAGGACGTGGAAACGCCCGAGCGACCCGATATTTATCGCTTGTTAGGCTTGATGCCCGGTTACCGAGGGAAGGTGCGCGACAGTCCAGAATTGGGACGGCGCCCGCCGTCCCGATCAAAACCAGTCAACCTTCCATCCGGTCCATTCCGTCCACGATCTATCCGGGCTGAACGACGGGAATTCCTTCTCCCGCCATAGCCCGTGACTGACGGGCGTTCTTTCGAACGCCCTATGGGGAGAAGGGATTCAGCCGCCGATTTTGGAAAAATCGGCGACTTGGTGGATGGCGCGGCGCAGTTGGGCGAGCATTTGCAGGCGGTTTTTGCGCAGGTCGGGGTTTTCGGAATTGACCGTGACCTTGTCGAAAAAGGCGTCGACGGCTGAGCGCAATTTTGCCAGCGCGCGCATGGCGGCTTCAAAATCTTCCGCATCTGACCGCCTCCTGCGCCTCGCGCTCGGCGCGGTCGAGGGCTTCGGCCAAGGCGTTTTCTTCCGGTTCGGCGCGCAGTTTGGCGTCGGGATGGGCCTCGAAGGCGCCGGCGCCGTCCTTCTTCTCCTCGGCCTTCAAAATATTGGCCGCGCGCTTGTAGCCGGCGAGCAGGCTCGCGCCGTCCTCGGTTTTGAGGAAATTTTCCAGCGCATTGATGCGCGCGACGATCAGGACGAGATCGTCCTCGCCGAGCGCGAAAACGGCGTCGAGCAGATCGTGGCGGGCGCCACGGTCGCGGAGATAGACTTTGAGGCGGTCGGCAAAAAAGGCAAGGAGGTCGTCGACGGTAAGGCCGGCAGCACTTCCTTTTTCGCCGTTGATGCAGCCTAATGCACGCTCGAATAGCCTATCGTTTTCCGCTTGAACGAGCGTATCGCCGCGCCAAACCTGTGGTTTCGGCCTGATCCAGCGCCTCTGCAATCTGCTTCAAAGATCGTCGCGAGAATCTTTCTTGCTTCATGAAAGGCGAACCGGCCCAAAGCGACGCGTCGGCCCGAAAAGCGCGCAACCGCAGTCCGTTTTCCAGAATAATCCGGATCACGCCCAAGCGCCGCGCGCCGCAAGCGCAAATGGGTCCTTCGAGCCGGTCGGCTTTTCGTCGATCGCCCAGAAGCCGACCAGCGTGTCGAGCTTGTCGGCCAAGGCCACGGCGATGCTCACTGGCGCGGCGGGAATCAGATCGTTCGGGCCCTGCGGCTTGTAATGATCCTCGATCGCTGCGGCGACTTCGCCGTCCTCGCCCTGCAATTCGGCGTAATACCGGCCCATCAGGCCCTGGGTTTCGGGGAATTCGCCGACGACTTCGGTGACCAAATCGGCCTTGGCCAATTCCGCCGCGCGCGCCGCCTTTTCCGGATCGGCGCCGACATTCGGCGCCAGTTCGCGCGCAAGCGCCATGATGCGGTCCACCCGCTGCGCCCTGCGTGCCGAGCTTGGCGTGAAACACGATATTCAGCGCCCGCAATTTGGCGAGGCGCTGGTCCAGCGGCTTGCCCTTGTCCGAAAAGTCCGGCAGCGGCGCCTGGTCGGTCTGCCAGAAATAGAGCGCGTCGGACAGGCGGGCGCGCACCACGCGGCCATTGCCGGCGGCGATGGCCTTGCCGCCGTCGCTGGCGATGACATTCGAAACCAGCAGGAATTTATTGGCCAGCCGGCTCGTTTCAGGGTCGCGCAGCACAAAACATTTCTGGTTGGCGCGGATCGTGGCGCGGATCACCTCGTCGGGAATGTCCAGAAAACTCTTGTCGAATTCGCCCATCAGCACGACCGGCCATTCGACCAGGCCGGCGACCTCGTGCAGCAGGCCCTCGTCCTCGACCAGTTCCAACCCTTGAGCGAAAGCGAGGTCGCGCGCGTCGTGCAGGATGATGTCGCGCCGCCGCGCAGGGTCAAGCACCACTTTCGCGGCCTGAAGCCCAAGCAGATAATCGTGGAAGCGCCGCACTTTGAGCGGCTGCGGCGCCATGAAGCGATGGCCGTAAGTGACATTGCCGGAAGAAATCCCGCCGATTTCGAAGGGCACGATTTCCGGCTCTTCGGTTTCCGGCCCGAAGGTGGCGACGATCGAATGAAGCGGGCGCACCCAGCGCAAGGCGGTGGGCTCGGCCGAACGCGCGCCCCAGCGCATCGACTTGGGCCAGGGGAAATTTTTTATGACCTCGGGCAGGATCTCGGCAAAAACGTCGAGCGTCGCCGCGCCCTTGCGTTCGATCACGGCGAGATAGAACTGGCCGCCCTTTTTGTCGGTTTCGATCCGGGCCTCGTCCAAAGAGGTCAGCCCCGCGCTCTTCAAAAAGCCCTGGATCGCGGCGTCGGGCGCGCCGACGCGCGGGCCCTTTTTCTCCTCGCGCTGGTCGGGCTGGCGGGTGGGGAGGCCGACGACATGGAGCGTGAGCCGGCGCGGGGTGACGAAACTTTCCGCCGCTTCAAAGGTCAGGCCGCGTTCGATCAGGGCGCCGGTGACGAGTTTTTTCAGGTCGGCGGCGGCCTGGGCCTGCATCCGCGCCGGGATTTCCTCGGAGAAAAGTTCGAACAGAAGGTCGGACATGACGGGCTTTTACAAGAGAGGGAAGGGCGGGCTTAAAACTCAAAAACCTCCGCCTTCGGTCTTCATCCAGGCGGCGCCGCAGGCTTTGGCGAGTTCGCGCACCCGCAGGATATAGCTCTGGCGCTCGGTCACCGAGATCACGCCGCGCGCGTCGAGCAGGTTGAAGGCGTGGCTCGCCTTGACGCATTGGTCATAGGCCGGAAGCACCATGAGATGATGTTTGGCGTCGCCCTGCTCGCCAAAGGCCAGCAGCGCCTTGCATTCGGCCTCGGCGCGCGAAAAATCGCCAAACAGCTTTTCGACATTGGCGGCCTCGAAATTATGGCGCGAATATTCCTGCTCGGCCTGCAAAAACACATCGCCGTAGGTGAGGCGCGCGTCGCCGTCGAGACCATTGAAATTCAGGTCAAAGACATTCTCGACGCCCTGCACATACATGGCGAGGCGCTCCAGGCCATAGGTCAGCTCGCCGGAGACGGGGGCGCATTCGACGCCCGCGACCTGCTGGAAATAAGTGAATTGCGACACTTCCATGCCGTCGCACCAGCATTCCCAGCCCAGGCCCCAGGCGCCGAGCGTCGGGCTCTCCCAGTCGTCCTCGACGAAACGGATGTCGTGCAGCGCGGAATCGACGCCGATCGCCGCGAGCGATTGCAGATAAAGCTCCTGGAGATTGTCGGGGCTCGGCTTCAGGATGACCTGAAACTGGTAATAATGCTGGAGGCGATTGGGGTTCTCGCCATAGCGCCCGTCCTTGGGCCGGCGCGAGGGCTGCACATAGGCGGCGCGCCATGGCTTTTTGCCAAGCGAGCGCAAGGTGGTCGCCGGATGGAAGGTGCCGGCGCCGACTTCCATGTCATAGGGCTGGAGAACGACCGCGCCCTGTCGCGCCCAGAAATTCTGCAAAGTCAGGATCAGACCCTGGAAACTCCTTTTCGGGTCCAGGGAGGGGTTTTGGGCGGCGGAGTCGGTCATCGCGCGGTCGAACTTCAATTTGGGCGGGTCTGGGCAGGCGGCGCAACCTAAAGGGCGGGACAAGACCGGTCAACACGGGCGCGGCGCGGCGTCGTTTATAAATTTTTTTTCATATTGGAACAGCAACCTGCCGCCCGCGTTGCCGCGCAAGGGACATTGGCGCCGAAAAAAGGCGCGTCCATTTCGGGAGATTTTCGTCATGACCCTTTTAGCTCACATTCCCAAAGCCGTGGTGATTGCGGCGGGCGTCGCGCTTGCCGGGCTGGCCTATGCGCCTGCCGCGCAGGCCTTTGGCGGAGGCCACGGCGGCGGCGGCGGTCATTTCGGCGGCGGCGGTTTCCATGGCGGCGGCTTCGGTGGTTTCCATGGCGGCGGCTTCCATGGCGGCGGCTTTGGCGGCTTTCGCGGCGGAGGCTTCCGCGGCGGTCGCTTCGGCCGTGGTTTCGGCGGCGGTTATTATGGCGGCTACGGCGGCTACGGCGGCTATGGTGGCTATGACGACTGGGGTTGGGGCGTTCCCTTCCTGCCGTTCGTCGGCTGGGATTATGGCCCCTATTACGACAATTACGACGAAGGCGTCGCCGCCTGCACTTTGCGCCGGGTGCATGTGCATACCGTCCACGGCTGGCGCTGGCGCACGTATGAATATTGCTGACGTCGGCCCTTGAATCGGCGGATCGTCGGCGCGGCCAAAACCTTCTTCAGCGAGACTTGGGCGGCTTTCCCGCTTCCGGCGGGAGCCGCTTTTTTCTTGCGCCATAGTCGATAGGCGCAGTTTTTGGACGAACGAAAGCATGGCCATTGCGTTCAGCAAAGGTTCAGGAGCGTCGGCATAAACTCCCGGCATCGGTTATGAGGAGGTTTGGCCATGGCGATATCGAACGGTGTGATCAAGACCCTGTCTCTGGCGGCGATGACGGCCGGCGCGCTCGTGCTTTCCGAACCGGCTTTCGCCTTTCACGGCGGCGGCGGCGGTTTTCACGGTGGCGGCTTTCACGGTGGCGGCTGTGGACGAGGCGGCGGCTGGGGACGCGGCGGCGGCTGGGGTCGCGGCGGCGATGGGGCTATGGCGGCTGGGGCTATGGCTATGGCGGCTGGGGCTATCCCTACTACGGCTGGGGTGGTTATCCCGCTTACGGCTGGGGTGACGATTATTACGACGCTCCCGTTTATTCCCAATGCTTCATCCGACGGGCTCACGTCCGCACCGCTTATGGCTGGCGCTGGCGCCGGGTGCGCTATTGCTATCAATAAGGCTTTGACGGAACCGGCCTCAGGGCCGGTTTCCGCTTCAATCCTCGAAGATCCGCCGGCCGTGGCGGTGAATGGCCTCCGCCAGAGGGGTGAAGCGTCCATCCGCTTCGTGCAGGACAAGGCCGGGCAGCAGCGCAAGCGGGGCTTTCGAGCCTTTGCGCCCGCGCAGGATCACCCGCATGGCCCTTTCGCCCGCTCGCGGAAAGACCGGAAGCACCCGCAACGCGCCGAGCCGGCCGCTCATTGCGGCGAGAAGGTCGGCCAGCGCGTCGGCCCGATGAATTGCGACAAGACTTCCTTGGGGACGCAGGAGGCTGAGGGCGGCGCGTAGCCATTTCTCCATGCCGCCCTCGTCCAGCACATGGGCCATGGCGCGGTCGGGATCGGGCGAGGCCCGCGCCGCGCCAGACGCAAGATAAGGCGGATTGGTGACGACCAGATCGGCGGCCTCGTTCAGACCCTCCGCCTTGCGCGCCTTGACGTCGAACAGGTCGGCTTCGACCGCCCGGACACGGTCCTCAAGCCCGTTGAGTGGAATATTTTCGCGGGCGAGCGCGGCGGCGGCGGGATTCTTTTCAAGCAACGCGACCCGCGCCTCGGGATTCCACAAGGCCAAGGCGAGGCCCACGGCGCCGACGCCCGCGCCGGCGTCCACGATCAGGCCGCGCACAATCCTTGGCGCGGCGGCGGCGAGCAGCACGGCGTCGACGCCGACGCGATGACCGCGCGCCGGCTGGCGCAGAAGGAGGCTTCCGTCGAACAGGCCGTCGACTTCAGGTTTCGCGCAATTCGCCGCCAAAGCCGGCCTCCCGCAACAGGCGCCGGGCTTTTGTCCGCCTCGTCCGCCGCGACGCAGACGCGGCGTTGCAGGAAGCCCGCGGAGCCCTCCAGCACGCTCATGTTCTGGTCGGCGACGAAACAATAGACTCCCGCCTCGCGCAGGATCGCCTCGACCGCGGAAATCAGGACGATGTCGTTGGTGCGGATCAATTCGATCATGACCGGGCCGGAAAGAGCTTCGAGCAAACATAACGTCGCGCAAAAGGACCCGCAACAAGCGCCGGGAGGGCGCTTTGTCCCAATCGCGGCGAAAAAGCGGCTTTCCCTTTCCTCCTCGGGGCACTATGGTCGCGCCCACAAAACGAGAGGGATGCGCCTTGGGTCTGGTCATAGCTTTCGACGAAAAATCCGGCGATTCCGGTCTTGAGCGGCTCGTCGCCCTCGTCGCCCAGGATATGAACCGCGTCAACCAGACCATTCTCGCGCGCACCGGCTCCGACGTCGCGATGATCCCGGAAGTCGCCAATCACCTGATTTCCTCGGGCGGAAAGCGCCTGCGGCCGATGCTGGTGCTCGCCGCCGCCGGGCTCGCCGGATACAAGGGCGAGGGTCACGTCAAGCTCGCCGCCGCGGTCGAATTCATGCACACCGCGACCCTGCTGCATGACGATGTCGTGGACGAAAGCGACCTGCGCCGCGGCAAGCTCGCGGCGCGTATGCTGTGGGGCAACGAGGCCAGCGTCCTGGTCGGCGATTTCCTGCTCGGCCAGGCTTTTCGGATGATGGTCGAGGTCGGCTCGCTCGCCTGTCTCGACGTGCTCTCGGTCGCCGCGACCGTGATCGCGGAAGGCGAGGTCATGCAGCTTTCCGCCGCCAAGGACACCCAGACCACCGAAGACGCCTATCTCGCGGTGATCCGCGCCAAGACGGCGGAACTGTTCGCCGCCGCGGCGGAAATCGGCCCGACGGTGGCGAACCGCCCCAGGGCCGAGATCGAGGCCTGCCGCGCCTATGGCATGAATCTCGGCGTCGCCTTCCAGCTCATCGACGACGCGCTCGATTACGGCGGCCAGGCCGCCAAGCTGGGAAAAAATGTCGGCGACGATTTCCGCGAGGGCAAGATCACTCTTCCGGTGGTGCTTTCGTTCCGGCGCGGCTCGGAAACCGAGCGCGCCTTCTGGAAACGGGCGCTGGAAGAGGGCCAGGTCGCCGAAGGCGACCTCGAACATGCGCTCGTCCTGATGAAAAAGCATCGCGCCTTGGAGGACACGGTCGAGCGCGCCCGCCATTACGGCGCCATGGCCCATGACGCTCTCGGGATTTTCAGCGACTCGCCCTGGAAAAGGGCGCTGCTCGACGCGGTCGATTTCTGCATCGCCCGCGCGCATTAGAGCGCGTTCGGAAATCACAGAGTCGAACGCGCTCGGTTATTTCATTGTTTTGACGCATATTCCTGTCCGAAAACTCTATCAACTTTTCGGGAATATGCGCTAGCGTTTTCAAGCTTCGGTCGCTCTCAGCAAAATCTCGTCGCGTTCGTGGCGCATCGCTTCCGTTTCGGGCGTGGGCGCGACGAAAGCGTCGTCGCTCGGGGAAGCCGCCGCCTCCTGATCGCGCAGTTGCCGGCGCCACAAAGCGGCATAGGCGCCGTCAAGCGCGAGCAAGCCTTCATGCGTTCCGCGCTCGATCACTTTTCCCTTGTCCAGCACCAGGATTTCGTCGGCGTGGACGATTGTCGACAGGCGATGGGCGATGACGATGGTGGTGCGCCCGCGCGCGGCTTCGTCCAGCGCCGCCTGGATGTCGCGCTCCGTCATGGTGTCGAGGGCGCTGGTCGCCTCGTCGAGCACCAGAATCGGCGGCGCCTTGAGCAGGGTGCGGGCGATGGCGACGCGCTGCTTCTCGCCGCCCGAGAGTTTCAGGCCCCGCTCGCCGACCTGGGCGTCATAGCCGCCGGGCGCGCTTTCGATGAAACGGTCGATCTGCGCAAGGCGGGCGGCGTCGCGCATTTCGGCCTCGCTCGCCTCGGGGCGGCCATAGAAGATATTGTAGCCGATCGTGTCGTTGAACAGGACATTGTCCTGCGGCACCATGCCGAGCGCGCCGCGCAGCGAGGCGAGCGACACTTTGGCGATGTCCTGGCCGTCGATCAGGATGCGGCCCTGTCGGGGATCGAAAAAGCGGAAAATCAGCCGCGAGATTGTCGATTTCCCGGCGCCGGAAGCGCCGACCAGCGCGAGGGTGCGGCCGGCGGGAACCTCGAAACTGATTCCGCGCAAAATCTGCCGCGCCGGATCATAGGCGAAATGGACGTCCTCAAAACGCAGAACGCCCTCCGTCACCTCGAGCGGCGGCGCATCGGGAGCCTCGGCGATCTCGTTGGGCTGTTTCAGGATCTCGAACATCATGTCGATGTCCACGATCGCCTGTTTGGTCTCGCGATAGAGCGTGCCCATGTAATTGAGAGGCTGGTAGAGCTGGATCATCATGGCGTTGAGCATGACGAAATCGCCGACGCTGTCGTGTCCCGACATGATGCCGCCGACGCTGAGCGCCATCAGCGCGACCATGCCGAGGGTGAAGATGAAGGCCTGGCCGAAATTGAGCACGGCGAGCGAGACATAGCTCTTCACGCTGTTGCGCTCATAGCGCGCCATGGAGCGGTCGTAGCGCGCGCTTTCGCGCGCCTCGGCGCTGAAATATTTGACCGTCTCATAGTTCAGAAGCGAGTTCGATCGCCTTGGAATTGGCGTCGGAATCGCTTTCGTTCATCGAGCGGCGGATGCCGACGCGCCATTGGGTGGCGAGGCCGGTGAAGGCGAGATAGGCGGCGATGGTCGCGACCGTGATCGTCGCATAGCGCCAGTCGAAATGAAACAGCATCACCGCCAAGACGAGGAGGAACTCCAGCGCCGTCGGCAGGCCGTTGAGCGTGACCATGCGGGCCAGCGTCTCGATGGCGTTGCGGCCGCGCTCCAGCACGCGGGTCAAGGCGCCCGTCTTGCGTTCGAGGTGAAAGCGCATTGGCAGGGCATGCAGGTGAACGAACACGTCCACGGCGAGGCGGCGCACGGCGTTCATCGCGACATCGGCGAAAACCGCGTCGCGGCCCTGGTTGAAGGCCGCCATGACGATGCGCAGGGCGCCATAAAGCAGGGTCAGGGCGATCGGGCCGGCGAGAAGGCTCGCCGGGGCCTCGCCCTTTTTTATCGCCACCAGAGCGTCGATCGCCCATTTATAGGCGAAGGGCACGCAAATGGTCGCGAGCTTGGCGAGGATCATGAGGCCGAGGGCGAGAAAGATCCGGCGGCGCAGATCCGGCCGCGCGGTCGGCCAGATATAGGGCCAGAGTTCGGCCACGACCGGACCGAGCCGTGCATTCCTGCCTTTGATCGGCGTCTGCCCGCCTCGGTTATGCATCGTCGCCTGCTTGCTTGGGGATCGTCCTGCCTCGCCATATAGGGCTTGTTCGCCGCCGCGCCAACGCGGCGCGTTTCAGGCCGTGCGACGACGGCGCCAGTCCGAGAAGGTGTCGCGGATGCGCTCGACCAGCTTTTCCGTCGCCTCGGCCGGGACCAGCTTCCGGTCGAGCGCCGGCTTTTCCAGAAAATGCCAGGACAGAACGGCGCAAAGAAGCGTCAGCGCCGCCGCATATATATTCAAAAGGAGCAATGAAAGGCCAGGAATCAGGAAGATGAGCGTCTGCTGGATGGGAAAGGCGTAAATATAGACGCCATAGGAATAATCGCCGACGCGATTATAGGCGCGGATCGGGCCCCCGAACAAATATGCCGCATGAAGAATGAGCGGGCCGAGCGTCGCCAGATAGACCAGGAGAAAGATTGTCGAGCTCAGCGAGGCCGCGGCGAGCGCGGCGGCCAAAGCAGCGAAACGAAAATAGGACAAATTGATCCGCGCGCGCCACATTTGCAGCGCCGAGCCATAGAAAAACATGAAGGTCGGGGTCAGGGCGTAGGCGCGCTCATGCTCGACGAAGAAAATCTTGAGGACGACCGCCATAAGAACCAGCGCCGCCGCCGCCATTCCATATCGGAAGGCGCCGGCGCGCCATGCGGGCCTCAAGGCAAACAAGACCCATCCGCCGGCGAGATATTCGTAAAGGCGCCATTCGATCGGCAAGGTCCACAGCGAGCCGTTCACCCCGGTGGTCAGAGGATTGCCCTCGAACAGGCCGGGCAGATGGTAGCGCACGCCATTCACCAGAGTGGCGCAATGCGCGACATAGTCATGCGTGATGGGCGACCGGAAAAATTCCGCGGCCGGGAGGGTTCCGATGAACAGGCCAAGGGCGGTCACGGTGACCAGCAGCATGGCCCAAAGAGCGGGGAAAATGCGCATCACGCGCGCCCAGGCATATTCGAAAATATTGCCACGCCTGAACAGGCTGCCCGTGACCAGAAAGCCGCTGGTGAAGAAAAATACGTCGACCGCGATCGTGCCGGCGTAGAAATTCTTGAGTGCGGCGTCGGTATGGTGAGTCCACGGCAGCAAAAGCGCGCTGCTATGCGCGAACAGCACCGCAAAAGCGGCGACGACGCGGATCAGGTCGAAATTATTGTCCCTTCCGCGCGTTTCGCCCACACAGATCATTTTTGCCTCGTTCGACGGGATCGCTGGGGTCTTAAGGATTTGCGCCCCGATCGGCAAGCGTGGCAATTCGCCGTGCGCCGCCCTTTCTATCCTTCATGCAATCCGGGCGCGGCGGCCAGCGCCGGAACAAGCTGGGCGCGCGGACGGCGGCGGCCATATGCGCCCTTGAACGCCTTGCGCCAGATCGCCAGCGCTTCCTTTTCGCTCGCGGCGGTTATGAAGCGCGGATCTGTGGTCGGCAGGCCGTCGCGGTCGAGGCAGGCCACCCAATAAAGTTGAAGCCGCTTGGGATTGGTCGCCTTGGCCTCGCGCAGGAAATCGGCGGCCTCGCAGAGCGAATCCTGAAGATGGACAAGCCCGGATTTTTTCGGCTCCTCGACGGTTTCGATCGCCTCAGCCCATAGAGCGAGGCCCGCCGCCTCATAAAGGTCGCCGGCGAGCTTGCGCGCGCGGGCGAGCGGCATGGTCAGGCCCAGAACGCTCGACGCGCGTTTCTTGGGACCGTCCTGCTTGTTGGGGCCGTCCTGCTTCTTGGCGGTCTGGCGCTTTTTCGGCGTCTGAGACTTTTTGCGCGTCGGTCGCGCCGCGCTTTTCGATGTCTTGGTCTTTTTGGCCATGATGAAAGGGTTCGGTGGGCGCCGCTGTTCGCGCGGGTCGGCTTCGACTATGCCCTAAATCGCGCGCGCGAGGAAATCGGCGATCCTTTCGCCGGCCTCGGCGATCTGGGCGATGCCGTTATAATGGCCGTAAGGCCCGGAAAGTGTTGCGCTCTCGACCGCGACCCCCTGGCCGCGCAATGTCGCGGCGGTGGTCTCGACCCATTCGGGCAGGAACACCAGATCGTCCGGGGCGTAGATCAGCAGCGTCGGCGCCTTGATTCGCGCCATGCCCTCCGCAACGCTCGCCGCGCCCGCCCCCGCGCCGGGAATGAAGATCTGGTTGGCGCGCGCGAGATAAAGCATGTGGTTGGCGTCGGCGAGGGGCGCGCGCGCCCGCGCCCCTTCGTCGAGCGTTTTTTCAATCGCGAAGGTCGAAACGGCGATGTCGGCGGCGTCGGCGCCCTCCGCCAGGGCGCGCCCGCCGGCGCTCGCGGCCCAAGCATTGTGCAGGCCGTTCAGGGTCATGGCGCGGATCGCCGCCTCCAGGCCGGCGCGGGGCGGCGCGCCCTTGTCATAGGCGCCCGCGCGCCAATCGGGGTCGAGCCGGATCGGCTGGGTCCAGATCGACAGCCAGGCCGTGAGCCAGCCGGTGAAATGGGGCGAGGCGATCACCGGGATGATGCGCTCCACCATTTCAGGATAAGAGGCCGCCCATTCGAACGTCTGGAGCCCGCCCATCGACGGTCCCATGACCGCGCGCAGTTTCGGAATTCCAAGCGAATTCGACCAGGGCGCGCTGGACGCGGACGAAATCGGCGATGGCGACGGCCGGAAAGCTCAAGCCATAGGGTTGTCCGGTGTCGGGGTCGAGGCTGGCCGGCCCGGTGGTGACCACATCGGGGTCGTTGGCGTTGAAATTGACCAGAGTGTCCGAGGAAATCACGAAATAACGGTTGGTGTCGACCGCCTTTCCCGGACCGATGATCGAATCCCAATAGCCGGGCAGGGGGTCTTGCGGGCGGTAGCGGCCCGGCGGCGTGGCTCGTGCCGGAAAAAAAATGCGCGACCAGGATGGCGTTGTCGCGCGCCGCGTTCAGAGCGCCATAGGTCTCATAGCCCACGGCGACATTCCGGATCGTCGCGCCGCCGATCGTGCGCAACGCGGACAGCTCGAAACGTTTTTTGGTGGTGAACAGCGGCTCCGCCATCACTTTGTCCAACTGGGATCATGTACGAAGGTACAATAGTTGCGCCGAAAGGTATGTTGCATTGCAGCATAGAAATTTGGAAGCGTGTCGCGGCCTCATGTGCGCCGCATTTTCCTTTCGCTCCAGGATCGACCGATGGCAAGCTCCAATGATGACGAAGGCGAGGCCGGAGGGGCCGAAATGGGCCGGTTTCCGCCGCGCGGCTCGGAGATGTCCGAGGACGCCGCCCTTTCCCTTTTTTTCGCGCCCGAGACCGGCGTTTCCGGCGCCGCTCCGATTCCGGCGCCTGATGCGGTGACTGAAAGCTTGGTCGCCCGGCAGGCGGGCAGGGTTTTCGATCTGTTGCGGGCGGCGATCGAAGAGGCGACGGAAGCGGCCGAAAGCCACAACGCCAAGCTCGCGGCCGAGCTTCAGGACCTCCAAACGCGGGCGTTGCATTCGATTCAGGACAGCGCGCTCGCAACCATCGAATTATTCGAGGCTTTGGGCGCGGCGCGGACGCCCGAAGAGCTGGCGCGCCGCCAGATCGGGTTCGCGCGCCGTCGGGGAGAGCGGGCAACGGAGCGCCTCGCGGAATTTTTACAGTCGGCGCGCAGGATCGCCGCCGCCATGACCTTTGCGCCGCAGCAGCGGCCCAGCATCGCAGCGCCGCCTGCGGATCGCGGCTCCAAGGACGATGGGGACACTTTGCCCGCGCGGCTCGAAAAGCTCACCGCGCGGCAGAAATGCGTGCTCCAGTTGCTGGCGGAGGGCCTGCCCAACAAAGTGATCGCCCATCGGCTCAGCATCAGCGAGACCACCGTCAAGGCCCATGTCGGCGAGATTCTGCGCAAGCTCAAGGTATACAGCCGCGCCCGCGCGATCGTGATGTTGGCGCAACTCGACATGACGCGGATCGGCGACCCGTCGAACTGCCGCGACGGCGGCGAATAGGACGCTTTCAGTTCTTTTCGGCGCCGAGCGCGCGCGCGGCGGCCTCGACCTGTTCCGCCGCCTCGTCGATCGCGATCGCCGCGGCCGCCGCCCAAGCCGCCTCGCGGCGGCGGCAATCATCGGCCTCGGCCCGCGCCCTTTCCGCCGCCTCGGCCGCGGCTGCGAGCTTCTTCTGGGCGGTGAAGAGCTCGTCGGCGATGGTCAGCGCGGCCATGACCGTGATCCGCTGGTCGCCAATTTCGCCGAAAGCGACGCGCAGCTCCGAGATCTTGGAGTCCACAATCCGGGCAAGCGATTCGATATGCGGCTCCTCGCCCTCGTCGCAGTTCATGCGATAGGTCCGCCCCGCGATGGTCACCACGGCCTGCGCCATTCACGGCTCCATGCAAGAAGAGGGGTTCGCCGGATCGCTCGCTCCGGCGTTCGCCGAGCGCTCGCTTGAGTCGGGGCCGCTTGCTCCGGCGTGCGCCGACCGCTCGCTTTGAGTGTCGGCGGCGAGAACGGCGCGCACCGCCGCCGCGGCGCGCTCGATCCGCCGCGAGGCCTCGACATTGGCCGCTTCGAGCACACCGGCGCGCCGCGCGGCCGCATCGAGTTCGATCGCGAGCCGCGAGCGGTCGTCCTGGAGCGCTGAATATTCCGCGAGTTCGTCCGCCTGTTCGAGGGCGCGTTCCGCCCGACGGCTGATCGCGGCGTCAAGCGCGTCGAAAGCTGCGCGCAGCCGCCGGCGCGCGGCGTCGAATTCTTCCCTCGCGCCAGCGGCGTCTTGCGCGGCGGCGTCAGAAGGGGGCTGTTCGTTCACGGTCGAGGACAAAGGACTGCTTTCGGCTCGCGGCGCGCGCGGGGAGCGAGAACGGACGATCAGGACAATCTATCATTGTCGCGGCCGTCGCCAAGGGGCCGGCCCAAAAGGCCACAGGAAAAGAAGACTCTCCGGTCGAATGCTTTTCCTTGCGCGGCAAATCGCCGCAGGGGGTCCAAATTCCTCGCTCCGGCGTCAAGATGGCGGTCCCGCGCGCGCCGCCCTCCCCACGCGAACTTGTACGAAGGTCGAAGATTCGGCGTTCCCGGAGTTGCGTTGACCGCGCGAAACGGATTAAAGGGTCTGCCATAAAGCCGACGCTCACAATGCGGCGGAATTTGAGGGAGCGTCAAAGGCTCCGTCTTTTTGGATGGGATCAACCGAGGAGCGCATCGAAATGGCAGTCAAGGTTTTCATCAATGGTTTTGGCCGCATCGGCCGCAATGTCCTGCGCGCCATCGTCGAATCAGGCCGCAAGGACATCCAGGTCGTCGGCCTGAACGACCTCGGCTCGGTCGAAACCAACGCTCATCTCCTGCGCTTTGACTCGGTCCACGGCCGCTTCCCCGGCGTGGTCAAGGTCGATGGCGACACGATCGATGTCGGAACCGGCCCGATCAAGGTCACGGCGATCAAGGATCCCTCGCAGCTGCCGCTGGCCGCGCTCGGCGTTGACGTCTGCATGGAATGCACCGGCATCTTCACTGCCCGCGACAAGGCCGCGACCATGCTCGCCGCTGGCGCCAAGCGCGTTCTGGTCTCCGCCCCCTCCGACGGCGCCGACCTGACGGTCGTCTATGGCGTCAATCACGGCAAGCTGACCAAGGATCATCTCGTCGTCTCCAACGCCTCCTGCACCACCAATTGCCTGTCGCCGGTCGCCAAGGTCCTCAATGACGCCATCGGCATCGAAAAGGGCATCATGACGACCATCCACTCCTATACCGGCGACCAGCCGACGCTGGACACGTTCCACAAGGATCTCTACCGCGGCCGCGCCGCCGCTCTGTCGATGATCCCGACGTCGACCGGCGCCGCCAAGGCGGTGGGCCTCGTCCTGCCGGAGCTCAAGGGCAAGCTCGACGGCTTCGCCATCCGCGTGCCGACCCCCAACGTCTCGGTGGTGGACCTCAAGTTCATCGCCAAGCGCGCGACCAGCAAGGACGAGATCAACGCCGCGATCAAGGCGGCGGCCGACGGCCCGATGAAGGGCGTTCTCGGCTACACCAACGACAAGAACGTTTCCTGCGACTTCAACCACGACCCCCATTCCTCGATCTTCCACATGGATCAGACCAAGGTTTTGGACGGAACCATGGTGTCGATCCTGTCCTGGTACGACAACGAATGGGGCTTCTCCAACCGCATGGCCGACACGGCCGTCGCGATGGCCAAGCTGATCTGAGCCTTTTGAGGGCGCGCTCTTCGAGCGCGCCCTTCCTTTTTGTCATAGAACATGGCGCGTTTGAGCGAGAACGCCCATCTTGCGCCGTCCTTGATCGAGCATGGCCGCCAGCGGCCTCTTCGCCCAGCCGGAGCCATGCCCCAGACCGACGAGAATCCCCATGTCCGGCTTTCGCACCCTCGATTCCGCTGAACTCAAGGGCAAGCGCGTGCTTGTCCGCGTCGACGTCAACGTGCCGATGGAAAACGGCAAGGTCACCGACACGACGCGCCTCGACCGCATCCTGCCGACCTTGAACGAAATTTCCAAAAAGGGCGGCAAGGTCATCATGCTGGCCCATTTCGGCCGGCCCAAGGGCGCGCCCAACCCCGATTTCTCCCTGAAGCCCGTGGCCGAGGCCATGGCCGGACTGCTTGGCAAGCCGGTCGGCTTCGCCGAGGATTGCATCGGCGAAAAGGCCGCCGCGGCCGTGGCCAAGATGGCGGACGGCGACATGCTGCTGCTGGAAAACACCCGCTTCCACAAGGGCGAGGAAAAGAACGATCCGGAACTGGTCGCGCAAATGGCCAAACTCGGCGACGTCTATGTCAACGACGCCTTTTCCTCCGCCCACCGCGCCCATGCTTCGACGGAAGGCCTGGCGCACAAGATGCCGGCGTTCTGCGGCCGGGCCATGCAGGCGGAACTGGAAGCCCTGTCCAGGGCCCTGGAAAATCCGGCTCGCCCGCTGGCGGCGGTGGTTGGCGGCGCCAAGGTCTCGACCAAGCTCGAACTGCTCGGCAATCTGACCAAGAGGGTCGATTTCCTGATCATCGGCGGCGGCATGGCCAATACGTTCCTGGCCGCCCAGGGCAAGAAGGTCGGCAAGTCGTCTGTGCGAGTATGACATGCTCGACACCGCGCGCGAAATCCTCAAGACCGCGACCGCCAACAAGTGCCAGATCGTTCTGCCGAGTCGACGCCGTGGTCGCGACCGAGTTCAAGGCGCATGCGCCGTCGCATGTCGTCAGCATCGATCATATCGGCGACGGCGACATGATGCTCGACGCCGGCCCGAAGTTCGGTGGCCGAAGTCGAGAAGGTTCTCGGCGCCATGCAAGACCCTGGTGTGGAACGGCCCCTTCGGCGCCTTCGAACTTGGAGCCCTTCGACGCCGCGACCAATGCCGTCGCGCGCGATGCGGCGGCCCGCCTGACCGGACGAAGGCAAGCTGATGTCGGTGGCTGGCGGCGGCGACACGGTGGCGGCGCTCAATCACGCCGGCGTCGGCGACAAATTCACTTATGTCTCGACGGCGGGCGGCGCCTTCCTCGAATGGCTGGAAGGCAAGGTCCTGCCGGGCGTCGAAGCCCTGCGCGCCTGAGATCGCAAAACGCCCGGGGCTCAAAGGCCTCGGGCGTCATTCTTTTCACCCCGGGAGGGAAACATGGCCCGCATAACGCTTCGCCAATTGCTCGACCACGCCGCCGAACACGATTATGGCGTGCCCGCCTTCAACATCAACAATATGGAACAGGCCCTGGCCATCATGGTGGCGGCCTCCGAACTGGACGCGCCGGTCATCATCCAGGCCTCGCGCGGCGCCCGCCAATACGCCAATGACATCATGCTCAAGCACATGATGGACGCTCTCGTGGATATCTATCCGCAGATCCCGATCTGCGTGCATCAGGACCACGGCAACAGCCCGGCGACCTGTTTTTCCGCCATGCAGGCCGGCTTCACCTCGGTGATGATGGACGGCTCGCTGAAAGAGGACGGCAAGACCCCCGCCGACTGGGACTATAATGTCAATGTCACCAAGTATGTGACCGACATGGCCCATCTCGGCGGCATTTCGGTCGAGGGCGAATTCGGCGTGCTCGGCTCGCTCGAAACCGGCACGGGCGAGAAGGAAGACGGCCACGGCTTCGAGGGCAAGCTGTCGCATGACCAGCTCGTCACCAATCCCGACGAAGCGGTGAAATTCGTCAAGGCGACCAAGGTCGACGCGCTCGCCATCGCCATGGGCACCTCGCATGGCGCCTATAAATTCTCGCGCAAGCCCGACGGCGCCATTCTGGCGATGAACGTCATCGAGGAAATCCACCGGAAAATGCCGGGCCTGCACATGGTCATGCATGGCTCGTCCTCGGTGCCGCAGGACTTGCAGGACATCATCAACGCCTATGGCGGCAAGATGCCCCAGACCTGGGGCGTGCCGGTCGAGGAAATCCAGCGCGGCATCAAGCATGGCGTGCGCAAGATCAATATCGACACCGACAACCGCATGGCGATCACCGGCGCGATCAGAAAGGTTCTCGCCGAACATCCCGCCGATTTCGACCCGCGCAAATATCTCAAGCCCGCGACCGAGGCCATGACCAAGATCTGCCGGCAGCGCATGGAGGAATTCGGCTCCGCCGGCCAGGCCTCGAAGATCAAGAAAGTCTTCACGCTGGCCGAAATGGCCAAGCACTACGCCTCGGGCGAACTCGACCCCAAGACGGCGTGAAAACCGCGCCGGATTTTTGCGCGCGAAAGGGCCGCGGCTTGCCGCGGCCCTATTTTTGCCCTGAAATGCCGACACGCGGGGAGACGGGGCGCTCATCCCGGCGCGCCGGGATGTTTCGAAAAGCCCATGAACGACTTCATCAAGCCTCGCCTCTATCTGATCACGCCGCCGGTCGCCGAGGCTGAAAGCCTCGCGCCCGCGCTCAAGGCCGCGCTGGGCGCGGGCGATGTCGCCTGCGTGCTTCTGCGTTTCTGCACTGCGGACGAGGGCGCGCGCAAAAAAATCGTCAAGGCGCTCAGCGCCCTGGTCCAGGGCGCCGGCGCGGCCTTGCTCGTGCCCGATGACGCGCTGCTCGCCGCGCGGGCCGGGGCGGACGGCGTTCATGTCGAAGGGCTGGGCGAGAATTTTGCCGCCGCGCTCGAAAGCCTCAAGCCCGAGCGCATCGTCGGGGTCGGGGCGCTGGCCGATCGCGACGAGGCGATGCGGGCGGGCGAAAGCGACGTGGACTATCTGATGTTCGGCTCGCTCGATCCCGGCGCCGACAGCGCCGCCGCGGTTCTGGAGCGCGCCTCCTGGTGGGCCATGCTGTTCAACGTGCCCTGCGTCGCGGTCGCCCATCGGCCGGACGAGGTCGAGGCCCTGGCGGGTACGGGCGCGGAATTCGTCGCGCTCGGCCCCGATTTTTTCGCCGACCCGCGCGGACCAGCGGAAGCCGTCGCGCAGGCGCAGGCGGCGCTCGATCGCGCGGGGGCGCAGGCTTGAGGCGCCGTCTCGCCCAAATCGCGCTTTGCGCCGGCGCGCTGGCCGCCGCCGGCCCGTCTTTCGCCGGCCTCAAGCCGGGCGAGCCCGATCTCGCCTACGGCGCCTATCAGCGCGGCTATTACATCACCGCATTTCAGGAAGCGATGAAACGCGTCAAGGCCGATCCCCATGACGCGGCCGCCATGACCCTCATCGGCGAGCTTTACGCCGACGGCGTCGGCGCGCCCTACAATCTCGATGAAGCGATGAAATGGGACAAGCTTGCCGCCGATCAGGGCGACATGAATGCGCAATACGCCCTGGCCAACGCTTATCTGACCGGGAAGGGCGAACCCAAGGACGTGGCGGCGGCGCGGATCTGGTTTGAAAAGGCCGCGGCTCAGGGCCACGCCGGCGCCTGGTTCAACCTCGGCGTCTTCGCCCTTGAAGGCAATGGCGTCGCCGCCAATTTTTCCTTGGCCGCGCAGGATTTCCGCCGTTCGGCCGACCTCGGCTTTCCCGACGCCGCTTACGCCCTGGCGCTGCTTTACCGCGAAGGCAAGGGCGCGCCCAGGGACCGGACGGAAGCCGCGAAATGGCTGAAACGCGCGGCGGAAGCGAATTATCTGGCGGCGGAAGTCGAATATGGCATCGCTTTGTTCAATGGCGACGGCGTTCCCGCCGATGAGGCGGGCGGGGCGAAATGGCTGCTGCGCGCCGCCAACCGCAACAACGCCATCGCACAGGATCGTGTCGCGCGCATGTATTTCGCCGGGACGCGGGTTGAAGCAGGACCGCGTCGAAGGGGCCAAATGGGCGATCCTCGCCGCCTCGGCGGGCCTGCACGACAACTGGCTCGACAATGAGTCCAACAAGCTGACGCCGGACGAGCGGAAGAAGGTCGAACAGGCGATCAAGACCTACCTCGGCCGCTAGGCAGGTTCAGCGCCACATGCCGCGCATGCGCGCGCCAAGGTCGATCCGCGCCTGCAGGCCCGGGCCGGATGCGGCGCCCTCCGGCGCGGCGGGCGGCCATGCGACCTGCTCGAACAGGCCCATGAGATCGTCGGGGATGAAACGGCTGCGCGCGGCATAGACATGGCGGTCGCCGCGCGCGTGCTGGCCATGGGTGAAAAAGCGCTGCGGAACGAGCAGATGCAATCGGTCGCGGGCGCGAGTCATCGCGACATAGAGCAGGCGGCGCTCCTCCTCGATCTCGGCGCTGGTCCCGGTCGCGAGATCGGACGGGATGCAGCCATCCACCACATTGAGCAGGAAAACCGATTTCCATTCCTGCCCCTTGGCGGAATGGATGGTCGAGAGGATCAGATAATCCTCGTCGAGCAAGGGAACGCCAGCCTCGGCGCTGGTCGCATCCGGCGGATCGAGGGTCAGTTCGGTCAGAAAACGCTCGCGCGAGGGATAAGTCGCGGCGATCCGTTCGAGCTGGACGAGGTCGATCTGGCGGGTGGCGAAATCCTCGTGCAGGCGTTCGAGATGCGGCTCGTACCAGGCGCGGGCGCGGGCGATCTCCGCCGGCCAACCGGCGCCGGCGCCGATGTCCCGCAAAGCGGCGACGAAAGCCGGCCAGTCGTCGCCCGATTTTCCCGGCGCCGGAAAAGCCGCGAGCGCGGCGAGCGGATCGCTGGCCGCGCCGATCTCGTCGAGCGCGCGCCCGGCGGTCGAGGGGCCGACGCCGGGCAGGATTTTCAGCAGCCGGAATCCGGCGACCCGGTCGCGCGGATTCTGGGCGAAGCGCAGCAAGGCCAGCATGTCCTTGACATGGGCGCTGTCCAAGAATTTCAGCCCGCCGAATTTGACGAAGGGAATATTGCGCCGGGTCAGCTCGATTTCGAGCGGGCCGCTGTGATGGGCGGCGCGGAACAAAACCGCCTGCGATTTCAACTGCACGCCGCTTTCCCGCGCCTCCAGCACCTGTTCGACGATATAATTCGCCTGGCCGGCCTCGTCGCGCGCCACGACCAGAGCAGGGCGCTCCACCGAGGCGCGATCGGTCCATAGAGTCTTGGTGAAACGCTCCCTGGCGCAGGAAATCACCGCATTGGCGGCGGCGAGGATCGGCCGGGTCGAGCGGTAATTGCGCTCCAAGGTGACGATTTCGGCGGGCGGCGAGAATTTGGCGGGAAAATCAAGGATATTTCGCACGTCCGCGGCGCGGAAGGCGTAGATCGACTGGGCGTCGTCGCCGACGACCGTCAGGCCTCGCCCGTCGGGCTTGAGCCCGAGCAGGATGGACGCCTGGAGACGGTTGGTGTCCTGATATTCGTCGACCAGCACATGATCGAACCGTGCGCCCAATTCGGCGGCAAGCGAAGGTTCTTCCGCCATCTGCGCCCAATAGAGCAGAAGGTCGTCGTAATCGAGCACGTTCTGCGCCTGTTTGGCCACGACATAAGCGGCGAACAGTTTTCGCAGCTCCTCGCTCCAGCCGGCGCACCAGGGGAAATGCCGCCCCAAAACCTCGTCGAGCGGCGCCTGCGAATTGACGGCGCGGGAATAGATGGCGAGGCAGGTCGATTTGGTCGGGAAGCGTTTTTCGGTTTTGGAAAAACCGAGGTCGTGGCGCGCGAGATTGAGCAGGTCGGCGCTGTCCTCGCGGTCGTGGATGGTGAAATCCGGGTCGAGGCCGATCAGCGGCGCATGTTCGCGCAGCAGCCGCGCGCCGATGGAATGGAAGGTTCCCGCCCAGGCCAGGGCGTCGGTCAGGATCCCGCCCTTGGCGCCCAGGGCCTCGGCGCAGATGCGCCGCACCCGCCCGGTCATCTCCGCAGCGGCGCGGCGCGAAAAGGTCATCAGCAGGATGCGGCGCGGATCGGCGCCCGAGGCGATGAGAAAGGCGACGCGATGGGCGAGCGTGTTGGTCTTGCCCGAACCCGCGCCCGCGATGATCAGCAGCGGCCCGCCGGCCCCAATTTCGGCCGCCCGGCGCTGCGCCTCATTGAGTTTGCCGAGAAAAGCGGCCTCGCCCAACCCCGTCTCCGATCCCGCGAATTGCATTGCGATCGCTCGAACATATTACGAACATTGTGGAGCGGGAAGCTTTCGTCGGGCGGCGCGGATTTTTTCGCGCCCGCTATTGCGTGGCGATCGATCAGGCGGCGGAACGGGCCGTCGCCCGGCAAAATCATTTTGCGGCGGCGAACAGCGGCGTGAAATAATCGCCCACGCCGATCAGCACGAACTGCACCCCGATGCAGATCAGCAGGAAGCCGAAGATGCGGGTCATGGCGTCAATGCCGGTCTGGCCCAGGAAACGGACGAGGAAAATGGCGCCGCGCAGCACCAGCCACGCGATCAGAGTCGTGGCGGCGATGCCGATCAGGACCACGATATTGCCGACGACGATCTTGTCGTTGGGAATCTGCGCCGAAGTCGCGAGAACCACCGAGATCGAGCCGGGGCCGCTCAGCGAGGGCATGGCGAGCGGAGAGAAGGCGATATCCTTCTTCGCGGGAACATTCTCGGCGCCGGATTCCGCTGCGGGGAGGACCATGCGGAAACCGAGGGTCGAGACCAGAAGTCCGCCGGCGATCCTGATGCCCGGAAGCGAAATGCCGAAAAAGCTGATGATGAACCGGCCGGCGACGAGGAAGGTCGCGAGTATGCCGAAGGCGTAGATGCAGCCGAGCAGGGTCTGGCGGTTGCGCTCCTCCTCGGTCATGCCCGCCGTCAGCGCCACCAGCAGCGGCGCCGTGCTGAACGGGTTCATGATCGGCAGCAGGCCGGCGATCACCAGCAGGACCACTTCGATCAGGCGGAATGCGCTCATGTCTGCTCCGGCGTTTTCGCTCGAGGGATCAATGCCCGGCGACGCGCATCTTGCCGCGGAACAGGACGTGGATGACCACCGAATAGATCAGGACGACCGGCAAGGCGACGACGCCCGCGCCCCAGAACAGGAAGGAAAGCGACTGTTCCGGCGCCGCAGCGCTCGCCACCGTCACGCTATAGGGAATCATATAGGGCCAGAAAGCCGTGGCGAGAAAGCCGAAGGCGACGACGAAAAACGCGATGGCGAAGGCGAGCGGCCAAGCGTCGCGGCGCCGGGAGATTCCGAGCAGCACGCCCCACAGGGCGAGAAGGCCAGCCAAGAAAAAGGCCGCCGCCCAGGGCCGTTCGATCAGCCGCGACATGACGCCATGCGCCTGTATGACGGTCAGGAGCGAGGCGAGGAGCAGGAAGATGGTCATGCCGATGGCGAGGAAGGGCGCGCGCTCATAGGCCCAGTCGCGCAGGCGGGTCGGCGATTTCAGGATCATCCAGCCGGCGCCGAGCAGGGCGTAGCCGAACATCAGGCCGATTCCGGTGAGGACGGGCAGCGGGCGCAGCCAGTCGAAGGGGCCGCCGGCAAATTGGCCGTTTTGCACCTTGACGCCGAGGATCATCGCGCCGACCGCCGCGCCCTGGATGAAGGCGGCGAGCGCCGACCCCATCCAGAAGCCGCCGCTCCACAACCAGGACGGACCGCCGCGGCCGCGGAATTCGAAAGCGACGCCCCGGAAGATCAGGCCGATCAGCAGCAGCAGGACCGGCAGGTAGAAAGCCGGCAGGAAGATGGCGTAAACGGCGGGAAAGGCCGCAAAAAGCGAGGCGCCGACGACGACCAGCCAGGTTTCGGCGCCGTCCCAGAACGGCGCGATCAGGCCCATCATTTCGCCGCGCAGATCGGGGTCGCGCGTGGCGCCGAACAACAGGCCGACGCCGAGGTCGAGCCCGTCGAGCACCACATAGGCGAGGATGGAAAAGGCGATCACGCCGGCCCAGAACAGGGCGAGAAAGGAAGGCGCGGCCTGGCTCATGTCGGCGGCGTTCATAGCGGCCTCTCCGCGTGAAAATCATAGCCGGCGGCGGCGCGCGTCCTTTTCGTCAGCCCGTCGCGGAACAGGCGGTGGAAATAGACCGCGCCGAAGCCGTAAATCAGGGCATAGACCAGAATGAAGGCGATCAGCGACGTCGCGGCCTCGGGCGTCGAGAGCGAGGGCGTCACGGCGTCGCGCGTGCGCATCAGCCCATAGACGACCCAAGGCTGGCGCCCGACCTCGGCGGTGAACCAGCCGGCGATCACCGCGATGAAGCCGGCGGGGAAGGAGCACAGGGTCAACCACAGGAACCAGCGCGCCTGTTCGAGCCCGCCGAGCGTGCGCAGGACTACGCCGGTCCAGGACAAGGCGAGGATCGCGACGCCGAGGCCGAACATGATGCGGAAGGCGAAGAAGGGGACCGCCACCGGCGGCCGGTTCTCGGCCGGGAAGGATTCGACGCCGACCTCCTTGGAGTCCCAGGTTCCGGTGGCGATGAAACTTCCGAGATCGGGAACGGTGATGGCGTAAAGATTTTCGGCCTTGCGCGCGTCCGGCCAGCCGATCAGCACTTCCGAAGCCGGCTGCTCGTCATGCCAGCGCGCTTCGATGGCGGCGAATTTGGCCGGCTGGTATTTGTGGACGATCTCGCCGGCGAGATGGCCGAGAAGGATCTGCGCCGGGATCAGCACGGCGGCGAGGCCGAGGCCCCAGTCGAGCATGACATGGGATTCCTCCCAGGCTTCGCCCCGCAGGCGATGCCAGGCGCCGGTCGCGGCGACGCAGAGGCTGGTGGTGAGAAAGGCGCCGAGCAGCATGTGCGGCCAGCGGATCAGCTGGACCGGGCCGAGCAGGATGGCCTTCCAGTCGTCGGGAACGATCTTGCCATCGACGATTCTGTGGCCAAGCGGAACCTGCATCCAGCTGTTGTTGCACATGATCCAGTAGGACGAGACCATGGTGCCGAGCGCGACCATGGCGCAGGAGAAAAAATAGAACCAGCGCGGCGTCCGGTCGCGGCCAAACAGCATGATGCCGAAAAAGGACGCCTCCAGCAGGAAGGCGGTGAAGGCCTCATAGCCGAGCAGCGGCCCCTGGATCGCGCCGGTACGTTCCGACAGGACGCTCCAGTTCGTCCCGAACTGGAAGGCCATGACGATTCCGCTGACCACGCCCATGGCGAAGGACAAGGCGAAGGCTTTCAGCCAGAAATCGAACAGGCGCCGATAGACCTTCTGGCCGGTGGCGAGCGACATGCCCTCGAGCACCGTGAGCCAGGCCGCAAGACCGATGGTGAAAGAGGGGAAAATGATGTGGAAACTGACCACGAAGGCGAATTGAATTCGCGACAGGATAAGCGGGCCAAGTTCCATAAGGCGATTCCACTGGGGCGGGCCGGGGTCGGCGCCATGGTCCGACAGGCCGATGACGGCCTTGACCTTATCCGACCGCGCCGCGCGACGGTCAAATGAATTTTCCGCCTGAGAACCGCTTGCGGCCGCTTCGAATCGCGTCGCGGCGCATTGCGCGCCGCCCTGACGAAATGTTAGCTTTTTTTTCGAGGGGAGAGGGGCTTTGGAGCGCGAACCCGGAAAGAGCGGGCGGGACGTATTCTGGCGGGCGTGGCTGGCGCGCCTGGCGGCGCTCGTCTTCCTGCTCCAGGGCTTTGGTCTGTTCGCTTCAGCGCCGCGCCCCTTGGCGACCGGCGACGCTTTTGCGGCGGCTCAAGAAATTGCCGCCCCCGGCTGTTTCCATCAGACGCGCGGCGACGGCCACGCGCAGGGCGCGCCCAAATCCTGTCCGATGTGTCAGGCTTTGGGCAATGCTCTTCCGGGCGCGCCGCCGCCCGTCATCGTGGCCCGCGCCGCCGTGCGCGTCATCCTGCTGGTTTCCCCTGCGGCGCAGCGCCTGCCGCCGCCCTCGCAACCGCTGAACACGCCGCCGGCGCGCGGCCCTCCCATTCTGGTCTGATCCGCGCGTCTTGAGCGTATTTTTCGTGGGCGCAGCCTTTTGGGCGCGCCTGACGCCGCATGGCGGCCAGAAGATTTTGCGAGACCAGAATGAAACCCTACCCTGTCACGCGGGCGCTCCGCCGTGTGCGTAAAACCCGTGTTCTTGCCGCCTGCGCGGCTTTTTCGGCCATCGCCTTCCAGGCCCAGGCCCACACTATCGTCGGCGACCGCGTCTTTCCCGCGACGCTGACCATCGACGATCCCGGCGTCAATGACGAACTGGCGCTGCCGGCCTTCGCTTACATGGCTTCGGCCAATCCCGACGGTTCGCCGAGCACGTTCAATTATTCGCTCGGCTGGGAATATGCCAAGACCCTCACCGCCGATCTCGGCGTTGCGGTCGGTTCAGGCTTCAACTGGCAGGCGCGCCCTTCCGCGCAGGGCTGGTCGAATATCGAGACCCAACTCAAATATGTGATGTGGGAGGATGCGAAAGCCGAAGCGATCGTCGCGACGGCGGTCAATGTCGATTGGGGCAATACCGGCAGCCCCCAAAGCGCCTCGCTGCCGTCCGATCCCTTCTCCACCCTGACCTTCAAGCTCTATGGCGGCAAGGGCTTCGGCGACGCCGAAGCCGATTGGATGAAGCCGCTCGCCATCACCGGCGAATTCGACGCCAGTTTTCCGATGACCGCGACCAATGCCGACGGCAGCCTGAACCCGACCACGGTCACCTATGGCGCGACCCTGCAATACAGCCTGCTTTATATGAATTCCCACGTGCAGGAGGTCCCGGAACTGTTCCGGCGCCTGATCCCGGCCTTCGAAGCGATCTTCAGCACGCCGGTCGGCAATCTTGCGCCGAATGCGCCCGGCCAGTTCGGGACCAATGTCACGACCGGCGTGGTCGGCCCGTCGCTCTATTATATCGGGCAATATTTCGAGATCGGCGTGATGGCCCAGGCGCCGATCAACCGGGAAAGCGGCGCCCATCTCGGCGCGCTCGCGGTCGTCGATTTCTTCCTCGACGACATCGCGCCCGATACGCTCGGCAAGCCCCTGTTCGGGCCGCCGCAGGCGCATGGACATCTCTGAGGAGGCTCATTCATGAAAATCATGCGCATGTCTTTCGCCGCCGCCTTTTTCGCCGCCGTCGCCTTCGCATCGCCGGGCTTCAAAGGGTCGGCCTGGGCGCACGCCTTCCTCGATCACGCGGTTCCCCCGGTCGGCTCCACCTCGCAGGGCGCGCCGGGCGAACTGACCTTGATCTTCACCCAGAATATCGTGGCCGCCTTTTCCGGCGCGTCCTTGAACTCGGCGGCCGGGGCCTCGATCCCCACCGGCAAGGCGAAGGTCGATCCGTCGGACCCGGCGACGCTCCGCGTCCCCCTCGGCCGCAAACTCGCGCCGGGAACCTATGTCGTTCATTGGCATGTGGTTTCGGTGGACACCCACCACACCTCCGGAAGCTACAAATTCACCGTCGCGCCGTGACATGGACGCTTCCGAAGGTTTTGCGATCCCGGCCCTGCTGCTGCTGACGCGCTGGATTCACTTCGCGTCGGTTTTCGTCCTGTTCGGAGCGGCCTTGTTCTGGACTTATATGCCGGGCGCCTTTCCGGGCGCCCGGCGGAGCGACCGATTTTTTGCTGCGCCTCGCCGCGCCGGTCGCGGTCCTGTCGGGCCTCGGCTGGATCGCCGCGATCATCGCCAATATGGCCGGCGGCCTTGAAAAAGTCGCCGATCCGCAGACCCTGTCCTTGTTCTTCACCCAGACCCAGTTCGGCCCGGTGGTCGAAATCCGCCTGGCCCTGTTCGCCATCGCGCTCGGCCTCGCCGCCTGGCCGATGGCGGCGGACTCAAGGCGCCGGGCGATGATCCCGCTGGGCGCGGCGCTGCTGATCGATCAGGCCTGGCTCGGCCATGCCGCCGAAGGGTCCGGCGTGTGGGGCGCTTTCATGCTGGCTGTCTATGGCGCCCATGTGCTCGCCTCCGCCGCCTGGCTCGGCGGCCTGCCGCCCTTGCTGTTCGCTTTGAGGGAAGCGCGCGGACCAGGCGACGATGAAGCGCGCCGGCGGCCGGTCGATCTTCTGCTGCGCTTTTCGGTCATCGCCACGCCTGCCGTCGCGCTGATCGTGGCCAGCGGCCTCGGCAATGTCGGCTTCCGGGTCGGCGCCTCGTTGGGGCGCGTGTTCATGACCGATTACGGCGACGTCCTTTGCGCCAAGGCGGGGCTGGTCGCCATGATGCTCGCGCTGGCCTGTTACAATCGTTTCATGGCGCTGCCGCGCCTGCGGCATCGTCCCGCGGACGAAAGGCAAAGCACGCGCCTGCAAGGCAGCGTGGCCTTGGAGCTCGCGCTCGGCCTGTCGGTCCTCGCCGCCGCGGCGCTGCTGGGCGTGACCCCGCCGCCGCAATGAACGGCTCTAAGCAGCAATTCGTTGGCGCGCCAACGAATTGCTGCTTAGGCTTTTTGATTTAGCGGGATTTTTGTCCGAAAACCGGCGGCCACTTTTCGGAAATCCTGCTTAGCCGAAAGAGAAAGACTCCTCCGATTGAGTTCAGCGGGAGCACGGATTAGCTTGCCACTTTACGCCTTTGCCTGGAGCCTCCCATGTCCGCCTATGACGCCCCGATCCGCGACATGATCTTCGCCATGAAGACTGTCGGCGGGTTCGACCGGATCGCCGCTCTGCCGGGCAATGAGGAAGTTTCGGACGATCTGGTCGAGGCGATCTTCGAGGAGGCGCGCAAATTCGCCGGGGATGTTCTCGCGCCCCTCAACCAGCCGGGCGACAAACAGGGCTGCGTCTGCAAGGACGGCGTGGTGATCACGCCGGAGGGAAACAAACAGGCCTTCGCCGCCTTTTGCGACAATGGCTGGCACGCCATGCCGGCGCCGCTCGACTATGGCGGGCAGGGGCTGCCGAGCCTGGTCTCGACTCCGGTGCTGGAAATGTGGACGGGGGCCAATCTCGCCTTTTCCCTGTGCCAGATGCTGACGCTGGGCGCCATCGCCGCCATCGACCATCACGGCTCGCAGGCGCAGAAGGATCTCTATCTGCCGAAAATGGTCTCGGGGACCTGGACCGGCACGATGAATCTCACCGAGCCGCAGGCGGGCTCGGACCTCGCCGCCGTGCGGACCAAGGCCGTTCCCGACGGCGATTCCTACCGCATCACCGGCACGAAGATTTTCATCACCTGGGGCGAGAACGACGTCGCCGAGAACATCATCCATCTGGTGCTGGCGCGCCTGCCCGACGCCCCGCCAGGCGTGAAAGGCATTTCGCTGTTCATCGCGCCCAAATTCCTGGTCAACGCCGACGGCTCGCTTGGCGCGCGCAACGATCTCGTCTGCGCCTCGATCGAGCACAAGCTCGGCATTCACGGCAGCCCGACGGCGGTCATGTCCTTCGGCGAAAAGGGCGGCGCGATTGGTTATCTCGTCGGCGAGGCCAATCGCGGCCTCGAATATATGTTCACCATGATGAACCACGCCCGGCTGAACGTCGGGCTTGAGGGCGTGGCCATAGCCGAACGCGCCTTCCAGCAGGCGCGCGATTATGCGTTTCAGCGCATCCAGGGCCGGCCGATCGCGGCCGAGAGCAGCGCGCCGATCGCTTATCATCCCGACGTCAAGCGGATGCTCCTCGACATGAAAGCGAAGGTCGAGGCGATGCGGGCTCTGGCGTATTTCACGGCGGGCCAGACGGATATCGCCCGTGCGTCGCCCGACCAGGGGGAAGCGGCGGCGGCGCAGGCGCTGGTCGATCTGCTGGTGCCGGTGGTGAAAGGCTGGTGCACGGAAAGCGCGGTCGAGATCGCCTCGACCGGGATCCAGGTCCATGGCGGCATGGGTTTTATCGAAGAGACCGGCGCCGCCCAGCATTACCGCGACGCCCGCATCACCCCGATCTATGAGGGCACGACCGCGATCCAGGCCAATGATCTTGTCGGCCGGAAAATCGCGCGCGACAAGGGCGCCGCGGCCGAACGGCTGATCGAGGCGGTTCGCGCGATGGCGGCCGAACTCGAAACATCGTCGGACGCCGAGATTGTCGCGCTCGGTCAGGCGCTGACCGCGCCGACGGCGCGTCTGCAATATGCGGTCGAATGGATCGTGGCGAATCACGGCGTGGCGCCGGCGGCGACCACGGCCGCTGGCGTTCCGCTGATCCATCAGTTCGGGATCACCATCGGCTTCTGGCTGCTGGCGCGCCAGGCGGCGTGGGCGTCGGACCTTCGCAGCGAAGACGGCGCCGACCTGGTTTTTCTGAACGGCAAGATTGCGCTCGCCAAACATTTCGCCGGCCATGTCCTGCCCCATGCGGAGGGCTTTTTCCGCGCCGCGACCGAAGGCTCGGCGAGCGTCGCGGCTTTCGACGCGGCGGGGATTTAACCGGCTTAACGATAGAGCTTGCGGAATTCCTCGTGCATTCTGGTCGCCAGGGCCGAGGCGGCATAGGCGTCGGTGACGATTTCGATATAGACGCCGGTTTCGGCGCGGGCGGCCGTCGCGAGCGCGTCGTCCAGTTCGCCGCAGGTCGCAACCCGCGCGGAAAACCAGTCGTCGCAGCCGAAGGCCTGCGGCAGCAGGCTGTAGCGCCATGGCGCGATCTCGTTATAGGCGCTCTCCGGCTCGCGGCACAAAAGCCGCTCGATGAGATAGCCGGAATTATTGATCACGAAGACGATCGGTTTCAGGCCATAGCGAGCGAACTGGCTGATTTCCTGGACGGTGAACTGATGGGCGCCGTCGCCGGTCAGCAGGACGACGCGCCTTTGCGGCGCCGCGACCGCAGCGCCGAAAGCCGCCGGCGTCGCCCAGCCGATCGACCCCCAGAGCGTCTGATTATAGAAATTGGCGCCCGAGGGCATGCGGGCGAAGCCCAGGCCCATCGAGGCCGTGCCCGTTTCCGCGACCAGAATGTCGTTCTCGCGCAGAAAACCGGCGAGGCGCGGATAGAGCGCCTTGGCGTCGATCCTGTCGCCACCCGATCCCGTCGCCCGGCCAAGCTTTTGGGGCGCGATTTTCGGCCAGTCGCGGCGCGACAGCCGCGCGGTCAGGCTTTTGAGCAGATCGCCGAGTTCGACGTTGAAAACGGTCTTTTCGCCGGCGCGCACGCGATGCTGGCCGATGGAAATGGTTTTCGCCGGATCGAGCCGCGAGGTGAAGGCGCCGGTGTTGAAATCGGTCATCAGCGTGCCGATCGCCAGCACCGCGTCGGCCTCCTCGACGAAGGCGCGCACTTCGGGCTGCATCAGCGCCCCGTCATACATGCCGACATAGGAGGGATGGGTCTCGTCAAGGACGGATTTGTCCATGAACATGGTGGCGAAGGGCAGGCCCGAGGCGTCGATCAATTCGTGCAGGGCAGGCTGCAAACCCGCCCGCGCGATCAGCACGCCCGGCAGAACGCAGGCCGAGCGCGCCCGCGCCAGGGCCTCGACGATCACCTCGGTCACATCGGCCAAGGCCTCGGGATCGCTCTGCGGCGGCGCGATCGGGCGCGCGTCGCCGGCGATGGGCGCCGACGCGAGATCGGCGGGAAAGGCCATGTAGACCGGGCGCAGGTGGTAGGAAGCCTCGGCGATCAGCCGCTCGGTCTCATAGGCGACATTCTGCGGGGTCATCACCGCATGGGCGCAGACAACGGGCTCGGACATGCGGCGGAACAGGTCATATTCGCCGTTCCCCAGCGTATGGTGCATCAGCGCGCGCGATTCCTGGATGGCGACATTGGGCGCGCCGACCAGATGAAAGACCGGGAGATGTTCGGCATAGGCGCCGGCGACGCCATTGATCGCGGAAAGTTCGCCGACGCCGTAGGTCGTGCACAAAGCGCCCGCGCCCTTGATCCGCGCATAGCCCTCGGCGGCGTAAGCCGCGTTGAGTTCGTTGCAGCAGCCGATCCAGTTCATGTCGGGATCGTTGCAGATGGCGTCGTTGACGGCGAAGGCGTAATCGCCGGGAACGCCGAAGACGTCTTTTATGCCGATCTCGCCGAGCCGCCGGAGCACATATTGGATCACCGTCGTCGCCATGCCGATTCTCCCATCGCGCCTGGCGCAGGATAGGCAAAGGCGCAGGCTTTCGCGAGCGGCCCGTAAAGGAAGCGTCATTTTAAATGAATTCTAATCTCCTCGTCATCGCTTGGTCTTTGGAATTTCGTTGATTAAAGGGGAAGGCGAGGATCGAAAACCGCCGTGGCGGTCGCCACGGAAGGGTCGATCAAGTTGCACGACTGCTGATGGGCGGTTATCGACGGCCGAATAAGGACAGAGGCCGCGCCAAGCGCGCCGTCGCTCGAATTGGCAGAGGAATCCGATGGGGATCGATGTGAATTCGAGCCACCGGCGAATTTGGTTGGCGCGAACAGCGGCTATCGCGGTTCTCGCTTCGGCGCCTGGCGCGGTTCTGGCGGACGAGGGCGGAGCCAGTTATTGGGTGCCGGGTTCCTACGCCAGCATGGCGGCGACCCCGGTGGCGCCGGGCTGGTCGATCACGGCCTGGTATTACTACGCGAACACCCAGCAGAACGCGACCGCCGCCTTCGCTCAGGATCCGGCGTTCGGCGCGCTTCCCGGCAATGTCGTCGCTTTTCCGCGCGCCAAACAAGATAATATTTCCGGGCAGGGATATTTCCAGCCGACCTATACGTTCGCGGACCCGGTGCTCGGCGCCCAGCTTGGGATTCAAATCACCGCCCAGGCGGGCTTTGCGAATTCGACGATCAACGGCATGTGGTCGGGCGTCGCCCTGACGCCCGGGGGCTCGAAGCCTTTCGCGGCCTATGGCGTCGACGCCGATGCGATTTCAGGCCTCGGCGACCTCGCGCCGGAAGTGACGATGAAATGGGCGTCCGGCGTCAACAATTTTCTCGCTTTTGTCGGGGGCAACGTTCCAATCAGCCCGTATAACCCGAACCGGCTCGCCAATATCGGTTTCGGCCATTGGGTGATCGACGCTGGCGGCGGCTATACCTACTATGACCAGAAGACCGGCTGGGAGTTTTCCGGCGTCCTCGGCTTCAGCTATAATTTCATCGATCCCTATACCAAATATCACGACGGCGTCGACATGCATTTCGACTGGGCCGGCTCCTACACGTTCAATGACAAGGTTTCGGCGGGCGTCGTCGGCTATGTCTACCGCCAGATCACCTGTGACAGCGGCCCCGGCGATACGGTCGGCTGCAACGAGTTGCAGGTTTTCGGCGTCGGGCCGCAGCTGACCTACAATTTCCCGGTCAACAGCTGGCAGGGGTCGCTCAATTTCCGAGCCTACAGGGATTTCTGGGCGCAGAACCGTCCGGAGGGATGGAACGGCTGGGTGACGCTCACCATCTCGCCGCCCTCGCCGAGTTGATCATTGCCCGGCGTCAGCGCGATCAGGACAAACCGGTTTGATTTGAGAATCGAGGGTTTCTTGCTCATCATGGCGGCCACGGAGCGAAGACGAGACCGAAGTCCGGTTCCGCCAGGGTTTGAGCGCCCGTCTAAAAGCACAGCTTGGTGGTCAGCGCGATGCAGAATGTCACGGATTCCTTGGGCGCCATCGAGCACGACGCCAACGGCATGAAGGTTGTCGCCCCGCATTAGCATCCGCCAAGGCGCCGCTCGCGTTTCAAGATCATCTTGGCCTCGCCGTGGGAAGCGTTTAAGAGAGCGGTTCCGGAAGGCTTTTTGCGTTTCATCGCTCCATCGGCGCGCGATGGGTCACGAGCTAAAGACATGAATCTTTCATCGCCCAATTCCCTGCGTCAGGGTCCCGACGCGCGTGGCCATTTCGGCATTTTCGGCGGGCGTTTCGTCGCCGAAACCCTGATGCCGCTGATCCTGTCGCTGGAAAAAGCCTATGACGAGGCGCGCCAGGACCCGGCCTATCACGCCCAGCTGAAAAGCCTGCTCACCCATTATGTCGGCAGGCCGAGCCCGCTCTATTTCGCCGAGCGCATGACGGAAAAGCTCGGCGGCGCGAAAATCTATTTCAAGCGCGAGGAGCTGAACCACACCGGCGCGCACAAGATCAACAATGTGCTCGGCCAGATCCTTCTGGCGCTGCGCATGGGCAAGAAGCGGATCATCGCCGAGACGGGCGCCGGCCAGCATGGCGTCGCCACCGCCACCGCCTGCGCGCGTTTCGGCCTGGAATGCGTGGTCTATATGGGCGAGGTCGACGTCGAGCGGCAAAAGCCCAATGTCTTCCGCATGAACCTGCTCGGCGCCAAGGTGATTCCGGTCCAGTCCGGCGCGCGCACCCTCAAGGACGCCATGAACGAGGCCCTGCGCGACTGGGTCACCAATGTCGACGACACTTTCTACTGCATCGGCACCGCCGCCGGCCCGCATCCCTATCCCGCCATGGTGCGCGATTTCCAATGCGTGATCGGCGACGAGACCCGCCAGCAGATGATGGAGATGGAAGGGCGGCTGCCGGATTCGCTGTTCGCCTGTATCGGCGGCGGCTCCAACGCCATCGGCCTGTTCCATCCCTTCCTCGACGATCCTTCCGTCGAGCTATACGGGGTCGAGGCGGCGGGCTACGGCCTCAATGTGCCTAACGGCCACGCGGCTTCGCTCGCTGGCGGACGGCCGGGCGTGCTGCACGGCAACCGGACTTATCTGTTGATGGACGGCGACGGCCAGATTCTCGAAGGCCATTCGATCTCGGCGGGTCTGGACTATCCCGGCATCGGCCCGGAACACGCCTGGCTCAAGGAAAACGGCCGGGTGACCTATCTTTCCGCCACCGACAAGGAGGCGCTCGCCGCCTTCCAGCTCTGCTCGCAACTCGAAGGCATCATCCCGGCGCTGGAGCCGGCCCACGCTTTGGCGAGAATCATCGAGATCGCGCCGAAAAAGCCGAAGGATCACCTGATGGTGCTGGGCCTGTCCGGGCGCGGCGACAAGGACATTTTCACCGTCGCCGATCATCTGGGAGGCATGTAAGGCCGTTCAGCCTTCGGCGGCGGCCCGCAACGCCGCCAGATCGATCTTGCGCATAGCCCGGGCGACGCCCATCACGCGCGCCGCCTTTTGCGGATCGCCGCCCAGCAGACGCGGAAATTCCACCGGTATGATCTGCCAGGTCACGCCAAACCGATCCGTCACCCAGCCGCAACGCAGTTCCTCGCCGCCGGCCGCAAGGCGATCCCAATACAGATCGATTTCCTGTTGGCTATCGCAGGGAACGTGGAACGACACGGCGGGCGACAGAGCGTAGGTCCGGCCACCGTTGATCCCGGTGAAACGTTGGCCAAACAGTTCGAATGTCACCGCGACCGCCCGACCAGCGCCGCCCGGGCGAATAATGTCGATCACGCGGCCGTCGCGAAATGTCGCGACATAAAATTGCGCGGCTTCCTCCGCGCAATCGTCGAACCAGATATGGGGCGTGATCTTCGTCATCGCTCAGTTTTTCGCCATGGCGTCGAGTTCGGGCGCGGCGCGCGGACAATCCACCATCCAATTGATCCCGAAACGGTCGGTCAGCATGGCGAACTGCTGCGAGAAAAAGGTCTCCGCCAGCGGCATCATGATTCGGCCGCCCTCGGATAGTTCCGTGGCGACGCGACGCGCGTCTTCGACGCTGGCGACGGAAATCGACACCCAAAAGATCGGGGGGACCGGCGCTTCGGGCTTCGGGTGGTTCATATCGCCGCCCATGATCCGGAATTGGCCCTTTTCCAGACAGACGTGCATGATTTTTTCGGGATCGACGTTGGGCGGCATGGGAACGCCTGCTGGCGCCTGGCTGTAGCGCAATTGGCGGACGATTTTCGCGTCCAGCGCCTTGGCGTAAAAGGCGAAGGCTTCGGCGCAATTGCCGTAAAACATGAGATAGGGCGTGAATTTCACGACAACCTCCCGACTGGCTTGACTTTTTAGTTGATATCAACATATATGGTCCATGTCAAACCAAGGCGAGCGCCTTCCGACCGAAACCACCCATCGCATTCGCGACGCCTGCCTGTGCCTCCACACCCAGCGGGCCGCGCGCGCCCTCGCACGTCATTTCGACCAAGTTTTGCGGCCAGTCGGCCTGACCAATGGCCAATTCTCTCTCCTTAACGCGCTGAACCGGCGCACGCCGCCCTCCATCGCCCCGGTCGCCAACCTGCTCGCCATGGATCGCACGACCCTGACCGCCGCGCTCAAGCCGCTGGTCCGGCGCGGACTCGTCATTGTCGAGGCCGATCCGGACGACCGGCGCAGCCGGTTGCTGCGGCTGACCAACGAGGGGCATCGCCGCCTCGCCCAAGCCGCGCCCCTGTGGGATCACGCTCATGCCGCCATCGAAGCCCGGCTTGGCCAGCAGCCGGAGGCCTTGCGGAAGGCGCTAGCCGCCCTGGCCTGACCGAGCGAGTTTCCAAGGCCTCGCCATTGTGCTACGCCCACGCGCATGAAGGACCGTATTGAAAAACGTTTCGCCGTCGTCAAGGCGCAGGGCCGCGCCGCGCTCGTCACTTTCGTCATGGGCGGCGATCCCGATCCGGCGCTGTCGCTGGACATTCTGAAAACCCTGGCGAAGTCCGGCGCCGATGTCATCGAAGTCGGGATGCCCTTTTCCGATCCGATGGCGGACGGCCCAGCGATCCAGGCGGCCGGCCGTCGCGCGCTTCACGCCGGCATGACGCTTCCTGGCGTGCTGAAGATCGTCGCCGAATTCCGCAAGGCGGACGCCGACACGCCGATCATCCTGATGGGCTATTACAACCCGATCTATGTCTATGGCGTGGACAAGTTCCTGGCCGACGCCACGGCCGCCGGCGCCGATGGCATGATCGTGGTCGATCTGCCTCCCGAGGAGGACGAGGAGCTTTGCCTGCCGGCGCTGAAGGCGGGCCTGAGCTTCATCCGGCTGGCGACCCCGACCACCGACGACGCCCGCCTGCCGGCGGTTCTCGCCAATATGTCGGGCTTTGTCTATTATGTCTCGATCACCGGCGTCACCGGCGCCGCCCGTCCAGATTATTCGCGCGTGGCGACCGCCGTGAAACGGATCAAGGCCCATACCGATCTGCCGATCGCAGTCGGCTTCGGCGTCAAGGACGCGGCGGCGGCGCGCGAGATCGCCCAGAACGCCGACGGCGTGGTGGTGGGCTCGGCCCTGATCGACGCGCTGGCCAGGACGCTCGACACGCAAGGCCGCGGCGGCCCGGCGACGGTGGCGGCGGTGGGAAAACTGGCGGGCGAACTGGCGGCCGGCGTCGCCAGCGCGGCGAAGGAGCGCGCAATCCCATGAACTGGATTTCCAATGTCGTTCCGCCCAAGATCCGCTCGATCCTGAAGCGCGAGACCCCGGAAAATCTCTGGGTCAAATGTCCGGAAAGCGGCGCCCTGGTCTTCCACAAGGATCTCGAGGCCAATCTTTTCGTGGTGCCGGGCTCCGGCTATCACATGAAAATCCCGCCGAACGTGCGGCTCGACGCCTTGTTTGACGACGGCGCTTACGAGAATATCCCGGTCCCGGAAGTTCCCGCCGATCCGCTGAAATTCCGCGACGTCAAGCGCTATACCGACCGGCTCAAGGAAAATCGCGCCAAGACCGGCGCTTATGACGCGGTGACGCTCGCCGCCGGCGCGCTGCAGGGAATGCAGGTGACGGTCGCGGTGCAGGATTTCGAATTTTTGGGCGGTTCGCTCGGCATGGCCGCGGGCGAGGCCATCGTCGCCGGCATGTTCCGGGCGATCGAACAGCATACGCCCTTCATCATCTTCACCGCGTCGGGCGGCGCGCGCATGCAGGAGGGCATGTTCTCGCTGATGCAGATGCCGCGCACGACGGTCGCGGTCCAGCGCCTCAAGGCGGCGAAACTGCCCTATATCGTGGTGCTGACCAATCCGACCACCGGCGGCGTCACGGCCTCCTACGCCATGCTGGGCGACATTCACATCGCCGAGCCGGGCGCGGTGATCGGCTTCGCCGGCGCCCGCGTCATCGAGCAGACCATTCGCGAGCGCTTGCCCGAAGGGTTCCAGCGCGCCGAATATCTCCGCCAGCACGGCATGGTCGATCTGGTGGTTCCCCGCGCCGAAATGCGAGAGACCCTGGGCCGGCTTTGCCGCCTGCTGACCAGGGCGCCGCCCGTCGAAGCGGCCTGAGCCTTTGGGCGCGACGACCAGTGACGCGCTGCTGGCGCGCCTGCTTGAGCTGCATCCCAAGCGGATCGACCTGTCGCTGGATCGGATCGAGCGATTGCTCGCCGCGCTCGGCGCTCCGCAAAAGCGCCTGCCGCCTGTCATCCATGTCGCCGGAACCAACGGCAAAGGCTCCACCGTCGCCTTCATGCGGGCGATTCTCGAGGCCGCCGGCCTCGGCGTCCATGTTTACAGCTCGCCCCATCTCGTCGCCTTCCGCGAGCGCATCCGCCTTGCGACGCCTCGCGGCGGCAGGCTGGTGGAGGAAAAAATTCTCGGCGAAACGCTGGCGGAAATCGAACAAGCCAACGCAGGCGCGCCGATCACCTTTTTCGAGGCGACCACGGCGGCGGCGCTGAAACTGTTCGCGGACCGCCCGGCTGACTTCCTGCTGCTCGAAGTCGGCCTCGGCGGCCGGTTCGACGCCACCAATGTGATCGGGACGCCGGTCTGCGCCGTCATCACGCCGGTTTCGATCGACCATGTCGAATTCCTCGGCGACACGATCGAAATGATCGCTTTCGAAAAAGCCGGAATCATCAAGACGGGCGCGCCCGTGGTCGTCTCGCAACAGCCGAAGGAGGCCTTGGCCGTGATCGAGCGGCAGGCGGCGCGGCTGCGCGCGCCGCTCGTCGTCTTCGGTCAGGATTTTCTGTGCCGCGCCGAACGGGGGCGCCTCGTCTATGAGGACCAGCGGGGACTGCTCGACCTGCCTTTGCCGCGCCTTCGCGGCCGCCACCAGATCGTCAACGCCGGGACCGCGATCGCGGCCTTGCGCCAATGCGCGCCGAACCTTGCGCCGGTGGCTTTCGAGCGCGGAATGGTTTCGGCGTCCTGGCCCGGACGGCTGCAAAATATCGGACGCGGAAAACTGGCGGCGCTGGCGCCCGACGGCGCGGAGCTGTGGCTCGACGGCGGCCATAACGAGGCGGGCGGAAAGGTTCTGGCCGAGGCCATGGCCGATTTCGAGGACAAGGCGCCGCGCCCGCTGGTCCTGGTCTATGGCGCCCTCCAGACCAAGGACGCCGCCGGCTTCCTGCGCCATTTCGCCGGTCTGGCGAAAGAAATTCTTGCCGTGCCGGTGCGCGGCGAACAGGCCGGTCGGGCGCCGCAGGAGATTGCGGGGCTGGCGCGAGGCCTCGGGATGAAAGCGGAAGCCTGGCCCGGCGCCGAAGAGGCCTTGCGCGCCCTGGCCGGAAGAACATGGGCGGTCCCGCCGCGAATCCTGATCGCGGGCTCGCTTTATCTCGTCGGCGAAATTCTCGCCGCCAATGGGACGCCGCCCGAATAAGCCTCCCCGGCTTCACGGAAATCGGCTAAGGACAGGCGCCCGAGCCAAGGAGCGGCCCGACCATGGATGCACAAGCGCCGGATCAGCAGACCGAAGCCGCCAAGGCGAGGCCCGACGACATCGTCGTCCGGCCTTCGACCGACGCTGACGCCCCGGCGATGCTTGCCATCTATACCGGCTACGTCACCCACGGCCTCAACAAGAGCGCGGGATTCGAGCCCATGCAGGCCGAGGACATCAAGCGCCGGCGCAAGAACATGCAGAAGCATCGGCTGCCGCATCTGGTGGCGGAGCTGAACGGCGTGGTGATCGGCTATGCCTATGCCGTGCCCTTCCGCAAGCGCCCAGCCTATCGCTATTGCGTCAAACATTCGATCTATGTGCACGAAAATCAATTGCGCGCCGGCGCCGGGCGAAAGCTGCTGCCGGCGCTGATCGACGCCTGCGCCAACGCCGGCTACCGCCAGATGATCGCCTATGTCGATTCGGAAAATCACGCGTCGCTGAAACTGCACGAGGCCTGCGGCTTCCGCCGGGTCGCCTATCTGGAAGGCGTCGGCTTCCGTTTCGGGCGCTGGACCGACAGCGTGATGCTGCAACGCGCGCTGGGCGCGGGCGCCAGCGCGCCGCCGCCGGATTATGTCCCGATTTCACCCGTCGGCGTCGGCGACGTAAGTATGGAATCGGATTGAGCCGTCCGCCGCGACCTCGCGATAGACGCCCTGGATTTCCGCCTCGAAGCCGGGGAAGAGATTGGCGCCGCGCTCGAACGTCTTGAGATAGTCGAGCATGGGCTTGGCGCGTTCGTCGAGAATTTCGCCGGGGGCGATGGTGGCGATGCCCGGCGGATAGACCACCCACAGCGTCGTCGCGATTTTTCCTTCGACCTGGTCGATCGGCAGATAATAGACCTGGTTGCGGGTCAGTTTCTGCACCGCTTCCTGTGGCGGCATGGCGGGACGGGGCAGATGTTCGGGGCGGAACTGCCGGCGCTGCAGGTCGCTGGTGCCCTCGTCCCGATAGAAGGCGTGCATCTGCTGGCAGAGATCGCGCAGCCGCATCCCGGCGTAGCGTTGCGGGCGGCGCGCCACGAATTCCGGGATGACCTCTTCGAGCGCCGCATTCTGGTCGTGATAGGTCTTGAAGGCGACGAGCGCCGAAATCAGAGACCCGGCCTTGCTCAATTCGACGCCCGGCGTGAGCAGGAACAGCAGCGAGTTGAGGTCGTTCTTTTCCGCCACGATCCGGTTTTCGCGCAAATATTGGGCGACGATCGGCGCCGGCACGCCATGGTCGAGATATTCGCCGGTCGTGCGATTGAAGCCGGGCGTGATCAGGGTGAGCTTGCAGGGGTCGGTCATGGCGTAGTCAGCGGCGACATGGCGGAAGCCGTGCCAGTTCGCTCCGGGCTCAAAGGTCCAATAGGCCGGCGTGCTGGCGAGATCGTCGGTTGGGACGTCCTCCCAGGGCATGCGGCCCTCGGGCGTCTCGACGTCGTCGGCGACGAAGGGGTCGAAGAACCAGCCTTGCGTCTTGCCCTTGCCCTTTTCCTTGAATTCCTTGCCGAGCGCCCGGATCTTCTTGCGGATTTCGATGCCGAGGCGGATCGTGTCGTCCCACAGCATCTCGCCCGATTTGCCCTTCATCATCTGCGCGCCGACGTCGAGCGAGGCAAACAGCGGATAGAAGGGCGAGGTCGAGGCGTGGACCAGAAAAGTCTCGTTGAAGCGGCGATGTTCGATGCGCCGCGCCTGTCCCTTGATGTGGCGGTCCTTGACGTGGATTTGCGAGGCCTGGGAAAAGCTCGCGAGCTGCTTGTGGGTCGATTGGGTGGCGATGATCCCCGGCGCGTCGGCGCCGAGGTCTTTCAGGCCCATGGCGAAGCGGCCGGCGAACAGGGGATGGAACTTCATGAAGCCGGCCCAGGCTTCATCGAAGAGAATATAATCGCAAAGGTGGCCGATCTTCGCGAGGATGGTCTCCGCGCTGTAGATCGTGCCGTCATAGGAACATTGTTCGATCACCGCGACGCGGAAGGGCCGCTCCTTCTTCCACGCGTTCTTGTCGGCCACCAGCGGATTGTCACGGATTTTCCTGCGGATTTTCTTCTCGTCCAAAGCCTCGTAGTCGATCGGGCCGATCATGCCTTGGGCGTTGCGGTCGGTTTCAAGATAGATCGGCACGCCGCCGCCGAGCATCAGCGCGCCGTGGTGGGCGGCCTTGTGGTTGTTGCGATCGAACAGCACCAGATCGCCCGGCGCCACCAGCGCCGAAAGCACGATCTTGTTGGAGGCGGACGTGCCGTTGAGCACGAAATAGGTCCGCTCGGCGCCAAAGATTTTCGCCGCCTCCTTCTGCGCGCGCAAAGCGGGTCCCTCATGGACCAGCAGGTCGCCCAGCTCCAGCACCGAATTGTCGAGATCGTCGCGAAAGATCGCTTCGCCAAGATGTTCGACGAAAATCCGGCCGATCGGGCTGCGGGAATAGAACACCCCGCCATTATGGCCGGGGCAGGTCCAGAGCTGGTTGCCTTCCTCGGCATAATCGACCAGTTCGCCGAAAAACGGCGTCTTCAACGTCTCGGCATATTGCTTCAGGCGGCTGACGAGATTCTTGGCGATGAATTCAGGGGTTTCCTCGGCCAGGAAGACATAGCCGTCGACATTGTCCAGCACGTCGATCGGCAGATCCTCGAAACGCTTGCGGCGCACCAGCAGGATGATCGGCATTTCCAGGCCGCGGCGACGCACATAGGAGATCAGGCCAGCCGTCTTGCTGTTCATCCCCTTCTTGCCCCAATCGACGATCATGCAGCCGATGGCGGCGTCGGTCTTGATCGCCAGTTCGGCGTCCTCGACCCTGCGGGCCTTGACGACTTCGAAGCCGGATTTCTCCACGGCGGCGATGATCTGCTGCAGGCGGGCGCCTTCGAGTTCGTCGGCGTCGAAAGCCGGAGCGCACACCAGAAAGGTGAAGCGGCGGAAATAGTCCATGGCGACCCCGCGACAAAAAGCGATTCACGCGCCGATTTGACGCGAGGCCGTGACTTTTTGATGAAATTTTCCGCCTTGCCAAGCCCGCGCGAGCTCGTAAGCGAAAATTAGTGGGCCGAAGCGCCCGCTCACAGGCCTTGCGCCGATGCGACGCCGCGACCGAACAGCCGCTCCAGGGCCTTGGCCGCCGTCGGGCGGATCATGCCGCCGAGGTCGAGGAGATAGAGCACGGCGCCAAAAACCGCGCCGCCGGCGAAGGCGACCAGGACGAGGGCAAGGATCGGCGGACCGATATGGCGCAGCGGCCACATGGCGGCGAGGCTCGCCGCGCCGGCGAAGGCGATCGTTCCGACATCGCGGGCGCGCGGCCAATAGGCGCGCCAGGGCCAGGTCAGCGCGATCATCAGGAAAAATCCGGCGGCGAGGCTCGCCGAATGGATCATCGCCAGATTCGCGATGGTCGTCGGCAAGGGGCCGAACCGGATCAGGCCGAGATCGAGCGCTGTTGTCGCCAGGGCCGCGACCAGGGTGAGGCCGGTGCGGTGTTCGAGTTGTGCGATCGGGTTGAGGCAGTACTGACCGACGCAGAACAAGGCGACGCCGGGCGCGAGGATCAGGCTCAGGGGCTCGAATGTGTCACGGAATTTCGCCGGCGCGACCAGGGCGACGAAGGCGGGCAGGTTGGCCATATAGCCAAGGCACAGCAAGGTCAGGGCGGCGAGGATCAGGGCGCTGTTGCGGGAAACCTGCGCCGCTCCGGCTTCGGCCCCCGCCATCGCCCGGCGGTGCACGGCGACCTGGAACAGCAGGATATCGAGCGCCGCGCCGGCGACCACGATCAGCCTGATGGTCATGTCGGTGGCGAGCGACAATTTGCCGGCCGCCGCGAAGTCGATATGGGCGGCGGCGAAACCCCGATTGGCGAGCATGACCGCCTGGTAGAAGATATTGGCGACGACGATCGGGGCGCCATAGCGCAGAAAAGCGGCGATCCGGCCCCGGCTTGCCTGCGGCAGGCGGCTGTGCGGGTCGGCGGTCTGGCGCCACAGGGCGAAGGTCGAGATCAGCACGCTCACGGCGGCCATGGCCATCACCAGGGTCGGATCGCGGAAGAAATATCCGGCGCCGACCATCGAGGCGAAAGCGAGGACATTTTTCAGGATGATCAGGCTGCTGTAGGCGAGATTATGAAAGCGGGCGCGCAGCAGGGCGGCGAAAAATTCGAAAAACCCGCTGGCGACGGCGAAAAGAACGGCGGCGCCGACCATGGTTCGGCCCATGCCGAAATCCTGGCCGAGCAGCAGGGCTGCGGCGGCCAGAGTGAGCAGAATCAGCGCGCCTGCGAGATAGCCGGCGTTGAGGGTCGCGCGCAGCTCCGGGGCGCAGGCGCGGGTCTGCTCGTTGTAAAAACGCGTCGCGGAAAGGCGCAGCCAGTCGAAGACGAGCGTGCTGGTCAGGATGGCGGCGGTGAAAGCGATCGAAAACCGCCCATAGGCGCCCGGACCAAGCGCCGCGGCGACGCACAGGCCGAGCAGGAAATTGAGCCCGGCGTTGAGGATGAAGGTCAGAATGATCAGCATGCCGCGCTTGTTTTCCGTTTCATCGCGTCAGAATAGCCGTGCGCCGCTAGGAAAGGATTAAGCGCCGCGACCTGCGCGAAACCTGCGCGGGCGAGCTTCGGCCATGCTTTACATTCGGCAAAGGCGTCGCGCCGGCGGTTGGGAAAGCCGCGTTCCGCCTTTTGAAATCGCAGAAGATATTGCTAACATCCGCGCCTTGGCGAATCCGAGGTGAAATGAGCATGGTCAGAAAAATCGCCGTTCAGATGGACCCGATCGAACGGATCAATATTGTCGGCGATTCGACCTTCGCTCTGCTGCTGGAGGCGCAGGCGCGCGGGCTTGAAATTCATTATTATACGCCCGAGCGGCTGTCGCTGCGCGGCCGTGACGTCGTCGCTCTGGCCCAGGATTTGCGGGTGCGCGACGTCAAGGGCGATCATTTCGACCTCGGGCCGCCGCGGGAAATCCTCCTGCGCGACATGGACGTGGTGCTGCTGCGCCAGGACCCGCCCTTCGATCTGGCCTATATCACTTCGACCCATCTGCTCGAAATGATCGGCGGCCGGACCCTGGTGGTCAACGATCCCGTCGCCGTGCGCAACGCGCCGGAAAAGCTGTTCGTGATGAACTTCCCTCAGTTGATGCCGCCGACCCTGATCACCCGCGACAAGGCGGCGATCGACGCCTTCCGCGCCGAGCATGGCGAAGTGGTGATGAAGCCGCTGCACGGCCATGGCGGCGCGGCGGTGTTCCGCCTGATGGAGCGGGACTCCAATTACGGCTCGCTTTTCGACCTGTTCGCGACGAGCTTTCGCGAGCAATGGGTGGTGCAGAAATTCCTCCCCGAGGTCGTCAAAGGCGACAAGCGCATCATTCTGGTGGACGGCGCCCCCGCCGGCGCGGTCAACAGGGTGCCGGCGGAAAACGACATTCGCTCCAACATGGTGCGCGGCGGGGCGGCGGAGGCGGCCGACCTGACGCTGCGCGAGCAGGAAATCTGCGCGACCATCGGCTCCGAGCTGAAAAAGCGAGGCCTGGTTTTCGTGGGCATAGACGTGATTGACGGTTTTCTCACCGAGATCAACGTGACGTCGCCGACCGGCATCCGCGCGATCAAGCGCACCGGCGGCCCGGATATCGCGGTCGCGATCTGGGACGCCATCGTGACCAAGGCCGCGGCGCTGGAGGCGGTGGGATGAGTCTTCAAGCAGAGGTCGCGACGCGGGAGCATGTGTCGCCGAAATGGACCGGCCCGCGCATGGAATTGCCGATGAAGGCCTTGTTCGACCGCGCCGTCGTCGAGACGCGCATCGCGGCGCTCGCCGAGCGCCATTCCGGCGCGACGCCGGAATTCCGCAAGGGGGCGGTCGAGGTTTTCGCCGACTCCTTGGCCCAAGGCCGCGCCGTCGCGCGCGCCGCGCTCGAGAACAAGGGGTCAGGCCTGGCTTGCGGCGCCCATCTCGCCTTTCTCGAAGACGAGATCATCCGCGCCATCCATTGCTGCGTGGTGAAACATATCCTGCCGATGAAGCCGCCCCATCGCCTGTGCGTGGTCGCGGTCGGCGGCTATGGACGCGGGGCCCTCGCGCCGGGCTCGGACATCGACCTTCTCTTTCTCCTGCCGAGCGGCAATCACGCGGCGGAGGAGAAAGTGGTCGAGACCATGCTCTATCTGCTGTGGGACTTGAAGCAGAAAATCGGCCACGCCACCCGCACGGTCGAGGAATCCCTGCGTCAGGCCAAGGCGGACATGACGATCCGCACCACGCTGCTCGAATGCCGTTACCTGCTGGGCGATCACGCGCTGCTCGACAAGCTGCTCGGGCGTTTCGACCAGGAGATCGTGCGCCTGACCGCGCCGGAATTCGTCGCCGCCAAGCTCGCCGAGCGCGACGAGCGGATTCGCCGGGCGGGCGCCTCGCGTTATCTGGTCGAGCCGAACGTCAAGGAGGGCAAGGGCGGCCTGCGGGACCTCAACACTTTGTTCTGGATCGCCAAATACACCTATCGCGTTCACGACGCCGAGGCTCTCGTCGGCGTCGGCCTGTTCACCGAGCAGGAATTGCGGCTGTTCCGCCGCTGCGAGGCTTTTTTGTGGAAGGTCCGCTGTTTCCTGCATTTCCTGACCGGCCATGCCGAAGAGCGTCTGAGCTTCGACCTTCAGCGCCAGGTCGCGGCCGAGCTCGGCTACGCCTCGCGCGACGGCCTGTCGGCGGTCGAGCGCTTCATGAAACTTTATTTCACCGTCGCCAAGAACGTCGGCGACCTGACCAATATCGTCTGCGCCGCGCTGGAGGAGCGCCAGGCCAAGCCCAAGGCGGTGTTCGACCGTTTCGTCAGCAAATTGCGCCGCCGCGCCAAACCGCGCGATCTCGGGCCCTTCGCCATAGAGACCGGCCGCGTCACCGTCGCCTCGCCCGACACGTTCGACAGCGACCCGGTCAATCTCATCCGCCTGTTTCACGTCGCGGCGCGCAACGAACTGCCGATTCACCCTGACGCCCTGCGGCTGGTGACGCAGTCGCTGCCGCGCATCAACAACCGGCTGCGGGCCGACGCGGAAGCGAACCGGCTGTTCCTCGAAATCATGACCTCGCCGAAATCCTGCGAGCGCGCCCTGCGGCTGATGAACGAGGCGGGGGTGCTTGGCCGCTTCATTCCCGATTTCGGCCGCATCGTCGCCTTGATGCAGTTCAACATGTATCATCACTATACGGTGGACGAGCATCTTCTGCGGGTTTTGGGCCAGCTCGCCGCGCTCGATCTCGGCGAGCTAGCCGCCGAACTTCCGCTCGCCAGTTCGATCATGCCGACCATCAGCCATCGGCGGGCGCTCTATGTCGCGGTCCTGCTGCATGACATCGCCAAGGGCCGGAAGGAGGATCATTCCATCGCCGGCGCGGACATCGCCCGCAAGCTCGGGCCGCGCCTCGGCCTGACCGCGGCGGAAACCGAGGCCGCCGCCTGGCTGGTCGAATATCACCTCATCATGTCCAATACCGCGCAAGGCCGCGACCTTGTCGACCGGGGAACGATCGAGGAATTCGCCAGGGCCGTCCAGACCATCGAGCGGCTGAAAATGCTGCTGGTTCTCACCATCTGCGACATACGCGCGGTCGGGCCGGGGGTATGGAACGGCTGGAAGGCCGAATTGCTGCGCACGCTCTATTGGGAGACCGAGGTGGTGCTCGCGGGCGGCCATTCCTCGATGGACCGCAAGCGGCGCGTGGAGAAATCCCAGGCCGAACTGCGCGAAAAACTTCCCGGCTGGTCGGACCCCGAATTCACCGAATATGCGGCGCGCCATTATCCCGCTTATTGGCTCAAGGCCGATCTGCCGCACCGCATCGCCCACGCCCAGTTGCTGCACGCCACGGCGGTGGCGATGAAATCGCTGGCGACCGAAGTTTCGACCGACGCTTATCGCGGCGTCACCGAGATCACCGTCCTCGCGCCCGACCATCCGCGCCTGCTGTCGATCATCGCCGGCGCCTGCGCCGCCGCCGGCGCCAATATCGTGGACGCCCAGATCTTCACCACCGCCGACGGCCTGGCTTTGGACACGATCAGCGTGACGCGCGCCTTCGACCGCGACGAGGACGAGACGCGGCGCGGGCGGCGTATTGCGCAAGCGGTCGAACAGGCCTTGCGCGGCGAAATCCACCTCAGCGACGTGGTCGCGGCCAAGGCGGCCAAGGCCGTCAGCCACGCCAAGACTTTTTCGATCCCGCCCGACGTCGTCATCGACAACAGCCAATCCCATATCTACAGCGTCGTCGAAGTCTCCGGCCTCGACCGGCTGGGTCTGCTCTATGATCTGACCCGGGCTCTGTCGCGCCTCAATCTCAATATCGCCTCCGCCCATATCGTGACCTTCGGCGAAAAGGCGGTGGACACTTTCTATGTCAGCGATCTCACGGGCGCCAAAGTGACCAGTCCGGCGCGTCAGGCGACGCTGCGGCGCAATCTGCTCGAGGTGTTCGAAGGCGGGAAGGAAACTTGATTTTTGGCGCGTCTCGCCCGATATGCAAGGCGAAGCGAACAAAAGGCTGACTGATGAACGACGGCAAGAATCCGCAGAACGAAGATCTTTCGCCGGCCGACGAGGCCGCGGCCTCCGCGTCTGGCGCTGATTCGGTCCCGGACCAGAGCGACGCCGAGCGCGACGCCGCGGCGGTTCAGGCGCTGATCGCCGAAAACGCGAGCCTCAAGGACAAGGTGCTGCGCACCCTGGCGGAGATGGAAAACCTGCGCCGCCGCACGGAAAGGGAAGTCGCCGACGCCAAGGCCTATGGCGTGTCGAGCTTCGCGCGCGACATGTTGACCTTCGCCGACAATCTGCGCCGCGCGCTCGACAATGTGCCCGCCGAAGTCCGCGACAGCGCCGACGCGGCGCTCAAGGCCTTTGTCGAGGGGATCGAACTGACCGAACGCGATTTCCTGTCGCGTCTCGCCCGCCACGGCGTCCGCAAGCTCGAACCCAAGGGCCAGAAATTCGACCCGAACTTCCACGAGGCCCTCTACGAGGCCCATGACGAAAGCATGCCGCCCGGCTCGGTCGCCCATGTTGTCGAAGAAGGATTCGCCATCGGCGACCGGGTCTTGCGTCCGGCCAAGGTCGGCGTAGCCAAGGGCGGCGCCAAGTCGAACTCATAAAGCCCAACTGATAAAGCCGAACTGATCGAGCCCATGCTGCTGCTGAAGCCCGGCCTGCGCCTTTACAAGACGGCGCTGGACCGGGCCGCGCAGGAGGCCCTGCGCGACGAACTGCGCGAACTGCTGCGGGAAGCGCCGCTCTTCCGCCCGGCCATGCCGCGCTCGGGGAAGCCTTTTTCCGTCCGCATGAGCAATTGCGGCCCGCTGGGCTGGGTTTCGGACATTTCCGGCTATCGCTACCAGGCCCATCATCCCGAAACCGGCAGGCCCTGGCCGGCGATGCCCGAGAGCCTTCTCGGGCTCTGGCGCGCTTTTGCCGAATGCGATCTCGTCCCCGACGCCTGCCTGATCAACTTTTATGACGCACAGGCGCGGATGGGCCCGCATCAGGATCGCGACGAAGCGGATTTTTCCGCGCCGATCCTCTCCGTTTCGCTGGGCGATTCCTGCCGCTTTCGCTATGGCGGCGACAACCGCCGCGATCCGAGCGAGAGCATCTGTCTCGAGTCCGGCGACATTCTGGTCTTCGGCGGCCCGGCGCGGCGGATGTTCCACGGCGTCGACCGCATCCTGCCCCAAAGCTCGACCCTGCTCGACCCGCCCGGCCGGATCAATCTGACCTTGCGCCGGGCGAAATGATTGCGGGCCACGGCAAGCTTTGCGCCATCGCAGACTGGCGCGCGGTCAATCGGAGGTCGGATGAGCGAACCTATCGACATGATCGACGAGACGCAGCCGCCCGAGATGTTGCGACCGCTGCATTTTCTCATCCGGCGCAAGCTCGTCACCATGCCGGCGCCATCGACGCTGCCGAGCCCTTAAGAATTCGTGCTGTGGGTGGGGTCCGCGGTCATGCTCGGCGTCATGTAGCTGATCGTCCGCTTCGCCCTCACCATCAGGACTGCGGACACGTCAGCCGCCCATGAAGCCGGCGCCGATATTGATCGTCATCGCCAGCACGGCGTTGTTGTAGAAAAAGGCGAGCACCCCATGGAGCGTCGCCAGCCGCCGCATCCGCGCGCTCATGATATTGACGTCGGCGGTCGCGCAGGCGACGCCGATCACATAGGAAAAATAGAGGAAGTCGGGATAATCCGGCCGGTCCACGCCGGGGAACGTGAGCCCGCCGCTCCATTTGCCGTGGTCGTCCGCCTTGGCGACCTGGAAGAATTCATTGGCGTAATGCAGCGCGAAGGTCAGATGCAGGAACATCCAGGAGCCCAGGATCGTGACGATCGCCAGAGCGATATGCAGCTCCTTGACCGGATAGGGCGCCTTGCTGGCCGTGCCGAGCTGGGCGAAAATGGCGGCGAAGGAAAAGGTCGCGGAAATCGCCGCAAGCGTCAGGACGGCGTAGCCGCCTTCGTCCTGCATGGCCGCCCGGCGATGGATGTCCCGATCGCCCGAACGCGCGATCATCACGGCGACGGTGATGAGATAGCTCCAGACCGCCGCGTTCCAGCCCGCGAGCCCGCGCGTCACCAACCGCCAGTCCTCCGGCGAGGCGAAACCTATGAGCGCGCCGAGCGCCATGCACAGAAAAAGGCGCGGCCGCGCCCGAATGACGCGCAAGGGTTTTGTCAGGCGGCGTGGGGGCGTTGCGGTCATGGCGATCAGGATTTTCGCGAGACGGTGAAGCGCGCGGCCTCGGCGAGCACGCCGGCGCTTTCGCCGAAGCCGCCGTCCTCGAGCGCGCGGATGGCCTCCTCGGCCAGGGCGTCGCGGCGTCTGCGCGCCTCTTCGAGGCCCAGGGCCGCGACCAGCGTCGCCTTGTTGCGGTCGGCGTCCTTGCCGGCGCGCTTGCCCAGAGCCTGTTCGTCGCCTTCGGCGTCGAGAATGTCGTCGGCGACCTGGAAGGCCGCGCCGAGCGCCGCGCCATAGCGGCTGAGCGCCGCCGCCTGCTTCGCGTCGGCGCCGCCGATCCGCGCGCCGGCCTCGACGGCGAACAGCAGCAGCGCCCCGGTTTTCATCGACTGCATCAGGGCGACGAATTCCTTTGTATGCGGCGTCCTGCTCTTCTCGGCTTCGAGATCGAGCGCCTGGCCGCCGACCATGCCGCCAAAACCCGCCGCGCGGGCCAGCATCAGGGTCAGATCGGCCCGCACTTTCGCGTCGGCATGGGTTTTCTCGTCGGCGATCACGTCGAAGGCATAGGTCAGCAGGCCGTCGCCGGCGAGAATGGCGGTCGCTTCGTCGAAAGCCTTGTGGACGGTCGGGCGGCCGCGCCGCAGGTCGTCGTCGTCCATGGCCGGAAGGTCGTCATGGATCAGCGAATAGCAATGGATCATCTCCAGAGCGCAGGCCGCGCGCAGCACGCCGTCGCCCTCGGCCCCGAACAGAAGCGCCGTCTCGACCACCAGGAAAGGCCGCAGCCTCTTGCCGCCGCCAAGCGCGCCATAGCGCATGGCTTCGAGCAGACGTTCGGGACGGGTCTTTTCGCCCGGCAGACAATGGGGCTGAAGCAGCGCGTCGAGCATGGATTCGGTCGCCTCGGCGCTCGCGACCAGCCGGGCGGCGAATTCCTGGTGAGCGTTTCCTGCCGACATGCCTCGGTCCCCGATTGAGGTAAAAATTCCGGGGAATCGCTTGCCCGATGCGCGCGGGCCGGTCAAGCCGCGCTTGCGAACTCTTTTCACGATCGCCGCCGGGGGCGCAATTTCGCTTTGTCGGGAAGGACAGCCAACTTGTAAGTTGGTGCCCAGGAGAGGCGTCGCAAGATGCGCTGTAACGCTTGACTGTACGGAGATTTTCGCATTGAGGCTACTGCGTGTACCAACAAATGTGCCAACACCCAGCCGATGCTGGGGCGTCACTACGCCGCAATGATGCGCTTCATGGCGCCGGTGCCGATGTCGGCGATCATCCAGCCGCGGGCCGTATGCTCAAGGACGATGTTGGCCGAGGCTGACCGGCTGCGAACGCCACTGCTGCTTCTGTCCTCCTCGGGCAATGCGCCAGGGCCGAGGAGTTCGACAAATAGCCGGCGCAGGGCTTTGCCCACCGGCGGAGGTATCCGTCAGCCTCTCGTGTCCAACGACGATACCTGACCATGCGATCGATGTCCGAGGGGCTCTGACGGGCGGGAAGCCACCGTCCCACGATCGGCAACTTCCGGCGGATTGCGGGCGTAGCGCAAAGGACGGGTTCGGAGAAAACACCGGTCGATGGCTGAGCATAACCGAAGGACCGGACCCCGCCGCCGCCTTTGCACTTTGACCAACGATAAACAATATAAGCCATGCGGGCAGCGGCACGCTGGCGCAACCTCAGGACAAAACCATGGCCATGCGCCAAAAGACTTTGATTTTCACTCTGGCCGCCCTTGTCGCCTTTGCCTATTCCGCAGACGGTTTCGCCAAACCGGGATTTCGCGGCCTCTTCGGCAGTCGCGGCGCGCGCACTTTCAGCGCGCCGCCCTCAACCGCGACGGCGCCTCGCCCAGCCGCTCCGATCGAACGTTCGATGACGTCCCCGTCACCAGGGATGGCGCAGAATTATGCCGGATCGGCGGGCATGAAGTCCGGTGGCTTAATGTCCGGCGGTTTCGGGCGCGGCCTGCTTGGCGGCCTTGTCGGCGCCGGGCTGCTCGGCATGCTGTTCGGAAGCGGTTTCGGCGGCGGGCTCGGCGGAATATCGTCCATTCTGGGCCTTGTGCTTCAGATCGGGCTACTCTTCCTCCTGTTTAAATTCGTCATGGGCTTCCTGCGCAGGCACCAGCCGTCTTATCAAGGCGCCGCATACGATAGCGGCGCTGCGCAAGGCCCGCGCCCCGGTTTTGGCGGTTTCGGAGGCCCCTGAGAGAGTTGTGAAGCTCGAAATCGGTCCTGCGGATTTCAATGTTTTCGAACAGCGCCTTGGTCTCATCCAAAAAGCCTACGGCGCCGAGGACATGGCCGCTTTGCGCGCTCTGGCGACGCCTGAAATGGCCTCGTATTTCGCCGCGGAGATCGACGAGACCGCAAAAAAAGGGCAGGTCAACAAGATCTCCGACGTGACCCTTCTGCAGGGTGATCTTGCGGAGGCCTGGCGCGAGCCCGAAAGCGATTATGCGAGCGTCGCGATCCGTTTCTCGCTGATCGACACGATGGTTGATCGCGCGACCAGCAAGGTTGTGTCGGGGGATCCCGCGACGCCGGAGGTTTCGACCGAAATCTGGGACATTCGCGCGTTGACCTGGGTGGGGGCGGCCACGGAGTGGAAACTGTCGGCAATTCAGCAAGCCTGACCTTTTGCAGGGCCACGAACCTGATCGCGCGGCGATGGCTGCGGCTATCTCCGCGCGCAAAGTCCGCTCACGATCAGTTGCTCTGGCCATTGCTAGAGAAGCCTCAAGGACGCATTTGAGCCGATCCCTGCCTATCGGCATGGGCCGCTGTCGGCGGAAAGCGGGCATAGCGCGAAGGACCGGTCCCGAGAAAATACCGGTCGATGGATGAACGAGAAGGAGCGCAAAAAGCGGGAATTCGGTGTTGGACAACAGTGCCGCGCTTTCGGCGGGAAGTTGCCATTCGCATCGTCGTGAATGCGCGTGCGTCTAACCTGATCCTATTCACCGCAGCGGTTGGGTCTGCGCCGCCACAAGCGGCGTTGTTCTTCGAGGCTGGTCGCGCGTCGTTGGTTCGGCGCTTCGCGCCGTTTTTGGCCTGTTTCGTACTTTGGTTGAACGCGCTGGAGGAAGCGGGACGGACGAGGGCGCAAGCCCGTGCGGTCAGGGTCCGGCGGGACAAGCGCGCCGGGCAAACCGGCGAAGAGTTCAGCTTCCGGGACGGCGGCCGCGAAAGCAAGACGCACGCGGCTGGCGGTCTCGATCACCCGCGCGGCGATTTTGATCAGACGCAGCCGCAAGGTCGCGAACTCGGCATTCGCCAATTCGCGCGGCTTGGGAATGGCGTCGCGGACGGCCAGCATCAGCCAATAAGCCGCGGTGTGCAGGACAAGGCGCACCTGATTGGCGACGGCGGACCGGCACGACGTGCGATCGGACGCTAGTTGCGTCTTGTGCAGCTTGATCAGGTTTTCGGCCTGTCCGCGCGCACAATAAAAACTGTCGTAGAGCCATTCCGGCGAGCCGTGTTCGAGATTGGTGACGACGAAGCGGATGTCGAGGCCGAGCGTGGTGGCTTCGATGCGCGCGACGGCGCGCCGCTCGCAGGTCCAGGACCTGGCCTTGTGCCGGGTCTCGGCATAGCCGCGCACGACGTCCTTGTTTTCGATGGCGCGCTGCACGCGAATGGCGTCCGCCGCCTCATCGACCTTCCTGGACAGCGGCTTCGTGCCGGGCAGTCCGAACACGTAATCGACGCCGTTCTTTTCGCACCACGCCATCGCCTCGGGCCGCGCATAATGGCCATCGCCCCGAAATGTGATGCGCGTCTTCGACCAGCTCTTGCGGATATGCCGGGTCAGGCGGCGCAGATGGGCGCGCACCTCGACGCCGCCCGGCGTCTTGCCGGGCCGCAGCACGACCGCCACAGGCCGGCTTCGTTCGGTGTCATAGACATGGATCGGCAGAAAGCAGCGTTCGTCGTAATGCGCGTTGAACAGCGAGAGCTGCTGATGGCCGTGCGCCACGTCGCAGGTGTCGTCGATGTCGAGCGTGACCGAGGACGGGCGAGCTCTCATAGGAGGCGATCCATTGATCGACGAGGGCATAGGTCAGCCGGATGGCGTCTTTCAGCGACGGCGCATTCTCCAGCCGCGACAGCGTCGGCTGCGAACACAGGTCCGCGCCGGTGTCGGGCAGCCGTCCGCAGGCAAGCTTGAACGCCGGATCGGTGCGCAGGAAATCCAGATCGTCGGCATCCTCATAGCCGCAGGCGATGGCGAGGATGCGGGCGCGGATCATGTCGGCGCAGGTATGGCGGATGCGCGTTGGATCGCGATGGTCGGGAAAGCAGCGCGCCAACCGGTCGGCGACGCCAAGACGCTGCTCGGCCATCGACAGCAGCATCACGCCGCCATCGGATGTGAGGCGGCCGCCGTCAAAATCGGCTGTGACTTTCTTGCGGCAAACGGCTGGAAACGAAAACGGCAGGAGATTATCGTCGGTCATGGTGGGCGTGGCCGGCGCGAAACGCGCGAATGGGTGGTGTAAGCAACCAAATCCTACGCCGTATCATGGCTCTACGCCACGCCCGCCAGCCTCATATCAAGCCGTCATGAATAAGATGGGCTAGTGAGCGACAGGTTCCATAATCGACGTAACGCCGACAGGAGGCGGTGCGCGCGGCGTGGCATTTGTCCGCGCACACCTTGCGGCGGCCTGCGGTTCAAGCCAAACTGCGCCCCAGGTCGTCAATGCAACAGAGCCAAGGCAGCGAACAGCCAATTCGCCACGGCGACGAGTGAAATGCGCAAGATCGGCGGAGAAATGCTCAACAAATTGAAGAACAAAGCAATTTTCGATCGTGCTACCCTCAGGATTGGTGATGCAATCGAGGGAATTGATCGTCACCTAACCGGGATTATTCACGGCGTGTGATTTTGAGGCTGGCGGGCATAGCTAAGGGACTGATACGGCCTAGGATTCGGGGCTGCGGCCCAACCCTTCGCGTTTTCGGCGCCAGCCACGCCCGCCATGATCGACAATACAATTCTGCCCTTCTCGTTTCCAGCCGTCGCGCGCAAGAAAATCGCGGCTGATTTGACGGCGGCCGCCTCACGTCCGACGGCGGGGTCATGCTGCTCGCCATGGCTGAACGACGCCTCGGGATCGCCAACCAGTCTCGCTCGCCTGTTCCCTGACCGTCGCGACCCGACGCGCATCACGCATACGCTGGCGGCCGTCGTCCGCGCGCGTCTTCGCGATCTGCTGCGGCTATGAGGACGCCGACGATCTGGATTTCCTGCGAACGGACCCGGCGTTCAAGCTCGCTTGCGGGGCGCCTGCCGGAACGACGGGATCTCAGACTGTGTTCGCAGCCAACCCTGTCGCGGCTCGAGATGCGCGGCCTGAAAGATGTGTTCCGCCTGACCTATGCGCTCGTTGACGCCTGGTTGAATTCCTATGAGCGGGAGCCGGCGTCCGTCACCCTCGACATCGACGACACTTGCGATGTCGCGCATCGCCAGCAGCAACTCTCCTTGTTCAATGGCCATTACGGAAGCGCTGCTTTCTGCCAATCCATGTCTACGACACCGACAGGGTGCCGCCTGTCGCCGTCGTGTTGCGTCCGGGCAAGACGCCCGGCGGCGTCGAGGTTCGCGCCCATCTGCGCCGTCTCGTGCGCCACATTCGCAAGCGCTGGACCAAGACCCGCATCCTGTTCCGGGGCGACGGCCATTACGCTCGGCCCGAAAGCGATGGCCTGGTGCGAGGACAACGGCGTCGATTATGTCTTCGGCCTGCCGGGCACGAAGCAGTTATCAAGGAAAGTCGAGGAGACCGCCGACGCCGTCCGCACCGAACCGCGATCAACGACCGAGGCGTCGTGCGCGATTACGCCGAGACGCGGCACAAGGCGAAGTCATGGAACCGCGAGCGCCGCGCTGTCGCCGCATCGAGGCGACCAGGCTTGGCCTCGACATCCGCTTCGTGGTCCACCACAATCGACCGCGGCTCGGCGGAATGGATCTATGACAGCCTGTATTGCTCGCGCGGCCAAGCCGAAAACCTCATCAACTTTCACAAGACCCAGCTTGCGTCCGATCGCACGTCCTGTCATTCGGCGATGCCGTCGGGTCCAGCTGTTGGTGTGCGCACCGCAGCTTCTCGGCTCATGCTCACCGTCCGCGACGCCATTCCCAAGGCGCGCGACCTGGCGAAAGCGGAGTTTGCGACGCTGCGCCTGAGGCTCTTGAAAGTCGCCGCCGGATCGTCGAAACAGCATCTCGCGTCGTTGCTCCGCCTTCGCCGCCGCCTGCCCGGAGGCCGATCTCTTCCGCAGGCTTCCCCGGCGCTCTCATGCCCGCCGGCGGTCCACCCACAGGGGCATGCGCCCCGTTCATCCCGCCAATCCCCTCCAGCGCGTCACCAAAGTACGAACGGCCAAAACGGCGCGAAGCGCCAAACAACGACGCGCGACCGAGCCCGAAGACAACGCCGCTTGTGGCGGCGCAGCCAACCGCGGTGAATAGATCAGGCTAAATCGGCGCATCGATATCGCGGTAACCGGTCTACGGCGCTCCGGAAAGACGGTTTTTATAACGTCGCTCATTCGCAACTTGCTTGCATCTGTCCGCAATCCTCAGGCTTTGGACGGTTTCGCGCCTGCCGGAGGACCACTTGTCGGCGTTGAGGAAATGCCCCCGGGGGGCTTCCGATTTCCCTGCGTTTCCAACCAAGAAGTATCTTAGCAAATTGTCGGCGGACGTTCCCAACTGGCCAACAGCCACCAGTGCCGTCTCGCGCACCGAATTGACGATCCGTTATCGCAGAAATCATTCATTGTTAAAACGGCTGAACACTGAAAGCACTTTGACGCTCGGAATTATCGACTATCCCGGGGAATGGCTCCTCGATCTGCCCCTCATGGATATGTCATTCGTGGAATGGTCCCGTCGCACGCTCCAATTGTTACGCATTGCGCCACGCGCCTCTGTTGCCGCCGAGTTCTTGACGTTTTTGGCTAGCGTCCACCCCTTAGCACCCGGAACCGAACAGATTCACCAAGTCGGCCACGAACTCTATAAGAGGGTCTTGTCGAGAATGCGCGACGAACTTGGATTGTCTTTTATGCAACCCGGTCGTTTCGTTATGCCGGACGGTAAAGGTGATCGTCCGCTACTGTGGTTCTTTCCGGTAGACCCACCAGGCAAGGTGGGCAACCCGCAGAGCCTTTGGAGCACATTATCGGATCGCTATGCTGGCTATCGTGATAAGATTGTAGCACCATTTTTCAAAGAGACTTTCGGTCAATGCAATCGACAAGTCGTGGTTAATTTACTCGCGGCATTAAACAGCGGACCGAACGCCTTCGAAGACACCAGTCTAGCTCTCGATGCGGTTCTTGATGCGCTGAAGGTTCGGCCTGACGGTCTTCTGTCCAGGATTTTGCCAAAAACGATTTGACAAGGTTTTGTTTGGCGTGACCAAGGCCGATCATGTCCCTGCGTCGCAACGGGGAAATCTTGCCTCGCTTTTAGAAAGCATGACCGACATTCGCGCCCTTGCCGCCCGCACCGCGGGTGCCAAGGAAGCGACTATTGCTATCGCCTCGGTCTGTTGCACACAGGATGAAAAAGTGACGTTGGATATTGGTCAGGTAGACGTCGTTGTCGGCAAACCGATCGGTGGCGAGAAAGAATCAAAATCTATCCCGGCGTCATTCCCACTGACTATCCCGGGAGAGAGTTGCTGGAGGCAAGAACGCATTCAATATCCGGTGTTTAGCCCGCCGGTCCTCGTCAAGAATATGGCTGGCGGCATCCCGAACATAAATATTGGACGGGTCGCAGAGTTTCTGTTTGAGGATGAACTCCAATGAGCCAATCACCATTCATAATCGAAGAAGACCAGCGGCAACCTGCAGCAACAACCATAAAACAAGATGCAAGAATTATTGAAGACACCTCCAATGAACGCATTGTTATCGATGCGCCAAAGGCTGCCGAAGCCGCTCAGCCCTCTTCGCCTCGTTCACCAAGATATCGCTGGCCGCTCCTACTTTTCAGTATCGGCATAATTGGATGGGCGTGTGTCTCGGTTGGAAATTGGATTATAGCCCTTAGCCAGACCCATTGGCTAATCGGGTTGGCGGGAGGCATATGTGCAGCGGCAATGACTAGCTTGGCGCTCTGCTCTGGATAGAATTGGAACTGAGGTCACTAAGGCAGTTGCGGACCGTTGACGAGATTCACTCCCGATTGAGCGGGGCGCTCAACGATGCGTCGGCTACCCATTCTCTGATTACGGATATTGGTAAGGCGCTCCCGAGCACTCCGGCGACCGCAAGCGCCATCGCGAACTGGACCAGAAACGCAGCTGGTTATCGGAGTGGGGAAGCCATCGAGACCTTCGACAAGCTGGTCTTAGGGCCTCTCGATGCCGATGCGCTTGCCCTCGTGCGGACCGCCACCCGGGATGCTTTCGGGCTTGTCGCCCTCAGCCCCACCATTGTCATCGACACAGTAGTCTTTACTGCGCGCGCGGCCTCCTTGGTCAGGGGCATTGCTGAGGTCTATGGTCATCGGCCCGGCTATGCTGCCACCTTCGACCTGATGCGGAAGGTCGCGGGTTCGGTGGGTATGCTTGTTGCGTCGGATTTCGTACTTGACGCAGCCGCAAGCGCCGCCTCGGGCGCAGTGGAAAGTCTGGCAAGCAGCAGCGCCGAGGGTATCGCTGGCGCTGTGGCAGGCGTCGCCGGTCACGCGGCAAAATCGGAGCGATTCACCAAGGCTGCTGCCGAGGGTGCGATCGGTGCTCAGCGCATGGGGCGGCTTGGACTGCTTGCTATGTATGTGTGCCGCCCTCTGCCTTTCCGCGAGGATAAAAAACCTGGATTCAAGGAGATTCTCCTTGGATGAAACGATAGAAGTCGAGGAAGAAAAGTGTGCAACGGCTCCAGTTTTGCCGCCTTGCTCCATTTACCTTCCTGGCCCAAAGTAACCCCATCTTCTCCGCTACGCGTTCGACCGATGCCGGGAAAGTCCGCTGAAGGCGTCGCTCCGGCCATTGCGAGAAAAACTTTAACGACGCCTTCGAGCCGACAGCGGGATTTCCCGATTGCTTCGACTCGACCTCTACCTGACGCTGGTCTGGCTCATTCGTTGTCGTCTTCCTCGTTCAGGCGCTGGCCGCGCCGCAGCCAGTTGCGGATTTCAGTCTCAGAGCGGTCGAGTTCCTCCTCGGTCAGCGGCGGAGCCGGCACACCGCCGAAACGGGCGCGAGCCTCCGCAAGTGTCGCCTCCACGCGGGCGAGGGCCTCCTTGATCGATTCATTTTTCGGCATCGGGCGTCTCTCTCTTGGCCTTTCGCAGTGATGGCTTGCGCTTCTTCCGGGGTTTTGTTCCCGGCCGCGACTTGATCTGCTCCCCGAAGACGATGAATTCCGCCTGCAAGATTTGGTCGCCGGGTTTCGACCAGCCCTTCCATGTGACTTTGCCCACGGGGCTCTCCTTTCAGACCATGCCGTCCCAGATTTCCCATTCCTCGGGCGTGAGCCGCGGGAAGTCCGCCTCTGGCTTTGGGGGCGTCATTGGGATGAGGACCAGAGTTTCGTCATCGTATGCCAGCCCAGAAGCTGCGACCTCCGCCGCGGTCAGCGGCTTGCCGATGTCGTGCTGCGCCAAATGGTCGCGCAACACTTCCGTCGCCGCCGCGATGGCATCAGCTGGCGTCGCGCCTTCTTCGCCGGTGCATTGGGAGCCCCAGTCGCCGTCGTCAAAATCGGCAATGCGACAACGCCAGCCGCCTGGATACGGTCCGAGGATACCAATGAAAATGGCCATGGAAAGCCCTCCTTCGTTGCCTTTTGGCCGCATCCCCTGTTCGGGAGCCACCTTGCCGAGGACAGCAGGTTGGCTGAGGTCCAAAACCTCATCTTGATGCAATCTCAATATCGCATCGGATCTGGCGCTGAGCAACCCCGTCGTGATTGGGCGGGACGCTCAGGCTGCTCGACATAGATGCCCCGAACCGACGCTCATTGCAGCGCGACAAACAGGATGAGTACGCAATTATTGAGTTCCGCGGCCAAGGTCGCAAAATTTCTTCGCGCGAGGCGCGCTTCTACGCCTCGAGGAATCATACGGCCAAGGCGGCCTGATTTCGACAAACCTACCTCCGGCAACCGGCGCGGTTCAGATCGCGTCGTTGGGACGCATCGAAATGGAGTTGACATCGTATTTCCGCCCGTTAGCGTCGCAAGTGTGACAAAGGGCGCTGGCGTTCGGCGGGGTTCGATTCTAAAAATTATTTTAGTGTTCGGTTTTGCCACCCGACTGTAGCGTTTGAGTTTGAAAATTTATTTGGGCCGTATTCGCCTTGGACGACGCTAACGCCCACGCCGTGCCCGAAACTGTTGGCGCCGAGACGGCGATGAACCAGGCCGACGGGCGGGCGCCGGCGAGCGCCGAGACGACGGAAGGCGCCAAGAGTTCCTCCGCGCCGGAAGCGGGGTCGGCCAGCGCCGCCACGCCGGAAAACACGTTCCCCCGCCGCCCGAAGCGGCCACGCAGTTCGACGCCTCCGGCCTCCGCTTCGATTTCAACGACGGCTGCCGCGTGCAGGCGCCCATGGGGCCGGACGTCTGGCGCATCCGGCTGATCGACCTCGATACCGGAAACTTCCTGTTTCAGACCACCCCGGACTTTTGTGGCGGGTCGGTGCGCAGCGCCAAGAAATATTATGTCCGCTTCCGCATCGAGGCGTGGAAAGGCGAAAAACTTGTCTTCGAGCACAATTACGACGCCACGGGCCGAGACATTCTGATCGCCTTTCCGTCGGCACGCTGGGCGACACGATCGCCTGGTTTCCTATGCGACCCGCTTCGCCGACCGGCACAAATGCAAACTGACCATCGCCATGGCGGAGCGGCTGATTCCGCTGTTTGCCGGCGCCTATCCCGACATAAGCTTCATCGACACCAGGACGGCCAAGGCCGACGGCTATTACGCCACCTATTGCGTCGGGCTGTTTTTCAACGATGTCGAGCGCATCCATCAGCCGGTCGATTTCCGCCATGTCGGGCTGCACCACACCGCCGGCCATATTCTCGGCCTCGATCCGGCCGAGGCGCCGCCGCGTCTCGCGGTTCCGCGAGGCAGGCGCCCCGATCCCGGAAAAATATGTCGTCATCGCCACCCAGGCGACCAGCCAGTGCAAATACTGGAACAACCCTTTCGGCTGGCGCGAGATCATCGCCTTCCTGAAGGCGGCGGGCTATCGCGTCGTCTGCATCGACCAGAAGCCGGTGAACGGCGTCGGGATTGTGTGGAACCATGTGCCCGCCGGCGCCGAGGACATGACGGACCAATTGTCGCTCGAAGACTGCGTCAACTGGATCCGCCACGCCGAATTCTTCGTCGGCTTGAGCAGCGGCCTGTCCTGGCTCGCCTGGGCGGCGGGCGCTCGCGTCGTCCTGATCAGCGGCTTCACGCTGCCGAGCACCGAATTCGCCACGCCTTGGCGCGTCATCAACTACCACGCCTGCGTCGCCTGCTGGGAAGACCCGACCCTGCGCTTCAACCATCGCGATTTTCTCTGGTGCCCCCGCCACGCGGGAACACCCCGCCAGTTCGAATGCACCAGCCTGATCACGGCGGAACAGGTCAAACAGACGATCAGGCGGATTTCGGCGTTCACCGAATCCCACGCGCCGGAACGGGAACGAGCGGAAACCCCTGCCCGCGCCGGGGCGGCGAGGTTAAGATGAACCGATGCGAAACGGCGGCTGACGCTTGACGCGAGGAGTGAAACGATGGCGGAACTCTCAACACGACCCAATATGTGGGATCGGGATCTCGGTAATTCGGGAAGCGACAGCGGGACTACAATTGGATTATTGGGCGTTCAATACGTCGGCTTTGATTTCGGGACAGGGACAGCGACAGGCACGACGATCAGCGGCGGAAAAAAAAAAAAAAAAAAAAAAAAAAAAAAAAAAACGGCGTCCAATACCTCGGCCAGGATTACGGGACCGGGACGGCAACGAGCACCACGATCGACGCCTACGGCCTCCAGTATGTCGGCTACGTTCACGGGTACGGGCACGGCCGACGAACACGACGATCAACAGCGGCGGCGCTCAGTACGTCGGCCCATTTAAAAAAAATTTTTTTTTTTTTTTTTTTTTTTAAAAAAAAAAAAAAAAAAAAAAAAAAAAAAAAAAAAAAAAAAAAAAAAAAAAAAAAAAAAAAAAAAAAAAAAAAAAAAAAAAAAAAAAAAAAAAAAAAAAAAAAAAAAAAAAAAAAAAAAAAAAAAAAAAAAAAAAAAAAAAAAAAAAAAAAAAAAAAAAAAAAAAAAAAAAAAAAAAAAAAAAAAAAAAAAAAAAAAAAAAAAAAAAAAAAAAAAAAAAAAAAAAAAAAAAAAAAAAAAAAAAAAAAAAAAAAAAAAAAAAACGATAGTCGGGGAAGGGGCCGGGACGGCGACGGGCACGACGATCAGCGGCGGCGCTCAGTACGTCGGTTACACCTTCATTTTTTTTTTTTTTTTTTTTTTTTTTTTTTTTTTTTTCGGCGGCATGCAATACCTCGGCCAGGATGGGACCGGGACGGCGACGAACACGACGATTAAGAGCGGAGGCGTTCAGAACGTAGGCTACGATTACACGGGACGGGAACGGCGACGAACACGAACTAGCGGCGGCGCTCAGTACGTCGGCTGGGACCGGGACGGCGACAGGCACGATAATCGGCAACGGCGGCGTTCAGTTCGTCGGTTCAGGTAAAATAAAAAAAAAAAAAAAAAAAAAAAAAAAAAAAAAAAAAAAAAAAAAAAAAAAAAAAAAAAAAAAAAAAAAAAAAAAAAAAAAAAAAAAAAAAAAAAAAAAAAAAAAAAAAAAAAAAATTACGATAGTCGGGGAAGGGGCCGGGACGGCGACGGGCACGACGATCAGCGGCGGCGCTCAGTACGTCGGTTACACCTTCGGGACCGGGACGGCGACGAACACGACGATTAAGAGCGGAGGCGTTCAGAACGTAGGCTACGATTACGGGACCGGGACGGCGACAGGCACGATAATCGGCAACGGCGGCGTTCGGTACGTCGGCGCAACCGCCGGAACGGCGACGAACACGACGATCGACGGCGGCACTCAGTACGTCGGCGACACTTACGGAACCGGGACGGCGAGGGGCACGACGATCAGCGGCGCGCTAGGTCGTCGGTCTTGACTACGGTACCGGCACGGCGTCCAGCACGACCATCGACAGCGGCGGCACGCAGTTCGTCGGCTCCAACTTCGGGACGGGCACAACGACGAGCACGACCATCGACAGCGGCGGCGTTCAGTACGTCGGCGACGGCTCGGGCGCAAGCGGGACGGCGACGAGCACGACCATCAGTGGCGGCTCTGAGTACGTCGGCTCCGAGCTCCGGAGGGACGGCGACCGACACGACTGTTTACAGCGGCGGCGTGGCGGACGTCCCCCGGCGGCGTCGCCAACACGCCCGTGATTGACGGCGGCGCGCTCAAGCTCGAACTTGGCGCTTTGTCGGCGCCGGCGGAATCGCCTTCGCCGCCGACGCCAAGTGGGGAACGCTCGACCTCACCGGCGAGGGCTCCGGCGTTACTCTCTCGACTTCGATTTCTGGTTTTACAGGCACGGGCGGGACGGCTTCGACTAGCGACGTCATCGACGTCACGGGCACGGGCAATGCCGGGGATAAGGTCGTCTGGACGCAGCCCACTGGGAACGTTGCAGATCGAGGCCTCAGGCGCCGCTGTACTCGAAACCCTGACGCTGGCGGGAACATACAACCAAAACCAATTCGTTCTGAACGAGTACGGAAGCGTCGATCAGATCTTCTACAATACCAGCGCCGCCCTGCTATTGCCCCGGCACGCTGATTGCAACCGAAAACGGCGAAATCGCGGTCGAGGACCTGAAGATCGGCGATCGTCTCCTCACGGCCTCCGCCGCGCTTCGGCCGCTCAAATGGATCGGAGCCCGCGCCTATTCGGCCCGCTTCGCCGGCAACAATCCAGAACTTCTCCCCATCCGCTTCAAGGCGGGGTCGCTGGCGGACAACGTCCCGGCGCGCGACCTGCTCGTCTCGCCCCACCACGCCATGTTCCTCGACGACGTGCTGATTCCGCCGAACATCTGGTCAATGGCGCGACCGTCGTCCAGGAAAAGCCGGGCGAGGACATCCATTACTTCATCTCGAACTCGAAACCCACGACGTTCTGATCGCGGAAGGCGCCTTCTCGGAAAGCTTTGTCGATGACGACAGCCGCGCCATGTTCCAGAACGCCCATGAGTTCCGCGAACTTTACCCCGAGGAACGGCAAAACGAGGCGGTCTATTGCGCGCCGCGCGTCGAGGATGGTTATGCGCTCGACCGCGTCCGCCGTCGCCTCGCCGAGCGGGCCGGGCTTCCTTATCCCGCCGCGACGGACTTCGGCGCGCTGTTTGTCGGTCGAACATTGCGACCACGACGGCGTCTCGGGCAGGGCGCTCAACACGGCTTTCCCCAACGCCCCGGTCTGCCTTGACGTGATCGTCGACGGCGTCTTCGCGGGCTATGCCTATACGGAGGCCAAAACGCCGAACGGCGACCGGGGTTTTGACCTGCGTTTCGCTCCCGCGCTCGATCCGTCGCGCCCGCATTAGATCGAACTGTGGCGCTCGGCGGACGGCGCGAGATTGGGCAGCCGCCTGATTCCCGCCGCCGAGGCGGCGGCCTGAGCGCTGCGGCGTAGGTGGATCGGAAGGCAGCCGGCAGCAGCCTGCTGCGGGCGCGTCCTTTCTGACGCATATCAGGCCGCCGTTCCTGCGCAACCGGATATCCGGTCCAGGACCGGTCTCCGCCGTGAAGAGACGGTCCCGGCGAAGGGTGGAGGTCTCTTTAGGGGCCAACTCGGCCGATCGGCCCTCATCGACGTACCAGGCCTTTGCCTTGTTCGTGGCTTACTTTTAACTGTCGCGTAGCTGTCGGGTCAGCGGTAACGACATCGAATCCTCCACCAATTCGCGCAGCGTTTCGACGACTTGCTGGACACCTTCGCGCCGCTGAATGGTCAAGCGCAAGTCTCCTTCAGTCGCCGACAGGCCAGCAATTTTGATTGCCGCTTCGTCGCCTTGCCAAACGGCCGTAGCGGATAGGTGCCCGAAATCGAGCTCGGCGCGCCTGACGCCGCTTGGCCGCTCCATCACGTCGAGCGTGCAGAGCAACAGATGCACGAAGGCGGGCGCTTCGGGCCCGCGCAGGACAAGCTTGAGGTCGCTGAAGGGGTGGTCGCCGGGCGGCTGATCGACATGCCCGCAAAAGCAAGTTCGACGCGGCCGTTGCCGGCGGGCAGTACGATGATGGCCGCTCCCGCCGGTCCAGCGACGGCCGTATCGGCGACGATCCGCGGCCCGATCGGAACGCATGCGACTTCGCGGTGTGCGGGCCGGAATTTCAAGATTTCGTGGCGAAAATTGATAATAGCAAACCTCATCGCTGAGGCCGCCCGCTGGACTTGAATTGCCGCCGCTTTGCGCGTAATATGCGCGTGTGATTGTTTTGCAAACTGCGGCCGTCGTCCTTGTCAGGGGGTGGCGGTTTCTTTTTGCGCCCATCCGAACTGAATCAAACCAGCGCCAGCTAAAGTATGGCTATAGATTGCTATTTTTGCAAGCTGAATGATGTTGTGGCAATAAATCGGCAAGTGAATACATTTAACAGGCGAATACGATTGACAGGCGCATACGTCGTTACTTGCTGATCGCCGGACCGGCTCCCAGAAAACTGGCCGGTGGCCGGGTCGCGGCGGCGCCCATAGCGTTGGTGCCTGTCATGCGGCCTTGCGAGAAGTCGGCCTCATGCGGACTTGCGTGAAGTCGGCCTCGCGCGCGAAAGCTGGTCGTACATCCACTTGCGCGCGGCGATCTGGAGCCTGGTCTTTTCGTGAGCGACCGAGTTGTCGGCGAGTTCGAGCATCTCGAACAGCAGATTATCGAGCCTGGCCTCCTTCGCCACTTCATACAGGGAACGACTCGGCTGACGCCCCGCACCATCTATAAAAGACCGAAATCGACGGCGCCCAGCGCTCGGGCAATTGCGCGAGAGGGTGTCGCCGAAGGCAATCCGAAGCACGATCTTTTCTATTAGCGCGCGGGGCGCTGGGAGGCCGTCTTCGGGCCGCTTCGTATATCGCTTCGAGTACCGCCGCCGGTATCGCTTGCCGGGCTCTCGCACGGCCACGGGCCGGCCCTTCGAAGGCGGCGAGAGGATTTCGAAGACTTCGGCGGATGTGAGCATGGACGGGCCTGAACTGAAACGGGTTCAGTTCCATAATATCGCCGCGGGTGGGGGGCCGACAAGGTAGCACTCGATAGGTTCTGCCATACGGTACTGGGCTACCCCCGAAGGGGGTAAGGATCCAGAGAATCGCATTCGCCAACGCACGCGCGCGCGACGCTATCTCGCCGCTACGCCGGCATTTTCGTCGGCTGCCCCACGCATAGGTTGTAAGACCAAAATGGGGAGGGTGGGGAGGGTGGGGAGGGTATTCCCTAGCAGCGGGCAAAGTGTTTTCTGGAGACGATTTTTTTAAAAAAGCCCAATTTTTTTACTTTTTTATATTGATATTTTCCTTAGGTTATAAAAAACCATCCCCACCCTCCCCATAAAAGCTTAAACACCAATAAAAATAAGGGTTTGATCGTGGGGAGGGTATACAACAGCACCATCCCAACCCTCCCCAAAATAGCATGGCCCTCCCCACTAAAAAGAGCACGAACGGCGAGAGGCTCAGAACTCGCTTCCAAAACGAAAGAGCCGCCCGAAGGCGGCCCAGGTAGTTTTTGGGGGGTGGACAACCTTAGGTTGTGGCTTTCAATCGTCTTCCATCGCGGCGGGATCAATGGGCTGCACGATAAACTTTTGCCGCTCACCCTTGTGCTTTTAGCCTTCTGTACGCGGGAGATTTCCACCCAGCCATCGGCTGTCAGCAAGCCCTGGCCGGCATGCATGCCAAGCCACCCCCCAATGCGCGCTGAGGTTTGTCGCGGGCCCCTGTGGCTCTCGAACTCGCCGGCGAGGTATGCCTTGGCGTCGTCCTCGGCCGTCACGGGCCCCGCAGCGAACGCCGCGCCGAGGCTGTGGGCTCCCGTGACGGCTTGTACTACATCGGCGGCGGTGAACTCAACACCCATGCCCACTATGGCGGCGACCGCCCGGACAGTTTCGGCGTCTCGGGCAGCGGCGTCGTCGGATGCCTTGATTTCCTCGGTCGAGATCCATGGATCGCCCGTAACGAGTTTGGCGGCTTCGCGCACGAAAACCGACCAGCCTTCGTCATGATGCCGGAGCCAGCCGAGATGGGCGCATGAGCCAGTTGTATCGCAAGACGGTCAGAATCGCCGACTGAAGGGCTGCCAGCTTATCTGGGGTGGTGAACAGCCCCTTGAGCGCCGCCGCGGCTGCGGACCGTCTCCAGCCCCGCGCCTTCGCGGCGCGTTTATTGAGCCGGCAGCGAAGCATGCGCCGAGTCATGTCCGCCGTGACGCGCAGTCCATTGCCCGTGAAGGCCATGATGATCCTCACCGGCGAGACTTTTACGGTCTCCGACTTGCCGAGTATGCGCAATTCGACAGCCGAGCCTTTCGCGGTCAGTATCGATTTGATGTTTCCGACGTTGGGGACGACGCTTCCCGGAACCTCGTCCACAATGATCGTGTCCGCCTCGTCCGCGAGCATCACCGCTGCGACCGACTTACCGATCTCGTCGCGTCCCGCGTCGCCTTCCGTCGGGGGCGTGAGGAGCGAGACGTTGGCGCCCATCAGCCGCCCGAGCGACACGGCGGCATGAGTTTTGCCAAAATCGATCTCGCCGGCGTCAAAGCCAAAGGCAGGACAGAGAGGATATGCGGACCGGGCCGCATGCGAGAAGATGTAGGCGGCGAGCACGCCGCGGTCCATATCCCTTTCGGTCGGGTACAGATCGAGCAATGCGCTGATCTCCCGCTTGGCCGCATTCACAGCTTCCGCTCCCCTGATGGGATCGCGCAATAGGCTATCGTCGGGCACCTTGATCCGTCCCTTCAGCGCCCCCAACGCCGTCTCGACGATAGTTCCCTTGCCGATTTCTGTGACGCCTTCCTGCGTGATGATCTGGCCGTTCGGCCCCATCGCGGGGGCGCTGAGGACGCGCGCAAGGCTGACCATTGGAGCCATGCCATGGCCACCGCGGATGTCCGCGATTGCGAGGGCGCGAAGGTTCAGGCCGGCGCCTTCTCGGCCAAGATCCAGACCTTGCCCTGAAGGCCGTGAGCGAAATCGTCGAGAACTTCCGAGTTGTAGGCGGCTTTGCGCGCCCATTTCTCGGTGTACGCGACGATGGTGACGACGGCGTTGTTGGGGGTCGTCTCGTTCCATGTGACGGTTTCGCCATCTTCGGAGTAGGCGACCGTGGTGTTTTCTTTTATCCGGCGCGTTGATTGCCCTGTAAAAAATGACGGAACGCAGTATGGACGCATCCAGCTGCTTTTCGCCCATAATTTCGATTCCAAGACGACTGGCCGGCAGGCTTTCGTAATCGAAGTCCGCGTGATCTGAAGCTGCGGAAAATTCCACGTTTCCCCGCCCGTCGGACGACATTGACAATATTGCCGCCCGTCGACCGATAGATGCGGCCATGCATTGCGCGTGTGGTCGCCTCGGCCATCCACGAGGCGTTGATCGCTGGGTCATGCACGAGTAGCAAACGACACTTGTCAACGGCCTTGCGGTGACGCTCCAGAGCGAGGACGTCGCCGTCCTTCTCGTTCCAGAAGCCATTCTGGCGGGCGTATGCTTCAAATGAGCCATCAGCCACGACAGGGGGTGGCGCCCGTTCGATTTTGACGCCCTGCGCCGCCGCCTCTTTCACCCAATCGACAGCATTTTTGGCGCGGATGTATTCTCCCCGCCGGCGCGTTTCGATTTCCCCGGCATTTTTCGCGCCGGCCGGATGCGGCCATGACGCCCTCGGCTGCCTCGCGGGCAGCATTGCGCGCATCGTCTGGAATCGCCGCGTTTTCGCCAGACGGATCTGCAATGAGGCCCTCGATTTCCGTGCCGTAGCGAGTGCCCTTATGGCTCGATGCCGCATCGCAAGCCTCGGCGACCCGATCAAGGGCGGACACGTCGCCCAGGCCGGCGTCAACGCAAATTGCAATATGCCGCAGGATCGCCATGCGCGGGGCGAAACGTGCGCCAGTTCCCTCGCCATCGGGCAGCGAGCCGGCCTCCGCCACCTTGGTTGTGACGTAGATCTCGAATGCCGCTTGCTGTTCGGCAGTCCAGTCAGCGGAGAGTTCGACGGCACCCGCTCGGGGCGCGGCAGTGGAGTTTTGGCGGGCTTCGGCGGCATATTGACCGGCCCGGCGTATGCCGCCGTTGCCGGGGCCAACGCACCAGTTCGGCCATGCGGTCGGTCTTATGATCGCCGCCCTTCCACGGCTGCGCGATCGAGCCTACCAGGCGCAGGAGTTGGGCGGGGCTGTAAACTTGAGGGTCCGCACCGATCTCCTTGGCGAGATCCTTCAATCGCTCCAACTGATCGGGCAGTGGCTCGCGACGAAGCAAGACCTGCATGTGCAGGTTCGGCTTCGTGCCGGTGGTGACGATGTCAAGCGCCTCGCGAGGAATGCCCGTCTTGGCGCAGAATGCCGACAAAATGGCGTTGGCGTCGCCTTGATCGATGTCGATATGGAGGGCGAGCGGAGCGCCGCCAGCCTTCACGGCAGTCGCGCGGTCGGCGCCGTCGGGGATCAGATGAAGACCCCAATACAAGTTCCATGCGACACCGGCGAGGATCGATCGATGCCGCATGCAACATCTGCGTCCAGTTCGGCACGCCGCTCAGATCGGACTCGAACATGGCGCGATCGTGGACGGATGCGCATGGTGCGCGTGCGGTTGCCCTTGGAAGCCTCGTCGCCTGGGTTACACGCCATTGATCGCCGCCAATTCGCAGCTCATGGCCTTGCCGATGTGCGGCTCGAGCAGGCGCGCAAAGAGGCGACCTGCATGGCGGGATCGGGTGCCGACTGGGGAATAACAGGGATCTGCGGCACGATCGCAACAGGCGCGGAATTCGGTGACGACTTGCGCGTGCGGATTATTGGCAAGCACCCGTTCGATCTCGGCGATCTGCAAGGTCGGGCCGCAAAGTTTGACGCCGAAGCCTCCGGCGAGACTGACGCGGTGGCCTTGCGCGATCGCCGCCGTCGTCGGCGGTTTTTTCATGCGTGTTCATAATTTTTGGCCTCAAAGTTGAGGCCGACTGAAAAGACAGGACTGGCGTATGCGCCCGAAAGATGCTAGAAAACCTGTGCTTTATGGGCTTTTCAACTCGTCTTCGGGCATGGCGCCACCGGTCTTCAAGCCGGCGGCGTTTCAGTTTTCAGTGGTCGATTCGCAGAGCGCTTCGCGCAAAATGCGCTCGATTTCGGTGTGCGGAATGCGCGGCAGGCCCATCAGCTTGACGGTTTTGACGCGGCCAGCCTTGACCATCCTGAAGACGGTCGCATGCGAAACGCCGAGCAGCTCGCCGGCTTTCGGGTATGAGTAGGACTTGAGTGCTGTTTCGGTAGACATGGGACAGCCTCGTCATAGACGTTGACGTTGCGTCCCATCGCCCACACCGGGGAGCTGACCGCGGATCGTGTCATTCCTCTCTGATGAGGTGGCTCCCCGGGCTCAACACGATACGCACATACTAGTATGGGTCCGCAGGGGTTGTCAAGCAACCACGTGATTGATTATTTCGATTGATGACGCCGTTTCTGATCACATCTATGATTATTCGTCAGGCGAATACGAATGTCCCAGTATAGGGACAGAAACGGCGTCGTTTGTTGTGCTGTTCTTCTTCTGTGCAGCGAATCAATCGAAAATTTCGATCAATGATCGCCGTAACCAATCGAAAATTTCGATTAGTCGTCGAGGAACTTGAGGCGCAGGGCATCGATGTTCGGGCCGACGTCACTGGCCTCGATCATCACACCAGGCATCTCGCCGCCACCATAAAGCGAAGGAAGCCAATGGCGGTTTCGGGATCGGTTTCGGGATCGTCGCGCAGCGGCGTGCGCGAGCAGCGCCTCTGCCCCGATTCCCGACACACCGGCCTCGGCGTCAAACCAATGGCCGGTGGCATGGTCGACCGCGATTTCGGGGCACAACCTCGCGGCGATTTCGATGGCGGCGGGATCGTCGAGGGGGTTGAGGAGGTGCAGTTCGATATTGTCGGGATTGTCGGACATGGCGTCACAACCCCAATAGGTAGCGGACCGCGGCCCAGGTCGATTTCGGGGGGATAATTTTCAGTCGGCCTGCATCGAGGCCAGCTTGGTATCTCTCGCGCCGGTCATTGGAGCGATCAAGCTGGCGTCCGATTTCGTCGAGGCGACGGAGAATCTCCGCGGTCAAATCCTTGAAACTGTCGGCGCGCGGCGATTGGAGTTGTGCAATCGGGGCGTTCAGCATAATTTAACTCCTCCTCTCTTCGCTTCGTGGTTGAGGTGGGGAGTTTCGGGGCCGGGGCGCAGCAACGCCTCGGCCCTTCCTATTTCGCGACTTTGTTGGATTGCACGGCCAACGACGCGACATAGGCGCGCAGCGCCTCGGGCGTGATGCGCTTGTCCGTGAAAGGCTGCACATAGGCGATCTTGCCGTCGCGGATCAGGCGATCCAGCGTCGAGCGGGAGACGCCAAGTCGCGCACATGCTTGCGCCAGCGTCAGCAATAACGGCTCGTCGCCGCCATCAGTTTTCAGGAGAGTGTTGCTCATTTGGCCACCTAGATTTGCTAGTGTGGCCACAAGGTAATCCAATTATGTCAATGACTTAAGGGGACGGAAATAAAAGTTATTTCAGTCCCCCCTTCAGCCCCAGCCTGCGCTTGGCGCGCTTCGCATAAGTGTGGGCCGTTTCGGCGTCCTTGAGCTCGTGCTTCTCGGCCGCCTCTTCACGACCCAGCTCTTTGATGTCGCAGAGCAGATCCGCGCACTGGTCCAAAGTCATTTCATTCAAACGGTGGCCGCGCCCGTCAGGCTTCTTCACCGCTTTGGCCGCCTGCTCAGCCGCACTCTGCGCGACCACCTCGAGCAGGCTCGTGGCCTGCTGGCGGGGGAGCGTTCGAATGGCGTCGAGTATCGCGTCAAACGCCGCCGACTGATTCCAGTCCGCCTCATCGTCGCAGCTGCCATTCGGCTCCCAGTCCAGGAGGCGAACCCATCGGGCATGGCGGCGGCGTTCCGCATCATACTCGGTTACCGAGGCGTTCCGCACGACCCATTCAGCCAGGCCAGCGGCATCCTCGGGTCCGACCTGTCGCTCAATAATGTCGATTAGAGGCCCGCGGTCGCCGTCGAGGATGGCGATCTCGATGGCTTTCTGCATCGCATGGAGGTCGGTCATGCCGACCTCGCTTTGATCGGAACGACTTTCGCTTCGCCGCCGCTCGCCAGACGGTCACATTCATCGCTCCACCACTGCATCAGGCGGACGCGCTCGGCCCAGTACGGGGAGCGGTTGTAAATGCCGCGCACCGCGTCGGGATCGGAATGGGCGAGGCTGCGCTCGATGGCGTCAGCCGACCAGAGGCCACTTTCATTCAGCAGCGACGACGCGGTCGAGCGGAAGCCGTGGCTGGTCATATCATCCTTGCCGAATCCCATACGGCGCAAAGCCTGGTTGAATGTGTTTTCGCTAATGGGCCGCGCCTTCGACCTTTCACCCGAAAACAGGAGCTTGCCGTCGCCGGTCAGCTGCTTGAGCCGCGTCAGCAGTTCGACCACCTGGGTTGAAAGCGGAATGTGGTGCTCTTTGCGCATTTTCATGCGGCTGGCGGGGACGGACCAGACGGCCTGATCCAGATCAAACTCCGACCATTCAGCAAGGCGAAGCTCGCCTGGGCGCACAAATGTCCTTGCCAATAGCTGCAGGCCGAGCTTCGTCGCCTCGTAGCCCGAACTATAGGCGTCGATGGCCCGCAGCAAGCGCCCGACGTCATCTGGCTTGGTCAAGGCGGCGCGGCTGACGGTTTTTGCCGCCGTCAGCGCCTCGCCCTTGAGATCGCGCGTCGGGTCGCTGGAGAGGCGGGCGGTCGCCACGGCGAAGCGGCAAACCTGCCCGACGAACCGCATCGTCCGAAGAGCTGTGTGGTGATTGCCCTTGGCGTCGATAGGCGCGACCACCGCGATGACATCGGCGGGCTTGATGTCGAAAATTGGCGTCTTGCCGAGCTTCGGCATGACGTTGGCCAGAAAATACTCGGCCTTGTCGAGCGTCGTCGCCGCTTTGCCTTCCTTGCGCTTCTTGGCGATGTATTCCTGCGCGATCATTTCGAATGTCAGGGCCGTGGCCGCAGCCAAGGAGCGGCGTTCGGCCTTTCGGGTGGCGACAGGGTTCTGGCCCGAAGCGATGTTTTCTCTGGCTTCGGCCGCGGCGGCGCGGGCCTTCTGAAGAGTGACGGCGGGGTAGACGCCCAGCGCGCAGGTCATCTGCTTGCCGCCATGCCGAAAGGCCAGGCGCCACCGCTTCGCGCCATCGGGATATATCCAGAGTTGCAAGCCATGACCGTCGCTTAGTTTCTTCAGCTTCTCGGCGGTTTTGGTCTGGCGGATGACGGCGTCGGTCAATTTCATGGCGGCACCTCGGGCGTACCAACAAAATATACCAACAATCGCCTGCGCTGTACAGATGCGTTGTGACTGCTTGTGACGAATAAGGAAACAGGTTTTCCTAGGCTTTCTGGCTTCGGGCAATAAAAAACCCCGCCGAAGCGGGGTCTTTTGGTGCCCAGGAGAGGACTCGAACCTCCACGGCTTGCACCACTGGTACCTGAAACCAGCGCGTCTACCAATTCCGCCACCTGGGCCCGGCGCGTCTTCTACGGGCGCGCCGGGACGCTGTCAACACGATCCGGCGCGCGAGTTTGAAGAAAAGGTCATCCGCCCCGCGTCGGTCCTTCGAGCAATTCGATGGCCTTGGCCAGAGCCGCCAGATCCTGCGGGCGCGACAGGCGATGGTCGCCGTCCTTGATCAGGGTGATCGTCGCCGGGTCGGAGGCGAGGCTTTCCATCAGCCGCATGGCGTGGCGCCAGGGCACATCCGCGTCGGCCATGCCCTGAAGGATCGTGACCGGGCAAAAGCTGCGGATTTCGCCGCCGAACAGGCTGTTGGCCTTGCCGTCCTCGAACAGGGCTTTTGTCATGGGAAAGTCCGCGCCATAGGCGTCGGCAGGCCGCTTCCAGGCGCCTTCGGTCAGGATCGCTTCACGCACATTTTCGGGCAGGCGCGGCCAGATCAGCTCTTGCGTGAAATCGACCGCCGGCGCGATCAGGACCATGCCGGCGAATCGCGCGCTTTCGCCGGCTTGGGCCAGCGCGCGGGCCAGCAAAAGAGCGATCCAGCCGCCCATCGACGAGCCGACGACGATCTGCGGCCCTTCGGTCAACGCGCGAAAAACCGCCAGGGCCTGTTCCGCCCACAGGCCGATGGTCCCGTCGGCGAAGGCGCCTTCCGATTCGCCATGGCCGGAATAATCGAAGCGCAGACAGGCGCGGCCCTGTCTTTCAGCGAGCGAATCGAGAAATTCCGCCTTGGAGCCGCGCATGTCGGAGCGGAACCCGCCGAGCCAGAACAGGCCGGGCGGATTTTCCCCCTTGCGGGCGAGAAAGGCGAGGCGCGGCGCGGCGGGGTTTGAGGCGAAAAAAGCGGCTGGCTCGGTCATTTGGCGATCGGTTCGGGTCGGAGCTAAGGTGCTTTGAACGATTCGTTTGTCAAGCGGGAGACAGCATGACGCCTTGGGGCGCGGAAGGCGACATTGACGGTCAGGCCCTGTTCGGCCGCACGATCCTTCAAGTGGTTCCCGCGCTCGATTCCAGCGCCTCGGCCTGCGTCGACCTCGCGGCGAGCCTTGCCGACGCGGGAGCGCGCGCGCTGGTCGCCGGCCCGCAGGGGCCGCTCGCCAGCGAATTGCAGGCGCGCGGCGGCGTTTTCATTCCCTTCGCGGAGACCACGCGCATTCCCTGGCAGGCATGGCGCAACCGGAGCCGGCTGGCCAAGCTCGCCCTGCGCGAGGGGGCGGAGCTGATCCACGTGCGCACGGGCGCCGACGTCCATGCCGCGCTTCAGGCCGCGCGCCAGGCGCGCGCGGCTCTGGTGGCCGATTTCGAGGCGGGGCAGGACCCGGCCGCGCTCGACGCGGATTCGATCCTTTTTTATGCGCGCGAGGACATGGAGGCGGCGCTTGCCCGCCGTCCCGCGCTCGCGGCCAAGGCGGTTCGCGGCTTTCATGGCGTCGATCTGAGGCTTTTCTCGCCGGAGGCGGTCGATGCGGCGCGGGTGCGCCGCTTGCGCGAGGCCTTGGGCGTCAAGGCTCATGTGCGCCTCGTCGTCGCGCTTGGCCTGCCGGCGGAACGCCGCCAGAGTTTTCTGGCGGCGGCGGCCCAGCTCAAGGCGAAGAATTTTTTCGCCAATGACGCGCAGGAGGCGCGTTTCGTCTGGCTGCGCGGCGAGGGCGAGAGCGAGGCCGCCTCGCCGGCCTTCGACGCTGAAACGGCGCGGCTGGGGCTCGACGGCGCGGTGCTGCGACTCGATTGGCCCGACCGCGCCGCCGCCTGCCTCGCTGCGGCCCTGGTGATCGCCCCGGCGGGCGAATCGGCGCTTTGCGCCGAAGCCCAGGCGCTCGGCGCGCCGGTTGCGGTGATGCAGCCCTCCGGCGGCGCGGTTGAGGCCGAGGCGGTGCTGGCCCCGCCGCAGGTCGAGCCGGGATCGCGCACCGGCTGGCTGATTCCGCCGGGTCCGCCCGCCGGCCTGATTCGCGCCATTGAGGAGGCGCTGCGCCTCGGCGCGAGCGCGCGGGAAAATCTCGCCCATCGCGCCCGCGCCCACGCCCGGAACTTTTCGACCGAGCGGATGAACGCCATCGCCATGGCGACCTATGCGCGTCATTTTGGCGTGGCCGAATAGGGTCGCTGCGGGAAATCGCGCCTTTAACCCAAATGCGCCGTTGACTTTGCGCCGCTTTGTCTCAATCTTGGCGGCGGTTGGTCCTCGTGGTCTCGGTCGCGGGGACTTTTTGCCGTAGCCGAAATGCTTTCCCAAGTTCTGCAGCGGACCGAGGGCCGCGGCCGCCGCCTTTAATTCCCGCGCGCGCCCGACCCGGTCTTCCAGACCCTTGCCAAGGAGAACACGCCATTCGCCGTCCCATGAAAGCCCCCCCGGTACCGCAGAAGGAGGGACCCCGCATCAACCGGGATATTCGCGTCCGCGAAGTGCAACTGATCGATGCCGAAGGCCAAAATCGCGGCGTCGTCGAAATTCTGGAAGCCTTGCGCCTGTCCGAGGAAGACGGGCTCGATCTGGTCGAGATCGTGCCCAACGCCAATCCGCCGGTCTGCAAGATCCTCGATTACGGCAAATATCGCTTCACGGAGCAGAAGAAGGCCGCCGAGGCCCGCAAGAAGCAGAAGGTCGTCGAGATCAAGGAGATCAAGCTCCGTCCCGGCATCGACGACCACGATTACGAGACCAAGATGAAGGCGGTGCGCCGCTTCTTCGAGGAGGGCGACAAGGTGAAATTCGTGCTGCGCTTCCGCGGCCGCGAAATGGCCCATCAGGAACTCGGCTTCAAAGTGCTCGAACGGGTGAAGGTGGAGACCGCGCCGATCGCCAAGATCGAACTGGAGCCGTCGATGGAAGGCCGCCAGATGATCATGATCCTGGCGCCTAAATAGGCCGGGCGGCTCCCTTCGTCCGGCGGAAGGGCTTCGGCCATGGCCCGCGCCTTCTTGCCGGGCGCGACAACGTACGGCCCTTTATTGCGCCGCGATCCAGCGGGCGATGTTGGGCCATTCCTGTTTCAGGGTGCGGGCGCCCATGAACAGGCCGATATGGCCGCCCGGCACGGCTTTCCGGACGACCTTGTCTTTGGGCGTCCCGATATATTTTTCGGCGTCGAGCACCTGTTCCAGCGTGGTGATGTCGTCGGCGAGGCCGCCGAGCAGATAGATCGGACATGTGATGGCGCGCAGGTCGAGTTTGCGGCCGAGGGCCACGAATTCGCCCTTGGCGAGGCAATTCTGCTTGAACAATTGGTTGATCGCCTGAAGATACCAGCGGCCTGGCAGGTCGAGCGGACTTTCATACCAGCTTTCGAAAGCCTCTTCCTTGGCGAGATAGGCGGGATCGTCGATATGTTCGTAAAGGTCGATATGCTGCTGGATGTAATGTAGCTCGGGATGCATGTTCTTCCAGCCCTGCAGCATGTATTTGCCGCGCATCAGCCCGCCGCCGAGGGCGACCAGCTGTTCATAGAATGACATCGGCGTTTGATGGGCGAGCCGCTTGATCGGCCCATCGCCCGCGTCGGTGTCGATCGGCGCGCCGGCCAGCACCAGCGAATTGACCTTTTCGGGGAAGCGCGCCGCGATCATCGCCGACATCCAACCGCCCTGGCACAGGCCGACCAGATTGACGCGCCCGCCGAGATCGTCGATCGCCGCCACCAGTTCGGCGAGATAATTGTCGATTTCGAGGTCCTTCATGTCCTCGGTCGCCGAACGCCAGTCGGTCAGAAGAACGCGGCGCGGCCCGTGGGCGAGCAGGGTTTCGATCAGGCTCTGGCCCTTCTGGAAATCGGCGATCATCGCGCTGTGCCCGGCATAGGGCGCGTCCACCAGAGTGGGCAGGCCGGTCGTCTCGCCATATTCGCGCAAGACCATGGTGCGCAATTCGAGCCGGACGGTATTGGGCGTCGCGAGCTGGGGACGCAATTCGCCGTGGAGCGTGATTTCTTCTTCGACGAAGTGGAGATTTTTGGCGTAAAGGTCCAGCCCGTTTTCGACCAGCGCCGCCGCCATCGCCATCGGCCAGAAGGCCGGCGCGCCGCCGAGCGAAAAGCCGGCGCCGCCGGCGGATTTGAGTTCTGACATGCCATGTTCCTGGAACTGCGCGCTTTTTCCCGCCCGGACTCGAGCTTGGGCGACGATTGCGTCACGCTGTTGACGAATTTCGGGCGTCCGCCGAACCGCCGCCGGCCGTGCGCGATTCCGCGATGCGGCCGGCGCGTGACCGAGGCCTGCTTCTTGGTCGCGAGCCGGCTTTCGCCAACGCTTTGTTTGCGCTTGCCAAAAAGCCTCTTTTCCCCGTATAAGCCCGCCTTCGATCCGACCGGCGAGTAAAAGGGCTGCCGTGGCGGATTGTTTCGCTCGAAAGAGGGAAAGGCCTTCGGGCCAGACCGCGCGTTCGATCGCGCCAACAATTGAGAGAGCCAAATGCCCAAGTTGAAGACCAAATCCGGCGCGAAAAAGCGCTTCAAGATCACCGGAACCGGCAAGGTGGTCTACGCCCAGCGCGGCAAGCGCCACGGCATGATCAAGCGGACCAACAAGCAGATTCGGAACCTTCGCGGCACCAATATCCTCTTCAAAACCGACGGGGATAACGTGAAGAAGTTCTTCCTGCCCAACGGCTGATTATTCAGAGAAGGGCATATGCTTATCCGAAAAGTCTGCAACTTTTCGGGAATATGCCAGCCTCATCCGCAACCCGATATTTCTGGAGATCATCCATGGCTCGCGTCAAACGCGGCGTCACCTCGCACGCCAAGCACAAGAAAGTTTTCAAGGCCGCCAAGGGTTTCTATGGCCGCCGCAAGAACACCATCCGCGCCGCCAAGGCGGCGGTCGATCGCTCGATGCAATATGCGACCCGCGACCGTCGCGTCAAGAAGCGCACCATGCGCGCTTTGTGGATCCAGCGCCTCAACGCCGCCGTGCGTGAATTCGGCCTGACCTACAGCCGCTTCATCGACGGCCTCGCCAAGGCCGGCGTCGAAGTGGACCGCAAGGTTCTCTCCGAACTGGCGATCAGCGAGCCGGCGGCCTTCAAGACCATCGTCGAAAAGGCCAAAGCGGCGCTTCCGGCGGTCGCCTGATTTTTCGTGCCGACCGCCGGGCGGTCGGCGCCCCTCGCATCAGTTCGGCGTCGCATTCGCTCCTCGACCCGACCTGCGGTCGGGTCGAGTCTGCGTCCCTCCAAAGCCCGCCGGCGACGGCGGGCTTTTTTGCTTTGCAGCGCCGGTTTCGCATGGCATTACGCCTGCGACACATTTCCTGGACCTTCTGATGTCTGATCTCAGCCAACTCGAAAACGAGACCCTCGCCGCGATCGAGTCCGCCGCCGACGAAGCCGGGCTCGAAAATGTCCGCGTTGCGGCGTTGGGCAAGAAAGGCTCGGTCTCGGCCCTGCTCGCCACGCTCGGCAAAATGTCGCCGGAGGAGCGCAAGAGCGAGGGCGCCAAGATCAACGCGCTCAAGGACAAGGTCGCCGAGGCGCTGGGACGCCGCAAAAGCGTGCTCAAGGAGGCGGCGCTCGCCGCGCGGCTGGCCAGCGAATCCCTCGACGTGACCCTGCCGACCCGGCCCACGGCGCTGGAGACCGGACGCATTCATCCCATTTCCCAGGTCATGGACGAATTGACCGCCATTTTCTCCGACATGGGCTTTTCCATCGCCGAAGGGCCGGACATCGAAAGCGACGATTTCAACTTCACCAGGCTGAATTTCCCGCCCGGCCATCCGGCGCGCGAAATGCAGGACACCTTCTTCTTCGACGCCAAGGCGGACGGGACGCGCAAATTGCTGCGCACCCACACCTCGCCGGTGCAGGTGCGCACCATGTTGAAGACTCCGCCGCCGATCCGGGTCATCTGCCCGGGGCGCGTCTATCGCTCCGATTTCGACCAGACCCATACGCCCATGTTCCATCAGGTCGAGGGGCTGGTGATCGACCGTCAGGCGCATATGGGCCATCTCAAATGGGTGCTGGAGGAATTTTTAAAGGCCTTTTTCGAGGTCGAGCATGTGAAAATGCGCTTCCGGCCGAGCTTTTTTCCCTTCACCGAGCCTTCGGCCGAAGTGGACATCCAGTGCTCGCGCAAGGGCGGCGAAATGCGTTTCGGCGAAGGCGACGACTGGCTGGAAATTCTGGGCTGCGGCATGGTCCATCCCAATGTCCTGCGCAATTGCGGCGTCGATCCCGACGAATATCAGGGCTTCGCCTGGGGCATTGGCATCGACCGCATCGCCATGCTGAAATATGGCATGAACGACCTGCGGGCCTTTTTCGAAGCCGATGCGCGCTGGCTGTCGCATTATGGCTTCCGGCCGCTCGACCTGCCGACTTTGGCGGGCGGGTTGTCGAGCTGACGGGCGATGTTCGATGAGGGACGCCGCCTTCGCGCTCTTCGATCGGCTGGTCTTCGGCGCCGTTCTGCCGGCGCCGGGGCCGTCCGACATCGACTCGATCAATCTCGCCGCCCATGATGCGCGCGATACCGAGCAAAGCCGCTACCGCGATTTCATCTATCTCATGATGAGCACGGTTGACGCCAAGGTTTCCGCGCTTCTGACGCATATTTCCCTGATCATCGCGGCGCTCGTTTTCATCTATTCGTCCAAGGCCGGCGTCTCGGGAATTTTCAAGAACATGATCATGGCCGAGATCGTCTCCTATCTGATCCTGACTGTCTTTTGCCTGCGATGCATCCGGATGACGATCAGGCTGTCGAGCGGCAGCGCGGCCACGGAGAGTGACGCGCTGGCGATCGAACTCTACAAACGCCGCGCAACCTATAACTGGACGTCGAACGTGACGGTCCTCGTCACTGTCTCGACAATCGTGACGCTCGTTCTGGGCTCGGTCTTCGGGCTCTGACGAAGGAAAGAAAAATGAAATTCACCCTCTCCTGGCTGAAACAGCATCTCGACACCGAGGCTTCGCTCGAAAAAATCGTCGAGACCCTGACCCGCATCGGACTGGAGGTCGAGCGCGTCGAAAATCCGCTGGAAACCCTCGGCGTGTTCAAGATCGCCGAAATTCTCTCCGCCGCGCCCCATCCCAACGCCGACCGCCTCCGGGTCTGTCAGGTCAGCGCCGGCGAGGGCGCGCCGCTTCAGGTGGTCTGCGGCGCGCCCAACGCGCGGGCCGGGCTGAAAACCGTGTTCGCGCCGCCCGGCGCTTTCATTCCGGCCAAGAATTTCACCTTGTCCAAGGGGGTGATCCGCGGCGTCGAATCCGCCGGCATGATGTGTTCGCCCGAAGAACTGGGCCTTGAAGGCGATTCCTCGGGCATTTTCGAGCTTGCCGCCGACGCGCCGGTCGGCGCGGCCTATGCGGCTTTCGCCGGGCTCGACGATCCGCTCATCGAGATCAACCTCACCCCCAACCGCTCGGACGCCGCGAGCGTTTACGGCATCGCTCGCGATCTCGCCGCCGCTGGTCTCGGCCGGCTGAAAAGCGCGAGCGTCCAAACGATTGCGGGCAATTTCCCCTGTCCGGTCCGGGTGAACCTGGATTTTGCGCCGGGCGACGCGCGGCTGGCGCCGATCTTCGCTGTGCGGCTGGTGCGCGGCGTCAAGAACGGCCCGAGCCCGGACTGGTTGCAGAAAAGGCTGAAAAGCATCGGCCTGCGCCCGATCAACGCTCTTGTGGACATCACCAATTTCCTCACCTTCGATCGCGGCCGGCCGCTGCATGTCTTCGACGCCAGCAAGGTTGCGGGCGATCTCGCGGTGCGCCGCGCCAAGGCCGGCGAAAGCCTGCTCGCGCTCGACGGACGGAGCTATGCGCTCGATGAAAACGCGGTGGTCATATGTGACCACCGTGGCGTCGAATCGCTCGCCGGGATCATGGGCGGCGAGGCCTCGGGCTGCGACGACGGCACGACGTGACGTGCTGATCGAATCGGCTTTGTGGGATCCGAACAATATCGCCCAGACCGGCCGAAGGCTCGGCATTGTCTCGGACGCGCGCTACCGCTTCGAGCGCGGCGTCGATCCGGCCTTCGTCCTGCCCGGCCTGGAGCTGGCGACCAAATTGGTTCTGGACCTCTGCGGCGGCGAGGCTTCGGAAGTCGTCGTCGCCGGCCGCGTCCCGGACCCGCCCGACGGCATTTCCTTCCCCTTGAGCGAGGTCGAGCGACTGACCGGCCTGAAGCTCGGCGCCAGCGAAATGGTCGGGGCGCTGGAAAAGCTCGGCTTTTCGGTCGCCGGGCAGATTTCCAATTTCGGCCATGTCCATGTGCGCGCGCCGAGCTGGCGCCCGGATATCGAGGGCAAGGCCGACCTGGTCGAGGAAATCGTCCGCATCGCCGGCTTTGACCGCATCGCCTCGGTTCCGCTTGCCCGCGACGCCGCCGTCGCCGGGCCCGTCCTGACCCTGTTGCAGCGGCGGGTGCGCGCGGCGCGACGCGCGCTTGCCGCGCGCGGCATGGTCGAGGCGGTCACCTGGTCCTTCGTCGGCAAGGACGAGGCCGAAAATTTCGGCGGCGGCGCGCCCGAGCTTGCGCTGGCCAATCCGATCGCGGCCGATCTTTCCGACATGCGGCCGAGCCTGCTGCCCGGCCTCATCAAGGGCGCCAAGGCCAATGCCGCGCGTGGCTTCGGCGATGTCGCCTTGTTCGAGGTGGGCCAGATTTTCCGGACCGACGAGGAAGACGGTCAATATGCCGCCGCCGCCGGTTTGCGCCGGGGGACGGCGAAAGCTTGCGGCGCGGGGCGCCATTGGAGCGACAAGGCGGCTCCGGTCGATGTCTTCGACGCCAAGGCCGACGTTCTGGCGCTGCTGTCGACGCTGGGCGTTGCGGCGGGCGCCGTTCAGGTCGTCGCCGGAGGGCCGGATTTTCTGCATCCGGGTCGCTCCGCGAGCCTGCAATTCGGCCCGCGCCACAATGTCGGCTGGTTCGGCGAGCTGCATCCCAGAATTCTGGAGGCCTTCGACGCGACCGGGCCGATCGTCGCCTTCGAACTGCTTCTCGACCTGCTGCCGCCGCCGAAGCCCAAACCGACCAAGGCGAGGCCGAAGCTCGAACTGTCGGATTTCCAGCCGGTCGAGCGCGATTTCGCCTTCATCGTGGACAAGGATGTCAAGGCGGCCGACCTGATCAAGGCGGCTCAGGGCGCGGACCGCGCCCTGATCGTGCAGGTCGGGGTGTTCGATCTCTATGAGGGGCCGGGCGTTCCCGAGGGCAAGAAGTCGATCGCCCTCAGCGTCACGCTCCAGCCGCGCGAAAAAACGCTGACCGACGCCGAGATCGAGGCGGTCGCGGCCAAGGTCGTCGCGGAGGCGGGCAAAAAGACCGGAGCCGTCCTGCGCGGCTGACCTTTGGCGCAGTCTTCAGGGAGGGGACCATGGCGCAAGGATTCTGCTGGGTCGAGCTGCTGACGAGCGACGTCGAGGCGGCGCAGGCCTTTTACGACGCCGTTCTCGGCTGGACCTGCGCCACGCCCGGCCACGCCCGGCGCGATTACCGCATTTTTTTCCACGACGGCAATGCAGCCGCCGGTTTGATGCTGCTCCCGGAGGACGCCAAGGCGCAGGGCGCGCGTCCATCCTGGTTCGGCTATGTCGCGTCGCCCGACGTGGACGCCGATGCGGCGGCAATTGTCGCGGCGGGCGGCCGGCTGTTTCGGGCCCCGGAAACCCTGGAGAACATCGGACGTTTCGCGGTGGTGGGCGATCCGCAAGGCGCGGCCTTCGCGCTCTGGGCCGGACTGGGCGGCGTCAATGCGCTCGACCAACCGCCCATGACCGTTGGCCATGTCGGCTGGCATGAGCTGTTCTGCGACGATGTCGAACAGGCTTTCGCCTTCTATTCCGCCCGTTTCGGCTGGACCAGAAGCGAAGCGCTGGATATGGGGCCGATGGGCGTCTATCAGCTTTTCGCGACCGGCGGCGCGCCGGTCGGCGGCATGATGAAGCGTCAGCCCGCAATGCCTCAGCCGTTCTGGAACCATTATTTCACCGTCGCCGCGCTTGACGCGACTTTGGAAAAGGTAGCCAAAGCCGGCGGAAAGATCGTCCACGGGCCGGCCGAGGTCCCCGGCGGCGCCTGGATCGCGCAATGTTTCGACCCCCAGGGCGCGTTTTTTTCGCTGGTCGCCGCCAAACGCTGACCCGAGCGCCCGCGCGCCCGTCAGCCGACCTTCGCCGCTTCGGCGCGTTTGACGGAGTCCGTGATCGTATGCAGCCCCTGATCGGTGAAATTGAAAAGCGTGAATAACACCATTGGCGCTTGTTTCCGACTCGTCGGAAACAAGGGCGCCCGCCGGCGTCAGCCGGCCAAGTTTTGGTTCGTCCGGCCGGTCGGCGACGATACCATCGGTCCTTTTCAAGGGCCGATGGTATAAGGTTTTCATCGGCCGATCCTCAAATTATCGTTGATGTGCGGAGTGAGGAGGATTTGCCCTCGATAGGCGCGGTGCTTCGCGAGCCGGATAAGGTCGCTCGTCGTGGAAAGGTCGCAAACTGTGAGTGTTCAGCATCGCCGCGCGGTTTTGATGTTCGTGTTTCTTCTTGTCGGCTCACCGCCCGCTTGGGCGGCCGGCGATCCCTGCGCCAGGTTCAAGGACGCCGACGCCTACAATTCCTGCCTCGCCGCGTCGGGACCTGCGTTCCATCAAGGCCATTTCCGGCCGGCCCCGCAGGCGGCGCCCGCCGGGCGCGGAAAGGCGGGCCGGCGCCATGCCCGCGTCCGCTCCCGCGCCCATTCCCATGGTCGTGTGCGGATCACGATTTACCCGGGCCAATGAGATCTTATACCATCGGCCCTTGAAAAGGACCGATGGTATCCGCGCCGACCGGCGGCGCCGGCTGACGCGGCGCGCTGTTTCCGACGAGTTGGAAACAAGGGCCAATGGTATTAGGGTGCGGACGATCGGTCGAGCCGCTCCAGGGCCGCGGAATCGGGATATTCGGAAAATTCGATCACCAGGCCGTCGCGGAAACGGAGGAAATCGCAAACGTCGATCGCGATGGCCTGTCCCGTGCCGCGATTGCGCAATTTGGAGGTGCGATGCAGCGCCGCGCGATCACCGTCGATCACCAGTTCGTGGATGGTCGAGCCGAGATTTTCATACATGACCGCGATGGCCGCCAGCGCCTGGGCGAAGGCCGCCTTGCCGCGCGCCGGACGGGAAAAGGGATAGAGCGTCCAGTTTCCGAGGACATGGTATGAAATGTCCTCCGCGGCATATTCCAGCATGCCGGGAATGTCGCCTTCCGCGCGGCGCTCGAAAATGGTCCTGACACGATGTTCGATCAATTCGCGGTCCAGAACGCCGAGTTTGTGCAGGGTTTGCTCGCTTTGCACCGATATTTCCGATCTCAGGACAGATGTAGCTCCTTGAAAAAATCATTACCTTTATCGTCCACGACAATAAAGGCGGGGAAATTCGCAACATCGATCTTCCAGATCGCCTCCATGCCGAGTTCGGGATATTCCAGCAGCTCGACCTTTTTGATGCAATCCTGGGCGAGGCGCGCGGCCGGGCCGCCGATCGAGCCGAGGTAGAAGCCGCCGTGCTTCCTGCAGGCCTCGGTGACGGCGCCTGAACGATTGCCCTTGGCGAGCATGACCATCGAGCCGCCATGCGACTGAAAGTGATCGACATAGCCGTCCATGCGCCCGGCCGTGGTCGGGCCGAACGAGCCCGAGGCGTAGCCCACCGGCGTCTTGGCCGGGCCGGCGTAATAGACCGGATGGTTCCTGAAATAGTCCGGCATGGGCTCGCCCGCCTCCAGCCGCTCGCGGATCCTGGCGTGGGCGAGGTCGCGCGCGACGATGATGGTTCCGGTGAGCGACAGCCGGGTCTTGACCGGATATTTCGTCAAGGTCGCCAGAATGTCCTTCATCGGCTGGTTGAGATCGATCTTGACCACCGGACCGCCAAGCGTCGCCTCATCGAGATGAGGCAGGTATTTGGCCGGATCGTGCTCCAATTCCTCGACGAACACGCCGTCTTTGGTGATCTTGCCCAGCGCCTGACGGTCGGCCGAGCACGACACGCCAATGCCGATCGGCAGCGAGGCGCCATGGCGGGGCAGGCGGATCACCCGCACGTCATGGCAGAAATATTTGCCGCCGAATTGCGCGCCGACGCCGAGGTCCTGGGTCAGCTTGTGGATTTCCGCCTCCAGATTGAGGTCGCGGAAGGCATGGCCGTCCTCGCCGCCTTCGGTCGGGCAGATTGTCGAGATAGCGCGCCGAGGCGAGTTTTACGGTTTTCAGGTTCAGCTCGGCGGACAGGCCGCCGATGACGATGGCGAGGTGATAGGGCGGGCAGGCGGCGGTGCCCAGCCCCAGAATCTGCTTTTTCAGCACATCCAGCAGCCGGTCGTGGGTCAGCATGGAGGGCGTTCCCTGGACCAGATAGGTCTTGTTGGCCGAGCCGCCGCCCTTGGCCATGAACAGGAATTTATAAGAATCCTCGCCGTCCTCGAAAATGTCGATCTGGGCGGGGAGGTTGGTTCGCGTGTTGCGCTCCTCGAACATCGAAAGCGCTGCGAGCTGCGAATAGCGCAGGTTTTTCTTGTCATAGGCGTCCTTGACGCCCTGCGAAAGCGCGGCCTCGTCGCCGCCCTTGGTGAAGACGCGGCGGCCCTTCTTGCCCATGATGATCGCGGTGCCGGTGTCCTGGCACATCGGCAGCACGCCGCCGGCCGCGATATTGGCGTTTTTCAACAGGTCGAAGGCGACGAATTTGTCGTTGGAGGTCGCCTCCGGATCGTCGAGGATTTTTCTCAATTGGGCGAGATGGCCGGGCCGCAGCAGATGATTGATGTCGGCCATCGCGGTTTCCGCCAGCAGGCGCAAGGCCTCGGGCTCGACCACCAGAATGTCCTCGCCCTCGAAATTTTTGACGCTCACGCCTTTGTCGGTGAGCTTGCGGTAAGGCGTTTCGTCCTTGCCGAGGGGGAAGAGCGGAGCGTAAGGAGCGGTCATCGCGGCGGTCCTGAAATTTTTCGCGGATGCGCCGGTTTACGCTTTTGCGGGACCGGTTCCAAGTTCGGCTAAGGAAGGAGGCGGCCCGCCGACAAAATCGCGCAATCGTTGAGCCAGCGCCGCCGCGTCGCGCGTCTCGCATTCCCAGATCGTCAGCATGTCCCAGCCTATAGTGGCATAGGCCCCGCGGTGCTTTTCGTCCCGCGCCCGGTTTCGCGCGATTTTCGCGGCCCAATATTCGGCGTTGGCTTTCGGCAGGCGCGCGCCGCGCTTGCAGTCATGGCCGTGCCAGAAGCAGCCGTGGACGAAGATGACCTTCTTCCTGCCGATATAAGCGATGTCGGGCGCGCCGGGCAGGTCGCGGCGGCACAGGCGATAGCCGGGCGCGATGTCGCGGAGAATCTTGCGCACGACGCGCTCCGGCGTCGTGTCGCGTCCCTTGACCGCGCGCATGACGTCGGAACGCTCCATCGCGCTCGTCAGCCCTTGGGCGGCGGCAGCAGCAGCATGTCCTCGGTCTTGTGCGCGATCAGGCTTTTGGCCCTTTCCGCGACGAGCGCCAGGATCCAGGGCAGTTCGAGCGAGACCCGCACGAAATCGGGCAGGAAATCGAAGGTCCCCTTGAGCGAATGGCCGAGGGCGCTGACGACGACATCGGCATGCATGTCGTTCCATTCGACCTGAGCGAAGGAAAGCTGCTCGCCATATTTCGCCTTCATGGCTTCGATGCCGGCCTGAACCCGCCGTTTGGATTCCTCGGCGCCCAGGCTGTGCTTCACGTCGATGCTGACAATCTGTCCCATCCCGCCGCTCCCGCTTTGCAAGGATCGGGAAGGAGGTAATGGCCTTTGTGCAAAAAAGCCAGCGGCGCCGGGGTGATTTACGCGCGCGGCTCAATCATTCTGCAAAATCATGTTGCGCATGATGGGATAAACCTGCCCTTCCCATTTTTTGCCGCTGAACACGCCATAATGGCCGACGCCCGGCTGAAGGTGATGGCGCTTGCGGAAGGGCTTCAGATTGGGCGTGAGGTCATGCGCCGCCATGGTCTGGCCGACCGCGCAGATGTCGTCGCGCTCGCCCTCGACGGTGAGCAAAGCTGTGCGGCGGATCGCCTTCGGGTCCAGCGTGCGACCGCGGAACGTCATCCGTCCCAGCGGCAGCCGATGCTCCTGGAACACCCATTGCACGGTTTCCAGGTAAAATTCCGCCGCCAGGTCGAGCACCGCGAAATATTCGTCATAGAAGGCCTTGGTCTGGTTCGCCTTTTCCATGTCGCCGCCGGCGAGATGATGGAACAGCTCGACCTGCGCCTTGATATGGCGCTCCATGTTCATCGCCAGGAAGGCGGAGAGCTGGACGAAGCCGGGATAGACGCGGCGCTGCGCGCCCCGGAACCGCAACGGCACACGCGCGATCAGGTTGTGCTCGAACCAGGAGATCGGTTTTTCCTTGGCGAGCACGTTGACTTTGGTCGGGCTGATCCTGGTGTCGATCGGACCCGCCATCAAAGTCATCGAGGCGGGCGCGGCCGGATTGTCGTCCTCGCCCATGATCGCGGCCGCCGCGAGCGCCTGGACGCAGGGCTGGCACACGGCGACCACATGAGCGCCGGGGCCGATCTGTTCGAGGAACCCGATGACATGGGCGACATAATCGTCGACACCGAAGTCGCCGTCGGCGAGGCTGACGTCGCGGGCGTTGCGCCAGTCGGTGATATAGACGTCATGGTCGCGCAGCAGGGTCTGTACGGTCGAGCGCAGCAGGGTCGCGAAATGGCCCGACAGCGGCGCGATCACCAGGACGCGCGGCTGCTGAACCGAAATATCCTTCTTGAAATGAAGCAGGGCGGCGAAAGGCGTCGAGGCCGCCTCTTCCTCGGTGACGGGGACCATTTCATTGCCGACGGGAACCGCCTTGATCCCATAGGGCGGCCGGACATGGGTGAGGCCGGCGCGGTCGATCATCTCATAGGCGGCCGAAAAGTTGCGGATCAGGATATTTTCATTGAAGGCGGGGAAAGGGCTGTTGAGAGCCTCCAGAGCGAGGCGCGCGAAGGCCTTGACGGGCGCCATCAGATCCGACTGGGCTTGATAGGTTTGATAAAACATTCCCCACGCACCGATCCCGTTTGGCCGCCCCTGCCACGGCGCCACGAGTCAATTCGAAACAGCTATGGCCGAACCATGCTCGCATAGAATCCGGGAAAGGTCTAAGCGCAAATGGTATAGAAAATACGGTGCTGAAAAAACATACTGTTTTGGCGATATTCGCCTGGAAACGTGGCGCCATGTCCAAAAAATGCGCGTTGCGGTCATGGCTGCACATGAGTTAACTTGGAGCGGACCGGGAGCGTTCGATATGGCTAAGGCGGTGCTGACCATAAGCAGCAAGAATTACTCGTCGTGGTCGTTGCGCGGTTGGCTGTTGTGCAAATTGGCGGGGCTCGATTTCGAGGAAAGGCGCCTGTCGATCGACGATCCCGACGCACGCGCCGAATTGCTGCTGCTTTCGCCTTCCTTCCTCACTCCGGCGCTCGACCATAACGGCCTGCATGTCTGGGACACGCTGGCCATGGCCGAATATCTCGCCGAGACCTTTCCCAAGGCCCTGATCCTTCCGAAAGACCTCGCCGCGCGCACCCACAACCGCTCGGTGTCGGGCGAAATGCATTCGGGTTTCGCCAATCTGCGCTCGGCTTTGCCGATGAACATCAAGGCGCATTTCCCCGATTTCCGGGTCTGGTCGGGCGCGAAGCCCGACATCGACCGGGTCTGCGTGATCTGGCGCGACTGCCTGAGCCGCTACGGCGGGCCCTTCCTGTTCGGCAAGCGCCCGACCCTCGCCGACGCCATGTATGCGCCGGTGTGCTCGCGTTTCGCGACCTACGATGCTGCGCTCGATTCCGAATGCGCCGCCTTCCGCGACCATATCCTGAGCTGGGGGCCGATGGTCGAATGGTCCGAAGCCGCGAAGGCGGAGCCCGACGAAGTCGAAGAACTGGACGTCGAATTTTAATCGGAGCCCTCGGCCCAGCGGATCAGCAGGTTTTTGTCCGCCGCGTCGAGCGCGGGCGCCGCGCCCGGCGGCGGCATGGCGTGGGAATAGACCGCAGCGCGCAGGATTTCCTCGCGATGCTTTTCCACAGCGCCGGCCCGCGAGAAATCCAGCCCGGCCGCCGCATGGGCGAGGCCGGCGAATTGCGGACGCGCCGCATGGCAGGGAACGCAGCGGGCGTCGATGATTGTTTGCGCCTGCGCGCCGCTCGGGCGCAGCGCCTGCGCGATGGCTCCGGCAGCGTCGCTCGCCTGCCGCTCGGCGGGCGGCGGCGCGGGCCATGAAATCAGGAAGGCGAGGCCGATACTGGCCGCCGCCGCCGCGCTGAGCTTCCAGTCCAGGCCGAGCCCGCGCAGATTTTTCAGCCAGACCCGCCGAATCAGGAAAAAGCCGGCGATCAGCAATATCGCCGCGCCGCCACTATGAGGGCTGGCGAACAAAAGCGGCGCATGGCCGGACAGCATGAAGAAAATCGTCGGCAGCGCGAGATATTGATTGTGGAGGGCGCGCACGCCGGCGCGCCGCAGGTCGGCTTCATCGCCGGGCAGGCCGGCGCGCAAGGCCCTCAGCCGCCGCTTTTGCACGGGGACGATGACATGGGCGATATTGGCGGCCATGATCGTCGCCAGATGGGCGCCGATCAGCGGATAAGCCGCGCGCCCGGCGAAGACATGGGTCAGGATCAGGGCGAGGAAGGCGCAGAAAATGAACAGCCCCCACAGCAGCGAGTCGCCGCACAGGCCGCTTTTTACGCACAGCAGGTCATAGGCGAGCCAGCTCAAGGCCAGAGGGAGGATCGCGGCGGCGATCGCGGCCAAAGGGCCGGCGTCCCACAATGCCGGGTCGATCAGGTAAAGTCTGGGCGCGGCGCAGAAGACCATGCACAGAAGCGCGAAGCCGCTCGCCCAGGTCGCATAGGTCTCCCATTTGAAATTGAGCGCCCTCTCGTTCTCGTCGGCGTCCGTCGCCCGCGTCAGGCGGTAGCCCGGGCCGGCGTGCATGAACAGGGTCTGCGGCGTCGGGTCCTTGGCCCGGGCTTTCAGCGCCAGATCGAGTTTCAGCAAGGCGAAGGCGGAGCCGACCCAGAGAATCGCCGCGACCGCATGGGCCCAGCGCATCAACTCGGTGGCATCGTCCAGCGCGACAGTGAAGAAATCCATGATGGCTCAATCCTTTGCTTGTTGGCCGCGACGATACCATTGGTAAGAAACAAGGACGATGACAAAGGTGAAAAGCGCCCCGAACAGCACATCGGAAAGGTAGTGACCGCCGAAAGCCATGCGCTCCACGGCCGTGTCGAAGGTGAAGAGCGCGGCGGCGACAAGGGCGGCCGCGCGCGCCGGCGGCGGCGCCAGCAAGGCGGGAGCGAGGGTCCAGGCGGCTGTCGCGGCCTCGCCCGAAACGAAAGAGCAATTATGCCGGCATTGGCCGGAAAAGTTGTCCAGGGGCTTAAAGGTCCACGGGCCGCCGAAGTCGAGCGTCTGCTCCGGGCGCGGCCGGTGCGATATTTCCTTGAGCACGCCATTGACCAGCAGGCCGGGGCCCAGCGCCAGCGTCGCCAGCAAAAAGACGACAGCCCGCCCGCTCGGCCCGCGCGCGATCCAACCCAGCGATTTCGCCAGCGCCGCGAGCAGCAAGGCGGCGAGCAGGACAAAGGGCGCGTCGTAGAAGAAGCTCCGGAAAGCCTCGCCGACCGGGGTGCGGCCGACGAAATGACCGGAGCGGTAGAAAAGCGACGCCGCATCGAGATCGACTTGCGGCCACAGCGCGAACAGCGCGAAGAAAAATATCGCGCCGATGAGGAGAAAGATCAGGAATTGGCGCGTCACGGCGGTCCTTGCAGCTGGCGAACAATCCTGCTTTAGACGAAAATCGCGCCGCGCCTCAAGCGCATCGAAGGAAAGGCCCGGAAATGCCGGAAATGGATTTCTGGTACGAATTCGCCAGCACCTATTCCTATCTGGCGGCGATGCGCGCCGAGCCCTTGGCGCGTTCCGCCGGCGTGCGCCTGCGCTGGCGTCCGTTCCTGCTCGGCCCGATTTTCGCGGCGCAGGGCTGGAACAACTCGCCGTTCAACATTTATCCGGTCAAGGGCCGCTATATGTGGCGCGACATGGAGCGGCTCTGCGCGGCGCGCGGCCTCGCCTTCCGGCGCCCCGACCCTTTCCCGCAGAACACATTGCTGGCTGCGCGGCTCGCTCTTGCAATCCCGCAGGAAAGGCGCGCCGATTTCAGCCGGGGCGTCTATCGCGCCGAATTCGCCGACGGCCGCGATATTTCCGACGCGCTTGTCCTGGCGGGGCTGCTTTCGGAAATGGGTCTTCCCGCCGACGAACTGCTGGCGCGGGCGAAATCGGACGAGGTCAAGGCGAAGCTTCGCGCCGAGACCGAAGCCGCGCAGGCGGCCGGCGTGTTCGGCGCGCCGGCCTTCGTGACGGCGGACGGCGAAATGTTCTGGGGCGACGACCGCTTCGAACAGGCGCTCGCCTGGGCGGCGCGGGAGAGCTTGAACATGGGCCTTCTGCCGGAACTGACGCAGGAAGAAATCGAGCGCTACGCCCGCCATATCGTGCTGCGCGACATCGGCGGCGCCGGCCAGCGCAAGCTCAAGGCGGCTAGGGTCGGCGTGATCGGCGCCGGCGGCCTCGGCGCGCCGCTGCTGCTTTATCTGGCGGCGGCGGGCGTCGGCGAAATCCACGTCATCGACGACGACGTGGTGTCGGCCTCCAATCTCCAGCGCCAGGTTCTGTTCGGCGAAAAGGACATCGGCCGGCCCAAGGTCGAGGCGGCGGCGGCGGTTTTGGCGAAGCTCAATCCGCATGTGCGCGTCATTGGGCGCACAAGACGCGCCTCAATGCAGCCAATGCGCGCGGGCTGATCGACGCCTGCGATGTCATCGCCGACGGGTCGGACAATTTCGACACCCGCTATATCGTCTCCGACGCTTGTTTTTACGCGAAAAAACCGCTGGTGACGGCGGCGGTCGGCCCGTTCGACGGCTCGCTGACGACGCTGAAACCCTATGAGACCGGGCCGGACGGCCTGCCCAATCCGACCTATCGCTGCCTGTTCCCGGAAAAGCCGCCGCCGGGCAGCACGCCGACCTGCGCCGAGGTCGGCGTGCTGGGGGCTTTGACCGGCATGGTCGGCGCGCTGATGGCGCTCGAAGTCATTCGCGAGATCGTCGGCTTCGGTTCGTCGATGGTGGGGCGGCTGGCCCTGTTCGATCTGATGAACATGCGCTTCGAGACCATCTCTTATGGCTGGGACGAGGATAATCCGCTCAACGGCCGGGGCGTGGCGAAGCGCTAAATCGCCGGTCACGCAAGGCTTTGGCCGATTCGCGCCTTCCCTCAAGGGAAGGCGCCGGGAGCGAAGGCGACACGCTCGCGGGCAAAGATCAGATCGCCGCGACCACCGCGATTTCGACCTTGTATTCGGGGGCGACGAGCTTGGCCTGCACCGTGGCGCGGGCAGGGGTCGCGCCCTCGACCACCCATGTGTCCCAGGCCGAATTCATTTCGGAAAAGGTGGCGATATCGGCGAGATAGATCGTCGCCATCATGATCCTGGTCTTGTCCGTGCCGGCTTCGGCGAGCAGGGCGTCGATCTGGGCCGAGCACTTCCGCCGTCTGTTCGCGCACCGACCGGCCGGCCGCCTTTTCGGCCACCTGGCCGGCGAGATAGACCAGATCGCCGCGAATCACGCCCTGGCTCATGCGCTTGCCGGGCTTCAATCTTTTCAGGTCGGACATGTCAATTCCATAAGCAGGGGAAACTCAGGCGCCTTCCTTACACGCTAGTTTCAATGGTCGCCATCCTCCGTTTTGACGCTGGCATGGCCGGAAATTCGGTCGGTCAGCGCCAGCAGCACCGCCGACAGCACGAAGGTCAGATGGATGCCGACGGTCCACATGACATTGCGTTCGCTCTGGTTGGCGAGGTCCATGAAGACGCGCAGGGTCTGGATCGCCGAAATGGCGACGATCGAGGACATAAGCTTCAATTTCAGCCCACCGAAGTCGATCTTGGTCAGCCAGGCCGGCCGGCTGGGGTCGCTGTCGTCGGCGACCTGGGAGACGAAATTCTCGAAGCCGGAAAAGATCACCAGCACCACCAGGGACGAGGTCAGCGTCAGGTCGATCAGGCTCAGCGTATCGAGCACGACCGAGGATTCGCTGGATGAAACGGCGTCATGGACGAGATGGAGGATGTGCTGCCCGGCCTTGAGCATGAGGACGAACACGCAGAAAGCCAAAGCGAAATAAAAGGGCGCCAGCAGCCAGCGGCTGGCGAAAAGCACGCGCTGGATCAGGAGTTCGATTTGTTGTCTCAGGCGCATGCCCCGCTTCTCCCGCCCCGTCCTTCCCGGTCAGAGGACGCCGACAGGGCAGGCGACGCCGCTTCCGCCCAGGCCGCAATAGCCCGCCGGGTTCTTGGCAAGATATTGCTGATGATAGGCCTCGGCAAAGTAAAATTGGCCTGCCGGGCGTATTTCGGTGGCGATCGCGCCGAAGCCATGGGCGGAGAGCGCCTGCTGGTACAGAACTTTCGAGCTTTCCGCCGCCTTCTGCTGGGCCGCGCTGGTCGTATAGATCGCGGAACGATATTGCGTGCCGATGTCGTTGCCTTGCCGCATGGCCTGGGTGGGGTCGTGCAATTCCCAGAACAAGGCGAGCAGCCGCGCCAATTCGATCTTCGCCGGATCGTAGACGACCTGGACCACTTCCGCTTGGCCGGTCATGCCCGAACAGACCTCCTCATAGGTCGGATTTGGGGTCGAGCCGCCGGCATAGCCGACCGCGGTGACGTGAACGCCCTCAGCCTGCCAGAACTTGCGCTCCGCGCCCCAGAAGCAGCCCATGCCGAACAGGATGCGCTCCAGGCCGGGCGGGTAAGGCGGGGTCAGCTTGCGGCCATTGACGAAATGGGTCGCGGCGGTGGGGATCGGATCGGAACGGCCGGGCAAGGCCTCGGCCGCGGTGGGGATTTCCAGCTTCTTGCGTGAGAACAGCATGACAGGCCTCCGGGACTGGCGATGGATTTGGGGATTGAAACCGGAATTGACGAGGTTTTTTCGCAATTTTCCCGTATAGAGGGGCGGAAAAGAAACGGGGTTGGAATGGACTGGGACAAGCTGCGGGTTTTTCACGCCGTCGCCGCCGCCGGCTCCTTCACCCACGCCGGCGAGGCGCTGCATCTGAGCCAGTCGGCGGTCAGCCGCCAGATCGCCGCGCTGGAACACGATCTCAGAACGCCCCTGTTCCATCGCCATGCGCGCGGATTGCTGCTCACCGAACAGGGCGAAATCCTGTTCCGCACGGTGCAGGAAGTCTTCGGCAAACTCGAAAGCGCGCGGGTGCGCCTGGCGGACGCGCGCGACAAGCCGCACGGCCTGCTCAGGGTCACCGCCAACACCGGCTTCGGCACGATCTGGCTGACGCCCCGTCTTGCCGAGTTCCGCGAGCTTTATCCCGATATCGAGCTTGAGGTGATCCTGACCGACGACGAACTCGATCTTTCGATGCGCGAGGCCGATGTCGCCTTGCGGCTGTGGGAGCCCAAACAAGGCGATCTCATTCGGCGGCGCCTGTTCACGCTGCATTATTCGGCCTTCGCCTCGCGCGGCTATCTCCGGCAATTCGGGACGCCGCGCCGCGTCGAGGACCTCGACGACCACCGTCTCGTCGCCTTCAGCGTGACCGGGCCGAATTATCTGCGCAATCTCAACATCCTGCTCACCGCCGGCCGCGAAGCCAGAAATCCCCGCAAGCCGGTGCTGTCGATCAACAATCTCTTCGCTCTGGCGCGCGCGGTGGAAAAGGGCGCAGGCGTCGGCGTGCTGCCCGATTACGCCGTGGCCGAGGATTCTTCGCTGACCCGGATCGATCTTGGCCTGGACATGCCCATGTTCGACTGCTGGCTGACCTACGCGGAAGAGATGAAATCGGTCGCGCGGGTCCAGGCCCTGCGCGATTTCCTCGTCGCCAACGCCCCGGCCTGGCGTCACTGAAGGAGGAACGGGATGATTCTGACCTCCACCATCACCTGCCCCCATTGCGGCCACAAGGCGCGCGAGGACATGCCCACCGACGCCTGCGTCCATTTTTATCAATGCAAGGGCTGCGGCGCCGTGCTGAAGCCGAAAGAGGGCGATTGCTGCGTCTTCTGCTCCTACGGCGACGCGCCCTGTCCGCCGGTTCAGGCGGCGCGTTCCGAAATCAGCTGCTGCGGCTCGGCGATGCGGGCGCGTTTCAGGAGCGAAGAGGAGGGCGGCGGCTGAAAGAGGAGCACGCGCCGTCCTGGCTTGAGACTTTCACGCCGCTCGCCCGGCTCGACGGCGCGGCGCGGAAAGCCTTGGCGCGCCTGCCCGAATTGCGGGTCGCACGCGGAAAGGAGCTTTTCGCGCCGGGCGCGGCCTGCCAGGGGTTTCTGGTGCTGCTCGAAGGCCGGGTCCGCGTTGGCGTCACGGCGGAAAATGGCCGCCGCCTGCTGTTGTATCGGGTGGCCCCGGGCCAGACCTGCGTCCAGACCACGCTCTGCCTGATGGGCGGGCTGGACTATAGCGCCGAGGGCGTCGCCGAAACCGATCTGCGCTTCGTTCTCGTCCCTCCGCCCTTGTTCGAGCGGCTTTTGCGCGAATCGCCGGATTTCGCGCGTTTCGTCTTCGAGCGCTTCGGCGCGCGGCTGGCGGAAATGACCCGGCTGATCGAGATCATCGCCTTCCTGCGGGTGGACGCGCGGCTCGCCGCCGCCTTGCTCGCCCGCGCCGATGTTCAGGGCGAACTGACGGCGACCCATCAGGAGCTTGCGGAGGATATCGGCGCGGCGCGCGAGGTGGTGAGCCGCCAGCTCGCCGAGTTCCAGCGCGCCGGCCTGCTGCGGCTTGCGCGCGGAAAAGTCCGGCTGACCGATCGGGCGGGCCTCGCCGATCTCGCCTGTGTGATCTAGGTCACCGACTTTTTCGTAGAATCTCCCGAGTTTGTCCTCGACGTCCGCGACGTCGCTTCTCTTTCTCGAACTCCAGGAGATTTCCATGACCGCCAATGTCGGAACGATCGACCGCATCCTGCGTATCGTCGTCGGCCTCGTCCTTATCGCCTTGGTCTTCGTCGGCCCGAAAACGCCGTGGGGCTGGATCGGCGTGGTCCCGCTGCTCACCGGCCTGGTGCGCTTCTGTCCCGCCTATACTTTGCTGGGCCTGAACACCTGCGCCCGGAAATAAGGATCAAACCACGTCGTCCGGGGCGAGGGCGCAGGCGCGATCCGGGTCGATCTCGATCTGGACCGTGGCGTGGGTGATGCGGAATTTTTGCGCCAGATCGGCGGCGAGGTCGTGCAGAAAACCGTCGCCCGGATGGCCGGTGGGCATGACCAGATGGCAGGTGAGCGCGATTTCGGTCGTGCTCATCGGCCAGACGTGAAGATCGTGCAGCCCCGCGACGCCGGCGCGCCCGTTCAGGAAAGCGCGCACCCGGTCGGGGTCGATATGGTCGGGCGCCGCCGACATCGACATGGCGAAGGCTTCCCGCAAAAGGCCCCAGGTTCCCCACAGGATCACGGCGTTGATCGCCAGACTGACCATCGGGTCCAGCCAGAACCATCCCGTCAGCAGGATCAGCAGGCCGGCGACGACCACGCCGGCCGAAACAAAAGCGTCGGACGCCATGTGCAGGAAGGCGGCGCGCAGGTTGATGTCGTCCTTGCCTGAAGCGAACAGCCAGGCGGTGACGCCGTTGATCACGACGCCGAGGGCGGCCACGACCATGATGGTCTTGCCCGCCACCGGCTCCGGCGCGAACAGGCGTAGAATCGCTTCCCACGAAATCGCGCCGACCGCGACCAGCAGGAAAACAGCATTCGAACAGAGCGGCAAGGATCGAGGAGCCAAGCAGCCCATACGAAAAACGCGGCGTCGGCGGGCGCTTGACCATTTCGCTGGCGAGCCAGGCGAGGCCGAGGCCGAGCGCGTCGCTCATGTTATGGCCGGCGTCGGCGAGCAGGGCGGTGGAATTGCCGAGCACGCCATAGACGACTTCGGCGACGATGAAGGCGAGATTGAGGGCGATGCCGATGGCGAAGGCGCGGCCGAAACTGGCGGGCGCGTGAACATGGCCGGCGTGATCGTGGTGATCATGTCCGTGATGGTGGTGGCCGTGCTCGCCGCTCATGGGTCGCGCCTCCTTTCCCCGCAAACCGGGTGCTCCCGGTTTGCGCATGGTCTGCCGAAGTCGGCGACAGCCGACTTCGGGGTGGAAAATTTTCCCGGCGAGGCGGTTTAAAGGGCTTGTCCCGCCGTCGCCTTGCCGCTATACACCCGCCCACGCCTCACCGCCAAGCGGTTGGTCTTCCCAATGACTTGAAGAGGCGACAATTGGGGCCATAGCTCAGTTGGGAGAGCGCTTCAATGGCATTGAAGAGGTCGTCGGTTCGATTCCGTCTGGCTCCACCAAACTGATCTCACGGGACATTCCTTCCACGCGCGGCCCCGATGGGCGCGCGTCGCACCCGTATGAACGCGCGACAGGCCACGCCAACGACCCCGGCGCGACGTCCTCCCGTCAACCTTGATTTCAATTGGAACTTTACCGCGCGGTCACAAGTTGGGATGTTGATGAGGCCTCCGAGTTTTGAGTTGGTGTGGAGTCCCTTATGCGTCATTTCGCTCGTCTTCTTTTGATACTTTCCTCGTTCCTTTTCGTCCCCACGGCGATGGCGCGCGTCCAGGTCACGATCGATCTGACCACGCAGCGAATGGACGTGCAGGCTTCCGATGGCGAGTCCTATTCCTGGCCGATCTCATCGGCCCGCGCCGGCTATGTGACGCCAAGGGGCGTTTTCTCGCCAACCGGCCTGCAGGCGATGCATTATTCCAAAAAATATCATCATTCGCCGATGCCGCATTCGATTTTCTTCCACGGCGGCTACGCCATTCACGGAACTTACGCAACGGGCTGGCTGGGCCATCCGGCGTCCCACGGCTGCGTCCGCGTTTCGCCGGCCAACGCCGCCACGCTCTATTCGCTGGTTCGCGCGGAAGGGGCCACCATCAGAATTGTTGGCTCGCCGCCGCCCAGCCATCGCTTCGCGCATGAATGGCGCCATCACGGGCGTCACCCCCATTACGCCAGCGCCGGGCGTCATCACGGCCATCATCACGGTTATGCTTATGCGGCAGGGGGCTATCAATCGCACGCGCTGTCCTATGCGCCGGTCCCGCACGCCGCCGCCGCGACCGGCATTTTCGGCCTCATCCTGAACCGCTAGCTTCACCTGACGCCGTCAGGGACGAGTCATAGCGCAGCTTCAGGAGAATGATCAGCAGGTTCAACGCGATGGTGATGGCGTTGAACAGGACGATGGAGGGCGAGCCGAGCAGGACGCCATAGATCAGCCAGAGGGTGCAGCCGACGACGAAGGTTATCTGGGTGATCAGAGAAATCGACTTTGCGTCGCGACTGCGCAAGATTTTGATCGCCTGGGGCGTCCAGCACAGGGTCGTCAGCGTTCCGGCAAGGAATCCGACGAGTTCGGTTTCTGGAGCCACGTCATTTTCCTTCGTTGATGAGGGCCGGGCGTCTCAAACGCCGCCATAAAGCCGGGCCATGACCCGCGCGGTGAAATCCACCATGGGAACGACGCGCGCATAATTGAGGCGCGTGGGGCCGATCACGCCGAGAACGCCGACGATCCGGCGCTGGGAGTCGTGGAAGGGCGCCGCGATCATCGAGGAGCCCGACAAGGAAAACAACTTGTTTTCCGAACCGATGAAAATGCGCACCCCCTCGCCCTCTTCAGCGCGGGAAAGCAGGTCGATGACCTCGCTCTTGGTTTCGAGATCGTCGAACAGCAGGCGGATCCGCTCGAGATCGGCCATGGCCGTCAAATCCTCGAGCAGATTGGCCTGGCCGCGCACGATCAGGTTCTGCGCCGCTCCGGCCGGCCCCCCCCAGATCGCGAGCCCCGCATCGACCAGCCGCGCCGTCAGGACATCCAGTTCCGCCTGAGCGGCCAGACGCGAAATCTCGATTTCGTCGCGCACCTGCGACAGGGTCCGGCCGCGGATGCGGGCGTTGAGATAATTGGCCGCCTCGATCAGCGCCGAGGCCGGAAGATCGGCGGGAACCGGCAGGACGCGGTTTTCGACCGAGCCGTCGTCGGAGACGAGGATCGCCAGCGCCTTTTCCGGCTCGAGACGGACGAATTCGACCTGTTTCAGCCGGCTGTTGTCCTTGCTCGTCAACACGACGCAGGCGCCGCGGGTCAGGCCCGAAAGCAGCAGGCCGGCTTCCGACAGGGCCTCCTCCATGCTGCGCTCGCGCGAGACGGCGCGCAGTTGCGCTTCGATCCGGCCGCGCTCCAGTTCGGTCAGGTCGCCGATCTGCAGCAGGGAATCGACGAAAAAGCGCAGGCCGAGTTCGGTCGGCAGGCGTCCGGCGCTGGTGTGGGGCGAATAGACCAGCCCCAATTCCTCCAGATCCTGCATGACATTGCGCACCGAGGCCGGCGACAGCGGCAAGGTCAGGATGCGGGAGAGGTGGCGCGAGCCGACCGGTTCGCCGCTGGCGAGATAGCTCTCGACGATATTGCGGAAAATCTCGCGCGAGCGTTCGTTGAGACGCGAAAGCGCCCCCAGGCCAGAGGCCATGAATTCGGGATTTGCGGCCATGGGAAATATTTACGCGCCGCGCGCGGCGATGCAAGGGGCTGCGGTCGCCAAAGCAAAAACCCCGCCGAGGCGCTCGGCGGGGCAAAAACCAGCCAGGAAGAAGGACTCAGGCCTTCTTGCCGAGCGCGGCCACGCCCGCCGACAGGCGCGAAACCTTGCGGGACGCCGTGTTCTTGTGAACGATGCCCTTTTGCGCGGCGCGCATCAGGATCGGCTCCGCGGCGGCGAGCGCGGTCTTGGCGGCGGCCTGGTCGCCGGCGCTGATCGCTTCCTCGACCTTGCGGATGAAAGTGCGCATTGTGCTGCGACGGTGCCGATTGACGGCGGTGCGGCGCGTGATTTGACGGACGGCCTTTTTGGCCGATTTGGTATTCGCCATGAAGATCCCCGGACGAAAGCGCGCGCCCGAACGTCGTGACCGCGCCGCCTGAAAATGATGACGGCGCCTAAAAGCAGGCGCCGCGTGTGGTGGGGCTTATAAGCGCGAAACGGGCGTTTCGTCAACGCGGGATTCGCGATCCGCGCGCGCAAGCCTTCATTTGTTCTTGAAATGGGCCTGCCGTTTCTCGATGAAAGCCGCCATGCCTTCCTTCTGATCGAGGGTCGCAAAAGCGGCGTGGAAGTTCCGCCGTTCGAATTTGACCCCCTCGGTCAGGGTCGATTCATAGGCCGAATTGATGCAATCCTTGATCTGCATGGTGATCGGCAGGGACATGGAGGCGATCTGCCGCGCGGTCTTCACCGCCTCCTCGACCAATTGGTCGAGCGGCACGATGCGGGAGACGAGACCCGAGCGTTCGGCCTCTGCCGCGTCCATCATCCGGCCGGTCAGGCACATTTCCATCGCCTTGGATTTGCCGACGAAGCGGGACAGGCGCTGGGTGCCGCCGGCGCCGGGCAGAATGCCCAGCTTCACCTCGGGCTGGCCGAATTTGGCGGTTTCGGCGGCGAGGATGAAATCGCACATCATGGCGAGTTCGCAGCCCCCGCCCAGAGCGAAGCCCGCGACGGCGGCGATCGCCGGCTTGCGGAAATAGGCAAGACGCTCCCAGCTGCGAATCGTGTCGCTGAGATAGGCGTCCATATAGGTCAGGAGCTGCAGTTCCTTGATGTCGGCGCCGGCGGCGAAGGCCTTTTCGGAGCCGGTCAGCACCAGGGCGCCGATCTCCGGGTCCATTTCAAACTCGTCCAGTGCGACGTTCAATTCCTGGATCAGCCGCGAATTCAAGGCGTTCAGCGCCTTGGGGCGGTTGAGCCGGATGATCCCGACCGCGCCGTCGCTTTCGACAATGATATTCTGGTAGGACATGGATCACCTGTGGCGGCGGGTGGATCGGCCGCGAAGAGGGACTCGGTTCACAAGCCTTCGAACAAGGCGGTCGAGAGATAGCGCTCGGCGAAAGACGGGATGATGATGACGATGTTCTTGCCTTCCGAACTGGGGCGCGCCGCCACCTGAAGCGCCGCCGCGACAGCCGCGCCGGAGGATATCCCGATCGGCGCGCCTTCGATCCGGGCGACCTCGCGCGCCGTCGCAATCGCCGTCGCGCTATCGATGGTCACCACTTCGTCGATCACGTCGCGATCGAGGACGGGCGGGACGAAGCCGGCGCCTATGCCCTGAATCTTGTGGGGTCCGGGCTGTCCGCCGGACAGGACGGGCGATTCGGCGGGCTCAACCGCCACCATTTTCACAGCAGGCTTGCGCGCTTTCAGAACCTGGCCGACGCCGGTGATGGTGCCTCCGGTGCCGACGCCGGAAATGACGATATCGACTTCGCCGTTGGTGTCGTTCCAGATTTCCTCGGCCGTGGTGCGGCGATGGATCGCGGGATTGGCCGGATTCGCGAATTGCGCGGGGGTGATCGCGCCGGGGGTCGACGCGACCAGTTCCTCGGCTTTGGCGATGGCGCCCTTCATGCCCTGCGCCGCCGGCGTCAGAACCAGTTCGGCGCCAAGAAGCGCCAGCATCTTGCGCCGTTCGATCGACATCGATTCCGGCATGACCAGGATGAGCTTGTAGCCGCGCGCCGCCGCCACGAACGCCAAGGCGATGCCGGTATTGCCGGAGGTCGGCTCGATCAGCACGGATTTGCCGGGCGCGATCCGGCCCTCGGCTTCGAGCGCATCGATCATCGCCACGCCGATGCGGTCCTTCACCGAGGCGATCGGATTGAAGAATTCCAGTTTCGCCAGCAGGCTGGCCTTGACGCCGCGCGCCGCCGCGAGGCGATCGAATCGCACCAGCGGCGTGTCGCCGATCGTCTCGGGCAGGGAATTGTAAATCCTGCCGCGGCCCGGCTTTTTCGCGGTTGTTTCCGGGTTGCTGGCCTCGTTCATTGCGTCGCTCCCTGCGGGATTTGGTCGAACGGCAAACTTAACAAGCCTCTCATGGCTTGTCGATGAAGGCGCTTTTCATCAATCCGTCGCGGCTTCGCGGCCGGTGGAGCCGAAACCGCCGGCGCCGCGCCCGGTTTCGGACAAAGCCTCCACCGTGACCAGACGCGCCTGGATCGCCGGCGCGACCACCATTTGCGCAATGCGGTCGCCGCGCCCGATCGCGAAAGGCTCAGGCCCGAGATTGATCAGAATGACGCCGACCTCGCCGCGATAGTCGCTGTCGATCGTCCCCGGCGTGTTCAGCACGGTCACGCCATGTTTCAGGGCGAGGCCGGACCGAGGCCGGACCTGGGCCTCGAAACCCGGCGGAATCTCCAGGACCAGCCCGGTGGGAACGAGGCGCCTTTCGCCCGGCCGCAGGATTTCCCTGGCGTCGGGCGCCAGAGCGGCGACGAGATCGAGGCCGGCGGCGCCGCTGCTTTGATAGGACGGAAGCGGCAGGCCTTCCGCATGGGCAAGCCTCTTGATCCGAATCTCCATTCAGCGTCCTTCCCGCCGCAACAGGGACGCCGTCAGCTCGATCAATCGGGCCGCCGCCGCGTCCTTGCCCAGTCTTGGCCATTCGGTCTCGCCCTCCGGCGTGACGATGACCATGGTGTTCTCATCCCCGCCCATCACGCCGGCGGAGGCGCTGACGTCATTGGCGACGATCAGGTCGCAGCCCTTGCGCGCCAGCTTTTGCCGGGCGTGTTCGACCAGCTTTTCGGTTTCGGCGGCGAAACCCACCACCAAGGCGGGCCGATTGCGGTCCTGCCGCGAGACATGGGCCAGAATGTCGGGATTTTCCAGCAGTTTCAACGCGGGCGGCCCTTTCGCGCCCTTCTTGATCTTTTCCGCGCGATCCTGCGCGACGCGCCAGTCCGCGACCGCCGCCGCGGCGATGAAAATGTCGCAGGGCAGGGAATCTTCCACCGCCGCCGCCATGTCCCGCGCGGTTTCGACGCGCAGAACATGCACGCCCTCGGGCGAGCGAAGATTGACCGGGCCGGAAACGAGCACGACTTCGGCCCCCGCCGCGCGGGCGGCGCGCGCAATGGCGTAGCCCTGTTTTCCGGACGAGCGGTTGGCGATGAAGCGGACCGGGTCGATCGGCTCATGGGTCGGCCCGGCGGTGATGACCACCCTCTTTCCAGCCAGAATGCCGTTCAGACCGGTTCCGCGCGCGAAAAATCGCTGGATGGCGTCGAAAATCTCGGTCGGCTCCGCCATGCGGCCGAAACCGAACTCGCCGCAGGCCATCGCGCCTTCATTGGGGCCAATGAAACTCACGCCGTCGGCGGCGAGCTGCGCGCGATTGCGCCGCGTCGCCGGATGTTCCCACATCCGCCAGTTCATCGCCGGGGCGGCGAGGATCGGCTTGTCCGAGGCCAGCAGAAGCGTCGAGGCGAGATCATTGGCGAGGCCATGGGCGCCCTTGGCGAGCAGGTCGGCGGTCGCCGGCGCGATGACGACGAGATCGGCGGAGCGGCTCAGCTCGATATGGCCCATTTCCGTCTCGTCGGTCAGCGAAAACAGGTCCTGAAAGACATTCTCGCCGCTCAGGGCGGCAAGCGACAGCGGCGTGACGAACTGGGCGCCCGCCTTGGTCAGGACGGTGCGGACGCCGATATCGGCGCCGCGCAGAAGCCGAATGAGTTCGAGGCTCTTGTAGGCGGCGATTCCGCCCCCGACGATGAGGAGAACGGAAGGGGTCTTGGTCGGCGCGGTCATGCGGAACAATCCTCAACGCCAGAGCAGGTAAACAATGACGATGCAGGCGACGGCCAATCCGTAGCGCGAAAGCCGATGGCCCGCGGCGTTGGCCCTGCCGATTTCCCTCACCGTCCGCGATTTCGAGGGTAATCCCGTGTTCCGCGATCGATTCCAGTTTCTCGGCGATCCGCCCGGCGCGCGCCAGCATGTCGGGCGTCTGGGCCGCAAGCTGGGTCAGCGCCGCGAGGCCGCGCCCCGCGTCGGCGACTTTTCCGCGCGGGCCCAGATTCTCCTCGATCCAGCTTTTGACCACCGGTTCGGCGGTGGACCACATGTCGAGCCGCGGATCGAGCGAACGGGCGACGCCCTCGACCACCACCATGGTCTTTTGCAGCATGACCAGCTCGATCCGCGTCTGCATGTCGAACAAAGCCGTGATTTCGAACAGCAGGGTCAGCAGCTTGGCCATCGAGATTTCGTCGGCGCGGCGCGAATGGATCGGCTCGCCGACGGCGCGGATCGCCTGGGCGAAATCGGCGACGCGATAATGGGCCGGCACATAACCGGCCTCGAAATGAACCTCCGCCACCCGCTGGTAGTCGCGGGTGATGAAGCCATAGAGGATCTCGGCGAGAAAGCGCCGCTCTTTGAGGCCGAGACGGCCCATGATGCCGAAATCGACCGCGGCGAGCCGCCCCCGCGGCGTCAGGAACAGATTTCCGGGATGCATGTCGGCGTGGAAAAAGCCGTCGCGCACCGCATGGCGCAGGAAGGACTGGATCAGGACGCGGCCGAGATCAGGCAAATTCACGCCCGAACGCCGCAAGGCGTCGACATCGGACAAAGGCGCGCCATCGATCCATTCGAGAGTCATGACCTCGCGCGCGCAGCGGTCCCAGTCGACCTTGGGAACCAGAAAATCGTCGTCGCCATGGGTGTTCTCGGCGAATTCGGACGCCGCCGCGGCTTCAAGCCGGAAATCCATCTCGATCTTGACCGAGCGGGCGAGGGTTTCGACCACGCCGACGGGATTGAGCCTGCGCGCCTCGGTGAAAAATCTTTCCGCCAAACGCGCGGCGAAGAACATGTCGCCGAGATCGCGATGGAACCGCCGCTCGATTCCCGGACGAAGCACTTTCACCGCGACCGGCCGCGCGACGCCGTCCTCGATCACCGTCGCGCGATGGACCTGCGCGACCGAGGCCGCCGCGACCGGCTCGCTCAACTCCACAAAAACTTCGCTGATCGGCCGCGCAAAGGCCTTTTCGATCACCGCGACCGCGACCGCGCGCGGAAAAGGCTCCATCTTGTCCTGAAGCCGTTCAAGCTCGCGCGCGACCTCGGCGCCCACCACGTCGGGACGCGTCGCCAGGCTCTGCCCGAGCTTGACGTAAGACGGCCCCAGCCGCGCGATGGCCGGCGCGAGCCGCTCGACGCCGCCGTCGCGCCGCGCCACGAGGCGGGCGAGCCACAAGGCCGGACGCGCCTCCGGCGGCAGGGACGAGGCGTCAATTCCGGAAAAAACGCCTTCCCGCGCCAGGATGAAGCCGGCGCGGCCGAGACGAAGGACGTGGCCAATGGTCGCGAGCACGAAGGGCGCCGTCCGTTACAGCTTCCAGCCGGAATGAATGGCGACCACGCCGCCGGTCAGCCGCGTGTAATCGACGCGCTGGAAGCCGGCGCGCTCGATCATCGCCGCAAAATCCTCAGGCCCGGGGAACTGGCGGATCGATTCGACCAGATAGCGATAGGGCGCGGCGTCGCCGGTGACCAGCCGCCCCATGGCCGGAATCATCGTGAAGGAATAGTTCTCGTAGAGCCGGGCCAGCAGCGGGGCTTCGACATGGGAGAATTCCAGGCAAAGGAACCGGCCGCCGCGCTTGAGCACGCGGTAAGCCTCGGCCAGGGCGCGGTCGATGCGCGGCACGTTGCGTATGCCGAAGGCGATCGAATAGGCGTCGAATTCGCCGTCGGGCAGCGGCAATTCCTCTGCATTGGCCTCGATGAAGCGCAATTGCTTCTCAAGGCCAGCCTTTTTCGCTCGTTCCAGGCCGACCGCCAGCATGTCGGCGTTGATGTCGAGAACGGTCACATCGGTGCGCGGCCCGCCCGCCCGCGCGACCCGGAAGGCCACGTCGCCGGTGCCCCCCGCGACGTCCAGATGTTTGAATCCGCGCTTCGACGGCTTGATCCGGGCGACCAGAATATCCTTCCACAGGCGGTGGAGGCCGGCGGACATCAGGTCGTTCATCACGTCATAGCGATGCGCGACCTTGTGGAACACATCGTCCACCAGTCCCTGTTTTTCATTGAGCCGCACTTCCGAATAGCCAAAATGGGTGGTCGATTCGGCGTCCTGGTTCAAAGCCGCGTCCTGCTGCCGTGCGTCCTGCATCTGCCTGCTCCTGAAAGCTGGCGGACCATAGCGCGGTCGCCGGCCAATGGCTATCTCTCGTGTCGAAGCCGCGAACAGAAGGAAAGAAATGCCGGAACTCCCCGAAGTCGAGACCGTTCGGCGGGGGCTGGCTCCGACTCTGGTCGGGGCGCGGATCGTGCGCGTCGAAACCCGCCGGCCCGATCTGCGCCTGCCCTTTCCCGGAAATTTCGCCAAAAACCTGCAAGGCCGCCGCGTCAGCGCCCTGAACCGGCGGGCGAAATATCTGATCGCCGCGCTGGATGACGGCGCCGCCTTGATCGCCCATCTGGGGATGAGCGGCTCCTTCCGCATCGAAGGCGCCGAGGCCATCGGCAATTTCGCGACGCCGCGCTCCAAGAATACGGCGCATGACCATGTCGTCTTTCATCTCGACGGCGCGAAAATCATTTACAACGATCCGCGACGGTTCGGCTTCATGACCCTGGCCAAAATGGCGGAGCTCGACGCGCTGCCCTTTTTCGCCAAGCTCGGCGTCGAGCCCTTGTCCAATGAATTCAACGAGGTGACTTTGGCGCGGCTGTTCGCGGGAAAGAAGACCCCGCTCAAGGCGGCTTTGCTCGACCAGGGCCTGATCGCCGGCCTGGGCAATATTTATGTCTGCGAGGCCTTGCATCGCGCCGGCCTTGCGCCCGACCGGCCCGCGGGCGAAATCGCGGAAAAGGAAAGCGCGGCCGATCGGCTCGCCGTGGCGATTCGCGCGGTCCTGGAGGAAGCGATCGCGGCCGGCGGCTCGTCCTTGCGCGATCACCGGCAGGCCGATGGCTCGCTTGGCTATTTCCAGCACAATTTTCGCGTTTACGACCGCGAGGGCGCGGCTTGCTCCAAGCCGGGATGCAAAGGAATCATCGCGCGGCGGGTCCAGAACGGGCGCTCGACCTTTTTTTGCCCGAAATGCCAGAAATGAAGGCGGGAGAGGTTTTCATCGCATGAAGACGCCGGCTTTCGCAGGTTTTCTCAAGGCTTTTCAACGCGAGCCGCGCGGGGAGGGCGATTGCCTCGTCGTGCGGCGCGCAGAACGAACGTTCACAATAGCGGTCAAGCGCTCGACCACGGCGCGGCGGCTCACGCTGAGGATCAGGGGCGCGACCGGCGACATCGTCCTGACCATGCCCGCGCGGACCAGTTTCCGGCAGGCGCAAGACTTTGCCGAGCGCCATGCGGAATGGCTCGCCAACCGTCTGGCGCACCTCCCGCGCCGCGCGCCCTTCGCGCCGGGCGAAAAAATCCCGTTGCGCGGCGTCGAGCATGTCCTGCGCCATTGCCCGAATCCTGTCCGCCGAACCGGCCCGGTCTGGGTCGAGTCCGTTGAAGGGACGCCTGCGCTTTGCGCCAGCGGCGAATCGGCGCATTTCGAACGGCGCATCGCCGATTATCTGCGGCGGGAGGCTCGCCGCGACATCGAACAGGCGGTGTTTCGCCACGCCGCGCGAACGGGGCGCCGCCCGGCAAGCCTTTGCTTGCGCGATACGTCGAGCCGCTGGGGGTCGTGTTCCGCCAAGGGCGCCCTGAATTTCTCATGGCGGCTGATTCTCGCCCCGCCTTTCGTGCTGGATTATCTCGCGGCGCACGAAACGGCGCACCTGCGCCACCACGACCATTCGGAAAAATTCTGGGCGCTGACCAAAAGCCTTTGCCCGAGAACCGAAGAGGCCGAGGCCTGGCTGAAAGCCCATGGCGCGCAATTGCACCGTTATGGACGCGCCGCCCTTGCGTCGGTCAACGGCGAATGAAGGTCAGATAGGCCGGATTCCGGCCCTCGCGCACGGCCTTGGCCTCGTAGCGCGTGGGCGCCCATCCTTCCCAGGGCGTCGTCCAGTCGTGGACGCTGCGCGCCGGCCAAAGAAAATCCGGCGAGCGCAGAACGCGCGCCAGGGTCCAGGCGGCGTAATCGTCGATATCGGTCGCGAAACGCAATTCGGCGCCCGGGCGCATGACCCGCGCCAGGCGCGCGAGCATGGCGTCGGACACGAAACGCCGTTCCTTGTGACGCCGCTTGGGCCAGGGATCGGGATAGAGAAGATAGACGCCGGACAAGCAATTCTCGGGGAGCCTGTCGATCAGTTCGCTGGCGTCGCCCGCATGAACGCGAATGTTTTCGAGTTTGAGCCGCTCGATTTCGACCAGCAGCTTGGCGACGCCGTTGACGAAAGGCTCGCAACCGAAAAAGCCGCGCCGGGGATGGTTGAGGGCGTCGGCGGCGAGGCGCTCGCCCCCGCCGAAGCCGATTTCAAGCCACAGATCGTCCGGGCGTTGGGCAAACAGGTCGAAGGGCGCCGCAATCGGCTGGGACAGGTCGAGTTGCAAGCGCGGCAGCAGGGTTTCGACCAGCCCGGCCTGTCGCGGGCGAAGGGTCTTGCCCTTGCGCCGCCCATAGAGCCCTGGGTCGCGACGCGCGCGGCGGGGGGCGTCCTGTTCCGGGTCGGTCACCGGGACAAATTCAGGCGAAATGCGCCTTCAGCTTGTCCGCCAGATCGGTCTTTTCCCACGAAAACCCGCCGTCGGCGTCCGGCGTGCGGCCGAAATGGCCATAAGCCGAGGTGCGCGCATAGATCGGCCGGTTGAGATGGAGGTGATCGCGGATGCCGCGCGGCGAAAGGCGGACGATCTTGAACAGGACCTCCTCCAGCGCCGCCTCGTCCACCTTGGCCGTGCCGTGGGCGTCGACATAGATCGACAAGGGCTCGGACACGCCGATGGCGTAGGACAACTGGATGGTCACGCGGTCGGCCAGTCCCGCGGCCACGACATTCTTGGCCAGATAGCGCGCGGCGTAAGCCGCGGAGCGGTCCACCTTGGTGGGGTCCTTGCCGGAGAAGGCGCCGCCGCCATGGGGCGCGGCTCCGCCATAAGTGTCCACGATGATCTTGCGGCCGGTGAGGCCGGTGTCGCCGTCCGGGCCGCCGATCACGAATTTGCCGGTCGGATTGACGTGCCAGGCCGTCTCGCCGGAAATCCAGCCCTTGGGGAGGGCCGCGACAATATAGGGCTCGACGATCTTGCGGACGTCTTCGGAGGTCAGATCCTCATCGACATGCTGGGTGGACAACACGATCTGGGTGACGCCGACCGGACGGCCGCCGACATATTTCACCGTGACCTGGCTCTTGGCGTCCGGCCCGAGTTTGGCGGCGTCGCCCTTGCCGGCCTTGCGCGCGGCGGCCAGCGATTCGAGAATCTTGTGGGCGTAGTGCAGCGGCGCCGGCATGAGGTCGGCGGTTTCGTTGGACGCATAGCCGAACATGATGCCCTGGTCGCCCGCGCCTTCGTCCTTGTTGCCCGCGGCGTCCACACCCTGGGCGATGTCCGCCGACTGGGCGTGGAGCAGGATTTCGATTTCGGCGGTGTCCCAATGGAATCCGGCCTGTTCGTAACCGATGTCCTTGATCGCGTCGCGCGCGACTTCCTCGATCCGGGCGTGTGAAATTTCCGGGCCGCGCACCTCGCCGGCGATCACGACGCGGTTGGTTGTCACCAGGGTTTCCGCCGCCACGCGGATCTGCGACGAATCCATGCCCACCTTGTGGCCTTCACGGAAAAAGAGATCGACGATTTCATCGGAAATCCGGTCGGCGACCTTGTCCGGGTGCCCCTCGGACACTGATTCGCTCGTGAACAGGAAATCTTGACGGGCCACGAGATCTCTCCAGATTGCAAAGACAGGACGGTTGAACAGGCGCCGCGCTCGCCCGTGTCGGGCAGGCAGCTTCTTCATGGCCAGAGGCGCGCAAAAACGCATGCCATGAAGGGCGTTCGGCGAGGCTTGTCTATAGGGGCCGCGTTCGTTTCGTCAAGCGAAATGAGGCTTATCGTTCTTTATATCGAACGATGCGCGCCGCGTCACGGCCTGTTTCCACACTCGGCGAGAACACTGACCAGATCGACGATCTTCTTGCGCACCTTGGGGTCGGAGATGCGCGCGAAGGCGCGGTTGAGGCTCAGGCCCTCCGAAGTCATGACGAAATCGCTGAAATGGCTTTCGTCGGCTCCGGCCTCGGCCACGCCGCCTTGCGTCGCGGCGTCGGAAACCGGAGCGCCCTTGAAGAAATAGGCCAGCGGCGTGTTCAGGGCTTCCGAAATCTGCTGGAGCCGGCTGGCGCTGATCCGGTTGGCGCCTTTCTCATATTTCTGGACCTGCTGAAACGTCAGCCCCAGAGCTTCGCCGAGTTTTTCCTGGCTCATGCCGATCAGCATGCGGCGCATGCGCACCCGGGCGCCCACATGTTTATCGATAGGGTTGGGAACCTTATTCACCAGCAGTACCCGCCTGTAAAATCTACAACCCTAGTTTGTACCAAGGCCTGCCCTAAAGTCAAACCTTGCGTCGCCCGCTCAATGCGGCCAACAGCACAGAAATCCACAAGATGAACGGGAAAAAAATCGGAAATCGCGAGAAAAGGGTCGGAGGAAGAGCTTTCGGCAACTCGCCGTCAATCACGGCCTCGACGCCCAAGGGCGCGAAAGCGGTTGTGCGGCCATAGGGGTCGATGATGGCGGAAATTCCGGTATTGGCGACGCGAATCAACGGCAGGCCCTGCTCGATCGATCGCAGGCGCGACTGGGCGAAATGCTGGTAAGGCCCGGAGGTCATGCCGAACCACCCGTCATTGGTGACATTCAGCAGCGCGCCGGGGCGCAAGGCCTGCGAATTGATCCGGCGCGCGACTTGATTGGGAAAAATCAACTCGTAGCAGATCAGGGGCAGCAGGGGCGGCAGGCCGGGCGCGGTCAGCAGCCGCGACGAGCGGCCGGGAGTGAATCCGCCCGGGATGGCGACGAACTGGGTTATCCCCAGCCGCGATATGACATTGGCGAAGGGAACATATTCGCCGAAGGGGACAAGATGGATCTTGTCGTAGCTCTCCTTGATTTCGCCGCCGGCGAGCACCTGGATCGAATTGAAATATTCCGCCTTCGGCTCGTCCCGCCCGGCCCGCGCCGCGCCGGTGAACAGAATGGCGTTCTGCAGGCGCGAGGCGAACAGCGCCAGGGTCGCGCCGTCCTCGGACAGGATGAAGGGAAAGGATGATTCCGGCCAGAACAGATGGGTGACGTCGCCGATCCCGTTTCTGTCGGGCGAGGTCGCGCGGTCGGAAAGCGACAGATAACGCTCGACGAGCTCCGTCTTCCGGTCGGCGCGGAAATCGGCGATGGCGACATTGGGCTGGACAAGCCGCAGATGCGCGCCCTTGACGTCGCGCTCCGGCGCCGAAAGCCTCAAGGCGCCGAAAAGGCCGAGCGCGCCCAGCAGGATCACGCCTCCCGCCGCCAGCGTCTTTCGACCGTCCTCAAAGAACAAAGCGGGCGAGGCGAAGATCAGGACGGAGAGGATGGTCAGGCCATAAAGCCCCCAGATCGACGCGGTCTGCGCCAGGTGAAGATTCCCGCCCAGAACCATGCCGAAATCGTTCCAGGGAAAGCCGGTCAGGACCGAGCCGCGCAGCCATTCGGTAAAGCTCAAGGCGGCCGCGAGCGCAAAAATGCGTCGCGGGCTCGACGACCACAACAGCCGCGCGAGGACGAAACCCAATGCGGTGAAAAAGGCCAGAAAAGCGGGAAGCCCGACGACGCCGAGCGGCAGAGCCCAGGCGAACTGGTCGCCATCGGCGAGAAAGGCGGCCCCGAGCCACCACAGGCCGGCGAGAAAATAGCCGAATCCCAGCCACCAGCCGGCTTCGCCGGCGCGCCGGAGACTCATCAAGAGCGTGCCGCCGGCCGAACCGTCCAGCAGCCAGACCGAAAGGACCATGGGAATGGCGAAAGCGGGAAAGAAATTGACCGGCGCGAGCGCAAGCGCGCCGCAGGCGCCGCCCAGCAAAGCGATCAGGCGGCGCGGCCAACCATCGGCAAGGAGGACATATTGGCTGAATGCGAACATCGGCTATCCCGGCAGGGGCGAAGGCGAGGAGTCTTGAACGGCGCCGGCGAGTTTAAGGCGGCGTTTCCATGATTGCGAATGTCTTGCGGAGCGCCGCCTGAGCTTTCCCCAGCGAAACAGCGGCTGGAGAAAATGCGGGATCGCGCGATGAAGGTTGTCAGGAGACGGGTTGTTCAGCTGCGGGAGCTGCGCCGGCGCCGATCAGTCGCAGTCTCAAACGCTTGACCCGGCGCGGGTCCGCGTCGACGATGTCGAATTCGAAGGCGCGATCGGGGCTCGCGACAACTTCGCCGCGAATGGGCACCCGGCCGGCGAAGGCGGCGGCGAGCCCCCCCAATGTGTCGACATCCTCACGCTCGCCGAGCCCCACCAGATCGAGCCCGGTCTTCTCCGAGGCTTCTTCGAGGCCGACACGGGCGTCGGCGAGGAAAATATCGGGCCCGGCGGCCTCGATCTTGGGGCTTTCGTCGAGATCGTGCTCGTCCTCGATGTCGCCGACGATCATTTCGACAATATCCTCGATCGACACCAGCCCGTCGGTGCCGCCATATTCGTCGATGACCAGCGCCATATGGGTGCGGGTCGCCTGCATTTTCACCAGCAGGTCCAGCGCCGGCATCGAGGGCGGCGCGTAGAGCACCGATCGGCGAATGCCCGTCGCTTCGAGCGAGACGTTCAGATCGATCGTCAACGAGCGGCCGCCGCCCGAGGCCTCGTCGGCCTGCTTGTCGTCGTTCGTTTCCGCATTGGCCGCGACGAAATCGACGAAATCCCTGATGTGAACCATGCCGCGCGGGTCGTCGAGCGTCTCGCCGATCACCGGCAGGCGGGAATGGCCGGCGGTGCGGAAAATCGCCAGGACCTCGCCGAGTGGCGCGTCGATCGGCGCCGAGATGATGTCGGCGCGCGGCACCATGACGTCGCTGACCCTGACCTCATGCAGCCCCAGCACATTTTTCAGGATCGTCCGCTCCTGCGGACTGAAGGTGTCGGCGACCGAGGCGTCTTCCAGCGCGTCCTCGATATCGTCGCGGATCGAGGCGCCGCTCAAGCCGAAAATTGCCCGCAGGCGATCCATCAGCGAAACGGCGGCCTTGCCGGGACTTCGCTCGATCGGAGGCGAATCTTCCCTTTCGGGCTCAGGAGCAGGCATGATTGTCGGGCTCGGACTGAAGAGGGTCGCCATAGGGATTTGCGATCCCGAGACGCTGGAGAATGCGGATTTCCATTGCTTCCATCTCCGAGGCCTCGGCCTCGGTCTCGTGATCGTAGCCGAGAAGATGAAGGAAACCATGGACGACCATGTGACGGGAGTGATCCGTGAAGGACTTCCGCTGTTCCCCGGCTTCGCGGAGGATGGTTTCATAGCCGAGCGCGATGTCGCCGAGCACGGGCGCGGGCTCCGGCAGGTCGGGACCGGGAAAAGACAGCACATTGGTCGGCTTGTCCTTGCCGCGAAAGTCCCGGTTCAGGACGCGCATCCGCGCGTCGTCGCAAAACAGCAGGCTGACCTCGGCGCCCCCTGCCGGCTTTTTTTGCGATTCCCGCAGCGCGGCTTCGAAGCACTGCGCCGCGAGGGCTTCGAGGTCGCCGAGTTCTTTCCACCTCGGTTCATCGACCGCGATATCAATGGCGAGGCTCACGGCGACCAATCCTTGTCGATATTCGAGCGGACAACCACCCTTTCCCGCTCCGTCCGCGCGGCCGCCTCATAGGCGCCGACGATGCGCCGCACCAGATCGTGGCGAACGACATCGGCTTCGGTCAAGGTCACGAGGCCGACGCCTTCGAGATTTTTCAGCAAGCCGATCGCCTCGCTGAGGCCCGACTTCTGGCCCGGGGGCAAGTCGGTCTGGGTCGGATCGCCGGTGACGATCATGCGCGAGCCCTCGCCGAGTCGGGTCAGGAACATTTTCATCTGCATGGCGGTGGCGTTCTGCGCCTCGTCCAGCAGAACGCACGAATTGCTCAGGGTGCGTCCGCGCATGAAGGCGAGCGGGGCGACTTCGATCATGCCGGTCTGCATGCCGCGCTCGATGGTGCGCGGGTCCATGAAATCCTGGAGCGCGTCATAGATCGGGCGCAAATAGGGATCGACTTTTTCCCGCATGTCGCCGGGCAGGAAGCCCAGCCGCTCGCCGGCCTCGACGGCGGGGCGCGACAGGATCAGGCGCTCGACCACGCCCTGCTCCAGCAGGGACACGGCGTGGCCGACCGCGAGCCAGGTTTTTCCCGTGCCGGCCGGCCCGGCTGCGAAAACCAGCTCGAAACGCTTCAATTCGCGAATATAGAGGTCCTGCGCCGCCGTACGGGCGCGCACCGGCCCTTTCTTGCGCGTCGAAATCTGCTCGAAGGTCGAGCGCGGGCCGGGGCTCTCGCTGGGAAAGAGATTGCCCTGCAAGGCGCATTCCTGGATTGCGCCATCGACGTCGCCCATGGTCGCGGGATGGCCAGAGCGCGCCCGCGTCCAGAGAATCTGCAGGACCCGCCGGGCATGGCCCACCGCCTCGGGCTCGCCCTTGATGACGACATGATTGCCATTGGCGTTGAGCGAAACATTGAGGCGGCGCTCGATGCGCGCGAGATTCTGGTCATATTGGCCGAAGATCAGCGAAGCGGTGCGGTTGTCGTCAAGCGTCAGTCCCAATTCCGTCGCCGCGCCATCCTCGGCCTTTTCCAGCGCATCCTCGAAGGCGGTCATGGGCGACATGCCTCTTGCGCGCCCGTCGCCAGACGGCCGAACAGCGAGTTCGAGCTGCATTCGACGATTTCCACCGCCGCGACCTTGCCGATCATATCGTCCGGCCCGTCGGCCTGAACCATCTGGAGATAAGGGGTCTTGCCGGCGATCTGGCCGGGCCGGCGGCCCCGCTTCTCGAACAGGACGTCCACGGTCCGTCCGACCAGCGCGCGGTTGAACGCCCGCCGTTGCGCCTCGACCAGTTCGCTGAGGCGGGCGAGGCGCTCGGCCTTGACCTCTTCCGCGACCTGATCCTCGCGCTCGGCCCCCGGCGTGCCGGGACGCGGCGAATATTTGAAATAGAAGGTCGAAGCGAAATCGACGGCGCGGATCAGGGCCAGCGTGGCCTCGAAATCCTCGTCGGTTTCGCCGGGAAAGCCGACGATGAAATCCGACGACAGCGCCATATCCGGCCGCGCCGCGCGAATCTTCTCCACCAGACGCAGATAATCCTCGGCCCGGTGCTTGCGGTTCATCGCGGCCAGACTGCGGTCGGAGCCCGACTGCACCGGAAGATGCAGGAAAGGCATCAGCTTCGCCATCTCGCCATGGGCGCGAATCAGATCGTCGGTCATGTCGTTGGGATGGCTGGTCATATAGCGCAGGCGCGCCAGCCCTTCGATCTCGGACAGCCGCTCGATCAGCCGGGCCAGCGACCAGACGTCGTCGCCCACGCCCGACCCGTGAAACGCGTTGACGTTTTGCCCGAGAAGCGTGATTTCGCGCACCCCGGCGCGGGTCAGCGCCTCGGCTTCCGCCACGATCTTGTCCGCGTCGCGCGAGGCCTCGGCGCCGCGCGTATAGGGCACGACGCAAAAGGAGCAGAATTTGTCGCAGCCCTCCTGAACGGTCAGGAAGGCGCTGACGCCGCGCGTCCTGATCTTGGCGTCGGTGGGCGGGGTCAGGTGGTTGAATTTGTCGTCGACCGGGAAATCGGTGTCGATCACCGGCCCATCCGCAGCCATGCGCACCAGCTCGGGCAGGCGGTGATAGCTCTGCGGCCCGACAACGATATCCACCGCGCGCTGCTTGCGCAGGATTTCTCCGCCTTCGGCCTGGGCGACGCAGCCGGCGACGGCGATGCGCAAGTCCCTGCCCTCGGCGCGGCGCTCCTGTTTCAGCCGCCGCAGCCGGCCCAGCTCGGAAAACACTTTTTCGGAGGCTTTCTCGCGAATATGGCAGGTGTTCAGAATGATCAGATCGGCGTCCTCGAGCGCGCCCGTCTCGGAAAAGCCCTCGGGCGCCAGGACATCCGCCATGCGCGCGGAGTCATAGACATTCATCTGGCAGCCAAAGGATTTGACGAGAAGTTTCTTGGCCGCCCTTGCGCCCGGGTCGGGCCGGGCAGGCGTCCAATCGTTCTGGACCACGGCTGCATCGAGATCGGACTTCAAATTTCCTCCGCGACATCGGACTCGAGATTTTCGCGCGACGATCCTACGCCTTTCCACCGTGAATTTCCCGAATTTTTATTATCGAAGCCCGGTTCGGCGATCCGCGTCGCGGCGAGAGCGCGCACCCTGTTCTCGGACTCCAGCGCAACGGCCTTGCGGTCGCTGTCGGCGCGAAAAGGCAGCGGCGCGCCAAAGCGCACCAGACAATCGACCGGCGCGCTTTTCAACAGCAGCCAGATATGCGGCGCGAGATCGGCGTCGCCGAACCAGGCCAGGGCGCGGCGGCTCTCCTCGTCGAGAGGCTTGCCCCGGGCGTGGGTGTAAACGATCGCCGCCGGCTGGATCGTCACTTCGGCAATGTCGGGAAAAAGGCGCAAGGCGTCCCGCGCCGCCGCGAAATGCGACGGCTTGAAGCTCGACACGCCGGCGCCGTCGGTGGAGGTGCCTTCGCCAAACAGCAGGACGTCCTCGCCGGCGCTCATTTTCCGGGCCATCAGCGCGTTCACGCGCGGCACGTCGGCGCGGCTCTCCCGGCGCACGAAAATCGTGTCCTGAACCCTGGCGAAGGCGCCCAGGACCGGCCAGCCCGCGACCTCGCTCTTGGCGACGAAACAGGGCGTTTCCCGGCTCGCCAAAGCAAGAATGTCGCTCCAGGACACGTGATTGGCGACGATCATCCGCGGTTTCGGTCCCAGAAGCGCCTCGCCCTCGAAATGAACCCGAAGCCCGAGCAGGGCGCAGATGGTCCGAGAGAAAAGGACCGGGATTGTTTGCGCCATGGCCCAGCGGCGCCGGCGCGCCAGGGCCTGGATCGGGACGCCGAAGGCATAAAAGCCCAGCAGGGCCGGGATCAGGAGAAACGCTCGGAAATAAGCCATTCGCGCCGGTTAGGTCTCTGTCATGACAAATTGATGACCGCTTTGGCGGTTGGGGTTCAGGCCAGGGCGCGGCGCATGATCAGCGCGTCGCCGGCTTTGCCTTCGGCTTTCGCATAATAGCTCTTGCGCCGGCCCTCGACGGCAAAGCCGAAGCGGCGATAGAGCGCAAGCGCGCCCGCATTGGCCTCATCGACTTCAAGAAACAGGTTCTTGACCCTCAGCGCCGCCAGCCGCGCCAGATGAGCGGCCAGAAGCCGCTGTCCATGACCGTGGCGCCGGGAGTCGGGCGCGACGACAATGGTCAGCACTTCGGCCTCGTCCGCCGCCCGGCGCGACAGGATGAAGCCGGCGAGGCTGGATTTGATCTCGATTCCATCCGCCACGCAGGCCGGGTCGTTCATCAGCGCCTCGAATTCCGCGGCCGACCAGGGATGGGCGAAGCTCGTCCGGTGCAGATGGGCGCAAGCCGCCGCATCGGCCACGCGCAGCAGGCGAGAGGTGGCGGGCGCATGGCGCGAGCTGGAGAAAAATGGGGCCTTCATGAGTTTTTGAGCGCCATGGAGGGGTGTTTCGCCGGCTGGACGTCGGGGGCTTTGAGATAGATCGGCCGCGCCGGCGCATTGTCGGGCGAAGCGGCGAGACCCAGCCGGGCGACGGCGAGAATATCCGGAGCCGAAGCGCCATTGGCGACGACGATATCCCCGCCGGTCAAAGCCGCCTCCTCGCGCAGCAGGATGGCGCCCGATCCGGCCGCGCGCACACGGCCGCCGCCCAGCAGCCGGCAGGCGTCCTTCACCGCCAGAATGCGGGGCGAGGTCAGGAGGCGGCCGCCCGGACCATAGGCGGAAAAATAGACATGCCCGCGCCGCGCGTCGATCGCCGTCGCGACAATGCCGTCGGCGTCCCCCGCCAGAAGCGGCGCGGCGTAAGCGGCAAGGGTCGAAACGCCGACCACGTCGAGGCCCAGCGCGAGCGCGACGCCGCGCGCGGCGGCGACGCCGATGCGAATGCCGGTGAAGGAGCCGGGACCGACGGTCACGGCGACGCGATCGAGGGAGGCGAATCCGCCCTCGACCCGCGCCATGAGCCTTTCGATCATCGGCATCAGCGCCTCGGCGTGGCCTTTCTCCATGGCCACGGACTCGGTCGCGACCGGGTCGCTGGCCCCCTCATCGAGAACGCAAACGGAAACCGCCGGCAGAGCGGTGTCGATCGCGAGAATGCGCGTCACGCCAGCCGTTTCCTCTCGAGTGCAAGGCCCATCCGAGGTTTCAGATCTGCTCGACCGATGTCACTTCCGGCACGAAATGGCAGATCAGGTTCTGCACGCCGCGCTTGAGCGTCGCGGTCGAGGACGGGCAGCCGGAACAGGCGCCCTTCATCTTGAGATAGACCACGCCATCCTTGAAGCCGCGGAACACGATGTCGCCGCCGTCCGCCGCCACGGCGGGGCGGACCTGGGTCGCGAGCAGTTCCTTGACCTTGGCCACGATTTCCGCGTCTTCGGGCGCAAAATATTCGTCCTGCGCGGGCTCCCCGCTGGCGCCGTGGGAAAGGATCGGCGCTCCTGACGTGAAATGCTCCATGATCACGCCGAGAATGGCCGGCTTGAGATATTGCCAGTCGCCGGAAGATTTCGTGACCGAAATGAAATCCGGTCCGAGAAACACGCCGCTGATTTCGCCGATCCCGAAAATGGCGCTCGCCAGCGGCGAAGCTTCCGCCGCTTGCGCGCTCGGCATGTCGATGGGCGCGCCATCGACAACGATGGCGCCGGGAATGAATTTCAACGTCGCGGGATTGGGCGTTGTTTCAGTCTGGATGAACATTCGTGCCTCCGATATCGTCCGGTTCAAGGCCGGAGATGGTTCCTCTGGATAGATAGGCCTTTCGCCCAAAGAGTGAAAGGCCGAACAAATTCGGGCCGCCGCTTAGAGCATTTTCCGTTCCTTGCGGATCGCAAGAATGCTCTAGATCATTGTTTCAAAGCATATTCTTGTCCAAAAAGTCTGCAACTTTCTGGGAATATGCCCTAGCGAATGAAGCCGACAATATCCTTGACCTGGGACATGTTCGGCTCCGCGATGGCGCGCGCGCGCCTCGCTCCCTCGCGCAGGACCGAGTCGATAAAAGCCGGATCGGCCTCGAGCCGCCGCATTTCAGCGCCGATCGGACCGAGCCGGTTCACCGCGAGGTCGATCAGGGCCTGTTTGAAGGTCGAGAATTGCGCCCCGCCAAACTGCTCGAGGACGGCGTCCGGCGTCACATCGCTCAAGGCCGCGAAAATGCCGACCAGATTTTCGGCCTCGGGACGCCCGCTCAGACCTTCCCTGGCGCTGGGCAAAGGCTCGGGATCGGTCTTGGCCTTGCGCACCTTCTGCGCGATGGCGTCGGCGTCGTCGGACAGGTTGATGCGCGAGAATTCCGACGGATCGGATTTGGACATTTTCTTCGTTCCGTCGCGCAGGCTCATCACCCGCGCCGCCGGGCCCTGGATCAAAGGCGCCGGCAACGGGAAAAAGCCGTCCCCGTGGCCGTTGGCGGCGATGGATTCGGCGAAATCATTGTTGAATTTCTGCGCGATGTCGCGCGCGAGTTCGATATGCTGCTTCTGGTCCTCGCCGACCGGCACATGGGTCGCCTTGTAGAGCAGGATATCCGCCGCCATCAGGGTCGGATAGGCGAACAGTCCGATCGAGGCGTTTTCGCGATCCTTGCCCGCCTTTTCCTTGAACTGGGTCATGCGGTTGAGCCAGCCGATGCGCGCGACGCAATTGAAAACCCAGGCCAGCTCCGCATGTTCGGCGATCTGGCTCTGATTGAAAATGATGTTCTTCGCCGGATCGACCCCGGAGGCGATATAGGCGGCGGCGATCCTGCGAATCGCCCGGCGCAGCTCTTTCGGGTCCTGCGGCACGGTGATCGCATGCAGATCGACCACGCAGAACAGGCATTCGTGGGTCTTTTGCAGCGCGACGAATTTGACGATGGCGCCGAGATAATTGCCGAGATGAAGATTTCCGGTGGGCTGGATTCCGGAAAAGACGCGTTCGGGGAAGGGGGTCATCGCGATCCGCCAGGGAAGAAAGTTTGATCGTCTTATGGCCGCGCCCGGATTTCCTGGCAAGGGCGTGCGAAAAATCATCAACCGCCGGCGCGAATCACAGGATGAAGCGGCTCAGATCGACGTTGCGCGACAATTCGCCGACGCGCGCCTCGACATAGGGGCCATCGACCGTCACGACCAGGCCGGCATGGTCGGCGGCGGAAAAGCTGACCTCGTCCAGCACCCGCTCCATCACCGTCTGCAAGCGCCTCGCGCCGATATTCTCGACGCTCGAATTCACCTGAACCGCGACCCGCGCGAGGGTTTCGATGGCGTCCGGCGTGAAGTCCAGCGTGACGCCCTCCGTCGCCAGCAGGGCGCAATATTGCTTGGTCAGGCTGGCCTCGGGCTGGGTCAGGATGCGCTTGAAATCATCTTCATCCAGCGACGACAATTCGACGCGAATGGGCAGGCGGCCTTGCAGTTCGGGCAGAAGGTCGGACGGCTTGGCGACGTGAAAGGCGCCCGAGGCGATGAACAGGATGTGATCCGTCTTCACCGCGCCATGCTTGGTCGCCACCGTCGTGCCCTCGATCAGGGGCAGCAGGTCGCGCTGCACACCCTCGCGCGACACGTCGCCGGCGCGGCCCTCATGCGCGCAGATCTTGTCGATCTCGTCGAGGAAGACGATCCCGTTGTTTTCGACGTCGCGGATCGCCAGGCGCAGAATCTCGTCCTGGTCGAGCAGCTTTTCGCTCTCCTCGGCCTCCAGCGGCTCGCGGGCGTCCTTGACCGTCAGTTTCTGGCTCCGGGCGCGATTGGCCTTGCCGAAAATATCGCCCAGCGAAATCGCGCCGACCGAGGCGCCCGGCATGTTGGGCAGTTCGAACATCGGCATGGACGAGGCGGAGGACGAGGCGATCTCCACCTCGATCTCCTTGTCTTCCAGCTCGCCCGCCCGCAGCTTGCGGCGGAAGGCGTCCCGCGTCGTCGCGCTGGCGTTGGCGCCGACGAGGGCGGTCACGATGCGCTCCTCCGCCGCCTGTTGGGCGCGCGCGGAAACATCCTTGCGCTTGGTTTCCTTGACCAAAGCGATTCCGATCTCGACGAGGTCGCGCACGATCTGCTCGACATCCCGGCCGACATAGCCGACTTCGGTGAATTTGGTCGCCTCGACCTTGAGGAAGGGCGCATGGGCCAGGCGCGCGAGGCGGCGGGCGATTTCGGTCTTGCCGCAGCCCGTCGGCCCGATCATCAGGATATTCTTGGGCAGAACCTCCTCGCGCATGGCGCCTTCGAGGCGCAGGCGCCGCCAGCGATTGCGCAAGGCGATCGCCACCGCCCGCTTGGCGTCCTTCTGGCCGACGATGATAGCGGTCCAGTTCGGAAACGATTTCCCGTGGAGAAAGGTCTGTCATTGCGCGGGGCCTGAAATGTCGCTCCGTTCAGAGCGAATTCGATGGTTTCGACGACGATATTGGCGTTGGTGTAGACGCAGATGTCCGCCGCGATCTGGAGCGACCGCCGCGCGATGGCCTCGGCGTCGAGCTCCGTGTCGATCAAGGCGCGCGCGGCGGCAAGCGCGTAATTGCCGCCCGAGCCTATGCCCATGACCACGCCCTGCGCCGAAGGCTCGGGCTCCAGCACATCGCCCGTGCCGGTGAGGACCAAGGCGGCGTTCCTGTCGGCCACCAGCATCATGGCCTCCAGCCGGCGCAGATAGCGGTCGGTGCGCCAGTCCTTGGCGAGTTCGACGCAGGCGCGCAGGAGCTGCCCCGAATATTGCTCCAGCTTGGCTTCAAGGCGCTCCGACAAGGTGAAGGCGTCGGCGGTCGCGCCGGCGAAGCCGATGATGACCTGGCCCTTGCCGAGCCGGCGCACCTTGCGGGCGTTGCCCTTGATGATGGTCTGGCCGAGGCTGACCTGTCCGTCCCCGGCGATCACCGTCTTGCCGCCCTTTCGCACCAGCACGATGGTGGTGGCGTGCATCGAGGGCGCGCCCGATTGGTCCGTCATGACTAAAAAACCCGCAAGAGTCCGTCGCGATCGACGGGCAGACCGCATCTATGGCCTGCCTGTGGCAATGACAAGTCTTTTGCGGTTAGAGTGGCGCCGCGAGGCGCCATTTGCTAAGAGCCGTGGCGTTCGGCCGCGCGACCGGCCGGATCGTGAAGAATTTTTCGGCGCGTGAGCCTTAAGCGAATATGGGACTGCAAATGACGCGACAGGCAGAGCTCAACCGCACCACCAAAGAGACGGATATCGCGGTCAAGCTGACGATCGACGGCGGCGGCGCGAGCAGGATTTCGACCGGAATCGGCTTTTTCGATCACATGCTCGACCAGTTGGCGCGCCATTCGCTGATGGACATCGAGATTGTCGCCAAGGGCGACCTGCATATCGACCAGCACCACACGGTGGAGGATGTCGGGATCGCTTTGGGCCAGGCCCTGAAACGCGCGGCGGGCGATTTCCGCGGCATCGTGCGCTATGGCGCCGCTTATGCGCCGATGGACGAAACCTTGACCCGCGTCGCGATCGACGTGTCCGGCCGGCCGTTTCTGGTGTTTCGCACCGAAATCCCGCAGGCGAAAATCGGCGCGTTCGACACCGAGCTGGTGCGCGAGTTCTTTCAGGCTTTCGCCCAGCATGCGGCGCTCACCCTGCATATCGAGACGCTTTATGGCGCCAACAGCCACCATATCGTCGAATCCTGCTTCAAGGGGGTCGCGCGGGCGCTCGGCGCCGCGCTGGCGATCGACCCGCGGCAGAAGGAGAGCATTCCCTCGACCAAGGGAATGCTGTGACGCCGCGAGGAGCGACCATGAATCTCTATGGGGTTTTCGTCCCGGCCGATGACGGCGCCGGCGGAGCTTTGGAGCGCGCGACCTTCGTGAAGCAGGGGTTTTCGCGCGAGGCCTTTGTGCTGACGCCGCTCTGGGCGGCGCGCAGGGGATTGTGGCGCGCCTTCGCTTTCTGGCTGGTCTGGGTCGGCGTCGTGACGGGGCTCGCTTTGGCCTTCCGGCTCGACGGCGAGGTGGTCGCCCTGATTTATCTGGTCGGCGCTTTCGCCTTCGGGCTGGAAGGCGACCGGCTGGAGCAGTTCCATCTCAAGAAATCCGGCTTCGCCTTGCAGGCCTTTTCGCTCGGCGCCTCGGAGCGCGAGGCGGAACAGGTTTTTTTTGAGGGACCCGCCAAGGACCTTCCTGCGCCTGCGCCGCCGCCCGCTCCGGGCGAGAAACCGGCGCCGCCGCCGGCGTCCGTCGCGCAGGCCGGGGCGATCGACCTGCTGGGCCTTTTCCATCCGGGGAATTGAAGAAGTGAACGTCGCGATCATCGATTACGGCTCCGGCAACCTGCATTCGGCGGCCAAGGCCTTCGAGCGCGCCGCCCGCGACAGCGGTCTTGCGGCCTCGATCAAGGTCACTTCCGACCCGCAAGCTGTCGCGCAAGCCGACTGCATCGTCCTTCCCGGCGTCGGCGCCTTTCCCGATTGCCGCGCCGGCCTGCTCGCCATCGACGGCATGGTCGAGGCGATCGAAGAGGGCGTGCATGGCAAGGGAAAGCCGTTCCTGGGCATTTGCGTCGGCATGCAATTATTGGCCGAGCGCGGGCTGGAGCATCACGAAACGCCGGGCCTCGGCTGGATCAAGGGGACGGTCTGCGCCATCCAACCCCGAGACCCGAAGCTGAAAATTCCGCATATGGGCTGGAACAATCTCTCCCTTCGCCGCCCCCATCCGGTGTTTGAAGGCGTCGCGACGGGGGAGGACGGCCAGAACGCCTATTTCGTCCATTCCTTCCATCTGGCCGCTTCCGACGATCATGACGTGATCGCCACGACCGACTACGGCGGGCCGCTGACGGCGGCGGTGGGGCGCGACACCATCGTCGGCGTGCAGTTCCATCCCGAAAAGAGCCAGAACTTCGGCCTGCGGCTGATTTCCAATTTCCTGAGGTGGCGTCCGTGATCCTGTTTCCCGCAATCGACCTCAAGGGCGGGCAATGCGTCCGGCTGGTCCATGGCGACATGGCGCTCGCCACCGTGTTCAACGACGACCCGACCGCGCAGGCGCTGACTTTCGAGCGCCAGGGCTTCGAATATCTCCATGTCGTCGATCTCGACGGGGCCTTCGCCGGCAAGCCGATGAACGCGCAGGCCGTCGAAAAGGTTCTGGCGGCCCTGACCCGAATGCCGGTCCAACTCGGCGGCGGCATCCGCGACATGCGCACCATCGACGGCTGGCTGGACAAGGGCGTTGCGCGGGTCATCATCGGCACCGCCGCCGTGCGCGATCCCGCTTTGGTGCTCGAAGCCGCCCGCCGTCATCCGGGCAGGATCGCCATCGGCGTCGACGCCCGCGACGGTCTCGTCGCGGTCGAGGGCTGGGCCAAATCGTCGCAACTGACCGCGGTCGAACTGGGCAAGAGATTCGAGGACGCCGGCGTCGCCGCCATCATCTATACCGACATTTCCCGCGACGGCGTGCTGAAAGGCCTGAACATCGAGGCGACGCTCGCTCTGGCGAACAGCCTGAAAATTCCGGTGATCGCGTCTGGGGGCCTGGCGTCGATCGCCGATATCGAGCGGCTGCTGGAGCCCGACTGCGCGCGTCTCGCCGGCGCCATCACCGGCCGGGCGCTTTACGACGGCCGGCTCGACCCCGAGCGGGCCCTGAAACTCATCCAGTCGAAACGCGCCGCCTGAGGGAGGGTTCTTTGCTCAAGACTCGCGTCATTCCCTGCCTCGACGTGAAGGACGGCCGGGTCGTCAAGGGCGTCAATTTCGTCAATCTGCGCGACGCCGGCGATCCGGTCCAGTGCGCCATCGCCTATGACGCCGCCGGCGCCGACGAACTGTGCTTTCTCGACATCACCGCCAGCCACGAGGAGCGCAATCTCCTGTTCGATGTCGTGCGCAGGACGGCGGAAGCCTGTTTCATGCCGCTGACGGTGGGCGGCGGCGTGCGCACGCTCGACGACATCCGCAACCTGCTGCTCGCCGGGGCCGACAAGGCCTCGATCATGACCGCCGCCGTCCATGACCGCGATTTCGTGCGGCGCGGGGCGGAGAAATTCGGCAGCCAGTGCATCGTGGTCGCCATCGACGCCAAGGCGGTCGCGCCGGGGCGATGGGAGATATTCACCCATGGCGGGCGCCGGCCGACCGGCATCGACGCGGTCGAATATGCGAGGGAAGTCGTGGCGCTGGGCGCGGGCGAGATCCTGCTGACCTCGATGGATCGCGACGGCGCGAAATCCGGCTTCGACATCGACTTGACGCGGGCGGTCTCCGACGCCGTCTCGGTTCCGGTCATCGCTTCGGGCGGGGTCGGCACGCTCGAACATCTGGTCGAGGGCGTGCGCGACGGCGCCGCCAGCGCGGTGCTGGCGGCTTCGATCTTCCATTTCGGCGAATATTCGATCGGCGAGGCCAAGGCCTATATGGCGAAAGCCGGGCTGCCGATGCGGCTCGATCCGCCGGACATCCAGGGCGTGGCAAACCAATGACAGAGTCCTTTACGCTCCATGATCTCGCGGCGCTGATCGTGCAACGCGCGCAGGCGTTGGCTGACGAATCCTATACCAAGAGCCTTCTCGTTTCGGGGACCGGCAGGATCGCGAAAAAATTCGGCGAAGAGGCCGTCGAAGCCGTCATCGCGGCGGTCCAGAAGGACCGCAACGCCTTGAAGCTGGAGGCCGCCGACGTGCTTTATCATCTATTGGTCTTGCTTCAAGACGGCGGCGTTTCGTTGCAGGATGTGATCGATGAGCTGGCTTGGCGCACCCGCCAATCGGGGCATCAGGAAAAGGCGTCCAGAACGAGCTAGGGCGCCGTTTGGTCCTGGAGCGGGGCTTGGGGGCGATCTTGGAGGCGTTCTTGATTGAAAACGGCGGCCAGATCGACGACAAGGCCCTTTCCAGCGAAGCCGCCAGGCCCAATCTTTCTCCCTATCGTCATTTCTCCAGGGATGAATGGGCCAAGCTGCGCGCCGACACGCCTCTGACGCTCACCGTCGCAGACCTCAAGCGGTTGCAGTCGCTCAACGATCCGATCTCGCTCGAAGAGGTCATCGCGATCTATTTGCCGCTGTCGCGCCTGCTGGCGCTTTACGTCGCGGCGACCCAGGGCCTGTTCAAGGCGACTCAGCGGTTTCTCGGGGCGGATGACGGCAAGGTCCCCTATATCATCGGGGTCGCGGGTTCGGTCGCGGTGGGCAAGTCGACCACGGCGCGCGTGCTCCAGGCCCTGCTGTCGCGATGGCCGAACACGCCGAAAGTCGATCTGATCACGACCGACGGCTTCCTCCTGCCCAATGCGCAACTGGAAAGCCAGGACCTGATGGACCGCAAGGGCTTTCCTGAAAGCTACGACACCAACACGCTCCTGCGCTTCCTCTCCGACGTCAAAGCCGGCCAAAGCCATGTCGAGGCGCCGGTCTATTCGCACCTGACCTATGACGTCGTGCCGGGCGAGAAGGTCAGCGTCGACCGGCCGGACCTGTTGATCGTGGAAGGGGTGAACGTGCTCCTGCCCAGCCGCTTGCCCCGCGACGGCAAGGAGACGCCTTTCGTCTCGGATTTCTTCGATTTCTCCGTCTATCTCGACGCCGACGAAGACCAGCTGGAAACCTGGTACGTCGCCCGTTTCATGCGGCTGCGCTCGACGGCCTTCCGCGACCCGCGGTCCTATTTCAGGAAATATGCCGATCTTTCGGACGAGGAGGCCGAGGCGACGGCGCGCAGCATCTGGAAGCGCATCAACCTGCGCAACCTGCATGAAAACATTGTGCCGACGCGCGCCCGCGCCAGCCTGATCTTGACCAAGGACGCGCGCCATCGCATCGAAACGGTCGCGCTGCGCAAATTATAGGCCTATCCAACAGTCTGAAATGCAGCCTTTTTTTCCAGAACGGCGAGCACGCGCCGCAAGTCGGGACCGCGCTTGAGAATCAGCCCGGTCTGGGCGACCACCATATAGGCGCCCTGCTTGCGCGCCGATTTCGGCTCCTTGACGATCCGGTAAAAGGCGGCCTCGCCGCTGCGCCGGAAGATCGAGAAAATCGCGCGCTGCGTCGAGAAGTCGAGAGCGTAATCCCGCCAGATCCCCTCGGCGACCCTCCGTCCGTAGATATCGAGGATCGCCTGCAGCTCGCGCCGGTCGAAGCCGACGACCTCGTGAACAAGCCCGCTGGGGGGCGGCGGACGAAAGGGATGGAGGCTGGCCTCGGACGGATTTTCGCTCAAGCACAGGCCCTTGCGCGGAAGATTTGCCTGATGATGATCGGTTTCTCACCCGAGGGCAAGGGTGCGGCTCTCGGCGGGGATCAGGCGGCGCGCGCCGCCGCGATGAAGGCGCGGATTTTTTCGACATTCTTCTGGCCCGGCGCCGTCTCGACCCCGGAGGACACGTCGACGCCGGGGGCGCCGGTCAGGCGGATCGCCGCCGCGACATTTGCGGGATCGAGCCCGCCCGAAAGCATCCAGTCCTTCTTCGCCAGACCGCGGGCGCCCTCCTGAAGCAGTGTCCAGTCGAAGCTGAGGCCGTTGCCGCCGGGAAGAACGGCGTCCTTCGGCGGCTTGGCGTCGAACAGCAGGCGGTCGGCGACCGCCTCATAAGCCGCGACGCGCGAAAAATCGGCCTTTTCAGCAATGCCGAGCGCCTTGAGGATCGGCAAGCCAAAGGCCTTGCGCAAGGCCGCGACCCGCTCTGGCGATTCCGCGCCATGCAGTTGCAGCCAGTCAGGCGCCAGGGCCTCGACGATCGCCGCGATGCGCGCATCGTCGGCGTCGACCACGAGGGCGACCTTTTCCGCCCGGCCGCGCGTCTGGTCCGACAGGCCGCGGGCCTGCTGGAGACCGAGGCGCCGCGGGCTTTTCTCGAAAAAGACGAAGCCGACCATGTCGGCGCCGCCGGACAAAGCGGCTTCGAGCGACTCCGCTTCCGTCAGGCCGCAAATCTTGACAATGGCGCCCATTTGGCGTCAGGCGGCGCGAGTCGGAACGACGGCGGTGGAGGAGTTCGGCGAAAGGCGCAGTTCGGTGTTCTGCGCCCGCAGGGCCTCGTTTTCTCGGCGCAGGCTTTCAAGCTGCGCCTTGGTCGCGCGCAAGGCCTTGCGATGCCGGCCCTGCCCCAGCCACGTCGAGATCCAGCCGAAGATGACGCCGACCATGATCGCCCCGATCATGACCATATACAAAGGCGCGACCATTTGCGGCGCGGGCAGGTCGCCGCCGGGGATCGGATCGAAATGGAGGATGACAGTCTGCCGGTTCGCCATGAAAAAGGCCAACAGAATCAGGGCCAGAGGCGCGAGAACGAGAAGTTTCAGGAATCCGCGCATGGTTTGCCCCATTCGTCCGTCGGCGGCCGGCCGGCCCCGTTTCAGGCCTCTGGCTCTTCGTTGAGTCGTTCGCGCAATTCCTTGCCCGTCTTGAAGAAGGGCACGAATTTTTCAGCGACATCGACCTGGTCGCCGGTGCGCGGATTGCGTCCGACGCGCGCGTCGCGCTTCTTGACCGAAAAGGCGCCGAATCCGCGCAGCTCGACCCGGTCGCCGCGCGACAAGGCCTCGGTGACCTCGTCGAGAATGGAGTTCACGATATTCTCGACATCGCGAAGGTAAAGATGGGGGTTCCGGTCCGCGATGCGTTGAACGAGTTCCGATTTGATCACTGAAGTCGTCCCAGTTCCGCGCAAGCAACGCGCTCTTGAGCTGCCTTGTTATTGTTGCGAGTCAACCTGCCAAATCGCCAGAAGCCCGTCAAGCGCCGAGGCGGCGCGGGCGCCCTCGGCCTTGCGCGCCAACTCCGCCGCCTGCGAATAGCCCATGGCCTCGAGGGCGGCCGTCGCCAAGCTGAACAGACCCAAACTGCCTCCGACGCCGGGTTTTTTCCAGTCGCGAACGGGCAAGTTCCTGGCGACGCCCTTTTCTTTCTCCAGCCAGGCCTTCGCCTCGTCCTCGCCGCCATTGGCGTCGACCAGTTTCAGCGCCAAGGCCTGACGGCCGGTGAAGACGCGGCCGTCCGAAACCGCCGCCAGCTCGGCGTCGGTCATATTGCGACGCTCCTTCACCAGGCGCTTGAACCAGTCGTAGGAATCGACGACCAGCGAATTCATCGCCGCGCGGGCGGCGTCGCTGGTCGGATCGAAGAAATTCGGCGCGTCCTTCAGTGGCGCGGATTTGAAGGTCTCGACCTTCACCCCGACATTATCGAGCAGCTTGCCGAAATTCGGCAGTTGCAGCAGCACGCCGATCGAGCCGACCAGGGCGTTGTCGCTGGCGAAAATGCGATTCGCGCCGAGCGCGACGACATAGCCGCCCGAGGCCCCCAGACTGTCCACCACCGCGACGACCGGCTTTTTCTTCGCGACCTGCCGCAAGGCGTTGTAGATTCGCTCCGACCCGGTGACCGTGCCGCCGGGACTGTCGATCGCGACGATCACGGCGCTCGCCCGCGATTCGCCGATTTCCTTTATCAGCTTGATCGTGGTGCGATCCCCGGCGATCAGTCCCTTGATCTCGATCCGCGCGATATGGGGCGTGAGATGGTTCTCGGCGCCGCCGAGGCGGCTCGCCGCGACAACCAGCGCGACGACGATCGCCGCCAGGGCGAACAGGCGCCAGAAGGTGAGTTTGCGGCGCAATTGCCGCCGATCCAGGATAGCTTCAACGGGCGAGGTTTGCGTCATGCGGGGCGCTCCGGTCGCTCCTGTTTAAGACGCCGCCCGCAAAAGCACAATGCGGCGCATGAAAAAGCCCCGCGCGAATTTTTTCGCACGGGGCCAATGTGACGTCGCGAGAGGCTTACTTGGTCTCGCGGGCCTTGAGCGCGGCGCCGAGAATGTCGCCGAGCGAGGCGCCCGAGTCGGCCGAGCCGTACTGGGCGATGGCTTCCTTCTCTTCCGCCACTTCCAGCGCCTTGATCGACACGGCGACCTTGCGGGCCTTGCGGTCGAACAGAGTGATGCGGGCGTCGACCTTCTCGCCGACGGCGAAACGGTCGGGCCGCTGGTCGGCGCGGTCGCGGGCGAGTTCGTTGCGCTTGATGAAGGCCTGAAGGTCGGTGCCGACGATTTTCACCTCGATGCCGCCGTCCTTCACCTCGACCACTTCGCAGGTGACGATCGCGCCCTTCTTCAGCTCGCCGTCCTCGCCGGCCGAAGCCGTGACGAAGGGGTCGCCGCCCAGCTGCTTGACGCCGAGCGAGATGCGCTCCTTCTCGACATCGACATCGAGAACGCGGGCGCGCACCACGTCGCCCTTCTTGTAGTCCTCGATCGCCTGCTCGCCGGGGCGGTTCCAGTCGAGGTCGGAGAGATGGACCATGCCGTCCACATCGCCGTCGAGGCCGATGAACAGGCCGAATTCGGTCTTGTTCTTGACCTCGCCCTGGACGTCGGAGCCCACCGGATGCTTCTCGGCGAAGGCTTCCCACGGATTCTGCAGGGTCTGCTTGAGGCCCAGCGAAATACGGCGCTTGACGGAATCGACTTCCAGCACCTGCACGTCGACTTCCTGGCTGGTCGAAACGATCTTGCCGGGATGGACGTTCTTCTTGGTCCAGGACATTTCCGAAACGTGGATCAGGCCTTCGATGCCCGGCTCCAGCTCGACGAACGCGCCGTAGTCGGTGATGTTGGTCACGCGGCCCTGGAAGCGGGCGTTGATCGGATATTTGGCCTCGATGCCCTGCCACGGATCGTCGAGCAGCTGCTTCATGCCCAGCGAGATGCGGTGGGTTTCGTGATTGATCTTGATGATCTTCACCTTCACCGTCTGGCCGATGTTGAGCACTTCGCTCGGGTGGTTGACGCGGCGCCAGGCGATGTCGGTGACATGCAGCAGGCCGTCGATGCCGCCCAGGTCCACGAAGGCGCCGTAATCGGTGATGTTCTTCACCACGCCGTCGATCGTCACGCCCTCTTCGAGATTGGCGACGATCTCATGGCGCTGTTCGGCGCGGCTCTCTTCGAGCACGGTGCGGCGCGAAACCACGATATTGCCGCGGCGGCGGTCCATTTTCAGGATCTGGAAGGGCTGCGGCACGCCGAGCAGCGGCGTTACGTCGCGGATCGGACGGATGTCGACCTGCGAGCGTGGCAGGAAGGCCACGGCGCCGTCGAGATCGACGGTGAAGCCGCCCTTGACCTGGTTGAAGATCACGCCTTCGACCTTCTCGCCGGCCTCGAAAGCCTTTTCGAGCTTGACCCAGCTCTCTTCACGGCGCGCCTTGTCGCGCGAGATCACGGCTTCGCCGAGCGCGTTTTCGACGCGTTCGAGATAGACTTCGACTTCCTCGCCGACCTTGGGGGCGGCGTCGCGGCCATGGCCGGTGAATTCCTTGAGCGGCACCCGGCCTTCGGTCTTGAGGCCGATGTCGATGACCGCGACATCCTTTTCGATGGCGACCACCAGGCCCTTGACCACGGAGCCTTCGAAAGCCTCGTTCTCGCCATAGGATTCAGCGAGCAGAGCGGCAAAATCGTCACGCGACGGGTTCATACCCGCGTTATTGGCAGAGGACATATTTTCTCCTGAAACGCCCGATCGGGCGGCGCCGGTTGGGTTAGCGTTGCATTTGCTCCTAAACCGCCAGCGCGCATCTTGGTTCGATGCGTCTCACATAAAAGTGTCCGGCGCGGGCCGGCGGTCGGGAGCGGGCTCTTTCGCGGAAAATTCCGCGACGGCTGTCGGCTAGCAGCTTTGCTTGCCGCTGGCAAGGCGTTGCAGGCGCGTCCGGCCTCAAAAAAATGAGGGCGCCGCCCCGCGACGGCGCCCTCGAACCTGTTTTTCAAACGGATCAGCGCTCGTAGATGATGCGGGCGCGGATGGTGCCTTCCAGCGTCCGGATTTCGTCCAGAGCCTGTTCGCAATTCTCGTGCGAGCCATCGGCCTCGATCACCACATAGCCGACGTCGCCGTCGGTCTGCAGATATTCCGAGGCGATGTTCATGCCGCGCCGGGAGAAAATGTCGTTCAGCTTGCTCAGCATGCCCGGCACATTGCGGTGGACATGCATGTAGCGCGTGCCCTGCGGGCGCGGCGGCAACTGGACTTCCGGGAAATTCACGGCGCCCAGCGTCGAGCCGATGTCGGAATAGTCGATCAGCTTGCGCGCGACTTCCGCGCCGATGCGCTCCTGCGCCTCCTCGGTCGAGCCGCCGATATGCGGGGTAAGGATGACATTGTCGAGACCCTGGAGCGGCGAGACGAATTTCTCCTTGTTGCCGGCCGGCTCTTTCGGAAAAGTGTCCACAACCGCGCCGCGCAGATGCTTGTCCTTGAGCGCGCGCGCCAGCGCGTCCACGTCCACCGTGGTGCCGCGCGCGTTGTTGATGAAATAGGCGCCCTGCTTCATGGCGCGAAACTGCGCCTCGCCCATCATGTCCTTGGTCTGGGCCGTTTCGGGCACATGGAGGCTGACCACGTCCGACTGGGCCAGCAGCTCGTCGAGGGTCGCGCAGGGCTCGGCGTTGCCGTGGCGCAGCTTGTCGACGATGTCGTAATAGATCACCTTCATGCCCATGGCCTCGGCCAGAGTGGACAATTGGGCGCCGATATTGCCGTAGCCGACGATGCCGAGCGTCTTGCCGCGCACTTCGGTGCTGTCGGTGGCGCTCTTGTCCCAGCCGCCCTGGTGGGCTTCGACCGAGCGCGGGAAAATGCGGCGCATCAGCATGACGATCTCGCCGATGGTCAGCTCCGCCACCGAGCGGGTGTTGGAGAAGGGCGCGTTGAAGACCGGAATGCCGCGGATGCGGGCGGAGGGCAGCGAGACCTGATTGGTGCCGATGCAGAAGCAGCCGACCGCGATCAGCCGGTCGGCGGCCGCGAACACTTCTTCCTTGAGCTTGGTGCGCGAGCGGATGCCGACCATGTGCACGCCCTGCAGCGCCTCGCGCAGTTCCGCGCCGTCGAGCGCCTTGGTCAGCCGGGTGACGTTCTCATAGCCCGCCGCGCGGAAAAGCTCGACCGCTCGCGGGTGGATGCCTTCGAGCAGAAGGATCTTGATCTTGTCCTTGGGCAGCGACAGTTTTGCGGTCATCATTTGCTCCTGGAGCATTGCTTTGGGGCCGGCGCCCGAGTGGGCGGGGCCCGGAGGCGGATGCTGGCGGTTCGAAAAATCGCCCGAACGCGAAAGCGGCGCGCCGCTTTCCCTCGCCGGGCCGGCCTTGCGGAAAGGTCAGAACGTCTTGGCCTTCAGTGGAATCGGCTGCGGCGCGCCGTTCTCGTCGCGAATGGAGAAGCGGTAGCGCCCGGCGTCATCGACATCGACCTGATAGGACAGGCGGTCGATGACGCGGTTTTCGCGGTCGAAGGCGAGCACCTTGGGCCGCAGCGTGGGGATTTCGTCGGCGTCGATATAGATCGAGCTGCAGATGATGATCTGGTCGCCCGGCTGGCAGGTGCGCGCCGCCGCGCCGTTGAGGATGCAGCAACGCGAGCCGCGCTCGCCGAGAATCACATAAGTCGAGATCCGCGCGCCGGAATTCTTGTTCCAGATCTCGACGAATTCGAGCGGCAGGATCCCCGCCTCCTCGCAATGATCGGGGTCGAGCGTGATCGAACCGTGATAGTCGATATTGGCGTCCGTCACGTGGATTCCGTGCAGTTTGGCGCCGACAACCTTCCGCATTGACCGTCCCTGAAGCTGATGGAGCCTCATCCTTGCCGCGCTCATAAACGTTTTCGCGCGAAATCGCCAGCACGCCCTTCGTCGGGCGCTCAGTCGGGTTTAAAGTCCAGCGCCACACCGTTGATGCAATAGCGCAAAAAAGTCGGCGGCGGGCCGTCCTCGAAGACATGGCCGAGATGGCCGCCGCACTGGCTGCAATGGACCTCGGTGCGGACCATGAAATGGCCGAGGTCGCGGCTGGTTTCGATCGCGCCGGGCAGGGGATCGAAAAAGCTCGGCCACCCGGTGCCGCTGTCGAATTTTTCTTTCGCGCGGAAAAGCTCCTGTCCGCAGCCGACGCAGCGGAACAGGCCGGGGCGCTTTTCGTGGTTGAGCGCGCAGGAGCCTGGGCGCTCGGTGCCATGGCCGCGCAGCACGTCATATTGCTCGGGCGTGAGTCTCGCGCGCCAGTCCTCGTCGCTGCGCGTGACTTTGAAAACCTTCGACGTCATGGGGGCCTCCCGACGAAACAGGCTATAAATAGAGTTTTTTCGCGCTGCAACAAGCGCCCCGGACGATCAGGCGCGTTGCCAGTGGCGAGGAAATCGGTCTAAACAGCCTTACGCCGTCGCAGGCCGGGTGGGGCCGGTAGCTCAATGGTTAGAGCCGGCCGCTCATAACGGTCTGGTTGCAGGTTCGAGTCCCTCCCGGCCCACCAATCGCGCTTTTGTCCGCCCCTTGGCGCCATTCGCGCGACGGGGCGAAAAATTTTCATCGCGCGCTTGCCCGGAAGCGATGTCGCCAGTATGTTCCGCCGCCAACGCCGGCCACGCCGGAGATTGGGGCGTCGCCAAGCGGTAAGGCAGCGGATTTTGATTCCGCCATACGGAGGTTC
>CAVSEY010000005.1:0-337061 GCA_963727035.1 uncultured Pseudomonadota bacterium | reverse complement strand
TGTGTCGATCGCGGCCCAGGCGGCGGGGTGGATTTTTGGCCAAGGATCCTTTGGGAAGGCCATATAGGCGAGCACGCCGGCAAAACTCGGCGCGGCCCGTCGTGTGCGCGCGCCGAAATATGCGTGTCGCTTGACCGACGCCGCGGATGGAATAGAAGGCGCCTGAACGCGGCTGCGTTTTGGCGCCAAGCCCTTCGCGAACGGGCGCGCGGCGTTCGCCTGTTCATCGACGCGATCGCCCGTCCTGGGTGAGCGGCGATGTCGTCCCGCCGGCTTTCGTTCGAACTGGAGACGGGAATTTGACCGGTCAAGCGGTTTCGGTTCGGGGAGGGGTCGTCCTGGTCGCGGGCGCAATCTCGCCGCCCTTTGGCGCGATCTCGCCGCCCATTGGCGCCGCCCGTTGGCGCCGGCCGCGCGCCTGTGGCCGCTGTGGACCGCGCTCGCCGTCCTGGCGGCCTCGGCGCTGGTCCCGATCGGCCTGTTTCTCGACGAGCGAACCGCCCGCGCCGCAATGCGGCTCGACCCCCGGTTCATCCAATATTTCGGCGCGGTCAGTCAGGCCGGCAAGTCGCACTGGCTGTTCGCGCTGTCCCTGCTGGCGGTCGTCCTCGGTCTTTTCCGGCGCGAAAAGCTTTTGGGGCCGAGACGGCGCGCGGCCTGGGGGCTCTTCGCCTCGCGCGGCTTTTATGTCTTCGCCGTCCTGGCTTTCTCCGGGATCGCGGTCCAGATCGTGAAACATGTCGTCGGCCGCGCCCGGCCCTATCTGATCGATCTCGACGGGCCGTTCCACTTCGATTTCTTCTCGCTCAAGGCGGTGGAGGCGAGCTTTCCCTCGGGCCACACGACGACGGTTTTCGCGGTTTTGGCCGCGCTCACGCTGCTGTGGCCGCGGCTGGGGCCGGCCTTTCTGATCGTGGCCCTGCCGGTCGCGGCGTCGCGGATCGTTCTCGGCGCCCATTACCCGAGCGACGTTTTCGCCGGCGCCTGCCTCGGCCTGGCTTCGGCGCTCGTCGTCGCGCGGATTTTCGCCCGCCGCCGCATCGCCTTCACCCTTGCGCCCGGCGCGCTCCTGCCCAGGCCGCGCGGCCGGAAAATGGCGCGGAAAGGCAGATCTTGACAAATCGTCAATAATATGCACTTATTCGAATATAAGCGAACTAGAGGGGTGTGAACGTGGCTGAAGTTCTGGAGATGTGCGGCTGCCGCAATTTCACCCGGCTTGGGCCGCGCGACGCCGACCGTTACGCCGATCACCTGCTGCGCCTCAGCGAGAAAGACCGGCGCTTGCGCTTCTTTGGCGACGCCGAGGATTTTTTGATCGAGCTCCACGCCGGCGCTGCGGCTTCCGACCAAAGAATCGTGGTGATCTGCGAAGAGGACGGCATGATCCGCGCCGCCGCCGAATTGCTGGCCGATCCGACGCGGCCCGAGGTCGGCGAACTGGCTTTTACTGTCGAAGGGGACTGCCAGCGCAAGGGCATGGGCTCCGCGCTGATGAAGGAATTGATCGACGCCGGCGTTCAGGCCGGATTCGAGCGGCTGGAGCTGGAAATCCTGCCCGACAACGAATCCATGCTCGCCCTCGCGCGGCGCTTCTTCGAGCGGGTCGAGGCGCGCGACGGCCGCCTGTTCGCCTCGATCGATCTGGCCGAGGTCACGCGTCGGTCCGCATCCGCGTAAAGCCCTGGTCGAGGTCGGCCTTGAGATCCTCGATGTCTTCGAGGCCGACCGAAAAGCGCAGGGCCGGCCCTTCCGGGCTCCACGTCGTCGCGGTGCGATAGGACCGGCAATCGAACGGGATGACCAGGCTCTCGTAGCCGCCCCAGCTATAGCCCATGCCAAAAAGCTCCAGCCCGTCGAGCAGCGCGGCCAGCGCCGCTTTGGAAACCGGCTTGAGAATGACCGAGAACAGGCCCGAGGCGCCGAGAAAATCGCGCTTCCAGATCTCGTGTCCGGGGTCGTCCTCCAGACCCGGGTGCAGCACGCGCGAAACCTCCGGGCGTTCCTTGAGCCATCTCGCCAGCGCAAAGCCCTGACGCTCCGCCTCGCGCAGGCGCAGGTCCATGGTCCGCAACCCGCGCAAGGCCAGAAAAACGTCGTCCGGCCCGGCGCACATCGCGAACAGGTTGAACGTCTGGCGCAGCGGCTTGAGCCATTGCTCGTTGGCCGAAACCAGGCCGAGCAGCAGGTCGGAATGGCCGGACAGATATTTGGTGCCGGCCTCCACGGCGAGATCGACGCCGCGCTGATGCGGCGGGAAGAACAAAGGCGTCGCCCAGGTGTTGTCCATGATCACGCAGGCGCCGCGCGCATGCGCGACTTCGGCGATGGCCGGAACGTCCTGCATTTCGAAACTCTGCGAGCCCGGCGCCTCGACCAGCACGGCCCTGGTGTTGGGCCGCATCAGGCCTTCGATCCCGGCGCCGGCGAGCGGGTCGTAATAACTCGTCTCCACGCCCATCCGGGCCAAAAAGACGTCGCAAAAGGTCCGGGTCGGCTGATAGGCGGAATCGGCGACCAGCAGATGGTCGCCGGCCTTGACCGCCGTGAGCAGCGCGACGGTGATCGCGGCGAGGCCCGAGGAGGCCAGAATCGTTCCGGCGGCGCCGGCGATTTCCGACCAGGCGTTTTCCAGCGCCTCGGTGGTCGGCGTGCCCAGCGTGCCATAGATGAAGCGCTTGCCGTGCCGCGATTCGAGATCGGCCAGCGTCGGCTGCAATACGGTCGAGCCGCGATAGATCGGCGTATTGACGAAGCCGAACTGCTCGGACGGGTCGCGCCCCGCATGAACCAGTTTTGTGCGCGCGCGCCGTTCCTGCCGCGATGGCGGTGTCGATTTGACCATGGGGAGAGAGACCTTTCTCCGGCGAGCTTGGCGGGAGAAAAGGGGGCGCGTCAAGGGCGCCGCAGGCGGTTAAACCCCCGCCTTGCGCAACAGCTCGTCGAGAGCCCGCGGCGGCGCGGCGACCTCCTGCTTCAGGATGGCGAGCAGGCTGGTTTCGGCCGAGGTCAGCGCGCCCGGCCGCGCGAGATGGGCGACGAGCCAGGCGGTCTCGTCGGCGTCGATCTTTTCGGCTTGCGCCCGTTCCCTGTCATCGGCGTCGAGCCTTGCGCGCAAGTCGTCGTCCGCCATTTCGTCAGCGGAATTGGCCCTCATCGCTTCGAGCGTGCAGAAAAGCGCCTCGCAAAGGCATTTAGCCGCGGTTCGCGCTGACGCGTGGCCGTCGCGGCAAGTCCTGGCGCCGAGCGGACAGAAATGCGCCGGCCGCGGCAGACCGGGCAGTCGGCGGCGATCGCGTCGGCCCGAGGGGTCACGAACTGCACGCAAAGGTCGCCGCGCCGGCCTGTCGGCCTCCAGAGCAGCATTTGCACCCCGGTCCGTGCGCGCGCGAAGCGCTTTCGGCCGCCGCCGCCAGCGAGCGCCGGGCGGCCTCCCGGCCACGGGCCATAGAACCGTGATAGGCGGGAGCGACGAGAAAGATCCGCTCGAGTCGGCCGCCGCAGGCCTGGCACGGCGCGGGGGCCTCATTCATGGAATGTCGAAGCTGCGCCCGTTGATTGCAGTCACAGCATTGGTAATCGTATGTCGGCATGTCGCCCTCCAAAACGAAAGCCTGTTCGCGCGCAAAGGTGCGGCGACGCCTTTCCCCTGTTCCTCTTGCCCCTGTTGTTTCTGGCGGCCAGGAAGGCCGGCGTCGCGGGCGTGCTCCGCGCGCCTCGGAAAAGGACCTTGTGGCCGCGGGATCATCCGGCCGCGCCCGATTGCTCCGGCGCCGCCGCGGCCAAGGGCGCGCCGACGATTTCTGACCTCAACGGGGCCCAAGACGGCAAAGTCAATTCTCGGACGGCCAGCCTCGAATTGCGCCGCCCGCTTCATCTCGGCAGGCGTTCGTTGGCGCGCCAACGAACGCCTGCCGGGCGTCGGTTGATTCAGCGGGATTTTTGTCCGAAAACCGGCAACCGCTTTTCGGAAATCCCACTTATACGGCGCCTCGGTGATCGCGACTCGTCGCGATCATCGAGATCCCTCGCATCTGCTCGGCGTCGCGTTCGCTCATAACGGGTTCTCATCAACGAGAACCGGTATCAGCTCCAGCGCGCGGGTTGCTTGCCCGCGACTCCGAACGGAGCCGAGCTATGGTCGGTGCAGGCGCGCTTGGCCGCATCCTTCGTGGGCGCCCGCAACCGGCGGGTTTCGACTTCCCAGATCCATCCGCTCACGGTCACGTGCTTCGGAATGAGGGGATGATTGCGGAACGTCTCGACGGTCTTCATGCAGGCGTCGTCGACATCGTCCATCATGCCGATCCACTTGGCGAACGCGCCTTTGTCGAGCTTCAACTCGGGCAGCGTCGGATCAAGGGTGAGCGAGTCGATGTTCACCCCCTTGTCCTTCAGCATTTTTTCGAGGTCCGCGGCGTTGGCGGAAAGCATCCCGCATTGGGTGTGCTGAACGATGACGATTTCCGTGGTGCCGAAGAAATTGCAGGTGAGCATGGCGGAGCGGATCGCGTCGTCGGTGACGATCCCGCCCGCATTGCGGAAGCAATGCGCGTCGCCGCCGCCGGCGGGGCTGTCGACGCGGATCCCCAGCGCCTCGTCGACCGGCAAACGTTCGTCCATGCACGCCAGCACCCAGAGGCTTTTGTTGTTGTGCCCATCGGGGCCATAGCGCCGTCGCGTCGCCCATTTGTCGTAGGCCGCGACCCGTTCGGTCAGTTCGTCTTTGAGGCTCGCCATCTCGTATTTCCTCCAAAAGTTTGCCGTCCCCGGATATTGCGCGTCGCATGACGTCAGCCGGGGTATGCGCCTGACGTTGGCCCTGACGACCCAGCAAGATAGGCGCCGCTTCGTCAGTCCAAATAAAACAATGGCTTGAGCAGGCCGGGGGAGGAATGTGGGAGCGGCGGATTCTCATTGAGGCGGCCCTGCCGGGCTCAGATCGCGGGGGTTACAGGACGATGCGCGCGGGAAGCTCGGATTCCCGATGGGAACGAAGCTGTCTCATTCGCGTTGAAGGGTGGCGAAGGCGTCTCACACTCCGCCGCGCGGTCCCTGCGCCAACGTCGCCGTCATGTCTCCCGTCCCCCTGCCACACGGAGTTACGCCGTGCTTAACGCATCGACATCGGACCTGAATCCGGTCTCCTTTCTCCAGATGTTCGTGACCCAGAGCCTCAAGCTCACGGGACAGGAGTTCGCCAAGGAGGGCGACGCCCATTACAATCATATTCAACGTCTCGGATTGATCGCCGGGAGCTGCCTCGAAGCGACGGCGAGACAACAACTTGCCTTGCCCGAGCGGATCAGTTGCGATCAGTACGCGCTCCTGATCACGCACATCAAGAACTGCATTGGCGGCGACTTTTCCCCGGCGCCAGCCGCTGACAGGAATTCGGTGCGCGTGATCAACCATCGCTGCCCCTTCGGCGAAAGGGTCCGGGACTCGCCTGAACTGTGCCGGATGACATCGTCCGTCTTCGGCGGCATCGCCGCGCGAAATTTCGGATATGCGAAGGTCAATTTGCGCAAGCGCATCGCCGTTGGCGATGGCCAATGCGAGGTCTTGATCTACATGGATCGCGACGCAGCCCAGGACAGGGTTTGCGACGAATATTTCCGCGAAGGCGAAGCGGTCATTTCGAGATCCTCTTCGGTGGAAATGGCCGAACGGCTTACAGCCGACCTCGGCGCGAACTATTCCCCGGGCGGCGCGTCCGGCGCTCGCGACAACATCAAGATCGTCGCCGAATCGGCTGCGATGCGAGAAGCGCTGAAAGCAGTCGAACAGGTGGCCCCGACGATGGCCAATGTCCTGATCAGCGGCGAGACGGGGGTCGGCAAGGAAATCATCGCCCGCGCGATCCACGCGCTCAGCAACCGCTGCGGCGAGAAGTTTCTCGCGGTGAATTGCGGGGCGATCCCTGACAATCTGATGGAAAGCGCCCTCTTCGGCCACGAAAAAGGCGCCTTCACCGGGGCGCACGAGAGCCACCGCGGATATTTCGAGCGCGCGGCGAACGGGACACTGTTTCTGGACGAGATCGACAGCCTCCCGCTCATGTCGCAGGCGAACCTGCTGCGCGTGCTGCAGGAAGGCGAGTTCGAACGCGTGGGAGGGACAAAGCCTTTGCGCTGCGACGTGCGCATCGTCGCGGCGACGAACCGGTCCATCGAGGACCTCGTGGCCCTCGGAGAATTCCGCAAGGATCTGTATTACCGACTGAATGTCGTCGGCATCCACATCCCGGCCCTGCGGGAACGTCGCGAGGACATCACACCGCTGGTCGCCCACATTCTGAAGCGCATCGCCGCTCGCTGCGCGAGACAGCCGAAGCTAATGGGAGTCTACGGCTGGAGTCAGATCATGTCCTATAACTGGCCAGGCAATGTGAGGGAATTGGAGAACGTCCTGGAGCGCGCCTGCATCTTCACGCCCGGTGAGATCATCATGGAGGTCGGCCGCTTCGTCAACGCGCGGGCTGACGCTTCCGAACCCACGAACGCCGGGGATATTCGGACGCTCAAGCGGCTCGCGGCCCAGGACGTGGAGGTCAAGGCTCTGCAAGCGGCGCTCGCGCGACACAACGGCAAGGTGAGCGCGGTCGCCACGGACGCGGCGATCACGCGCCGCGCTGTCAATCAGAAACTGAAGAAGTACGGCATCAACGCAGCGAGCTATCGCAGGTAACGGCCGAATCTCGCGGTCCAGAATTTCATAAGGCGAAAGCGGGGCGTCTGGATGTCATGCCATTTGGCAGACCCCCTGGGCCGATCAACAGCGAATTGATTGGTCCTCAACATCTTCAAGCGGCCAGACTCTTTTGACGATGGCGACCGGATTTGCCGGCGGCGGCGGCAAGGAACGACGGGCAGAGGCGATTATCGGCGCTCAGCCGCCGCCGGCGCGCCAGATCTCAATTCCGGGTTGCAAATTGGCGCGCAAAACTGCGAAAAAAGCGCGTATTTTTTTGCAATTTTCCGCGATTTTCGTGACAAAAGTCGCTGTTTTTTTGAACATGCAACCGAGCGGTTGCACCGCCATCGCGCCTCAAAAATGTTTTGCAGCGCGCTGGTCCGTCGACCGGAATCCGTGGCATAAGAAGCTGAAAAAACAATATATTAGATCATGATCCCGCGGGCCTTTCGCCATCCGTTGGGCGCCATGAAATCGGCGCCGATGTTCCACATGAAACAAAACAAGAACGCTCTTTTCGCGCTCGCCAAAAGCGCTCGCCCCTCTCGGAGCGCCGGCGCGCCTGTTTTGCAAATGACGGGATCAGCTCATAGGCTTGGCGGGAATGGAGCCGCAGATGCGCAGATCAGGCTTGCCGACCCGGATCGCCGCCGCGATAGGCCTTCTTCTCGGCCTTGTCGCCGGCTGGGCGGCGCGCGCCGATACGCTCGATGCGACGCGCGCCCGCGGTTTTGTCGTCTGCGGGGTCAATATCGGGCTCGCCGGCTTCGGCCTGCCCGACGATCGCGGCGTCTGGCGCGGCTTCGATATCGATCTGTGCCGCGCGGTGGCGGCGGCCATTTTCGACGATTCTGCGAAAGTCACCTTCATCCCCTTGTCCTCGAAAGACCGCTTCACCGCCTTGCAGTCGGGGGAGGTCGATCTTCTCTCGCACAACACCACCTGGACCGAGTCGCGCGAAGTCGGGCAGGGGCTGCTGTTCACGGCAATCAATTTTTATGACGGCCAGGGTTTTCTGGTCCGCAGGAGTCTGGGGATTGCTTCGGCCCTGAAACTCGACGGCGCCTCGGTCTGCGTCCAGCAGGGCACCACCAATGAACTCAATCTCGCCGATTTTTTTCGCGCGCACGGGCTGAAAATGGAGCCGGTGGTCTTCGCCACCGCCGACGAGGCGATCAAGGCCTTTGACTCGGGGCGCTGCGACGCCTTCACCACCGACGCCTCCGGGCTTTACGCCGAGCGCCTGAAACTGGCCCATCCGGACGAGAATGTCGTGCTCAAGGAGACCATTTCGAAAGAGCCTTTTTCCCCGGCGGTGCGCCAGGGCGACGACCGCTGGTTCAATCTGGTCAAATGGACGCAATTCGTGCTGGTGGACGCCGAGGAGCTGGGCGTGACCTCGCAAAATGTCGAGGAGATGAAAAAGTCCCCGAATCCTGAAATCCGCCGCCTGCTCGGCGCCGAGGGCGACTATGGCGCGGGGCTCGGCCTGACGCCCGACTGGGCGGCGCGGATCATCAAGGCCTTGGGCAATTACGGCGAAATATTCGAGCGCAATCTCGGAAAAGAATCGGCCCTGAAAATTCCGCGCGGCCTCAATGCGCTGTGGCGCGACGGCGGCCTGCTCTACGCCCCGCCGGTGCGATGACGACGCCGGCCGTGCGACGTTTCGCGATCCAGGCCGGGCTGCTGCTCGCGCTCGCCGCCCTGTTCGCTTTTGTTTATCTCAATGCGCGCGAAAACCTGCGCGCGCTCGGAATCCCGACCTCCTTCGCCTTTCTGCATGATGTCGCCGGCTTCAGCATCAACCAGAGCCTGATTTCTTTTTCGCCGCTGTCGACCTATGGCCGCGCGCTTGCTGGTCGGCCTGCTCAACACCTTGCTGGTTTCGGTGCTGGCGGGGATTTTCGCGACGCTGATCGGCTTTGCGGCGGGCTTCGCGCGACTGTCGCGCAATCTCGCGCTGTCGCGGCTGGCGGCGGCCTATGTCGGCATCGTGCGCAACCTGCCGCTGCTGCTGCAGATCCTGTTCTGCTATGCCGCTTTGCTCGCGCCGCTGCCGGGGCCGGCGCAATCGTATCATTTCGCCGGCTTCGTCCTGAACAATCGCGGGTTTTTTACCCCCGCGCTCTCCTTCGCGCATTTTTGGCCGGCGATCGACTGGCCGCTGTTCGATCCGGCGCTCAACCGCTTCAATGTTGTCGGCGGCTGGCGGTTGTCGCCCGAGGCCTGCGCGCTCATCCTCGCCTTGTCGCTCTATACCGGCGCCTATATCGCCGAGATCGTGCGCGCCGGGGTGCAAAGCGTGGCGCGCGGCCAGGCAGAGGCGGCGGCGGCCCTGGGCCTGAGCGCGGCGCAGGCGCGCCGCCTCGTGATCCGGCCGCAGGCGATGCGGGTGATCCTGCCGCCGCTGATCAGCCAGTATCTGGCGATGACCAAGAATTCGTCGCTCGCCGCCTTCGTCGGCTTCGCCGATCTGATGCAGGTCTCGGGCACGATCCTGAACCAGACCGGCGCCGCCTTGCAGGTCATGGCGCTGGTCATGGCGCTCTATCTCGGCTTGTCGCTGGCGACGCTCGCCCTGGTGCGGCTCTATGAGCGCCGCCTGCGCTGGGGAGGGCGGACATGACCGATTTCTGGCGCGCCGCGCCGATCCCGCAACGCCGGCCGCCAGATTTTCACGCGCCTTTTCTGCAAAATCCTGCGCGAAAATCTTTTCGCCGATTGGACCTCCGCCGGGATCACTTTCGCCGTCGCTGCCTTCCTGGCCCTCGCGCTGCCGCCGCTGTGGCGTTTCCTGATCGAGGACGCGGTGTGGCGGGCGCCCGACGGCGCTCTGTGCCGCGCGCCGGGGGCGGGGGCCTGCTGGGCCTTCATCGCCGCCAAGACGCCCTATTTCATTTATGGCTCCTATCCGCCCGACCAGCGCTGGCGCGTTGATCTCGCCTTTGGCCTCGCCGCCGCGCTGATTTTTTGGGCGCTGTGGCCGGGCGCGCGGGGCAAAAGCCTTGCCGCCTTCGGCTTTTTCGTCGTCCTGCCTCCGGTCGGCTTCGCGCTGCTCAGCGGCGCGCCTTTTCTGGGCCTGCCGAGGGTCGGGACGAATTTGTGGGGCGGCGCCATGGTGACTTTGCTGGTGGCGCTCACCGGCATTGTCGTCGCGCTTCCGGGCGGCGCGCTGCTGGCGCTGGGGCGGCGCTCGGACCTGCCGGCGCTACGGCTCTTGTGCGCAGGATTGATCGAATTCGCGCGCGGCGCGCCGCTGATCGCGGTTCTGTTCATGGCCAACGCCATGCTGCCTCTGTTCCTGCCGCCGGGCTGGGCGCCGGACCGGCTGCTGCGGCCCTTGTTCGGCGTCGCGCTGTTCGCCTCGGCCTATATGGCGGAAGTCGTGCGCGGCGGGCTCAACGCCGTGCCGCGCGGGCAAGGCGAAGCGGCGCAGGCCCTGGGGCTCGGCCGCGTCGCGGCCTTGCGCTTCGTCGTCCTGCCGCAGGCTTTTGCCGCGGTGATCCCGGCCATCGTCAATAATTTCGTCGCCTTGTTCAAGGACACGACTTTGGTGGCGATCGTCGGAATTTTCGATTTTCTGCACACGGTGGACATCGCGCGGCTCGACCCGCGCTGGGCCGGCCCCAAAATCGCCGCCACGGCCTATGTCTTCGCCGGCCTTTTCTATCTCGCCTTCTGCCTGTCCATGTCGGCCTATGCGCGCGGCGTGGAGCGGCGTCTTGCCCTGGGTCGTCATCGAAATGACGCGTGAACCTGGCGGAATTCGGTGGAATGCCTTTTTTCCGCGCTTTCCATGCGAAAAGTCACTTGGCGCGGCGAAGACCTAGGTTAACATGGGCTGGCCATTTCGGTTTCAGGGAGGAACGAATGAAAAAATACATTGCGGAAGCCATCGGGACCGCGGCGCTGGTCTTTCTGGGCTGCGGCTCGGTCACTTTCGCGGGAATGGGCGCAGTGCTCGGTTCGGCCACGCCCTTCGCGCCGCTCGGCGTGATCGCCATCGCCATGGCCTTCGGCTTCACGGTGACGGCCATGGCCTATGGCATCGGCCCGGTGTCCGGCTGCCACGTCAATCCGGCGGTCTCGGCGGGCGCCTGGGCGGCGGGCAGGCTCTCGACCGTCGATCTGATCGGCTATATCATTTCCCAATGCATCGGCGCGGTCATCGGCGCCGGCGTGCTCTATATCGTGCTGTCTGGTCACAACGGCGGCTGGGATCTGGCCAAGGATGGCCTCGGCCAGAACGGCTGGTCCGAATATTCGACCGCCTCGGCCTTCATCGCCGAATTCGTGGGAACCTTCCTGTTCCTGGTCGTCATTCTTGGCGCGACCTCCGAAAAAGGCGCCACCACAGTCGCCGGCGTGGCGATCGGCGTGGCCCTGCTGGTCATTCACATCAACCTGATCCGCGTCACCGGCACTTCGGTCAATCCCGCGCGTTCGCTCGGCCCGGCGCTTTTCGTCGGCGGCAAGGCCCTGGCGCAACTCTGGCTCTTCATCGTCGCGCCGATCGCCGGCGCCGTTGTCGCCGGCCTGTTGTTCCGCGCCAAGATCATTGAGCCGTAAGGGCGAAAACGCCGCCAGCGCTTGCCCGAAGGAGGCGCCGCGTCTATAAGCGCGGCGCCTTCTCTTCATAACGAAAACGGAATCCCGCTCCATGGCGATCGAACGCACTTTCTCCATCATCAAGCCCGACGCGACCCGCCGCAACCTGACCGGCGCGATCAACGCCAAGATCGAGGGCGCCGGCCTGCGCATCGTCGCACAGAAGCGCGTCCACATGACCCGCGGTCAGGCCGAGACCTTTTACGCCGTCCACAAGGAGCGCCCCTTCTTCGGCGAACTGGTCGAGCAGATGTCGGCGGCGCCGGTCGTCGTGCAGGTGCTCGAAGGCGACGACGCGATCAAGCGCTACCGCGAGGTGATGGGCGCGACCAACCCGGAAAAGGCCGATCCGGGCACGATCCGCAAGGATTTCGCGCTGAACATGGGCGAGAATTCCGTTCACGGCTCCGACGCCCCGGAAACCGCCGCGACGGAAATCGCGCAATGGTTTTCGGGCAACGAAATCGTCGGCTGAACCGACCGCCAAGATTTCAATTCTATGACGCCGGGCCGCAAGCCCGGCGTTTTGTTTGCGTGGTGGTCACGTTTCTGTGAACTTTAGAATGAAAGAACCAGATCTTATTGCAGCGAAAAATTCGAACTATCGAATATATTGTAAAGCAAATCATCGAATTTACAGGCTATAAGTCGTTTATTGTGTCATTTAAATAAAAAAATGTTGTCGTATATAAACGTATAGTAATAAAAGTCCATGCGTATATCACGATAACCTGCTAATATTATAAAACATTTTGCGTCATGTTTATGCCTGATTTCGCATCAATCCTGCGCCATCGTCAACAATACGGAGGTGTATGCATTGATTAAGTTAGCTATTGTAAGTGCGTGTATCGGTATGTCATTCCTTTCCTTGCCTGCTCAGGCGCAAGGCTGGTCCGGCAAGGCGTCCTACTATTCAGGCAGGGGCCACACCGCCAGCGGCGGTCATGTCGGCTCCCTCACGGCCGCGCATCGGTCGCTGCCCTTCGGCACGAAAGTGCGCGTCACCAACCTTTCCAACGGCCGCTCGGCGGTCGTGACGATCAACGATCGCGGCCCCTTCGTGCGCGGCCGGATCATCGACGTCTCCACCGGCGCGGCCAACGTGCTCGGCATGCGCCATGCCGGCGTCGCCCGCGTCCACGTTTCGACACTCTGATCTTTTCTGGAACGGACATCCAAGGGAATGAGAGGGCCGCCCGGCGAGGGCGGCCCTTTTCTCATCCTTGGGCAGGGAAAAAGCGCGCTTCGATCCGTTTCGCATAGGCGACGAGATTGGGGGCCGCTTCCATCGCATCGCGCGCCGCGCTGTTGACGAGGGGGGAAAGCCCGCTCATCGCAAAAGCGCCGAAGGTCGCGTCGGCGCCGCGCGGCTCGTCGCCGAACAGAAAAGGCCCGTCGCCGAGCAGGGCCGCGCAGGCGGCGACGCCGCGCCGCGCGAGTTCGCGCCGCTCCTCCGGGCCATGGCGGTACAGGCCCTGGGCGTAGGCCGCCTTGCGGATCTTGCCGCGCACCATGCGGCGCAGGAACGGCCGCACCGGCGCCGGCGCAGAATCGAAAAAATGCGCGGGTCCCTTGGCGAAATTTTCGTCGTCCAGCCAGCGGTCGATCACCACCAGCCAATAGAGATGGTCCTCGCACAATTTTTCGAGCGCCCAGGCTTTCGCCTTTTGTTCGGGCGTCAGGCCGAAATCGTAGTCGAAGCCGTATTTCTTCTCGATGTGGAAGCGGATGAAGGTGGAATCGGCAATGTTCTCGCCGTCGTCGTCGATGAAGGGCAATTTGCCCTTGGGCGCCTTGAACGGGGCGTCCCGCTTCGTCCGGTATTCGAGCCCGGCGATTTGCAGCAGGGCCATCGCCTTCATGACGAAAGGGCTGCCGTCGGGCAGGCCCATGGAAGGCCCAAAAACATGTAACGTGATCATTGTCATCCCCCCTGCGCGGCGAGGATGAGCTTTTCGTTTATTGAGTTCAAGCGCGCGGCCAGAGCAGTGCTTCGGGAGCCGACGGTTCGCCCTCGATCAGCACGCGCGGGCCTTCGATCCGCGCGGCGCCGCTGGCGACGAGTTTCAGCGCCAGGGGATAGATAAGGTGCTCCTGCGCCAGCACCCGCGCGCCGAGCGCGTCGGGCGTGTCGTCGCTCAGCACCGGCACGGCGGCCTGAACGACGATCGGGCCGGCGTCCACTTCCGGGACGACGAAATGCACGGTGGCGCCGTGAATTTTCACGCCTTCCTCAAGCGCGCGCGCGTGGGTGTGGAGGCCGCGGAAGGACGGCAGCAGGGCCGGATGGATATTGAGCATGCGGCCGCGCCATTGCTCGACGAACCACGGCGTCAGCAGGCGCATGAAGCCGGCGAGGCAGACGATTTCGACGCCATGGGCGACCAGCGTCTCGTGCATCGCGCGCTCAAAACTTTCGCGGTCGGCGAAAGACTTGTGATCGACGACCGCCGTCGCGATTCCCTGTTTCTGGGCGAATTCCAGCCCCGCGGCGTCCGCGATATTGGACAGGACCAGGGCGATCCCGGCGGGAAATTCCGGCGCGCGCGCCGCTTCGACCAGCGAGCGCATGTTGGAGCCGCGCCCCGAGATCAGCACGCCGACGCGCTTGCGGGAAAAAGTCACAACGCAAGCTTTCCGCCGAAGGTGACGCGTTCGCACACCCCGGCGATGCTTTTGGCCGCCACGACATGGCCGAGGCGGACCGGGTTTTCGCCCGAGTCGCGCAGGGCCTCCTCGACCTCCGCCGCACGAGGCATGTCGGCGACGACGATCATGCCGATCCCGCAATTGAAGGTCCGCAGCATTTCGCGCTCGGCGACCCCGCCCGCCGCCGCCAGCCATTTGAACACCGGCAGGACCGGAATGGCGTCGAGGTGGACATGGGCGCCCAGGCCCTCGGGCAGGACGCGCGGAATATTTTCCGGATAGCCGCCGCCGGTGATATGGGCGAAGGCCTTGATGCCTTGCGTCTTACGCAAACTCGCCAGCAGCGGCTTCACATAGATGCGAGTCGGCTCCAGCAGGGCCTCGGCGAGGTTTTTGGCCGGCGCGAAAGGAGCGGGGTCGGACCATTTCAGGCCGGCGCGCTCGACGATCTTGCGCACCAGCGAAAAGCCGTTGGAATGAACGCCCGAGGCGCGCAGGCCGAACAAAACGTCGCCGGCGGAAATGTTTCCGCGCGGGAGAAGATCGCCGCGCTCGGCGGCGCCGACGGCGAAGCCGGCGAGGTCGTAATCGCCGCGCGAATAGACGCCCGGCATTTCGGCGGTCTCGCCGCCGATCAGCGCCGCGCCCGCCTCAAGGCAACCGGCGGCGATGCCCTTGACGATTTCCGCGCCGATCTCCGGGTTCAGCTGGCCGGTGGCGAAATAGTCGAGGAAGAACAGGGGCTCGGCGCCCTGGACGACCAGATCATTGACGCACATGGCGACGAGGTCGATCCCGACCGTGCCATGAATGCCGCTCTCGACGGCGATTTTCACCTTGGTGCCGACGCCGTCGTTGGCCGCGACCAGGATCGGATCGGCGAAACCGGCGGCTTTCAGGTCGAACAGGCCGCCGAAGCCGCCGATCTCGGCGTCGGCGCCGCGCCGCCGCGTGGCGCGCACCAGCGGCTTGATCAGATCGACCATGCGGGCGCCGGCGTCGATGTCGACGCCGGCCTGCGAATAGGTCAGGCCCTCGGTCTTGTCGCCGGGCTGGGTCATGCGAAATCCTTCCTTGATCCGGTTGCTCTAGCCGCTCATGCTTTTGCTGGCAAGGCTCGCGCCCGGCGCGGCGCTTGCCGGCGCTTGCGCGCGGGTTTTATAGTTCCGGGCGGCCGCCCGACCGCCTTCGAGCGAATTGTCGATCATGAACAGAAAATGGTTCGTCTTCCTGCCCAATCTCATCAGCCTTGGACGGCTGGCGCTGGTCCCGGTCAGCGTGGACATGATCGCGTCCCGCCGCTGGCCCGAGGCTTTGGCGGTCTTTCTCGTCGCCGGCGTTTCCGACGCGCTTGACGGCTGGGTCGCCCGGCGCTTCGACCTGCGCTCGGAGCTTGGCGCCTATCTCGACGCCATCGCCGACAAGGCCTTGCTGATCTGCGATTTCGTGACCCTGGCGATCGTCGGGGAACTGCCGATGGCGCTGGCGCTGCTTGTCGTCTCGCGCGATGTGATGATCATCGGCGCGGTCATCCTGTCCTGGCTGCTCGACCGGCCCATGGAAATCCATCCTTTGGCGATCTCCAAGGCCAATACGTTCGCCCAGCTCGCCCTCGTCGCGGCGTTGCTTGCCGCGCTCGCCTTCGGCTGGCCGCGCGGCGTCTGGGCGACGGCCGCGGAATGGGCCGTCGCGGCATTGACCTTGGCCTCGCTCGCGGCCTATTTCAAACGCTGGATGACGCATATGAGCGCCTGAGCGCATATTCCCGAAAAGTTGAAGACTTTTCGAAAAAAAGGAATATGCGCCACTAAGCGGCTGGGAGGAGCGCGGTCCATGCGCATTGAATGGCAGATCGCTTTCTGGCTGGCCATGCTGATTCTCTTCGGCGTCGGCGGCTATATGTTCGCCAGTGTTCTCGCGCCCTTCATCGCGTCGCTGGCGCTCGGCTATGTGCTCGATCCGGTGGTGACGCGCCTGCAGCGGCTGGGCCTCAACCGTCTTGCCGCGACTTTGGTCATTCTCGCGATCTTCCTGATCCTGAACGCCGTCCTGATCTTCACCCTGGGTCCCATCCTCGGCCGGCAGCTCGTCGGCTTCGCCAAATCCTTGCCCGATTACGCCAACAAGCTGCAAAGCCTGATCGCAGGCGAGATCGCCAAGTTGATGCAGAATTATGGCGGCGACTGGCTCAAGAAATACGGCGTCGATCTGCCCGCCAGCGCTGACGAACTGCAGAAGACGCTGGGCGGCTTTGTCGGGCAGGGCACGCAATATCTCGGCAATTTCCTGCGCTCGCTATGGACCGGCGGGCAGGCCCTGGTCGGGATCATCGCCCTGGTCGTGGTCACGCCGGTGGTGACCTTCTATCTCCTGCTGTCCTGGCCCGAGATGGTTTCGAACCTCCGCAGCCTGATTCCGCCGCGCTATCGCGCCACCGCCTTCACGCTCGCCGGCGAAATCGACCGCGCGCTCTCCGGTTTTTTGCGCGGCCAGTCGCTGGTCTGCCTGTTCCTGGGGACGTGGTATGGCCTCGGCCTCACCCTGATCGGCCTGAATTTTGGCTTTTTCATCGGCATTTCGGCGGGCTTCCTGAGTTTCATCCCCTATGTCGGTTCGACCGTCGCCCTGGTCTTCTCGGTGATCGTGGCGCTGGTCCAGGGTTGGCCGCATCTCGGCTTGCTGGGGCTGGCGCTGCTGGTGGTCGGTTCGGGACAGTTCCTTGAGGGCAATGTGCTCTCGCCCAAATTGGTGGGCAAGTCGGTCGGGCTTCATCCGGTCTGGCTCATCTTCGCGCTTTTCGCCTTCGGCAGCTTGATGGGGGTCAGCGGCATGATCCTCGCCGTGCCGCTGGCCGCCGCGATGGGCGTGGTGATCCGTTTCGCGGTGCGGCGATACAAGCAGAGCGCCTTGTTCAGCGGCATAGGCCTCGACTCCGCATGATCGGGCAATTGCCGCTCGACCTGCCGCATCGGCTGAATTACGCGGAGGAGGACTTTCTGGCCGCGCCGTCCAACCGCGAGGCGCTGGCGATGTTGGGCCTGTGGCCCGGCTGGCCCCATCGCCTGCTGGTGCTCACCGGCCCGCCGGGGGCGGGGAAAAGCCATCTCGGCGCGGTCTGGGCGCGGCGCGCCGGCGCGACCGCCGTTCCGGCCCAAAGCCTCGAACTCGCCGCGCTGCCCGATCTGCTCAAGGCGCCGGCGCTGCTCGTCGAGGACGCGGACCGGCGAGTCTTGCCCGAGAGTGACTTGCGCGAGAAGGAATTGTTTCATCTCATCAATCTGGCGATGGAGCGCGGGACCTTCCTGCTGATCACCGCGCGCAAGGCGCCGGACGCCTGGGGCCTGCGCACGAAGGATTTGCTCTCGCGCCTGCGCCGGGCGCCGAGCGTGGCGATCGACGAGCCCGACGAGGACTTCCTGCGCGCGATCCTGGTCAAATTGTTTCAGGACCGTCAGATCAAGGTCGAGGCCAATCTCATCGATTATCTCGCCTTGAGGCTCGACCGGTCCATCGCCGCGGCGCAGGACATCGTCGCGGCGCTCGACGCCGAGGGCCTGGCGCGCGGGCGCCCGGTCACCCGCGCGCTGGCCGCCGAATTGCTCGCCGCTTCGGGCGATCATGACGAGGATCATTGACGGATCGCCGCGCCGGGGCGAATCCTGTCACGCAATATTTTTGGAATTGACCGAAACAGGCGACGAGAAAACATGACCGACGCGATCGTGGACATTCAGGCGGCGCAATCGAACGGCGACGCGGCGGCGGGCGAGGCTCTGCGCACGTCGTCCAAGAGATTCATCAATCGCGAATTGTCCTGGCTCGAATTCAACCGCCGCGTGCTGCTGGAGGCCGCCAACGCCAGCCATCCGCTGCTGGAGCGCTTGCGCTTCGTGTCGATCTCGGCCAACAATCTCGACGAATTCTTCATGGTCCGCGTCGCCGGCATTTCCGGGCAGGTGCGCAGCGGCGTCGAAACGCCCTCCGACGACGGCCTGTTGCCGGAAGAGCAATTGCCGCTCATCAACGCCCGCGTCTCCGAACTGGCCCAGACCCAGGTCGGACTGTGGCGCCAACTGGAGGAGTTGCTGAAGGTCGAGCATGTCTTTTTTGTCGACCCGGCGTCGCTCAAAAAGGCCGAAAGGCTCTGGCTCGACGATCATTTCTTCCAGCACATTTTCCCGGTCCTGACGCCGCTCGCAGTCGATCCTGCCCATCCATTCCCCTTCATCCCCAATCTCGGCCTCACTTTGGCGTTCGACCTCATCCACGGCCCGACGGGCGCGCGGATGCAGGCCCTGGTGCGCATGCCGAACATGATCGAACGCTTCATCCGCCTGCCCGACGCGGCCGGCGAGGGCGTGCGGCTGGTTCTGCTGGAATCGGTGATCTTCACCCATATCCAGAAATTGTTCCCCGGCTATCAGGTCAAGGCGCAGGGCGTCTTCCGGGTGATCCGCGACAGCGATCTCGAAGTCGAGGAAGAGGCGGAAGACCTGGTGCGCCTGTTCGAGACCGCGCTGAAGCGGCGCCGGCGTGGCTCGGTGATCCGGCTCGAAACCGATTCACACATGCCCAACGACCTGCGCGTATTCGTCGCCGAGGAGCTTGACGTTCCCGCCGAGGATGTCATCGCGCTCGACGGCATGCTGGCGATGAAGGACCTGTCCGAGGTCGTCAGCCTGCCGCGCCCCGACCTCAAATTCTCCTCCTATACCGCGCGTTTCCCCGAGCGGGTGCGCGACAATGGCGGCGACTGTTTCCTGGCCATCAAGCAGAAGGACCTCGTCGTCCACCACCCCTACGAATCCTTCGACGTGGTGGTGCAATTCCTGATGCAGGCGGCGCGCGACCCGAATGTCGTGGCGATCAAGCAGACCCTCTACCGCACTTCGTCCGACAGCCCCATCGTCCGCGCCCTGATCGAGGCGGCGGAGGCCGGCAAATCGGTCACGGCTCTGGTCGAGCTGAAGGCGCGTTTCGACGAAGAGGCCAATATCCGCTGGGCGCGCGACCTGGAGCGGGCCGGCGCGCAGGTGGTGTTCGGCTTCATCGAGCTGAAGACCCACGCCAAATTATCGATGGTGGTGCGCCGCGAGGCGGGCGCGCTCGTCACCTACTGCCATATCGGGACCGGCAATTACCATCCGATCACCGCCAAGGTTTACACCGACATTTCGCTGTTCACCGCCGATCCGGCGATCGCGCGCGACGTGTTGCGCATCTTCAATTTCATCACCGGATACGCCGAGCCGGCGGGGCTGGAGCGCATGGCGGTCTCGCCCTTCTCGCTCAAGAAGAAACTGCTCGACCATGTCGCGCAGGAGATCGCCCACGCCAAGGCGGGGCGCCCCGCCGCGATCTGGGCCAAGTGCAACGCCCTGGTCGATCCGGAAATCATCGACGCCTTCTACGCGGCGAGCCAGGCCGGCGTGTCGATCGATCTGGTGGTGCGCGGCATCTGCTGCCTGCGCCCCGGCATTCCGGGCCTCTCCGAAAATATCCGCGCCAAATCGGTGATCGGGCGCTTCCTCGAACATTCGCGCATCTACGCCTTCGGCGACGGCCACGGTCTGCCCCACGGCAAGGCGGCGGTCTATATTTCCTCCGCCGACCTCATGCAGCGCAATCTCGACCGCCGCGTCGAGGTTCTGATGCCGGTGACCAATGCGACCACCCACGAACAGGTGCTCGAGCAGATCCTGCTCGCCAATCTGATCGACAACCGGCAATCCTACCGCATCCTGCCGGACGGTTCGAGCGTGCGGGTCGAATGCGGCCCGAACGAGGAGCATTTCAACGTCCACAAATATTTCATGACCAATCCGTCGCTTTCGGGGCGCGGCAAGGCGCTGCGCGAGTCCAGCCCCAAAAGCCTGCAGAAAAAGGTCGGACGGCACAAGAACGAACAGGGATGAGAAATGGTCAAGGGACAGGGCAGGCTGCCGGGCGCGCGCCCGACGGCGATCGTGGACATCGGCTCGAATTCCGTTCGCCTCGTCGCCTATGAGGCCTTGTCGCGCGCGCCGACGCCTTTGTTCAACGAAAAGGCGATCTGCGGCCTCGGCAAGGGCGTCGCGACCAGCGGCGAACTCGCTCAGGAAGGAATCGACCGGGCGCTCGAAGCCCTGCGGCGCTATCGCAAGCTGTGCGAATTCATGCAGATCGAGGACGTCCGTCCGGTGGCGACGGCGGCGTCGCGCGACGCGCGCAATGGCCCGCAATTTCTCGCCAAGGCCGGCGAGGCCATCGGCCGCCCGATCGAGCTGATCTCGGGCCATCGCGAGGCCGAATTGTCGGGCCTCGGCGTGATCTCGACCTGCCACGGCGCCGACGGCGTGGTCGGCGATCTCGGCGGCGGGTCGCTGGAGCTGATCGACGTGAAGGCTGGCGGCGTCGGCGCCGGGGTTTCGCTGAAGCTCGGCACCCTGGCTTTGATGGACGCCTCGGGCCGCTCGCCCAAGAACGCCCTTCGGATCGCCAAAAAGGCGATGGCGACCTGCGCGCCGCTCGACCATCTGCGCGGGCGCACGCTCTATGTCGTTGGCGGCGCCTGGCGCTCGCTCGCCAAATTGCATATGGCCCAGCGCAATTATCCGCTTGAGGTCATGCACGGCTATGTCATTCCGGCGCGCGAGGCCACCGATTTCGCCTCGCTGGTCGAGCGCGTGGACACCGACGCTTTGGTCGCGGTCGGCGCCATTTCCCAAGCGCGGCGCCCGACCCTGGCCTATGCCGCCGTGGCGCTGGAGGAGATCATCAGGCGCGGCAAGCCGGGAAGGGTGGTGGTGTCGATCGGCGGCCTGCGCGAGGGCCTGCTCTTCGAGCAGCTCGACGCGGCGACGCGCGCGCGCGACCCGCTGCTGGAAAGCGCGCGCGAGCATAATCTTTTGCGCTCGCGCTCGCCAAAGCATGGCGAGGAGCTGATCCACTGGAGCGACGCTTTCATGGCGTCGAGTCATATCGACGAAACGGCCGAAGAAAAGCGCCTGCGCCACGCCGCCTGCCTGTTCGGCGATATCGGCTGGCGCACTTCGCCCGATTATCGCGCCGAACTCTCGCTGAACCTGCTCGCCAATTCGCCCTTCGTCGCCGTCGATCACCCCGGGCGCGCCTATCTCGGCATGGCGGTCGCCTATCGCCACCTCGGCGCCGACGAGGAGGTCAATCCGCAGATGCGCAGCCTCGCCACCCCGCGCCTGATGGACCGAGCCCGCATCCTCGGCGTCGTGCAGAGGGTCGCCTATAACATCTCGGCATCCTCGCCGGGCGTGCTGCCGCGCACCAGGCTTTTATGCGGCAAGGGCAAGGTGATCCTGACCCTGCCGCGCGACCTCGCCGATCTCGCCGGCGAGCGGCTCAACGCGCGGATGAAGCAGCTCGGCCGGGTGATCGGCCGGACGCATGAGACCATGATCGAATGAAAGAATGATCAGCCGGGGCCGGAACGGCGCCCGCCCAACCGGGGTCGGACAGCCATGAGTTTCTTGATCGTCGTTGGCGCTCTCTGCTTTCTGATGCTTGTCGCCTATCGCGGGTTTTCCGTGATCCTGTTCGCGCCGGTCGCCGCGATGGGGGCCGTCTTCTTCACTGACCCCGCCGCCGTTCCCGCCGCTTTCAGCGGCGTTTTCATGGAAAAGATGGTCGGTTTCGTCAGAGACTATTTTCCGGTCTTCCTGCTCGGCGCGGTGTTCGGGAAGATGATCGAGATCTCCGGCTTCTCGAAATCGATCGTCGGCGCAATCATCGGCATGCTCGGCGAGCGCGAAGCGATCCTGTCGATTGTCCTCGTCGGCGCGATCCTGACCTATGGCGGCGTGTCGCTTTTCGTCGTCGTTTTCGCGGTTTATCCCTTCGCCGCGGAAATGTTCCGCCAGAGCAACATTCCCAAGAGGCTCATTCCGGGCGCGATCGCGCTCGGGGCTTTTTCGTTCACCATGGATGCGCTGCCCGGCACGCCGCAGATCCAGAACATCATCCCGACCACCTATTTCAAGACCAATGCTTTCGCCGCTCCTGCGCTCGGCGTCATCGGCGGCGCATTCATCCTGCTCGTCGGCGTCGCTTACCTCGAAGGACGGCGCAAACAGGCGCAGGCGGCGGATGAGGGTTATGGCGAGGGCCATGTCAACGAACCGCCGCCGATGGAGAATGAAAAGCTCGCGCCGGCCTGGCTCGCGCTCGCGCCCCTCATTCTGGTGTTCGGCCTGAACAAGCTGTTCACGACGCTGATCAAGGCGGGCTATGGCGCGAGCTACGACCTGAAACTCCCCGCCATGGCGGCGCCCATCCATGTCGCGGTCGATAAATTGCAGGCGGTCTGGGCCGTCGAAGGCGCGCTGCTCGCCGGCATCGCCGCGGTCGCCGCCTTGGCCTGGCGCCCGGTCCGCGCCCGTTTCGCGGAAGGCGGCAAGGCGGCGGTGTCCGGCGCGCTGCTCGCCTCGATCAACACGGCGTCCGAATATGGCTTCGGCGCCGTCATCGCGACCTTGCCGGGGTTTCTCCTGATCCGCGATGCGCTCGGCGGCATTTCCAATCCGCTGGTGCGCGAGGCGGTGACCGTCACCTCGCTCGCCGGCATCACCGGCTCGGCCTCCGGAGGCATGTCGATCGCGCTCGCCGCGATGTCTGACCAGTTCATCGCAGCGGCCAAGGCCCATGCGGCATTCCGATGGAGGTGCTCCACCGCGTCGCCTCGATGGCCTCGGGGGGCATGGACACCTTGCCGCACAACGGCGCGGTGATCACGCTGCTCATGGTGTGCGGACTGACGCACCGCCAGTCCTACAGGGATATTTTCGCCGTGACCGTGATCAAGACCATGGCGGTCTTTGTGGTCATCGGCGTCTATCAGCTGACGGGCTGGGTCTGAAGCGTTTCAGCCGCGGACTTCGATCTCCATCGCGAAGACGCGCTGCGCGCCGGGCGCGATCGAGACGACGCCGGGGCGGTCGGCATATTCGCCGTCGAATCCGGCCGGCGCGGCATAGCCCTGCCAGGGCTCGATGCAAAGGAAGGGCGCGTCCGGCTTGGTCCATAGCGCGAGATGCGGCAGGTCCGGGAAAGAAAAGGCCAGCGACGGGCCGCCAGGCGATCCATAGGTGAGGCGACGGCTGGCGAGATTGTCGAAAATCAAGGCGCCTTCGGCGAACAGGTCATGATCGAGTTTCAGCCGCCGCCCGACGATGGGCGTGGGAACGTCCCGAGGCGCGATCAGGCCGTCGTCGAGCCGGCGAACCGGCGCGGTTTCTTCCTTTTCGAACTCGATCTCATGCGGGCCGTTTCCGCCGGGCAGCGGCCAGCGGAAGGCCGGATGGAAGCCGAAGGAAACCGGCAATGGAACGTCGCCCGGATTGGTCACCGTCGCGGCGATGGCGAGCGTCGCGCCGCGCAATTCATGGGCGATGTCGAGCCGGAAGGCGAAGGGAAAGCCGGCGCGGGTCGCCTCGCTGTCCTCCAGCCGCTGCACGGCGCGGGTGGACGAGACCGACACGGTCTCGAAACGGCTGCGTCGGGCGAAGCCATGCTGGGGCAGGGGATAGGATTTGCCGCCGACCTTGATGTGGTCGCCCGCCGCGCGGCCCACCATCGGAAAAAGCAAGGGCGCGCGGCCGTTCCAATATTGCGGGTCGCCGCTCCACAGGAAATCACGGCCCCCCTGGTCGCGCAGGCGGATCAATTCGGCGCCCAAAGCGGCGAGTTCGACTTCGATCCGGTCGTTGGCGAGGGCGATCGTGTCGTTTGTCACTTTTTTCCTCCTCTCGAGGGTTTCTGGACGCGGGCCCAGGCCTCGTGGTCGATCTCGGTCTGTTTCGCATAAGCCACGGCGAAATCGCCCATGGCTTCGTCAAAAGCGTCGCTATCGCCCATATAGCCCGACATCAGCGCCGGATCGCCGGAGCGGGCGTGGGCGCGCGCCAGGGTGCGTCCGCACAGCCGCGCATAATCGGCGATGCCCCCCGCCTCGGCGATTTCGCTCATCACGCCGAGACGCCGGTTTTTCAGGATGCGGACGTAATATTGGCGGCCGGATTTCCTGTTCTGGGTCCATCCGAGAAAAATGTCGCTTGCGGCCTGCATCATGTGCTGGCCATCGACCACCCTTTGGCCCTGGTTGCCTTTGAACGCGAGACGGTGGTCCAGCACTTCGAGGACCGAAGGACTCGCCTCCTTCACCTGCAGGAAGATCGGCTCGTCGTCGCCGGCCATGAAAAGGCCGACATAGCAGTAAGTGCCGACCGAGCCGACGCCCACCGCCTTGAACACGAAATCCCGCAAGGCGTAACGGTCGAACAGATTGCGCACCGCCGGCGCGAGCATGTCGCGATAGGCCGCGAGGTCGGCTTTGGGGTCGAAACCCCTGGCCGCGTCCGAGTCCGCCGGGAAATGGAAAATGCGCGGCGCCTTGTCGTGGATGAGCGGCGCGCCGGATTCGGCGAGATGGGGGAAATTGTCGTCGCGGTCGAGACCCTGGCCGCGCGCCCGCGCGATCAGCGTGGCGATCTTGCGGCGCAGGGCGGCGTTGCGGAATTTCCGTGTCTCGCTCTCGAGGTCGATCCGGCTGTGCCAGATTTCGAGCGGCGTCAGATAGGAAAGACTATCGATGCGCTTGCGATAGGCGCTCACGGCGACGGCGGCCAGAGCGTGGCGCTTTGCTTCCGCCAGGCCCAGATCGGCGGCGGCGACCGCGATGCTGGCGGCGAGTCGCTTCAAGTCCACGGTGAAATCGACGCCGGGGAGCGTTTCGTCGAAATCGTTGATGTCGAAAAGAATATTGTCCTCGGGCGTGGCGAAGGCGCCGAAATTCATCAGATGGCAATCGCCGCAGGCCTGCACCTTGGCCCCGACCATCGGCTGCCATTGCAGGTCATGCGCCATCACCGCCGCCGCGCCGCGCAGATAAGCGAAGGGATTGGACGCCATGAGCTGCGCGCGCAAGGGGATCAGCGCCGGCAGGCGGTTCTTGTTTTGCGCCTCGAGGATCGCATTGGCGTCGCGGTCCATCGGCCCGACCAGCTTGCCGTGGACGCCGCGCGGCGTGATTTTGCGCAGGGCTTTTCCCTTGGCGTAGCGTTCCGCGCGATTTGGCAGGGCAGGCGACATCGGGCGCTCCGTCGAGACTCGCTTTGCACGCAATTTGCGCGCGAGCATAATCGCCCCGCGCGCCGACGCAAGGCGGCGCAGGAGCGCAGTTCAGCCAAAAAAGGCCGCAAGCGGCGCCAGAAAAAATTTTTCGCTCAGGAATTCTCGTAAAGTCAGCGCGGTCTCGAATGCGCGCGACCCGTCGCCATGGACGCAGACGCTGTGAATCGGCGTCGGCAGGATTTTTCCGCTCCGCGTCACCAGCCCCTTGGCGTCGAGCATGGCGGCGACATGGGCGCGGCACGCGGCGGCGTCGTGCAGGACCGCGCCGGGCTCGGAACGCGGGGTCAGCGCGCCATCGTCCTCATAAGTCCGGTCGGCGAAAATCTCGAGCGCGACTTTTAGCCCCGCCGCGGCCCCGGCTTCAGCCAGCCGCGAGCAGGCCGGCGCGAGCAGGATCAGTTTTGGGTCATAGGCTTTGACTGCACGCGCGATGCTTTGCGCCAGCGCGGCGTCGCGGCAGGAATCGTTGCTGAGCGCGCCATGCGGCTTGACATGGCTGACGCGCCCGCCATCGGTTTTGGCGAAACCGTCGAGCGCGCCGATCTGATAGAGAACGAGCGCTTCGACTTCTTCCGCCGAGCAGCGCATCGAGCGCCTCCCAAAACCTTGCAGATCGGGATAGGACGGATGCGCCCCAAGACTGACGCCCTCCTCAAGCGCCGCGCGCACGGTTCGCCGCATGGTGACCGGATCGCCGGCATGAAAGCCGCAGGCAAGGCTTGCCGATTGCACGAGGCGCAACAGTTTTTCGTCGTCGCCCATGCGCCAGGCGCCGAAACTTTCGCCGAGATCGGCGTTGAGATTGATTTTTTCGGTCATGCGGGGCCGGAGTTTCTCACTTGAAGGTTTCCAAAAGACGCAAGACCACGCCGTAATGGCGAGCGAAGCGATTTATCAGCGCCGAGCGCGTTTCGCGCTTGGTTCGTCTTTCGCGCGTCGCGACGGAATGGGTTCAATGAGTTGGCTGCACTTTCGCCGCACCTGAAGGGTCTTCCCGCGAACCTCAATCCCCTCCGATCGCCCGCCATTCACGCCTCCAATTGCGCGCGGATCGTCTTCAGCTCCTTGCGCCGCGCCTCGCTCACCTCGGGGAAGCGGAGCTTCAGCGATTCCAGCTTCTCCAGGACGGCTTGCGAGACGATCAGCCGGGTCGATAATTTGTCGTCGGCGGGCACGACGAACCAGGGCGCCTCCTTCGTGCTCGTTTCGGACAGGCATTTCGCATAGGCCTTCTGGTAATCGTCCCAGAAACCGCGCTCCTCGATGTCGGCCTCGGAGAATTTCCAGTTCTTCTGCGGCGCGTCGATGCGCGCGAGGAAGCGCTGGCGCTGCTCCTCCTTCGAGAGATGGAGGAAGAATTTCAGCACATGGGTGTGGTTGGCGGCGAGATGGCGTTCAAGATCGGTGATCGAGCGATAGCGCGTGCGCCAGAATTGGCCGTCGGCCTTGGCAGGGTCGAAGCCTTCGGCGCCCAGCAGTGCGGGATGGACCCGCAGGATCAACACGCTTTCGTAATAGGAGCGGTTGAAAATGCCGATCATGCCGCGTGCGGGCAATTCGCGCGTCGTGCGCCAGAGAAAATCGTGCTCAAGCTCGACGCCGCTCGGGTGCTTGAACGACGTCACCTGACAGCCCTGTGGATTGACGCCGGACATGACATGGCGGATCGCGCCGTCCTTGCCCGCCGCGTCCATGGCCTGGAAAATCAGCAGCAGCGAGTCGCGGTTTCGGGCGTAAAGCTTCTGCTGGAGGTCGCTGAGGCGCCCGACATGATCGGCGAGCATCGCATGGTAATCGTCCTTGGAGCGATAGACCGGATCGATCAGCGTCGGCCTGTCGGCGAGATCGACCTTTTCTCCCTGCTTGACGCGGAATTTCGCGGCGTCGATTCTGTTTTTCTTTTCGGCCATGGTGGCCTCCCAAATCTGGAGTCCTTTGTTTTTGCGGCGTTTTCGCGAACCGAAGGTCCGCGTAAGCGAATAACCGGCATCCACTTTTTCGCACGCCGCTAGGGAACCAGAACCGCGGCCCCGTCGAAGGCGCCCGCGCGCAGGTCGGCCAGCGCCGCATTGGCGTCTTTCAGGGCATAGATTTTGGTGGTTGTCTCGATCCCCAGCTCCGGCGCGAGGCGCAGGAATTCGATGCCGTCGCGCCGGGTCAGATTGGCGACCGAGACGAGCTGGCGCTCCTCCCACAGGATCGAGTAGGGAAAACTCGGAATGTCGCTCATGTGGATGCCGGCGCAGACCACCGCGCCGCCCTTGCGCACGGCGCGCAGGGCGGCGGGGACCAGCGCGCCCACCGGCGCAAAGATGATCGCGGCGTCGAGTTTTTCCGGCGGCTCCTCGTTCGAGCCGCCGGCCCAGGCGGCGCTTAAAGTCCGGGCGAAATCCTGGCTCGCCGTGTCGCCGGGCCGGGTGAAGGCGAAAACCTGATGGCCCTGTTTCACCGCGACCTGCGCCAGAATATGGGCGGCGGCGCCGAAGCCATAGAGGCCGAGCCTCTCGATCCGCCCGGCGCTGCGCAGGGCGATCTTGAAGGCGCGCCAACCGATCAGCCCGGCGCACAGCAAGGGCGCGAGCGCCGCGTCGTCGCCCTTTTCACCGAGCGGAAAGGCGAAACGCGCGTCGACGACCGCCATGGTCGCATAGCCGCCGTCGCGGGTGAATCCGGTGAATTCGGGATGGTCGCAGAGATTTTCATGGCCGCTGAGGCAAGGCCCGCAGGCCTGGCAGGTATGGCCGAGCCAGGGCGCGCCGACCCGTTCGCCGATCTCGAAGCCGCTGACGCCTGGGCCGATCATGTCCACCCGGCCGACGATTTCATGGCCCGGAACGATCGGGACCTGCGGATTCGGCAATTCGCCGTCCACCACATGGAGATCGGTGCGGCAGACGCCGCAGGCGGAAATTTTCAGGCGGATTTCGCCGGGGCCGGGCAGGGGATCGGGACGTTCCGTCCATTCGAGCGGCGCGCCGATTTTATTGAGAACCATCGCATGCATGAGGGAGCCTCCTCATGCCGCACAGTTTCGACCCGGCGTGGGCCGGAAGTCAAACGGTCACGCCAGCGTCCAGGCGAAACACCGCCGTTCCGACGACGCCGAGGGCGAACAGGCCCCATTCGAGCTGGCCCCAGAAGGTGACCATTTCGCGGGCCTCGACGTCGGGCCGGGTGGCGGAGGTCGCCAGCAGCCGGTTGTTGAGCGGCACGATGACGAAAAAGGTATAGGGCCAGCTCGCCAGCACGATCAGCGCGCCGACCAGCCAGTGAATATCGGAACTATGGGCGAAGGCGGCGAGGCCGGCCAGCGCCGTGAGCACGGCGAGGCCGCCGAGCAGGGCGAAGCCGCGGCTGTCGCTTGGCGCCCATTCGCGAATCATCGACGCGTCGTCGAGCGCGAGGCGGGCCGGCTGCTCGACGAAAACGAGGTAAAGCGCCGCGCCGGCGAAAGCCGAGGCGAAAACCAGAGCGAGCAGACCTGACAGCATGAAACTTTTCCGCATTTCCGCGCGACCCGCGCTGTCGCGTCATAGCTCTTTTGCCCCGCGACCGGAAGCTTTTTCGCGCCGACTGACGCCGGCGGGCGCCCGATCTTCCGACGGAAGATTGGGCCGATGACATTAAGCCGCCGTTAAGCCTGTTTTTGGCATCATTCGTGCTTGTGGTTTCTGGCAAACCGTCCGCGACAAGCGGAGGGACATCAAAAAAGGGCAGGGCTCGGACAAGGCGGGTACGGCCGGATTGGCGACGATCCGGACGCGTGTTCAACACTTTGCCGAGGGCGACCCATGCCGATGACCCGTTGCGCTTATTGCCAGCTGCCGACCCGGATCCACTTCGCCTGGTGTCAGGAAAGCGGCGTGAAAGGAAACATGCCTCCCGAGGCCCTTCGGCCCGGGAGCATCGTCGCCGATCCACGGGAACTGCGCTGGTGCAAACCGGCGACGGGCGTGAAAATCCGGCGCTGACCCGGATCGATTCCGCCTGACGCCCGTGGGCGCGGCCTCATTCGCCGAGGCTTTTCTGGACCTGCGCCGCCATCGCCTTGGCTTTGGCCATATCCGCTTCCGCGAGCGCCATTTTGGCCTGATCGGCGGCCGCTTCCAGGGCCTGGCGCTTGTCGGCCGGCGAATCCGGAATGGCGCCCATGCCCTGGTCCTTGCATGGGTTCATCGCCTTGGCGTCGAAATTGGCCCCGTTCGGGCCTTCCAGGCAATTGAGCGTGTGGTGCAGATGCGCGCGCACCATTTCCAGCGTATCGGCGGCGGAGGCCATTCCGGCATGGAGGGCGGCCGTCTTGACTTCCTTGGCGGCGTCGGCGGCCAGAGCCGGCCCCGCGATCAACGCCATCCAGGCGCCGAGCGCCGTCGCGGTTGCAAATTTGGTCATGGCGATTTCCCTTTCTTGAACCTGCGGGCGCCGCCAACAGCGTAACGCCCGCCCATGAGGGCCAAACCCGCACAGGCCCCAATCCGTTCCAAACGCCGCGGGACATTGCCAAGGACATGATTTCGGTCCAGAAGTGACGCTTCTCCCTGTCCGTTCCTCACGGGCGGCCGCCATTGGCGCTCCCTTTCCCCGCATAGCCCGCCGAAAGGCTGGCGTCCTTACGGACTTTCATGGGGGAGAGCGGGCGGCTGGCGTTTCGGCTTGTGGCGAGTGGATGAACGATAAGCGGTCCTGCCCATGAAACGCGCACTCCCTGTCACCCGCGAAGAGAATTTTCCCGAATGGTATCAGGCCGTCGTCGATCAGGCCGATCTCGCGGAAACCTCGCCGGTGCGCGGCTGCATGATCGTCAAACCCTGGGGCTGGGGAATCTGGGAGCTGATCCAGGCGGCGCTCGACCGGCGCATCAAGGAGACCGGCCACGAGAACTGCTATTTCCCGCTGTTCATCCCGATGAGCTTCATCGCCCAGGAGGCGAGCCATGTCGAGGGTTTCGCCAAGGAAATGGCGGTCGTCACGCATCATCGCCTGAAGGCGGAGGACGGCAAGCTGGTCGTCGATCCGGCCTCGGAGCTGGAAGAGCCTCTGGTGGTGCGGCCGACCTCGGAGACGATCATCGGCGACGCCTTCCGCCGCTGGATCAGCTCCTACCGCGACCTGCCGATCCTGATCAATCAATGGGCGAATGTGGTGCGCTGGGAGATGCGCACCCGCATGTTCCTGCGCACGACGGAATTTCTGTGGCAGGAGGGCCATACCGCCCACGCCACCAGGGAAGACGCGCTGGAAGAAACGCTGAAGATGCTCGAAGTCTATCGGGCGCTGGCCGAAGACGTGCTGGCCATGCCGGTGGTGGTCGGCGAAAAGCCGGAGAACGAGCGCTTTCCCGGCGCCGATTCGACCTTTTCGATCGAGGCGATGATGCAGGACGGCAAGGCGCTCCAGGCCGGCACCTCGCATTATCTCGGCCAGAATTTCGCTCGCGCGCAGAATATCCGCTACCAGTCCGCGACAGGCGAACTCGAATATTGCCACACCACCTCCTGGGGCGTGTCCACCCGGCTGATCGGCGGCGTCATCATGACCCATGGCGACGACGACGGCCTGCGCCTGCCGCCGCGCATCGCGCCGAAACAGGTGGTGATCGTGCCAATGTTGCGTGAAAAGCCGGAAGACGCCGAGCTTCTGGCCTATTGCGAGGCGCTGAAAGACGAACTCAACGGCGTGATGGCCTTCGGCCAGCCCTTGCGGGCGCATCTCGACAAGAAGCCGGTGCGCTCGGCCAACAAGCGCTGGGACTGGCTGCGGCGCGGCGCCCCGATCCTGCTCGAAATCGGCCCGCGCGACATGGCCGGCCATCAGGTGACCATGATCCGCCGCGACAGCTTGCGCGACGGCGACAAGGTGATTTCCCAAGGCCTCGCCCGCGCCGATTTCGTCGCCCAGGCGCCGGCGCTGCTTGGCGAGATCCAGGCCAATCTCTACGCCGAGGCCAAGGCGCGGCTCGACGGCAATATCCGCTCGGACCTCAAGACCTTCACCGCCATCGCCGCTTATTTCGGCGAGGCCGGCGAGGACGACGCCAAATCGGCCTTCAAGGGCTTTGTGCGCGCGCCCTGGGCGCGGCCGACGGGCAAGGAGCTGGAAGAGATCGAGACGCGGCTGAAGGCGCTGAAACTCACCTTGCGCAACATCCCCATGGGCCAGTCGAAGCCAGAAGGCGCCTGTGTTTTCACCGGCCGTCCGGCGTTGGAGGAAATCCTGATCGCCCGCGCCTATTGACGGCGCGGCGGCGCGCAGACGACTGGGACGATCCGCGCCCTTTACATATTGCGACACCGTATTTAATCGATGTCATAAAAGATTCATCAAACCGTCATTCCGCGGGAGGCGCTCATGCTCGGCTGGCTACAGGCCCTGATGCCGAAGGAGGACAAGTTCTTCGACTTGTTCGAGCGCCATGCGCAGATCAGCTTCGATTGCGCCAAAACCCTGCGCGGCGTGCTCGACGGCGGCGATCAGCTTCCCCGGCTGTGCGACGAGGTGATCCGCTATGAGGACGAGGCCGACGCGGTTTCGGCGGAGGTTCTGCTCGCCCTGCGGCGCAGCTTCATCACGCCCTTCGATCGCGGCGACATTCACGGCCTGATCAGCGACATGGACGATTCCGTCGACCAGATGCGCCAGACCGTGAAAAACATTGCCCTGTTCGACATTGTCGAATTCGACGCCGACATGAAGCGCATCGGCGACCTGATCGTCGAGACGGCGCGAATCTCGCGCGAAACCATGCCGCTTTTGCGCTCGATGAACGCCAACGCGGCGAAGATCAGCGAGGCGGTGGAAAAGATCGTCGCGCTCGAAGAGGAATCCGACCATCTCTACATGCACGGGCTCAAGGAACTTTACCGCGCCCACAAGGACAGCCGGCCGATGGCCTATATCGTCGGCTCGGAGCTGTTTTCGCACCTGGAAAAGGTCGTCGACTATTTCGAGAATGTCGCGCACCGGATGAGCGGCATCCTGCTCGAACATTTGTGAGAAGCGGAAATGTCTGGCGTCTCCCTGGTCCTCGTGGCGCTGGTCGCGGTCGCGCTGATGTTCGATTTCCTCAACGGCATGCATGACGCCGCCAATTCCATCGCGACCATCGTCTCGACCCGCGTGCTGCGGCCGCAATATGCCGTGTTCTGGGCGGCCTTCTTCAATTTCGTCGCCTTCGCCTTCTTCGGCCTCCATGTCGCCAATACGGTGGGCGGCGGCATCGTGGATGTGCATGTCGTCGACGACCGGCTGATTTTCGCGGCTTTGGCGGGCGCGATCGTCTGGAACATCCTCACCTGGGTCGTCGGCATGCCCTCGTCCAGCTCGCACGCCCTGATCGGCGGCCTGGTCGGGGCGGGATTCGCCAAGGCGGGTCTTTCGGCCATCGTCTGGAACGGGATCATCAAGACCAGCGCCGCCATCGTGCTTTCGCCGCTGCTCGGCTTTTTTCTCGCGCTCGCGCTGGTGGCGCTGGTGTCCTGGATCTGCTTTCGGAAATCGCCGATTGCAGTGGATTCCACATTTCGGGTGCTGCAATTCTTCTCGGCCTCGCTTTATTCTCTCGGCCATGGCGGCAATGACGCGCAAAAGACCATGGGCGTCATCGCCGTGCTGCTTTATGCCCATGGCCTGAGCGGCGGGACGTTCCATGTCCCGCTCTGGGTGGTTCTCGCCAGCCAGACGGCCATGGCGCTCGGCACTTTTTCCGGCGGCTGGCGGATCGTGCACACCATGGGGTCGAAGATCACCCGCCTGACGCCGATGCAGGGCTTCTGCGCCGAGACCGGCGGCGCCATGACCCTGTTCCTCGCCACGGCGCTCGGCGTTCCGGTTTCGACGACCCATACGATCACCGGGGCCATTATCGGCGTCGGCTCCGCACGGCGCGTTTCCGCCGTGCGCTGGAACGTGGCGCAGAACATCGTCGTCGCCTGGGTGCTCACCATGCCGGCGGCGGGGCTGATCGCGGCTCTGACCTTCTGGGGCGCGAAGGCGCTGGCGCCATGATCACCAAGCCCCGCAAGATCGCCAAGCCCCGCAAGATCGCCAAGCCGCGCAAGATCGCCAAGCCGCGCAAGACCGGCAAAAAGACGAAAAAGACCGCGAAACCCGCGCGGCCGGCCGAAGCGGAATTGCAGGAGCGCCTGCAATACGCCGCCTTGCCATGGCGCAAGACCGAAGCCGGGCTCGAAATCATGCTGGTCTCGTCGCGCGAAACGCGGCGCTGGATCATCCCCAAGGGCTGGCCGATGGCCGGACGCGACGGCGCCACGGCGGCGGCGATCGAGGCGCTGGAGGAGGCGGGCCTGCTCGGCGTGATCGCCACAATGCCGATCGGCGCCTTCCATTACATGAAAAGATTGGCCCGCGGCGAGGCGTTGTGCCGGGCCGCGGTTTACCCGCTGCGGGTCGTCCGCCAGCGCGAACATTGGCTGGAGCAGGACGAGCGCGAAACCCAATGGTTCCCCGCCGCCGAAGCCGCCAAACTGATCTCCGACCGCGAACTCGGCGTCCTGATCCGCAAATTCGCCCGCAGTTTCAAGGGCTGAGCAAGCTCAGCCCTGCTCCGCCTTCGCCGCCCGCGCCAGCGCCATCAGCGGGAAATAATGGCTGTAGAGGCCATAGCGCAGCATGAAGGCGCGCGACAGTTCCGGGCCCTGCCGCAGGCGCTCGGACAGCAGCGGATCGTTGAGCTTGATGGTCTGGCCGACGCCATAGCCGGGAAAGCCGGTTCCGGTATATTCCGGCTCCGGCCAGGTTCCCTCGCTCTGGCGCTCGATCAGGAACTGGCAGCCGCGCGCGATTCTATCGCGGTCCTGCGGGCGGTTGGCGGCGACGAGGCCCATCAGCGCCCAGGCGGTCTGCGAGGCGGTCGCCGTCCCGCGCCCGGCCATTTCGACCTGCATATAGGAGGCGCAGCTTTCGCCCCAGCCGCCGGATTCCTGCTGGCGCGAGGTGAGCCAGTCGCAGGCGCGGCCGATGGCGGGCGCGCCCAAGTCCTCGCCGAGCGCGCCCAAGTCCTCGCCGAGCGCCGCGAGCGCCGGCAGGACCGCGCCGATCCCGTAGATGTAATTGACGCCCCAGCGGCCGAACCACGAGCCGTCCGGCTCCTGCTGATCCCGGATGAAGCGCAGCGCCCGGGCCATGGCGGGATGGTCGCGCGAAATTCCGAGCTTGGCGAAAGCTTCGATCACATGGGCGGTGACGTCCACCGAGGGCGGGTCCAGCGCCTCGCCGAAATCGCAGAACGGGATCTTGGTGAGCAACTGGTTGGTGTTGTCCTTGTCGAAGGCGCCCCAGCCGCCGCTCGCGCTCTGCATCGCCACCAGCCAGTCGACGCCGCGCGTGATCGCCTCCTCGATTCCCCGCGCCCGCCATTTCGGGTCTTTGCGGAACGGCGCCAGCGCGATCAAGGCGACGGCGGTGTCGTCGACGTCGGGATAGCAATTGTTGGCGTATTCGAAGGCCCAGCCGCCGGGCTTGACATGGGGCAGTTTCACCGACCAGTCGCCGGGAACCAGAACCTGGCGCTTCAGCACCCAGTCGAGCGCCTTTTCGACAGCTTCCGAGTCCGCCGCCGGCGCGCCGGCGTCGTCGAAGGCGAGCAGGGTCAGGATCGTGTCCCAGACCGGGGAATTGGTCGCCTGAATGAAGGTGGCGTCGCCGACATCGACCCGCCAGCCGGGATCGTCGAGGCAGGCGAGGCCCTTGGCCATCACCGGATGGTCGTTTTGATAGCCCTCCGCATGGAGCGCCATCAGGCTGTAGATCCAGGGCGGCTGGATGCCGCCCCAGCCGCCATCGGAATCCTGGTGGCGGATGATCCATTCCAGCGTGTGCCGCACGGCGGCGTCGCGCCACAGGTTCAGACGAAAGCGATGGCCGAATTCCTGGAGAGCGTGCAGGACCTTGTCGGTCTTGCGGAAGAAAATGTCCCAGCCGCCGGCGTCCTTTTTCTCGGGCAGGTCGTAATCGAAGGCGGCGCGACCCTGGGGGAACAAGCGCGTCGAGGCGGCGCTCCGGCGGCAGCGGGCGGCTGGGGCGGCGCGCCGAAAGAATGGCGATCGGCATCAGGGTCGCCCGCGCCCATTGCGCGAAATGATAGATGTTGAACGGGAACCACAACGGCAGCCAGATCACTTCCGGCGGCAGGTTGGGCGTCTTCTCCCACGGCCATTCGCCGATCAGGGCCAGCCAGTAGCGGGTGAAGACGCGGACATTCCTCAAGCCGCCCTTGGATTCGATCCAGCCTTGCGCCTTGACCAGCGCCGGATGGTCGGCGGCGTAGCCCGAGCAGCGCAGGGCGGCATAGGCCTCGACCGTGGTGTTGATGTCGCCGTTGGGGGCGCCATGATAGATTTCCCAGGCGCCGTCGTCGCGCTGGGTGTCGATGAGGGACTGGGCGAGGCGGGCGCAAAGCGGATGGTCGTCAAGGCCGAGGAACCACAGGCACAGCCGCCATTGCGCCTCCATGCAGCCGTTGGATTCGGCGCGGCCGACCCAATGGCCGTCGGGCTTCTGGCGGGCCAGCAGCCAGTCGGTCGCGGCTGCGACAGAGGCGCGCAGCGCAGCGGCGAAATTGGTCGGACTGACGGGAGGGCGCGCCTCCATGTCAATGGTTGTCATGAAATCTTTCCAGCCTGGGAAGCGAATTTTCCGCGCTGTCTTAAAGCGCCCACGCCACGGCGCCAAGTCAAGCCCGCGCCCTCGCGAATGATCGAGCGCTGAACGGAACGCGACGGCAGGCTCGATCTTCCAGTCGCTTAACTTCTATATATCATGTATGTTTGAAGCGCCCGATTCCGCTTTCCCGATCATGCGCGACATGGTCCGGCCTTGGCCCTTCGGGATCGGGTCCAGATGCGGTCTTGCGATGGGCCCGAACCGCGTGGGCGCCGGAGCGACGCGTCGCGACTTGCAATTTGGTGATTGTATTCTTATATAGCATTTAGCTGAATTGCTCCCTCGAATGCGTTCAGCTTTCGCCGCGGTCGCCGCCTATGTCAGGCGGGCGCGATGTGGATGGTGCAGGAGCACCGGTCGGTTCGGGCGTTCGCGCCCGACAAGACAAGAGGATTTGGAATGGATGCTGGAATTTTCGCCGCGGTGCTGACTCTCGGCGCGGCGTGGCTCGTCAACCGCTGCTTGCAGAACGGTTGCGAGAACGGGTGAGGCGAAAATCGCCCGCCCTGTGTCAAGCCAGAACAAAATCTGACACAGTTTATCGAGAGGGGATTTCGCGCCTGAGAGAGTTGGGCGCGTGAACGCCAATTTGGAGACCGGCCCCCCGCGATGACGCGGGGGGCCATTTTTTTGGCGCGACGGGCGTCGGAAGCAGGCCTTCGCTCCGGCGCCGGCCCTTCGTCGCCATGGCGCATGGACGCCCCGGACGCAAAGATGTAGGAGTGACGCCAAACTTCGATCCCGGACGGAAAAAATGCCAGCCTATCGCTCCCGCACTTCCACCCATGGCCGCAACATGGCCGGCGCGCGCGGCCTGTGGCGCGCCACCGGCATGAAGGACGGCGATTTCGGCAAGCCGATCATCGCCGTGGTCAATTCCTTCACCCAGTTCGTGCCCGGCCATGTCCATCTCAAGGATCTCGGCCAGATGGTGGCCCGCGAGATCGAGGCGGCGGGCGGCGTCGCCAAGGAATTCAACACCATCGCCATCGACGACGGCATCGCCATGGGCCATTCCGGCATGCTCTACAGCCTGCCCTCGCGCGAGATCATCGCCGACAGCGTCGAATATATGGCCAACGCCCATTGCGCCGACGCCCTGGTGTGCATTTCCAATTGCGACAAGATCACCCCCGGCATGCTGATGGCGGCGCTTCGGCTCAACATTCCCGCCGTCTTCGTTTCCGGCGGCCCGATGGAGGCCGGCAAGGTCGTGATCGGCGGCAAGACCAAGGCGGTGGACCTGATCGACGCCATGGTCGCGGCGGCGGATTCCAAAAACAGCGACGAGGACGTCGCGGCGATGGAGCGTTCGGCCTGTCCGACCTGCGGCTCCTGCTCCGGCATGTTCACCGCCAATTCCATGAACTGCCTGACCGAGGCCTTGGGCCTGTCGCTGCCCGGCAATGGCACGATCGTCGCCACCCATGCCGACCGCAAGGAGCTGTTCCTGCAGGCGGGCCGCCTCGCGGTCGAACTCTGCCGGCGCTATTACGAGCAGGACGACGAAAGCGCGCTGCCGCGCAACATCGCCACCTTCAAGGCTTTCGAGAACGCCATGACGCTCGACATCGCCATGGGCGGCTCGACCAATACCGTGCTGCATCTGCTGGCGGCGGCCTATGAGGCCGGGGTCGATTTCCAGATGGCCGACATCGACCGCCTGTCGCGCCGCGTGCCGGTGCTGTGCAAGGTCGCGCCCTCGGTGCCGGACGTCCATGTCGAGGATGTCCATCGCGCCGGCGGCATTATCGGCATTCTGGGCGAACTCGACCGCGCCGGCCTGCTCAACCGCGACGTCCATTCGGTCCATGCGCCGAGCCTCGAAGCGGCGCTGGCGAAATGGGATATCAAGCGCAACGGGTCCGACGAATTGAAAAACTTCTTCCGCGCTTCGCCGGGCGGCGTGCCGACGCAGGAAGCTTTTTCCCAGTCGCGCCGATATGAAACGCTGGACGACGACCGCGCGACGGGCGTGATTCGCGACGCCGAACACGCTTTTTCCAGGGATGGCGGCCTCGCGGTGCTGTTCGGCAATCTCGCCGAGGACGGCGCCATCGTGAAGACCGCGGGCGTCGATGCGAGCATCCTGAAATTCTCAGGCCCCGCCCTGGTTTTCGAAAGCCAGGACGACGCGGTGCAGGGCATTCTCTCCGGCAAGGTCAAGGCCGGCGACGTGGTGGTGATTCGCTATGAGGGGCCGCGCGGCGGGCCGGGCATGCAGGAAATGCTTTATCCGACCTCCTATCTGAAAAGCATGGGCCTCGGAAAGGTCTGCGCGCTGATTACCGACGGGCGTTTCTCCGGCGGCACGGCGGGCCTTTCCATCGGCCATGTTTCGCCGGAGGCGGAGGAGGGCGGAGCGATCGGCCTCGTCGAGACCGGCGACCGGATCGAGATCGACATCCCCAACCGCGTGCTGCGGCTCGACGTCGCCGAGGATGAACTGGCGCGGCGCCGCGCCGCGATGGAGGCGAAAGGCGGGGCCGCCTGGAAGCCGGTCGGCCGCGAACGCCCGCTGACCACGGCGCTTCGCGCCTATGCGGCGATGACCACCAGCGCCTCCAGGGGCGCGGTGCGCGTCGTGCCCTGAGCCTGGCCCTCTGCAAACTCAGAATCCGCCGATTTCGACGTGCCGCATTTTTGTGCAGCGCAGCGTTTCTTTGGCTAAATTACGGCATATGTTCGACAAAGTGCTAACTCTGCTTGGCCTCGCCGCTGAGCTAGACAAGGCGCAGAGTGTGTTTTTCGGCCACTTTTCCTCGCGTCGCGTCGGGGACGCCGGTCAGGCGATAACAGAGAGCCGGAAAACGCAGCCTAACCGGGAGGAGTCCAGATGCCCTTAACAGCCCAACAGATAGAGCAAAGTCCCAAATTCAAGGAGCTCGTCGCGAAACGGCGGTCACTCAACTTGTCGCTGACCGTGCTGACGCTCATCATCTATTTCGGCTTCATCCTGCTGGTCGCCTTCGACCCGAAATTCCTCGGCAAGAAAATAGGCGAAGGCGTGATGACCCTCGGCATTCCGGTCGGGCTCGCGGTGATCGTCGCCACCTTCCTTATCGTCGGTTTTTATGTCGTTCGCGCCAATGCGACCTTCGACGTCCTGACCAAGCAGATCGTCGAGGAGAGCAAGTGATGTCGCGTCTGAAGTCTCTCATCTCCGGCGGCCCTGTCGGGCCTCGCCTTTTCCGTCCCCAGCAGCGCCGCTTTTGCCGAAGGTGTGACTGGCGCGGTGCAGAAGCAGGAGGTCAATGTGGCGGCGATCGCCATGTTCGTCGGCTTCGTCCTGCTGACGCTCGGCATCACCTACTGGGCGGCCAAGCGCACCCGTCGGCGGCGCAATTCTATGCCGCCGGCGGCGGCATCACCGGCCTGCAGAACGGCCTCGCCATCGCCGGCGACTACATGTCGGCCGCCTCCTTCCTCGGCATTTCCGGCCTGGTCTACACCACGGGCTATGACGGCCTGATCTATTCGGTCGGCTTCCTGGTCGGCTGGCCGATCGTCATGTTCCTGATCGCGGAGCCCTTGCGCAATCTCGGCAAGTTCACCTTCGCCGACGTGGCCTCCTTCCGCTTCCAGCAGACGCCGATCCGCATCCTCGCGGCCTGCGGCACGCTCGTCGTCGTGGCCTTCTACCTGATCGCCCAGATGGTCGGCGCCGGGCAAGCTGATCAAGCTGCTGTTCGGCCTCGACTACTGGATCGCGGTGGTCATCGTCGGCGCGCTGATGATCATCTATGTGACCTTCGGCGGCATGGTGGCGACGACCTGGGTGCAGATCATCAAGGCCTGCCTGCTGCTCGGCGGCGCGACCTTCATGGCGTTCATGGTGCATGACGCGGTTCGGCTTCAGCCTCGAAAACCTGTTCGCCAAGGCGGTCGAAGCCCATCCGAACATCTGGCGATCATGGCGCCGGGCAGCTCTGTCAGCGATCCCGTCGGCGCCGATCTCGCTCGGTCTGGCGCTGATGTTCGGCACCGCCGGCCTGCCGCACATCCTGATGCGCTTCTTCACCGTGGCCGACGCCAAGGCGGCGCGCAAGTCGGTGTTCTACGCCACCGGCTTCATCGGCTATTTCTACATCCTGACCTTCATCATCGGCTTTGGCGCGATCGTGCTGGTCTCGACCAATCCGGCATTCTATGCCCGCGATGCGCGCCAAGGGCGCGCATCGAGGCGATCTCGGCGGCGGCAACATGGCGGCGATCCATCTGGCCGGCGCGGTCGGCGGCAACCTGTTCCTCGGCTTCATCTCGGCAGTCGCCTTCGCCACCATCCTCGCGGTCGTGTCCGGCCTGACGCTGGCCGGGGCCTCGGCGTTCAGCCATGACCTCTACGCCACGCGTGTTCAAGGGCGGCAAGGCCAACGAGCAGGACGAGATCCGGGTCTCGCAAGATCGCCACCGTCGTGCCTCGGCATCGTCGCCGTCGTGCTCGGCATCGTCTTCGAGAAGCGAATGTCGCCTTCATGGTCGGCCTCGCCTTCGCGATCGCGGCGTCGTGCAACTTCCCGGTCCTGCTGATGTCGATGATGTGGCGCGGCATGACCACCCGCGGCGCGGTGATCGGCGGCTTCCTCGGCCTGATCTCGGCGGTCGCTCGGCGTCGTGCTTTCGCCGGCGGTGTGGGTCGCGGTGCTTGGCCATCCCAAGGGCTCGGCGCTGTTCCCGTACGGCAATCCGGCCCTGTTCTCGATGCCCATCGCCTTCGTCGGCATCTGGCTGTTCTCGAAGCTCGACGGCAGCGCGCGCGGCAAGCTGGACCAGGCAGGCTTCGACCCGCAGTTCGTGCGCGCCGCAGACCGGCATCGGCGCGACGGGCGCCTCGGCGCACTAAAAAATCGGGCGCGGCCTTCGGGCCGCGCCCTTTTGCCGAAATCGGCCCTTCTTCTTCTTTTCGCCGCCTCGCGGGTGGCGGCTCGCCATGTCTGTCCTTCTCGACACCGCGACGGCGCCCTTCGACCGTCTCACTTCCGAAGAGGCGGAGACGCTTCGCGGCGCGCTCGACATCGCCTATTTCCGGCCGAACGAGACCGTTATCGCCGAGGGCGCCGCGCCCGAAGGCCTCTATGTCATCATCAAGGGCGCAGTGGAGGAGCGCGAGCAGGGCGAACTGGTCGGCCTGCTCGGGCCGAAGGATTTTTTCGACAGCCGCGCTCTGGTGCAGGGCGCCGGCGTCAGCAGTTTCGTCGCCCGGAAGAAACGCTTTGCGCGTTGGCGCCGCGGCCCGATGTTCTGCGCCTGATCAATTCCAATCCGCGCTTCGGCGCCTTTTTCTACACCGACATCTCGCGCAAGCTCGAAGCCCTGGCGGAGCGCGACGAATTGAGCCAGATCGAATTGATGATGCGGGCCCGGGTGAAAGACCTTTACCTGATGCCCGCGGCGGTCATCGACGCGGTTCAGCCGATCGTCTCGGCCGGCCGGATCATGCGCGACATCGACTGCAACGCGCTTCTGGTGCGCGACGGCGAGCGCACCGGCATCGTCACCGGGATGAATTTGGCGAAAGCGCTGGTGCTCAAGGGCATGACCATCGAGGATCCGGTCGGCGCCATCGCCCAATATGAGCTCGTCACCCTCTCGCCCGACGAATTCGTCTCGCAGGCGCTGCTGCTGATGACCAAGCACAACAAGCGCCGCATCGTGGTGAAAGAGGGCGAGCATTTCGTTGGCATTCTCGAAGACATCAATCTGCTCAGTTTTTTTGCCGGCAATTCGCAGCTCGTCGTCGGCCGCATCGACCGCGCCGCGACACTGGAGGAGCTGGGGATCGCATCCCGGCAGATCGCCGAACAGGTCCGCCTGTTGCGCCGGCAGGGGGTAAAATTCGCGATTGTTGCGGAAATCATCTCCGACCTCAACCGGCGTCTGTTCGCCAAATTGTTCGAACTGCTGTGCCCGGACGCCCTTCACGACCAATGCTGCCTGATCGTGATGGGGAGCGAGGGACGCGGCGAACAGACGATCCGCACCGATCAGGACAATGGCCTGATCCTCGCCGGGCCCGTGGACGAACAGGCGCTGAACCGCTTCCGCAACGAATTTTCCGGCGCGCTGGCGGAATTCGGCTTCCCGCCCTGTCCCGGCCATGTGATGGTCAACAATCCGCTGTGGTCGCGCCGGCTCGACGAATATGTCGGCGACTTCAGCCAGTGGACGACGGCGCCGGACGACGAATCCGCCATGAATGTCGCGATTTTTTATGACGCCACGGCGGTCGCCGGCGATTCCTCGCTGCTGGCGCGCGCCAAGAAGGCGCTGACCGAAAAGGTCGCCGGCGAAAGAGTGTTTCTTGGCCGTTTCGCCAAGTCCATCGAGGCCTTCGAGCCGCCGATCGGCCTGTTCAACACCCTGAAAACCTCGGAAGGCGAGGGCGACGCCCTCGATCTGAAAAAGGGCGGCATTTTCCCGATCGTCCATGGCGTGCGCTCGCTCGCCATCGAGCAGGGGCTGGAGGAAACCAACACATTCGACCGGCTGGCGAAACTGGCGGAGCTTGGCCTGCTGAAAGCAGATTTCGCCCGCGATCTCGCCCGCGCGCTCGACTATCTCATGACCATCCGCCTCGACGCCCAGATCGACGCCGCCAAGAGCGCGAGCCTGCTCAAGCCCGCGACGCTCACCAGCATGGACCGCGAATTGCTGCGGGATTCCTTCCAGGTGGTGAAGCAGTTGCGCGAACTTGTGCGCCGCCGCTTCAACCTCAACATGTTCTAAAAGGCGCCGCCATGGCCCTGCGCTGGCTCTCGCGCCTGATGGACAAGGCGACCCTCGCCAACAAGAGCTACGCCTTCCTGTTCGAGCCCGGGCCGCAGGACGAGGTCGTCTCGGTCGATTGCGAAACCACCGGGCTCGATCCGCGTCGCGACGAAATCATTTCAGTGGCCGCGATCAAGATTTGCGGCGACCGGATCCTGTCGAGCGAGCCTTTCAGTCGGTGATCCGGCCGCGCGTCGCCATCGCGGCGGAAGCGATCAAGGTCCATGGCCTGCGCGAGGTCGATGTCGCCAACGCGCGGCCGATGAGCGAAATCCTGCCCGATCTTCTCCATTTCATCGGCGGCCGGCCGCTGGTCGGCTATTACATCGATTTCGACATCGCCATGCTCAACAATCACGTGTCGGAAATGCTCGGCATTCAATTGCCCAATCCGCGCATCGAAGTGTCGAGCATCTATTACGAACGCAAATATGGCGACGCCCCGCCCGGCACGCAGATCGACCTGACTTTCGCCAATATTCTGCGTGACCTGAAACTGCCTTTGTTCAACCAGCACGACGCCTTTTCCGACGCGCTGATGACCGCGATGATTTACGTGAACCTGAAAGATTATCGGGCGCGCGACATCCGCATCCCTCGCGCGCGGGCGCGACCGCAGAACGAAGGCTATGGCGGGTGAGCGCGCCCGTCGCCCACGGGCGGGCGAATGGCTGTTCAGGAAGGTCGTGTTGGATCTCGGGAGCCGGAAATGAGCGACGTCACTTTTTTTGAGAATCGCGATGGAATTCGCGCATTTCGTCTTCAACCGGCCCCAGGCGCGCAACGCCTTGACCTTCGAAATGTACGAGCATTTGCGCGAGGCCTGCGAACAGGCGGACGCCGATCGTTCGATCAAGGCGCTGCTGATCACTGGCGCCGGCGACAAGGCTTTTGCTTCTGGCACCGACATCGCCGAGTTCCGCGCGCTGCGATCGGCGCAGGACGCGGTCGATTACGAAATCAAGATCGAGCGCGTGCTCTCGACGCTCGAAAAATGCCGCGTTCCCACCATTGCCGCGATCGCCGGGGCCTGCACCGGCGGCGGCGCGGCGATCGCCGCCTGTTGCGACCTGCGGCTCGCCGCAAGCAACGCCCGTTTCGGCTTCCCCATCGCGCGCACTCTGGGCAACTGCCTTTCGGTGCCCAATTACGGACGCCTCGCCGCCATCATCGGGCCGGCGCGGGTCAAGGACCTGCTCTTCACCGCGCGCCTGATCGACGCCGAGGAGGCCAAGGTTTTCGGTCTGGTCGGAGAGATCGTCGCGCTGGAGGCTTTGGCGGCCCGCGCCGAGGAGCTGGCGCGGACAGTGGCTGGCCATGCGCCCTTGACCCTGCGCGCGACCAAGGAGGCGCTGCTGCGCCTGCGCCCGCCGATGGAGACGGGCGATGATCTGGTCGTCATGTGCTATCGCAGCGCCGATTTTCAGGAGGGCATGGAGGCCTTCCTCGCCAAGCGTCCGCCGCAATGGCGCGGAGAATGATTCTTCAGCAAACGCGCTCATGGGTTGGGGCTTCCCCGCCTCCAGAGCTTGGGCTAGTTTTCAATCAGGATGTGCTCATCAGGCGCAACCGTCAGTCGGCGAGCAGAAATTGACCATGACAGAAGGCCGCGCGGGGTCGGATCGCGCCTCACCCGAAGAGGCAAGGTGGGATCGAGTTCTTCTCGACGCCCGATCCGTTTGAGTATCACAGCCAATATGAGACGGAGAAATATCGGCGTACGCTGGGCCTGTTTCCGGATCGAATCGAATCGGCGTTGGAAATCGGGTGCGCCGAGGGCGTTTTCACCGAGATGATGGCGGCGCGGACAGGTCGGCTGCTGGCCGTCGACATTTCCAGGGTCGCGCTCGAACGGTCGCGCGACCGCTGCCGGCATTTGCCGAATGTAAGCTTTGCCTGGTGCGACATTTCCGGCGAGCTTCCCACCGGCCAGTACGACCTGATCGTCTGTTCGGAGATCCTTTATTACCTTCAGGATCGTTATGCGCTGCACGATTTCGCTCGGCGCGTCAGCCTGCTCCTGCGAACCGGCGGTCATTTCGTGGCCGCCCATGCAAGTGCTGTATGCGACGATCAAGAATGCAGCGGGTTCGATTTCTCGGCCTTCGGCGCCAAATTCATCGGCGAAACATTCGCGCGGGTCCAGGATCTGGAGTTTTCCTGCGAATTGCGGGCGCCAATGTACCGTATTCAGAAGTTCCGGAAGATCGAGGGAGAACGGCGTGGTTCCTGGGGCGAGCGCGGCGTCTCTCCCCAGGAGGTGATCGAGAAGGATGCGGCCTTCGAACATTCCCAGTTGAAGATTGGCGGCTGTGTGGTGACGGATTCCGAGGCGCGTCACTGCTATCGTACGCATAAAATACCGATTTTGATGTACCACAGAATTGCCGTGGATGGACCGCCGGACCTCGCGCCTTACCGGGTCCCGCCCGAGATTTTCGAGCGGCAGATGCGCTTGTTGCAGCGTCACGGCTATCGTGTCGTTTCGGTCGATGAGGCGAGCCGAAGCTACGGCGCCGAGGCGACTGCCAACTGGCCTGGCCGGCTGGTCGCGTTGACGTTCGATGATGGCTATCGTGATTTCCTTGAGGCGGCCTGGCCTGTTCTCAAGCGGTATGGATTTTCCGCCAGTGTTTATTTGCCGACGGATTTCGTTGGCGGCGCGGCGGAATGGGATGCGGGCTTTGGTCCCCCGGCGCCGCTGATGTCCTGGGACGAAATTCGCGCGCTCAGCCACGAAGGCGTCGATTTTGGCGCGCATAGCTGCAGCCATCGAAACCTCACGGAATTGGCCGAAGCGGAATGGGTCAGGGAGCTTCACCAATGCCGGGATTTGATCCAGTCGGCCACCGGCAACGCTGTAACGTCTTTCTGCTATCCTTATGGCGACGAAAACGAGGGGCTTCGACGCGCGGTCGCCGCCGCTGGATATCGGCGCGCCTTGGCGGCCGGGCTCAATGATGGAGCCGACCTTTTCGCGCTGCCCAGGATCGATGTTCCCGGGACGAATTCACTAGAACAGTTTTTGGCTTCGCTTCCTCCTCCCCAATTCGCCGCCGATGCGGAAAGAATGGAATACCGTCGTCTTCGCGCCCTGAAGGCCCGCAGTCTCTATTCGGGATAGAGGCTAGGCGCATTCGGTGAATTCCCGATTCGCCGACTGCGCTCCAGCTTTTTTTATTTCGCGCGAATATTCTTTTCCGAAAAGTGGAGCTACTTTTCGAAAATATGCGTTAGAGGAGGACGCCTTGAAAATTTGTTACATTATAGTGGCCCATCATCAACCGAATACATTTAAGAAGCTCATCAGCCATCTCAGCACGAAGCATGCCGATATCGTCGTTCACATAGACCGTCGCGTGAACGAGGACTTATTCCGGACGCCCGATAACGGCGGTGTCCATTTCATGCAGGACAGAAGAGCCGTCCATTGGGCGGGAGGATCGCAAACCAGCACCATGTGCGATGCGCTCGCTTATGGCCTCGGCGTATCAACGCCGATTATTTTATTCTTCTGGCCGGAACCGATTTCCCGCTCCAATCGCAGGATCGCCTCGTCAAATATCTGAGCAATCCACATCCGGCCAATTTGCTGAACTGGTATCCCTTAGTGCCTGGCGTCTGGCGATATGGTCTGATCAACGAATATCGTCTTAATTATTTGGCGCGGACGTTCATGCCATTGGACAGCGCGGAAAAGCAAACAGCACAATTTGTAATTCGGGTCCAGCATTCCTTAACAAGTATCTTTTGCCGAAAGACAAAACCTGGATGAGGTTTTTCCATGGCTCGACGATGTGGTCGTCTCAACAGAGAAACCGTAGAATTTGTTACTCGTTATTTTCAATCTGAAGAAGGGAGGTATTTACACGAATACCTGGAGTTGAGCGAAAATTCTGACGAGATTTTTTTTCAGACGGCGATTTTGAACTCGCCGCTCCGCAACATGTGCGCGGGATATGATGAGCAATGCGCCAGTGATATTTTCGCGGGAAAGTCCGAGCCCATGCCGGACGAGATGCGAGTTTACCTCCACTATGTCGACTCGAATTGCGGAACGAGAGGATCCGGCGGTTTTGGTGGAATTGGATCTCCCGGCGCTGAAAGCGTCGGGAAAATTCTTTGCCTACAAATTAGGATGGAAGGTCCGACAAACTGCTGCAATTGATCGAAGAGGAAATGTTAAATCAATAATCGTCGCCGGTGGCGACGGCGCCTTGGGCGCGGACGCGACTTTTCCTGCAAACGGAGCGCACAAGAAGGGGCGCGACGGCGTTATCACATCAATTCTCGGCAGAAACCAGTTCCTCCGATCGCATGTTGCTGACACCGCGCCCCAAGGCGTAAAACCCGCCGAGGCTCTAATCGCGCCTGGATTAAAGCTTCAGCGGCAGGTCAATCCGGTCGTAATTCTTCGATTTTCACGGAAATGAGCGCAATACCGAGACGCCGCCGGTCGTTGTTGTCGCCCAATTCCGCCGGAGTTGCCGGATAAGGGGGGTGATTGTGATGGCGCGCGCCCGCGTCAATGGGTGGAGACGAATGCGAACGGGCTCCCGGCGCGCCGGAGCCGACGAAACTTGCCGTGGATTGCCCGCGATCAACGCCCAGAATTGGCTTTCCGGCATTGCTCTAAAGCCCAATACTCGATATCGAGGTCGTTTCTTTCCGGAAGATCCGCATTGAATGGAATTCGACGGCCTTGCTGATGTTGGCGTCTGACCAGCGGCCCCAATCTTCCATGAAAGACAAGCCGATAATTGCCCGCACGACGCTCGGCAAATCCGGCCGGTTCAAGTCGATCCTTTCGCTCAACCGCACCTCGTATGAAGCTGAGATGAGAGGCGGCGGCTCAATCCATTTCGCGTCGCCGCGACCAAGCGTGCACCGGGAGCACAGCGGAATTCTCTTGAACTCGAAGCCGCTCTGAAGGACCTGCCTGATATCGCCCAAGCCGCCGCCTTCGATGTCGTAACAGCAAGCGGTTAAAACCCCATCCCAACGAACGACGAACATATTTTGCGTTTCGTAATCGCACGGCCCGCTGGCGGTCGATGGCGCCCCGCGCGGCTTGAGTTTTTCCAATTTGACCTGACCCGCCCAATCGTGAAGGTGTTCGCGTTTCGGCTGGAAAGTATAAATGACCGGAATGATGTCTTCAACGTGTCGTTCCAACACCCCGCGGGATTTGACGTGAGCAGACAACGCTACAGCCTTGAGTCCGGCGCGGGCGAGGTCACGCCATAAGGACCGAGGGAAAAGCTTTCCATCCAGGTCGACGCCATTGCTGAAAAATGAAACTTCGACGTCGTTGGCGACAGCGTGCGCGATAAAGTCCGGAAGCAGGGGATTCAGCAACGGCTCCCCGAAATGGTTGAGCCAAACGAATTTTTTTCCGAGATATTCCGGATTTTGCGACCGTCGAACCGCCTCGATGCAAAGCGCGAATGTTTCGAAAGTCATGTCGCCCTTTGGCCGCAATTGTTCGGGATGCGGGCAGTAAAAGCAGGTCAAACTGCAGCGGTTTGAGGTTTCCAACTGCATGATTTTGTACGCCACGCCTTGCAGCCCCCAGCGAAATCCAACTTGGCGGCTGGCGACGATGTGGCGTCAGGCGCGATCAGTAATCTTCCATTAATGATATACCTCTCGCAACTGCGAAGCAATTCTGAATCCTTGACCTCCTCACACCGGCTTGGCGTTCCGACCTGATCGCGGGCGAATCACAACGGGTTGCAACAGGAGTAACCAATGGTTGGCTGCCGGCGAAGCGGCGCGGCTGATCGGTGGAAAGCTGCAGGCGCAGGGCGTCCGTTAGTTTGTTGTGTCGAGCGAACGGGGTTGGCAGGCGCCTGGTCTAAGCCCGAAGCGGACGAGGCCGGAACCAAGAACGCAGAGCGCGTTTTCCTTCCTCCATCAGTAGGCCTTGGCGGAATTATTCGTTTAAGTTCAGATTGGCAACCTAACCCTCGACGAAGAGCAAATGTATTCGACAGACTGGGAGCATGAAGATGTCTTCAAGGACAACTTTGAAATTCACAAGTAAAATTTGAGGCTGAAAGGTTCCGATGTCATGAACTTTCGGCGCTCCGGTTCGACCCGAGTGGAGCGCCCATCTCGATCCATCCTATGAAAGAAATGTTTGTCTGATCGTCGCCGCCCATGCGTTGCGCCGGAGAATATGTTAGCTTTGGCCCGCGCGCGGAGCGCGAAGAAACCAGCCTCGTTCAAGTGTTGACGCTGCCGATGGAAATGATGGATCATCGCCTTTCAACGCGGGAAGATGTCTTTCGCCTGTTCAGGGAATTGCTGGGCCGCGAACCCGATTCCGAAGCCGTCCTGCAGGCACACCTCCATCGGCCGATTGTCGACCTCGCCATAGGAATGGCGAAGACGCTAGAGTATCGCGGAAGGTTGGCGAGATGGGATTTCTACGAACTCCCTCTCCTGCTCAGGTTACTTCCCGGATACGACAGGCTGCCCAAGGATTGGCTGGACCGTTTCACCGACATCGTCCAGGCGCACCCGTTCGACGGTTACGCCGTCATCGATTATCTGCTCTTCATTTGCAATCGCGGCGAACATCGGGACTGGCCGGCGATCTCGGAGCCGGTCGCTTCCGGCGCTATCCCCAATTCGGTGACCCTGGTCGTCCCGACGATCAATTCCGCGTCGTGGATCGGCGAGATTTTCCACTTCTATCGCGAAGTGGGCGTCGACCCTTTGTTCGCGATCGACACGCGTTCGAGCGACGGGACGGAAAAAGTGCTCGCCGATCTCGGCGCGCGCTTGGCGACGGTCGCCTCTCCTTCGCGCCGCGTCGAATCGCTTTTGCCGGCGATCGCCGCCTCATCTCCGACCGAATGGCTTCTCAGGCTCGATGACGACGAATTGCCGTCCGGCGCGTTGCTTCGCTGGCTCGGCGAGGTCGATCTCGACGCTCCGGTGGATGTCTATGGGTTCCCGCGCTGCCAGCTCGTTCTCGACGAGAAGCAGCGGTTGATGCGTTCGCGCTTTATCTCCTTCGGCCCTGCCGCCGAATTCGATCGGCAATGGCGCATGTTTCGCAGGGACCGCGCCGTTTACAGCGACCAACTTCATAGTCCTGGCCTTGTCATTCAGAGCGGGGCGGGCGCGCCCGATGACGCATTGATCCTTCATTTTGACTGGATTATCAGGAGTTACGAAGAACGGCTGTCGAAATTCGCGCGTTACCGGGACCAGTCCGGCAACGCGGCTCTGCGGGCGCGGCATTACGGAATCTGGGAGGACATCCCACTCGCCTGGCACGCCTTCGAGCCGGTCGAATCTGAGAAACTGGCCGCGTTCGCTCGAAAATCGAGGGCAAAGCCAACGGATTCGAAATAAATATATCGGGCGTCGATCATTTACAGGCGCTTTGATCGGGATTAGGCGTTGCCGTCGGCAAGGAGGAACATGGATGTCCAATTCAATGCGCCCACGCCCGGATGTCGAGCGGGTCACGATTTGCGTCAACACCGTTGACCGACCCTATTGCGTCCAACGTTTCATTCGCAGCGTCAGGGCCGTTTATCCGACAATTTCCTTCATTGTCGCCGATCAGAACGAAGAAGAGGTCGATCTCCAGAAATTCTACGACGAGATGAAGGTCAAAGTCGTCCGGGTTCCTTATGGATCGGGCGTGGGCTATGGCCGCAATGCGGCCGCGCGCGAGGTCGACACAGAATTCATTCTCTATTGCGACGACGACTTCCTGTTTTCGGAAGAGACCGATTTTTCGCCGGCGATCCGGATTTTCGAGGCCGACCCCGACATCGACATTCTCGGTGGACTGGTTCGCGATGTCCACGGACGGCTCGAATTCCCCGCCTGGGCGGTTCGCCGCTTCGAGTCGTTCATGATTCGCGACCCGATGCGCGGACTAGTGTACATTGCCGCCATCGATTTCTTCGAACTCCAGCGCAGGGAGGTCGCTGGAATGGTCTATTTTGTCAGCGACACCGCGTTGAACTGGAAGATCTGCCGCAGGACGACGATTGAGCGTGGCGCGGTATGGGATCCGCGCTTCGTTTGTAACGGCGAACATGAGGATTTCTACTTAAATGTGAAGGAAAATACCGACGTCAAGGTGGCTTACTTACCGTCACTGGTCGTCTACCACCATTCTCCAGACAGTGAATCCTACTACCGACTTCGGAACGCCAACGAGGGCTGGCGACTTTTCGAAGACAAATGGGGCGTTTCCGAACTCATTGAAACGCGCGCCGCCCTCCACGTCATTTTCCGAGACGGATGGTTCGACAAGCCAAGGAGAGAACACGCGATCCGCTGATACAACCCGATCATAGCTACTTCCAGTTTGACCGCGAAAGACTTGGCGCGGATCGCCCCACTTGCTGGCCTGCAACCGAAGCCAAACCCACTCCGCCCGATCCGACCCATTTGAGCATTTCGCTTCAGCAAGCCAATCCCAATGAAGTCCTTTTCGATCAGAATTTCAGCATGGTGGCGAAAATCCATAACGCGTCGTCTGAGGCATGGGGATGCCTCGGCCAGCACGCGCCGGAATTGAGCTACTCTCTTTACGACGCCTTCGACGGACTCTTGCTTTCGAGGGGCGTCCGGTCGACGCGACTAGCGCAGGATATCGGCTCGGGAACGACCTTCCACTACGTGAATTTCGACATGCCGCCGAATGCCGGCAAGCGGCTTTTGCCTGGAGATTCGTTGGACCTGCGCGTCGAGTTGAGACGCCCGGATGGCACGACCGCAGTGGCGAGCCAGTTCCATCGCATCCGCCTTTCGTCCTCCGCAACTAAATATGAGGCGCGTCTGAACGACCGGATCGACCTGAATCGGCAGGGTCTTCCGAGCGTCGTGCGGGCAATCATCGGCTTGTCCTTCATGGAGGATTGGGGCCGCTGGTCCGACGCCAACATCAGTGAGGCCGTCGAATTCCACTTCAATTCGGATCTTCCGGAAAATTTCGATTTGGTTATCCATTATTGGGCCTTTGGCCCCAATGCCGGAAAGCCGATCCTGGTGCGTTGCGGGCAATGCACCGCGGCCATCGTCGCTTCCAGCGCGCGCGAAACAGTCCGGGTTCGTCTCCGCCCTTTGACGCGGGCGCGCGTCATCACAATCACGCCGCCTTATCCAACACGACCGGCGGATTCGGGCGAGAACAACGACCAGCGGCGTCTCGGTATTGCGCTCATTTCCGTGCAGATCGAAGAAGCAGGAGGGGCTCTGCCGGCCGAACCTCCCGCATCGTCGCCGCAGGCCGCCAACGAGACAAATCCGTGACGGCGCCCGCCAACTTTTATCCCGCTTTGCGAGAGTTTTTCTATCTGCAATTATATAACGCTGCGAACCTGCTTTCAGATATCAGTCTGACCTCAGCGTTCCCCTCATTTTCAGATGATGCCAAAAGCCTCGGAAAACACGCGATTTTCGCGTAGGAGTTGCTGATATCGCTCAATGAGGGGCTTGAGTTTTTCGTCCGGCATGTTGGGGATGAGTTCGTAAAGCAGGCATCCCTGGCGAAACAGGGAATGAACGCGTCGCTTGGCGGTGCTGGTTCTCAACTGCCGGTCCATTCCGAGGCTTTCGCCAGCGGCGCCCAATACCGTCAGCAGCATGATGGCGAAAGCGTTGAGCAGCAACAGGCGATCTCGGCGCTGCGGGTCATCGATCCTCAGCGTGCTCATGCCCATTCCAAAGCGAAGGTCCTTGCTGTCCCGGAAGCTGGGCTCGATGGTCCACCTTTTCGAGTACAGATTGACGATCTGCGCCGCAGAGAGCGCGCCATCGCTGGCGGCAAGATGCCAGGCTTCCTTCATGCCCGAGGCTTTCACGCATACGACCGCCCCGACCTTCTGGCGGGCGGCGGAGATTTCGGCGTCGCGCAATTTCCGCGCTCGTCCGCCCTTGCCGACCCAATCGCCGGCTTCGCGCGTTTCGCCATCGGCGGCCCTGACATGGGTGCTGGAGCGAAAGCGGATGACATATTGAAAGCCAAGGGCGTCGAGGAATTCGAACAGCTTGACGTCGCCAAAGCCGCGGTCGGCCAGAATGGTCGCGGTCACCCCCTCGGGCAGCAGCGCCTTTAATCGGGCCAGGCACAAATCCTCGAAATCGTTGCGCTGGTCCTTCAATTCGTCCTTGTCGACGGTCAGCCAAAGCAGCGGCGTCGCCCTGCCGTGGTTCGTGACGAGATGCAGCGCAAGCGTGCACTGGTTGTCGCGATCGAAATCCGTCCAATCCATCGCCACGACGATCTCGCGGCGCTCTCCGACGACCTCGGCGATCCAAGACCCGAACAAGTCCCAAGGCGCCACGCCCGAGTTGCTGAGCAACCGGTCGACCTGTTTGATCGCCGACTTGGCGATCAAGCCACGCGCTGTGGCCAGAGCCTGTCCAATCAAGGAAACAGCGAGCGCCGCTCCGGTCATCACCCCGAGCGTGCCGTTGGCCAGCGACAGGATGCGCTTGGCATGCAGATCGTCGCCGAACACGCGCTTCAAAAATTCCTGAATGAAATCAAATCGCTCCTTCGACGCGCGCATGGCTCCCCCTGCCGGCTTATTCTCCGTCCTACAGCTCGGGGATAACGAAAATTTAGGCTTTTCCGATTTGCGCAAAAATGGGGGGAATTCATGAGCAGTCTGACATAAAAATCAGACAATTGTTGCGCATCGAGACGGTGTAAATCGTCTTTAGTCGTAAACGCATCGAAATCTATGTTGAACAATTGTTTTTTAACAGGAAAAAATTCGGCACGCACATGTTCGTTTGAAACGTCAAAGCGCCGCATAAATTGGAATACCTGCAGTCTCGTTGGCGCTCGCCCCCTTCCAGGAAAATGCGCAAGGAGGTGAGAACAAATGTCCGCACGCAGCGCGTTAAAGTCCATCGTCGACGACTTACTCACGGTGGATATGGACTTAGTCAGGTAAATGAGGAAAGATTGAGCTTCTGCACTTATGTTTGTATTCAATCTGGCGATGCCGCGATTGGATTGTATATCAACATCTATCAAACCCTGAAAATCTCTAATGACGTCACTACTCTCTATATCTTCCAGAAGACGGACAGATACACGTTTTGGCTTCAGCTGCCTTTGCCACCTGGATAACAAGTCATGATAATCGAAATATCTAAAATCGTAAAATCCTATTCGATGTTCACCTGGCTGCGCTGACATAAGCGGCAGATACGGAACATCGACATTGCCGGACAAAACTTGCATGCCATAGAAACTGAGCGCAAGTTCATATTGAGGCCTTAGGTACACAATAAGGTGAATTTGTTCAAAAAAGCGAGACAGAAAGGACGCTAAACGGTCGACCTCGCCGTCTGTCAATAGTCGACTATGGCAATGCTCGCTTGACAGCACAACACTATGAACGGTGGTCGGCAACGACGATAACTCGGCAGAAAATTTGATAAATTGTTGTTTCTTATACTCACTTAACGTCTGGGCGCCGCAAATGCCGGCCATTCTGCGCATATCGTCAAAAACGGTGTCATCTATCGACATGAGCGCCAACGCGAGGTGATTGGCTGTATCACCAACATTATCCTCTGTCAGGGATTTTGGTACATAATATCCACGCTCTAGTAGTTGCACACGATTTAAGCCTAACCAATTCTGAAGCGACGTTGATCCTGTCTTTTCTGTGCCGATATGCAAGATACAATTCTTAACCCTCGTCACTTACAGCTCCATCCGCGCTGGCAAAATGAATAGCAATTACCTTTCAGCTTGCAGGGTTGAATCACGTCCGTCAAGGTGGTGGAAATTAGGGGCGGTCATCACGCTTCTTCCGGAGCGCCGCCCGCCGGCTCCTCAGAAAATCTCCACCACGTCAGTGGACGCTACCGAGCGTGATTGGGCAGGCGCCCTTGGGCTGAAGACACGGATTCGTTCATCCGTCACGGAATTCCGCTCGTATGAAGGGTCTCGGACGCCGGCCCGTTCGCGGATGCAGCGGGCTTCCGGCGGCCCCGCGTCCGAAACCCTTCACGCCAGCAGTCGGCGCGGCGTCCCTCAAAACCACGCCGATTCTAGCCCAAAAGACGCTGTGCCGATTTGTTGAAAATTGGACAGCCGAGTCTCGCCCGGGGAGGCCTGCCGGGTTTGATATTTGAACCTTGCGGGAAGCGCGCAGGGACGAACCGGAAGCCGGCGTTCAAACGGAGCCGCGCCATTCACTCCCCCGAAGTCGCGCCGCTGATGAGATTTTCGGTCCACAATTTCCCGTTGTCCAGAAGTCTCGCCGGCGCGATGCGCGCGCGCCATTGCTCGAAAATCTCATGCGCCCGGCGCCGCGCCGCCGCGGCTTCGGCGTGATCGACCGGGGTGAAGCTCAAGCAATCGCCTGGCGCGAGATGGGCGAGCCTTGGCAGGTCGGCGGCGATCGCGCAGCCGATCTTGGAATAGCCGCCGGAGGTCTGTCCATCGGCGCGCAGGACGATCGGTTGGCCGTCGCCGGGAACCTGGATCGCGCCGGGTGTCGCGCCATCCGAGACGATATTGGCGCCCTTCGCATTGTGGGGGAGGCGCGGGCCGGCGAGGCGCAGGCCCATGCGGTCGCTGTCGGCGCCGACGCGCCATTGCGCCGAGACGAAGGTTTTGTGCGCCTCGGGGGTGAAATGATCGTCCTGCGGGCCGGGGATGAAGCGGATCGGGCCGGCCTCGTGGAACAGAGGTGGGGCGCAAACATCGCCGCCCTCGGCTGCGCCGCAAGCGAGCAGGTCGCCGGCGCGCAAGGCGCGGCCCTCCAGACCCCCAAAAACCGCGCGCAAAAAAGTCGAGCGCGAGCCCAGGACTTTGGGCAGGTCGAGCCCGCCGGAAAAGCCGAGATAGGCCGGGCCGCGCCCAAGTTTCAGCGCCAGAGCGTCACCCTCGCGCAAAACCACGCCGCGCCACGACGAAACGTCCTCGCGCGCGCCGTCGGCGCGCGAAATCACGCCGGAAACATCGCCGGCAAGGCCGATCCGCGCCGCGCCTTTTGTCACGCGCAATTCGGGCGCGGCGAGCAGGATTTCAAGTCCGGCGGCGCCCTCCGGACGCGCCGCCCAAAAAATTGGCGGCGGCGAGAAAATAGGGATCGAGCGCGCCGGAAAGCGCGACGCCGAAAGCGCGAAAATTCTTGCGGCCGAAATCCTGAACCGTGACGCCGGCGCCGGGGCGCAAAACGGTCAGCCGCGCGCTCATCTTTTGACCCGTAAATCGTCGCCGCGGCAGCGGCCTTCCAGCGCGTCATATTCGGGGCGGGAAACCGCGCGCCAGCGCACGCGATCGCCCGGCGCGAGCAGGGCGGGGCGCGCGTCGTTGGTCACGTCGAACAAAGGCGCCGGCGTGCGGCCGATCAGGCGCCAGCCGCCGGGGCTCTGATTGGGATAGGCGGCGCACATGGAATTGGCGATGGCGACCGAGCCAGCAGGAATTTTCGGGCGCGGCGTGGCGAGGCGGGGGACCGAAAGCGCCTCGGGAAGCACGCCGAGATAGGCGAAGCCGGGCTGGAAGCCGAGCATATAAACCTCAAGCGTCACTTCGCCGAAATTCTTGAGCCAGTCCTGCGCCGTCAGGCCCTTGAGCCGCGCGACCTCGTCGAGATCGGGCGCGAAATCGCCCTCGGCGCAGAAGGGAATTTCGAACAGGGCGCCCGCTTGCGTTTTGGCTTCGGGCGCCTCGGCCAGCGCGGCGAGCAGCAAAGCCAGTTCGGCAAAAGCGATCCGGTCGGGGTCGTACCACACGGTGGCGGAGCCGAAAGCCGGCGCCCATTCCTCGACCCCGTCAATCGGCGCGGCGGCGAGCGCGGAACAGAAGGCGCGGACCCGGGCGTGAACCTCCGGCGCGATCTGCGCGCGGAACAAAACCGTCGCGGCGGCGTCGCCAAGGGCAAGGACGCGCGGCGCGGACGGCTTTTCGGGTTCGGCGCGGCGGTCAGACAAATTTTCGCAAACCTTCCTCTTCTCTTTTGCCTTCCTCTTCTTTTTTGCCGCAACTTGTGGCGCATTGGCAAATCGCGCGAAAATTCGGGCGCCCGACCGAGGAGTCGGCGAAAGGAAAGACGTGAAATCGCTGGTCGAGAAATTCGCCCCGCGCGCGCGCGGGACATGGGTGGCGACCGCCGGGCAGGCGCTGCTTTACGCCTTGCCGCTCGGCTTCGTCGCGCTGCTCGCCGCGCAATGGCTCGACGCCGATTATCGCGCCCTGCGCGAGAATTCCCGGCGCCGGGCGCAAGTGGTGGCCGCGACCATGGGCGCGACCGCGGCCGGCGAGGTCTCCACTCTCGCGGCCTTCGCGCGGGCCAATGTCAACCGCGCGGCGGCGGAAGGGCTCGATCCGCCCAATGCCCTGTGGCGGGTGATTTCCAGCTATGATCAGGAACTTCTGGTCGTCATCCGCGTGGGCGACCAGAGCCTTTTTCCGCCCGAGGATCCACTCGCCGCGCCGAAAATGTGGGAGGAAAAGGCGCGGACCCTGATCGGGGTCGCGAGCCTGCTGCGCGAGGGCGATTTCGTCAACGGCTGGTTCCCCGACGCCTCCGGCGAATATTATTTCGAATGCGTGCGCGTTGGCGCGGCGGAGACCCGCAAGGAAAGCTGCATCGCCCTCAACGCGCGTTTCATCTTTCCCGATCTGATCACGGCGCTGGCGAAGCGCGCAAAGGATTTTCCCGGCTGGGCCTTCCGCCTGCGCGATCCTTTCGGCCAGGTGATCTGGCAGGACGGTTTGGCGCCCGAAGGCTACGAAAGCTTCCTCCTCAACGGCGCGCTGCACGGATGGGCGGTCGATATCCTGGGCCCAAGGGCGCCGGACCACAGCGTTTTCGGGCGGCTTGCGCTGGCCGCGCCGCTCGCCCTGGTCTGGCTGCTGCTGGTCTATCAGGCGCGCAGGGCGGAAAAGGCGCGGCTGGCCGAGGCTGCGGCGCGCGCGGCGCTCGCCACGCGGCTGTCGCACGATCTGCGCACCCCGCTCGCCAATCTCAAGCTCTATGCCGAACTCATTTCCCGCAAGGCGGGCGATGTCGCGGGGCTGGATCGCTATTGCGCCGTGCTGACCGAGGAAATCGACCGCCTCGACGCGCTGGCGGGCGAAACCATTTTCGGCGACCGGAGCGCGCAGGCGGCGGCCAAGCGCGACGCCGCCGACCCTTGCGTTCTCGCGCGGCGCGTCGTCGCCCGCTACGAGCGGCTGCTGGCGGCTTCGAATTGCGTCTGCGAAACCCGTTGCGCGGCGGCCGGGCGGTTGCGTTTCGACGCCAGCGCCTTCGAGCGCATCCTCATCAATCTCGTCGACAACGCGCGCAAATACGCCCCTGGGAGGATTGACGTGGCGATTTCCTGGCGCGACGGTCTGCTGATGATCGAAGTGCGCGACCATGGCGCCGCCGGGCAGGGCGGCGGCGAAGCCAAATCCTCGCATGGCCTTGGCCTGTCGATCGTCCAGGAGCTGGCGCGCGCCAATGGCGGCAGCTTTTCCTTGAGCGGCGCCGATCCGGGCTTGAGGGCGCGCGCCACGATCCGGGCGCGCGTCGACGGAGACGCGGGATGAAGATCCTCATCGCCGAGGACGATTGCAACCTGCGCGCCGGTCTGGTCGATCTTCTGGCGCTCGAGGGGATCGACTGCGTCGTCGCCGAGGACGGCGAGGCGGCCTGGCGCGCCTTCAATGAGGAAGCGCCGGCCCTTTGCCTGTTCGACGTGATGATGCCCCATCTCGACGGCCTCGACCTGTGCCGGCGCATCCGCGCGCGCGATTCGCATACCCCGATCCTGCTGCTCTCCGCGCGCGGGGCCGAGATCGACCGGGTGATCGGGCTTGAGATCGGCGCCGACGATTATATCGCCAAGCCCTTTTCCGCCCGGGAGCTGGTGGCGCGGATCAAGGCGGGCCTGCGACGGGCCAAGGCCCAGACCGCCTTGCCGGTCGCGGCCCCCAAGCCCCCGGAGCGTCTGCGCATGGGCGATCTGGAGATCGATCCCGGAGCCCTGCGCGCCTGGCGCGACGGCCAGAGCATCGATCTCGCGCCGCGCGAACTGGCGATCCTGACAGCCTTGCGCGAGCGCGCCGGCAAGGCGGTGTCGCGCGACGAATTGTTCGACAGCGCGTGGGGCCGCGACTACATGCCCAACAGCCGCGCGCTCGACCAATATGTGTCGACGCTGCGGCGCAAGATCGAGCGCGATCCGGCCCATCCCCGCATCGTCAAGACGGTTCATGGAGTCGGCTACCGCTACGACGAGGATGTCTGACAAAAATCTTACAAAATTCTCGCCCGGGCCTGACCCATCCCGCCCGCGCCGGGTTTACAAGAGAGCAAGCGTCGTCGACGCTTCGACCCCACATAAAAGTTCACTCACGGGAGAAAGCTATGGCCTGGACCACTCCGGAAGTCTGCGAAATCTGCTGCGGCATGGAAGTCACTTCCTATATGTCCGCCGAAATCTAAAAGAAACGGTCCGGCGCGGCGCTCCTCCCTGCCGCGCCGATGCGTTGCGTTCATTTCCGGTCGCATCCGTCACGCGGAGCGGCCCTTTTGGCGTCTGGCCAGCAAACTCGGAGCAAGCCGATGAAATTCGTTTTCGCACTCCTGGCCGTTTGTCTCGCCGGCGCGCCCGCGCTCGCAGCCGGGGCGGCCAAATCCCCCGCGCCCGACGAAGAGACGGGCGAACTCAATCCACAGGGCCTGTCGATCCAATATTGGGCGGCAAAAGCCTCTCAGGACGATTTCGACCCGCATATGTGCATGTACGGCGTCTTTCTCGACAAGACCGGCCAGCATGACGAGGCGCGCCGCATTTTCGAACGCTGCGCCAACGAGGGCAATCTCAACGCCATGCCCTGGATGTCCTTCCTGGAGGAGAACGGCTACGACCGGCCGGCGGACCCGGCCAGGGCGGCGGAATGGGACCGGAAACTGGCCGACAAGGGATCGTCGCTCGGCCAGTTCAACTACGGCCTCGATCTTTTGCGCGGCCATGGCGTGACGCAGGACAGCGCGGCGGGCAAGGCGATGATCGACAAGGCGTCAGCCGGCGGCGACAAGACCGCGCGCGAACTCGCCCGACACGATTACGATCCCAATTCGGTGACCCCGACCGCCGACCTCGCGCACTACCGCCAACCCCAGTTCTGAAGCCGCGCGATCTTGCGGGATCAGGCGTAACGCTGCGGTTCGGCGGCTTCGAGCAGCAGGCGCAGGCCGGTCAGCGCCGCCTGCCGCCTGATGTCCTCGCGCGGCGGAATCCCGCCGTTCGCCGTCAAAAAGCGCCTTTCGACCAGCAGGGTCGGGCGTTCGGTTCGGGCGAGGCCGAAATGGACGAGGCCGACCGGCTTATGCGCCGAGCCGCCGCCTGGGCCCGCGATTCCCGTCACCGACAAAGCGATCTGCGCGCGCGAATGGTCCAAAGCGCCGAGCGCCATGGCCTCCGCAACCTGCGGCGACACGGCGCCATGGGCGGCGATGACAGCGCCGGGGACGCCAAGCATCTCTTGCTTGGCCTCGTTGCTGTAAGTGACGAAGCCGCGCTCGAAGACCTCCGAGGAGCCGGGGATTTCGGTCAAAGCGGCGGCGATCATCCCGCCGGTGCAGGATTCGGCAAGCGCGATTTTCAGCTTGCGCGCCCTGCAGGCTTCCAGCACGCGTCGCGCCAGAGCGATCATTTCATCCTGCATCTCGCCTCCCAACCCGTTCAAGGCAGCCGCACGGTGGCCATGGCCAGAGCCGCAATGCCTTCCTGGCGTCCGGTAAAACCGAGGCGCTCGGTCGTTGTCGCTTTTACCGCCACCCGGTCGAGCGGCAGGTTGCGCGATTTCCGCGATCCGCGCGCGAATGGCGTCGCGGTGCGGGCCGACCTTGGGACGTTCGCAGATCAAGGTGGCGTCGATATGGGCGATTTTTCCGCCGCGCGCGGCCACACGCTCGACGGCGTGGCGCAAAAAGCGGTCGGACGAGGCGCCGCGCCATTGCGGGTCGCTGGGCGGGAAATGCGCGCCGATGTCGCCGTCGGCGATCGCGCCGAGCACGGCGTCGGTGATGGCGTGGAGCAGCACGTCGGCGTCGGAATGGCCGACCAGCCCATGATCGTGCGGCACTTTCACCCCGCCGAGCCAGACATGGTCGCCTTCGCCGAAGGCGTGGACGTCAAAACCCTGGCCGGTGCGGATATCGGGCAGATTTTCGAGCAATTTGGCCTCCGCGCGCAAAAAATCCTCGGGCGTGGTGAGCTTGACGTTTTCAGCTTCGCCGGGAAAGACGAAGACGCAATGGCCGGCCCATTCGGCCACGGCGGCGTCGTCGGTCAGTTCGCAGCCGCCGTCAGCGCGAATGGCGCGATGGGCGGCGAGAATCAGCTCGAAGCGAAAGGCCTGGGGCGTCTGCGCCGCGCGCAGGGCCGCGCGCTCCGGCGTATCGACAATGCGCGAATCCTCGGCCACCTGCTTGATCGTGTCGACCACGGCAATTCCGGGAATGGCCGCGCTCTTCTCCCGCGCCGCGTCGCGGGCGCGCGCGATCAGTTCGGGCCGCACGAAAGGCCGCGCCGCGTCATGGATCAGAACGGCGGCGCTCTCGGCGACGCCAAGCGCCGCCAGGGCTTCCAATCCGTTGCAGACGCTGTCCTGCCGCGTCGCGCCGCCGATGGCCGGGGGGAAAAGTCGTGCGCGAAAAACGTCGTGGAGCGGCGCGACGGCGGCCTGGTAGAGGTCGCGGTCGTCGGCATGGATCACCACCAGAGCCTGGGCGTCCGGCGCCCCGGCGAGCAAAGCTTCGAGCGTGCGGGTCAGCACCTGCCGGCCGGCGAGTTCGCGATATTGCTTCGGCCCGCCGGCGCCCGCGCGCGCGCCGCGCCCGGCCGCGACGACCAGAAAAACCGCGTCGCTCGTGTCGATCTTTCCGTTGTCGCCGCCCATCTGCTCCCGCCTCGCGTGGTCGGGGACATGTCGCGCGAATTTGCGGCGCGGGTCAAACGATCCGCTTTTTTTGAATGACAGGTCCGGCGGAAGAACGCGTTCGTCGTGCCTATCGCGGCCGCGTTGAAAAGGCTCGGCGCAAAGCCCGTTACGCTTGCGCGGGTCATTCCGATTTGGGCGATGATGCGTGGCTATGTCTTGACATGAGGGGGCTTGGCGTCTATTCGTTTCAATTATATATTTAAGTTGTACTATATGTTAGTCAGGTCAATAAGAATAGGTTAAATGACTAGTTTCAGCTTATGGATGGGTTGCTTGCTGGTGTTTCAAGGGTGTTGGCGGTTGGGTGTGGGATCAAATGGCGGCTGAAATTCAATCGGACGAACAATACTGGGCGCGTGAGCCGATCGAGGGGGAGCTCTATAAGTTTGTATTGGGCCGCTTTCACGATGTTCTGGCTCCTAAAACTTATCTGGAAATTGGCGTCCTCGATGGCGCTACCTTCGCTTTAGCGAAATGCAAGTCGATCGCAATCGATCCCAACCTGTCCAATATAAGGTCGTCCTTTAACAACAAGCCGAGCAGTTTCCTTTTCCAGTCAACAAGCGACGAATTTTTTAAATCGTACGATGCAAAGCAATTACTCGGACAGTCCGTCGATATGGCCTTTCTCGATGGCATGCATTGGTACGAATTTTTGCTCCGTGATTTCATGAATGTCGAAAAGGCCTGTAAGCGAAACTCCGTCATTTTCCTTCACGATTGCTGCCCGGTCAATTCTTACGTCGGCAGACGCGATGTTTCGAGCGACCGGTTTCTGGCTCAAACTTCTTTCGAGGGCTGGTGGGCCGGCGATGTGTGGAAAGCTGTGGCGATTTTGCTCAAATACCGCAAGGATCTGAAAATCCGCGCTTTTGACGCCCATCCAACCGGATTGATCGCGATTACCAATCTTAACAATGGCTCGTGCGTTCTGGATGATCATTACTTCGACTTTGTCGCCGAGGTTAGGGACTGGACTTTGTCTGAGCGGGGGAATGAGTATTTTTCCAATCTTAACCTACTGAACACGTCGGCGGTAAATTCCGCGAGTAAAATTGCGCACGAGTTCTGGTTATAATAACGACCGATCGCGAGCCGTTCTGCGAGAGCGGACAAGGCCCCGGCAGTTTGAATGGAGAACGGGCTGGGCGTCGATTTACCCAGACTGCAATATATTCTGAATTTTTGTGCGTTCGCGGAGTCAAGCCGGCTTCGCTGAGCGCCGGCCTTTCGCCCGCTCGCCACTCCCCGCCCGACGCCGGATTCCAAACGGAGGCGAGATCGCGCTTTCGCATTGCGGCGACCAAAAAAATGTCTAAAATGCAGGCATGGTAATGTCTGCACATATATCGGGCACGGCGACAGCCGGGATGCCGCTGCATATTGGCGCGCTGACCGTCGAGGCGCCGGCGTTTCTCGCGCCCATGGCCGGGATCACCGATCTCGCCATGCGCCGCATTGCGCGCCGTTTCGGCGCGGGGCTCGCCTTTTCGGAAATGGTGGCGAGCGACGATTTTTCTGAAGGCGGGCGGGAAAGCCTGACCCGCGCGCTCGGCGACGGCGTGTCGCCCCATGCGGTGCAGATCGCCGGACGCGAACCGGAAAGTCTCGCCGAGACCGCGCGGCGGGTCGAGGGCGCCGGCGCCGATCTGATCGATATCAACATGGGTTGTCCGGCAAAAAGGGTGGTCGGCGGCGCCGCCGGCGCGGCGCTGATGCGCGACCTGGACCTCGCCGCCCGGCTGGTCGCGGCGGTGACGCGCGCGGTGAAAATTCCGGTCAGCGTGAAAATGCGCCTCGGCTGGGACGAGGATTCGCTCAACGCGCCGGAACTGGCCCGCCGCGCCGAGGCCGAAGGCGCCGTCATGGTCACTGTCCACGGCCGCACCCGGAGCCAGTTTTATAAAGGCTTGGCGGATTGGGCGGCGATCCGCCCGGTCTGCGCGGCGGTGAACATTCCGGTGGTGGCCAATGGCGATTGCAACTCGCTCGAGGACGCGCGCGACATGCTCGCCCGATCCGGCGCGCAAGCCGTGATGATCGGCCGCGCTGCGCTCGGGCGCCCCTGGCTTGTCGGCGACATCGCGCATTTCCTGCGCTTTGGCCGCGCCCGGTCAAAAATTCCGGCGCGCGCCCGGCGCGAAGCGGCGCGCGAACATCTTGCGACCCTGCTCGACCTGATGGGCGAGCGCCAGGGCCTGCGCCACGCGCGAAAACATCTCGCGGCCTATGCCGATGTCGCGGCGCAGGAAAGCGGCGGGCTGATTCCTTCGGCGCGGCGGCGCCTGGTCGAAAGCGAGGATGCGGCGGAAGTTTTCGCGCTTCTCGACCGGCTTTATGCGCGCGAGCCTGAGATGGAGGCGGCATGACAAGCAAATCTGCCAAAAAAATAGACATAAATGTGAAAAAGGCGCCTGAAGAATTGGCAGGACCAAGCGGCGAGGACTGCCCCTCCGCGCAGCTCCTCAACGCCTTGCCGCATCCCTTGCTCTCGGTGGCGGGCGACGGCGCGATCCGCGACGTCAATCCGGCGGCGGAGCTGTTTTTCGCCATGTCACGGAATAATCTGAAGAAAATAAAGTTTCAGGATCTTCTGCCCTTCGGTTCGCCCTTGATTTCCGCGATCGACATGGTTCGCCAGCGCCGCGCGCCGATCAACGAATATCGCGTCGACCTCGGCACGCCGAAAATCGGGGCGGAGCGTTTTGTCGACATCCATATCGCGCCGCTGCCCAATATCGCGGACGGCGTGGTGATCATGCTCCAGGAGCGCACAATCGCCGACAAGATGGACCGCCAGCTCACCCATCGCGGCGCGGCGCGCTCGGTTTCGGCCATGGGCGCCATGCTCGCCCACGAGATCAAGAACCCCCTCTCCGGCATTCGCGGCGCCGCGCAATTGCTCGACACCGCGGTGAGCGACGACGACCGCGCCCTGTGCCGCCTGATCTGCGAGGAGACCGACCGCATCGTGTCGCTGGTTGACCGGATGGAGGCCTTTTCCGACGGCCGTCCGGTCGAACGCGGACCCGTCAATATTCACGAAGTGTTCGACCACGTGCGGCGCGTCGCCCAGGCCGGATTCGGGCGCCGAATCCGCTTTGTCGAGAATTTCGATCCGTCCCTGCCGCCGGTGCTGGCCAACCGCGACCAGCTGGTCCAGGTTTTCCTGAACCTGGTCAAGAACGCCGCCGAGGCGATCGGCGACGATTCGGTCGATGGCGAAATCGAGCTGACCACGGCCTTCCGGCCCGGCGTCTCGATCCGCGCGCTTGGAAAGGCGTCGCCGGTCAGCCTGCCGCTGGAGTTCTGCGTGCGCGACAATGGTCCCGGCGTGCCCGAAGATCTGCTGCCCCATCTTTTCGATCCTTTCGTCACCACCAAGGTTTCAGGTTCTGGCCTCGGACTTGCATTGGTAGCGAAGATCGTCGGCGATCATGGCGGCGTCATCGAATGCGAATCCAATCCACGAAGAACGCTCTTCCGGGTGCTCCTGCCTGTCTATTCCGCCCGCGCCGCCTGATTTTGAAGGTCTTGGAGGTTATTGAATGCCCACCGGCAATATTCTCGTGGCGGACGACGACGCGGCCATCCGCACCGTCGTGGGTCAGGCGCTGACGCGCGCGGGATATGAAGTGCGCACCACCGGCGCTGCGGCGACCCTGTGGCGCTGGATCCAGGCCGGCGAGGGCGATCTGGTCATCACCGACGTCGTCATGCCCGACGAAAACGCTTTCGAGCTTTTGCCCCGCGTGAAAAAGGCGCGGCCTGAACTGCCGGTCATCGTCATGAGCGCGCAGAACACGTTCATGACCGCGATCAAGGCCTCCGAGCGCGGCGCCTATGAATATCTGCCCAAACCCTTCGACCTCAAGGAGCTTCTGGCCGTCGTCGGACGGGCGCTGAGCGAGCCCAGAAACCGGCCGCCCGCGCCGCAGCAGCCCGATGAAATCGAGGGCATGCCGCTGATCGGGCGCTCGCCCGCCATGCAGGACATCTATCGCGCCCTGGCGCGGCTGATGCAGTCCGACCTCACGGTGATGATCACCGGCAAATCCGGCACCGGCAAGGAGCTGGTCGCCCGCGCCCTGCACGATTACGGCAAGCGCAAGAAGGGCCCTTTCGTCGCCATCAATGTCGCGGCCATTCCGCGCGACCTGATTGAAAGCGAATTGTTCGGCCACGAGAAAGGCGCCTTCACCGGCGCCAGCCAGCGCTCGGTCGGGCGTTTCGAACAGGCGGAAGGCGGCACGCTCTTTCTCGACGAAATCGGCGACATGCCGATGGAGGCCCAGACCCGGCTTTTGCGCGTGCTCCAGCAGGGCGAATACACCACCGTCGGCGGCCGCACCCCGATCAAGGCCAATGTCCGCATCGTCGCGGCGACAAACAAGGACCTGCGCATCCTGATCCAGCAGGGTCTGTTCCGCGAGGACCTGTTCTTCCGCCTCAATGTCGTGCCGCTGCGCCTGCCGCCCTTGCGCGAGCGCGCCGAGGACATCGGCGATCTCGCCCGGCATTTCTTCGCCCAGGCCGCGAACGAGGGCCTGCCGCTGAAATCGCTGGAGCCGGCGGCGCTGGAGCGCCTGAAGCGCTACCGCTGGCCGGGCAATATCCGCGAGCTGGAGAATCTCGTTCGCCGCCTCGCCGCGCTCTATCCGCAGGAGATGATTTCCGAGCAGATCATCGTCAGCGAACTGGGCCTCGACATTTCGCGTGAGACCGGCGCGTTCCTCGCGCCGCCGACGGGCTCGGCGCCTGCCGCCGCCGCGCTCGCGCGCGACCCCGACGAATCTCTCGCCATGGCGGTGGAACGCCACCTGACCGACCTGTTCAAGGCCCATGGCGACAAGCTGCCGCCGCCCGGCCTCTATCACCGCATCCTGCGCGAGATCGAATATCCCCTGCTCTCGATCGCGCTGGCGGCGACAAGAGGCAATCAGATCAAGGCCGCCGAACTTTTAGGGCTCAACCGCAACACATTGCGCAAGAAGGTCCGCGACCTCGACGTGCGACTGATGCGCTCGTCGCGGTGACGAGGTTGGTCTGGCGGCAGGAGAGCGTTTGCCACGGGCGGCAGGGAATTCCGAGCCCGATTGTTTTTTGGCGGCTTCAAACGACCGGCAAGCCGGCGGCCTTCCATTCCGGAAAACCGTCCTCAAGGCGACGCGCCGAAAAGCCGTGCTGGCGCAGCATAGCCACCGCCTCGAAGGCGAAGACGCAATAATGGCCGCGGCAATAGGCGACGACTTCGCGGTCTTTCGGCAAATCGCGCAACTGCTTCTCCAGTTCCCGTAGCGGCGCGTTGAGCGCCTGTGGCAGATGGCCGGCGTCGAATTCGTCTTCAGGGCGCACATCGAGAACCGTCACCAGCCCGTCTCTCATGCGCCGCGCCAGCTCCTCGCGCGAGACCGGCTCCAGCGCGTCGCGGCTCCGGAAATAGCCGCCGACGATTTCGCGAACCTCGGCGATATTGCGCTCGCCCACGCGATGCAAGGCCGTGACCAGATCGAGCACGGCGGGATCGCTCACCCGGTAGAGAATTTGCGTGCCATTGCGGCGGGAGACCAGCAACCCGACCTTTCGCATCAGCCGCAGATGCTGCGACGCATTGGCCACCGAAAGCCGCGCCGCCGAGGCCAGATCGTCGACGCTGCGCTCGCGCTGCGCCAGCAGTTCGAGAATGACCAGCCGGTGGGGGTTGCCCAGCGCCTTGGCGACCGCGGCGAATTGCGTGAAGAGCTCGAATTTGGGTGAGGGACTTGACATCGGGGCCCCGATATAAAACTATTCAACATAATTATTGAATTTCATCGGTCGAGCAATGTCAAGCGACGCATTCCCGACGCCAGACCAAGGCGGCCGGTTCGACATCGGGCAAGTTGGGAGCCTCTCATGATCCTCAGGCAATTCCTGCATATGAACCCGGTCGGCGCGTCCTATCTTTTCGGTTGCGGCGGTAAATCCTCGGCTGCCGTGGTCGATCCGATCGGCGACATCGCGCCCTATCTGCAAGCCGCGCAGGATACCGGGATGCGGATTCTCTATGTCGTCGACACCCATATTCACGCCGATCACGCTTCGACCGGCCGCCGGCTCGCCGAAGCCGCCGGCGCGGAATATGTGCTCTTCGCCGGAGCCGAAGCCAAACTTGACTTTCGCGGCGTCCAGGATCGCGACGTCCTGCCGCTCGGCAATGTGACGGCCGAGGTTCTTCACACGCCCGGCCACACGCCGGAGCACATCTGCCTGCTGGTCACCGATCGCACCCGCGCGCCGGAGCCCTGGTTCCTGCTGAGCGGCCACACCCTGATGGTCGGCGACGTCGGCCGGACCGAACTCGCCACCTCGCTTGAGGCCGGCGCCCGCGCGCTGTTCCGCAGCCTACGCCGCCTGAAGGAGCTTCCCGACTATGTCGAAGTCCTGCCCGGCGCTTTTTCCGGCTCGGTCTGCGGCAGGAGTCTGAGCGGGCGGCCGATGTCCACCATCGGCTTCGAGAAACGCTACAACGCGGCCTTCCGCATCGAGGACGAAGACGCGTTCGTCGCCGCCATGTCCAAGGACGTGCCGCCGCCGCCGCCGGGCGCCGCGGAGCTTCGCGCCGCCAATGCCGGACTTGCATTGGCGTAACCAGCGGGCGCCGAGAGCCGCCGGCGGGATTGCCGCATCGGTGGCTCTGGAGGGACGTAGTGAGGTAAAGTCTCGTTGACCTTGAACGGTCTGTCCTCCCGATCGAGGGCCGGGTCGTTCCTGGACCGGCTCGATGGTGGTGATCAGCGGACCGATGAAAAAGGGAGAAGGACATGAAAACCAATAGAACTCTTGTGGCGACGTTTTTGGCTTTGGGCATTGCCGTCGCCCCGGTTGGCGCGGCAGTCGCCCAGGGCGCACAAGGCGGCATGGACCAAATGGGACCGGGCATGCCGCAAGGCGGCGCGGGGCCCGGCATGACGCAGGGCGGCAAGGCTCAAACGGGACCGGCCATGACGCAAGGCGGCATGGGGCCCGGCATGATGCAGGGCGGCATGGGTCAAATGGGGCCGGGTATGATGCATGGAGGCATGGGGCCGGGCATGATGCAAGGATGCATGGGACCCGGCATGATGAAGGGCGGAATGGCGCCTGGCGCCTTGCCGCTTTTCGGGGCGCGCGTCACGCCGATCATGCATCTCTCCGTCGAAGATGTGCGCGGCTACCTCGACCTGCAACTCGAGCGCCTCAATAACAAGCGGCTGAAGGTAGGGGACGTCAAGGCCGATGGCGGCGCCATCATCGCCGACATCGTCACCGTCGATAACTCGCTGGTGCAACGGCTGAAAATTGATCCGCGAACCGGCGCGATCGAATACGAGAAATGAGCTCCGGCCGGCGGGGCGGTTGCGCTGGCGCCGATCACGACCTGGGCGCAACCACCGGCGGAGCCGGAGAAATACGACGGGGGGCCGAACATGATGTATTGGCATGGCGGATGGTTCGGGATGTTTTTCGGTCCGCTGTTCATGATCCTTGGTCTCGCCATCGCGATCGCCCTGGCCATCGTCATTGTGCGGGCGCTCGTCGGCCCATCGGGCTGGGAGACTCCGCCGCGCCGCGTGCCACCGGAGCGCACGCCGCTCGATATTCTCAAGGAGCGTTACGCGCGCGGCGAGATCGACAAGGAGGAGTTCGACGAGCGCCGTCGCGTGCTGGGCGAATGAGGCCTTTCGCCGCGTGACGGCGAGTCCGCGTTTTCCGACCTTCATGTTTTCCGAGCGCCGCGAATCGGCGCGCGATCGCCGCCTTGGGGCCGACGACCTGGACGCTGTCCGCACATGACCCCGATTTATCTCGACTACAACGCCAGCACGCCGATCGCGCCGGAAGTCGTCGCGGCCATGGAGCCGCTGTTGCGGGAGGCGTTCGGCAATCCTTCAAGCGGCCATTGGGCCGGCGCTGCGGCGAAAGCGGCGCTCGCGACGGCGCGGAGCCAGGTCGCCGCGCTGCTCGGCTGTGGCGCGGACGAAGTGGTTTTCACCAGCGGCGGCAGCGAGGCCAATAATCTCGCGCTGAAAGGCCTTTTCTTCCGCAGGCACGGCAGGCCGTCGCATATCATCGCCACGCAGATCGAACATCCGGCCGTGCTCGCGCCCTGCCGTTTTCTGGAGAGCCTCGGCGCGCGCGTCACGCTCGCGCCGGTCGACGGCGCCGGACGGGTCGATCCCGACGACATCCGCAAGGCGATCGCAAGCGATACCTTCCTGATCAGCGTCATGCATGCCAATAACGAGGTCGGGACGATCCAGCCGCTCGCCGAGATCGCAAAAATCGCGCGCGACCATGGCGTTCTTTTCCACACCGACGCGGCGCAATCTTTGGGCAAGATCGCGACGAGGGTGGACGATCTTGGCGTCGATCTTCTCTGCGTCGCGGGGCACAAACTCTATGCGCCGAAAGGCGTCGGCGCGCTCTATATCCGCCGCGGCGTCGAGATCGAGCCGTTGATCCACGGGGCGGGCCACGAAAGCGGGCGGCGCGCCGGGACCGAGAGCGTCCTGCTCGCTGCGGCGCTTGGCAAGGCCTGCGAGATCGCCGCGCCTGCGATCGGCATGGAGGATGTGCGGCGCCTGCGGGATTTGTTCTGGAACAGCCTCAAATCGGCTTTCGGCGCCGGAGTCGCGCTGAACGGCCATCCCGATCTTCGCCTGCCGAACACTTTGAATGTTTCCTTCGTCGGCCGCGTGGGCGCCGACATTCTCGCGCGGATTCCGCAGGTCGCCGCCTCGACAGGATCCGCCTGTCACTCCGGCGCGGTCACGCTGTCCCCTGTGCTGGCGGCGATGGGCGTCGCCCCCGAAATCGGCATGGGCGCGATCCGTTTCAGCCTTGGGCGCGGGACGACGGAAGCCGAGATCGACGCGGTCGTCGCGGCTTTGGCGCAGCCGCTGTCGTGACCGGCGGCGATCAAACGACGGCCATCGGCCCGCAGGCTTACGCCGCCTGGCGCGCGAACTCGCTTGGCGCGACGACCGAGGCTTTGGAGCAGCGGCTCATGCTCGACCTGCTCGGGGACGTGGCGGGCGCGCGCGCGCTCGACATCGGCTGCGGCGACGGCGCCCTGGTTCGCGCTTTTGCCGCGCGGGGCGCGACGGCGGTCGGCGTCGATCCCGATCCGGCGATGCTGGCCGCCGCGCGAAAGCTCGCGGCCGACGCCAATGTTTCGGCGAATTTTGTTGAAGGCCGTGCGGAATCCCTGCCGTTCCCGGACGCCTCCTTCGACGTCGTCACCGCCGATGACCGTGCTTTGTTTCGTCCCGGACGCGAAAGCCGCCGTGCGCGAAATGGCGCGGGCGCTGCGGCCGGGCGGACGGCTGGTTCTCGGCGAACTGGGGCGATGGAGCCTTTGGGCCTCGACGCGGCGCGTGCGCGGCTGGCTCGGCTCGCCGACCTGGAAGGCGGCGCGATTCCGGGACGCCGGGGAACTGCGCAAGCTCGCCGAAGCCGCCGGGCTGACCGTGACCGCGACGCGCGGCGCGATCTTCTATCCGCCCGCCGGCTGGCTGGCCCGCGTCATGGCGCCGGTCGATCCCTGGCTCGGACGGCGCACGACGATCGGCGCCGCCTTCATCGCTTTTGCCGCGACGCGCGCCAAAGACATTTGAGAGGACGACCATGGCCGACCACAAGACGATGGCGCACCAGCGCGGAATTTGGGCCAATCTCGGCCAGTTTACCTTGCAGACCTTGCAAGTTTTCTTCGTCGGCCTGACGATCGGCATGGAACGCACGGTGTTGCCCACGCTCAGCGGGGAATTCGGCGTGGCGAAGGGCGCCTATCTCTTCCTGGCGTCGTTCGTCCTCTCGTACGGACTGGTGAAAGGGGCGCTGAATTTGGTCGCCGGCGGCCTCGCGGATCGGATTGGCCGCAAAAGGGTGCTCCTGCTGGGCTGGCTGGCGGGATTGCCGATCCCGCTGCTCATTTTCTTCGCGCCGAATTGGTGGTGGATCATTGCCGCCAATGTTTTCCTTGGCGTCAATCAAGCCTTGGCCTGGACGATGACGGTGACCATGCATGTCGACCTTGCCGGCAGCCACCAGCGTGGACTTGCGGTCGGCATCGACGAGGCGGCCGGCTATGCGGCGGTGGGTTTGGCGGGACTCGGGACCGGCTATCTGGCGTCGCTCTATGACCCGCGCTGGACCTTGCTGGTTTTCGGTCTGACGGTGATCGGGGCGGCGCTGGTGGGCATGATCTGGGTGCGGGACACGCTGCCCTGGGTCCACGCCGAGCACGCCCAGATGAAAGCGGACGGGACCCACACGGGGGACGACGACGCCAATTGGGTCAGCATTTTCCTGCTGGTTTCGTTTCGCCACCCGACCTACCGGGCGCTGTGCCAGGGCGGCGTGGTCAACAAGATCGCCGATACGCTGGTCTGGGCGCTGTTCCCGGTCTATTTCCGCGCCAACCATCTGAACCTGGTGCAGATCGGCTGGGTCACCGGAATTTACGCCATGGTCTGGGGTCTGTCGCAACTGTGGACGGGACATCTGGCCGATCGGATCGGCCGCAAGCCGCCGATCGTGGCCGGATTTTCCCTGCTTGCGCTCGGCATCGCCCTCACCGCGGCGACCGGCGCCATCGTCTGGTGGAGCGCCGCCGCCGCAATCATGGGCCTCGGCATGGCGCTGCTCTATCCCAATCTGATCGCCGCCATGGCCGACCTCGCTCCGCCGCTATGGCGCGGTCGGGCGCTCGGCGCTTATCGCTACTGGCGCGACACCGGCTACGCCATCGGCGCGCTGGTCCTCGGCGCCGTCGCCGAGTGGGCCCATGGCGCGACGCCCGCGATATGGGTGACCGCCGTGCTGGTCGCCCTGTCGGGCCTGTGGATCGCGCTGGCGGTCGAGGAAAGTCGGCCGCGCCCCGCGCTGAAGCCGCGCGCGGCGTCAGCCGACGTTTCGAACGCGTCGAAAAGCGATTGACTGAAGGAGAGGGTTTGGAAACGCGCCAGCGCCCCATGGCCCTCACGCTCCAGCGCGATGCTTGGCCGGAGCCGGTTCCGTCGAGGGAATCGGCGTTCCGGTTTACCCAACAGCCACGCGCGCGCCTTCCGGCAAGGCTTCGTAATGGGCCTCGGCGGCGAGCCAGTCATCCAGTTCCTTGCCGGGGCCGAAGCCGCGGGCTTCGGCGAAGGAATAGGCCAGCCGGGCGATGACCGCGTCCCTTGGAGCCGATGGCGCCGGGGCGGCGGCGGTTTTTTTTGCGGCGGTTTTTTTCGCGGCGCCTTGACGTTTCGCGGGCATGGCGGTGGCGGAAGCTTTGCTCGGCGCGGAGCGGCGGGCGGCGGGTGCAGGCATGTTCGACCTCCAGGCGAATATTTCGGCGGCCGCCGCGAGGATCGGATTCGAAAGCAGCGCCCGCAATCAGATCAGGGCGGGAAATGGTTAATATTTCGTTTCCCGCGGCGCGCCGGCCGATGAAAATCGGCCGGTCCGCCGTCCTTGCGTCACGGCCTGGCTTTCTGTAGCAATGCCTCATGCAACGCGTCGCGCTTTACACGGGCTCCTTCGATCCGGTCACCAATGGCCATGCCGATGTCATTCGCGCGGCCTCGCGCCTGTGCGACCGGCTGGTCGTCGCCATCGGCCTGCATCCCGGCAAGGCGCCCTTGTTTACGGCGCAGGAGCGCACCGACATGATCCTGAGCGTCTGCTCGGCCGAGGCGGCGGCGCAGCATTGCGAATTGTCGGTCGTCACTTTTTCCGGCCTCGCCGTCGAGGCGGCGCGAAAGGCGGGCGCGGCCCTCATCATTCGCGGCCTGCGCGACGGGACCGATCTCGATTATGAAATGTCGATGGCCGGGATGAACGGGGTGATGGCGCCGGAAGTGCAGACGGTTTTTCTTCCCGCCGGCCTCAATGTGCGCCATATAACGGCGACGCTCGTCCGTCAGGTCGCCCTGATGGGCGGCGACGTCTCGGCCTTCGCGGCCCCGCTCGTCGTCGAGGCCCTGCGCCGGAAAGCGCAACAATGAAAAGCCTTTGCCGCAAGGCTAAGAAATGAAGGAGCTTTCATGAAAGAGTCTTCCGCGCGGCCCGTCAGCCGCCGCCAGTTCGCAACTCTTTTGTCGCTTGGCGCAGGTTTGGCCGCCGTCGGCGGCGCCCGCGCCGCCGACGATCCGACGAACCTGCTCTATATGCAGCTCAAGGACGGCATGGTGGTGATCCGCATGCGCCCCGATCTCGCGCCGAAACATGTCGCGCAGATCAAGGCCCTGGTGAAGCGCGGCTTTTATGACGGGGTGGTGTTCCACCGCGTGATCGACGGCTTCATGGCCCAGACCGGCGACCCGACGGGCACCGGCATGGGCGGCTCCGACCTTCCCGACGTTCCGGCCGAATTCACCAAGACGCCCTTCGAGCGCGGCACGGTCGGCATGGCGCGCTCCTCCGATCCGAATTCGGCCAATTCGCAGTTTTTCATCTGCTTCGCGCCGTCGCCCTTCCTCAACGGCCAATATACCGTTTGGGGCGAGGTGGTCTCCGGCATGAAATATGTCGACAAGATCAAGCGCGGCGAGCCGCCGCAGGATCCCGACAAGATCATCAGCATGAAACTCGGCTCGGACGCGAAATAAGGTCCGGCGCCGCCCATACCATCAACATGCAAGGAAAGCTCATGTCCGACGAAGGCAATCTGATGACGCTGGAAACCACTCAAGGGACGGTGGTCATCCGCATGCGGCCCGATCTCGCGCCGAACCACGTCGCCCACATCAAGAAACTGGTCGGCGAAGGCTTTTACGACGGCGTCGTGTTCCATCGCGTGATCGACGGTTTCATGGCCCAGACCGGCTGCCCCCACGGCACGGGCACCGGCGGGTCGAAATATCCCGACCTCAAGGCCGAGTTCAACAGCGCGCCTCATGTGCGCGGCACGGTCTCCATGGCCCGCGCCTCCAATCCCCATTCGGCGAATTCGCAGTTCTTCATCTGCTTCGACGACGCCCGCTTTCTCGACCGCCAATATACGGTCTGGGGCGAGGTGATCACGGGCATGGAGAATGTCGACAAGATCAAGCGCGGCGAGCCGGTCAAGGACCCGGACAAGATCATTTCCGCCAAGATCAGCTGAGCGGACTTCCTTCTGAAACCGGGGCCACAAGCCCCGGTTTTGCTTATCCAGCCCGTTCAGCCCGGGGTCAGCGGCCGGAAACTGGAAAAATAAGGCTTTCGGAGCCCGAGAACCGACCTTCGCCACATTGACGGGGACGAAAAAATCCGAAAGCTTGACCAGGCGCCGGCGCCGCGACCTGGCCGCCGGCTTTCCGGGGAGCCGTACATGTCCATCCGTTCCGCTCTTGTGCTCGCGGGCGCCGTCGCCCTGCTCGGCGTCGGCTCCGCCAACGCCGAATCCGCGATGAAAGAATGCGCCGCCAAATGGCAGGCGGCCAAGGCCGCCAATCAGACCGGCGGCCTGACCTATCTGCAATTTTCCTCGAAATGCCGCGCCGAACTGAAGGCGGGCGGCGCCGCGCCGGCGGCGGCCCCAGCCGCAGCGCCCGCCGCGCCGGCTCCGGCGCCCGCCGCGACGGCGGCGCCGGCCAAGCCCGCCGCAGCGCCCGCCGCAACCGGCCCGGTCGTCTTCCCGACGGCGGTCAGTCCCGCCTACAAGAGCCAGTCCGCAGGCAAGGCGCGCATGCACACCTGCCTCGACCAGTACAAAGCCAACAAGGCCACAGGCGGCAACGGCGGCCTGAAATGGATCGAGAAGGGCGGCGGCTATTACAGCCAGTGCAACGCCAAGCTCAAGTAATCCGACCCTGGCGAAGCCCCGGCTCCGCGCCGGGGCTTTTTCTTTCGCGCCGTGACAAATCATGCGGTTTTCGCAAGATGGCGCCGCAATCCGCATCAATCATGCGGAATCGGCATCAAAGCAGATAGGCCAGGGTCGCGGCCAGGGTTCCCGCCGCGCCGAGGCCGATCGCCGTGCGCCACGGCCACAGCATTCCGCGCAGGATGATGGCGATCGTCGCGACCGCGATGGCGATATGAAGCAGGGTCACGGCGAAGGTGAGAATGTGGTGGCGCCGCTCATGAACCTCGCTCTTCTTCATGGACGCCGCGACTTCGGCCTCATATTCCTTGGCCTGAGTCTGGATCTCCTGCTTCTCCTTGGCGTAGCGTTCCGTCCGGGCCGTGAAATCGGCGGATTTGGCGCCCGCAATTTCGGACAGGGCGGAATAGAGATTCTGTTTCATGCTCTTGGCCTGGTAAAAGCCCCAGGCGTCGCTGGCCTTGGCCTGCATCAGCACGGCCTCGTTTTTCGCGCCCAAAGTCGCTGCGGTCTCGATCGTTTCGAGACTGCCGACCGCAGCCGCCAGCACCGCCAGCATCGCGATGGTGATCGAAACCAGAATCAGGCGACGGTCGCCGAGATGCGCCGCATGCTCGGCATGTTCGGCTTGTTCGAAATTTTCGGTCGGCGACTCGTCCACGGGCTCCTCCGGTCCGTCTGGCGGGAGCGTGCGACCTTCTTCGGCGCCGCGTCAAGTGGACAGAGCGGGCGCCTCTGCTTATAAAGCCGGTAAGCCGAGCGGACGGGTTCCCCGTCCCGGCGAGACGGATTTTCGACGGATCAACAATGCAGAATGTTTCCTTCGCCTCTACCGCCGCGCTCCGGGAAACCATGGTCGAGCGCCAGATCCGGACCTTCGATGTGACTGACCTCGGCGTCCAGGCCCGGATGAGGGACGTTCCCCGCGAAATCTTCGTCGATCCCGCCTTCGCCAGCCTCGCCTATTCCGACGCGCGTCTGGTTCTTTCCGGCAAGACCCGGCGCGAAATGACCGCGCCGCTGATTCTCGCCCGCCTGCTCAAGGAGGCGCATTTGCGCGCGGACGACCGCGTCCTGGTGGTGGCGGGCGCGACCGGCTATGCCGCCGCTCTGGCTGCCGGCCTGGTCAAATCGGTGGTCAGCCTCGATGACGACGAAAGCCTGGCGGCGCGGGCCACGGCCAATTTCGCGACCCTCGGCCTGACCAACGCCAAAGCCGTCGCCGGGCCGCTGGCGGCGGGGGCCCCGGCCGATTCGCCCTTCGACGTGATCCTCGTCGATGGCGTGAGCCAGGGCGCTTTCGGCGCCCTGCTGAATCAACTCGCCGAGGGCGGCCGGCTGGTCGGGATCGTGTCCGACAAGCCCGGCGCGCAGGTCGGCAAGGCCATTTTATATCGGCGCGCCGGCGGCCAGGCGTCGCCGCGTCCGCTGTTCGACGCCTCGGCGGGCGCCCTGCACGCCTTCGCCAGGCCGGCGGAGTTCGTTTTCTGAAAATGCGTCGGACGGGGTCGTCACGCCGCGCAAGGTCGAGGGGCTGTGTCTTTTTGGGCGCAGTCTCCGAATAATCGTACATCTGACCGGCAGGATTCCTGAACATTCGGGCCTGCGGGCCTGAACCTCAGGTTGACGTAATGGCTCATGTCTATAATCCTTGGAACAATTCACAGGCCCGTCGGCCAGGACGGGCGAAGTGGCTGTCCGCCGTTCGTGGATTTGCGCGGTCCGGCGCCTTGCGGGGGCTTTGATTTTGCGGCGTTCATCTCATGTCGGCCTGACCCTGGCGGCCCTTGTTCTCGGTCACGGTCCGGTGACGGCCGAAACCATATCCGACGCCTTGTCGCGCGCCTATCTGAACAATCCTGACATCAACCAGCAGCGCGCCGCAGTCCGCGTGAGCGACGAGGGCGTACCCCAGGCCAAGTCCGGCTGGATGCCCAAGGTTCAGGCGCAGGGCACGCTGAATTATCAGGTGTCGAATATCCAGGGCCTTTTCGGCCAGTCGAGCAGTAACCAGAAGCTCGCCGGCTTGCCCATGACCGGCCAGGCCCAGGTCAGCGAAACCGTTTTCGACGGCATGCGCACCGCAAATTCGGTCAATCAGGCGGAGTCCTCGGTTCTGATGGCGCGCGAACAATTGCGGCTAACCGAACTGAACACGCTTTACAGCGGCGCGCAGGCCTATATGGACGTGCTGCTCAACACGGCGGTGCTCGGCTTGCGCCGCAATAACGTCAAGGTTCTTGAGGTTCAGTTGCGCCAGACGCGCGACCGCTTCCAGGTCGGCGAAGTGACCCGCACCGACGTCGCGCAGGCGGAATCTTCGCTGGCGAGCGGAACCGCCGACGTCGCCGTCGCCGAATCCAAACTCCAGGGCAGCATTGCGACCTTTCGCCAAGTGATCGGGATCCAGCCGGCGCGTTTGCAGCCGGCCCGTCCGATCGAAAAGCTGCTTCCGCCGTCGCTCGAAGAGGCGATCGAAATTTCCCTTACTGAACATCCGTCGATCCTCGGCGCCCTCCATCAGGTCGACGTCGGCGAGGACGCGGTGAAGGTCGCCGAAGGCGCGCTCTCGCCGCAACTCAGCGTAGTCGGTCAGGTGCAAAATTCGACCGACACCAGCGGCTATCCGGGTTATAGCGTCTTCTCCGCTTCGATCGGCGGCCAGCTCACCGTGCCGATCTATCAGGGCGGCCAGGAATATGCCGCGATTCGCCAGGCCAAGGAGAAGATGAACCAGGCGCAGATCGCGGTCGCGAGCGCGCGCAACCAGGCGCGCGCCGGGGTGGTGACCGCCTGGGGCCAGTTGCAGGCGGCGCGCGCGGCGATCATTTCCTTCCAGGCGGCGGTCAAGGCGGCGGAAATCGCGCTGAATGGCGTGCGCGAGGAAGCCAAGGTCGGCCAGCGCACCACGCTCGACGTACTCAACGCCGAGCAGACCCTGCTCAACACCCGCGTCGAACTGGTGCAGGCCCAGCACGACCGGGTGGTCGCCTCCTATGCGGTGATGTCCGCCATCGGCCGGCTTTACGCCAGCAGTCTCGGGCTCGGCGTCGTCGAATATAATCCGAGCCAGCATTATCAGCAGACGAAGAACCGCTTCTTCGGCATCGACACGCCGGACGGCCGCTGACAATCGGCTTCGAGCGCCGCCGCATAAAAAACGGTGGGCGGCGATCGAAGTGGCGGGCTGCGCCCTTGCGCGCGTCGGCGCAAGAGGGCACACCTGAGGGGGTGGCGAATCTGATTGTGAGCGCCTCGCATTTTCACCCCTTGGCGTTTCGTTGCGAGCAATGAGACATATGACCGCAGAGAACGGCCCGTCCCAATCCAGCCCATCGCCCGCGGAGGCCAGCGCGCGTGAGCCGTCGATGGATGACATCCTCGCCTCGATCCGCCGCATCATCGCCGACGACGACGTCTTGCCACTGAGCCGCCCCCGCGCCGCCGCGCCCGGGTCCGCGCCCGCTGCTCCTGCGCGTCCCGCCGCGCCGCCGCCGGCGGCGGCGACCGAGGTTCTGCGCGGCTTCGGCCAGAAGCTGTTTCGGGGCGGCGAACCTGCGCCCGAATCCACAGGCGCCGTGACGACGGCGCCCATGTTTCGCCCTCCGACGCCGCGCGTCGTTTCCGCCGGGGACAAGGCGCCGTTGCTGAAATTGCGCGACTTCGCCCCGGCCGAGGCGCCAGCCGCACGTCCGCCGCTGCGCGAAGCGCCGAAAATTTCCGCGCCCGCCGTCGCGGCCGAACCCGCTCAGGCCGCACCCGTTCAGGCCGAAGCGCCGGCGGAAGCGCCCAAAGAACCGGAACAGAAGGGCCGGCCGGCCGGTTTCGCTCCGGGCGAAGGCGCGGCTGGCGTCGCCGAAGCGCCGCGCCCGGAACCGGCGGCGGTCACGGCCCCGCCGGCGGCCGCGCCCGTCGCCCAACTCGCTGAGGCGCGGCTCAAAGCTGCGGCGCCGGCCTCGCAAGCGCCCGCGGCAGCCGTTGAACCGCCCGCGGCCGCCGTTGAACCGCCCGCGGCCGCCGTTGAACCGGCCGCCGCCACCGTGGAATCGCCTGCGCCGCCGCCAGCGCCCGTCGCGGAAGCGCCGCCGCAGTCCTCCAGCCCGGCCACACGCCGCGTCCCAGCGCCGCAGTTCAAAAGCGACGCCGACGAGCCCGTTCTGCTTTCATCGGCCAGCGGCGCCCGCATCGGCGCCTCGTTCGAGGCCCTGGCGGAAAGCCTGATGCTGCGCGATCCGGAAATGATCGAGCGGATCGCGCGGGAAATGCTGAGGCCCATGCTCAAGGCCTGGCTCGACGACAATCTGCCCGTCGTGGTCGAACGGCTGGTCCGCGCCGAAATCGAACGCATCGCGCGCGGGCGGGGCTGACCCCTCATCCGTCGCGCTTCGCGCGCCACCTTCGCCCGCAAGGGGAGAAGGAAGGGCGCCATCTTCATTGACTTGCGGGCCGCGCTCGGATTTGTTGCGCCGAAATCCCGTGCGATTCCGGTTTTCAGCTCATGATGGAAAAGACTTTCGACCCCGCCGCCGTGGAGGCCCGCATCGCGGCCGATTGGGAGGCCGCGGGCGCCTTCCGCGCCGACCGGCCCGAGCGCCTCGGCGCCAAGACGTTCACGGTCGTCATTCCGCCGCCGAACGTCACCGGCACGCTCCACATGGGCCACGCCCTCAACAACACCTTGCAGGACATCCTCTGCCGCTTCGAGCGCATGCGGGGCAAGAATGTCCTGTGGCAGCCCGGCACAGACCATGCGGGCATCGCCACCCAGATGGTGGTCGAGCGCCGCCTCGCCGCCGCCGGCGAGCCGGGGCGCCGCGAACTCGGCCGCGAGGCTTTTCTGGAAAAGGTCTGGGCCTGGAAGGCGGAATCCGGCGGCGCCATCGTCAACCAGCTCAAGCGCCTCGGCGCGTCCTGCGACTGGTCGCGGGAACGCTTCACCATGGACCCCGGCTCGTCCAAAGCCGTGCTGAAGGCTTTCGTCGAGCTTTATCGCGCCGGGCTGATCTACAGGGACAAGCGCCTCGTCAACTGGGACCCCAGGCTGCTGACGGCGGTCTCCGACATCGAGGTCGTGTCCCAGAACGTCAAAGGCTCGCTCTGGCATTTCAAATATCCGCTGGCCGACGAGACCGGCGCCGCGACCGACGAATATATCGTCGTCGCCACGACCCGTCCCGAGACCATGCTCGGCGACACGGCGGTGGCGGTCCATCCCGAGGACGAGCGCTATCTCCATCTGCACGGCCGTTTCGTGCGCCTGCCTCTGGTCGGGCGGCTGATTCCGATCGTCGCCGATTCCTATTCCGATCCCGAAAAGGGCTCGGGCGCGGTGAAAATCACACCGGCCCACGATTTCAATGATTTCGAGGTCGGTTCGCGCCACAATCTGCCGCTGGTGAACATCCTCGACGCCGAGGCCCGCCTGCTCCTGAAGGAGAACGAGGCTTTCCTGCAAGGCGTGATCGAGAACGACGACCTGTCCGACACGCTCGACAGCCTGCATGGCCTGTCGCGCGAGGAGGCGCGCAAGGCGGTGATCGCCGCCATGGAGTTGCGCGGCCTGATCGCGACGATCGAGGGCCACGAACATCAGGTCCCGCATGGCGACCGCTCCGGCGTGGTGATCGAGCCCTGGCTCACCGACCAATGGTATGTGGACGCCAAGGCCCTGGCCGGGCCGGCGCTCGCCGCCGTACGCTCGGGCGAGACGGCCTTTGTCCCGAAAAACTGGGAAAAGACCTTTTTCGACTGGCTGGAAAACATCCAGCCCTGGTGCATCTCGCGCCAGCTGTGGTGGGGCCACCAGATTCCCGCCTGGTATTCGCCCTGGGGCGCTGTCTATGTCGGCGAAAGCGAGGACGAGGCGCTGGCCGACGCGCTGGCCGACGCGGTCAAGCGCGAGATCTATACCGACGCCGAGGCCCAGGCGATCGCCGACGATCCCGACAAGGCCGCCGATCTGCTGACCCGCGACGACGACGTGCTCGACACCTGGTTCTCGTCGGGCCTGTGGCCGATGTCGACGCTCGGCTGGCCCGAGGACAGCAACGATCTCGCGGCGCGCTATCCGACCGACGTCCTGGTCACCGGCTTCGACATCATCTTTTTCTGGGTCGCCCGCATGATGATGTTCGGGCTCCATTTCCAGCACAAGGCTCCCTTCCGCCATGTGTACCTTCACGCGCTGGTGCGCGACGAGAAGGGCGCGAAAATGTCGAAGTCCAAGGGGAACGTCATCGATCCCCTGAATCTGATCGACACTTACGGCGCGGACGCCCTGCGTTTTACTTTAGCGGCCATGGCGGCGCAGGGGCGAGACATCAAGCTCGCGACCTCGCGCGTCGAAGGCTATCGCAATTTCGCGACCAAGCTGTGGAACGCCGCGCGTTTCGCGGAAATGAACCAGTGCCGGGGCCGCCACGGCTTCGACCCGACCAGGCCGCGCGAAGTCCTCAACCGCTGGATCATCGGCGAAGCGGCGCGGGCGTCAGCCGAGATCGAAACCGCGCTGGGCCAATATAAATTCAACGAGGCGGCCCAGGCGGCCTATCGCTTCGTCTGGAACATTTTCTGCGACTGGAGCCTGGAGTTGGCCAAGCCCCTGTTGCAGGGGCCGGATGGCCCGGCCAAGGACGAGACGCGCGATTCCATCGCCTTCGTGCTCGACCAGATCTGTAAGCTGCTCCATCCCTTCATGCCCTTCCTCACCGAGGAAATCTGGGCGATCCGCGGCCAGGATTGTCCGCGCGAATCCATGCTGGCGCTGGCTCAATGGCCCGATCTGCGCGGGCTGGAGGATGCGGAGGCCGAAGCGGAAATCGGCTGGCTGGTCGATGTCGTCTCGGCGGTGCGCTCGGCGCGCGCCGAAATGAACGTGCCGGCGGGCGCGCAGGTTCCGCTGGTCCTGGTCGGGGCGGCGGAAGCCGACGATCGCCGCGCCAGGCGCTGGGCGGAGCCGATGCAGCGGCTGGCGCGCCTTTCCGGCATCGAGACGCGCGTCAGCGCGCCGCCGCAATCGGTTCAGCTGGTCGCGCGCGGCACGGTCCTGGCGCTGCCGCTCGAAGGGGTCATCGATTTCGACGCCGAACGCGCGCGGCTCGAAAAAAGCGTCGCCGCCGAAAGCAAGGAAATCGCCAGGATCGACGCCAAGCTGGGCAACGCCGACTTCCTGCGCCGCGCGCCGGAAGAGGTGGTCGAGGAAAACCAGGAGCGGCGCGAACAGGCCGTCGCGCGCCTCGAAAAATTCACCGCCGCCCTGAAACTGCTTGGGTGAACGGGGCGTCCCTTTCTCCCGCCAGGGGCCGTCCTGACGAACGGTTCCAGGCGGGAAGCAATCCCCGGCGCCCGTTCAATTCTTCGCGATTCGCGGGCTTGGCTTTTTTGCAACCTTTTTCGGCGATCCTTGCTTTGCTTCCGCGGATCAAGCTTTTGCGGGCTTCGATCCCGACCGCGTTTGTGGCTTGGGCGCCACAGTCGGATTTCAACTTCAGAAAGCCCGAAGTTTGAAAAGGCGCCGCCGCGATTCAGCCATAAAAGAGAAGCTAGTTCGTTGGGAGTAGGCGTCCTTCGGGGCAGGGCGCCGGGAGACTGAGCGTGATGTCGGCGTTGGGGCGAATCTTTCTGGCGTTTCTGGGCGCCACGTGCTGGGGCGCGACGGCCTTTGCCTTCGACGGCGCCGGCCCCGCCTCGTCCTCAAGCAAGACCCTCGATATTTTCAAGAATCCACATCAGGCGCTGGAAGCGGCGCTGGAGGATTTTCGCGCCGGCCATGCGGCCTCGTCGGTCGAGGCGTTGAAATATGCGGCCGCCGGCGGCGAGACGCTGGCGCAATGGAAGCTCGGCAAGATGTACGCCGACGGCGACGGCGTGCCGCGCGATGATTACAAGGCCTATCAATATTTCTTGCAGATCATCGACAAATATAACGAGGACGAGGCCAATTGGCGCGAGAATTCCGTCGTCGCCAGCGCTTATGTCGCGGTCGGCGTGTTCGAACTCAAAGGCATCGGCGGATCGGGCCTGAAGGCCGATCCGGAACATGCGATGCACATGTTCCGCTACGCTGCGACGAATTTTGGCGATCCCGACGCCCAGTACAATCTCGCGCGGCTGTATACGGACGGCGCGGCCGGTCTCGCCAAAGACAATCGGCAGGCCGCGCGCTGGCTCTATCTCGCCGCCGCGAAGGGCCATGTCGAATTGGAGGCGCTGCTCGGCCATCTGCTGTTTTGCGGCGACGGCCTGCCGGTCCAGCGGGCGCGCGGCCTGATGTGGCTGACGCTCGCGCGCGAAGGCGCGAACGGCAAGGTCCAGCAATGGGTCCACGCTCTCTACGACCAGGACATGAAGGCGGCCAATGACGCGGATCGCCAGATCGCGCTGGTCTATCTCGAAGAGCATCTGAAAAGGCGCGACTGAACGTCGTTCTTCCCGCGCACACAAAAAAACGGCCCGGGATTGCCCGGGCCGTATGCATTTGGAACGCTGCGACGATCTTTCGATCAGAAGGTCGGCAAAAAGGCCAGGGCGCCGGTGCGGAAGTGATAGGCGATTTCGATGCCCGCCGTGAACTGGTCGCGGGAGCCGGTGCGCATGACCAGCGGGCTGTTTGCGACGCTGCCGGTCAAGACCTGATAATTGCCGAACACGCTGACGCGCCACAGTTCGTTCACTTCATAGCGCGCGGCGGCGGTAACGCCGGCCGAGGTCAGGCCGCCCGAAGCGTTATAGGGGGTGAGCACGCCGCCTACCGATTGGTTGACCACCGCCTGCCACGGGTTCACCGAGAAGAAACTCGCGGCGTACTGGTCATTGTTGAAATTCAACCGCGGGCCGACCGACAGCGTCACCGGGCCCCATTTCTGCCAGACGTCGCCATTAAGGCTGAAGGCCAAGCCGTCATAACCCGAGACCGCCTTGCGCGCCTCGGCGCGCACGCGCAGGAAGGACAAGGGCGTCCATTCCGCGAAGGCGCCCAGTTCGATGCTGGCGTCGACGGAATTCATGCCGTAGAGGGCGGGATTGCCCCGCACCGAGCGGTTGTTGACCCAGTTTCCGGCAGGACCGACCGCGAACCAGTCGTTGTGCAACACAACAAAACTGAAGTCGTCGTCGGGCGAGCTGAATCGCGGCGCCTGATCCTCGCGGCGAAACTCGAGGGTGGGCAGGCCGTAAAAAGCAGAGCCGCTGGCGCCGGGATATTTCGGCTGAATGCCGCCCATGCCGCCGACCGTGACGATCCATTGCGGCGTCGAGGCCGGGGCGTTGAAGTTCAGGAACGGCGCTTGCAGATCGTCCGCTTGCGCGGCGGCGCTCACGCCGATGGCTCCCACGAGAAAAGCGGCCGGGACAGACAGGCGACGCGATGACATTTTCAAGGCAATGTCTCCAAGATTCTGCCTTCAGTTCTAACAGCGGCGAAAGTGGAAGAACAGGCGTTTTGGGGGGTAAAATCAAAGTTGCCGGAAGAGTTGTTTTCTTGCAACAGTGTTCGAGACGAGGATGACGACTTGCCCAGACAGACCTTCGCCCTGAAAAAAGCGCCGACATTTCTGGCGCGCGGGCTGATCCAGCTCTATCGCGTCACCTTTTCGAGCGTCGCGGGACGCAATTGCCGCTATATGCCGACCTGCTCAGCCTTCACCGACGAGGCCATCGCCCGTCACGGCCTGTGGGCCGGCGGCTGGATGGGTTTTTCCCGCATCTGCCGCTGCCACCCCTGGGGAGATTCGGGCTTCGACCCGGTTCCGCCGAATTTGCCGGAACGCGCCGACGCCTTGCATCCGTGGCGCTATGGCTCCTGGCGCAAGCGCCCGGTCTGCGAGGCGGTCGAAACCGAGCGACCCGGGCCCTGATCAATCATGCGCCATGACTTCGAGCGCGAGGGCATAGAGCCGGTAGCGCTGGATATCGGGCAAGGCTTTCATCGCGTCGAGATAGGTTATGCCGTCCTGGCACTGCTGGGCGTCGCTCAAGGGCGGATCGGGCGTCGTGCCGTCGAGCAGCAGGCTGGCGCCGGCCTTGTCCACGCCCTTGGCGAGCATCAGCTTTTCCAGATCGTCGAAATCGGCGGAACTGGGCGCCTCGCGGTCGATTTTCTTCTTTGCGCCGTCTTCGATCGCGTCGAGTCCCGCCAGGGCCTCCTCCGCCATGAGCGCGCGATGGGCGCCGGCGAAAGCGGCAAAACGGTCGGCTGGCGCGCCGTTGAGGAAATCGACGCACAGCGCGGGATCGCTCGCCCCAAGCTGTTTCAGCACCTTTTCATGCACGTCGAACACCTGGTCGAGCGCGGCGCCGCCGGCCTTGGCGCCCAGCAGGCCGCGATTGCGCCGCAGCGTCTGGACCGCGAGGCTGACAAACAGATCGGCCGCGTCGTCGCGGGTCTCGACCTCCTGGGAGAGCGCGGCTTTCGCCGCGGCGTCATAATCGGCGGGGTAAAGCGCGCCGAGCTTGGCGAGGAAAGGCCCATATTCGGGGGCCTCCGCCAGCCTGTCCTTGAGGGCGGCGAGCTTCTGCTGGTCGACCGGGGCGGCGGCGGCCGCTTTTTGCGCGGCTTCGGATTCGGCCGTGACCGGGGTTGTCGTCACCGGCTTCGCGGTGAGCGGAGACCCGGTTGGCGCCGGCTTCTGGCTCCCGCTGGTGAGAAACAGGCTGCCGAAAGCGGCGGCAAGGGCCGCCGCGGCGGCGAGAACCGCGATCCGAATATGTTGTTTCCAATGGCCCATGGCGCGTCGAACAGCCTCTGACAGGGCGCGCACTCTGGCCCAGGCGACGCTCGCGCGTCAATGTTTGAAGCGCACAAGGCGTTGGAGGGCGCTCAATGCTCCATCGGCGCGCCGGGCGCGTGTTGCAGCGAAAAGGCGTCGTGGTGGCGCCGCCACATCCAGAGGCAGAGCAGGGCGACAGGCAGCCCGATCAGCGACGTGAGCTGGAAAAAGGCGACGAAGCCGGTTTTCTTCACGATCAGCCCGGAAAAGCCGGCAAGGAAAAAGCCCGGCATGGCGCAGAGCGAGGTCATCAGGGAATATTGGCTGCCGGCGAATTCGGCCTTGGACAGCGACGACATGAAGGTGATCAGCACGATGGTGGCGAAGGAGGCGGCGAAGGCTTCGATCGCCACCGCCAGCGCGAAGGCCCAGAATTCGCCGCCGTGGCCTGCGAGCCAGGCGAGGCTGAGATGCGAGGCCGAGGCCGCGACCGTGCCGATCAGCATGGACGACATCAGGCCGATGCGCGGCACGAGCCAGGAACAGGCGAAGACGCCGGCGAGCGCGACGCCGAAGCCAAAGAGTTTGGTCACCGTGGCGATGTCCGAATCCGAAAAATGCAGGCTCTTGAACAAGGGCATGGCCATGGCGCCGGTGAGATAGCCCGGCATGCGGAAGCCCGCGATCAGCAGCAGGACCGGAACCGCCAGCGGCCCGAGCCGGGTGAACAGCTCCTTGATCGGCGCCCAGATCGCCGCCGCGAGGCCCGGCCGCTCGGCATGCCGCGCCGCGATGAAGTCGATCTCCGGCTCGGGCGCGGCCAAGGCCGAGATCATGCCCGGCGCCATCAGCGCCGCCATGCAGAGATAAGACGCGCGCCAGCCGAAACGGTCGGCGAGATATAGCGCGCCGGCGCCGGCGGCAAGATTGCCGACGCGATAGCCCATCTCGGCGAAGGAGCCCATCAAAGGCTGTTTTTCCAGCGGGGCCGCATTGATGCGCCAGCCGTCGATGACAATGTCCTGGGTCGCGCCGGCGACGCCCAAAGCCGCGGAGAAAAGCACGGTCCACCACAGCCGCGCGCCGGGATCGCCGAAGGCGACGCCGGCGAGAGTCGCCGCCACGCCCAGCTGTGAGGCGACGATCCAGCCGCGCCGGCGCCCGAGCAGACGGGAGAGAATCGGCGCGTCAAACTGATCGAGCAATGGCGCCCAGAGGAATTTCAGCTTGTAGGCGAAGGTCAGCCAGCTCATCAGGCCGATCAGAGGCAAGGCGACCTTGGCCTCCGAAAGCCAGGCCGACTGGGTGATATAGACCAGCAGGAAGGGCATGCCCGAACTGAAGCCGAGTCCGACCATGGCCGCATAGCGGCGGTCGGCGCGCAGATGGTCGAGATAGGAGGGGTTGTTCGGGGGCGTCATGCGCGAATGATGCCCAAGGCCGTCGCCATTTCCAGCCGTTTCGCGCCTTCCGCCGCGAATTTCCGCGCCGCGCGGCTTTGCCGCCACAGGCGATTGCGTCGTGGCCGCGATTCGCCTACCAAGACGGTCCCGCAAACAGCTTACGCCGGCTCGTCACGGCGAGTGAGCAAGGAGAGACGGATGATTTCGGTCACTTTTCCCGACGGCGCGTCGCGGTCCTTCGACCCCGGCGCCACCGGCCTCGACATCGCCAAAAGCATTTCCCCCTCGCTGGCGAAAAGGACCGTCGCCATGATGCTCGACGGCCAGATGGCGGACGCCGCGACCCCCATCCGCGCCGACGCCAGGGTCGAATTCCTGAACCGGGAAGATCCGCGCGCGCTGGAGCTGATCCGCCACGACGCCGCCCATGTGCTGGCTGACGCGGTCCAGGCGCTCTATCCCGGCACGCAGGTCACGATCGGCCCGGTGATCGAGAACGGCTTTTATTACGATTTCTATCGCGCCGAGCCTTTTACGCCCGAGGATTTCATGGCGATCGAAAGGAAAATGCGGGAGATCGTCGCCGCCGACAAGGCGATTGTGCGCGAGGAATGGAGCCGCGACGAGGCGATTTCTTATTTCGAAAAGCATGGCGAGGCTTTTAAAGTCGAACTGGTCGAGGCGATCCCGGCCGACCAGAAAATCTCGGTCTACAAGCAGGGCGACTGGCTCGATCTCTGCCGCGGCCCGCACATGCCGTCCACCGGAAAAATCGGCAACGCCTTCAAGCTGATGAAAGTGGCGGGCGCCTATTGGCGCGGCGATTCCACAAAACCGATGCTCCAGCGCATCTACGCCACCGCCTTCGCCAGGCAGGAAGACCTCGACGCTTACCTGAAACAGATCGAGGAGGCCGAGCGCCGCGATCATCGCCGCCTGGGCCGCGAAATGGACCTGTTCCATTTCCAGGAGGAAGGGCCGGGGACGATCTTCTGGCACCCCAAGGGCTGGACCCTGTTCCAGACCCTGATCTCCTTCATGCGCCGGCGCCAGCAGGCGGCGGGCTATATCGAGGTCAACACCCCGCAGGTGCTCGACCGCGCTCTGTGGGAGACGTCCGGCCATTGGCAGACCTATCGCGAGAACATGTTCATCACCAAGACGGAAGATGACCGCGTTTTCGCGCTGAAGCCGATGAACTGCCCCGGCCATGTCGCCATCTTCAAGAACGGGTTGAAATCCTACCGCGATCTGCCGATGAAGATTTCGGAATTCGGCATCGTGCATCGCTACGAGCCCTCCGGCGCGATCCACGGCATGATGCGGGTGCGCGCCTTCACCCAGGACGACGCCCATATCTTCTGCACCGAGGACCAGATCATGGCGGAAGCCATGAAGATCAACGACATGGTCATCGCGATCTACAAGGATTTCGGCTTCGAGGACATTGTGGTGAAACTCTCGACCCGGCCGGAAAAACGGGTCGGCGGGGATGAGGGCTGGGACAAGGCGGAAGCCGCGCTGAAAAAAGTGCTCGATCTTCTCGCCGCCCAGGGTTTTAGGACCGCGATCAATCCGGGCGAGGGCGCCTTTTACGGCCCGAAACTCGAATATACCTTGCGCGACGCCATCGGCCGCGAATGGCAATGCGGCACCACCCAGGTCGATTTCAACCTGCCGGGCCGGTTCGGCGCTTTTTACATCGGTCCGGATTCGGAAAAGCAGACCCCGGTGATGATCCATCGCGCCATTTTCGGCTCGCTGGAGCGCTTTCACCGGCATTTGATCGAGCATTTCGCCGGCCATCTGCCCTTGTGGCTGTCGCCGGTGCAGGCGGCGATCTGCACCATCACCTCCGACGCCGACGATTACGCGCTGGAAATCGCCGCGCTGGCGCGCAAGGCGGGGCTGCGCGTCGAGACCGACCTGCGCAACGAAAAGATCAATTACAAGGTGCGCGAATTGTCGCTGGCCAAAATCCCGGTCCTGCTGGTGGTGGGCCGCAAGGAGGCGGCGGACCGCAGCGTCTCGATCCGCCGGCTCGGCTCGCCGGCGCAGACTTTTGTGACGCTCGACGAGGCTCTGGCCTCGCTGACGCTGGAGGCGACGCCGCCGGATTTGCGCTAAGCTCGGCCTGCCGGCGATCCCGGCAGGCTTTTTTGTTGGGAGGCTCACATGATTCAATGCCGTGGCTGCGGCCAGCCATCCACGAGACCGCGACGGTCTGCCCGCATTGCGGCGCGCCCAACACCGCCTCGACCAAGCGCATCTTGCCGGCGGCGCTGCTGTGCTTCTTTTTCGGCCTGCTCGGCTTCCACCGCTTCTATGTCGGCAAGATCTGGACCGGCATTCTGCAATTGCTGACCGGCGGCGGTTTTGTCGTCTGGACGGTCTATGATTTCGTCCTGATCATCCTCGGCGGCTTCACCGACAAGCAGGGCAACAAGATCAATCTGTGGACGTGATCTTCAGATCGCGGGAAGGAGCGCGCCTTTGCCGTCGAATCCCAAAATCTACCTCGCCGGCCCCGAAGTCTTCCTGCCCGAGGCGCGGGCGATCGGCCTGCGCAAGAAAATCCTGTGCGAGGAATTCGGTTTTGTCGGGTTTTATCCGCTCGACCATGATCTCGCGACCGCGCCCGGCGAGACGGCGGATGAAAAAATCTTTGCCGCCAATGTCGCGCTGATACGCGAGGCGGATGCGGGGATTTTCAATCTCACGCCCTTTCGCGGCGTCAACGCCGATCCCGGCACCGCCTTCGAACTTGGCTTTTTCGCCGCGCTCGGCAAACCGGCCTTCGCTTACACCAACGAGTCCGCGCCCTTGTTCGAGCGCGTCGCGGCGGCTCATGGCGTCCATGGCGCGCCCGAGGGCGAATATTGCGACGCGCAGGGACTGCTGATCGAGAATTTCGCCAATGCCGACAATCTCATGCTCGACGTCGCCCTCAAGGCGCAAGGCCGGCGCGTCGTCCGCCCCGACGTCACCCTGCCGGGCTGCGGCGACCTGACCGGCTTTTTGGCCTGCCTGCGCCAGGCGCGGGCGCATTTCGGATTTTGATCCTTCTCCGTCATGGCGAGCGGCGCGAAGCCATCCACCTTTCAACCTGCTGAACGTTTGCATGGATTGCTTCGCTCCGCTCGCAATGACGGGGGAGGGCGCGCCTGCGCAAACGGCGCCTTGCGCGCGGGAGCTTTTCCCGTCGCGCGAATAGCTTATGCTCCGCCGCCACAGGAGTTCTGGAATGCAGCAACGCCCTCTTGGCCGCACAGATATAAAAGTCTCGGAAATCTGCCTCGGCACCATGACCTATGGCCAGCAGACCGGCGAGGCCGACGCTTTCGCCCAGATGGATTACGCCGTCGCCAAGGGCGTGAATTTCTTCGACACCGCCGAGCTTTATGCGATCCCGCCGCGCGCGGAAACCTATGGCGCGACCGAAACGATCATCGGCAAATGGTTTCGCGCGAGAGCAAATCGCCAAAAAATCGTTCTCGCCACCAAGATCGTGGGGCGCACCGCCATGCCCTGGTTCCGCAACGGCGAAAGCGCGCGGCTCGACCGCAAGAACATCTTTTATGCCGTCGAACATTCGCTGAAGCGGCTCCAGACCGATTATATCGACCTCTATCAGCTTCATTGGCCGGACCGGCCGTTGGACCTGTTCGAAGGCAATTCCAACGGCTATCGCGATCGCGGCGGGCCGGACGGCGTCACGTTCGAGGAGACCGTTTCCGCGCTTGGCGAATTGGTGAAACAGGGAAAAATCCGCCATTTCGGCGTGTCGAACGAGACCGCCTGGGGCGTCAGCCAGTTCCTGCGCGCATCGGAAGCCGGCGCGGGCCCGCGCCTGGTCTCGATCCAGAACGCTTATCACCTGCTCAACCGCCAGTTCGAGATCGGCCTCGCCGAATTCGCCTTCCGCGAGCAGGTCGGGCTGCTCGCCTATTCGCCTTTGGCGCAGGGCTTTCTCACCGGCAAATATCTGCATGGCGCCATGCCGGAGGGCGCGCGCTTCACGCTGTTTCCACGCGGCCAACGCTATCAGAAGCCGGGGGTGAGCGAGGCCATCGAGGAATATCTGGCCCTGGCGCGGGAATTCGCCCTGCACCCGGTCCATCTCGCTTTGGCCTTCGTCACCTCGCGGCCCTTCGTCACCGCCAATATTGTCGGCGCGACGAGCCTCGACCAGCTCAAGCTCATTCTCGACGCGCCCCATGCGCTCGATCCGGAGATCGAACAGCGCATCGACGCCATCCATCAGATCCGCGGCAATCCGGCGCCGTGAGGGATCATTTCTGGGCGGCGAGCGCGCGGATATAGGCGGTCAGGTCGTCGATCTCCTGCCGGGTCAGGCTCATGTCCGGCATTTTCGGATGCGGATCGGTGAGGAAAGAGGTCAGGTCGCGCTTGTCCATATGCCGGGCGGCATAGAAAAAGCTCGGGACATCGGCGCTGGCCTCCTTCTGGCCCGGCGCAACGACATGGCACGCGGCGCACCAGCGCTGGGCGATGACCTTGCCATGGTCGGGGTCGGGCGGGGCGGCCAGCGCCGGGAGGGACGTTGTGACGGCGAAAAGGAAAAGTATGGCGAGGGCGCGCATGAGTTCGAACTCCGTCCGGCAATCATTGATCATCCGTCAGGCCATGCGCAAGCGCTTTGTCCTGGATCACGGCGCCGGCTGGGATGCGATGACCTCGACATCGCGACTCTGGTTGGCGAGGACCTTGAAGGTCGCCTGATAGGTGGTGTTCTCGTGGCGGGCGATGGCGACATATTCGCCCTCGGCGAGGACGATGGTGGGAAAGGCGCCGATCATTTCGCGGATCACGTCGCCGCCGGGCGTGAGCACCGAAAAGCTGGTGTTGGCGAGCGCCTCGCCGCCCGGCGCATTGACCAGTTTCAGGGTCATGGCGGCGGCGCGGTGGCGCAGCACCACGTCGGTCAGCTTGCCGGCCTGCACCCTCATGTCGGCGCTGACGTTCGAATTGGTCGCGACGGTCGATCCCGGCGAAACGTCCATCAGGATCGAGACGATATGATAGGCGCCCTCGGGCAGGCATTCCGGCGCGCCGGCCTTGAGATTGGGAATGATCAGCTTGGCTTCGGGGTCGTCGTGGTCGGGCAGATAGACCATGTTGTCGAGCCGCGACGGAGCGATCGGCGCATCGCCCAGGCGGCCCTCGATCTTCAGCGCGCCGGCGTGCATCACCAGCCGTTCGTTCACCGGCGCGCCATTGACCGCGAACTCCTTGGTCGCGCCGGCGAGACCGCAGGCGGCGTGGACGATGTAATCGCCGTCGGGAAGCTGGAAAGTCGGCGCCGGATCGTTCGATTCGGCGACCAGGGCCTGGGCGCCGTTGACGTCGCTCCGGGCGGCGAAAACCCGCCAGATCAGCCCGGAGCCGATCGCCTGGATGTCGCCGGGCGCGAAAACCGCGTTGAACGAGACCGCCGCGCGCGGCTGGCTGTCCTGCGCGTTGTCATGACCGGGCGCCGCCGCGTCGCCCGGCGCGCCGACGACGGGCGGCGGCGCGGGGAGCGCGGGCAGCGGCGGCGTTTCGGCGAAAGCCGCCGCCGGGATGGCGAGAGCAACCAGGGCGCCGAGAGCGCGCCGTCGCAATTTTGCAAGATCCGTCCTCGCGCGCCGCAATGGCCCTCTCCCGTGTTTCGCTCTCGCCATCGGTTTACAAAGCGGCCATTTTAGGGCTTTGTCCGACAAAAATCCGGGATCTTTCCATGAACGAGACGCTAAAACTTCTCGCCGCGCGCCGCTCCGCGCCGCCGATCGCGATGCGCGGCCCCGGACCGACGCCCGCGCAGCTGCGCGCGCTGCTGACCCTCGCCGCGCGCGTGCCCGACCATGGCAAGCTCGCGCCCTGGCGGTTCATCGTGTTCGAGGGCGAGGGCCGCGTCCGCGCCGGCGAATGCCTCGCCGAGATCATGGCCCGGCGCGAGCCGGGCGCCGATGCGCAGCGCCTCGACCTCGAGCGCGGCCGGTTCACGCACGCCCCGCTGGTCGTCGGCGTGGTGTCGCGCGCCGCGCCCCATGTCAAGATTCCGCAATGGGAGCAGCAATTGTCGGCGGGCGCGGTCTGCATGGCTTTGACCGTCGCCGCGACCGCCATGGGCTTTCGCACCGCCTGGCTCACCGGATGGTGCGCCTATGACCGCGAGGCCATGTCGCGGTTCGGTCTGGCCGATCATGAGCGCATCGCCGGCTTCATCCATATCGGCCGGGTGGACAATGGGCCCGAGGATCGCGCGCGGCCCGATCTCGACAGTCTGGTCACGACTTTCTAGCGCATATTCCCGAAAAGCAGCTCCGGTTTTCGGACAAGATTATGCGCAAAAACAAAAAGCTAGAGCGCGGCGTTGATGGCCCGCGCCTGGTCGGGCGTCAGCGCGAATTTGCCGGAAAAGCCATCGCGCGCCGCGCGGGCGCAGGCTTGCGCGAACAGCTCGCCATCGCCTGGCTCCGCGCTGTCGAAGGCCGGCGCGCCCGCCGCCGCCGCCGCCAGAATGGCGAGGCCGCGGGCGACGCGCAGGGGCTCGGCCTTTTCCTCGCCGGCGACCGCGAGCCCGAGCTTTTCCGCGAGCCGGCGTTCGTCGCGGCCCACGCCGATCAGACGGCGGGTCGCGCGGGCGAGCGAGCCGAGTTCGAAAATCGCGGCGGGCGAATCTGCGGCGAGCGCCAGAATTCCGGTCGAACCGTCGGCAAGATCGTTTTCCGCCTCGCGCACCGCGAGCTTGGCCCCGAGGTGCTGAACGTCGCGCCCGCCGATGGCGTCAGGCAGGATGATCGCGTGCGGCCTTGCCGGCATGACCGCGTCGAGATCGGCGTCGGCGAGGCCCGAAGCCAGCGAGCGGATCATCACGAGCGCCGTCTTGCCCGCCTCTTGCGCGCGTTCCAGCATTTCAATCGCGGCGCGGCGCGCGTCTTGCCGGTCGCCGCCGTCCGCGAGGTCGATGGCGATGGCGTCGGCCTCGCTTGCGAGCGCCGCCGCGGCGGCGGATCGCAGGGCGGGAATGACGAGAATGGAGCGCATGGCTTGAATTTCCGGGGCGCCGCGCGGCGAATCGCGGCGGCGATTAAGTGAAACTTTACCTTGTTTGGCGATCCTGCGTTAACCGTCCGCGCGGACGGCGGCGCTCAAGCCCGGCGGGTCTCGCATGATCGTTCGCAAATTCATCCTGTGGTCTGAAAACGCGTCGGCCAGGGCGCGCGCGGAGGGCGTCAGCGCGCTGGCGCGGGCCTATCTTTACAGCGACATGGAGCCGGAGGAGCGCGCCGAGGCCGAACAGGCGCTTCACGCCATGCTCGACGATCCCTCGCCGCTGGTGCGGCGCGCGCTGGCCGACAGCTTCGCCAGCGCCGCTCATGCGCCGCCGGCCATCGTTCTCGGCCTCGCGCTCGATCAATCCGACATCGCCTCCGTCGTGCTGGCGCGTTCGCCCCTGCTCACCGACGCCCAACTCCTCGACTGCGCCGCGATCGGCGACGCGGTCGCCCAGGCCGCCATCGCCTTGCGTCTTGAAATTTCCCCCTCCGTCTGTTCCGCCCTGGCCGAGGTCGCGCCCCGCGAGGCCCTGATCACGCTTGCGGTGAACGAAGGCGCCAATCTGCCGGAATTCGCGATGCGGCGGATGATCGAGCGGTTCAGCGACGACGCCGAATTGCGCGAAGCCCTGCTCGGACGGGTCTGGATTCCGGCCTCGGCGCGCGCGGCGATCGCCGCGGCGGCGGCGCGTCAGCTCGCCCAATATGCGGCGAAACGCAACTGGCTTTCGCCGGCGCGCTCGGAACGCATCGCGCGGGATTCGCGTGAGCGCGCCGCCATGATCATCGCCGCCGGATGCTCCGCCTTTTCGGGGGAAACCGCGGCGCTCGCGGCCTATCTTCGGGTCTCGGGCCAGCTTACCGCCAGCCTCGCGCTGCGCGCGCTCCTGTGCGGCCAGAGCGGCCTGTTCGCGGCGACGCTGGTTGACCTCACCGGCATGGGGCCGCGCCGGGTCGAGGGAATCATGCGCGAGCCGGCGTCGACCGCCTTCGCCGCGCTTTACGCCAGGGCGGGCCTGCCCGCGCCGATGCTGGTCGCCTTCCGCGCGGCCTTGCTGGCGCTCGCGCAAAACGGGCGCGGCGCGCCGGACGAGGCCGCCGAGGAGGGGGCGCTGCGCCTGCCGCTGATCCAGGCGGTGCTGGTGGCGTGCGAGGCGGCGCAGGATGAGGGCCTCGCCCGGTTGACCGCTCTGCTGCGCCGTTTCGAGTCCGACGCCGCGCGTGAATCCAGCCGCAGGCGCGTGGCCCGCTTGCGCGAACAAGGAGCGGAGTCTTTCGCGCCGGCGGCGACTCGTGGCGAGCTTGCGGACCGCAACGATGCGGCGCGCCAAATCGCGCCTCACGTCGCGCCCGAAATGGCGCCCCAAGGTGAGCCCCAAGCGGCGGCCCAAGTGGAGCGCATGACCGAGCCGCTGGCCGAGACCGATATCGTGGTCGATCTCGTCGCGCTGGAAAAGGAACTGATGGCGGCTTGACCGGTATTACCCCATCAATCCGGACGCCTTGAGCCAATAAAGCAATGTCAGCGTCTTGCCGTCGCGGATCGCGCCGGCTTCGGCCTCGCGCAGGACTTCGGCGAAATCCGCCTCGACCACTTCGATCTCCTCGCCTTCCTCCTCCATGCCGCCGCCCTCGGCGATCCTCGCCTGCGGAGAAAAGGGCGCGACGAAGAAATAAAGCTTCTCGGTGGTCGCGGCGGGGCTGACGAAGGCTTCGAACAGAAAGCGCAGGTCGCCGACCTCCAGCCCCATTTCCTCCATCGCCTCGCGCCTCATGCAGACGTCCGGCGCTTCGCCGGGGTCGAGCGTGCCGGCGCAGGCTTCGAGCAGGCCGGGGGTCCTGTCATTCATGAAGGCCCCGAGCCGGAACTGCCGGGTGAGCAGAATTTTTCCGCGCGCGGAATCGTAAGGCAAAAGCACGCAGGCGTCGGGCCGGCGGAACAGGTTGCGCTCGTGCCTTTCCCAGCGCCCGTCGGCGCGGCGCAGCTCAAAGGTCAGCCGGGAAAAGGAATATTTCTCGTCGGCGAGAATGGTCTCGTCGAGGCCGCGCGGGTTGGGCTTTCCGTGCTCGGACATCGCCTTGTCCTTTCCTGTCGCAATAGAGCGCGTTCGCAAATCCATGAGTTGAACGCGCTGTGCTATTTCATTGTTTTTACGCATATTCTTATCCGAAAAGTCTATCAACTTTTCGGGAATATGCTTTGATGAAACGCCTATTGCCTGAACTGTTCGCGCAGGATGCGCTCTTCCATCGAATGGCCGGGGTCGTGGAGCAGGTGCAGGCCGACGAAATGGTCGGTGGCGACGCGTACTTTCACGACGTCGCGGATCTCGTAATGGTCCGCCACGGCGGCGACCGGCCTCTTGTCGGCTTCCAGGACTTCGATCCGCACTTCGGCCTTGTCGGAGAGCAGGGCGCCGCGCCAGCGCCGGGGCCGGAAGGCCGAGATCGGCGTCAGGGCCATCAGCGGCGCGCCCAGCGGCAGGATCGGGCCGTTGGCCGAGAGATTATAGGCGGTCGAGCCGGCTGGGGTCGCGACCAGCACGCCGTCCGCCACCAGTTCGTCCAGCCGGACGTGGCCGTCCACATAGACCCGCAGCTTGGCGGCTTGCGCAGTCTGGCGCAGCAGCGAGACCTCGTTGATGGCGTGAGCGGTCGCCGTCTCGCCGTCGCGATTTTCCGCGATCATGATCACGGGATGGAGGATCGAGCTCTGCGCTGCGGCGAGCCGCTTGCGCAGCCCGGTTTCGCGATATTCGTTCATCAGGAAGCCGACCGAGCCGCGGTTCATCCCGTAGATCGGGATGTTGCGGCCGAGAAAACGATGCAGGGTCTGGAGCATCAGACCGTCGCCGCCGAGCGCCACCACCACGTCGGCTTCGTCGGAATGAACGTCGCCATAGCGCCCGACCAGCCGCGCGCGGGCGTTTTGCGCCTCCGGGCTGTTCGCGGCGAGGAAATTGATCCGCTCGAAACGCCGCCCCTCCAAAGGCCGCCCTTCTTCGCGTCCCCCGTCAGAACCTTTCCCGTGGGCCGATGAATCGCTCATGTTCCGTGCCGATCTTCGGTTGTCCGGGCTTTGGGATCGCGGGCGGGGCTGGGATCGTCCAAGGAATAGGCGATGCCGCGCGCAAGGGCAAGGCGCGCAGCCGCGCGACTGGACCACGAACCCGGGGACGGCCATGACGCGCTTGGGACGTCGATGTTAACCTGAATTCAGAGCCCTGAGCCGCGCGAAGCCCTTGCGGGAATGCGCGTTTTGGCCTGTCTTTGACCAAGATCAAAAATTTTGTCCCCTGCGGCGGGCGTGCTATTGTATGAGGCACAATGGAGTTTGGATCGAACAGATCCAGGCCACGAGGGAGCGGGTTTTGGAAACTTTGTCCGAAAAAGTTCTGTTCGATACGGTTTTCGGGCGAATCGAATCGACGCCGCGCACTCTGGTCTGCTCCAATAACAAGGCGACGCCCGGCCTCGGGCTGGAATGCGCCGATTGCGACATCAAGGGCCTGAGCATTTGCGAATCCCTCGATCCGCACGAATTCGAACTGCTCGAACGCATCGGCCGCACCCAGTCCTTTTCCGCCAAGGCGACGCTGTTTGAGCAGAGCCGCGAGGCCCCCTTCGTCTCCAACGTCACTTCGGGCGCCTTGCGTCTGTCCAAGCTTCTTCCCGACGGCCGCCGCCAGGTGGTGGGTTTCGCGTTGCCGGGCGATTTTCTCGGTCTCGCGATGCAGCCGACCCATATGTTCACGGCCGACGCGCTGACCCCGGTCAAGGTCTGCCAGTTCTCGCGGCAGGGCTTTTCCGACCTGATCGACCGGAAGCCCAAGCTGATGCGCGCGGTGTTGAACCTGGCCGCCCATGAATTGTCGCTGGCGCAGGACCAGATGGTGGTTCTCGGACGCCGCACGGCCGAGGAAAAGATCGCCTCCTTCCTGATCGGCATGCGCAACCGCTATGCGCGCATCCATGGCCCCTCGGTCCATGTGCCGCTGCCGATGACCCGGCTCGACATAGGCGATTATCTCGGCCTGACGGTCGAAACGGTCAGCCGCATGATGACCCGCATGGCGCGGGAAAAGATCATCGTGATCGTGCCTGACGGCGTCCGCCTGCTCGAAGTGGCGCGCCTGGAGCAACTGGCGGAAATGTGAGAACCGACGCGGAACGCGCCGGACCGTTGATCGAAGACTGGTCCTGGCCGTGGTTTTTCACCGGCGTGCGCCGCGCGCTGGCGGGGCCGGCCTTTTACGTCGCCATTTCGTTGATGGGCGTCGGCTCGCTCGCCCGCGCCGCGGGCTTTCCGGTCGGCGTGGCGGCGCTTTCCACCCTCCTCGTCTGGGCGGGGCCCGGCCAGTTGCTGTTCTTCGGCGCGGCATTGGCGAAAACCGCGCCACCGGCGATCGCTTTCGCCGTCAGCCTGTCCTCGGTGCGCTTGCTGCCGATGTGCCTTTCGGTGCTGCCTATGCTGCGGGGGCGGCGCACGCGCCTGCCGGTCGTGATGGCGGCCGCTCATTTCATCGCCGTCACAGTCTGGGCGGAATCCTTGCGCCGCCTGCCGGATCTGGAGCGCCCGGCGCGGCTGCCCTATTTTTTCGGCGTCGCCGTGACCTGCATGGGTCTGACCACGATTTCGACCGCCGCCGGATTCTGGATGACCGGCTCGCTGCCCAAGCCCGTTGGCGCCGGCATGATGATGCTGGCGCCGATCTATTTCCTGGCGACCACGGCGCGCGCGGCGCGTTCCGGCGCCGACTGGCTCGCCATTCTGTTCGGCGCGGTTCTCGCGCCTTTCACCATTCGCTTCATCGGCGGCGGCTTCGATCTGCCCGTCCTGGCTCTGGTCGGCGGGGGCGGGGCCTGGCTTGCCGGCTATATGGCGAGGCGGGCGTCATGACGATTTTTTCTGCCGATCCGACCCTGTCGCCTTTTCTGGCGCTGATCCTGTTCGGCTTCCTGCCGAGCGAAATCTGGCGTGTGCTGGGCGTGGCGATTTCGCACGGGATCGATGAGGACTCCGAGCTTTTCCGCTTCGTGCGCAGCGTCGCCGCCGTGCTTCTGGTCGGCGTGGTGGTGAAAATCGTCGTGCTGCCCTCGCGCGAACTGGCGGGCGCGCCGCTATGGACGCGCGGCGCGGCTTTCGCTGTCGCGGCGGCGGCGTTTTTCGCCTTCCGCCGCTCGGTCTTCGCAGCGGTCGCCGCCGGCGTGGCGACGATCGTCCTCGCTGTCTGGCTGAGGGGGCCGTAAAACTCACGCCCCCGCGGCGAGCGCGGCCCTGATTTTTTCGGCGTGACGCTTGAGATCGGCGGGATCGGCCATTCTGGCGGCGTGATGGCCCATGGTGACGCCGTCCCAGCGCGGAATCACGTGGAAATGGATGTGGAACACGGTCTGGCCGCCCGCCGGTTCGTTGAACTGGTGAATGGTGATTCCGTCAGCCTCCATGGCCGCCTTCACGGCGCGGGCGATCTTTTGGACCGAGAGTATCAGCGTCGACAGCGTGTCCTGGGGAACATCGAGGAGGTTGCGCGCCCCGGTTTTCGGCAAGACCAGAACATGGCCGTTGGCGCGCGGCATGACATCCATGAAGGCGACGGTGTTCTCGTCCTCATGGACTTTCTCGCAAGGGATTTCGCCACGCAAAATCTTGGCGAAAATATTGTTGGGATCATAAGCGCTCATGAACGGCTCCGCATGTCTGACGCAACCTGCCCAAGCGCGGGCGCGCGGTCAAGCTTTGCGGAACGGCCCGCTTTCCGCATATTCCGCGACCAGGGCGTCCACCGCGCGGGCCTCGCGGGCGAAATAATCCGCCGCCGCGGCGGCAAGGCGCGGGTCGGCGAAGTCATGCGCGGAAAAGGTCGCGACCGCCTCATAGCCACGCGCGACTTTATGTTCGCCCTGGGCGCCGGCCTCGACTCTCTTGAGGCCGCGCTCGATGGCGAATTCGATCGCCTGATAATAGCACAGTTCGAAATGCAGACAGGGATGATGCTCGATCGCGCCCCAGTTGCGGCCGTAAAGCGCGTCGTCGCCGATGAGATTGAGCGCGCCCGCGATCAGCCGCCCGTCGCGCCGGGCGACCACCAGCAGGATACGGTCGGCGAGCGCCGCGCTGAGGTGCGAAAAGAAGGCGCGGGTCAGATAGGGCCGGCCCCATTTGCGCGAACTGGTGTCGGCGTAGAAGTCGAAAAATGCGTCCCAGTGGGCCTCGGTGAGGTCGCGTCCCGTCACGCGCTCGATGACAAGGCCGGAGGCGATCGCCTCGGCGCGCTCCTTGCGGATCGCCTTGCGCTTGCGCGACGCCAGGGCGCCCAGAAATTCGTCGAAATTTTTATAGCCGCGATTGAAGAAATGGAACTGCTGGCCCTTGCGCTGGACCATGCCGGCGCCGGCGAGAAAAGCCTGGTCGGCGGCGTCGGGAAAGGTGATGTGCAGCGAGGAAAGGCCTCCCGACTCGGGCAAGGCGCGCAGGCCCGCCAGCAGCGCCTCGCGCGCGCCGGGCGGCGCGTCGGCGCCGACCAGCAGCCGGCGCCCCTGAACCGGGGTAAAGGGCGTGGCTGCCTGCGCCTTGGGATAATAGCGCCCGCCCGCCCGCTGATAGGCCTCGGCGAGGCCCTGATCGAACACATATTCGCCGAGCGAATGGGTCTTCAGATAGACGGGCGCGCAGGCCGCGACGCGCCCGTCCGGCGCCTCCGCGACCAGATGGGCGGGATACCAGCCCGTGCGTCCGCCCACGCAGCCGGTCGCCTCCAGGGCGGCGAGAAAAGCGTGGGAAAGAAAAGGATTGAACCGCTCGCCGGCGCCCGGCGCCGGCTCGGCCGGATTGGCGCAGGCGTCCCAGTCCTTCGCCGAAATGGCGTCAAGCGAAGCGACCTGGCGGATACGGAATTTTGTCAGGATTCATTGCGCTGCATCATGTCGCGGAAATGCGGGCCGATCCAGCGAGGATTTGTTGCGCGGAAAGCAGAAAATGCGGTTCGTGCCGGGCAAATACGCAAACTGAATCCGGGGTTGCATTTTGCGTGGTCGAGATTCAGCTTTGACGGATTGACGGATTGACGGATTGACGGATTGACGGATTGACGGATTGACGGGGACCCCGGACCGCTTTCCCGACGGCGGAATTTTGCGATCGCGCCGTTGCGCCGGGCGAAAGCCAGGGCTCCGATACGATTCGTCCGTTCCGCGATCGGGGAAGCGGCATGGGTCCCCGTATTTTGGCGAACCGGGTGTCTCACCCGGCGGGAAACATTTTCAGACGCAGCCGGTCGGCTTGGGCAGGCCGCCATATTTGGTGATCGGCTTCATCGGTCCGGTCTGCCAGAGGTCGAACATTTCCTTGTTGGGCTTGCCGACGAAGGCGGCGAATTTGCGAATCGGCGGAACGGTCTGGTTCTCGTCGTAAAACTCGCGCGCCTTGAGAACCTGTTCCCATTTTTCGTCCGTCATCTCGAAGCCGTCGGCTTCGGCCATCGCCTTGCCGATTTCCGGCGTCCATTGGTCCATGTCCTGGAGATAGCCGTCTCCGTCACGCTTGGGCAAATTCATCAAAAACTCCTCGACGCCGTTGCATGCCTTTTTCCGCGTCCGGCGCAGACGCATGGAATTATTCTAATTTAAAAATAAAATGCTGGCGGTCAAGGAGGGACGCGGCATGTTGCGCGCGCTCTTTGCGCGGCCAGCGCGATTCGCCGCAGGCGGCCGGCCTTGGCGTCAACGCGCGCGCCGCGCCACAAGCCCGGCTTGGGCGAGGGCCTTTGTGCAGGGCTGGCCGACTTAGGCGAGGCGATTCTCCATGCAGGACGGGAGGGAGGATGTGCGTGTGACGGTCACGAAATGGGGGAGGTGTTCGCCGCACGACCGCGCCAGCCGCGCCGAATGGGCCTCGAAGCAGGCTTCGAGCTGCGCGGCTGTCGGCTTGATACGGCCGCAGGCGGAATTGAAGGCAAGGCAGCACGTCATCGACGGCGCCTTGGCGCGGGCCGGCCCGGCCACGCTGGCGAACAGAATGGATGCGCCAATGAGCAAAACGGCCGCGCCGACGAACGTCAATCCGCGAAGGCTTTTCACCTCGGCTTCTTCCCACGATCGAAGCATCGTGATTGTAAGCCGCAAGGGCGCCCACGGCGAGGCTTTTCGCCGCCGCAGATGTAGCTGCTGGGGAGAGACGGATGTCACGCGGCCGCGGCGGTGACGCGGTTGCGGCCGGCGTTCTTGGAGAGGTAGAGCGCCTGATCGGCCCGCCGCAGAAAAGCGTCGGGCGATTCGCCGCCCATCGAATTGGCGACGCCGATCGACACAGTGACCGGAATCGCGCGCGCGCCATTGTCGATGGGAAAGGGCGAGGCGGCGACGGCGGCGCGAATGCGCTCGCCGACGCGTTGCGCGACCTCCAGTCTGGTGTCGGGCATGACCACGACGAATTCCTCGCCGCCCAGCCGGCACATCAGGTCGGCGCCGCGCACCTTGCGCCTCACCCGCGCGGCGAAGGTTTTCAGCACCTCGTCGCCGGCGTCGTGGCCATGAGCGTCGTTGACCTTCTTGAAGAAATCGATGTCGAGAATCATCACCGAAAGCGGCCGGCGATCATGCGCGGCCTGCTCCATCAGCCCGAGGAGGTGGGTTTCGAGATAGCGCCGGTTGTTGAGTCCGGTGAGCGGATCAATCACCGCCAGCTCCATCGCCGTCTTGACATTGGAGCGCAGGGCGTCGGCATAGCGCTTCCGGCGGATCTGCGTGCGCACGCGGGCGAGCATCTCGTTGGCGTCGATCGGACGGGCCAGATAGTCGTTCACGCCGAGATCGAGGCCGCGCAGGACCCGCTGGCGGTCTTCGAGATCGGCGAGCGTCAGGATCGGGGTGTGCCGGGTGCGGTCGAGCGAGCGCAACTGGCTGCATATGCGCAGGCCGTCGAATTCGGCAAGGCCGAGGCTGACGATGATCAGTTCGTAGTCGCGCTCGGCGGCGGTGAACAGGGCTTGATGGGCCTCGGATTCGATGTCGACCCGATAGCGGCCGCGCAAGGCCGTCAGAATGCGCTGGGCCGCATTGGGCCGGTCCTCGACCAGCAGGATGCGGCCGCTCTGGCCGTCGTCGAGGGCATGGCTGATGGCGCTCGAGACGCCGAGATGCGCCGAGGTTTCGGCGCGGTTGCGCAATTCGTCCATGACGAATTTCAGCCGGGCCAGCGAACGGACGCGGGCGATCAGCGCGATTTCGTCGATCGGTTTGGTCAGGAAATCGTCGGCGCCCGCGTCCAGTCCGCGCACGCGGTCGGCGGTCTGGTCGAGCGCGGTCACCATGACCACCGGCAGATGGAGGGTTTCGGGATTGCTCTTGAGCCGGCGGCAAACCTCGAATCCGTCCATGCCGGGCATCATCACATCGAGCAGGACGAGGTCGCATTCGCCGAGCTCGCAAATTTCCAGCGCCTCCTGGCCGTTGGTGGCCGTGACCACGTCGAAATATTCGGCCGTCAGCCGCGCTTCGAGCAGCTTGAGGTTCGGAATGATGTCGTCAACCACCAGAACGCGGGCGGTCATCGTCCAGTCCTTTCAAAACGCGTCGTGATGTGGCTCGGTCACCTGTCGCCGATATAGTTGCGCACCGTTTCCAGAAATTTCACGACCGAGATGGGTTTCGACAAATAGGCCTCGCAGCCTCCCTGGCGGATCTTTTCCTCATCGCCCTTCATCGCGAAAGCGGTGATGGCGATGACGGGAATGGCCGCAAGTTCCGGGTCGTCCTTGAGCCATTGGGTGACCTGCAAGCCGGAGACTTCCGGCAGCTGGATGTCCATCAGGATCAGATTCGGCCGGTGCCGGCGGGCGAGGCCGACCGCTTCCACGCCGCTCTTGGTCTGGACCGTCGCATAGCCGTGCGCCTCCAACAGATCGTTGAAGAGCTTCATGTTCAGCTCATTGTCCTCGACAATGAGAACCGTCTTTTTCATTTCAACCGTCCATGCCGCCGCGCCGCTTCCCCGCGCGGCCGATCATGGTATCAACCTATGCGACAGAAATTGACGAAACAAGAATTCGGATAGAGACTCATGGGGGTAGTTCAAGAATTCGGGCGTTTCCCTTGACCCTCCGCGCCGCCGCTCCGCGCCCGGTCTCGCACGACGAGGCCGAATCGCTCGCCATCGAGGCGCTCGGCTTCCTCGCCGGCGATCCCGAGCTCTTGTCGCGCTTCCTCGCCCTGACCGGGATCGAAGTCGATTCCCTGCGCTCCGCCGCGGCGCAACCGGGCTTTCTCGGCGGCGTCCTCGCTTTCATCGCCGGTCACGAAAAGACCCTGACGGATTTCGCCGCCGCCGCAGGCAGGACGCCCGAGACAATCGCCGCCGCGCATCGCGCCCTCAATCCTGAAGCCTTTTCCGGCGAATTCTGAGCCGCGGCGTTTTTTCCCGAGCGCGGCGGTGGCGAAGCCGCAAATTCCCGATTAGAAGAACCCAATCGGCGCCGCCCGCGCCGGATTGAGGGAATTGCTGCATGGTCAAGGTCGTTTTTGTCAGTTCTGCCGGCGAGCAGCGCGAGATCGAAGCCCAGCCGGGCATGACGGTGATGGAAGTCGCGGTCAAGAACGGCATTGACGAGATCGTCGGCGAATGCGGCGGCGCCTGCGCCTGCGCCACCTGCCATGTCTATGTCGGGCCGGAATGGGCGGAAAAGCTGCCCAAGGCGAGCCCGATGGAATCGGACATGCTCGATTTCGCGATCGATCCGCGCCCGACCTCGCGCCTGTCCTGCCAGATCAGCCTGACGCCGGAACTGGACGGCATCGTGATCGAGACGCCCGTCCGTCAGGGCTGACGCTCGACGTTTTTCGCGGAATCGCTGAACAGGAACGGCGCCACGTCGCCAAGCGACGGCGGCTTTTCGGCGAAAAAGGGCATTGGGCGGCAGACGGAGATCGCGGAAATTCCGATCCGCGCGGTCAGGGTTCCGTTGATCACGCCCTCGCCGAGCCGCGCCGAGATTTTTGCCGCGAGGCCGTGACCGATGATCTGCTGCGCCAGCCCGTCGGTCAGCGCCATGCCGCCGGTGATGGCGAGATGCGAGCCGACCGCCCGCGCCAGCCGCCACGCTCCGAGCAGGCCGGGCCGCCCGCCATAGATTTCCGCTATGCGGCGGATCAGGCGCAAGGCCTGGGCGGCGACGACGATCAGGTCGATCGCGGCGCGCGGGCTGATCGCCGAGACCAGCGACACCCGCTTGGCCGCGCTCGCGACTTCCCGGCGCGCGGCGGCGTCCAGCGCCGGCATCAGCTGGCGCTCGGCGATTTCGACGAGATCGCGGCCGTCCACGATCTCGCGGCGCAAATCCTCAAGATGGGCGCGGGCCGCCGCCGTAGCTGGCCTGCCCTGGTAAATCGCGGCGAGTTCGCCGATTTTCGCCCGCGCCAGATCGCGGTCGTCGGTCTCATGGGCGAGCGCCAGCCCCTTGTGGAGCAAAGCGACGCGGCGCTGGCGGAAAATGGCGCGCGCCTCCCGGCCGATCAGCGCGACGAGCGCCAGCAAGGCGAGCGCGGCGAGGCCGAGCCCGACAGCACCCAGCGCCACTGAGCGCGCGAACAGGGATTCGATCAGCTGGTCGAGCCAAAGCCCGAAGCCAAAGGCGATCAGCCCGCCGACCGAGGAGGCCAGCAGCCCGCCCCAGCTGAACGAGGCGCGCCGCAGAAAGCCGACAGCCTGCGCTTCTTCGGCCGCCTGCTCGTCCGGATCGCCGGTCAGCCGCGCGGCTTCCGCCTCATAGGCGTCGGGGCGCTCCTCCAGCACGAAATCGCGCCCTCCGCCCGGCTCAATCTCGTCGAGGCGGAAGGCGCGCGGTCGCGATCTGGGCGCGTCGGTCATGACAGCCGGTCTCCGAACAGGAACTGGCAGGCGCGGTCGAGCCTGATATGGGGCGCGGGCAGGGGTTTGCCATCGGTTCCGAACGTCGGCGGCGGCGGGCGGAAGCGCAGGAAGCGGTAATCGGCCTCGCCCTCCGGCGTGGCGAGCCCGTCGCCGCGGAAGGCCTCGCGCGGGTCGGCCGGCAATTGGCCGGGAAAGATCGCGGCCTCGGTCTCGCCGTCGAAAATCTGGCCGTCGAGTTCTTCGCCCTTGAGCGGCGTGCCGACGATGGCGTCGAGCGTTTCGCGTCCGCGCCGCACCGCGGCCTCGCGGGTCGCCCTGATGGCGGCGAGCGCGACGACATCCACTTTGGCGCCGGAAAAATCGGCGCGGGAAATGGCGCGTGCGGTCAATTGCCGCAGGATCGCCTCCAGCCGGTCGTGACTGAGGTGATGGAGATGGTCCGCCTTGGTCGCCGCCACCAGAATCCGGTCGATTTTTGGCCGGAACAGCCGGTTCAGCGCGTTGCCGCGCCCGACCCTGAAGGCTGCGAGCACCTCGTCGAGGGCGTGCTGGAGGTCGCGCAGCGCCGCCGGCCCGGAATTGAGCGCGGAAAGCGCGTCCACCAGCACGATCTGCCGGTCGAGCCGCGCGAAATGGTCGCGGAAGAAGGGTTTGATCACATGGCTCTTGTAGGCCTCGTAGCGCCGCTCCATCATCGTGGCGAGCGCGCCCCTGACGGCTTTGTGGCCCTCGGGCAGCGGCAGCGGCGCGAAGGTCAGCGCGGGCGAGCCTTCAAGGTCGCCCGGCATCAAAAAACGGCCCGGCGGGAGGGTGGAGAGCGCATAGGCGTCCGTGCGCGACGCGCGCAGATAGGCGGTGAACAATTCCGCCGCCTGCCGCGCGATGGTCTCGTCCGCGGGCCCGTCGGGGTCGAGGCCGGCGGAAAAGCCGCGCCATTCGGCGGCGAGCAGCGCCCGCGACGCCGAGGCGCTGGCCTCAAAAGTCTCGCGCGACCATTCGGCATAGGATTTTTCCAGCAAGGGCAGGTCGAGCAGCCACTCGCCGGGATAGTCGACGATATCGATGACGAAGGACGACGGGCCTCGACGAAGGCCGGTTCTCCGGTCGAAATCGAGCCGCAGGCGAAGCTCAGAGATTTGCCGGGTCGATTGCGGCCAATGGCGGTCAGGCCCGGTCAAAGCGGCGACGTGGTCCTCGAAGGCGAAGCGCGCCACATTGTCGTCCGGCTGCGGCTCCAGCCGGCCCGAAATCAGGCGGCGCTCGGCGGCGACGCGGAAAACCGGCAGCGGGTTCTTGCGTCCTTCGGCGGCGATATGCGCCAGAGTGGTGAGCTGCTGGGCGAGGGCGGTGATGAATACCGTCTTGCCGGCCCGCGAGAGGCCGGTGACGCCGAGGCGAAGGCCGCGCCCGCGCGAGAACGTCTCCGCGACATTGGCGGCGCTGTTGCGGGCTTCGCTGAAAAGGTCGGTCAGGACGGACAAGACGGGCTCCGGAGGGTTCGAGCTGAACCCTTGCCGAATCTAGGGCGGAAAGGGCGGAAGAACAGGCGGCCGCCGCGTTTTTTCGTCGCGCGAAAATGCGGGTTATGGAAAAAGCCCCTTGAGAACAGCGGCTTCGCTTATCGACCTGAATCTTTGCGCCGCCTCCTTGATTCTTGAGGTGAAGTTCTATCTATAAACTTATGATTTACGTTACAAATTAACTTAATCCATCAGGCCATGCCGGGGCGACGTCGAGGCCTCAGACCCAGAGATCGACCAGCCTGCCGTCGCCCCAGCGCAATTTGCGCCATTCGACGCCTTCGATTTCGAACAAGGCGATCGCGCCGGTCGGAAAGCCCCTGCCGAGCCGCTTGAGCATATGGGACTCGCCACGTCCGGCGAAATGGGTTGCGAATTCCGCAAGCGCGGGATTGTGGCCGACGAGGATCAGGGTCTTGACCGAATTCGGCAGGGCGCGGACCATTTCCATGAGGTCGTGGCGCTCGGCTTCGTAGATCTTGCGCTCGAAGCGTGTTTCGGGCGCCTCTTTCAGGACGGTGCTGGCGTGGCCCCAGGTCTCGCGGGTTCTCTGTGAATCCGAGACCAGGGCGAGGTCGATCGGCAGCGCGGATTCGGCGAGCCGACCGCCCGCGTGGGCCGCCTCCTTGCGGCCTGTCTCGGTCAACGGCCTTTCGTGGTCGCGATAGCGGCTGGAGTGAATGGCTTCGGCGTGGCGAAAAAGAATAAGGCGGCGCATGAGTCTCATTAGCACGGCTTGGCGACATTCTGGCAATAGGCCGATTGACGCGGGGCCGGGCCAAATTTTGGCTTTTTCTCGGGGCGCCGATCGGCTAACCCTCATCGTGATCGAAGATGCGGTCTTTTGGGTCCCATGGGAGGAGAAATGAGATTACCGGTTCGTCTGCTGGCGTCCGCGGGCGCTTTCGTTGTCAGCGGCGCCGCCCTCGCGCAGGCGCCGGCGCCCGGAGCAAATTCCAGTGCGGAGCAGATGGGCGATCCCTTCGCGATCCGGGTCATTCCCACGCCAGGCGCCCCGCCCGTTCCCAGGAAACAGTCGCCGGAGGCCGAGGCCTGTGCGAACAATGACGGCAAGACCGCCCCGGGGGCGCGCGCCGAGGCCTGCGGCAAGCTGATCGCTTCCGGCAAATGGAAGGGAGGGGAGATCGCCTGGGCCTACGCCAACCGCTGTTTCGCCCTGTTTGAACTCAAGAGCGCCGACAAGGCTCTCGCCGATTGCGACAAGGCGATCGAACTCGACGGCAAGAACGGCGTCGCCTTTCAAACCCGCGGCATGATCGAAAAAGACGCGGGGCGAAGCGATAAAGCCCTGGCCGATTTCGACAAGGCGATTGAACTCGGCGCGAACAACCCGGCGATTTTCTCCGATCGTGGCGATCTGCTGTTGGCCAGGGGCGACGCCGACAAGGCGCTGGCGGATTACGACCGCTTGGTGGCGCGCGATGGGGCGCCCGCGCGCGCGTATATTCAGCGCGGCGGCGCGTGGCTCGCCAAGGGCGATCCCGACCGGGCGATCGCGGATTTCGACAAGGCGCTGAAAATCACGCCGAATGATTCCTTCGCCATGTTCAACCTCGGCGCCGCCGCTTTCCTCAAGGGCGACAAGGCCAGAGCGGTCGAATCGCTCCGGGAGAGCATGAAGCGCGATCCCGCGAACATATATACCGCGCTTTGGCTGTTTCTCGCGACCGGCGCCGCCGATGGCAAGGCCGAACTCCAGAAAAATTCGGTGAAATTCTCCCAGAAAGCCTGGCCCTGGCCGGTGCTTCAATTCGACCTGGGAGAGATCGGTCCGGACAAGGTCATCGCCGAAGCCGCAACGGCCGACCAGCAATGCGAGGCGCGGTTTTATGTCGGCGCCGGGCTGATGGCGAAAAAGGCCGATGAGCAGGCAAAGGTCGATCTCGCCAAGGCCGTGGAGCTCTGCCCGAAGAATTACTTCGAATATTTCGGCGCGGTCGCGAAATTGAAGGCGTTGGGCGCGCCCGCCAAGACCGGGGCGCCGCCGCCGAAATCGGACGCCGGCCTGCGCCAGTGAAGAACTGACGCCGGCCGGCGGCCGCCGCATGTTTCCGACGAGTTCGGAAACATGGGCCAATGGTATGACAGCGCATCGTCGGCGGACCAGGTTTTTTGGCGCCGCGCTTCTCCAGTTCCAAAGGAGGGGGGAGCGCGACCTGTGCTGACGCCGGGGAGCAGGGCGGCCGCCTTGCCAACGGCCATCACATCGAGAATCGCCTGGCGCGAAAGCCCGTGCAGCCGATCCATGTTTCGCGATCAGAGCGCGTTCGCAAATCATAAGTGTCGAATGCGCTCGACTCATGATGGCGAGCAGCGACGGCGATCATTGCATGAGCCGCTCGAACGCGGCGGGAACGGGCGCTTTTCAGCGTGTTTGGGATAAAGAAACAAAAAAGCCGACGATGGCGGAACCATCGTCGGCTTTATTCCTATGCCGGAAAGGCCGGCCAGACCGATCGAACGATCAGTACTTGGCGGTGACGACCTTCGGGGTTTCCGGGTTCCACAGCGGGACGATGAGATGCAACGTGCCGCGGGTGTCCTTCTGGGTGAGGTTCGAGGTCGCGACGTCGGTGCCAATGATCAGCTGGGTGATGACCGGGCCGAAGTTGTAGCCGACCAAGCCGCCGAGAGCGAATTCGGACTGCTTGCCGCCGTAGAGCGTGTTGATCGCGGTGCTGGTGGTGTCGACGAAGCCGTAGCCGACGATACCGACTTCCCACTTGCCCATCGTCTTGGTCAGAGCGACGCTGTAGATGAAGTCATCGCCCAGCAGACCCTGGCAGTTGCCGAAATATCCGGCGCCATAGGCCGCGTTGCACAGACCGCCGACGCCGCCGGTGCCCGAGGTGTTGCTGGCGATGTTATACAGGAAGTTGCCGGTGAAATTCCAGCCATTGGCGTGATAGGCGACCGCCAGCATCTGGTGGAAGGTGGTGGCGTCAAACAGCGGGTCGAACGCCGGCGGTGCCGGTCATCGGCAGATAGACGCCGGCGGTATAGCTGACCGCGAAGCCGTTGCCGAAGTTATAGCCGAAGGTCGCCGCCAGGAACGGCGTATAGAGGCCGTACTGGTAGTTGGACGACGAGGCGTCCATGCGTGCGTGTAGGTCCCGACTTCGGCTTCCGGCAGGGCGCCCAACAGGGTCAGGTGAATGCCGTTGAAGCTCCAGGGGGTCGACCAGGCGATGACCGGGACGTTATAGTTGAACGCCGAAGCGGTCATGCCCGGATAGGCGGGGCCGCCGGCGAGGCCGAAGCCGCCGATGGAGGCGATGTCGACGAAATAGACGCCTTCCGGAAGCGGGGTGGCGAGGTCGAGGCCGGCGCGCTCGCTGGGCGGCGTCTGGGGGAAGGCGAAAGCGGCGGTGCTCAGGCCGCAGAGGCTGAGAGCGCCCACGGCGGCGCCGATGACTTTGGACTTCGTGTTCATTCGAATACCCCTCCCGAGGGCTTTTGCTACTTCAGAAAAACGCATCTCACTTCGTTCCCGCGCCCTCTATCCGACGTCAGCCGCGATATTGTCCGCACGGGTGATCCGAGGTCTGCACATTAATCGATCAGGCGAGCGCTCCGATAGGACCGGCGCGCCACACCTGCCTCGTTTCCGCCATTTCAGCGCAATGATTTGACCTGAGTTGTAGAAATGTCACATTCGCGAATTGCGAAGGCGGTTGGAAAGGATCAGGGGAGCCGAAAATCGCGCCTAAAGTCGTATTCTGGCGTCATTCAGGCGGCGGCGAAACCGGAAATGCGGGATTTTCGACGCGGCCGGGGCCTGGCGAATCGGCAGGAGCCAGCAGCCGCTTGCCCGAAACTGGTTACGGCGCGCACGGTCGAGGTCAGGCCTGGCCGCAAACGATCTGGGCGGTCCGGTACGATTCGGCGCCTGTTTTTTGCGTCGCCGCCGGTTGCGGGAGATCCTGTCTGGCGGACGCCGAAGGGCGCGGCTTCAAGCGACGCCCGCGATCCGGCGGCGGCGCGTGAACCGCGGGCGGTCAGGACGCGGCGCGGCTTTGCAGCATTTCGGCGATGGCCGCGAGCGCCTGGTCGGCCGCGGCGCCGTCCGGGCCGCCGGCCTGGGCCATGTCCGGCCGGCCGCCGCCGCCCTTGCCGCCGAGCTTTTCCGAAGCGAGGCGGACGAAATCGACGGCGTTGAATTTCTTGGTCAAGTCGGGAGTCACGCCGACCACCACGCCGGCGCGGCCGTCCTCGCCAACGCCGACAATGGCGACGATCCCTGAGCCGATCGACTGTTTCGCCTCGTCGACAAGAGATTTGAGATCCTTCATCTCGACGCCGGAAATGGCGCGCGAGAACAGCTTGATCCCCGCTATTTCACGCACCGGCTGCTCGGCCGCGCCGCCGCCGCCCATGGCGAGCTTCTTGCGGGCCTCGGCCAGTTCGCGCTCCAGTTTCTTGCGTTCATCGAGCAGGGCCGAGAGCCGCTCGGCGGCGTCCTCGACCGGGGCGCGCAGCAGGCCGGACAGATCGTGCAGCACGCGCGCCTCGGCGTTGAGATGGCGGCGCGCCGCCGCGCCGGTCTTGGCCTCGATGCGCTGGACGCCGGCGGCGACCGCGCTGCGGCCGACGATCGACACCAGGCCGATGTCGCCGGTGCGCGCGACATGGACGCCACCGCACAATTCGATCGAGAAGGGATGGCGCGCGCCGGCTCCCATCGAGACGACGCGCACTTCGTCGCCATATTTTTCGCCGAACAGCGCCCGCGCGCCGGAGTTGATCGCCTCGTCCACCGCCATCAGGCGGGTCGCCACCGGCGCGTTTTCCAGCACCACGCGATTGGCGATCTCTTCGATCTCGGCCAGTTCCTGATCGGTGACGGGCTTGGGATGCGCGAAATCGAAGCGCAGCCGGTCCGGCGCGACGAGCGAGCCTTTTTGCGCGACATGGTCGCCCAGCACCTCGCGCAAAGCCTCGTGCAGCAGGTGGGTGGCCGAATGATTGGCGCGGATCGCGGCGCGGCGCGCGCGGTCGACTTCAAGTTCGAGCGCCATGCCGGTCCTGACTTCGCCCTGTTCGACGACGACGTCATGGGCGAAAAGTTCGCCGACCTTTTTGGCGGTGTTCTCGACGCGAATCCGCGTTTCGCCGGCGTGGAGCAAGCCGGTGTCGCCGACCTGGCCGCCGGATTCGGCGTAGAACGGCGTCTGGTTGAGGATCAGAAAGCCCTTTTCGCCGGCTTTCAGGGCATCGACCTCGACGCCGTCGCGCAGCAAGGCGACGACGACGCCCTCGGCGTTCTCGGTTTCATAGCCGAGGAATTCCGTCGCGCCGACCTTGTCCTTGATCGAGAACCAGACGGCTTCGGTCGCGGCTTCGCCGGAGCCGGCCCAGGCCTTGCGGGCGTCGGCGCGCTGACGCTCCATCGCGGCGTCGAAACCGTCCTTGTCCACGCCGATTTTCCGGGCGCGCAGCGCTTCCTGGGTCAGGTCGAGCGGGAAGCCGAAGGTGTCGTAGAGCTTGAAGGCGACTTCACCCGAAAGATTCTGGCCCTCTCGCAGGTCGCGGGTTTCCTCGTCGAGGATGCCGAGGCCACGCGCGAGCGTTGTCCGGAAGCGCGTCTCCTCGAGCTTCAGCGTCTCCTCGATCAGCGCCTGGGCGCGGGCGAGTTCGGGATAGGCGGCGCCCATTTCGCGCACCAGCGCCGGGACCAGCCGCCACATCAGCGGGTCGCGCGCCCCGAGCATCTGGGCGTGGCGCATGGCGCGGCGCATGATGCGGCGCAGGACATAGCCGCGGCCTTCGTTCGCGGGCAGAACGCCGTCCGCGACCAGGAAAGCCGAGGCGCGCAGATGGTCGGCGATGATGCGATGGCTCGCCTGCATCGGGCCGTCCGAATCGACCCCGGTCGTGTCGGCGACCGCGCGGATCAGGGTGCGGAACAGGTCGATGTCGAAATTGGAATGGACGCCCTGCATCAGCGCCGCGATGCGCTCCAGGCCCATGCCGGTGTCGATCGAGGGACGCGGCAGCGGAACGCGCTCACCCGGCGCGATCTGCTCATATTGCATGAAGACCAGATTCCAGAACTCCAGGAACCGGTCGCCGTCCTCGTCGGGGCTGCCGGGCGGCCCGCCGCGCAGGGCCTCGCCCTGGTCATAAAAGATCTCGGAGCAGGGGCCGCAGGGGCCGGTCTCGCCCATGGACCAGAAATTGTCGCTGGTCGCGATGCGGATGATGCGGTCGTCGGAAAAGCCGGCGATCTTTTTCCACAGGCCGAAGGCTTCGTCATCTTCGTGATAGACCGTGACAAGGAGCCGATCCTTCGGCAGGCCGAACTCCTTGAGGATCAGGCTCCAGGCAAGGTGGATGGCCTGCTCCTTGAAATAATCGCCGAACGAGAAATTTCCGAGCATCTCGAAAAAGGTGTGATGCCGGGCGGTATAGCCGACATTGTCGAGATCGTTGTGCTTGCCGCCGGCGCGCACGCATTTCTGCGAGGAGGCGGCGCGGACATAGTCGCGCTTCTCGGCGCCGGTGAAGACATTCTTGAACGGCACCATCCCGGCGTTGGTGAACATCAGCGTCGGGTCGTTGCGCGGCACCAGCGACGAGGAGTCGACGACCGTATGGCCGTTCCTGGCGAAATAATCGAGGAATGTGGACCGGATTTCGTTGACGCCGCTCATGGAATGCTCTCGACCTTCCGCCTCGTTCCGCGCGCTCCGCCGCAATGTCGCGATCGTTTCGGGCCGAACGGGCGGAAATATCTATAGGCAGGCCAAGGGCCTGTCGAGAGCGGGCGCCAATTTATCTTGAAGCCGGCGCTGAACCTCAGCCGTCGTGGTCTTCCGCGCCGGGGTCGATATTGTCGAGAATGCGCTCCGCGATCAGGCCGGCGTTCTCGCGTATGGTCTGCCCGATCCTGGCGGCGATTTCCGGATTGGACTTCAAAAAAGCCTTGGCGTTCTCGCGGCCCTGACCGAGGCGCTGGCTGTCGAAGGAGAACCAGGCGCCCGACTTTTCAACAACGCCCGCCTTGACGCCCAGATCGATCAATTCGCCGGCCTTCGAGACGCCTTCGCCATACATGATGTCGAATTCCACCTGTTTGAAGGGCGGGGCGACCTTGTTCTTGACGACCTTGACCCGGGTCTGGTTGCCGACGACCTCCTCGCGGTCCTTGATGGCGCCGATGCGGCGGATGTCGAGACGCACGGAAGCATAGAATTTCAGGGCGTTGCCGCCGGTGGTGGTTTCCGGCGAGCCATACATCACGCCAATCTTCATGCGGATCTGGTTGATGAAGATCACCATGGTCCGCGACTTGGAGATCGAGGCGGTGAGCTTGCGCAAAGCCTGGCTCATCAGCCGCGCCTGAAGGCCGGGCTGAACGTCGCCCATTTCGCCATCGATTTCGGCGCGCGGCACCAGAGCCGCCACCGAATCCACCACCAGCACGTCAACGGCGCCGGAGCGCACCAATGTGTCGGTGATTTCGAGCGCCTGTTCGCCGGTGTCGGGCTGGGAGATCAGCAGGTCGTCAAGCTGGACGCCAAGTTTGCGGGCATAGACCGGGTCGAGCGCATGTTCGGCGTCGACGAAGGCGCAGACGCCGCCCTTCTTCTGGGCTTCGGCGATGGTATGCAGGGCGAGGGTGGTCTTGCCGGAGGATTCCGGGCCAAAAATTTCGATGACGCGGCCGCGCGGCAGGCCGCCGACGCCAAGCGCTATGTCGAGGCTGAGCGAACCGGTGGGAATGGTCTCGATTTCCGCGACGGGCTGGTTCTTGCCCAGGCGCATGATCGAGCCCTTGCCGAAAGCGCGTTCGATTTGGGCCAGAGCGGCGTCAAGAGCCTTGGTCTTGTCCACGGAGGTTCCTTCCACGAGGCGGAGATTCGCTTGCGACATCGGCTTTATCCTTTTGGCATGGGCGCGGCCCGCCGCGCAATCAGCTTGTAGGTTGTAAATGTACCTGATTTGTTCTCATAAGCAAGCTTGAATTCGCATCTCGTTTGATTTTGGCGATGGCGGGCCGAGGACGCCGTCTCCTTTGCCGCACGAAGGAGCCACGAGCGAACGATTCTGGCGAAAGGCTCCGTCGTGTTTTGGCGCGCCCGATCGGCGCAACGTCAGGCTTGTGGGGGCGGCGCGGGCGTTTCGATAAGTTTTGTCGTCCGTCCGCCAGCAATATTCGTCATCGCCCGAAGATCGATCGGCGCCTTGGGGGGCAGCGCCGGTCCGCGGGTCACGATGACGCAGGCTCGGTCAGCCACGTCGATCTGCGAGATCAGGGATCTGTCGCTGGCCATCGCCATGACCAGTTCGAAGATCAGATTCGTCATCGACTCCATGCCATGGAAAGGGCTCTTGTCCGTTTGCCACGGCTCGCCAGGCCAATGAGTCCAGCCCCAATCCTCGATGATATATTTCCCGCCGGGACGGAGATAGCCAAACAACGCCTGGAAACAGGCCTTGGTCTGGGCAAGATAGTGCGAACAGTCGTCAATGATCAGATCGAGCGGCTTGTCGCCGAATTCTTCGTCGAGAATTGATCTCAGCCGTTCCGTGTCCGCCTGATCGACGTCGCCATAGAGTTTGATTGCATCCGAGAGGCCTTCGCGCTCGATCAAGGCCTTCAGCTTGTCTGTCGGCCGGAACCAGTCGACGGCGACGATCTTGTCGAGTTGGTTCATGTCGGTCAGAAACAAAGGCATTCCGCCCTGAAAGAAACCGATCTCGAATATCGATTTTATTGAATTGTTCCTGAATAGATCACGGTATATGTTGATAAGCCGCTTGTCTTTCAGAAGGGCGACTGTATCCAGATCAGTCTTCCCTGAATAGTCGCTAACGGAAAGCGAATAATTGAACCGCGGGGACCGAAAAGTGCCATCGCCCTCCCATTCGGGCCATTCATCCCAGTTATCTTTGTGTTCCTTCTGGAAATAGACCCCGACGCCGTCGATCGGAACGATCGTGGGATTCAGCCCGCGTTCGGCAAGGAAGTCCGTCACCGCTGCCTTGCAGGCGGGAATGATTTCGTAATCATCGACGATGATCCATCCGCCCGGCGAGATTCGATCATAAAGATGCTCCAACGGCTGGATGGTGGATTCGTACATGTCGCCATCAAGGCGCAAAACCGCGATCTTCCGGGTCGGCAGGGTCGGCATTGTGTCCTTGAACCACCCCTTGGCGAACACGACCTGCTCGTCGAGAAGCCCGAATCGCTCGAAATTTCCCTTCACGTCCTCCAGAGACACGGCCAGTTCCGGAAACTGGTGAAAAGCGGAGCCGGCGTCGGCCGGGAATTGAGATCCGTCCGGCGGCGGCAGCCCCTCGAAGGAATCCGCGACGATCACTTTGCGGTCGCGCGCGTCATGGGCCGCCAGAACGGCTCGCGCCATAATGCTCGCGCCGCCGCGCCATACGCCCGTTTCGACGACGTCGCCCGGAATTTTGGCCTTGATGACGTTTTCGATCAGCGTACGAAAATTGCGCATGCGCTCGCTGCCTATCATCGAATAGGCGTGGGCCGGCCAATCGAGGCCTCGATCGCGAAGATTCGAAACATAGACGGTGTCGCCGAAGGTCGGTAAGGGCGGGTCCTCGCAGAGCGAACCGGTGAGCGTTGCTTCCATCAGATCGAGATAAAATATTTTCGAACCGGACAGACGCCCATCCAAAAGGATCGCGAGCGAGGCGTCCATGCGGTCGTTCAACGAGGATGCGGCCTTGGTCGTCAACGCTTGAAGTCGACGTTCAGCCGCCAACGCATCGCGCTCAGCCAACATTTTGTCGCGCTGAGTCATCATCTGGTCGCGCTGGGCCCTGAATTTGTCGCGCTGGGCCGTGAGTTCATCGAGATGGGCCGTGAGCTCGTCGCGATGGGCCGTGAGCTCGTCGCGCTGGGTCCAGAGTTCGGCGCGCTGGGCCGTGAGCTCGTCGCGTTGGGCCCAGAGTTCGGCGCGCTGGGCGGTGAGATCGTCGCGTTGGGCCCAAAGTTCGGCGCGCTGGGCGCTGAGTTCGTCGCGCTCGCCCGTCACGCGATTGCGCTCCGCGATCAATCGGTTGCGCTCGACAAGATCCGCCCCTTTCAAGACCTCCATCAAACGGCGTGGAATTCCGGGAGAGTCCGTCATTGGCCAAGTCTGCCCTAATCTGTTGACAACCATCGACAAGCGCTCGTCCGGGCGCTCGGCGATTTTTCTTCGGCCCAAGGACGGCGCTCGTGGATGCGGGCGCCTGCGCCTTGCGCTTAAGAGCAGAAACCGCAATCAGCCAGTCAAGGTCCCGATTAACCGATCTGCTCCGGCGATTTGTTACCTTGGCTTCTTTCCCTTGAGCCGCCGCAGGCTGGCGCGCAACGGATTGGTCACCGTTTTGCGGACGAAGCGCCCGAGCGGGGTATATTTCTTTTGGGTGTTGGCGACCACGTAAGGAGAGGGTGGGTCAGCGCCTTGAACGTCTTGCGGAATGCGCGCGATGTCCGGAACGCCCCTGTCCATGAGGTCTGTCAAGGTGGAGTCGCCGCGTTTTGCTCGCGCCGTCGCCTCCAGATATTGCCGCCCATATTGGCGGCAGGGCTCCAGGTGGCAGCCTTCGGCCCATTCATTCCATGCGTTGATGAAAACGAGCCTGTCCTCGCCGGGAAAATCGTCGCAGGTCTTGGCGATGGCCTGCGAAAGCCAGAACTCATAATTTCTCGGCGTCCCGTTCAATCCAATCGTCGAGCGCTCGCCCGTGCGGGCGGTATTGTCCCATGCCGGAAAAACGCCGCGAAAGCCGTTGAAGTCGCGGGAATAGCGCATTGAGAGATATCGTTCGGCGACATCCGCGCAGTCGAAAACATAACCGGAATGCTCACTGTAAAAATTTATCGCCGGACTCATGTTCGGCATCGTCATATTGTGCGGCGGAAATTCCACGCCGCTGTCGAAGCCGAACTGGCGGTAGTCCCAATTGCCATGCGTGAAGGCGCAGGCGACATGGATTTTTGGAATGCCGACGCTGGCGCAATACTCCCGCCAGATCGCGACGGTCTTTTTTGCGTCGGGAAGATGCTGCGGACGATAGACGATGAAGAAAGGCGCGCCATCGACAAGGATGTAACGCTTGTCGCGTAGCATCGGCTCGATGCTTTTAATGAAATCGAGATCGTCGGTGGCGCGATATTCCTGAGCGATCAGAATATCATGCTCGGCCGCGTCCCATCGCCGCGTCCAGTTTTCATTGGCCCAGCACAGGCAAAACGGCATGTCGCTCTTGGGATCGGCGAGCATGTCATCGAGCGGCGCACTCAAGAGTTGTCGGCCAGAGAACCAGTAATAATGGTAACAAAAACCGTCGATTCCGTAAGTCTTGGCTAATTTGATCTGCTCACGACGCGATTCCCGCAAACGAAGGTCGTAGAATCCGAGGTCGGTTGGCAGATGAGGTTGAATATGGCCGGGGAAAAGCGGCGTGGCCTTGGTGACGTTGGTCCATTCGGTAAATCCCTGTCCCCACCACTGGTCGTTTTCCGGAATTGGATGGAACTGCGTCAAGAAAAACGCGATAAGCCTGATCTGACAGTCGTCGGACCTCACCGCCAGCTTCGGTTTGGAATCTGTCAGGGAAAGCGCATTTCTCGCGCGCTCGGCGGGAGCGGCCTTGGTGACAACTTGATAAACGGAACTTAATCGATGGCCCGCGAAGGCTTGGCGTTCGGCGGCGGACAACGATTCCCAAAGACTTCCGAATTCGGTCTTGTCGGGGTTCAGCTCAACGAAACGGTAATCCTGAATCGCGAGGCCCGCGCTTTCGTGGAGGGTCTGGATATTATGCATTCCGAAGAAACGGATATGCGTCTTGTCGAACAGGCCCCATTCTCCATAGGCGAAATCCTCGTGCGCGAGGCTGGCCAGCACGCCCCAATAGGCGGCGTGAGGAAGGGAGAGCACGATGAACCCATGGTCGTTCAACAGGCTTTTCATCTGCTTGAGAACGGCCCACGGGTCGTAAAGATGTTCGAGAACATCGGCGGCGATGACGACGTCGAATTTTCGTTCTGATCTGAGTTGCGAAGTCCAGTCCTTATTATTCAAATCACTAGAATAGACATCGCTACAGAATGATTTCAACTTTTCGATGGAGTCCGGGTTGATTTCAATGGCGATAACTTCACAACCCATCACATCGACTAATTTCCGGGCGATGGCGCCAGATCCTGCGCCAATCTCAAGGACTCGCTTGTTTTTCCCAACTATTCGAATGACGTTGGCGGCGGCGTTGTTGCCGTTCAGATCGAATTCGTACTCATAATTCATGAATACAGAAAGATCTGGAGCAATAGACTTTTGTACCGGCTCTGCCATATATACCCGGACCTGCGCGAGTGTCTTAGCGTTTTTTTTCTTAGCAATGCGCCCCTCCACAGTCAAGAGTAGGAACGGCCGGGATTCCCGCAGTATTCTCTCACGTCGGCTTGAATCTGCGACTGGCGCGACGCTTGAACTTCACCGTCAACTCGGTCGAGTCCGGCGGCCTGCCACGCCCGTGTCTTGCTTCGGATTGGCGAGTCCGCCGCATCCGGAGGGGCGGACAAACCTTGTTTCGGCGCGCCTTGAGCGGAGGCGTTGTCCCCGCGCGTCGCGCGGCCTCGTTCCGCGGCGTTGAATATTCGGGCGGACGGGATTTTACTTCGGAATTCCAGCCTTGGAGGAGAAATCATGAGCCTGTCCCAAAAAGTCCCGCCTGACGCTACGATTGGATCGCTGTCGCGTCGCGATTTTGTGGCGGCTTCGGCGGCAGGTGGTTATGCGCTGGCCGCGGGGCCGTTGCGGGCCGGGGCCATCGCGACCGACGCGCAGGGCCTGGTCGCGGGCGGCGCGACGCTCGCGACGCGCGGCGGCGACATGCCGGTCTATTTCGCCCGGCCTGAAGGCGTGGCGCATCCGCCGGTGGTTCTGGTGGCGATGGAGGTTTTCGGCCTCCACGAATATATCCGCGACGTCGTCCGCCGGTTCGCCAAGCTTGGCGCCTTCGCCATCGCGCCGGATTATTATTTCCGCTTTGGCGTCGATCTGACGAAAATGACCGATATTTCCGCGATCATGAAAGTGGTCAACGCCAAGCCGGACGCCGAGCTTGTCGCCGACCTCGACGCGACCGCCGCTTGGGCCAGGGCGCAGGGCGGCGATACGGACCGGCTCGGAATCATCGGCTTTTGCCGCGGAGGCCGCACGGTCTGGGTCTATTGTTCGGAAAGCGCGGCCCCCAAGGCCGGCGTGGCCTTTTACGGAACGCTGGTCGACCCGCCGGCGCAAAGGGCGCTTTGGCCCAAGAGTCCGCTGGAGCTTGCGCCGGAGCTGAAGGCGCCCGTGCTCGGCCTCTATGGCGGCGCCGACGCGCATATCACGGCCGCGCAGGTCGCGGAGATGAAGGCGCGGCTGCAAGCGGCGGGCAAGACTGCCGAATTCCATGTCTATCCCGACGCGCCGCACGGTTTCCACGCCGATTACCGGCCCAGCTACCGCAAGGAGGACGCCGAGGACGCCTGGCGGCGCATGGCGGCCTGGCTGCGGCGTTACGGCGTTCTCGGTTGAAAGGCTATAATTCCAGGGTCAAACACTTGGCCGCGCCGCCGGCTTTCATGAATTGCGTGAGCGGCGTGGCCTCGACAAGGAATCCCGCCTGCGTGAGGCGGTGGCGCAAGCGCGGCGAGGCGGCGTTCAGGATCAGGGTTTTTCCCAGCGCCACGGCGTTGCAGCAGAATTCTTCCGCCTCGGCGTCGTCCACGGGGATTCGCTTGTCGTCCGGCGCGATCGATTCGATGGCCGCGCGCGAGGCGGGGTCGAAAGCGCCGGGGAAGTAAAGCAGGAAGCCGCCGGGCAGGGGGCAGAGACAGGTGTCGAGGTGATAAAAGCGCGGGTCGGTCAGCCCGAGCGGGACCGCGCGCGTCGCCAGGGCTTGTTCGAGAAAGGGCGCGACGCCCGCGTCCGAGCGGAAACCGTGGCCGACCCAGAACAGATCGCGCGCCGCGTCATGGAGCGCGTCGCCGGCGCCTTCGAAGAACAGGCCGGCCGGCGGGTCGATCACGCGATAGCCATGGGTCTCGAACCAGTCGCGGAAAAAGACCTCCTCGCCGCGCCGCTGCGGAAAGCGGAAGCGGCTGATCACGACCTTGCCGCCTTTCGCCAGGCCGGCGTTGGCGGTGAAGACGAGATCGGGCAGGCCGGGGCGCGGCGCGAGCAGAAGCGCTTCCGCATGGCGTTCCACCCGCGCCTTCAGATCGAGCCATTGCCGGCGGGCTTCAGCCGCATCGGCGTGGCCTTTTTGCCCTTCCATCCAGGGATTGATGACATAATCCACGCCGAAAAAATCCGGCGGGCACATCAGGATCTTTTTTCGGCTGGAGCTTTGCGGCACGACGTCGCTCCGGGAAGCGTTGCGCCGCTATAGCAGGTAAAGCTTGAGTCGGGGAGGGGACGCCGGCGGCCCGAAACCCGCCGGGGTTTGTCACGCCGCCTGCGAGGTCGCGGGCGGGGCCTGGCGGATCAGGCAGTCGAAGGCCGAGAGCGCGGCGGTCGCGCCGCCGCCCAAGGCGATGACGATCTGCTTGTAGGGCGTGGTGGTGGCGTCGCCGGCGGCGAACACGCCATAAGCCGAAGTCTCGCCGCGCGCGTCGATCTCGATCTCGCCGCGTGGACTCAAGGCGATCGCGCCCTTCAGCCATTCGGTGTTGGGGACGAGGCCGATCTGCACGAAGACGCCGTCGAGATCGACGCGATGCGTCGCGCCGGTCGCGCGGTCTCGATAGCTCAGGCCGGTCACCTTTTCGCCGTCGCCAAACACTTCCGTCGTTTGAGCCGAAACGACGATGCGGACATTGGGCAGCGACCGAAGCTTGTTCTGCAGCACGGCGTCGGCGCGCAGCTGGCCATCGAATTCGATCAAGGTGACATGAGCGACGAGGCCCGCGAGGTCGATTGCCGCCTCGACGCCGGAATTGCCGCCGCCGATCACCGCCACGCGCTTGCCCTTGAACAGAGGTCCGTCACAATGCGGGCAATAGGCCACGCCCTTGTTGCGATATTGCTCCTCGCCGGGCACGTTCATCTGGCGCCAGCGCGCGCCGGGCGACAGCACGATCGTACGCGCCGAAAGGGTCGCGCCGCTCGCCAGCCGCAGCCGGGCGAGGCCGCCTGCATCGCGCGCCGGGATCAGCTCGACCGCCGTCTGCACGTTCATGACGTCCACGCCATATTCCCTGACATGGCTTTCCAGCGCCGCGGCCAGTTTCGGACCCTCGGTGTGCGGGAGCGAGATGAAATTCTCGATCCCCGAGGTGTCCAGCACCTGGCCGCCGAAGCGCTCGGCCACGATTCCGGTCCTGACGCCCTTGCGCGCCGCATAGATCGCGGCGGCTGCGCCGGCCGGGCCGCCGCCCACCACCAGCACGGCGAAGGGCGCCTGGTCCTTCAGCTTTTCGGCGGCGCGCGCCGAGGCGCCGGTGTCGATTTTCGCCAGCAATTGCTCGACGTTCATCCGGCCCTGCGCGAAAACTTCGCCGTTCAGGAAGACGGTCGGCACGGCCATGATCTTGCGCGCCTCGACCTCGTCCTGGAACAGGCCGCCGTCGACGGCGACATGGCGGATCCTGGGATTGATCACGCTCATCGCGTTCAGCGCCTGCACCACGTCGGGGCAGTTCTGGCAGGAGAGCGAGAAAAAGGTCTCGAACAGATAGTCGCCTTCGAGCGCCTTGATCTGCTCGATGACCTCCGGGGATTCTTTCGGCGGCAGGCCGCCGACCTGGAGCACGGCCAGGATCAGCGAATTGAATTCATGGCCCATCGGCAGGCCGGCGAAGGCGACGGAGACATTCGAGCCGGCGCGATTGATCGCGAAGGACGGTTTCCGGGCGCCGTCGCCGTCGCGCGACATTGTGATTTTCGGCGAGATGGACGCGATATCTTCGAGCAGAGCCAGCATTTCGCGCGACTTTTCGCCGTCGTCGAGCGAGGCGACCAGTTCGACGGGAAAGGCGATGCGCTCGAAATAGGCCTGCAACTGGGCTTTGAGGGCGGCGTCCAACATGGCGAAACTCTCCGGTTCTAAAGTGCGGGCAAAAGCACGGCACCGACTCCCTCCCCCTTGTGGGGAGGGCTGGGGTGGGGGTAAAAACCACTACTTTTCAGCGTGTTGTCCCCCCACCCTAACCCTCCCCCACAAGGGGGGAGGGGACAAAGGGGGGCCCGACCCTCAGATCTTGCCGACGAGATCGAGCGACGGGGCGAGGGTTTTTTCGCCTTCATGCCACTTGGCCGGGCAGACTTCGCCGGGATGGGCGGCGACATATTGCGCGGCCTTGATCTTGCGCAGCAACTCCTTGGCGTCGCGGCCGATGCCGCCGGCGGTGATCTCGACGATCTGGATGATGCCGTCGGGATCGACGACGAAAGTGCCGCGGTTGGCGAGGCCGGCGTCCTCGATCAGGACGTTGAAGTTGCGCGAGATCGCGTGGGTCGGGTCGCCGACCATGACGTAATCGATCTTCTTGATCGCCGGCGACATGTCGTGCCACGCCTTGTGCGCGAAATGGGTGTCGGTCGAAACCGCATAGATTTCGACGCCGAGCTTCTGGAATTCGGCGTAATTGTCGGCGAGGTCCTCAAGCTCGGTCGGGCAGACGAAGGTGAAATCGGCCGGATAGAAAAACGCCACCGACCACTTGTCCATCAGGTCGGCTTCGGTCACGTCAATGAATTTTCCCTGCTTGAAGGCCTTGGCCTGGAAGGGCTTAACGGCGGTGCTGATGAGCGACATAAGTTTCTCCGGTGCTGCATTGCGACACAAGTTTGTGCGTCGCGGTAATCCCTAAACTGAGCCATTGATCGAGTAAAATTAAAAAAATAAGTTTTATTAATTCATTTTTCCGATTACTCTCGTCTCCATGACGCCACTTCCCACCCTCCGCCAATTGCGTTTCCTCGTCGCCGTGGTCGAGCGCCGCCATTTCGGCGCCGCGGCCGAGGACTGTCTGGTCAGCCAGTCGGCGCTCAGCGCCGCGATTCAGGAGCTGGAGGACCATCTCGGGGTCAAGTTGCTGGAGCGCACCAAGCGCGTTGTCATCCCCACCGCCATCGGGCTCGACATCGCGCAGCGCGCCCGGGAGTTGCTCCGCGGCGCCGAAGAACTGGTCGAGGCGGCGCGCGAGGCGCGCGACCCGCATTCGGGGTCGCTCCAGCTTGGGGTCATCCCCACCATCGGGCCGTTCCTCGTTCCCCGCATCATGCCGGCCCTGCGCGAGGCTTTTCCGAAGCTGAAAATCTATCTGCGCGAGGAGCAATCGGCGCCGATCCTCGCCCGGCTCGAAAGCGGTCAGGCCGACGCCGCGATCATCGCCTTGCCCTATCCTTGCCAGGGTCTGGAGACGATGGAGCTGGGGCGCGACCGCTTCTTCTTCGTCGGCCCCCCGGATCATCGCCTCGCATCGCGGGACAAAATCCTCCCCCAGGACATGGAGGCGGAAGACCTGCTGCTGCTCGAAGACGGCCATTGCCTGCGCGAACATGCGCTGGCCGCCTGTTCGCTCGAAGGCGCGCGGCGCAACAGCGGCTTTCAGGGCACGAGCCTGCTCACTCTGGTGCAGATGGCGGCCAACGGGCTCGGCGTCACGCTCGCGCCGCAAATGGCGATCGACGCCGGAATTCTGCGCGGCTTGAATCTCGTCGCTCGCCCGCTGGAAAACGACAGCCCCCCGCGCGTCATCGCGCTGGCCTGGCGCCTGACTTCAAGCCGCAAGGCGATGTTCAGGGAGTTGGGCGCGGTATTGCGGAAGGTTTTTCAGGACAGCGACGGGGAAGCGCGCTCAGCCGGCGCGCGCGCTGTCGCTTCGACGGGCCCCTGAATGGCTCCCTCTTCGACGCAAAATGGGGGCTCGTTCGCGTGCCGATCGAGACGTTTTTTCACCAGATAACGCAGAAGCCCTACGCCGATTCAGAGCCTTACGCGTTTTGCGCTCGGCGGGGCGCATGAAAGAAAGCTGACGCCGCCGCCTCCGGCACGGGTCGGCTGAAGTAATAGCCCTGACCATATTTCACGCCGAAACTGGCAAGCATGCTTTCCTGTTCGGCTGATTCAATGCCTTCGGCGACAACGTCGAGATTGATATCGGAGGCGATCTGGCTGACGGCGCGAATGATCGACGCCGACGCCGGATGTGTGGCCATCGTGTCCGTGAAACTCTTGTCGATCTTGATTTTCTTGAACGGGAAATCCTTGAGATAGGAAAGCGACGAATAGCCGGTGCCAAAGTCGTCGAGCGAGAATTGCACGCCAAGCAGGGCGAATTGCTCGATCGTTTTTCGCGTCGCCATCGGATCGCTGATCAGCAGGGACTCCGTCAATTCCATGCTCAGGCGCTTGGGCGAAAGCCCGGTTTCGCGCAGTGCCTTGACGACGGCGGCAAACAAATGCGCCGGCCGGCGGAATTGTTTCGCCGAGACGTTGACGGCCAAACCGACGTTATCGGGCCAGTTCTTGGCCGCTGCGCAGGCCCGTCGCAGGATCTGTGAGCCAATCTCGTCGATCAGGCCGGCATTTTCCGCGATCGGGATGAAAACGGAAGGGGCGATCTTTGCGAAGTCCGGATTATCCCACCTTGCGAGCGCTTCGAATGAGACGACCTCGCGGGTCCTCAGCGAATAGATCGGCTGGAAATACGGCGTGAACTCGCCATTTTCGATCCCAGCGCGCATGGCGGTTTCGATTCGTCGTATTTCATTGAGCTTGGTTTCGATTTTCCTGTCGAAAATGCGCGAGCCCGCGCCGCCGTCCTGCTTGGCTTCATAGAGCGCAATGTCGGCCTTTTTGACTAGCTCTTCGACTGTATGGCCGTGATCTGGATAGCGCGAAACGCCTAACGAGGCTGTGGCGCGCACAACGTTGGCACCGATGGAATAGGGGAGGCTCAACGTGGCCAGGAGATGCTGGGCCGCCGCAAAGACCGAATTCTTGTCACTCCGGTTCAGCTTGATGAGGAATTCATCTCCGCCGAATCGGGCAATTTGTGCGACGTCGCCGACGCATGCCTGGATGCGGCGCGCCATTTCGCGGATCACGGCGTCGCCGACGGTATGGCCCAGCGTGTCATTGATGTCCTTGAACTTGTCGAGGTCGACAAACATGATTGCAAACGGTTTTTCCCCGTCAATTTCGATCGCCTCCGCAACCAGATCAGTAAAAGTAAACCTGTTCGCAAGTCGCGTCAATTTATCGTAACGGGCAAGAAACTCTGTCTCAGCTGTGGCGTGATATACGCTGACAATGTTCTTGTATAGTGAGATTGCGACATAGATGTTCGCGATCATAGCGCCTAGGAGCAGGGCGACGTAAAGTTGGCCGAATTGTTCATGATTAAGAGCATAGCCGACGGCAAACAGGCCGAGGGAGGCGATGACCTGGCCAATGACGAGTCTTGGCCGTCCCGCGTTACGCGCGACGAAGCCCATCGCGTAGCCGATCGCGGAGGCCGCGGCCAGCGCATGGCCCTCTGCCGCCGGCGGAAAGTAAATCAGCCGCCACGACACCAGACCGATGGTCAGGCTGAACGGCAACGAACTCAAAAAGAACGCCTGGTCGAATTTTTCGTAAGCATGCCGGGTTGCGGCGGCCTTCCACTTCAAGGCGAAATCGTGAACGGTCTTAATGCGCCATCCGCCAAACAGGATGGTCGCCGCGATGGCCCAAAAAAACAATTTGTCGCCGGTGATGACATAGGCCGCGATCGTCACGGCCAAACCCATGACGTTCGACGAGTAGAGCGAGGTTTTCGACGTGAACAGCGAATGGACCAGATGCATATAGAGCCGGTCGTCGTCCGCGTGGTCGTCGAGTCCGATAGCCCGTCGCCAGATCGTTCTCGGCGCGCCCATAAAATCCGCCCATCATCGTCGGTATTTCACATGCGCCATTATTTGCCGGAACATTAAATATTTCGTCATTGCAGTTCGCTGTTTTTTATAAAGCTATCGAATTGCCGCCGCCCGCGAACCGGCGCGGGAGAGAGGCATGCGGCCGTGGAGCCTGTCCGCTGTCGCCTCTGCGCGGGCCGTGAAAAACTCGAAGCAGCGGCGTGTGGTCTTATCGACGCGGGCGCCGCCGCGACGACGGCGTCAATGCTTGACTTTTGTCGGCGCCGACGGCTTGAACATGCGCGAGAGGAACAGGTCCTGGGCGGAGACAATCTTCTGCAGCGCCGAGATTTCGAGCGGCGTGAGACGCGTGATGCGTTCAGTCCAGCGTTTTGCGAGATGGTTCAGTTCTTCCTCGAAAGCCTTGCCGCTTTGCGCGTAAAACGCCTCGAAAAGAGCGAGGCGCGCCCTATGGGTCTTGAGATTTTCCAACGCGTATTTCCTGAGTGAGGCGATTCCCTCGCCGTCCTCGACAACCGCGTCGAGAACGCCGAGATTGCCGAATTCCTCCGCGGTATATTCCTTGCCGCTGGCGAGAATATTTTGTGCCGCCCGGGGGCCGACGATGCGCGAGAGGATGGCGACGGCGCCGATGGGGAAGTGATTGAACTTGATCTCCGGATAGGAGAAGGTCGCCCGGCGTTCGGCGATCATGACGTTGCATGATCTGGGGGCGTCGATCCCCCCGCCGAGAGCGAGGGCGTGGACGGATGCGGCCGTTATCGCCGAGCCGCGAAGACTCGACGCGCTCCACTTGATGCTTTCTATCGACATCCTCGCATATTCTTCAAGGCTGGCGAAATCGTCCTTAGAGATACATTCGAGATAGAATTCGAGATCGCCGCCCAGGGTGCAAATCGGACTGTTGGCCTTGGCGATGTGCGAGACAAAGCGGATCGGCGACTCAGCGTGCTTGTCCGGGCCCCACAAAGCGTGGACGGCGCGCTGCACCTTGTGGAGGCTGGTCATCATGTCGAGCGTGATGACCGGCCGGGGTTCGGGGGCGAGCGTTATCCAAAGGGTCTTGATTTCAGGTTCGTAGGCGAGTTCAACGTGCGGCAATTCGCCGGCATGCTGCCTGATCAGTCCGACAACCTCGTCGCCTGTGTAGCTTGGGACGGAAAGCGGGGAACTTGTGAAGGACATCAATGTCATTGCCGATCCTCGCCTAGGCGCACGGGCTCAAGATTCGCTCAGCAGTATAAGACTGGTTAATTATTTGTAAAATTAACCCTAGTGAAATGGTTAATTCGAAAAAAATACCTTCAGTATCTGGATGCTAGCAAAAAGGGCGCAACAGGTGGCGCGTTCAGGCGGCCTTGAGCAAGCCGCCCCCGAGGTTGGGTGAAGCCAGCACAAAAACGCCGAGTCCTGGTCTGTCGATGACGGCGCGCCGCAATCACGACGAAAGCGGTTGCGACGCCGCTTATGTCGGCCGACCAGCCGGAAAGGCGCCGCGGGAAAGCAAGGGCGATGGGGCCGCACGACGTCGAGGGCGCCCTCACATCCACGCGCGGCCGAAGCTCAGAATTGAACCAGCAGGACCGCTTTCGCCTGGAGTTCCTGCCTCAGGCGAGATCGGCGGCAAGCGAGTCCCTCGCCGCCGGGGACAGGGTCACATCGGTCGAATAGTTCGGATGATCCACGCCGGCGTGGATCGGCGCGCCGCCTTTGACGGCCGCGACCATTTCGGGGGTCAGTTCGAAGCGAAGGAAATGCACGGCCGAGGTCTTGTTCGCGGTCGTGCGGTCGAGGTCTTCGTTGGCGATCGGCGCGATGCGGGGAAATTCGCCAACCTGCATCCAGACCGCCCGTTCGAAGCCGATCAGGCGCGCCAGCGCCTCCTTGCGCTCCTCAGGGTCGGGATATTCGATCATCAGCGTCGCCTTCCAGTTGGCGCCGTCGGGGATCAGCGGGTTGTAGACGTCGAGTTCCTCCTGGATCAGTTCCGGCTCGTAGATGCGTTCGAGCCGGATCATCTCCTGGATCTGGTATTGCATGGTCAGCCGGTCTTCGAAATGCAGCGAAGCGTTCGGCCCCAGATCCACGTTGCGCAGCTTCTTGTGGGCCATGACCCGGGCGCGAAATTCCGGGCGCAGACGGTGATATTGCTCAAGGCTGTACAGGTCTTGATGAGTGAGCATGTCACACTCCATAGGCCTTGCGGATCAACGTGATCGGATGTTCCGGCGCGCCGCGCTTGAGCGCGCAGGCGATATGATGTCCGGCCATGGCGCAATCGGAGCCGTAATGATCTGGCCGCGCCTGCTCGATCCTCGAAACGACGGGGCGGACGATCTTCATCGAGGATTGGTGGAATTCCGCCTTGACCGCATAGGTTCCGTCGTGCCCCGAACAGCGTTCGATCGTATCCACTTCGGTGTCCGGGATCAGCGCCAGCAGCTCCTTGGTTTTCGGCCCGATGTTCTGGACGCGCTGATGGCAGGCGGCTTGATAGGAAACCTTGCCCAGGCCCTGTTTGAAATCGGTCCTGAGCTTGCCCTCCCTGTGGCGCAGCATCAGATATTCGAACGGGTCGAAAAAGGCGCGTTTCACCTTGATCACATCGGCGTCGTCCGGGAACATCAGCGGCAGTTCCTGCTTGAACATCAGGACGCAGGACGGAACCAGCGCGGTGAGGTCGTAGCCCTGATCGACCAGCCGGGCGAGGATGGGGATATTATAGTCCTTGGCGCGTTTGACGGCTTCGAGGTCGCCCAGTTCGAGCTTGGGCATGCCGCAGCACTTTTCCTGCGCCGCCAGGATGACGCCGATGCCGTTGTGGCGATAGACGGCGACGAGATCCTCGCCGGGACCGGGCTCGTTATGGTCCACGTAGCAGGTGGCGAAAAGCGCGACCTTGCCTTTTGTCCGCCCCGCCGGCTCGCCTTGCGCCTCGGCGGGAAGACCGGTGAGGCGGCGGCGCAGGGTTGTTGCGGCAAAAGCGGGAAGCCAGGCCTGGGCGTCGATCCCGAGCAGGCTTTGCAGCGCCTTGCGCACGAATCCCAGCCCGTTGACGGCGTTGACGGCCGATGCGATCCCCGGCCGGGCGAGGATCGCGCCCATCGCGTCGGTGGAGGTGAGCAGCCGGTCGCGGAACTTGGTCTCGCCCTTGCCGAAGGCGACGGCCTTGGCGCGCAGCATCAGGTGCGGAAAATCGAGATTCCACTCGTGCGGCGGCACATAGGGGCATTTGGTCATGTAGCAGAGGTCGCAGAGGTAGCACTGCTCGACCACTTTTGCGTAATCGGCCTTGGCGACGCCATCGACCTCCAAGCTCTCGGAATTGTCGACGAGATCGAACAGGGTCGGAAAAGCCTGGCACAGGCTCACGCACCGGCGGCAGCCGTGGCAGATGTCGAAAACCCGCTCCATCTCCTTGTGGAGCGCGGCTTCGTCGTAGAATTCGGGATTGAGCCAGTCGAGCGGATGGCGTGTCGGCGCTTCGAGATTGCCTTCGCGAACAGGCCCGGCCATATGCGTTCTCCCCATGTCGGGATGGGGCCGCCCGTGGCCGCCCCATCCCTCTAACGCATGAAGAACGCCGCGCGGGAAACGGCGGCGTCCTGAAGTGTCGCGGGAAAGCTGGCGCGGCTCAGCCGAGTTCGGTCAGCGCCTTCTGGTAGCGGTTGGCGTGCGAACGCTCGGCCTTGGCGAGGGTTTCGAACCAGTCGGCGATTTCGTCGAAACCTTCGGCGCGGGCGTCCTTGGCCATGCCGGGATACATGTCGGTATATTCATGCGTCTCGCCGGCGACCGCGGAGGCGAGATTGTCCTTGGTCGGGCCGATCGGCAGGCCGGTGGCGGGATCGCCGACCGCTTCGAGATATTCGAGATGGCCATGCGCATGGCCGGTCTCGCCTTCCGCCGTCGAACGGAACAGAGCGGCGACGTCCGCATAGCCTTCCACGTCGGCCTTGTTGGCGAAATAGAGATAGCGGCGATTCGCCTGGGATTCCCCGGCGAAAGCGTCCTTGAGATGCTGCTCGGTCTTTGAGCCCTTCAACGTCATGTCCTGCTCCTTGCCAAAACCATCGTCCGAGATTCCAAAACCTTTTTTTTGGACAATATCCCATCCGATCGGTGAATCAAACCCGTCGGCGAAGCCGGCAGGACGACCTGCGCCTCACGCCCGCATGTTCTCCTTCACCGTCTCGATCAGCTGCTTCAGGGTGAAGGGCTTGGGCATGAAGCCGAATTCCTCGCCCTCCGGCAGGTTTTTGGCGAAAGCGTCCTCGGCATAGCCGGAGACGAAGACCACGCGGCATTTGATGCCGCGCTTGCGCAATTCGCCGAACATGGTCGGACCGTCCATTTCCGGCATGACCACGTCGGAAACGACGAGATCGATATGTTCCGTGGTCTCATCGACCACGCGCAGGGCGTCGAGGCCGGAGTCCGCCTCCAGCACCGTATAGCCGCGCGAGGCCAGCGCACGGGCGCCGAAGGCGCGCACGGCCTCCTCGTCCTCGACCAGCAGGACCACGCCGCGCCCGGTGTGGTCGGCGGGCGCCTTCTTCTTTTCCTCGTCGGCCCTGGGGGCTTCCACCGGCTCGTCGATCGGGATGTAGCGGTTGAGGAAGATGCGGAAAATGGTTCCGCGCCCGACCTGCGAATAAGGGAAAATGAAGCCGCCGGTCTGCTTGACGATGCCATAGACCATCGACAGACCGAGGCCGGTGCCCTTGCCGGTTTCCTTGGTGGTGAAGAACGGGTCGAAGATCTTGCCGATGATGTCGGGCGGAATGCCGGCGCCGGTGTCCTCGACCTCGATCAGCACGTAATCGGCGGGGGTCAGGAGCTTTTCGCCGTAGGACTCGCATTCGGACGCCGGCACGTTCCTGGTGCGCAGGAAAATCTTGCCGCCGCTCGGCATGGCGTCGCGGGCGTTGACGATCAGATTGACGATGACCTGCTCGAACTGGTTGAGGTCGGCCTTGACCAGCCAGAGATCGCGGCCCTGGCGCAGATCGACCTCGATCTTCTCGCCGACGAGCCTGCGCGTCAGCATCTGGAGTTCGGAAAGGACGTCTCCAAGCTGCAGGACCTGCGGGCGAAGAGTCTGGCGGCGCGAGAAGGCCAGCAGCTGCCGCACCAGGCCGGCGGCGCGATTGGCGTTCTGCTTGATCTGCATGATGTCCTGGAAGGACGGGTCGGTCGGCCGGTGATTGGCGAGCAGAAGCTCGGAATAGCCGAGGATCGCGGTCAGCACATTGTTGAAGTCATGGGCGATGCCGCCTGCGAGCTGGCCGACGGCCTGCATCTTCTGGGACTGGTGGAGCTGCTCCTCGCGGTTGCGCTCCTCGGTGGTGTCGAGGGCGAAGACCAGCGCCCCGCGCTGGTTGTCCTCCTCGCTGGGGGCGATGAACAGCCGCGCCGAACGCGACGAGCCTTCCAGCGCGGCGTCGATCGGGTCGGTCGCTTCGGCGCCCGAGGCCACCGCCGCCGCCACCGCCGCGCGCAGGGCCTCGCGATGCGCCTCGGCGACGCCATTGGCGACCAGCCGCTTTCCGGCGGCGGCGTCCTGCAAGGCGCCCGGCATCAGCCGGGCGAAGGCGGCGTTGGAGCGCAGGATCACGCCGTCGCGGTCCACGCTGGCGATCGCCATCGGGGTGGAGTTGAAGAAACGCGCGAAACGCACTTCCGCCGCCCGGGCCTCCTCCGCCGGCTCCTCTCCGGGCGCGCGGTTGAGCGCGAGCGTGCGCGAGGCGCCGGGCGCGCCGTCATGGCCATAGGCGACCCGGTGCAACAGGCGCACGGGCAGGCGACGCCCGTCGCGGCGGCGCAGGTCGAGGTCGATCTGCTCGGTGCGCACCATATTGGGCGCGCCGAGGCCGGAGGCCAGCATGGCGGCGTCATCGCCGGCGACGATGTCGCGTAGCGCAAGCCCGCCGGAGCCGACCTGGGCGAGGTCGAAATCGAGCCAGCCGGCGAGCGTCGCGTTCATGTACGAAATATTGCCGTTCGGCTCGGTCGAGAAGAATCCGGCCGGCGCGTGATCGAGGAAGTCGATCGCGTGCTGCAGTTCCTGGAAGATGTTTTCGTGGCGCTCGCGCTCGCGCGTCACGTCGGAAATGGTCCACAGCGCCGCGGGCGGCCCGGAGGGACGGTCGATCGGCCTGACGCGAATGCGGTACCAGCCGAATTCGCTGTCGCCGAGCAGCGGCGGGGTGAGGCGCAATTCCTCGGCGCCGCGCTTGCCCTCGCGGGCGGCCTGGGCGAGGCGGTAAAGCGGTTCGGCCGCCTCGGGCGCGCCGAAGAAGAGGCGGTCCACCGTGCGCAGTCCCGATTCGTCATTGGCGCCGCACAGGGCGAGATAAGTTTCGTTGGCGTAGATGATCCGCAATTCGCCCTCGGTGACGATCATCCCGTCGGGGCTGGTGTCGGCGATCGCCTTGGTGACGTCGTTGCGCCCATGGGCGCCGGCGAGCTGAAGGAAGCCGACGGCGTAAGCGAGCAGGGCGGATACGCCGGTGAAGGCGAGAAAGGCCAGCAAGGCGAGGATATAGGGCGCCGCCTGCTCGTGCCGCAGGATCGAGAAGAAGGCCATGACCGCGAGCAGGGAGGCCGCGAGCAGCAGCACCAGCCCCGGACTGCCGGCGCGCTCCGAGCGATCCACGCTGGAATGGGAGGTCGTCTGGCTCATGAAAACCTTGTGCAAAGGGGGTGGCGACTGAGTTTATACGCTTTGGCGATTCGGAGGAATGTTTACGCGCGCCTCAGCCCCTTTTTACGCAACGATTTTAAAGATTCGTCGCCAGGCTGGAGGGGCGATGTCGATTCGGGGACCGGAGATTAACCAAATCTTAACCTTTTTCGGACAACCGCGCCGAGCTTGGGTATAGATGACTGTGAGTTGGTTCGAGTGTACGGAGACGGCGGCGCCATGCCGACATTTTTGCACGATTACCGCATATTGGCCTGGAGTCTGGCCGCCGTAGCCTTTCTCGTCGCCTTCCTGCTGATCCTGAAGATCGTCGAAATCGCGGCGGATTTGCGCCGCCGCCTTCCGCGCGGGTCGAAGTCGCGCCAGTTGCGCCTGGGTTTCGTCGAGAGCTACGACCTCGACGGCGAGCGGCAGCTCATGCTGGTGCGCCGCGACAATGTCGAACATCTGCTGATGATCGGCGGCCCGAATGACGTGCTGGTCGAATCCGGCATCCTGCGCGTCGAGCCGCGCGAGGCGCGCCCGCCGCGTTCGGTCGAGGCGCTCGCGAGCGGCGCGCCGACAAATGTTCCGGCGCCGCATCACGCGCCTTCCGCCGCCGAGCGGCCCGTCGCGCCGCTCCAGCCGCCGGTCGCCGAGCCGCGGCTTGCCGCGCCGCACCCCCTTGCGCCGCCCCCGCGCCGCCGCATCCCCTGGCGCCGCCCGTCGCGCCGGTCGCTGCGCCCTCGGCCGCGCCGCCAGCTGCTCCCGCCGTGGCCGCCGCCCCCGAACCGCCGCGCGCGCCGACGGCCGCGCCCGAGCCTTCCGCGGCCGTTCAACCGCCGCCGGCGCCGCGTTTCCCGCTTCCGCCGCGCGTTGGGCCGGCCAAGCCGGCTTTCACGCCCTCGCCGCGCTTCGCGCCGCCGGGCGCCCCCGCCGGCGACCAGCCGCCAAGGCCGCGTTTCGTCCCGCCGACCTTCGCCCGCCGCGTGACGCCGTCCTCGGAGCCGCCAGCCGCCCCGCCGCCGGAGGCGCCCGCCACGCCGGCGCTTCCGGACCTCGCGGCCCTGCCGCCGCTGGCCGAATTGCCGCCGTTCCCCGCGCTGGAGCCCAAGCTTGAGCCCAAGCTGGAGCCGAAACCGGAGCCCAAACCGGAGCCGAAGTCGGAGGCCGCCCCCGAGCCGGTCCCTGTTCTGGAGGTCAAGCCGGAACCCGCGCCGGAACCAGCGCCAGCGCCCGAACCCCCGCCAGCGCCCGAACCAGCGCCCGAACCCCCGCCAGCGCCGGCGCCGGCGCCCGAGCCCACGGTCGACATGGATTTCGAGCCGCTCGAGTCGCTCGAGGAGGAAATGGCCAAGCTGCTGGGGCGGCCGATGAACAAATAGTCCGGTTTGCACAGGATTGCTCCGCAATCCGCGCGAACAGTCGCAATCCGCGCGAACAGAATGGCGCGAAACGAAACGGGCGCGAAAGGCCGGAGCCTCTCGCGCCCTTGTTTTTCTGCACGATAAAATCCGGCGAGGGCGTGTGACGCGTCAATCGTCGCGATAGACGCGTTCGCGGCGCTCGTGCCGTTCCTGGGCTTCGATCGACAGGGTCGCGATCGGTCGGGCGTCGAGGCGCTTCAGCGAGATCGGATCGCCGGTTTCCTCACAATAGCCATAGGTCCCGTCATCGATTCGGCCGATGGCGGCGTCGATCTTGGCGATCAGCTTGCGCTGGCGGTCGCGCGCGCGCAATTCGATGGCGCGATCGGTTTCCGACGAGGCGCGGTCGGCGATGTCGGCGTGGTTTTCGCTTTCGGCCTGGAGCGCGGCAAGGGTCTCGCGCGCCTCCTGGAGAATTTCTTCTTTCCACGTCAATAACTTGCGGCGGAAATATTCGCGCTGCCGCTCACTCATGAACGGCTCGTCCTCGGACGGGCGGTAGGTTTCGATGTCATTGGCCGTGGCCATGAGTCCCAGTCTCCCCAAGGAATTTCGCGGCCTGTATATAACGGGCCGTCAAACTCCACAATCGGAACCGGTCATCGCTCTACAGGTCATGCGCCAAAAGCGCGGCCGTTTACAGATCGGCGGGGCGGGATGGGCCGGGGTCGCGGCGGCAGGGCTCAAGCCGCATGGGCGAAGGAGAGTCCTCGGCGTTGAGAATGGAGAGGCGGAAAAGCGGTAGGCTGCCGCCGCGATGAAGCGCGGCGGTCCAGCAAGCTTCGGCCCCCGAATCGGGCGCCGGCTTCTTGCCGGACGCGCCCGCCTGGGCCTCCGGGACGGCGCGTGCGCGCGCAACGAAGCGCAAGAAGAGTTGAAAGAGCGGATCTCTGTCGTGCGACGTGGTTTTTCCGGCGAACCAGTTCTTTCTTTTCATTGCCGCCACTCCCATTGGCCGATCCGCAGGATTTGTAAAGTTTTCAATAAGATGAGTTAATTTACGGTCATTAGTGTTAATCATCGCAAATGAAATGTAAAGTTTTCATTCGTAAATTTTCTGCCCTTTAGCTAAAATTCAGACGCGGCGGTGGATGTTTACTGTATGTTCCGTTTTTGCCGGCGCCGCGAATGGAGAGCCGAATGAGCGCGGGTTTCGAACAGAATGGGGAGTTTCTCGCGCTTGCGGCGCGCGAGGCGCGCGACGAGACACGCCGGCTGCTGGCGCGCCTCGAAATCGTCGTCGCCGGCCTCTCCGCCAAGGATCCAGCCGCCGGACTCGACCTGCGGCGCTCAGCCGTCGAATTCCTTGCGGCGGCGGGCGACGGCGCCCGGCGCGGCGAGTCCTTCCTGTCGGTGGTCGGGCGGCCTCAAAACGAGCGCGCCGGCGAAATCGAGCCGATGATCGTCGAAATGCTCGAAGGCGAGACCGGCGGTCTCCACGTCGATGCGATTTTCGAACTTCTGACCGAAACGGGCTTCGAAATTACGAAGGGCAATCTTTCTGTAAAATTACACAGAATGCTCAAAGCTGGCCGCCTGGTCTCGACCGGGCGCGGCTTTTACGCCCTCTCGACCATGGAGCGCGCCCGCCGTCATGCGGGGTGAGCAGGAAACGGGGCGAGTGCGAAACAAACCGATGCTCGGCTATCCTGCGATCCGACCTCAACTGGATCGGCAATGGGCTCCGGGATGGTCCAATCCCATTGCTCGGACAGGCGCCACAATGGCGCCCACGCGCTCAAATACGCGTGAAATGTCGTCCGCAAACGAAGCTTGAGAAAAGCAACGGCGCGACATCAGCGCATCGTCTCCGTGGACAGCCTAAAGAATCACGGCGCGCCGGATTTTGCAAAGCGCTCACCCGCATCACCGGCTATTGGAAGCGGTCCAGGAATTCATCGACCCGGCGCCGGGCGCGCCTGGAATTGCCGATGTGACGTATAGTCATGTATGACTTGCGTCACTTTTCTGTCCTAATGGAATAATAGGCTGAAATTCATGATGAACGAACGCCTAACTTGCAGTTGCTGGTGAAGATGGTACAGCAATGAATATCGGATACGCCCGCCTCGCTACCCTGATGTAACGGAGCGCGCGAGGCGATCCTGACCAGGAATACCCGGTCGTTCAGCCGGCAAGAAAATGGTGTTTGGGCATCATGAAGACGAACTTCATCGATCGATATGTCGGCGCGCGGTTGCGCAGCCTTCGGGAGAGCCGCGGCCTGTCGCAGGAACGGCTCGCCTCGGCGCTGAACATTCCGGCGGAGCGCCTGCTGGACCTCGAAGAAGGGCGCGAACGGATCGCCGCCGAACTGATGCGGTCGCTGTCGCGCATCCTGAATGCGCAGCCAGCCGAATTTTTCGAGGGTTTTTCGGTGACGGCGCAGGGTGTCGTCCGCCTCACCGACAATGACGCGCGGGCGGCCGACGAAGAGGCGCAACTGACGCGCGATTTCGCCTTGATCCGCGACGAGGACGCGCGCCAGCTCATTCTCGCCCTGGTTTCGAGCTATGCGGTTTTTGCGGAAATAGCCAAAAGTTGAGGCAGGGACTGATATAGATCATTACTGGACAAGGCCGTGCTGAAAGAGAATTCGTCTCCAGGAATCGAGGCGCGATGAACCTTCCCGCTGGTCTGAGGGGCCACGCCACCAGAATCTCCGGTCCCGTTTCGGGCGCATCCCACGCGCCGCCCGGTTCGACGCCGCGCTTGGCGCTGGCGGCGATCGGCGTCGTTTACGGCGATATCGGCACTTCGCCGCTCTACGCCATGGACCAGCTTTTCCACGACGGCGTTTCGCGCGCGGCGGATCATGTGCTCGGCGGCGTTTCGCTGGTGATCTGGGCGATCACCATCATCGTGTCGATCAAATATGCGCTTCTGGTGCTGCGCGCCCAGAACGAGGGCGAGGGCGGAGTCTTCGCGCTCTACAGCCTGCTGCACGACCGCTCCAACAAGACGGCGCGGCTGGTGCTGTGGTCGCTGATGCTCGGCGCCGGCCTGCTTCTGGGCGACGGCATGATCACGCCCGCGATCAGCGTGTTGTCGGCGGTCGAGGGTCTGCACGTCGCTTCGCCGTGGCTCGGCCATTTCGCGATTATCGTCCTGACCATCTTTCTGCTCGGCGCCTTGTTCTCGATCCAGAAGCGCGGCGCGTCGGGCGTCGGCAAGATTTTCGGACCGATCGTGCTGGTCTGGTTCGCGGTCATCGCCGCGCTCGGCCTGCGGGAGATCGCCGGCCATCCGGAAATTCTCGCGGCCTTCAACCCTGTTCATGGCCTGCGCTTCCTTTTCGAGGCGGACGGGCTGCAGAAGTTCGAAATCCTCGGCGCGGTCATGCTGGTCATCACCGGCGGCGAGGCGATGTACGCCGATCTCGGCCATTTCGGCGCCACCCCGATCCGGCTCGGCTGGTTCGCGGTGGTCTTTCCGGCGCTGCTCCTCAATTATCTGGGACAGGGGAGCTATCTGCTTTCCGGCGCGCCGATCCGGCAGGGGCTTCTGTTCTACAGCATGACCCCGCAGGCCGCGCTTTATCCGATGGTGGCGCTGGCGACGGCGGCGACCATCATCGCCTCGCAATCCCTGATTTCCGGCGCCTTCTCGCTGATTTCTCAGGCGATCCGCCTCGGCCTGTTCCCGCGCATCGCGCTGACCCACACCCATGCCGGCCACGCCGGGCAGATTTACGCGCCTTTCGTCAACTGGGCGCTGTTTGTCGGCTGCGTGGCGCTGGTGCTGGGCTTCGGCTCCGCCAATGCGCTGGCTGCGGCCTATGGCCTTGCGGTCTCGGGCGTCATGGTCATCACCTCGATCGCCATGTTCCTGATCGCGCGCCGCTACTGGGGCTGGAGCCGGCGCATGACCGCGCTGGTCTGGGGCGCGCTGACGGCGATCAGCGGCGGCTTCTTCGTCGCCAGCACCCTGAAATTCTTCGACGGCGGCTTCATCCCGATGCTGGTCGGCGTGGCGACCTTCGTGGTGATGGCGACCTGGCGCTGGGGCCGCAAGGCGACCTTCGCCGCCTATGAGGCCCGGAGCGCGATGACTCTGGCGGAACTGATCGAAAAACATCGCGCGAGCGCGGCTTTTATCGAGCGCAGCGCCGTGATGATGTCGCCGAAATCGCTGAATTCGCCTGAAGACCGCGTTCCGGCTTTGGCGCAGATGATGTGGGACCGCTCCGGCGTCCTGCCCCGCCACCTGATCTTTGTCGAGGTCACCCATGTCAAGGCGCCCTATGTCGAGGACAACCGTTACAAGGTGACCAATTTCTACCGCTTCCCCGAATGCGGCGGGATCATCGGCGTCGAATTGCGCTTCGGCTTCATGGAGGAGCCGGATGTCGAGAAATGGCTGGAAGGCCTCGCCCGCCACAAGCAGATCGACCTGCCGCCGCAGCGGCGGCGCTGGATCGTCCATGTCGCGCATGAAAACCTGCTGCCGCCGCGACACGCGAGCCTGTGGCGGCTGCTGCGCTTCCGCCTGTTCCAGTTCCTGCGCCTCGTGTCGCGGCCGGCGTCCTATTATTACGGCCTGGGCAACAATGTGCAGCTCTCGGCGGAAATCTTTCCCGTGCGCCTGAGGTGACGGGCGCGGCTATTTGCCCGTCAGCAGGACGATCTTGCCCAGATGCGCCGAGGATTCCATCAGTTCATGGGCGGCGCGCGCCTCGTCGAGCGCAAAGGTCGCGTGCAGGATCGGCTTCACCGCGCCGGAGTCGAGCAAGGGCCAGACCTTTTCCCTCAGCGCCTGCGCGATGGCGGCCTTCACCGCCAGCGGACGCGCGCGCAGGGTCGAGCCGGTAAGCGTCAGGCGCTTCAGCATCACGCTCATGAAGTCGAAATCCTTGACCTTGGCGCCCTGGAGAAAGGCGATCTGCACCAGCCGCCCGTCCGGCGCCAGCGCCGAAAGGTTCTTTTGCAGATAGGGCCCGCCGACCATGTCGAGAATGACGTCCACGCCTTGTCTGCCGGTCAGCGCCTTCACTTCGGCCAGAAAATCCTGCTCGCGGTAGTTGATCGCCACATCGGCGCCGAGGCTTTTGCAGAATTCGACCTTTTCCGCCGATCCCGCGGTGGTGAAGACCTTGGCGCCGAAATGTTTGGCGAGCTGGATCGCGGTCGAGCCGATGCCGCTCGACCCGCCGTGGACGAGAAAAGTCTCGCCGGGTTTCAAACCGCCGCGGTTGAAGACATTGTCGTAAACGGTGAAAAAAGTCTCGGGGATTCCCGCAGCCTCGGCCAGGCTCAAAGGTTTCGGCCTGGGCAGGCAGAGCGGGGCGTCGGCAAGGCAATATTCGGCATAGCCGCCCGAACCAACCAAAGCGCAAATCTCGTCGCCGACGCGCAAGCCTTCGACGCCCGCGCCGAGCGCGACGATTTTGCCCGCGATCTCCAGCCCCGGAACGTCGCTCTCGCCGGGCGGCGGCGGATAGAGACCCATGCGCTGGATGCAGTCGGGCCGGTTGATCCCGGCCGCCGCGACCTCGACCAGAACCTTTCCGGGCCTTAGCGCGGGAACCGGCGCTTCTCGCAGCTTGATGACCTCGGGACCTCCGGCGCCGTCGAAATAGGCTTCGCGCATCGTCACGGGAAGGGCGGACATTGGAGGCTCCGGGTTAAAAGGTCTTGAGATAGAAGTGCAGGCTGAGCACGAGGCCGATGAAGATCACGAACAGCCGCACATAGAGCGGCGCAATGCGCGATCCGGCGTGCGCCCCGGCGAAGCCGCCCGCGATCGAACCGGCGGAGAGGATGACGCCCTCCAGCCAGTGGATTCGGCTGGAGAACAGGAAAACCGCGGTCGCGGTGAGGTTCATCAGCGTCGCCAGCAGCATTTTCAGGCTGTTCATCAGCACGATGTCCGTCAACCCATAGAGCGTCAGCGCCGCCAGCATCAAAATGCCGATGCCGCCGCCGAAATAGCCGCCGTAAATGGCGACGAAACATTGCGCGACCAGCACGCCGGTCGCGCCTAAGATCTGCTTTTCCGCCTGTTTCGGCATCACCATTCCGGCGGCGAAAACCAGCGTAGCGCCAAGCAGCAGGAAGGGAATCAGGCGCTCGAAAAGCTGTTCCGATGTCGACAGCAGCAGGATGGCGCCGAAAAAGCCGCCGACCAGCGAAATGATCGCGAGAATGCGGCCATTGACGCGCGGGTCCTGCAGAGATTTCGCCAGGCCTTCGCGATAGGCGTAGGTCGTCGCCACCTGCGCCGGGAACAGGGCGATGGTCGAGGTGGCGTTGGCGTCGATCGCCGGCAGCCCTGCGCCGATCAGCGCCGGAAAGGTGAGGAAGGAGCCGCCGCCGGCGAGGGCGTTGATGAAGCCCGCGCCGAATCCGGCGAGGATGACGAGAAGAAGATGCATGATCTGTTCGGCGCCGGGAGCAAGGAGGGCGCACAAGAGGGGATTTCGCCAGCAGCGTCAATCGGCGGAAAGGCAAAAGCCAGGTTGAAACCAGGCAAATCCCGATCGCCCCGCGGTCTTGACCTGCGCGGCGCGATCGCCTCTCCTGCCACGATCGATTTGCGCGGAGACGCCCCTTGATCCGTAGCCTGGTAAAATGTTTGCCGGCGCTGTTCGCCGGCCTGCTGTTCGCCGCCCCGGCTTTCGCGTTGGAAAAAGTGGTTTTCGCCTCGAACTGGCTGGCCGAGGCGGAGCATGGCGGTTTCTATCAGGCGGTCGCGGATGGAACTTACGCGAAATACGGGCTCGACGTGACCATCATTCCCGGCGGCCCGGAGAAGAACAACCGCCTGCTGCTCGCCGCCGGACGCGCCGATTTTTACATGGGCGACAATCTGATCGGCGAATTTTCGGCTCTGGCCGAAAATATCCCCATCGTCACCGTCGCCGCGATTTTCCAGAAAGACCCTTTGGTCTTCATGTCCCACCCGGGCGCCGGCCTTGAGCGTTTCGAGGATCTGCCCAAGGCCGACAAGGCTTTTGTCGGGCTGGCGACGCTCACCACCGTCTGGCCGTGGATGGAAAAAACCTGGGGCTTCTCGCGCGTGAAAGTGGCGACCTATGAATTCAATTCCGCGCCCTTCATCGCCGACAAAAACGCGATCGAACAGGGCTATCTCACCTCCGAGCCCTTCGCCATCGCACGTTCGGGCGGTTTTCAGCCCCATGTCTTCCTGCTCGCCGATCATGGCTACGAGACCTACGCCACCACGATCGAGACCCGCCGCGACCTGCTGGAGAAAAATCCCGACCTCGTCCGGCGCTTCGTCGAGGCCTCGATCCTCGGCTGGGTCCATTATCTGCATGGCGACAACAGCGCCGCCAATGCTCTGATCAAAAGGGAGAATCCCGACATGGACGACGCCCAGATCGCCTTTTCGATCGAGCAGATGCGGGCGCACGGGATCGTCGAATCGGGCGACGCGCTGAAATCAGGAATCGGCGCGATGGATCGCGCCCGGATCGCGCGCTTCTATCGCGACATGGCGGCGGCGGGCGCCGCGCCCGAGGGGCTCGATCTGACCGAGGGCTTCGATTATTCCTTCGTCAACAAGGGTTTCGGACTGGAAGGAGCGGGTCGCAAGTGAGCGCGCCGCTGGCGACATTGCGCGATCTGCGGCTGGCTTTTCCGGGGCATGCCGTCCCGACGCTGGACAATCTGCGGCTCGATCTTCGCACCGGCGAAATTCTTTGCGTGCTTGGCCCCTCGGGCTGCGGCAAATCCACTTTGCTGCGGCTGATCGCCGGACTTGAAAAGCCGGATCATGGCTGCGTCCACTGGCGCGACGGAGCGGCGCCGAAAATCGGCTTCGTGTTCCAGGAGCCCAATCTGATGCCCTGGGCCGATCTCTTCGCCAATGTCTATTTGCCGCTGCGGCTTGCCGGCATGAGCCGGCGCGAGGCCGCGCCGAAGGTCGAGGACATTCTTCGGCGGGTCGGCCTCGCCGACTGGATGCGGGCCCTGCCGCGCGAATTGTCCGGCGGCATGAAAATGCGGGCCTCGATCGCGCGCGCCCTGGTGGACGACCCGGAATTGCTCTTGCTCGACGAGCCTTTCGCCGCGCTCGACGAGATCACCCGCTGGCAGCTCAACGACGCGCTGCTCGACCTGCGCCGGCGCGGCGGCGCCACCGTGGTTTTCGTCACCCATTCGGTTTACGAAAGCGCCTATCTCGCCGACCGCGTGGCGATCATGCGGGCGCGGCCGGGCCGGATCGATTCGGAGTTGAAGCTCGAACGCGGGCCGGAGCGCGGGCCCGCCTTGCGCCGCAGCGGCCTTTTCAGCGAGGATTGCGGGCGCATCGCGGAAGGGCTGCAACAGGCCATGGGGCGGGCGCCATGACGCGCCTTCTCCCCCTCGTCGCGCTCGCGGGCCTGATGCTCCTGTGGGAGGCGTCTGTCCGGATTTTCGCGATTCCCCCGGCGCAATTGCCGGCGCCGAGCGCGATTGCCGCGACGCTTTTCGCCCATGGCCCGCAATTGCTGGCGGCGACGGCGACCACTTTGACCGAGGCGGTCGAGGCCCTGAGTCTGGCGGCGGCAGGCGGTGTGGCGCTGGCGTTGCTGTTCGCCTGGTCGCCCTGGCTGGAAAAGACCTTTTTGCCGCTCGCCATCGCGTTGCAGGTGACGCCGCTGATCGCGATCGCGCCGCTGCTGCTGATTTATTTGTCCCCGCCGGCGGCGGTGCTCGCCTGCGCCTTCCTGGTCGCCTTTTTCCCGATCCTGTCCAACGCCTCCGCCGGGCTCGGGGCGACCGACCGGGGGTTGATCGAGCTTTTCCGCCTCAAGGGCGCGTCGCGGACGAAAATCCTGTTCTGGCTTCGGCTGCCTTCAGCCTTGCCGCAAATTTTCACCGGACTGCGCATCGGCGGGGTTCTGGCGCTGATCGGCGCCGTGGCCGCGGAACTGGCGGCCGGCGCTTCGGGGCAGGGCGAAGGCCTCGCCTTTCGCATCGTGGAGGCGGGCTATCGGCTCAAAATTCCGATGATGTACGCCGCCGTGGCGCTGCTGTGCCTGTGTGGCGTGGCGCTTTATGGCGTGCTTTCGGCGCTCGACGCAATTTTGTTGCGGCGATGGCGCGATGCGCCAAAAATCTAGGCGGCCCAAGGCCTTGGCGGGAGAGGCGGCGGCGAACGGGGGCGTTGTGACGCGAATATCTTAGCTGTGCTGTTTGGGTCACTGTCAAATAAAATTCTCGTGATCCGCAATTTCGCCTTTTTTTTCGCCTTTTTTCGACTCGCTCAAGCGGTGGCGCCCTCGTGTGAGTTGATTCTCATGCGGGCCGCGTCGGGGCGTATTCGCGCAACGGGAGAGGCGCGACGACGTCGAGTCATTGTTTTGGAACGAAGTCGCTTCGGAAAGCGGGGACGCTTTCGGATGCTGGCGGCTGGTTATGCTGCGTCGCCCTCCCGATGGCGCGACGCGGTAAACAGACAAGGACGGGCCAGAGACATGCAGATTTCTCTTCGGGCGGTTAAGAGGAAATTAGGGATAATTTGCTTCAATTTTAGGATGTTCGGCATCCTTGCCTCTCAAGCGGGCGGTTCCAGCGCTTCGGCGCCGTCGATTCGCCGTCTCTCGATTCGGAGGGTTCTTGACGCTTCGGCCGAACCGCGCCTCGGCGCGCATTTTGTTCAGTTCGTGGGGTTCGGCGTATGAGCGATTGGATCTATGAGAACGGCGATCTGGGCATGGACGATCGCCCCAGCCTTCCTCGCAAGGTCTTCATCCGGGCCATCCCCTCTTTGGCGGCCTTCTCCTTCAGCGCCGCCGTGGCCTTGCGTCTGGCGGGCGGCCTCGTGAGCCAGACCAGCGCGCCGCAGCCGGAGGTCGCGCGCGGCGCGGCCAAGCCGGCGGTCGCGCTTCCCCATGTCGATCTGGCCTCGGGCCAGGCGAGACCCGACCTCGAAAAGGCGCGCAATCCCTTTGGCGGCCTGTTCGATCCCAATGGCGAGACCCAGGGCATGCCGGCGGCGATGCAGTCCGCCCGGACCGATCCGATCGGCCCGTCCTTCTCGCCGCTTCAGCCCAAGCCTTTGTTCGCCGAGATCGAGACGCCCGACTCCGGCTCGGGATTCGCCGAGGACGAGACCAGCGCGCCGGCCGCGCGCTCCGATTTGGCCGAGGATGTCGATCATGCGCCGTTGAAGCCCGCGCTGCCGCCGGTCGAAACGGCTGAAGCCGACCAGCCCCAACTGGCGCAACAGGCCGCCGAGGCCGAGCCGAGGCCGATGCCGCCGCGCCGCTGCCGCCGGCGCGTCCTGCCCAACTCGCCGCGCTGACCCGCGAAATCGAACAACAAGCGTCGCATGAAGCGCCCGCGCCGCGGAAGGACTCCGCCGCGCCGACCCGCGCCGCCGCCACCGCCACCGCGCGCGATCGCGCCCAGGCCGCGACCCTGGCCCGCAACGATCCGCGCAGCTTCTTCGACAAGGTCTTCAACAACAACGATCAGCAGCCGAAGGGTCCGCAACTCGCCTATGCGCCGTCGGACGGCGGCGGAAGCCTGTTCGGCCTTGGCCACGCCTTCCAGTCCTCGCCCTCGCCGGTCGAGGCGCAAGGCGGCACGGCGGTTTATGACATTTCGGCCCATACCGTCTATCTGCCGGGCGGCGAACGGCTCGAAGCCCATTCCGGCCTCGGTCCCTATTTCGACGATCCGGGCCATGTCCATGTGCGCATGCGCGGCTCGACGCCGCCCGCGACCTACCGCCTGACCCTGCGCGAGAGCCTGTTCCATGGCGTTCAGGCGCTTCGCCTGACCCCCGTCAGCGGAGCGACCTATGGCCGCGGCGGATTGCTTGCCCACACCTTCATGCTTGGCCAGCGCGGCGAGTCCAACGGATGCGTGTCGTTCCGCAATTACCGCGCCTTCCTCGCGGCCTATCAGCGCGGCGAGATCCGCGCGCTGAAAGTGGTGGCCAGCCGCTGAGGCGCGCAGGCTGAAATGATACGCTGACAGAAGCCTCGTCCCGACCTATAAGAGCCCCGACGCCCGCGCCGAAAATCGGCGCGGGCCTTTCGCCTTTGCGGAGCGGCCATGTCCGGGACAAGCATATCGAGCGAGGGCCTGGACCCGCGCCGGCGCAGGATTCTTTTGCGCTCGTGGCGCAGGGGCATGAGGGAGGTCGATCTCCTGCTCGGCCAGTTCGCCGACGCGCGCCTCGCTGAATTGAGCGAGGACGAACTCGACCAGCTCGAACATTTCATGGAGGCGCAGGACGCCGACATCTTTTCCTGGTTCGCCGGCTCGAAGCCGGTCGATCCGGCCTATGACCGTCCGATCTTTTACCAGATCAAAGCCTTCCACACCCACAACGGCCCGATCCACGGGTGACGGGGCGGGGGCGTCACGCGCTCTCGCCGCTCAACCGGAGAGAGCGGGCGCAACCGGCCATCCACGTTTCGAAACATGCACGATCTTCTCCGCGCCGCTTCCGAACTCGAAAAAGGCCGCTCGCTGACCCTGGCGCGCGCGCCGGAGGGCTTTGACGCCTTTGTCGCCGCCGATCTCGCCCGCGCCGTGGCGAAATCGGGCGAGGGGCGCTCCTGCGCGCTGCTTCATGTCGCGCGCGACAGCCAGCGCCTGCGCGCCTTCCGCGAGGCTCTGGCCTTCGCCGCGCCCGAGGCTGAAATTCTCGAATTCCCGGCCTGGGACTGCCAGCCTTACGATCGCGTCTCGCCCAATGCGGCGATCGGCGCCCAGCGCATGACCGCTCTGGCGCGTCTCGCCCGCACGCGCTCCTCGCTGGAAAAGCCGCGCATCCTGCTCACCACCGTCGCCGCGCTGTCGCAGCGCCTGCCGCCGCGCAAGGATATGGCGGCAAAAAACTTTTCAGCCACGCCCGGCGCCGCGGTCGATCCGCATGAGCTTGCCGCCTGGCTCGACGCCAACGGTTTTGCGCGCGCATCGACGGTCAGGGAAAGCGGCGAATATGCCTTGCGCGGCGGCATCGTCGATCTTTATCCGCCGAGCCTGCCCGGCCCGGTGCGGCTCGACTTTTTCGGCGACGTGCTGGAGACGATCCGCGCCTTCGACCCGGAAAGCCAGCGCACCACCGCGCAATTGCGCGCGCTCGATCTCGTGCCGGTCAATGAGGCGCCGATCCTCACCGAGACGATCAAGCGCTTCCGCCAGGGCTATATCGCGCATTTCGGCGCCCAGACGCGCGGCGACAGACTCTATGATGCGGTGAGCGAAGGCCGCCGGCCGCCGGGCCTCGAACATTGGCTGCCGCTGCTCTATCCGAGCCTCGACACGCTGTTCGATTATATCGACGAGGCGCCGCTGCTGCTCGACGCGCAAGGCCAGGCCGCCGCGCATGAGCGTTTCGCGCAAATCCAGGATTATTACGAGTCCCGCCGCAGCCTTTATGCGAGCGACCCGGCCAACAGCAATTACAAGCCGCTGCCGCCGGACGAACTCTATATGTCGCCCGACGAATTCGCGCAGGCGCTGGCGAAGGCCGCGACGGCGCGATTTACGCCGTTCGCCGCGCCCGAGGGCGGCGACAAGGTGATCGATTGCGGCGGCGTCGCGGGCCGCAATTTCGCGCCCGAGCGCAATGACGAAAACGCCAATGTCTTTCAGGCGGCGGTGGACCATATCCGCGCCTTGCAGGGCGAGGGCAAGAGGATCGTCGTCGCCGGCTGGACCGACGGCTCGCGCGAGCGCCTCGCCTCGGTGCTGGCCGAACACGGGCTGAAAAAGCACGAATATGTCTCCTCGCTGAGCCAGGCCATGGCCCTGCGCGACGCCCGCGTCGCTTTGGCCGTGATCGGGCTGGAGGCCGGCTTCGTCGCCGGCGATCTCGCCGTCATCGGCGAGCAGGACATTCTCGGCGACCGTCTCGCGCCCCAGCGCCGGCGCCGGCGCAGGCCTGAAAACTTTCTGGCCGAGGTTTCGGCGCTCTCGGCGGGCGATCTCGTCGTCCATGTCGATCATGGCATCGGCCGTTTCATCGGCCTCAAACAGATCGAGGCGGCGGGCGCGCCGCACGATTGCCTGGAGCTGCATTATTCCGGCGGCGACAAGCTTTTCCTGCCGGTCGAGAATATCGAGCTTCTGTCGCGCTATGGCTCGGAAGACGCCGACGCGCCGCTCGACCGGCTTGGCCATACCGCCTGGCGCGAGCGCAAGGCCCGGCTGAAGCTGCGCATCCGCCAGATGGCGCAGGGGCTGATCAAAATCGCCGCCGCCCGCATGTTGCATGCGGCGCCGAAGCTGACGCCGCCCGAGGGGCTTTACGAGGAATTCTGCGCCAAATTCCCCTATGACGAGACCGAGGACCAGATCGGCGCCATCGAGGCGACGCTTTCGGACATGGCCTCGGGCCGGCCGATGGACCGGCTGATCTGCGGCGACGTCGGTTTCGGCAAGACCGAAGTGGCCTTGCGCGCGGCTTTCGACGCCGCGATCAATGGCGTCCAGGTCGCGGTGGTCGTGCCGACAACCTTGCTCGCGCGCCAGCATTTCAAGAATTTCTCGGCGCGATTCGTCGGCCTGCCGGTGCGTCTGGCGCAAATGTCGCGCATGACCAGCGCTCCCGACATGCGCGCCGCCCGCGCCGGGTTGGCGGACGGCTCGGTGGACATTGTCATCGGCACCCATGCGGTGCTGGGCAAGAACGTCAGCTTCAAGAATCTCGGCCTCGTCATCGTCGACGAGGAGCAGCATTTCGGCGTCGGGCATAAGGAAAAACTCAAAGAGCTTCGCGCCGAGGTCCATGTGCTGACCCTGTCCGCGACGCCGATCCCGCGCACCCTGCAACTGGCGCTCACCGGCGTGCGCGAACTCTCGATCATCGCCACCCCGCCGGTCGATCGCCTCGCCGTGCGCACTTTCGTCACGCCCTTCGACGATCTCATCCTGCGCGAGGCGCTGCTGCGCGAGCGGTTCAGGGGCGGCCAGAGCTTTTTCGTCTGCCCGCGTCTCGAAGACCTCGACGAGGCGGCGGCCTGGCTGCGCCAGAACGCGCCCGAGACCAAATTCACCATCGCCCATGGCCAGATGGCGGCGAGCGAACTGGAGGAGCGCGTCGGGGCCTTTTACGACGGCAAATATGACGTGCTGGTCTCGACCAATATTGTCGAATCCGGCCTCGACATTCCGACCGCCAATACGCTGATTGTCTATCGCGCCGACATGTTCGGTTTGGCGCAGCTCTACCAGTTGCGCGGGCGGGTGGGGCGCTCGAAAACCCGCGCCTATGCCTTTTTCACCACGCCGGTCAACAAGACCATCACGCCGCAGGCCCAGAAACGGCTGGAAGTGCTGCAAACGCTCGACACGCTCGGCGCGGGTTTCCAGCTCGCCAGCCACGACCTCGACCTGCGCGGCGCCGGCAATCTTTTGGGCGACGAACAATCCGGCCATATCAAGGAAGTCGGCTACGAGCTTTACCAGCAGATGCTGAACGAGACGGTCGCCGCGCTTAAAAGCGGCGGCGGCGAGACGGTGGAAGAGACGTGGTCGCCGCTGATCACGCTGGGCACGCCGGTCACCATCCCCGAACATTACGTCGAGGATCTCGACCTGCGCCTGCAACTCTACCGCCGTCTGGCGACCCTCGACGAAGAAGCCGAGATCGAGAGTTTCGCCGCCGAAATGATCGACCGTTTCGGCCCGATGCCCGACGAGGTGAAGCAATTGATGCGCCTCGTCGGCGTCAAGGCTCTGTGCCGCCACGCCCATGTCGAAAAGGTCGAGGCGGGGCCGAAGGGAATCATCGTCGGCTTCCGCAACAATTCCTTCGCCAATCCGGCGGGGCTGGTGCGCTATATCGCCAAACAGGGCTCCGAGGCCAAGGTCCGCCCGGACATGAAAATCGTCTTCCTCGGCGATTTTTCCCGCGCCAAGGATCAGGTTGGACGGGGCGCGGAAAATCTTGCGCGATCTGGTGCAGATTGCGGAGAAGAAGGGATAGTTTTGTTTTGGGCGGCGCCGCTGTATGTTTCTCGCGTGGAGTCCGAGATGAGTCGGTCTTTCCGGAATTTGGCGCATTAAACTCGTTGGCTTACATCTATGATGTTCGGTGATTTGATCGAGTTTGCACGATTGCTCCATTATAGAAAGGTTAGTGCGCTTGAGGCCCTAAGCTCAAAAAATAAAGAAGATCGACAAAGCAGCGCAATGCTTGATGAGCAGGCGGCATCTATAATACAGCATTCTGTGAGAAATGAATTATCTATTTTCTGAAGCCAAGGTCCGCCCGGACATGAAGATTGTTTTCATCGGCGATTTTTCCCGCGCCAAGGATCGCTTGGATGGCGCGCGAAAAATCTTGCGCGATCTGGTTGAGATTGCGGAGAAGAAGGGCGCATGAAAGTGGCGATCGGGCTGGATCGGGAGCTTCCCCAAAATACCGCGCTCACAGGCCGCAATGGGCGCCCCGGCAGAACAGGGCCCAAGAAATGGTAATTTAGTAAGCTGTCAACGGAATCCGGTAGGCGCCGGCAGGCTCTCGCAGTCGGAACGGGGAGTGAGAAGACGATGTTGCTCAAGAAACTGGCGGACGTCGAGTTTGCGGACATCTCGGCTTTGCGGGCCAACGGCGTCCCGGAAGGCCGGTTTCTGGACTACAAGGCGGAAGCCGTAGGCGGCAAGGACGACGACAAGAAGGAGTTTCTCGCCGACGTCTCGGCATTTGCCAACGCGTCCGGTGGCGACATCGTTTTTGGCGTTCAGGACCGGCAGGGTTTGCCGGAGACCATAGTCGGGGTCGAGTTGGACGACGCCGACCGCGAGAAGCTCCGCCTTGGCGATCTCATTCGTACTGGACTGGAGCCCCGGTTGGCCGCCGTGGATTTCCGCTGGCTTCCAATGGAGGGAACACGCGGAATACTGATCGTCCGCGTTCCGAGAAGCTGGGCGGCTCCCCACCGCGTGACTGCGAAGGGCCACGCTCACTTCTACATGCGAAACGCGGCAGGCAAACATCCCATGAACGTCGATGAACTGAGGCAGGCCTTCGGGTTGTCCGAGTCGGTCGCCAAGAGAATTCGCGGCTTTCGCGACGAAAGGATCGACGCGATCGTCGGCGACGGGCTCCCGTTCACGGTGCGGCCGGGCCCGAAAGTCGTCGTCTGTTGATTTCCGTTTCGAACTGACCCGGGATTTTCACTGAGAAGTGACCCGCCTTTTTATGTTCCCGAGGTCAGGTTTTGGTCATTCATGGCGGCTCTCGCAGCGCCGGCGGCTCCCGTCCCTGAAATGGTGGAACTCACGAAACGCCCCGCGCCTTGGGAGTCCGGCTATCGAGCGAAGCGTTAAATCGTGGCTCTTTCGGCTCCCGAACCGCTGACCGCGGCCCATGACGTTTCCGGGTTCAGTTGCGGCAAGCCTACCCTCGACCACTGGCTCAAGACCCGGGCGCTCTCCAACCAGGAAAAGGGTTTTACGGCCGTTCTCGTCGTTCACGAGCAAGGCCGTGTCGTCGGCTATTACGGCCTCGCGCCGACGGCGGTGGCGCCGAACATCCTTTCCCGATCCATTCGGACAGGCCAGCCGCCTGATCCCGTTCCGTGTCTGCTGCTCGGCCAACTCGCGACCGATCTCGGCTGGGCCGGACGCGGCATCGGAACTGGCCTGCTCAAGCACGCCTTGCAAAGGTGCGTGACGGCGGCGAGTTCTTGTTGCCGGCCGAGCGCTCATGGTCAACGCCATCGACGTCGAAGCCGCAGAGTTTTGGCGGCGGCGCGGCTTTATCGCTTCAAAGACGACCCCAGGATCCATTTTATACGTTTGAGGCCCACAAGACGTATTATAGCGCGCTGAAGTTGCTATAAATGAAAGTCTCGGTATCCATAGATACAAAAGCCTACAAAGAAATGTTCGATAGAGTGTTTTTTGTTAGAGACGCTTTTGCTCATTCTTTTATAAGTTTAGAAAATACTCAAATACGATGATGTGCCTCTCGGGCGCTGTTTCGGCGACAGCTGATCGAGGACGAATGGGATTAAGAGATGCGATCCTCGACGACGGCGCAAAATGCTTCATGGATGTCGAAATCGATCAACCTGATCGATCTCATCAAAATCTCATAAAGACGATCCGACCATCCTGGCAAAGCGATCGCGCTAAATTCCGGCCGCCTGCGTGCTACGCCGGATGGATACGGTACCGCCGACATTGCCTCCGGCAATGACCCTGTTCGGCGGACAACGGACCACCTGGACTGGTCCGTACAAGATTGCGTGGCTGGGTTGGTCTTATATCCGATATTTCTTTGCGGCATATGCGAGGTACGATTGTTCGAGCCAATAGATGATTTATTTTAGCGGCAGAGCGTCCTTAACTAAGCGTTCGCTACAGTTTGACGAGAAGAAATTTTTTGTGCTGTGCGAAACACCTGTACACAAGGGAACCAGTCCTTGGTCGATGCCGCCAATTTCGGATATTATCTGAGGATATTAGCTCATCCCGCTTTGCGTCCGCTGCGCATTCAACAAAATAGCCGACAACTGTGTCAATTTCCTGACGAAGGCGCCCCCCAATTCCTGGATGAAGGCGCCCCCCGTAACGGAATGATCCCGCCCCCCAATTCCGAGATGATGGCGCCCCCAATTCCGAGATGATCCCGCCCGGGTGATTTCGTGAAGGACGGGGGCCGCCGCTGGCATGTTGAAGTCGCTCTTTTGGCAATCCAAGGGAGCAATCGATGCCAGCGGAGCGAATTTCCATGCGCCAGGCGCGCGAAATCATTCGACTGAAATTTTCTTCTTTCTCGGCGCACGAAATCGCCCGGCGGCTCGGCATGGCGCGTTCGACGGTGCGCGAGATGCTGCAAAGAGCTGAAAGCGCGGGGCTTTCATGGACGCAGGCGGAAGGCATGAGCGACGCCGCATTGGAAGGCGCTCTTTACGCCAATCGCCGCAGCAGGCGGGGGCATCGGCGTGTCGCCGAGCCGGATTGGGTGACCGTCCATCGCGAGTTGAAACGCAAGCACGTCACCCTGACGATCCTTTGGGACGAATATATCGCCGCCAATCCGGGCGGCTACAGCTACTCGCGGTTTTGCGACCTCTACCGGGGCTTTGCGAAGACGCTGTCGGTGACAATGCGGCAGACCTATGCCGCCGGCGAGCGGCTGTTTGTCGATTACGCCGGCGACACCGTGCCCGTCGTGATCGATCGTCTGACCGAAGAAGTTCGCGAGGCTCAGGTCTTTGTCGCCGTTCTCGGCGCGTCGAGCTTCACGTTCGCCTGCGCCAGCTGGACGCAGGCGCTGCCCGATTGGATCGACGCCCATGTCCGCGCCTTCTCGGCGATTGGCGGCGTTCCTGAGCTTCTCGTTCCGGACAACACGAAGACGGCGGTCATCAAGGCCTGCTTCTACGATCCCGACGTCAACCGAACCTATGCCGAGATGGCGACCCATTACTCAACCGCCATTCTGCCGACGCGGCCCTGCAAGCCGCGCGACAAGGCCAAAGTCGAGCGGGCGGTGCTGATCGTTGAACGCTGGCTGCTCGGACGGCTGCGCCGACGCACATTTTACAGCCTGGCCGAACTGAACGCCGCCATCGTCGAAATGCTGCAAAAGCTCAATGACGAGCGGGCGATCCGTCGCCTTGGCGTCACCCGCCGGCAATTGCTGGAGGACGTCGATCGACCGGCGCTCAAGTCCTTGCCGGTCGAACCATACGAGTTCACGCAATGGAAAACCTGCCGCGTCGGCGTCGACTACCATGTCGAAGTCGCCAGCCATTATTACTCGGTTCCCCACCGCTTCGCCCGCGCCGAGGTCGAAGCCCGGCTCACCGTCAGGACGGTGGAGATATTCCTCCGGGGCGAGCGAATCGCCGCGCATCTTCGCATGAGCGGCAATCACGGCCACACCACCGTGGCCGACCACATGCCGTCCAGCCATCGCCGCTACAAGAACTGGACGATCGACAAAATCCGCGCCGACGCCAAGCGGATCGGGCCGGCGACGGCGGCCTTGTGCGAGCAGATCATCGAGCGTCGCCCCCATCCCGAACAGGGCTTCCGCGCCTGCCTGGGCATCGTTCGCCTGGCCAACTCCTATGGCGACGAGCGCGTCGAGGCGGCGGCCGAGCGCGCCATCGCCATCGGCGCGCGCACCTATTCCTCCGTGAAATCCATCCTCGACAAGAAGCTTGATCGTCGGCCCGCCGAAAAGCGCGCCGCGGAGGCGCCGACGATCCTGCACGCCAACATCCGCGGCCCGCGCTATTACAATTAGGAGAGAAGCTTTTGCTCAAACATCCAACCCTCGACCAACTCCACACCCTCGGCCTGCACGGCATGGCCAAGGCCTTCGTCGAAGTCGCGGCCTCCAGTGAGGCCGGCGGGCTCAGTCATCCGGAATGGCTGGGTCTTCTGCTCGATCGCGAGGCGTCCCTGCGCCAGGACAAGCGACTGGCCGCACGGCTTCGCGTCGCGAAATTGCGCCAACAGGCCTGCGTTGAAGACATCGATTATCGCAGCCCACGGGGCCTCGACCGCGCCATGATGCAAAAACTCGTCAATGGCGACTGGATCGACGCCCACGACAATTTGGCTCTGATCGGCCCGACCGGGGTCGGCAAAAGTTGGCTCGCCTCGGCGCTTGGCCACAAGGCTTGCCGGGATAATCGGTCCGTCATTTATCAGCGGGTCCCTCGGCTGTTCGAGGAACTCGCCCTGGCGCGCGGCGACGGTCGCCATGCCCGCTTGCTGCGCTCGCTCGGGCGCGCCGATCTCCTGGTGCTGGACGACTGGGGTCTTGAACCCCTCGACGCCGCGGCGCGCCACGATCTTCTGGAAATCCTCGAAGAGCGCTATGGCCGCAAATCCACCCTCGTCACTTCGCAGCTTCCCGTCGATCGCTGGCACGAAATCATCGGCGACCCGACCTACGCCGACGCCATCCTTGATCGTCTGGTCCACAACGCCCACCGCATCGAACTGACCGGAGAAAGCATGCGGCGCGCTCGCGCCAAAAGCACGATCGCCTCTTGACCAGGCGCCGTCTCAGGCGCCAAGAAATTGTCAGCCAGCAAGCCCCACGACCCGGGCGCCATCATCCCGTTACGGGGGGCGGCATCATCCAGGAATCGATGGGCGCCATTATCTCGTAATTGCCGGGCGCCTTCGTCGGAATCGACACGGATAAGCCCGGGCAAGGCGGGCTGTCCCGATTTTCGCCAAATCGCAGCGTTACGCGGAGACCGCATGAAAATCGTGAAGGTGCTTCTTGTCGGCGTCGTTCTCGTCGTCGCCGGTCTGGTCGGCTTTACCGGCTTCATGGCCTGGTGGGCCGAGCGGGAAGTTCCGCCAAACGGTCGATTCGTCGAGATCGATGGTCAGAGGCTGCATTACCTCGACCAAGGCGCCGGTCCGGTCATTGTCATGATTCCCGGCCTGGCGAGCAACACCCATCATTTTTCCTATGCGTTGATGGGATTGTTGAACCAGCAATTTCGCGTCATCGCCGTCGATCGTCCGGGCGCGGGCTATTCGACCCGCGCCAAGGGCGCGCGGGCAGACCTGCGCGCGCAGGCCAGGACGCTGATCAAGTTTATGGACGCGCTCAAGCTGGACCGTCCGCTGGTGGTTGGGCATTCGCTGGGGGGCGGCGTCGCGCTGGCGATGGCCGAGGAAGCTCCCGGCAAGATCGGCGGCCTCGCCTTGATCGCGCCCTTCACCAATGGCGCCAGCAAAGCGCCGAAGCCCTTTCGCGGGCTGGTCATCACCTCCCCCTTGAAGCGAAAAATCATCGCCTGGACGCTCGCCACGCCGATGACCCTGCTGAACGCCAAGGGTTTGGCGATGGTTTTCGCGCCCGAGGCGGTTCCCGACGATTTCCAGACCAGGGGTGGGGGCTACCTGAACCTGCTGCCGGCGAATTTTTGCGGGGCGTCCGCCGATGTGATGGCGGCGAACGCCGATATTCCTGAAATGGTGAAAGCCTATCCGACGCTTGCCATGCCGGTCGGCGTCCTCTTCGCGCGGGACGACGCCATATTGGATTATCGCGCCCAGGGCGAGGCGCTGAAGCGGGAGCTGCCGGCGACGGAACTCGTCTTGCTGGAGCATGGCGGCCATATGCTGCCGTTCACCCAACCCGCAAAAGCGGCCGAATTCATTCGCGCCATGGCGGAACGCGCGTTTGGTCAGGCGCGTCAGCTGTGAGCCCGCACGAAATCGGCGAAAGCCGCCAGCTGCTTGCGCAGAAAATCCTTCGTGCCCTCGTCGGTCAAGTCGCCGGTCGCGGCGTCGAATTTGCCGCCGGAGCCGCCGATCATCACCTCGGGGACATTCATCACCCGCGCGTCGAGGAAGACGAAAGTCTGGCGCAGGTGATATTGCATCCGCGCGCCGCCGAGCGCGCCGGGCGAGGCGCTCTGGATCAGCGCCGGCTTGTGCTTGAAGGGCGCGGACGGCAGGCGGGAGATCCAGTCGATGGCGTTTTTCAGCACGCCGGGGACCGAATAATTATATTCCGGCGAGACGACGATCACGCCGTCGGCCGCCGCGATCGCCGCGCCCATCGTTTCCACGGCGGCGGGAAAACCCTCAGCCTGAAGGTCGGCGTTATAAAGCGGGAAATCGCCGACCGAACCGAGGGGCGAAATCGTGGCGCCCTCGGGGGCCAGACCGGGCAAGGCGCGGGCGACGCCGGCATTGACCGACGCCTTGCGCAGGCTCCCCAGCAAAGTGACGAGGTTCAGATTTTTCGCGCTCATGATGTCGTCCTTCCGATCCTCATGATCGAGCGCCGCCGAGTAAATGGCAAGCACGCCGCCGCTCATTCCTTTTTGCGTTAACCTGCATAAGGGTTAATCTGAGCTTAACGAATCATTATGGTTTTTGGTTCAGCGTGAGTTGAGTTGTCGGTTTAACCGCGGAGTTTCCGCATGGCGCCGCACTTCCTCATCGCATTGCTGTTCGGGGCTCTGATGAGCTTCGCCCGCCCGCTTTCGGGCAGGGCCCGCGCGCACGCGCCGGACTTTTTGGCGGCGGCCGCCGGTTTCGCCGTGGCGCTGCTCCTCGCGCGTTTCGCGCCCAGGGCCTGGGCGATCGGCACGAGATCGGTCGAGATTTCGGCGGCCCTGTGCGTCTTCGCTTTAGGGTTGAGCGGCGGCGCGCTTTCGCCTTGGGAGGAGCCGTTGCCCGACGAGGCGGCGCCCGAGGCCGAAGAGTCTCTCTTTGCCGAATTGTTTCAGTCTTTTGCGCTCGGGGTCGCCGCGTTTTTCGCCGCCTGGACCTTCGCGGCGGCCTTTCTGCTGCTGAAAGCGGCGGGCCATCTCGTTCTGGCGGCGCGGGAGAACAGCGAAACCGCGCCAGAGCGCGACCCGCGCCTCGACTGGCTGGCGGGGGGCGAGATGCCGCGCTCCTTCATCGCCGCGCTCAATGCGGGGCAGGCGCCGCGCCCGGAGCGAGGCTCCGAGTCGCGCTCCATGTCTCCAGCGCCTCGCCAAATAAGGGTTGTGCATAACGGGGCAAAGCCTCTGGATGCGCGATCCGCCGCCAATGCGCGATCCACTGCGCCGGGGAATGGTAGAGCGGAACCACGTAAAAGCCTGACAGCAGCACGCGATCGAGCGCCCGGGCGGCGGTGACGAATTCCGCCCTTCCGCGCGCCGCCTGCAACGCCGCGATCATCGCGTCGATGGCCGGGTTCCGGGCGCCCGCGAGATTATAGGACGCTTCCTGATCGGCGCTGTCGCCGCCCCAGCGCATGCGCTGCTCGTTGCCGGGCGAAGCCGAGGCCTGCCACAGGCCGATCATCATGTCGAAATCGAATCTCTGGCGCCGGCCCTGGAACTGGGCTTCGTCGACCAGCCGCACCCGCGCCTCGACCCCGATCCGGCGCAAAAGGCCCGAATAATAAAGCGCGAGACGCTCCTGCTCGCGGTCCTCGACCAGGATTTCGAATTCGAGCGGCCGGCCCTGGCGCGCGAGTCGGCCGTTTTCAAGCGTCCAGCCGGCCTGACGCGCCAGGGAAAGGGCTTGTCGCGCCAGTTCGCGGTCGCGGCCGGTTCCGTCGGAACGCGGCGGCGCCCAGGTTCCGTTCATGATGTCGTCGCGCACGGCGCCGGGGAAAGGCGCGAGCAGCTTGCGCTCCGCCGCACTCGCCGGACGCGCGTAAGCGGACAATCCGGATTCGTCGAAAAAGCTCTTGTCGCGGGCATAAAGGTTGGAAAAAAGATTGGCGTTGAGCCATTCGAAATCGAACATCATCGCCAGGGCCTCGCGCAAGCGCGGGTCGCGAAAGAGCGCGCGGCGGGTGTTGAAAGCGAAGCCGCGCAGGCCCTTGGGGCCGCCGAGCGGCAGGGATTCGACGACGACCCTGCCGTCGCGGCGGGCAGGAAAATCATAGCCGTTCACCCAGCGGTGCGGGTCGCTCTCCTGGCGATAGTCGATCAGCCCGGCCTTGAACGCCTCGAACAGGCTGTTGTCGTCGCGGCCATAGTCGAAAATCACCTCGTCGAAATTATAAAGGCCGCAATTGACGGCCAGATCGCGGCCCCAATAATCCGGATCGCGGCGCAGCACGAGCTTTTCGCCCGGCCTGACCTCGGCGACCTTGTATGGCCCGGAGCCGAGCGGAATCGCCAGACCGTCGTCGGTGAACTTCTTCTCGGTCATGACATGGGCCGGCAGCACCGGCATCAGCGCCAGGATCAGCGGCAGTTCGCGGTCGTTCGCGCCGGCAAGGTCGTATCGGACGGTATGGTCGTCCAAAGCCTGGATCGAACGCACGAGCCCATAGGCGGCGCGTTGCTGCGGGCGGCCCCGGGCCTTGAGCAGGTTGAAGGAAAAGATCACGTCCCGCGCGGTGATCGGCGCGCCGTCGGAGAAATGGGCCTTGGGGTTGAGGCGGAAGGCGACATAGTCGCGGGCGTCGTCGGTTTCGATTGTCTGGGCGATGAGGCCATAGAGCGTGAAAGGCTCGTCGAAGGAGCGCGCCATCAGGCTTTCATAGACCGGGCCGGCGAGCCCCGCCGCCGAATCGCCGGCGTTGACGCCGTAAGGATTGAGGTTTGCGAAAGTCCCGAATTCGCCCAGGCGCAATGTTCCGCCCTTGCGGGCATGGGGGTCGGCATAGGGCAGGCAGGTGAAATTGCCGGGCAGGGCCGGATCGCCCTGCATGGCGATGGCGGGAGCGATCCGCCCCTGCTCCGCGCGCGAGGCGCCGGACCCGAAGGCGGCGAGTGAAACGGCGAGGAGCAGACGCAGGGCAGGCGGCAGGCGCATGACCTCATGCTAGAACAAAATCGCCAACGGCGCGCCCACCGCTCGATAAATTCGTCCTCCCGCGGGATTTCTCGGCTGGAAAGTCGCGGGCAAAGAGGATATGTAGGCCCCGTTCAGCTTCGCTGCGATTGGCGGCGAAGCACGCGTTCCTTCGCCCGAAGGGACGCAAAGGGTTTTCTCGATCGTCGCGGGTCGCGCCGTTGGCTGGTCCGCTGAAAGGATTTCGCATGTCGATGTCTTCGTCCCGCTTTGGCGCCGCGCTGGTCGCGGGCGCGCTCCTTCTTGGCTCCGCGCCGGCCTTCGCCCAGCAGCCCGGCGCCCCGGCTCCGGCGGGCATGCCGCAGGGGCCGCTCAAGGTGGATCTCGTCCCCACCCAGGCGACCTGGACCAAGGTCTGCGGTCATGACAACGCGGCCAACAAGGACATCTGCTACACGACCCGCGATTTCAGCGCCCAGAAGGATCAGGCGCCGGTGCTCGCGCTCGCCGTCTATGACGTCAAGGGCGACGACACCCGCATCGTCCGTTTGCTGATGCCGGTCGGCCTCATGCTGCGCCCGGGCTTCCGCTTCGCGATCGACAAGGGTCCGGTGACGGAAGGCTCGTTCGAAATCTGCTTCCCCAACGGCTGTTTCGCCGAAGCCAAGGTGAAGTCGAACGTCGTCGACGCCGCCAAGAAGGGCCAGACCATGACGGTCGTGGTCAAGAACCAGGCCAATGCCGAAGTCATCTTCAACGTGCCGCTCGAAGGTTTCGGCAAGGCCTTCGACGGCCCGGCGATCGACCCCAAGGTTCTCGCCGAACAGCAGAAGAGGCTGCAGGAAGAACTGCAAAAGCGCGCGTTGCAAGAGCGCCAGAAGCTCCAGCCGCAGGGCGGCGCCGCGCCGGCGGCCCCGACGGCTCCGGCGGCTCCGGCTGGGCAGTAATCGTCGGCTCAAAGCCGGGAAAGCGAGCGCGCGGCTGCCAAGCCGCGCGTTTTTTTTTGCGCGCTTGCGAACGGGCGGGATGAGGGGTGCAGCTCAGTTCAGCACGCTACGCCGGTGGATGTAGCGGCCGGACGCCGAGCGCGTAAAAGTTTCGTCGATCTGCGGATTGCGGAAGGGCGCGCCCGAATCGTCGGGTTCGAGATTCTGTTCGGACACATAGGCGGTATATTCGGTGTCCGAATTTTCGGCGTAGAGGTGGTAAAAAGGCTGGTCCTTGGACGGCCGCACTTCCTCGGGGATCGACAGCCACCATTCCTCGGTGTTGGCGAATACCGGATCGATGTCGAAGATCACTCCGCGAAACGGATATTTGCGGTGCTTGACGACATCGCCAACGCCGAACTTCGCCGCGCGCGGTTTCATTTCACGTTCCCGTCATGCTGACAGGACAAAAATTTCATAAGCCCGGATGCGAGTCAATCCGGGCCGGTCGCCGCCCAGGTCCACGAACTAGGGTCAACAACGCCGTCAAGCCCGGGGACGGCCATGACGCCCTTGGGACGTCGACGATAACCTGGATTCGGCCGACCTGGCTCAGAAACCGTAAAGCGCGGCATATTCCGGGTCTTTCGCCGCCACCTGGCGGGCGAGGTCGACGATCACCTTGGCCTGTTTCCAGGTGGCGTCGTCCTGCATCTTGCCGTCGATCATGGCGACGCCGGAGCCGTCCGGCATGGCCTCAAGAATTTTTTTGGCGAAAGCCACTTCCTTCGGATCGGGCGAAAAGACCTTTTTGGCCAGAGCGATCTGGTTCGGGTGCAGCGACCAGGCGCCGGCGCAGCCCATCAGGAAGGCGTTGCGAAACTGGACCTCGCAGGCGGCGAGGTCGGCGATGTCGCCGAACGGGCCGTAAAAGCTCTTGATGCCGGCGGAAGCGCAGGCGTCCACCATTTTGGCGACGGTGTAATGCCAGAGATCCTGCTGATAGACGGCGCGCGGCGCCGCCGGATCGGCGCCCGGATCGGCCAGCACCTTGTATTCGGGATGGCCGCCGCCGACGCGGGTGGTCTTCATCGCGCGCGAGGCGGCGAGGTCGGCCGGGCCGAGGCTCATGCCATGCATGCGCGGCGAGGCCAGAGCGATCTCCTCGACATTCTTCACGCCCTCGGCGGTTTCCAGAATGGCGTGGATCAGGATCGGCTTTTTGACGTCATGCTTCGCTTCGAGCTGGGCGAGCAATTGATCGAGATAATATATGTCCCAGGGGCCTTCGACCTTGGGCAGCATGATCACGTCGAGCTTGGCGCCGATGGCGGCGACGATCTCGGTCACGTCGTCGAGCATCCAGGGCGAATTGAGGCAATTCACGCGCGTCCACAGGCCGGTCGATCCGAAATCATTGGCGCGGCCCATTTCGATGAAACCCTTGCGCGCGGCCTCCTTGGCGTCGGCGGGAATGGCGTCTTCGAGATTGCCGAGGATGACGTCGGCGGTCGGAATGATTTCCGGCATTTTGGCGCGCACCTTTTCGAGATGCGGCGGCACGAAATGGATCATGCGCTCGACGCGCACCGGCAATTCGCGGTAGGGCGCGGGCGCGCCGATCGCCAAAGGCTCGAAGAACTTGCGGGGGCTCTTGCTCATCAGGGGGCTCCGTTTTGCTGGCCCGGCTGTAGAATAATTCCTGCAATGCAACAATTGAACTATCGCCGGTCAAGGTCCAAGATCACCCCATGCGGGCCACTGACCTCGACAGAATCGAACTCCTGACCCCCGTCGAAATGGGTCGCGCGGACGCCCTGACAATTCAAGGCGGCGTTCCGGGCTACAGTCTGATGCAGCGCGCGGGGAAAAATGTCGCGGCGGCGGCCTCCGACATGCTGCGGACGAGCGAGGGCCGCCGCGTCGCGGTCTTTTGCGGGCCGGGCAATAATGGCGGCGACGGCTATGTCGCGGCGCGTTTGCTGCGCGAACAGGGATTCGAGGTCGCCGTCGGCGCGCTCGGCGACCCGCGCGCCTTGCGCGGGGATGCGGCGCGGGCCTTTTCCGAATGGGGCGAAAGCGTCGTCCCGGCGGAACAACGCGACCCGCGCGCTTGCGATCTGATCATTGACGCCCTTTTCGGCGCCGGCCTGTCGCGCCCGCTCGACGGGGCGGCGCTGGCGCTGGTCCAGCGCATCAACGCTTCCGGCACGCCGGTTCTGGCGGTGGATGTGCCTTCCGGCCTCGATGGCGCCGATGGCGCGATCGGGTCGCAATGCGTCCAGGCCCGCGAGACCGTGACCTTTTTCCGGCTCAAGCCCGGCCATGTCCTGCTGCCGGGCCGGCGCGCCTGCGGCCTTGTTCGCCTGACCCAGATCGGCATCGGGGACGAGGTCTTGCGCGACATCGCGCCCAAAAGTTCTTTGAACGCGCCGGCGCTGTGGCGCGACGCCTTTCCCTGGCCGGGGGAGGACGCGCACAAATATAAGCGCGGCCATCTGGTCGTCGCTTCCGGGCCGGCGATCCGCACCGGCGCGGCGCGCCTCGCCGCGCGCGCCGGCCTGAGGATTGGCGCGGGCCTGGTGACGGTCGCGAGCCCGGCCGAGGCTCTGGCCGTTCATGCGGCCCATCTGACCGCGATCATGCTGCGCTGCGTGGAAGGGCCGGCGCAATGGTGCGAGCTTCTGGCGGACAAGCGCTTTTCGGCCGCGGTCCTCGGCCCGGCTTTCGGGGTCGGCGCCGCGACCTGCGACGTGGTGGAAACCATCCTGGCGAGCGTCGACAAGGGCGCGGACCGGCCGTTCGGCCTCGTGCTCGACGCCGACGCCCTGACCTCGTTCGCGGGACAGGCGGGGAGGCTGGCGGAATGGATCGGGCGGAGCGGCGCGCAGGTTGTTCTTACGCCGCATGAAGGTGAGTTTTCGCGTCTTTTCAGTAAGATCAACGAAGAATCTCATATTGAACACACGCAGGGCGCGTCGCTCCCGGTCGATCGCGCGCCCCCGGCCGGACGGCGCAGCAAGCCGGATCGCGCGCGGGCGGCGGCGCGAATGACCGGCGCCATTGTCGTGCTGAAAGGTCCGGATACCGTCGTCGCAAGCCCCGACGGCCGCGCCGCCATCGCCCGCAACGCGCCGCCGACTCTGGCGACCGCCGGCTCCGGCGACGTGCTGGCCGGCCTGATCGGCGGCCTGCTGGCGCAGGGCATGAAAGGGTTCGAAGCCGCGGCGGCCGCGGTCTGGCTGCATGGCGAGGCCGCCCAACTTTTCGGGCCGGGGCTGATCGCCGAGGATCTGCCGGAACTCCTGCCCCGCGCTCTCGCCAATCTCGCTTCGCGATGAAGGGGTTGCCTTGAACGGGGCAGGCATGGGAAAAGGCCGCAGATTGGAGAAACAGACATGTCCGAACCCGTGATTTCCCAAAAGGCGCCTTTTCCCGTCGAGGTCGAGGCCGGCAAGACCTATTATTGGTGCGCCTGCGGCAAATCGGCCAATCAGCCGTTCTGCGACGGCTCGCACAAGGGCGGCGAATTCGCGCCCGTCGCCTACAAGGCGGAAAAGGACGGCAAAGTCTGGTTCTGCGGCTGCAAGCACAGTGCGAAAAAGCCGCTCTGCGACGGCGCGCACAGCAAGCTCTAAATCACCTCGAACCACGCCGCCAATCCGTTGGCGAAATGGTCCATGATCGCCGAGGCGATCAGCCATTTGCCGGGATTGTCGGCGATGAAGGCGATGTGCGCGGCGGCGCGGGGCGGGACGATCACGCTGTCGCGCCAGCCGGGCTCCCAGCCGTCGCCGCTTTCGCGCAGCAGCCGCACGACATGGCCCTGGACATGAATCACCTGCGTGAACAGGCTGCTGTTGACCAGGCCCAGGCGGACGGGCGAGCCCTTTTTCACCGAAAACAGCGGTAGGCCGTCGAGGCCGGTCGAGCTCCTGCCGTTGATCGACCACACATGTTTCAAGGCCTCTCCGGTCGGCTTGAAACGGAAAGGCGTGGTCCGGGTCGCGCCGCCAGCGATGACCAGATCGAGTTTTTCCGCTTTTTCCAGATCGATTTTCATCGGCAACAGCGGATTGAGCGGCGGCTTCGCCGGCGGCGCCGGCTTCCTGGCGGCGCCTTTGGTCGATATTTCGAACAGGGTCGCGTCCGGCAGTTCCGCCTCGCCGAGCAGGACGATCTTGAAATCCTCATTTTCGACAGACGACAGATCGAGCAACAGGTCGCAGCGCGCGCCCGGCCCGAGCGTCAGGGCGCGGCCTTGCGGCTCGAAAGGGTCGCAGAACTGGCCGTCGAGCGCGAGCACCTTCAGGTCGCCGCCGGGCAGGCGAAGCTGCATGATCCGCGCCGTGGCGGCGTTGACGAGCCGCAGCCGCAGCCGCGATCCGGGCGGAAAAATCAGCGGCGCCGTCCGGGCGCGGGCGTTGACGCCTGCGACCGCGCCGAGCCGCCCCTGGCGCAGCACGTCGGCCGGGTGATCAAAGTCGTCGACGATCTGGCCTTTGGCGTCGAGCCGCCAGTCGTCGAGGACCAGAACGAGTTCGGAATCGCTAAGGATCGGCTTGTCTTCGTCCACGATGACGACGCCATAAAGCCCGCGCCCGAGCTGTTCGCCGGAAAAAGGCTGGATCAGCGGCTGATAGAAAAAGGTTCCGGCGTCGGGAGGGGTGAACTGGAAGTCTCGGGTCTCGCCCGGCGCGACGGCCTTCTGCACCAGGCCGGCGGCGCCGTCGATTTCATTGGCGATCCTCATGCCGCGCCAGTGCAGCGCGGTCGGCTGGTCGAGCCTGTTGACAAGCCGAGCCTTGATTTGCTGGCCGCGCCGGACCCGCAGCAGCGGGCCGGGAACATTGCCGCAAAAACCCCAGATGCGGGTCGGCGGCGCGGGCGCGGGCAGGAGCGGGATCGCGCCGGGGCGCGCCTCCAGCAGGGTGAAACCGTCCTTTTCCTGTGCATTGGACGGGCGCGGCGCGGCGAGAAGCGTCGCGAGGACGGAGCCGATGAAAGTGCGGCGGCGCAGGCGCATGGCGGCTTTCGTGCTGGAGACGCAAACAGCTTATACCATTGGCGCTTGTTTTCGACTCGTCGGAAACAAGGGCGCCCGCTGGCGTCAGCGGCCAAGTTTTGGTTCATCCGGCAGCTCGGCGCGGAGTCCATCGGCCTTTTTCAAGGGCCGATGGTATCAGGAGGCTGGCCGGGCGGATCGCGTCGCGGTCAAAGACGACCACCATCAAGTGATTGCGCCCAGGCCGATGCGTGGCCGACACCACGCCGGTTCGGGCGCACAGCTCCTGTTCAAGGCCATGCACGCCGGTCTCGTCCAAAGCTTCGGTCAGGCGGATGACGACATCTGTCAATTGCTGGCCCGTTTCTTCCTCCCGCTTTTGACATTCCAGCCTCATGTCATTGCGTTTCGCCCGATCTTTTGACGATAACGGCCTCGATATATTCGCCCGGAACGACCATGGCGTCGTCGGAAGTTCTGTTGAACCTTCCCACCAATGCGATCAGATCGTCGCGCAGCGCCGCTTGACCGTCCGCGCCGAGCGCGGCGAAAGCCTTCAGCATCGGCCCATACCAGTTCGCGAAGAAATCGACGAAATGCTCGGGCGAACGGTAACGGAAGACATAGGCGCGCGGCGTCATGTCGATCGAGGCGGCGCTTGCGCCGAACAATTGGTCCAGCCGCTCCCTCGTTCCCCACAAGGCGGGCGACTTCGCGCCGGCCGGCGGCGGCAGATATTTGCCCAAAGTCTTCAACATCTGGCCGATGAAGCCCTCCGGCGTCCAATTGGCGAGCCCGATCTTGCCGCCCTTCCGGCAGACGCGCGCAAGCTCGGCCGCCGCCTGCTCCTGATTCGGCGTGAACATGACGCCGAAGGTCGAAAGAACGACGTCGAAGGAATTGTCGGCGAAGGGCAATGCCTCGGCGTCCGCCTCCCGGAAGTCGATGGAGAAGCTCTCGGCTTCGGCGCGCATCCGCCCGCGCTCGAGCAATTGCGGCACATAATCGGTCGAGGTCACCTCGCACCAGCGCCGCGCCGCGGCCAGGCTGGCGTTGCCGTTGCCGGCCGCGACGTCGAGTACGAGCTGGCCTGCGCGCAAGTCGACGGTCTCGCATAATTGTTCGCCGACGATCTGAATGGTCGCGCCGATCAGGCCGTAATCGCCGGAGGACCAAGCGACCCGCTGGCGGGCTTTCAGTTCCTGCAGGGCGGACGCGGCGGGCGACGTCTGCGCCTGATTTTCCTGGGTCTCTTCGCTGGCTGTGTACATGGCGGCTCTCCATTCGAGCTGTGGTCTGCGCCGTGACGTCGATGCGCGCGGACGGCGAACACGCCGGCCGGCGCGAAAAGAAGCGCGCCTTGACTTGTCGCGTCCTCTCGTCGATCGTCCCATCGAATTGGAATAAATCTAGTTTCGGTTGCGAGGCGACGCCATGGCCGAGACGCCGGCAGTTTTGCCTGAAACGCCGCCCGACGGGCGCGACCTGCTTTCCGACGTGCTGAGCGGGATGCATCTTTCCGGCATGGTGCTGTTCCGCGCCGAGTTCCGCGAGCCGTGGTCGATCCTGGCCCCTGAGGGCTGCGATCTCTCCAAGCTCCTGCCCATTCGCGCCGAACACATCATGCCGTTTCACATCGTCGCCGCCGGCGGCTGTTGGCTTCGCGCGGAGGACGAGCCGCCGGTCTGGCTGGCGGAAGGCGACGCCGTGCTGCTGCCCTATGGCGACGGCCATGGGCTGCACGGGCGCGAAACCGTCGCCGCCGTCGAGGTCGCCCGTCTGCTGCCGCCGCCGCCGTGGGCGGATATTTTGGTGGTGGAACATGGCGGCCCGGGCGCCAACACGTCGCTCATCTGCGGCTTTCTGCAATGTGACGAACTGCTGTTTCATCCCTTGCTGCGCGATTTGCCGCGTGTTCTGCATGTGAACTCCAAAGGCGACGAGGACAAAAGCTGGCTGAGCCATGTGATTCGTCACACGGCGGCGGAGGCGAGCCGGCCGAGCCCCGGTTCGCGCAGCATGCTGCCACGCCTGACCGAACTGATGTTCGTGGAAATCATGCGCAAGCATATGCACGACCTGTCCGTGGAAGACGCCGGCTGGTTCGCAGCCCTCAAGGATCCGGTGGCGGGAGCGGCGCTCAGATGGCTGCACGCCGAATCGATGAAGGACTGGAGCGTCGAGGAACTGGCGCATCGGGTCGGTGTCTCGCGCAGCGTGCTGACCGAGCGTTTCCGTCGCTATCTCGACCAGCCGCCGATCCACTATCTGGCCAGATGGCGGCTGCAACTGGCGGCGCAGCAGATGAAGACCGACCCACTTCCGATCAAGGCCATAGCCGACCTTTACGGCTATGAGTTGGAAGCCGCGTTCAGTCGCGCCTTCAGGCGCTGTTTCGGCCTGCCGCCCGGCGATTGGCGCAAGCGCCAGAATCAGCGGTGAAAGAATGGCGAGCCGCGCGCGCCCGCGATTTTTTTGCTGCTTTCCTTTTGCGCGATTGCTATAGAGCGCAACCTATAGTCGGCGCCCGCGCATCCGCGGGGCGCGGGCGCGCGGGCGTGGCGGAACTGGTAGACGCGCCGGATTTAGGTTCCGGTGGTGAAAATCGTGGGGGTTCGAGTCCCTCCGCCCGCACCAGCGCCGCGCACAAACATGGTTTGGCAGGTTTCATCCGCTCCTGGCGATCGCCCAAGGCCGCGGAAAGGTTTTGAGAAGGTTGTGAAGATGCAGACGACGGAAACGCTTTCGCAGGGGCTGAAGCGCGAATATCAGGTGGTTCTCGCGGCGGCGGAGCTTGCGCAGAAGCTCGACGCCCAGCTCGCCGAGATGAAGGACAAGGTGCGCATCAACGGCTTCCGCCCCGGCAAGGTTCCGACCGGCCATCTCAAGCGCCTCTATGGCAAGTCGATCATGGGCGATGTCGTCCAGCAGGCGATCAGCGAAGCCCAGGACAAGATCCTCTCCGAGAACAAGCTGCGCCTCGCTGGCCAGCCCAGGCTCGATTTCCCCGAAGATCAGGCCGAGATGGAAAAGGTGCTGGAGGCGACCGGCGACCTGGCCTTCAAGCTCGCCTTCGAGGTTCTGCCGAATTTCGAGGTCGGCTCGTTCGAGGATGTCGAACTGGAGCGCCTCGTCGCCGAAATCCCGCAAGAGGAGCTTGAAAAGCAGCTCAACGACCTCGCCGAGCGCAGCCGCTCCTACACGGCGCGCGAGGAAGGCGCCGCGGCGCAGAACGGCGACAAGCTGAAGATGGATTTCGTCGGCCGCATCGGCGACGAGGCTTTCGAGGGCGGATCCGCCGAGGGCGTCGATCTCGTGCTCGGCTCGGGCGCCTTCATCCCCGGCTTCGAGGCCCAGCTTGAGGGCGCCAAGGCCGGCGACGAGCGCAAGGTGGTCGTGACCTTCCCCGAAACTTACCAGGCCGCGCATCTGGCCGGCAAGGAAGCGACCTTCGACGTCAAGGTCCAGTCGGTCTCCGCGCCGGACGAACTGGCGCTGGACGATGATCTGGCGAAAAAATACGCCTTCGAGAACCTCGATAAGCTGCGCGAGGCGATCAAGGGCCGCATCCAGGCCGATTACGACCGCGCTTCGGGCGAAAAGCTGAAGCGCGCCCTGCTCGACGCCCTCGACAAGCGCTATCAGTTCGAACTGCCGCCGGACATGGTCGAGCGCGAATTCAGCGCCATCTGGGAGCAGGTGCTCGGCGAGCAGGTCTCCTCCGGCAAGACGTTCGAGGACGAGGGCACGACCGAGGAAGCCCAGCGCGCCGAATATCGGCGCATCGCCGAGCGCCGCGTGCGCCTCGGCCTGGTGGTGGCGGAAGTCGGCGAGAAGGCCGGCGTCAAGGTCGCCGACGACGAAGTGACGCGCGCCATCGTCGAACGCGCTCGCCAGTATCCCGGCCAGGAAAAGGTTTTTTGGGATTATTACCAGAAGAACCCGCAGGCCCTGGCCGAAATCCGCGCGCCGATCTACGAGCAGAAGGTCGTCGATCACATCGTGTCCCAGGCCAAGGTCACCGACAAGACCGTGTCCAAGGAAGAATTGTTCAAGGTCGAGGACGAAAAAGCCGCCTGACCGGCGTCAATTCGAACCGATTTGCAACGCCCGCGCCCTGCGCGGGCGTTTTGATTCGCGGCGCGCCCATTATGACTTTGTTCACGCGAGGCCCCTTATGCCTTGAGTCTCGGCGTCTGGGCGCGGGGACTCGCAGCGCGGCGCGACGCCCGGAATTACAGGCTGTTCGCGGTCGTCCGACCTCGGTCCCGCTCTTTCATGTTTACGACGAGGCGCGGCGCCCATTGCCTCGGCTGTCGGGCGCATTATGTTGGGACGAGGCAAACAGCGGCGGCCGCCGCCCAGGGAAATGGTCCATGCGCGATCCGATTGACGTCTACAACCAGTATCTCATCCCGCAAGTCATCGAGAACACGCCGCGCGGCGAGCGGGGCTTCGACATCTATTCGCGGCTGCTGCGCGAGCGCATCGTCTTCCTGACCGGCGCGGTCGAGGACGGCATGGCCTCGGTCATCATCGCGCAACTGCTGTTCCTCGAAGCCGAGAATCCCAAGAAGGAAATCTCGATGTATATCAACTCGCCGGGCGGCGTGGTGACGTCGGGCCTGGCGATCTACGACACGATGCAGTTCATCAGGCCCAAGGTTTCGACGCTCTGCGTCGGCCAGGCGGCCTCGATGGGCTCGCTGCTTCTCGCAGGCGGCGAGGCGGGCATGCGCTTCGCGCTTCCCAACGCGCGGATCATGGTCCACCAGCCTTCCGGCGGCTTCCAGGGCCAGGCCTCGGACATCCTGCGGCACGCCGAGGACATCATGAAGGTCAAGAAGCGCCTCAACGAAATCTATGTGCGCCACACGGCCAAGGACTACGAAACGATCGAGGCGACCCTCGACCGCGACCATTTCATGTCGTCCGAGGAGGCCAAGGACTTCGGCCTGATCGACCAGGTGCTCAGCAAGCGTCCCGACGGGCCCGAGGAAAAATGATGTGGATGGCGCGCTTTTTGCTTGGAGCGCGGGGGAACGGTGACGCTTGCCATTGGCGGCCATGGGCATAAATTAGATCGCTGACGCCAATGTTCGATCCGGGGCGCGAGAGCGCAAATGCGCCGAACCGGCGGCGAATATCCCAGCGGCCCTTGGCGGACTTGTTCGCCCTGGGCGGCGCAAGGCGGCCGAGCGGGACTTTCAGGGTCCGGCGAGCCGCCGCAAGGAGAAAATGATGAGCAAGGTTGGCAATAGCGACTCGAAAAACACGCTCTACTGCTCGTTCTGCGGCAAGAGCCAACACGAGGTGCGGAAGCTGATCGCCGGGCCGACCGTGTTCATCTGCGACGAATGTGTCGAACTCTGCATGGACATCATTCGCGAGGAGAACAAGTCGTCGCTGGTCAAGACGCGCGACGGCAGCCCCACGCCGAAGGAAATCTGCAAGGTTCTCGACGATTACGTGATCGGCCAGGCGCAGGCCAAGCGCGTGCTCTCCGTGGCGGTGCACAATCATTACAAGCGCCTGAACCACGCCTCCAAACATTCCGACGTCGAACTCGCCAAGTCGAACATCCTGCTGGTCGGCCCGACCGGGTCGGGCAAGACGCTGCTGGCGCAGACGCTCGCGCGCATCCTCGATGTGCCCTTCACCATGGCCGACGCCACCACGCTGACCGAAGCGGGCTATGTCGGCGAGGATGTCGAGAACATCATCCTGAAGCTGCTTCAGGCCTCCGACTACAATGTCGAGCGGGCGCAGCGCGGCATCGTCTATATCGACGAGATCGACAAGATTTCCCGCAAGTCGGACAATCCCTCGATCACCCGCGACGTGTCGGGCGAGGGCGTGCAGCAGGCGCTGCTCAAGATCATGGAGGGCACGGTCGCCTCTGTTCCTCCGCAAGGCGGAAGAAAGCACCCGCAGCAGGAATTCCTGCAGGTGGACACGACCAATATCTTGTTCATCTGCGGCGGCGCCTTCGCCGGCCTCGACAAGATCATCTCGTCGCGCGGCAAGACCACCTCGATCGGCTTCCAGGCCAAGGTCATGGGGCCGGACGAGCGCCGCACCGGCGAAATCTTCCGCAATGTCGAGCCCGAGGACCTGCTGAAATTCGGCCTGATCCCGGAATTCGTCGGCCGTCTGCCGGTGATCGCCACGCTCGAGGACCTCGACGAGGACGCGCTGAAAAAGATTCTCACCGAGCCGAAGAACGCTCTGGTGAAGCAATATCAGCGCCTGTTCGAGATGGAGAATGTCGAACTGACGTTCCAGGACGAGGCGCTCAATGTCATCGCCCGCAAGGCGATCGACCGCAAGACCGGCGCGCGCGGCCTGCGCTCGATCATGGAGGGGATCCTGCTCGACACCATGTTCGATCTGCCCGGCCTCGAGGGCGTGGAGCAGGTGGTGATCGGCCCGGAAGTGGTCGATGGCAAGGCCAAGCCGCTTTATATTTATGCGGAGCGCGCGGAAAAATCGGGCGCGAGCGCCTGAGCGCGGGACGGGGAGGCAAGGCGACGCATTCGCCGCCACAAGCGTGGGGCGAACTTGAAAGCGCCGCCGGAAACCCCATCTGCGTGATATGTAAACCAAACGCCGCAGACGCCTGATCGGGTCGCGCGGCGCACGGAGCGGACGCCGCCGGCGCCGCGCTTCCTTCCGGGTCGCTCGGCGAACCGGGACGAGGCAAAACAAGGTTCGCGGCCTTCGACGATCCCGGGCGGATCGGCGAGGCGCAAGGGCCGGCGCCTAAGCCCCGTGGGCGTGGCGGAAATCCTTTGGGGCGGATGTCGTCCTTTTGGAGCCAACCCGCGCCAAGACAGACAGGATTTGAGCCATGACCAGCCCCAAGCGCATGCTTCCGCCTCCCGGCGTGATCGACAAATATCCGGTCCTGCCGCTACGCGACATCGTCGTTTTCCCGCACATGATCGTGCCGCTCTTCGTCGGCCGCGAGAAAAGCATTCGCGCGCTCGAAGAGGTGATGAAGGCCGACAAGTTCATCATGCTCGCGACTCAGAAGAACGCTGCGGAAGACGATCCCAAGCCGGAGTCCGTCTATTCCGCCGGCGTGCTGGCCAGCGTGCTGCAATTGCTGAAACTGCCCGACGGCACGGTCAAGGTGCTGGTCGAAGGCGTCGCGCGCGCCAAGGTGGGGCAATATGTGCGCACCGACGAATATTACGAGGCCGAAGCCGAGGTCACGCCCGAGGACGCCGCCGATCCGGTCGAGGCGGAGGCCTTGGCGCGTTCCGTCGCCTCGGAATTCGAAGGCTATGTGAAGCTCAACAAGAAGGTCTCGCCCGAGGTCGTCTCGGCGGTGGCCCAGATCGACGATCCGAGCAAGCTCGCCGACACCGTCGCCTCGCATCTGTCGGTGAAGATCACCGACCGGCAGGCGGTGCTGGAAATGACCTCGGTGACCAAGCGCCTCGAAAAGTGCCTGGCGCTGATGGAAAGCGAAATCTCGGTCCTTCAGGTCGAGAAGCGCATCCGCACGCGGGTCAAGCGGCAGATGGAGAAGACCCAGCGCGAATATTACCTGAATGAGCAGATGAAGGCCATTCAGAAGGAGTTGGGCGACGAGGACGGCAAGGACGATCTCTCCGAACTGGAGGACAAGATCAAGCGGACCAAGCTGTCCAAGGAGGCGCATGACAAGGCCATTGCCGAGCTGAAGAAGCTGCGGCAGATGTCGCCCATGTCGGCGGAAGCCACGGTCGTGCGCAATTATCTCGACTGGCTGGTCTCGATCCCCTGGAACAAGCGCTCCAAGATCAAGAAGGATCTCGTCTCGGCGCAGGAGATTCTCGACGCGGAGCATTACGGCCTCGACAAGGTCAAGGAGCGGATCATCGAATATCTTGCGGTGCAGAGCCGCTCGAACAAGCTGACCGGCCCGATCCTGTGCCTCGTCGGCCCGCCCGGCGTCGGCAAGACCTCGCTCGGCAAGTCGATCGCCAAGGCCACGGGTCGCGAGTTCGTCCGCATGTCGCTCGGCGGCGTGCGCGACGAAGCCGAGATTCGCGGCCATCGGCGGACCTATATCGGCTCCATGCCCGGCAAGCTGATCCAGTCGATGCGCAAGGCCAAGACCTCCAATCCGCTCTTCCTGCTCGATGAAATCGACAAGATGGGCATGGATTTCCGCGGCGATCCGTCCTCGGCGCTGCTGGAGGTGCTGGATCCCGAGCAGAACTCGACCTTCAACGATCATTACCTTGAGGTCGACTACGACCTGTCGAACGTGATGTTCGTGACGACCGCCAACACGCTGAACATTCCGGCGCCGTTGATGGATCGCATGGAGATCATTCGCATCGCCGGCTATACGGAACAGGAAAAGGCCGTCATCGCGCGCAAGCACCTGATCCCCGCCGCGACCCGGAAGCATGGGCTGTCGCCCAGCGAATGGATGATAGAGGATGCGGCGCTGACCAAGATCATCCGCCGCTACACCCGCGAGGCGGGCGTGCGCAATCTGGAGCGCGAAATCTCCAATCTCGCCCGCAAGGCGGTCAAGGAGATCCTGCTGTCCAAGGTGAAGATCGACAAGGTCGTCATCGACGAAGACAATGTCGAAACCTATCTCGGCGTGCCGCGCTTCCGTTATGGCGAGGCGGAGCTGGAGGATCAGGTCGGCGTGGTCACGGGTCTCGCCTGGACCGAGGTCGGCGGCGAATTGCTGACCATCGAAGCCGTGATGATGCCGGGCAAGGGCCGCATGACGGTGACGGGCAACCTGAAAGACGTGATGAAGGAATCGATCTCGGCCGCCGCTTCCTATGTGCGTTCGCGCGCGGTGGATTTTGGCGTCGAGCCGCCTCTGTTCGATAAGCGCGACATCCATGTGCACGTGCCGGAAGGCGCGACGCCCAAGGACGGCCCCTCGGCGGGCGTCGCCATGGCCACGGCCATCGTCTCGGTCATGACCGGCATTCCGGTGCGCCGCGACATCGCCATGACCGGCGAGATCACTTTGCGCGGGCGTGTCCTGCCGATCGGCGGACTGAAGGAAAAGCTGCTCGCGGCCCTGCGCGGCGGGCTGAAGAAGATCCTGATCCCGGAAGAGAACGCCAAGGATCTGGTGGATATTCCGGAATCGGTGAAGAACAACCTCGAAATCGTGCCGGTGTCCCGGATGGAGGAGGTCCTGCGCCATGCGTTGCTGCGCATGCCGACGCCGATCACCTGGGAAGAAGGCGCGGTGAAGCCGGCAGCGGCGGAAATCGAAGAGGAAGCGGTCGGCGTCGTCGCCCATTGAGGCATGGCGGACGGGCCCAGAAACAAGGCCGGGACGGGTTGCGTCCCGGCCTTTTCGCGTCGCGCGTCCCGAATTAAGCCCAAATGCGGAATTTTTTGCGGACTTTTCGCCCGAAGGCGCTCCGCATCCCTTGCCATGCCGAGGATTCGAAGGGAAAGTGGCGGCGTCGAAATCGCACGATTCGAGTTGCGATCTTCAGCGCGGCGCCTTATTCGTCCGCGCCTCGACGGGAATCCATTTGCTGCGGCGTGGGGGCGCGTCGCGGATGTCGCCTTGGCGCTTCATGACGAGAAGCGCCCTAATCAAGGAAGAGCCAAAATGACGAACAAAGCCGAATTGATCGATGCGGTGGCGGAAGCGACGGAAAGCTCGAAGGCGCATGCGGGCGCCGCGCTCGACGCGGTGATCGCCGCGATCAGCAATGCGCTTCAGAAGGGCGAGGAAGTTCGCCTGGTTGGTTTCGGCACGTTCTCCGTCAAGACCCGCGCCGCCGGCAAGGGCCGCAACCCTGCGACCGGCAAGGAAATCGACATTCCGGCTTCCAAGAGCGTTCGCTTCAAGCCCGGCGCCCAGCTCAAGGACATGGTCAACAACTGAAAGGCTGCAGCGCCCGGACGCGGCTTCGGCCGCGTCTCGGCCGCGCGGTTCGGTCTTGTCGGCGACGGCCCCGCAACCTGTCAGAGGGGCCCGGCCGGTCGGTCGGGCTGTCGCGGTTCGGGCGGTTAGCTCAGTTGGTAGAGCATCTCGTTTACACCGAGAGGGTCGGCGGTTCGAGCCCGTCACCGCCCACCACGGCCGAAGGCAGGTCGATGCCGTCAAGCAAGCTCCGCGGCCCTTGGTTCATTCCCCAAGTCCTCGCACATCAAGTCCTCGCATCTCTGATCCTCGCGGCCTTGGTCCTGCTGGCCTCGCCGCCATCGGGCGCGCGGGCGATGGACTTCCATCTCGAAAGCGTTTCTGACGGCCATTGCCGCGCTCACTGCCCGCGAGTCATCGTCGCCGCGGGCCAGATCTCCAATTCGACGCCCAACGAATTCGTGGACTTCCTGCGCCAGAATGTCGGCGACCGCGACCTGCGGACAATCGTCATGCTCGATTCGCGCGGCGGCTATGTCGTGGCCTCGATGGAGCTGGGGCGGATCTTCCGGCGGATCGGGGCGGCGACCGTCGTCGACAACGAGTGCCTGTCGGCCTGCGTTTACGCCTTCATGGGCGGGGTCAAACGCGTGGCGCCGCGCGGCGCGGTTCTGGGCATTCATCGGATGTTCGCCGACACGTCGCAAGGCGTGATGGAGCCGACGCACCGCGTTTACGACGACGGTTCGATGGCCGTCATGCTGATGCGCTACAGCGCGCGGATGGGCGTCAGCCGCGGCCTGATCCGCTATGCGGAGCGCATTTCCTCGGGAACGATCCATTTCGTGACGCCGACGGAAATGGCGCGCTGGGGGCTGGCGAGCCGAAATTTCTAGAATGGCGCGCGGGCGCCGTCAGGGGCGTCGCGAAATCGCCATATCCGCGCTTGACTTGCCCGCGCCGCTGTCCTAATTCGCAGGCCTCCGATCGACGCGGTTGCGTCGCGGTCGAGCGGGGGAGTAGCTCAGTTGGTTAGAGCGCCGGCCTGTCACGCCGGAGGTCGCGGGTTCGAGTCCCGTCTCTCTCGCCATATTTTTAGGCCAGAATTTCGCTTGCGAACGTGAGCCGGCTTTGCAACGCCAACCGGATGCGCGCGGTCGCCTGCCCGCGTCAACAGCGAAATTTGATCCTATGACAAATGGCTCCTACTTTCGCCTCAGGCGACGCAGCCGATCGGGAGCGCCGAAATTGCCGATGTTGCGACGAAAAGCCGCGATTACCGCGGCTCCCGGAGCGGCGCAGGGGCGGGCGGCGCCGGTTCGCCCGTCCCCGGCGCGGCGCGCTTGGGCCTTGCGCCCCGCGCCGCCCTGCGATACGGAACCCAAAGGTTCTGACGGCGGCGCCAGGACAATTGAGAGCAAGGACATCCACACCATGTCGGTCCTCCTGAACGATTATCTGCCGCTGGTGATCTTCATCGCTCTGTCGGCTGTCATTTCCGGCGCGCTGCTGGTCGCGCCGTTCCTGCTCGCCTTCAAGGCCCCCGACCCGGAAAAGCTCTCGGCCTATGAATGCGGCTTCAACGCCTTCGACGACGCGCGCATGAAATTCGACGTCCGGTTCTACCTGGTGTCGCTGCTGTTCATCATTTTCGATCTGGAAGTGGCCTTCCTGTTTCCCTGGGCGGTGGCTTTCCGCAAGATCGGCGCCTTCGGCTTCTGGTCGATGATGGTTTTCCTCGGCGTGCTGACCGTCGGCTTCGTCTATGAATGGAAGAAGGGAGCGCTGGAATGGGATTGACCTCGGAAAACGGCCACACTCTCATCTCTCCCGCCCCGCGCGGCGTGATCGATCCGCGCACCGGCAAGCCGGTCGGCGCGGACGACCCGACCTTCCTGGCGATCAACGATCAGCTGGCGGACAAGGGCTTCATCGTCACCGCGACCGACGAACTGATCAACTGGGCGCGCACCGGCTCGCTGATGTGGATGACCTTTGGCTTGGCTTGTTGCGCGGTCGAAATGATGCAGGCGGCGATGCCGCGCTACGACATCGAGCGCTGGGGCTTCGCCCCGCGCGCGAGCCCGCGCCAGTCCGACGTGATGATCGTCGCCGGCACCCTGACCAACAAGATGGCCCCGGCCCTGCGCAAGGTCTATGACCAGATGCCCGAGCCGCGCTATGTCATCTCCATGGGCTCCTGCGCCAATGGCGGCGGCTATTACCACTATTCCTATTCGGTGGTGCGCGGCTGCGACCGCATCGTGCCCGTCGATGTCTATGTCCCGGGCTGTCCGCCGTCCGCCGAGGCCCTGCTTTACGGGATCATGCTGTTGCAGCGGAAAATCCGCCGCACCGGCACCATCGAACGCTGATTTTCGCATATTCCCGAAAAGTTGCAGACTTTTCGGATGAGAATATGTGCGGATAACTTCCGGCGCCGCCGGCAAAGAGGCTGGACCATGGCCAACGATCAGAACGCCGCCGCAACCGACCATTCCGCGGCTCTGCGGGGAAAATTGCAGGCTCTGTCGGAAAAGATATCGTCGTCGTTGGGCGCCGCCGTCCTCTCGGCCGAAATCGCCTTCGACGAGCTGACCGTCATGTTCGACGCGGCGAAATGGGTCGAGTCGATGACCTTCCTGCGCGACCACGGCTTCATCTGTTTCATCGACCTGACCGCGGTCGATTGGCCGGCGCGCGAAAAGCGCTTCGACGTGGTCGCGCATCTGCTCGATCCCAAGGCCAATCTGCGCATCCGCGCCAAATGCATGACCGACGAGGAGACGCCGGTCGAGAGCTGCGTCGGCGTGTGGGTCGGGGCCAACTGGTTCGAGCGCGAAGCCTATGACATGTACGGCGTGCTGTTCGCCAACCATCCCGACCTGCGCCGGATGCTGACCGACTATGGGTTCGACGGCCATCCCTTGCGCAAGGATTTTCCCATGTCCGGCTATGTCGAAGCGCGCTACGACGACGAGCAGAAGCGCGTGGTCTATGAGCCGACGCGGCTCACGCAGGAATTCCGCTCCTTCGATTTCCTTTCGCCCTGGGAAAACGCGGAATATGAGCTTCCGGGCGACGAGAAGGCGACCAGGGGCTGAACCGGGCGGCAGGGCGAAATGAAGAGCGTCGAGGTGATAAACTGATGGGCGAGCAAGCGAACTCCGAGCAGGCCCCGCGCAATTTCTCGATCAATTTCGGTCCGCAGCATCCGGCGGCGCACGGGGTTCTTCGGCTGGTGCTGGAGCTTGACGGCGAAGTGGTGGAGCGCGTCGATCCGCATATCGGCCTGCTGCATCGCGGGACCGAGAAGCTGATGGAATCCCGGCCCTATCTGCAGAACACGCCCTATTTCGATCGGCTCGATTATTGCGCGCCGATGAATCAGGAACACGCCTTCTGCCTCGCCATCGAAAAAATGCTGGGGGTCGAGGTTCCCCGCCGCGCCCAGTTGATCCGCGTGCTTTTTTGCGAAATCGGCCGCCTGCTCTCGCATATCCTGAACGTCACCACCCAGGCGATGGACGTCGGCGCGCTCACCCCGCCGGTCTGGGGCTTCGAGGAGCGCGAAAAGCTGATGGTGTTCTATGAGCGCGCTTCCGGCGCGCGGATGCACGCCAATTATTTCCGCCCCGGCGGCGTCGCCAGGGAGCTGCCGACCAAGCTGATCGAGGACATCGGCGCCTGGCTCGATCCGTTCCTGAAATTGTGCGACGACCTCGAAGACCTTTTCGTCGAAAACCGCATTTTCAAGCAGCGCAATGTCGATATCGGCGTGGTGTCGCTTCAGGAATGCTGGAAATGGGGCTTTTCCGGCCCGGTCCTGCGCGGCTCAGGCGCGGCCTGGGACCTGCGCCGCGCCCAGCCCTATGAATGCTACGAGGAAATGGAATTCGACATTCCGGTCGGCAAGCATGGCGATTGCTACGATCGGCAGGTGGTGCGGCTGGAAGAAATGCGCCAGTCGGCGCGCATCATTCGGCAATGCGTGAACAAGCTGCTGGAGCGCGCCAATGAAGGCCCGGTGCTGGCGCCGAATCACAAGATCACCCCGCCGCGCCGGCCCGAGATGAAGCGGTCGATGGAATCGCTGATCCATCATTTCAAATTGTTCACCGAAGGCTTCCGCACGCCGGAAGGCGAGGTCTATGCGGCGGTCGAGGCGCCCAAGGGCGAATTCGGCGTCTATCTGGTCTCGGACGGCACGGACAAGCCCTACAAGTGCAAGATTCGCGCGCCGGGCTTTGCTCATCTCCAGGCCCTGGACATGCTCAGTCGCGGCCATATGCTGGCCGACGTCTCCGCCATCCTCGGCGCGCAGGACATCGTGTTCGGGGAGGTGGACCGGTGACCGTCGGCGAATCCCTGCGCAAGAACGCGCATTTCCTCCTGGCCGGATTCGGCTCGGCGATCGTCGTCCTCGTCCTCATGCGCTGGTCGGACGGCGCGCCGCTGTTCCAGCCGCAATCCGATTTCGGCATCGTCATCGGAGCCGTTCTGGTCGCGGGTTACATGGTCTATCGCGATATGCGCGGAACCAATGGAAAGCAGTCATCATGAGTACGCGCCGTCTCGCCGAGAAACAGCCGGAGAGCTTTGAGTTCACGCCGGAGAACCGCGCCTGGCTCGACGCCCAGATCGCCAAATATCCTTCCGGGCGCCAGCAGTCGGCGGTGATCCCGGCCTTGTGGAAGGCGCAGAAGCAGCACGATTACTGGCTGCCGCAGAAGGCCATCGAAAAGGTCGCCGAAATCTTGGGCATGCCCTATATCCGCGTGCTCGAAGTCGCCACCTTCTACAGCATGTTCAATCTGGAGCCGGTCGGGAAGTTTTTCGTCCAGCTCTGCGGCACCACGCCCTGCATGCTGCGCGGGGCCGATGAAATCATCCGCATCTGCCATGAGCGCATCGGGCCGCAGCGCAAGGTGACGGCGGACGGCATGTTCTCCTGGGCGGAAGTCGAATGCCTCGGCGCCTGCTGCAACGCGCCCATGGTGCAAATCAACGACGATTATTACGAGGACCTCGACGCCGCGCGTTTCTCGAAACTGCTCGACGATCTCGCGGCCGGCCGTCCGACGCAGATCGGGCCGCAGAACGGGCGCCTGCGCTCGGAGCCCTTTGGCGGCCTGACCGCGCTGACCGAATTCTACGGCGCCGACGGCAAGAGCGGCCCCTTGAGCGACATGAACGCGGCCCATCAGCCCGCCTGTCCGGACAAGTGAGGAGACGAGGATGCTTCAGGACAAGGACCGCATCTTCCAGAACCTCTACGGCTATGGCGACTGGGGCCTGGAGGGCGCGAAAAAGCGCGGCGCCTGGGACAACACCAAGGGCCTGCTGGAAAAGGGCAAGGACTGGATCATCAAGGAGATGAAGGATTCGGGCCTGCGCGGGCGCGGCGGCGCCGGCTTCCCGACCGGCCTGAAATGGTCCTTCATGCCCAAGCCCGACGCGGCCCGGCCCTCTTATCTCGTGGTCAACGCCGACGAATCGGAGCCCGGCACCTGCAAGGACCGCGAGATTCTGCGCAACGACCCGCATCTGCTGGTCGAGGGCAGCCTCGTCGCCGGCTTCGCCATGGGCGCCTGCGCCGCTTACATTTATGTGCGCGGCGAATTCATCTGGGAGCGCGAGCGACTCCAGGCGGCGGTCGATCAGGCCTATGCCGCCAATCTGATCGGCAAGAACAACATCCACGACTATCCCTTCGAGGTGATCGTTCACCACGGCGCCGGCGCCTATATCTGCGGCGAGGAGACGGCGCTGCTCGAATCGCTCGAAGGCAAGAAGGGCATGCCCCGGCTCAAACCCCCGTTCCCGGCCAATATGGGCCTCTATGGCTGCCCGACGACGGTCAACAATGTCGAATCGATCGCCGTCGCCCCGACCATTCTGCGCCGCAGCGCGGCGTGGTTCGCCGGCTTCGGCGCCAAGAACAACGCCGGGACCAAGCTGTTTTCGATCTCCGGCCATGTGAACAGGCCGTGCAATGTCGAAGAGGCGATGTCGATTCCCTTCCGCGAACTGATCGAGAAACACGCCGGCGGCGTGCGCGGCGGCTGGGACAATCTGCTGGCGGTGATTCCCGGCGGCTCCTCGGTGCGCTGCGTGCCGGCGGAGCAGATCATCGACTGCCCGATGGATTTCGACAGCCTTTCCAAGCTGCAATCGGGCCTCGGCACGGCGGCGGTCATCGTGATGGACAAGTCGACCGACATCATCCGCGCCATCGCCCGCCTGTCGCATTTCTACAAGCACGAGAGCTGCGGCCAGTGCACGCCCTGCCGCGAAGGCACCGGCTGGATGTACCGGGTGATGGAGCGCATGGTCGAAGGCCGCGCCCAGAAAAAGGAAATCGACATGCTGTTCGACGTGTCGAAGCAGATCGAGGGCCACACGATCTGCGCGCTCGGCGACGCGGCGGCCTGGCCGATCCAGGGCCTGATCAATCATTTCCGGCCCGTCATCGAGGCGCGGATCGATTCCTATACCGCCCGCGCCGGCAAGGACGCGGTCAAAGTGGCGGCGGAGTAAGAGGTTTTTGCTTCGTGCGCGCAGGCGGGCGAGGCCAAAGGGTGAATTCCGCGCTGACGCGAGGGGCGCCGACCGCCCTGCGGGCGAGGCAAAGGATAAAATCCGCATCGGCGAAGCCGATGCCAGGAACGAACGTGACGCCGAGCTGACGCGAGGGGCGCCTCGACCGCCCTGCGGGCGAGGCAAAAAGGAAAGAGTGATGAGCAAGATCATCGTCGATGGCGTCGAGCTGGATGTTCCGCCGGAATATACTCTGCTCCAGGCCTGCGAAGCGGCGGGCAAGGAAATCCCGCGTTTCTGCTATCACGAGCGCCTGTCGATCGCGGGCAATTGCCGCATGTGCCTCGTCGAGGTCAAGGGCGGGCCGCCGAAGCCCATGGCCTCCTGCGCCAATACGGTGCGCGACCTGCGGCCGGGCCCCAATGGCGAGCCGCCGGTGGTGCTGACCAATTCGCCGATGGTCAAGAAGGCGCGCGAAGGGGTGATGGAGTTCCTGCTCATCAACCATCCGCTCGACTGCCCGATCTGCGACCAGGGCGGCGAGTGCGACCTTCAGGACCAGGCGCTGGCCTATGGCCGCGACCGCTCGCGCTATACCGAGAGCAAGCACGCGGTCGAGAACAAATATATCGGCCCGCTGGTCAAGACCGAGATGACGCGCTGCATCCATTGCACGCGCTGCGTCCGCTTCACCGCCGAAATCTGCGGCACCTCCGACATGGGCATGATCGGGCGCGGCGAGGATTCCGAGATCACCACCTATCTCCAGGAGGCGATGACCTCCGAATTGCAGGGCAATGTCTCCGATCTCTGCCCGGTCGGCGCGCTCCTGCCCAAGCCGCAGAATTTCCGGGCCCGCCCGTGGGAATATAACAAGACGCCGGGGATCGACGTGATGGACGCCCTCGGCTCGGCCATCCGCATCGACACGCGCGGCCGCGAGGTCATGCGCATCCTGCCGCGCGTCAACGAGGCGGTGAACGAGGAGTGGATTTCCGACAAGACCCGCCAGATCGTGGACGGGCTCAAGACGCAGCGCCTTGACCGGCCTTTTGTGCGTGAGAACGGCAAGCTGCGCCCGGCGAGCTGGCCCCAGGCCTTCGCCGCGATCGCCGCCAAGGTCCAGGCGACGGCGGCGAACCGGATCGGTTTCATCGGCGGCGATCTGTCTTCGGTCGAGGATCTCTATGCCGCCAAAGCGCTGGCCGAGGCGCTTGGGACCAGGAATATCGACGCGCGCCAGGACGGCGCCAAGCTCGATCCGGCGCTCGGCCGCGCAAGCTATATTTTCAACCCGACGGTGGAAGGCATCGACCGCGCCGACGCGCTGTTGATCATTGGCTCCAATCCGCGCTGGGAATCGCCGGTGCTCAACGCCCGCATCCGCCGGCGCTGGCGCCAAGGTGGCTTTCATAACTCCAGTTTCCCGATCGCGCTGATCGGCGAGCCCTTCGACCTGACCTATAGTTACGAACATCTCGGCGCCGGGCCGGAACTGCTGGCGAAGATCGCCGGGGGTGAAGGTTTCGGCGAAATTCTCGCCAAGGCCGAGCGCCCGATGATCCTGGTCGGGCAGGGCGCCCTGGCGCGCGAGGACGGCGCGGCGATCCTCGCGCTCGCGGCCAAACTCGGCGCGCCCAGGAAGAATGAAAAAACCGGCGACTGGACCGGCCTCGCCGTGCTGCACACGGCGGCGTCAAAGGTCGGCGCGCTCGACATCGGCTTCGTTCCGGGCGAGGGCGGCCTCGACGCCCAGAAAATGGCCAAAGCCGGCGCGCAGGACGTGGTCTTCCTCGTCGGCGCCGACGAGATTTCGGTCGAGCCGGGCGCCTTCGTCGTCTATATCGGCTCGCATGGCGACCGCGGCGCCCACCGCGCCGACGTCATCCTGCCGGGCGCGGCTTACACCGAGAAATCAGGCACTTATGTGAATACCGAAGGCCGGGTGCAGATGTCCGACCGCGCCGCCTTCCCGCCGGGCGACGCCCGCGAGGAATGGGCGATTTTCCGCGCGCTCTCGGCGGCGCTCGGCAAGCCGCTGCCCTTCGACTCGCTGAGCCAGCTGCGCGCAAAGCTTTATGCTTCGCACCCGTGGCTCGGCCATATCGACGCCATTCCCGCGACTGACGCCGCGCGGCTTGCCGCGCTGCCCGGCGGCGAACTGGGGCAGGGGGCTCTGGTCTCGGCGATTTCGGATTTCTACCTGACCAACCCGATCGCCCGCGCCTCGCGCGTGATGGGCGAATGTTCGGCCCTCGCCCAGGCGCGGCGGACCGCGCAAGCGGCGGAATGAGGAAACGAGAAAGATGGACCTCCTGATCTCCCTCCTCCTGATCGTGGTGAAAAGCCTGGCGCTGCTCGTCGTCGGGCTGGTGCTGGTCGCCTATTACATCCTGCTCGACAGAAAAGTCTGGGCGGCGGTGCAATTGCGGCGCGGTCCCAATGTCGTCGGACCCTGGGGCGCGCTGCAAAGTTTTGCGGACATGTTCAAGTTCCTGTTCAAGGAGCCGATCATTCCGGACGGAGCGAACAAGGGCGTCTTCCTGATCGCGCCTTTCCTCACCGCGACCCTCGCGCTTGCCGCCTGGGCGGTCATTCCGGTCAATGACGGCTGGGCGGTGGCCAATCTCAATGTCGGCATCCTTTATATTTTCGCCATTTCGTCGCTCGGCGTTTACGGCATCATCATGGGCGGCTGGGCGTCGAATTCGAAATATCCCTTCCTCGCCGCCCTGCGCTCCGCGGCGCAAATGGTGTCCTACGAAGTCTCGATCGGCTTCGTCATGATCACCGTCCTGCTCTGCGCCGGCTCGCTGAACCTCAGCGACATCGTCCGCGCCCAGGACACCAGATGGGGGCTGCTCGGCTGGTACTGGCTGCCGCTGTTCCCGATGTTCGTGATCTTCTTCATTTCGGCGCTGGCCGAGACCAACCGCCCGCCCTTCGACCTCGTGGAGGCGGAATCGGAACTGGTCGCCGGCTTCATGGTCGAATATTCGGCGAGCCAATATCTGCTGTTCATGCTCGGCGAATATGTCGCCATCGTCACCATGTGCTCCATGATGACGGTGCTGTTCTTCGGCGGCTGGCTGCCGCCGGTGAATATCGCGCCATTCACCTGGATTCCCGGCGTGATCTGGTTCGTGCTCAAGGTGACCTGGTTCTTCTTCCTGTTCGCCATGGTGAAAGCCTTCGTCCCGCGCTATCGCTACGACCAGCTGATGCGTCTGGGCTGGAAGGTCTTTTTGCCGATTTCGCTGGCCGCCGTGGTCGTCGTGGCCGGCGTCCTGGAATTTGTCGGCAAAGTCGCCCAGTGAGGATATGAAATGCAGCTCGTTTCCTCGGCCAAGGCCCTTCTCCTCAAGGAATTCGTCGGCGCCTTCTTCCTGTCCTTCCGCTATCTGCTGAAGCCCAAGGCGACGCTGAATTATCCGCACGAGAAAAACCCGCAATCGCCCCGCTATCGCGGCGAACATGCCTTGCGCCGTTATCCCAACGGCGAGGAGCGCTGCATCGCCTGCAAGCTGTGCGAGGCGATCTGCCCGGCCCAGGCCATCACCATCGAGGCGGCGCCGCGCGGCAATGACGGCACGCGCCGCACCACCCGCTACGACATCGACATGACCAAATGCATCTATTGCGGCTTCTGCCAGGAGGCCTGCCCGGTCGATGCGATCGTCGAGGGGCCGAATTCGGAATTCGCGACGGAAACCCGCGAGGAGCTTTTCTTCGACAAGCAACGCCTGCTCGACAATGGCGCGGTCTGGGAGCGGGAAATCGCCCGCAACCTCGCCGCCGACGCACCCTATCGCTGAAGGCGGACCCCGCCTTGAGCCGACTTTACCTTGCGCCGACCTTCGCTGACGCAGCAACGGCGCGAGCATGATCCCGAAAAGCGGAACCCGGTTTTCGGCAAGGATCATGCGCAAGAAGCAGTTTAGAACGGATGCATTCCGCATCCGCTCTGACAACGATCAAAGCCCGCGCGACGGGCGCACAGGTGGACCATGACGCTTGCGACGTTTTTCTTCTATCTGTTCTCGATCGGGATGATCGCTTCCGCCATCATGGTGATCTCGGCGCGCAATCCGGTTCATTCCGTTCTGTTCCTGATCCTCGCCTTCTTCAATGCGGCGGGGCTTTTCCTGCTCGTCGGCGCGGAATTCCTGGCGATGATCCTGGTCGTCGTCTATGTCGGCGCGGTGGCGGTGCTGTTCCTTTTCGTCGTCATGATGCTCGATGTCGATTTCGCCGAACTGAAACAGGGCTTTCTGCAATATCTGCCCATCGGCGCGCTGGTCGGCCTGATCGTGCTGGTCGAACTGGTCGCGGTGGTCGGCGTCTGGGCGGTCGCCCCGCAAACCGCGCTCGCCACGCCGACGCCGGACAATCTGTCCAACACGGCGGCGCTGGGCGCCGTGCTCTATACCCAATATGTCTATCTGTTCGAGGCCGCCAGTTTCGTCCTGCTGGTCGCGATGATCGGGGCCATCGTCCTCACTCTGCATCACCGGCCGAATGTCCGCCGCCAGAATGTCGCGGCGCAGAACGCGCGCACCCGCGCTTCGGCCATCGAAAACAAGAAAGTCCCGTCTCGGGCGGGCGTGTGAGGAGCGAGCAATGGTCATCGGTCTCGAACATTATCTGATCGTCGCCGCGATCCTGTTCACCCTGGGCGTCGCCGGCATCATCCTCAACCGCAAGAACATCATCATCATCCTGATGTCGGTGGAGCTGATCCTGCTCTCGGTCAATCTCAACCTGGTGGCCTTTTCCGCCAAGCTCCACGATCTCACCGGCCAGATCTTCGCTTTGTTCGTCCTGACCGTCGCGGCGTCGGAAGCGGCGATCGGCCTCGCCATCCTCGTCACCTATTTCCGTAACCGCGGCACGATCGCGGTCGAAGACATCAATATGATGAAGGGCTGAAAGCATGTATTCGGCAATCGTCTTTCTCCCCCTTCTCGGCTTTCTGATCGCCGGCCTGTTCGGCCGCCGGATCGGCGACCGCGCCAGCGAAATCGTCACGACCTCGCTGCTGTTCGTGTCGCTGCTGCTGTCCTGGATCGTGTTCATCCGCATCGGCTTTTTCGGCGCGCCCTTCTCCGCGCCTGTGCTCGGCAACTGGATGACCTCGGGCGCGCTCCATGTCGACTGGGCCTTGCGGGTGGACACGCTGACCGCGGTGATGCTGGTGGTGGTGACCACGGTTTCCGCGCTCGTCCATCTCTATTCAGTGGGCTATATGCACGACGATCCGTCGCGCCCCCGCTTCTTCGCCTATCTGTCGCTGTTCACCTTCGCCATGCTGATGCTGGTGACCGCCGACAATCTCGCCCAGATGTTCTTCGGCTGGGAAGGCGTCGGCCTCGCCTCCTATCTGCTGATCGGCTTCTGGTATGAAAAGCCCTCGGCCAACGCCGCGGCGATCAAGGCCTTCGTCGTCAACCGCGTCGGCGATTTCGGCTTCGCGCTCGGCATTTTCCTGGTGTTCAGGCTGACCGGGTCGATCAACCTCGACACGATCTTCGCCGCCGCGCCCGGCCTCGCCAACAAGACCATCCATGTGTTGGGCGGCGACTGGGACGCGATGACCCTGACCTGCCTGCTGCTGTTCATGGGCGCGATGGGCAAGTCGGCGCAGTTCCTGCTCCACACCTGGCTGCCCGACGCGATGGAAGGCCCGACCCCGGTGTCCGCCCTCATCCACGCCGCGACCATGGTCACCGCCGGCGTGTTCATGGTGGCCCGGCTGTCGCCATTGTTCGAGCAATCCGCGACCGCTCTGGCCGTGGTCACCATCGTCGGCGCCACCACCGCCTTTTTCGCCGCGACGGTGGGCCTCGTCCAGAACGACATCAAGCGCGTCATCGCTTATTCGACCTGTTCGCAGCTCGGCTATATGTTCGTCGGCCTCGGGGTCGGCGGCTATTCGCTCGGCATTTTCCACCTCTTCACCCATGCCTTCTTCAAGGCCCTGCTGTTCCTCGGCGCCGGCTCGGTGATCCACGCCATGCACCATGAGCAGGACATGCGGAACATGGGCGGGCTGGCGAAGAAGATCCCGCTCACCTTCGCCGTCATGACCATCGGCACGCTGGCGCTGACCGGCTTCCCGTTCACCGCCGGCTATTATTCCAAGGATGCGATCATCGAGGCCGCCTATGCGGCGGGCCTGCACAGCCAGGCCGCGACCTATGGCTATGTCCTGACCGTCGTCGCGGCGGGGCTGACCTCGTTCTACAGCTGGCGTCTGGTGTTCATGACCTTCTTCGGCAAGCCGCGCTGGGCGCAGGTCGACCATGCCGATACCCACGCCATGGCGGTCGCGCACGCGCAGGAACATGACGCGCCGTCGGAAGAAGACTCCACGGATGAGGACGACGGCCATGGCCATCACGGCCATCATGCGCTCGATCCGCACGAATCGCCCAATACGATGATGATCCCGCTCTATGTCCTGTCGCTTGGCGCGCTCTTTGCCGGCGTGGCCTTAAAGGGCGCCTTCATCGGCCATGACATGAGCGAGTTCTGGCGCGGCTCGCTGTTCTTCGGCCCGGACAATCACATCATGCACGAGATGCACGAGATTCCGGAACTCGCCGGGCTGGCGCCCACGCTGATGATGGCGCTCGGCTTCGTCGTCTCGTTCTACTTCTATATCGTCTCGCCGCAGACCCCGGTCCGCCTCGCCGGGCGCTTGCCCGGCCTGTACCAGTTCCTGCTCAACAAATGGTACTTCGACGAGCTTTACGACGCCCTGTTCGTCCGCCCGGCGTTCCGGCTCGGCCGGCTGTTCTGGAAGGGCGGCGACGGCGCGATCATCGACCGGTTCGGCCCCGACGGCATCGCCGCGCGGGTGCAGGACGGCGCCGGCTGGATGGCCCGGCTTCAGACCGGCTACATCTATAATTACGCTTTCGCCATGCTGATCGGCCTCGCGGCGATCATCACTTATTTTCTGGTCGGCGGGGTGCGCTGATGTTCGGTTTTGGTCTTCTCTCCTGGCTGACCTTCCTGCCTCTGGTCGGCGCCGCGCTCATCCTGCTTGTCCCCGGCGACAGCGAGGCGGGCAAGAACAATATCCGCTGGATCGCCCTGTGGACGACCCTCGTCGTCTTCGCTCTGTCGCTCTACGCCTGGAGCAAATTCGTCCCCGGCGTCGCGGACTTCCAGTTCGTCGAGCAGAAGAGCTGGTTCGGCTCCGGCCTGACCTACAAGCTGGGCGTGGATGGCGTCAGCTTCCCCTTCGTGGTGCTGACGGCCTTCCTCATGCCGTTCTGCATCGGCGCCTCCTGGGTTTCGATCGACACCCGGGTCAAGGAATATATGATCGCCTTCCTGGCGCTTGAGACGCTGATGATCGGCGTCTTCACCGCGCTCGATCTGGTGCTGTTCTATCTGTTCTTCGAAGGCGGCCTGATCCCGATGTTCCTCATCATCGGCGTCTGGGGCGGCAAGCGCCGCATCTATGCGAGCTTCAAGTTCTTCCTCTATACGCTCGCCGGCTCGCTGCTGATGCTGATCGCGATTCTCGCGATGTACGCGCAGGCCCACACCACCGACATCACGGCGCTGCTGCACGTGAAATTCGACCCGAACCTCCAGAAATATCTCTGGCTCGCCTTCTTCGCCTCCTTCGCGGTGAAGATGCCGATGTGGCCGGTCCATACCTGGCTGCCCGACGCCCATGTCGAGGCGCCCACGGCGGGCTCGGTGATCCTGGCGGGCATCCTGCTGAAAATGGGCGGTTACGGCTTCATCCGCTTCTCGCTGCCGATGTTCCCCGACGCGTCGCATTATTTCGCGCCGCTGGTCTTCGCCCTGTCGATCATCGCCATCATTTACACCTCGCTGGTGGCGCTGGTGCAGGAGGACATCAAGAAGCTCATCGCCTATTCCTCGGTGGCGCATATGGGCTTCGTCACCATGGGCCTGTTCGCCATGAACCAGCAGGCGGTGCAGGGCGCGGTGTTCCAGATGGTGTCGCACGGCCTCGTCTCCGCCGCGCTCTTCCTTTGCGTCGGCGTGGTCTATGACCGGCTGCACACCCGCGAGATCGCGGCCTATGGCGGCATTGTCCAAAAAATGCCGATCTACGCCGCGGTCTTCATGATCTTCACCATGGCCAATGTCGGCCTGCCCGGCACTTCGGGCTTCATCGGCGAGTTCCTGTCGCTGTTGGGCGCGTTCCAGGCCAATAGCTGGGTGGCCTTCTTCGCCACCACCGGCGTCATCCTCTCGGCGGCCTATGCGCTTTACCTCTATCGGCGGGTCGTGTTCGGCAAGCTGGAGAAGGCGAGCCTGATGAGCCTTCAGGATCTGAACCTGCGCGAATTGGCGGTGCTGACGCCGCTCGTCCTGCTGACGATCTATTACGGAATCCATCCCGGCCCGATCCTTGACGCCTGTTCCGGCTCGGTCGCCGAACTGATCAAGGATTACAATTCCGCTTTGGCGCTGACCAAGACCGCCGCCCTCACGCTGCCTTGAAAGACGTTCCATGAATTCGATCAGTCTTGAACTCGCTCATGCGCTCCCCGAGGCGATCCTGGCCGTGGGCGCCATTGTCCTGCTGCTGATCGGCGCCTATCGCGGCAGGGAGGACGACGGCCCGATGAGCGAATTCGCGGTGGCCGTCCTCGGCGCCGCGCTCGTCGCGGTCCTTCTCGGCCGCCACAGGGCGGCGGGCGTCGTCTTCGGCGGCGCCTTCATCGACGACGATTTCGGCGACTTCATGAAGATTCTGTCGCTGATCGGCTCGATCGTGGTCCTGCTGATGTCGGGCGATTTTTTGCGCCGGTCCGGGGTGAACAAGTTCGAGTTTCCGGTCCTGGTCGTGCTGGCGACGCTCGGCATGCTGATGCTGATCTCGGCCAATGGCCTGATCGCGCTTTATCTCGGCCTGGAGCTGATGTCGCTCGCGCTCTATGTCCTCGCCGCCATCGACCGCGACAACGCCCGCGCCTCGGAGGCGGGCCTCAAATATTTCGTCCTCGGCGCCTTGTCCTCCGGCATGCTGCTCTATGGCGCCTCGCTGCTTTACGGTTTCGCCGGCACGGTCTCCTTCTCCGGCATAGCCGCGGCGATCGGCGACAAGCCCAATATGGGCGTGGTCTTCGGCCTGGTGTTCCTGTTCGCCGGCCTCGCCTTCAAGATGTCGGTGGTTCCGTTCCATATGTGGACGCCGGACGTCTATGAGGGCGCGCCGACCCCGGTCACCGCCTTTTTCGCCTCGGCGCCGAAAATGGCCGCCGTCGCGGTCACGGTTCGCGTCATCATGACCGCCTTCCCCGGCGCGATCGGCCAATGGCAGCAGATCATCGTCTTCCTGGCTCTGGCCTCGATGGCGCTCGGCGCCTTCGCCGCCATCGCCCAAACCAATATCAAGCGACTGATGGCCTATTCCTCGATCGGCCACATGGGTTTCGCTCTGGTCGGCCTCGCCGCCGGAACGGAAGCCGGCGCCAGGGGCGTCGCGCTCTATATGGCGATCTATCTCGTCATGACGCTCGGCGCTTTCGCCGCCATCCTGTCGATGCGGGTCAATGGCAGGCCGGTCGAAAAGATCAGCGATCTTTCGGGCCTCGCGCGCACCAATCCGGCCATGGCCTTTTTCTTCGCCATGCTGATGTTCTCGCTGGCCGGCGTGCCGCCGCTCGCGGGCTTCTTCGCCAAATTCTACGTCTTCATGGCGGCGGTCGACGCGAAGCTCTACTGGCTGGCGGTGATCGGCATTCTGACCAGCGCGGTCGCGGCCTTTTACTATCTGCGCATCGTCAAGGTCATGTATTTCGATGAGCCGGCGCCGGCCTTCGACCGCCCGAGCATGACCCAGCGCGCGGTTCTGGCGCTTTCCGCTGTGGCCATGCTGGTCTTCTGGGTCTTTCCGGCGCCGCTGGTCAACGCCGCCGCCGCCGCCGCGCATTCGTTGTTCTGAGTGAGCGGCGCGGGCGCCGGGAATGCGTCGGGTCGGCGATGCGGCGGTGAAGGATTTTTACTGCGCCGTTGGCCCCGAGGCCGCGCGCGCCGGCTATCGGCTCGAAGCCTTCACTTCGCTGGCCTCGACCAATGACGAGGCGATGAGCCGTATCGCCGCCGGCGATCCGGGACGATTGTGGATCGTCGCCGCGACCCAGACCAGGGGCCGGGGCCGCATGGGCCGGTCCTGGATTTCGCCGCCGGGCAATCTTTACGCCAGTCTCTTGCTCATCGATCCCGGGCCGCCGGCGCGGCTCGCCGAAATCGGCTTCGTCGCCGGCGTGGCGCTGATCGACGCCTTGCGCGCGCTGGCCGGCCCTGAGCCGTCGATCCGCCTCAAATGGCCCAATGACGCTTTGGGCAATGGCGCGAAAATGTCGGGCCTGCTGCTGGAAGGCGCCAGCCTGCGCAACGGCCGTTTCGCCTGCGTGGTCGGGGTCGGCGTCAATTGCGCCTCTTCGCCAGGCGACGCGCCCTATCCGACGGCGAGCCTGAAAAGCATCGGCGCGGCCTCCTGGGATCGCGGCGCCTTGTTCGCGGCTTTGTCGGATCGTTTCGTTCACTGGCTGGAGGTCTGGTCGCGCGGCGACAATTTCGCCGCCATACGCGCCGCCTGGCTGGAGCGGGTGGGCGGAATCGGCGAACTGGCGCGGCTCGACCGCCAGGGCGAAAGGATCGAAGGAGTCTTCCGGGGCATTGACGCGCGGGGGCGCATGCTATTGGAAAGGTCGAACGGCACAATTGAGGCGATAGAAGCGGGCGACGTGGCCTTCGATCCGCGGAAAACGTAAAGGCGGATGATGGCGTCGGAAAAAGAAGAAATCGTATTCGCCCCGCTCGGCGGCCTGGGCGAAATCGGCATGAACGCTGCGCTCTATGGCTTCGGGACGGCAAAAAAGCGCAAATGGATCCTGGTCGATTGCGGCGTCGCCTTCGCCGGTTCGGACATGCCGGGCGTCGATCTCATCCTGCCCGATCTTTCCTTCATCGAGAAGAAACGCGCCGATCTGCTCGGGCTGATCGTCACCCACGCCCATGAGGATCATGTCGGGGCCATTGCGGCGCTGTGGCCGCGCCTCGGCTGCCCGGTCTATGCGACCCGTTTCGCCGCCGGATTGCTCGCCACGCGCCGCCTCGCCGAACCCGGCGCGCCGAAAGTGCCGATCCATGAAGTCGCGCAGGGCGGAAGGCTGAACCTCGGCCCGTTCGAGATCGAATTCGTGCCGATGTCGCATTCGATCCCCGAATCCAACCTGCTGGCGATCCGCACCAAGGCCGGCGTCGTGGTCCACAGCGGCGACTGGAAGCTCGATCCGACGCCGGGGCTCGGCAAGCCGACCGACGCGGCGCGGCTCAAGGCGATCGGCGACGAGGGCGTGCGCGCGCTGGTCAGCGACTCGACCAATATTCTGCGCGAGGGCGAAAGCCCCTCGGAAGCGCAGGTCGCCGTGGTCTTGCGCGAAAAAATCCTCGCCGCGCGCGGGCGGGTGCTGGTCACGACCTTCGCCTCCAATGTGGCGCGTCTGCGCGCGGTCTGCCTCGCGGCGGAAGCGGCAGGCCGGCGGGTGGTGCTGGCCGGCCGCGCCATGGAGCGCTCGCTCGCGGTGGCGCGCGAATGCGGCTATCTCGACGATGTGCCGGAACTGCTGTCGCTGGAGAGCTTTTCCCGCCTCCCGGCCGACAAGGTTGTGGTGCTCGCCACCGGCAGCCAGGGCGAGGCGCGGGCGGCCATGGCGCGAGTTCGTGCGCGGCGAACATCCGATCAAGCTTTCGCCCAACGATCTCGTCATCTTCTCCTCGCGCACCATTCCCGGCAACGAGCGCGAGGTGAACGCCATCGTCAACGGGCTGATCCTGCAAGGCGTGGACGTGCTCACCGACCGCGACGCCCTGATCCATTGCTCGGGCCATCCGCGCCGGGGCGAGGTCGCCCAGCTCTATCAATGGCTGCGGCCGCAGGTGGCGGTGCCCGCCCATGGCGAGGCGCTGCATCTCCATGTCCATGCCGAATTCGCGCGCAATGCGGGGGTCGAGCATGTTCTGGTCGCCCATAATGGCGACATGGTCGCGCTCGGCCCGGACGCGCCCGCCCATCTCGACCAGATCGCCCACGGCAGGCTCTATCACGACGGCGAACTGATCCTCAGCGAAAAGGACGAATGTTTCCGCGAGCGCCACCGGCTGGCGGCGGCGGGGATCATTTCCATCGCTTTCGCCTTGACCGCCAAGGGCGATGTGGCGGGCGTCCCCGATGTCACCATGTTCGGCCTGCCGCGCAAGACTCGCGACAATCGTCCAATGGACGAAGTGGTGGACCGCGCTCTATTCGAGACCCTCGACTCGCTGCCCCGCGCCCGGAAAAGGGACGCGGACGCGGCTTGCGCGGCGATCGAGCGCGCCGTGCGCGCGGCGGTCGCGGCGGTCTGGGGCAAGAAGCCGCATGTCCATGTGCTGGCGATCGAGGTGTGACGAGGAGTGACAGGATGATCGGGCGCCTGAACCATGTCGCCATTGCGGTGAAGGATGTCGCCGCGGCTTCCGCGACCTATCGCGACGTTTTGGGCGCCAAGGTGTCGGAGCCCCTGGCGCAGCCGGACCATGGCGTGACGGTCGTTTTCATCGAGCTGCCCAACACCAAGATCGAATTGCTGGAGCCGCTCGGCGCGGCCTCGCCGATCGCCAAATTCCTGGACAAGAACCCCGACGGCGGCATGCATCACGTCTGCTACGAGGTCGAGGACATTTTTCGCGCGCGCGATCGCTTGAAAGTGGCCGGCGCGCGGGTGCTCGGCGACGGCGAGCCGAAAATCGGCGCCCACGGCAAGCCGGTCCTGTTCCTGCACCCCAAGGATTTCAACGGCGTCCTGGTCGAGATCGAGCAGGTCTGAGCGAAGGCGCCGTCACTGCGTTGGCGGCGCGCCCGCTTCGGGCCTTTCGCTCCCGGCGCCGGACGCCGCCGAGAGCGCGGCGCGGCGCTGTTCGAAACGCCGCATGGCGTGCTGGACCGCGAGCGTGGTCTTCCATTGTGCGCCGGCGTTGGCGCCCGAGGCGTTGACGCTGGCGGCGACCGCCTCGTGCAGGTCCTGTTCCAGACTGTCGAGCCGCGCGCGGTCGGCCGTCGCCGCATCATTGGCGAGGGCGAGCAGCCGCCGCAGGGCGTCGCGGTCTTTTTTGGCGCCGCGCGCGCTCCAGCTCGAGACCAGCAGGGTGAGCAGCGAGGCGCCGACGCTCAATGGAATGCCGACGATGTAGAGATAGCGCTGGGCCTGGTCGAAGAAGCTCTGGTCGCCATTGTTGAGATAATCGGCGAATCCGGGATGGATCGGCAGCAGCGGATTCTTGTCGCTCACGTCGGGCGCCTCGATCTGGCCGGCGAGCGGCGACAGATTCATCATCTGCCCCTTGGCGGACAGGATCGAGCGGCCGATGGCGTTGGCGACGATGTCCGGCATGGTGATCGGCGCGGCGAAGCGGTAGTCGACCCCAATCGTGGTCACATCGTCGTCCGGGACGTCCGGCCCGGCGTGGAACCCGCCCTGCGGCACGTCGGCGGATTCGAAGATGGGGAAGCGTTTGACGATGGCGTCGGCGTCGTCGAAATCGAGAATTTTCGGAGCCCCTTTGGTGGCGTGGGCGATCGAGGCGACCGTCGTCACCACGTCGCCGGGGCCGACAGGGCCGACGGCCAGCGCCGCCGCGGCCTTTTTGTGCGCGATCACCTCGCCGATCTGGCCAGCGTCGAGGAATAGGCGTTTCACCTTGTCGGGCGCGATATTGTAATAGCTGAGCAGGATGTCGAGCGCGCGGGAATTGTCATCCTGCGCCGGCCCGGTCGGGATGGCGATGGTCTTGCCGGAAAGGTCCGGCACGCCGGAAATCTCCGAATGATGGGGCACGATGAAGGCCATGGCGTCGTGGCGCAGGATCACCAGCGTTTCGCCATTGGCCGGCAGGCGGACGTCGCTGCGGATCACCGCGAGATCGACCTTGCCCTGCTCCAGCGCGTCGGCGCTGGCGCGCAGATCGGGAACAGTGACGGTTTTGATCCGGATGCGCGGATGCTGCGCCTGGGCGACCTTGATGAAGGCCTCGATGAAGCGATGCGCCTGGCCGCCCTCGGGTCCGGTGGTGACGCGCAGCACCGCATGGGGCGAAAAGAGATAGATCGCCGCCAGCGCCCCGCCCACAAGCAGGAAGGCGAGCGCCATGGCGATGGCCATCGCGCGCGATTTGGCTAAAAGTCCGAGCAAGCTTCCGTCTCCTGCAAGCCAGGGCCCGAAGCATAAAGCGGCGGCGGGCGCCGGGGAACCTCGAATTGCGCCTCGACGGGCCAGCTTGTGACGAGGCGCGCCAGACGGCAAGATAGCCGCCGCAGCCGCCGCGCGAAACCGATTCGCGGCGCTGTCCTCATGCGCCGGAAGGGGATCATTCATGCGCTGTCCCTATTGCGGCAGTCTCGACACCCAGGTGAAGGATTCGCGGCCGACCGACGATTCGTCCTCGATCCGCCGCCGCCGCGTCTGCCCAGATTGCGGCGGGCGCTTCACCACCTTCGAGCGTGTGCAGCTGCGCGAACTGACCGTGGTCAAGAAATCCGGCCGGCGGGCGCCCTTCGATCGCGACAAGCTGGTGCGTTCGGTGCAGATCGCGCTGCGCAAGCGCCCGGTGGATCCGGAGCGCGTGGACCGCATGATCAACGGCCTCGTCCGCCAGCTCGAAAATCAGGGCGACGCGGAAATTCCCTCGGACACCATCGGTGAACTGGTGATGCAGGGACTGAAAACGCTCGACGAGGTCGCCTATGTGCGTTTCGCTTCCGTCTATCGGAATTTCCGCGAGGCGCGCGACTTCGGCCCGCTGCTCGACGAATTTGCCGAAGAAGGCGCGGCGCGGCGCAAGGAGGAGGGCGGCTGACATGGCTTTTTCCGCCGAAGACGCGCGCTTTTTCCGCGCCGCCCTCGCGCTCGGCCGGCGCCATCTCGGCGCGACCGCGCCCAACCCGGCGGTTGGCGCGCTGGTCGTGCGCGACGGCGTGGTGGTCGGGCGCGGCGCGACGGCGCCGGGCGGGCGGCCTCATGCCGAGACCCAGGCGCTGGCGCAAGCGGGCGATCTCGCCCGGGGCGCCCTGCTTTATGTGACGTTGGAGCCCTGCGCCCATCACGGCAAGACCCCGCCCTGCGCCGAGGCTGTGGTGGCGGCGGGAATCGCGCGGGTGGTCGGCGGCCCGGCCGACCCGGACGACCGCGTCGCCGGCGAGGGCTTTTCCCTGCTGCGGCGGGCGGGAATTGAGGTCGAGGCCGACGTCCTGCCGGAAGAGGGCAGGCGGGCCCATCGCGGCCATATCCTGCGCGTGACCGAAGGCCGGCCGATGGTGACGCTGAAAATCGCCCAGACGGCGGACGGACAGGCGGCGGGCGGCCCGCACGATCCCCGCCTCGCCATCACCGGGCCGGCGGCCAACCTGCGCACTCATGTCCTGCGCGCCCTTCATGACGCGATCATGGTCGGGATCGGCACGGCGCTCGGCGACGATCCGCTGATGACCGTGCGCCTGCCCGGCTGCGATCGAAAACCGTTGCGCGTGGTGCTCGACGCCCGGCTCGATCTGCCCTTGCGCTCGCGCCTCGTCGTCGGGGCGCGGGAGTTTCCCACGCTGGTCTTTTGCGGCGCGGGCGCCGATCCGGCGCGGCGCGCGGCGCTGGAGGAACAGGGCGTCGAGGTGGCGAGTTGTGAGACGTCCGACGGACGGATCGATCTGCGCGCCGCCTTGCGCGCGCTCGGCGCGCGCGGCGTCACCAGGGTTTTTTCGGAAGGCGGCCCGCGCGTCGGCGCCGAACTGATCGCTCAGGGCCTCGCCGACGAGATGATCCTGTTCACCGCGCCGAGGCCGCTCGGGCGCAAGGGCGTCGAGGCCCTTTCCGCGCGCGCGAGAGACACTCTTGCCGACGCCGCGCTTTATCGGGTCGTGGCGCAGGGATTGCACGGCGCGGACCGCTTCATCCATTATGAGAGGACATGAATGTTCACCGGCCTGATCAGCGATGTCGGAACGCTTTTGTCGGTCACGCCGCGCGGCGACCTCAAGCGGCTGAAGATCGCCTCGCATTATCCGCATGACAGTCTGGAGCTGGGCGCCTCGGTCGCCCATGACGGCGTCTGCATGACCTTGGTCGGTTTCGGGCCGCGCGCGGAGGGCGACGGTTTTGTCAGCTGGCACGAGGTGGACGCCGCCGCCGAAACTCTTGCCGTGACCACGGCCGGCGCCTGGGCGCCGGGCGAGCGGATCAATCTGGAGCGGGCCTTGCGGCTTGGCGACGAACTCGGCGGCCATGTGGTGTCCGGCCATGTCGATGGCGTCGCGACCCTGTTGTCGCGGCGCGATTTCGATGGCATGGCCCATTTCGAGATCGAGGCCCCGAAAAACCTGGCCAGATTCGTCGCCGAAAAAGGCTCGGTCGCGCTGAACGGAACCTCGCTGACGGTGAACAAGGTCGAGAAGAATGTCTTCACCATCCTGCTCATTCCGCACACGCTCGAAGTGACCAACTGGGGCTCGCGCAAGGCGGGCGACCGGATCAATCTCGAGGTGGACACCATGGCGCGCTACGCCGCGCGGCTGGTCGAAGCGGCGGGGGAGTGAGGGGGATTTGAGCACGAACCCGATTCCCTCCCCGACAAGGGGGAGGGAGTCGGCGCGCCTCAAAGAATCGGCGCGAAAAGCCGGGCGACCGGGGCCGCGATGCGCAGCGCCGCCGGCTGGTCGGAAAGAGGACGGTCCACCAGCGTCGCGGCGGCGAAATCCTGTTCCAGCATGGCCGCGACTTTTTCGGCGAAAGCGGGGTCGAAGATCAGCGCGCTGGCCTCGAAATTCAGCCGGCACGACCGGCTGTCGAGATTATGGCTGCCGATCGCCGCGACCTGATCGTCGATCAGCACGACCTTCTGGTGCATGAAGCCGGGCTGGTAGCGATAGAAGCGCACGCCGGACCCGCGCATTTCGTCCAAAAAAGCGAAACCGGCCAGCCAGACCAGCCAATGATCGCGCTCTCCCGCGAGGATCACCCGCACATCGACGCCGCGCGCCACCGCCACCCGCATCGCATTGGTCAGGCTCGGATCGGGGGTGAAATAGGGCGAGGTGATCCAGATTCTTTTACGCGTACAGGTCAGGGCGTGGAGAAAGAAAAGGCAGCCGGTTTCCTGCGCGTCCGCCGGCCCTGAGGCGAGGACCAGCGCGGTGACGTTGCTCGCAACCGCTTCGGGGCCGCCAGTTCAGATCGAGGCTCTTGCCCGTCGCCCAATGCCAGTCCTCGGCGAAATGGGCCTGGAGTTGCGCCACGGCCGGCCCGGTGAGGCGGACCATCGTATCGCGCCAGCGGCCGAGGCGCGGATTGCGGCCGAGATATTCGTCGCCGAAATTGAATCCGCCGGTGAAGCCGGTTTCCCCGTCGATGATCGCGATCTTGCGGTGATCGCGGAAATTGAGCCGCATCGGCGCGAACAGCCGGCTTTTGTGACGGGCGTGGAAATTGGTGATCGAGACCCCCGCCTGGCGCAGCCCATCGACATAAGCGCGATCGAGGCCATGGCTGCCGAAAGGATCGTAGAGGACATACACGCGCAGGCCCTCGCGCGCCTTGGCGATCAGCCGTTCCCGCAGCAGCAGGCCGGTCTGGTCGTCGCGCAATATATAGGTCTCGATCAGGATGTAATGGCGCGCGGCGGCGATCGCCGCGAAAATCGCGTCGAAGGCGGCATGGTCGATCAGCAGTTCCGCCGCGTTTCCCGCGACCGCGCGCCGTTCGGCGAGGGTTTCGAATCCGGCGCGCAAAGGATCGCCCTCGATCCCCGGCCGCCGGCTTGCGCTCGTCAAAACCCTGCGATTCCGGCGCGGCTGGCCGATTGCGACGACCGGCGCGCGCTCACCATGTTGGGATAGCGGAAATCGCCGAAAACCAGATAAGCCGGCACGCCCAGCCAGGGCAGGACCAAGAGGAAAAAGGTCCAGCCGACCGCGCCCTGGGGCGTGCGCGCGGACCTGATCGCGCGAAAGGCGAAAAAAACCGCCGCGACGTTAAGGGCGAACAGCCCGGCGGACAAACCGGCGGCGGGGGTGAAGTGAAAAGTCATCGGCCACAGGCAATAGAATTTCGCGCTTCGCCGCAAGCGGCAAAATGCCGCCTTCCGCCGCCGCAGCAGCCCAGGCCAACAAAAAAGGCCCGTTTCCTGGGACGGAAACGGGCCAAGTTCTCTCCAACATCCGCGCCCCCACGCTGGGACCCGGCTGTCTGGGCAGGAGAGCTGAGGAAACTGTTTTAGAACCTTGCTCCGCCCGTTTTTGGCCTCGCGGCCCGATTCCTTCGTGCGCCTATCCCGTCAATTCCGCGAAAAGCTGCGGCAGGCGTTCGGGCAGGCGCTCGACCTTGTCGACGATGGTGAAATTCTTGGCGCCGAAGATGCGTTCGACATAATGATCGGCGCGCGGGTCGAGGGTCAGGCAGAAGGTGTGGATTCCGCTCTGGCTCAGCTCCTCCACCGCCTTTTTGGCGTCGCGGCGCAGGTAATTGGGATCGCGCTCGTCCACATCCGCCGGTTCGCCGTCGGTGACCAGCAGGATCAGCTTTTTCTTCTGCGGCTGGCGGCGCAATTTGGCGCCGGCATGACGCAGGGCCGCGCCCATCCGCGTGGAAAAACCGCCCTTCATGCCGGCAAGCCGGGTCTTGGCGGCGTCGTCGAACCGCGTCTCGAACGGTTTTAGGGGGAAATATTTCACGTCGCCGCGCCCGTCCGAGCAGAATCCGTCCAGGGCGAAAGGATCGCCGATGTCGGACAATACGCGCGAGAGCAAAGCCGAGGCCTCGCGGGTCAGGCCGAGAATGCTCTGCTCGCCCGAAGGCGCCGGATCGTTGGTGGATTCCGAGAGGTCGAGCAGGATCAGCACCGCGAGATCGCGGGTTTTCAGGCGGTTGCGCATGGTGACGCGCGGGTCCGGGTCGCGCCCGAGCCGCAGGTCGATTAAAAAATCGACGGCGGCGTTGATGTCGATCTCGTCGCCGTCCTCCAGCTTGCGCTCGCGCTGCACGCCCTGCGGCCTCAGCTTGTCGACGATCTGGCGCAGGCGGCTGGCGACCGGCTTGTGGCGCGAGACGATGGCGTCGATGTCGCCGGGTCGCCGGGCGGGCTGCGATATTCGCGCAGGATCGCCCAGTCGGGCCTAAAAGTCTGCGCCTGATAATCCCATTCGTGATAGGGGAACGGGTCGGAGACCGGCTCGGTCCCGTATTTCTCGTTGAAGGTCGTATCGTCGTCGTCATAGAGCGTGCCGTCGAGCGTCCAGACTTCCTGGGCGTCGTCGCCGGCGGTCTCGACCTCGACCTCATTGACGAATTCCATCAGCGCGACGCGGCGGCGCGTCTGCTTCGGCATGTGAATCCGCTCGGCCTCGCGCGCCCAGTCGAGTTCGGCGAAGGCCCAGATATAGCGGTTGTCGTCGCGGTGAGGCAGGCGCAGCCGCTGCAATTGGCGCAGCGAGGGCAGGGCGCGGCGATTGGCGAGCAGATGATAAAGCTCCAGCCCCAGGCTCCAGGCGAAATTGGCGTCCTCGCCTTTTGCCGGAAAAGTCTCGTGGAAGCGCCGGGCGAAAGAATCGGCGTCGGCGTCGCCGGTCGACGCCTGCGGGTCAAGCAGGGCGAGGGCGAGGCGCTCCAGCAGAGCCTGCGAGGGATGTTCCGACGGGCCGCGCTCGACGGCAAGCGCCGGGCGCCACAGGCTTTTCAGGCCGGGCAGGTCGCGCATCGCCAGATTTTCCACGCGCGCGTCCTCGATGAAGCCGATCAGCTGCATCTGCGCCTGGGTCAGCTCCTGGGCGGAAATCGGCTCGCGCATATAGACGAGATGGGCGGCCATATGGGCGGCTGCGGCGCGGAACAGGTCGAGGCCCGGCAGGCCCGGCTCGTCCTGCGCGGCGTCGGGCAGGCGCAAGGCGAAATCCTCGATGAAGGGCTGGAATTCCGCATATTCGGCGGAAGCCGGACGCAGGTAGAACTCGCGGCCCCACAGCGCGCGCAAAGTAGCCGTCAGCTTGCGCTGATGGTCGACGAAGAGCGCCCCCTTGCGCTCCTTTTGCAGCACGGCGAGGCTGTCGGGCGTCTTCAGCGCGAAATAGTCGGCTCTGGCTCTTGAAGTCGGTGCGATGCGCCTCGGCGCCGAAAAAGGCCCAGCGCCTCAGGCCCCCCAGCGACAGCTTGTGCAGCAGGTCGTCGAGCACGCCGAACATCGGCCTCAAGCCGCGCGGGGCGCGGGCGGAAAGCTGGTGGAGGAACTGGACGTAAGCCGCGAACAGGTCGGCGTCGCCGAGCCGCCGCGCCGCATTGGGCGCGGTGGCGAGGAACATGGCGATGACTTCGCCGGACGTGACCGAGGCGAGTTTCATCGCCGCAACGGCGCAATCCGTGACCTGGTCCTCGCCGATCTCGCGCGCGAGCGTGGGCATGGCTTCGAGAAAGGCCAGCACCGGGCCGGGCCCGCGGCCGAGTTCGGAGAGGCCGCGCGCGCCTTCGAGATAATTGCGCAGGCCCGCGGGGCTGAGATTGCGCGAGGCCTCGTGCAGGACCGCGTCGAGGACCTCGGCGATTTGCGGCGAGACCTCGGCGAGGGTTTGCCGATAGACGGCGAGTTCCGGGTCCATCGCCGCCTCCCTTACGGGAAGAAGGCGGCGACCGCCGCGTCGAGCGCGTCGCGCATGTCGGGGTCGTCGGTCAGCGGCCGCACCATGGCGATGCGGCAGGCGTCCGGCGCCGGCACGCCCTTGACGATCAGCGCCGCCGGCATAGACCAGCAGGCGGGTGGAAATGCCCTCGTCGAGCCCGTGGCCCTTGAGGTTGCGCGAGCGCAGGGCGATCTGCGCCAGCTTTTCCGCCTGTTTCAGGTCGATTCCGGTTTCATGGGCGACGATCTCGGCCTCGATGTCCGGCGACGGATAATTGAAATCGAGCGCGCCGAAACGCTGCTTGGTCGAAGGTTTCAAGTCCTTCATCAGCGACTGGTAGCCGGGGTTGTAGGAGATCACCAGCTGGAAGTCGGGATGGGCGGTGACCAGTTCGCCCTTCTTGTCGAGCGGCAGCACGCGGCGGTGGTCGGTGAGCGGATGGATGACGACGGTGGTGTCCTGGCGGGCCTCGACCACTTCGTCGAGATAGCAGATCGCGCCCATGCGCGCGGCGGCCGTGAGCGGCCCGTCCTGCCAGCGGGTGCCGTCGCGGTCGAGCAGGAAGCGGCCGACGAGATCGGCGGCGGTCATGTCCTCGTTGCAGGCCACGGTGACCAGCGGGCGGCCCAGACGGTGGGCGATGAATTCGACGAAACGGGATTTGCCGCAGCCGGTGGGGCCCTTGAGCATCATCGGCAGGCGCGCGTCATAGGCGGCCTGGTATTGTTCGATTTCGGGGCCGGAGGCGCGATAATAGGGCGCGGTCTTGACCCGGTATTGGCTGGCGATGTCGTCCATCGTTGGATTCCTTGAGCGGGTTTCCTCGGCGTCTTTTTTTCGGCGCGCGTTTTTTGGCGGGGGCGCGCATTTCATGAGCGCCTTCGGACGGGGAGGAAGTCCGAAGGCGCCCCTGGCCATCGGCCCTTGCCAGAGAGCGATGGCGTCCGCGCCAGGAGGACGAGGCGCGGGGGCCTTGCCCGCGCTATGGCGCGCGGGCAAGGGGTTTCAGGTCACGCCGCGGGGCGGAAGATCAGCATCGCCGTGCCTTGGGTCTGGCGGACATTGTCGTAGCCGATCAGTTTCACCAGATGCTTGGGATTGGCCTTGCGGCAGGCTTCGGCCTCGGCGAGGATGCGGTCCACGTCGGTCTCGCCGAACATCGGCAATTTCCACATGTACCAGATAGTCCATCATGGCGTTTTCCGGCTCGCAATGTTCGATGGACGGGTTCCAGCCGCGATCGACGATATATTGCACCTGCTTGCGCAATTCTGTCGGCGGTCATCGGCGGCAGGTAGGAGAAGGTCTCGAACCTTTTGCTGGCTTCATCGCCCAAGCGGGACGTGTAATCCTGAACGTTGCTCATCTTGTTTTCTCCGAAATCTTTGGGACTTAACGCTCAGGCTCACTCGTGAGCCTGAGCGTCCGCGCCGACTGGCGCGGCCGTGCGCCCTGGCTGAAGCCAGGGCTGAATGAATTACCGATGGGCGACGTCGAGCTTGTCCACGGTGTCGAATTCGAACTTGATCTCCTTCCAGGTCTCCATGGCGATCTTCAGTTCGGGCGAGCTTTGCGCGGCCTTGGTGAGGATGTCGCGGCCCTCGCGTCTCGAGCTGCCGGCCCTCGTTGCGGGCCTGGACGCAGGCTTCGAGCGCCACGCGGTTGGCCGCCGCGCCGGCGGCGTTGCCCCAGGGATGGCCGAGCGTGCCGCCGCCGAACTGCAGCACCGAGTCGTCGCCGAAGATCGAAACCAGCGCCGGCATGTGCCAGACGTGGATGCCGCCGGAGGCCACCGGGAACACGCCGGGCATCTGAGCCCCAGTCCTGGTCGAAGAAGATGCCGCTTGGCGCGGTCTTCCTTGGTGTAGCGCTCGCGCATCATGCCGATCCAGCCCAGCGTCGCCTCGCGGTCGCCTTCCAGCTTGCCGACGACGGTGCCGGAGTGCAGATGGTCGCCGCCGATCAGACGCAGCAGCTTGGTCAGCACGCGGAAATTGATGCCGTGGCGCGGGTTGCGGTCGATCACCGCATGCATGGCGCGGTGGATGTGCAGCATGACGCCATTGTCGCGGCACCATTTGGCCAGGCTCGTATGCGCCGACCAGCCGCCGGTGAGGTAATCGCTGCATGATGATCTTGGAGCCGATCTCCTTGGCGAATTCGGCGCGCTTGTAGATCTCCTCCATGGTCGGGCCGGTGCAGTTCATATAATGGCCCTTTTTCTCGCCGGTTTCGGCCTCCGACTTGTCGATGGCCTCCTGGCAGAACACGAAGCGGTCGCGCCAGCGCATGAAGGGCTGCGAATTGATGTTCTCGTCGTCCTTGGTGAAGTCGAGGCCGCCGCGCAGGCACTCATAAACGGCGCGGCCGTAATTCTTGGCCGAGAGGCCGAGCTTGGGCTTGATGGTGCAGCCCAGCAGCGGGCGGCCATATTTGTTGAGCTTGTCGCGCTCGACCTAGATGCCGTGCGGCGGGCCGGGGTTGGTGGTGACGAACCACAGCGGGAAGCGGACGTCCTCCAGGCGCAGGCTGCGCACGGCCTTGAAGCCGAACACGTTGCCGACCAGCGAGGTGAAGACGTTGACCACCGAGCCTTCCTCGAACAGGCCCATCGGATAAGCGATGAAGGCGTAGAAGGCTTCGTCGTCGCCGGGCACGTCCTCGATGGCGTAGGCGCGGCCCTTATAGTAATCGAGATCGGTGAGAAGGTCGGTCCACACCGTGGTCCAGGTGCCGGTGGAGCTTTCCGCGGCCACGGCGGCGGCGGCTTCCTCGCGCGGCACGCCCGGCTGCGGCACGATCTTGAACACCGCCAGCACGTCGCTTTCGCGCACCGAATAATTGGGCTCCCAATATGTTTCCCGATATTCCTTCACGCCTGCTTTATAGGTCTTGGCCATTGGGCTTTCCTCCTTAGCGACCGGCTTGCCGCCGGACCGTCGCGAGGCTTTTTGCCCTTGTTTCTGGTTTAATTAAAGTTCATAGTTTTAAGCGTTGTATTATACTGAGGTAAAATGATGCTGCGCCGGATCACTTTGCATCAATTGCGCCTGCTCGCGGCGCTCGCGCCCCATATGAACATGACCCGCGCCGCCGAGGAAATGCATATGACGCCCTCGGCTTTTTCCATTCAGATCAAGCAATTGGCGGAGGCGCTCGGCGCGCCCTTGCATGAGCAGGCGGGCAAGAGGCTTTTTCTCACCGAGGCTGGCCGGGCGGGCGCGCGGGCGGCGCGGGAAATTCTGGCGCGGCTGGACATGCTCGGCCAGGAGCTTGCGGAAATGCGCGGGCTGGAGCGCGGCGAGTTGCGCCTCGCCATGATCACCACCGCGCGCTATTTCGCGACCCGGCTGATCGGCGATTTCTGCCGCCTGCATCCCAAGATCGAGCTGATCATGGAAGTGGTCAACCGCGACCAGATGCTGGAGCGCATGGCCCAGAACCGCGACGACCTCTACATCATGGGCCGCATCCCGAAGGACATGGAGGTCGACGCCTTTCCCATCGTGGAAAATCCGCTGGTGATGGTGGCGGCGCCCGACCATCCGCTCTGCGCCATTCGCGATATTTCCCCGAAAAGCCTGGAAAACGAGCCTTTCCTGCTGCGCGAGCCGGGCTCGGGCACGCGTCAGGCGGCAGAGCGTTTTTTTGCCCGCCACAGCATCAGCCCGCCGGCGCGCATGACGCTCGGCAGCGACGAAACCATCAAACAGGCCGCAGCCGCCGGCCTCGGCCTCGCCATCCTCTCCCGCCACGTGCTGACGTTGGAATTGGCGAATGGCCTCTTGCGCGAACTGGACATGCAGGGCTTTCCGATCGTCGGCCATTGGTATGTCGCCCATCTGAAAGCCAAAAGGCTTCCCCCCGCGGCGACGGCTTTCCTGGAGATGATGAAGGGCGCGCAGGCTTGACCTCGGCGCCGCGCCCGTTGGGGCGGACGCCGTCGCTCCCTTCCCAGGGCTATTACATGCCGGCGCCGCCCTTCAGGATGTCATCGGCCGTTTTCTTCTGCTCCAGGGTCAGCAACTCATAGAGAGGCCGGATCGCGGCATCCATCGCGCGCAGGGAGTTGAGTTGGTCGGCGAGGCGCGTTTCCATGATTTGCATCGAGTCGAGCAGACCGGCCGATTGCATGGCGCGAGCCTGCTTGACCGCCTGCATGCAGGCCGCCCCGTGTTTCTCCTTGTTGGCGCGGAATGTGTTTGCAAACACATTCCAGCTGGGCGTTTGCGCGTCGGTCAGTCTGAGCTCCGCCTTGATATAAGCGAGCTGGCCGTCGATGTGCTGGTCGGCCGCACAGGCCATCGCCGCGTTTTCGCCGGCTGGTCCGACCATGCCCGCGCCCTGCGCCATGGCCGCGCCCGCCGTCGCCAGGAAAGCAAAAAACGCCATGTTCAATTTATTCGGTTTCATGGTCTTCCTCATTTTCAGATGCGTTGACGACTGGCCTCGCCGCGATTGCGAGCGTGCGCGGCTCGTTCACCACAGGGTGACAGCTGGGTAAGCATAGACGGGATAGGAATAGTCCGGCGTTGCGTACATATAATCGTCGGACACCAGATCCACCGATGAGTAGACGGGGGCGTCATAGCCGATGACAGGGCTGTAGATCGGGGAGGCCGCATAGGGCAAAAATGGATAGCCGAAGCCAAGGAAGGGGCTCCAGCCGGCGTAAAGCGGGTAATTATAGGCGAAGGGGTAGCCGTAATACGGAAAGCCTAACCCGTAATATGGGTAGCCATAGGCGGCGCCGGGAAAGAGAAGAGCGCTGGCCAACAGACCCATGCCAAGCCCAAGGCCGAAACCGCCCCAGCCCCAGCCGCCATAGCCGCCCCAGCCGCCGTAGCCGCCCCAGCCCCCGTAGCCGCCCCAACCGCCGCGCCCGCCCCAGCCGCCATAGCCGCCGTAGCCGCCATAACCACCCAAGCGGCCATAGCCGCCCAAGCCGCCATAACCACCCAAGCCGCGGTAACCCGCATAGCCGGCTCCCAGGCCGGCAGCGCCGGCAACGCCGGCGCGGTTGAAATTATTGAGACCGCCCAATCGGGATTGCGCGCCGCCCAGGGCGGCCCCGTGCAAAGCGGTCGTCCCGCCACGCAGGGCGTTGGCGCCGCCTAAACCGCCCCGAGCGGCGGCAGGGAATCCATGTCCGCCCAGGGCCCTGTTGGAAGCGCCGCCGAACCTGTTATTGCCGCCATATCCGTGGGCTCCGCCATATCCGTGGGCTCCGCCATATGCGTGGGCGCCGCCATAATGCGTGGGCGCCGCCATACATGCCGCCATGCAGGCGCCGCCGAATGCACGAGCGCCGCCAAATGCACGAGCGCCGCCAAATCCGCGGGCGCCGCCGAATGCACGAGCGCCGCCAAATCCGCGGGCGCCGCCAAATCCGTGGAAGCCGCCGCCGCGAAAGCCGCCGCCTCCAAAGCCGCCGCGAAAGCCGCCGCCGCGAAAGCCGCCGCCTCCAAAGCCGCCGCCGCGAAAGCCGCCGCCTCCGAAAGCCGCCGCCGTGGAAGCCGCCGCCTCCAAAGCCGCCGCCGTGGAACCCGCCTCGTCCCCCTTGAAAACCAAAGGCGACGGCTTGCGGTTCGCCCAAGCCAAAAGTCAGACTGAAGGCTGTGGTCGTGAGCAGGGCGAAAAAACGCTTCATGGGCATGTTCATGGCAGCCTCGTTGGCCTTGGCCTGTCGCCGGCTCGGTCTAGATCCGGCGCTTTGACAACGAATGGACGCCGGTTTCGATCCTTGGACGCCCAAATTCTTTCCGAGCCAAGGCCCGGCAGCTTGGAAAACATCGACACCATGAATGCGCCGAGATGAATGCGCCATGAATGTGCGCCAATGCGTTATTTTTAGGGCCGCTGGGATCTCGAATCCGATTGAGATTGCACGGAATTTCAATAGCGCGCAGTAAAATTCCGCGGAAACCGGTTTTTTGAGCGGCGGATCGATTTCCGTCCCCGCCGCAAGCGCTCCTTGCATCGGTCCGTCGGACGCCAGTTCATTCATCGCCAGCGTTCAGCGCGATCCTTCCAGGTCGGAAAAGTCTCGCATCCTTCGGCCGAGGCCGGGATTTCTTGGGGGGGTAGGACGCGGGCCGCTCGGATTGAGCCGCCGGACCTCGGGAAAACCGGAATCCCGAAGCGCACGCGGCAAAGGCGCCTTTGACGCGAGTTCCCCTTTCGTCACGCACTCAACGCCAAGGCAAAGGCCTCCGGTCCCGGCCAGCCGGAGAGCAGGCGGTTCTTGATGATGAAGGAGGGCGTGCTGGAGACTCCGATCCGGTCGAGGAAATCCATCTGGGCGATGATCCGGTCGCGGACCTCCCGGCTGTTCGCGGCGTCGGCGAGTTTCTTGACGTCGAGGCCCATGGCCTGGGCCGCGTTCAGGGCGACATCGCCATCGATCCTGCCTTTTGTCGCGTAAAGCGCGCGGTGGAAGGCGAAAGCCTTGTCGGGGCCATAGACCATCAGAACCGCTTGCCGCAATTTCGCGGCCTGGACCGAGCCCGCCGAGAGCATCGGGCTGTCCATCAGGCCAAGGCGCAGCTTTTTTCGCGCCACCATGGCGTCGAGGCTCTGAAACGCCTTGCGGCAATAGGGGCAGTTGTAGTCGAAAATTTCGATCGCCGAGGGGCCGGAGCCAAACCACGACAGGCCGGGCGCGACATTGGGATCGGCGCCGGGGGGCAGGGGGACCAGGGACAGTTCATCGGCGTCGCGCGCAAAGGCCCGCGCCGACGGCAGAAGCGCGAGGCTCGCGAGGAAAAGGCGTCGATCCAAGAAATTGCTCCGTCGGGTTCTGGCCGCGCGCCAGCATAGGGCGCCGACGACAGAGGGCAAGCCAAGCGCGCAAAAGTCGCAAAACTGCGGTAAAAAGATGGACCATGAGCGAATCGCCCCCTTCCGTCGCGCCCATGCGCTTCACCGCCCGCGCCCTGCTGCTGGGCGACCGCATCGACCTGAACGGTTTGGAGCGCGCCGACGCCATCTCGGCCTCGCCGCTCGCCTTCCATGTCGGGCAAAGCGGCAAGGTCGCGCTCTATCGCTATGGCGTCGCCGTCCTCGCCGGCCTGACCCCGCTCGAAGAGGAAGATGTGCTGGCGCGGCTCAAGGACCGGGTCGTCGGCGCGCCCCTGCGCAAGGAGGACGAGGCCGTGACCCTGCTGGTCGGCGAGGCGGAAGACCGCGTCGCGCCCAATGGCGCGATCGCGCTCAAGGATCTGTCCAACGAGCGTTTTCTGGTTTTCGCCGACGCGATCGCCAAGAGCGTCGCGCTGGCGCGCGACGAGCGCGAGGTCAACAGCGTCTTCGACAAGATCGAGCCTTTGGCCAATGTGCTGGAGCGCGCCGGCCGCCCGATGCGCGACCGCCGCGAAATGCTGCGCCTGATCGGTCAGGCGCTCGGCGTGCAGCACCGCGTTTCGGGCCGCGTCGCGGTCGACGACAAGCCGGACGTGCTGTGGGACCGCCCTGACCTGGAGCGGCTCTATGCCCGGCTGGAGGACGAATATGAGCTGAAGGAGCGCGGCCAGACGCTCCAGCGCAAACTCGGCGTCATCGTCGAGACCGTCCGGGCGCTGACCGAAATTATCGACGCCGACCGCTCCTCGTTCATGGAACTGGCGATCGTCCTGCTCATTGTCGCGGAAATCGGCATTTCCCTGTTCGAAATCCTGTTCGTGCGCGGGCGCTGAGCCCGCGTGACATTTTTGCCATGGCGCCGCTTGCGCCGCGCCGCCTGCCAGCGCCGGCATTGACACAGGGGCCATTTCTTACCACTAGAAGGCCTGAGCGCGGGCGCCCGCAACGGAGGGCCGGCGCTTTTCGGGCGCGCGTTCCGGCGGCGGAAGACGCTAAAGGCCCTGTCGCACGCCGCCGAAGAGACCGGACCTTGTTCTCCGCCCTTAAGGAAAAGCTCCAGAAGAAGTTGCTCACCAAGGGGCAATTGTATCTGATCGAGCGCCTGGTGCGCGATCAGGGTCGCAAGCATTTCTGGGGCTATGTGGCTGGCTTTCGCGATGATGGCCGTCATCGCGGTCGCCACGACCCTATCCGCCTATATGATGAAGTTTATCGTCGACCGCATTTTCGTCGACCGCAACATCATGGCGATGTACGCGATCGGCGCCGCGATCATCGCTGATCTATGTCGCCAAGGGTTTCGCCACCTATGGCCAGCAGGTGGTCCTGTCGCGGATCTCCAACAACATCATCGCGGAAAGCCAGACCAAAATCTTCGACAAGATGCTGGCGATGGACGTCAGCTTTTACAACCACGCGCCATTCGACCGAATTCCTCGCCCGGCAGGCTTTCATCTCGCAAGCGGCCGGCAATGCGCTGAACACTCTGGTCACCGCCTTCGGCCGCGACGCTGCTGACCACGCTCGGCCTGACCTTCGCCATGTTTCATCAGGACGCGGCGCTGGCCTCGGTCTCGATCCTGATCATGCCCGTGGCGATCGTCGGCGTGCGGAAGATCGGCAATCGCGCGAGCCGGGTGATGATGACGGAGTTCTACGGCTTTTCGGCCATTCTCGAATCCTTGCAGGAGACGGCGCAGGGCATCCGCGTGGTGAAATCCTTCACCCTCGAGCCCTTCATGCGCGAGCGGCAGGTGAGCGCGATCAAGAGCTTCGAGATCGGCGGCCAACAAATTGTCGCAGGTGCAGGCGCGCTCCAGCCCGCTGATGGAGACTTTGGCCGGCGTCGCGGTGGCGCTGGTCGTCGTCTATGGCGGCTATCGGGTCATCTATCACGGCCAGCAGCCGGGCAATTTTTTCGCCTTCATCACCGCGATGCTGCTGGCGACCGAACCGGCCAAGCGCCTCGCCCGGCTGCATGTCGAGATCAGCTCCTCGCTGCTCGGCGTCGACTTGCTGTATCGGTTCCTCGACGAGAATACGCCGGAAAGCCGAGCCGGTCGACATCCCGGAGCTGAAGATTACGGCGGGCCGGGTCGAGTTCGAAAATATCGAGTTCTCGGCTATCGTACCGGCGAACTGGTGCTGAACAAGCTGAACCTCGTGGCCGAGCCCGGGAAGACCACGGCTTTGGTCGGGCGCTCGGGCGGCGGCAAGACCACCGCCATGAGCATGATCCTGCGCTTTTACGAGCCGACTGGCGGGCAGGATTCTCATAGACGGTCAGGATATTTGCGCCTTTTCACGGCGCTCGCTGCGCAGCCAGATCGCCTATGTCGGGCAGGACACCTTCCTGTTCAAAGGCTCGATCCGCGACAATATCGGCTTCGGCCGGCCCGGCGCGAGCGACGAGGAGATCGTTGCGGCGGCCAAGGCGGCTTTCGCGCATGATTTCATCATATCGTTCGAGAGAGGCTATGATTCGCCGGTGGGCGAACAGGGCGTGCAGCTTTCGGGCGGCCAGCGCCAGCGCATCTCCATCGCGCGCGCCTTCCTCAAGGACGCGCCGCTGATCCTGCTCGACGAGGCGACCTCGGCGCTGGACACCGAATCCGAGCGCGCGGTCCAGGAGGCGTTGAAAACGCTGTGCGCCGGGCGGACCACCATCGTCATCGCCCATCGCCTCAGCACGGTCGCCAACGCCGAACGGATCTGCGTCATCGAGGGCGGCCGCGTGATCGAATCCGGCCGCCAGAGCGAACTTCTCGCGCGCGACGGGGTTTATGCTCTGCTGTACAAGACCCAGTTCGAGCGCGGCCTGGCGCTGACCGCGCCGGGCGCCGCGGCGGAATAAAGTTTTCGCCAGCGCAGGGCTGGATGCTGATGCGCGAAATAAGAAAGTTGTTATATCTATTTGAAATAAAATTATATTATGTTGATAGATGGGATTCGCGGCTGCGGCGGGGCGCGGATGGCGAAGGCCGAGGTTTTGCGCGATGCTGGGCGCCTCCTGTCGGATGATTCCCGCCCGCATCCTTTGTTCCGGTTCGCTCCATGCCGAAAGCCTTCCCGTCCAAGCCGATCCTGACCATCGCCGAAATCGAGAAATTGCTCGAAGATGCTTTTCCGCAACTGCATCATGGCGGCCGTACGATGATGGTCGAGGAGGTCGCGCCGATGGCAGCGCGGTTGCGGCTGATCGCCCATGAGCGCCATTTGCGCCCTGGCGGCACGGTTTCCGGCCCCGCCATGTTCACCTTGGCCGATGTCGGGATCTGGGTGGCGATTTTTGCCCATCTCGGCCCCGACGCGCTCGATGCGGTGACGATGAATCTCAACATCAATTTCCTGCGCAAACCGCCCCATGGCGACGTTCTGGTCGAATGCCGCCTGCTCAAACTCGGCAAGAGGCTCGCGGTGGGCGAGGCGACCCTGTTTTCGGACGGCGCGGCGGAGCCGGTCGCCCATGCGGTGGGAACCTATGCCATCCCGGCGCCGAGGAAATAAGGTATCATTATACCGTAAACGCGAATCGCCTGCTTTTGCAGGCAAAACCCGGTCATTTCCGGTTGACAAGCTGCGGCGCCGCCCGTAAAAGCCCGCATCTTCCCGCCGGGTTTTTACGCCTGGTCATTCCTGGAAAAGAGACATGTACGGCAAGACCTATTCGGCCAAGGCGGCTGAAATCGAGAAAAAATGGGTTGTGATCGACGCCAAGGGGCTGGTTGTCGGCCGCCTCGCCTCGGTCATCGCGCTGCGCCTGCGCGGCAAGCACAAGGCGACCTTCACGCCCCATCTGGACGACGGCGACAACATCATCGTCATCAACGCGGACAAGGTGGTTTTCACCGGCCGCAAGCGCGACCAGAAAATCTATCACCACCACACCGGCTTCCCCGGCGGGATCAAGGAGCGGTCCGCGAAATTCATCCTTGAAGGCCGCTTCCCCGAGCGCATCGTCGAAAAGGCGGTCCAGCGCATGCTGCCGCGCGGCCCGCTCGGCTCGAAACAGCTCGGCAATCTGCGCGTCTACAAGGGCGCCGAACATCCCCACGCGGCTCAGAACCCCGTCGTTCTCGACGTCGCCGCCCTGAACTCCAAGAATTCGCGGAACGACTGATCATGTCCGAGACCCTTTCCTCCCTCCAGGACCTCAAGGGCGCGAACGCCGCCCCGGCGCCCGAAGCTCCCGTCCATGTGCAGAAGCTCGACAAGCTCGGCCGCGCCTACGCCACCGGCAAGCGCAAGAACGCGGTCGCCCGCGTCTGGATCAAGCCCGGCGCCGGCAAGGTCACCGTCAACGGCCGCGAACTTGGCGTTTATTTCGCCCGGCCGGTGCTGCAGATGATCGTCCGGCAGCCGCTCGGAATCGTCCAGCGCGAGACCCAGTATGACATCATGGTCACGGTCGCCGGCGGCGGTCTGTCCGGTCAGGCCGGCGCGGTGCGCCACGGCCTCTCCAAGGCCCTGACCTATTACGAGCCCGGCCTGCGCCCGGCGCTGAAGAAGGAAGGCTTCCTCACCCGCGACTCGCGCGTGGTGGAGCGCAAGAAATACGGCAAGCGCAAGGCCCGCCGCAGCTTCCAGTTCTCGAAGCGCTGAGTTTTCAGGATCACTTTTGCGAAGCGGCGGGCCAAAAGCCCGCCGTTTTTTTGCGCCTGCGGCATGGGGCTCAAAAAGCACAGACGCCGGAGCGCCCTCCTTACACCAATGTTCACGGATCGCGACTCATCGCGACCGGTGAACCCGTCGCATCAGCTCGGAGTCGCTTCGCTCCCCACCGGTCCTCATCAATGAGAACCAGAATTACCGAATCAATTGCACTTTCAGTCGTGGCGCGCCGATTTTGGCCCAGACCCGATCCGCCGTCAGCGCGGGAAGGCCCTGGGCGATGGCGAGCGCCATGCAGGTCCGGTCTCCCAGACCGCAACCGAATTGCTGGACGACGTGAAAAAGCCCGGCGGCGGCGATGGCGTCTTCGCGTTCATGCGGACGAATGTCGAGGCGAAGCGCATCGAGCATTTCGATCGCCACATCGGCGGGAACGCCGCGGCGCAAAAGCTCCTTGACCACCTCCTGGAAATTGACCGCCGAAATCATGCCGTCGCCGATATGGCGCGCGACCGCTTCGGCGCCGGGTTCGTCGCGCAACAGGGCGAGCACCGCGGAAGCGTCGAACACGACGGCCATTCAGCGCAAATCCTCGCGCGCCGCCTCGGCCCGGCGCTCGGCGATGAAATCCTCGGCCGAACGGTCGAGGCGGGCGTGCTGGCGATAGAGAGCCTGCGCGCGCTCGATGGATTTCTGAACGGAGGCGAGCCTGACTTCGCCGCCGTCAACGGAGAATACGACCATGCCGCCCCCGGTCACGCCCAGCGCTTCGCGGACACTCTTGGGGAGGACGGTTCGTCCATTTTGCGCCACTCTGGCGTCATAGGTCTTATTCATCGGCGTGCCCAAACAGGAATTATGGCATAAATCATTTTATGCCATTTATACGGCCTGCGCCATGGGCAAGACGGTGGAGTATCATCGAGGCCCTCCGCGCAGCCCCGGGCAATCACATAAGCCGGGGGCGAAAACTTTCGTTCCCACCCGGGTCAAACGCCATTAAAAGGGGCGCCGACGGGCGTGCCGCCCGGTTGATCGATGGAATGCGCGAGATGAGTCCGAAAAAAATCTTCATCGACGGCGAGGCCGGCACCACCGGGCTGCAGATCCGGGAAAAGCTTTCCGGGCGCCAGGATGTCGAGATCGTTTCGATCGACCCGGAAAAGCGCAAGGATGTCGCGGCCAAGGCCGAGATCCTGCGGCAGGTCGATCTGACCATCCTCTGCCTGCCCGACGCCGCCGCCAGGGAGAGCGTCGCCATGGTCGATTCGCTCGGGGCCGAGGGCCCGCGGGTGCTCGACGCCTCGACCGCCCATCGCGTCGCGCCCGGCTGGACCTATGGCTTTCCCGAGCTTGCCCTTGGTCAGGACAAGGAAATCGCCGCCGCGGGGCGGGTCTCCAATCCCGGCTGCTACGCCACCGGGGCGATCGCCCTCCTGCGGCCGCTGGTCGACGCCGGACTGCTCGATCCGGGCCAGCCTCTCGCCATCAATGCGGTGTCCGGTTTCTCGGGCGGCGGCAGGCAGATGATCGAGGCCTATGAGGCCGGCCGCGCGCCCGCCTTCGAGCTTTACGGACTCGGGCTCGAACACAAGCATGTGCCGGAAATCATGGCCTATGGCGGCTTGAGGTCGCGGCCCTTGTTCGTTCCGTCGGTCGGCAATTTCCGCCAGGGCATGCTGGTGAGCCTGCCGCTTTGCCTCGACGAACTTCCGGGCAAGCCCCAGGCCGGCGATCTCGAAGCCGTGCTCGCCGATCATTACGCCGGCCGGACCCATGTCCTGGTGGTCGCGGCCGAGGAAAGCGGCCGGCTGGAGCCCGAGGCGCTCAACAACACCAACGATCTCGAAATTCGCGTCTTCGCGAACCACGCGCGCCGTCATGCGCTGGTCGTGGCGCGTCTCGACAATCTCGGCAAGGGCGCTTCGGGCGCCGCGGTGCAGAACCTGGACCTGATGCTCGGGCTCAATCCATAAAGCCGATGGCGATTCGGTCGACTCGCAATCGGCTTCGGGTGGCGCTCCGCGCAGGGCGTCAATCGACCGAAACGACGCCGCCCCGGATCACGGTCACATGAGGCTGAGCCGCGCCAGGGCCGTGGCGGCGGGAAACACGGATGATCTTCGGACCTGGGCGCTCGAACGCGAAGGGCAGATTATAGATCACGCCATTGCCGGTCGCGGTGTCGCTCGCGCCGTAATAGCCGACGGGAAAAGGCGGGCCTTCTTCGTAAAACGCGGTCGGGGGCGCGACGACCGCCGCGCCATCGGCCGGACCGGCGTCGTAATAATAGCCGCCCGGAAAATAGCCGCCGTCATAGCCGCCGTAGCCGCCGCCATAGCCGCCGTAGCCGCCGCCATAGCCGCCATAGCCGCCGCGGTAAGGCAGGGCGTAGCCGTAATCATAGCCCGGCCGACCGTGAGGCAGGGCGTAGCCGAATGCGTAGCCCGGCGCGCGATGGGGCAGGGCGTAACCGAAGCTATAGCCTTGCGGGCGCGGGTTGGGACGCGAACGGTAAACCGGGGCCGGATGGGCCGCCATGCCCCGCATGACGGGGCGAGAAACCATATGGCCACCGAATCCGCCGGCGAAGGCCGGCGCCGCGGTCGCAACGGCGCTCGCAAGGACGAGTCCGCCAATCCTGAATGAATGAGCCATTTTTGCACTCCTGTCCCGTTACGAGACAGCCCCGACCATGAAAGCCCAGAAGATGGGCCCTTTTGGGACGCGGCGGGGCGACCTTGCGGGAAAGGGGCAAGAAAGGCGCCGCCGCGTAGTGCGCGTTCGCAATCCATCCAGTCGAACGCGCTCCATTATTTCGTTGTTTTGACGCATGTTCTGATCCGAAAAGTCTATCAACTTTTCGAGAACATGATTTGGCCCGGATTGGCTCAGGATTTCTCCCGGACATATTCGCCGGGGGCGTCGCCGAGAATTTTCACCTTTCCACCCCCCGGTTCGCGCGCCGGAACTTTTTGCGGCGCCTGGGCGTCGACCCATTTGATCCAGTCCGGCCACCACGAGCCGGGGTGCTCTTCGGCCGTGGCGACCCAGTCCTCGAAAGTCCCCGATGGGCGCGGCCCGGTCCAATATTGATATTTGGGCTTGGCCGACGGCGGGTTGATGACGCCGGCGATATGGCCCGACCCGCCGAGCACATAGCGCATCTCGCCGCCGAACAGCTTGGCGCCGTTGAACACCGAGCGCGCCGGGGCGATATGGTCTTCCTTGGCCGCCAGATTGTAGACGGGGACCTTGACCTTGCCGAGGTCGAGGGTGACGTCGCCGAGCTTCATCTTCTTCCTGGCGAGCTGGTTGTTGAGATAGCAGTTGCGCAGGTAGAAGGAATGATTGGCGCGCGGCATGCGGGTGGAGTCGCTGTTCCACGCCAGCAGGTCGAAAGCCATCGGCTCGACGCCCTTCAGATAATTGTTGACGACATAGGACCAGATCATCTCGTTCGGCCGCAGCATGTTGAACGTATTGGCCATCGAGCTGCTGTCGAGATAGCCGGACATCTGCATTTCCGATTCGATATTCTTGATCCGGTCCTCGTCGGCGAAAATCTTCAAATCGCCGGGGTCCGAGAAATCGACCTGGGTGGTGAAGAAGGTCGCGGCGGCGATGCGGTCGTCGCCCTTGGCCGCCATATAGGCGAGGGTCGCGGCGGTCAGGGTGCCGCCGACGCAATAGCCGATGGATGTGACCTGACGCTCGCCGGTGATCTTTTCGATCTGCTCCAGCGCCGCGAAGATCCCGTCGTTCATGTAGGCGTAGAAATCCTTGTCGGCGTGTTTGGCGCTGGGATTGACCCAGGAAACGCAAAACACGGTGAGGCCCTGGGACACCGCCCAGCGGATGAAGCTTTTGCCCGGATTGAGGTCGAGGATATAGAATTTGTTGATCCAGGGCGGCACGATCAGCAGCGGCCTCCGATAGACCTCGTCGGTCGTCGGCGCATATTGCAGCAGCTCGATCAGATCGTTGCGGAACACCACCTTGCCCGGCGTGGTGGCTATGTTCACGCCGAGCACGAACTGGTCGTTGTTGGTCTGGCGGATTTTCAGGTTGCCGCCGCCGGCCTCGATGTCCTCCGCCAGCATTTTCATGCCGCGCGCCAGATTTTCCGCTTCCGCCGTCCAGGTGGTGCGCAACAATTCGGGATTGGTGAGCAGGAAATTGGACGGCGACAGCGCGCCCGAAAGCTGACGCAGGTAGAAGGACGCCCGGTCATGGGTGACCCGGTCGAGATCCGCGTCCTCGATCATGTGGCTCGCCCAATGGTCGCCGATCAGATAGGCCTGGCGCAGAAAGTCGAAATAGGGATTGTCCCGCCAGTCCGGAGAGACGAATCTCTTGTCCCGCGGATCGGCCGGAATGAAGGGCTCCTTCGCCTCGCCGGAGAGGCGGCGCAAGGTGTTCGACCACAGGCCCATCAGATTGGTGGAAATATTGGTCTGGGCCTCGATCGCGCGCTTGGGATCGGACAGCCAGTATTCCGCGACCTTGCTGAAGGTCTTGATGGCTTCGGTGAGGTCTTCCGCGACGGTCGACTTGGCGTGGCCCTCCTCGACCGGGCGGATCATCGCCGCCAGCGCCTTGCCGCCATGCTCCATGGCGACGGCGAAATTGTCGGCCATGCGCTGGAAATTGGGAAGGGTCGAGCCCGTGGCCGAGCCCTTGGCCGCACCGGCTGCCGCTTCCGGCGGATTTCCGGACAGCTTATCGGCGGCCGCGGGAGGCGGCGGCGGGGGCGGCGCGGCGGCGGCCGTCTTGGGCGGGGCGGCCTCCACCGGCGCTTTCTTCTTGCGTGGCGCGGCCCGTCTGGCGACGCTTTTGCGGCGCGTTTCCTCGCGTGCGGTCATTACACTTCCCCTGACGATTCATTGTTGTCTGCGGGGCGGCGCCAAATCAACGCGGCGGATCGTCCCGTTTCCGACATAATAAGACTTTATGCGCTCGAATGAGCAATGATCCGATGGTGGCGCCTCGTTAAAATGAGCCGTCACATTTGACGAAAGCCTGCGACAATGAAGGCCGCCAACGTTTCCCGCCATTTGATGCGGTTTCCGCATCCTTCAAGCGGACGCCGTATTCCGCTTCTTGCCTCGATCCTCGCGCTCGCCGTCACCGCGGGCCTCCCCAGCGCCGCGAAGGCCCAGCAAAATCCATTGCGGGCGCTGACCGACAAGCTGAACTGGACCTCGGAGGCCGGCGACGGGCCGGATTTCGTCAACCAGACGCGTCCCGACCCCAAGACTATGGACTATTCGCCGCTCACCGGCGAGGAAAAGAAGCGGGTTCCGATCAAGACCCCGGACCAGGTCAAGGCCGACATGGACCTGTTGGTCAAGGAGCGTCGAATTGCGGATGCGAAGGCCAAGGGCCTGAACGCGGTCAAGGCCGATCCCGTCGCGCCCAACAAGGTCGCCCCGATCAAGGATGAATAGATTTTAGTTGCAAGACCGCTGACATCGGCTCCGGACGCGTGCTAATCACGCCAGTTCCGGCGCATCGCCGGCCCGATGACGAAGCGAGGACGAAACGGATGAGCGATTTTTATCGCGTGCGGCGGCTGCCGCCCTATGTGTTCGAACAAGTCAATCGTCTGAAGGCCAAGGCCCGCGCCGCCGGCGCCGACATCATCGACCTCGGCATGGGCAATCCCGATCTGCCGACGCCGCGCCATGTCGTCGACAAATTGATCGAGACGGCGGGCAAGCCGCGCACCGACCGCTATTCCGCCTCCAAGGGCATAGCGGGCCTGCGCCGCGCCCAGGCCGCCTATTACGAGCGCCGCTTCGGCGTCAGGCTCGACCCGGACACCCAGGTCGTCGCAACGCTCGGCTCCAAGGAGGGCTTCGCCAACATGGCCCAGGCGATCACCGCGCCGGGCGATGTGATACTCGCGCCCAATCCGTCCTATCCGATCCACGCCTTCGGCTTCCTGATGGCGGGCGGCGCGATCCGTTCGGTGCCGATCGAGCCCGACGAGGAATTTTTCCGCGCCGCCGAACGCGCGGTCCAGCACTCGATCCCAAAACCCATCGCCGTCGTCGTCTGCTATCCTTCGAATCCGACCGCCACCGTCGCCTCGCTCGATTTCTACCGCGATCTGGTGACCTTCGCGAAAAAGCACGACATCTACATCCTGTCGGACCTCGCCTATGCCGAGGTCTATTTCGACGACAAGGATCCGCCGCCCTCGGTGCTGCAGGTTCCCGGCGCGAACGATGTCTGCGTCGAGTTCACCTCCATGTCCAAGACCTATTCCATGGCGGGCTGGCGCATCGGCTTCGCGGTGGGCAACGAGCGCCTGCTCGCGGCTTTGGCGCGGGTGAAATCCTACCTCGACTATGGCGCCTATACGCCGATCCAGGTCGCGGCGGCGGCCGCGCTCAACGGCTCGGACGACTGCATCAAGGAGATGCGCGCCGTCTATCGCAAGCGGCGCGACGTGATGGTCGAGAGCTTCGCCCAGGCCGGCTGGAAGATCCCCGCGCCTTCGGCGTCGATGTTCGCCTGGGCGCCGGTGCCGGAACGGTTCAGCCGCCTCGGCAGCCTGGAGTTTTCAAAACTGCTGATCGAAAAGGCCGAAGTCGCGGTCGCGCCGGGCGTCGGCTTCGGCGAGCATGGCGAAGGCTTCGTGCGTCTGGCCCTGGTCGAGAACGAGCAGCGCATCCGCCAGGCCGCGCGCGGCCTGCGCCGCTTCTTCGACAGCGCCAATTCGTCCCTGCACAATTTGATCGACACGCGCGCGCAGGGCTGAGGGCCGCCGCGCTTTTTCGCGCCGGCCGAAAAGGCTCGCGCAAGCCGCCCGGCTCAATGTGGGAGGCGTCCTAATCCCGGAGCCACCATTGTGCCCAAACTCGCCTTCCACCTGACTTTGACCCGCCGCGTCTGGGCTCTTGCCGCGCTCGCGCTCGCGACGATGACGCTGGGGACCGGCGTCGCGCTTTATCGGTTCAACGCCGCCATGCTCGACCTGCGCCGCGGCGAATTGCGCAGCGAGGTCGATATCGCCGCCGCCTGGCTGAAAAGCGCGATTCCGGCCGATGCGCGGGACGCGAAAGCGGCCGCGCCCGCCGCGCTGGAGCGCCTGCGATCGGCGCGCTTTGGCCAGGACGGCGCTTTCTTCGCGATTTCGTCCGACGGCGATGCGCTGCTCGCGCCGGCGACGCCGGAAATCGAGGGAACGAGCCTGCTCGACGTGCGGGACGGCGGCGGCGGCCTGCCGTTCCGGTCCATGCTGAACATGGCGCGCCAGAACGGCTCCGGCTTTGTCAGCTATCCCTGGCCCAAGCCCGGCGCCAAGGGCCGGCATCAACAGCTTGCCTTCGTGAAGGCCATGCCCGAACTCGGGCTGGTCATCGGGGCCGGCGTCTATGACGACGACACATTCGCGCGCCTGATCGATATTTCGCGCGCCGTGACCGTTGCCGCCCTGCCGCTGCTGCTGGCTTTCGCCGCGGTCGCTTTTTTCATCGGCCGCACCATTTCCCGACGTCTGCGCGGCCTCATCGTCGGTCTCGACGCCATGGCGCGCGGAGATTTCGACATCGCTCCGCCCGGACTGGAGCTGGAGGACGAGTTGGGCGAAATGGCCCGCGCGGTCGAGGCGATCAAGCTCGGCCTGCGCCGCGCCGCCGAACAGCAGGACCGCGAGCGCGCCGCGCGGCGCGAGGCGGCGGATCGGTCGCGCGCCGAGACCATGGGCGCGCTGGCGCAGAATTTCGAAACGGCGGTCGGCGGAGTCGTCGAGGGCGTCACTTCCGCGACGCGGCGGCTGGAAAATCTCGCCCGGGCGCTGGTCCAGGAGGCGCGCACTTCCGGCGAACAGGCCGAGTCGGGCGCCAATGCGGCGGAAACCGCCTCGCAGAATGTGCTCTCGGTCGCCTCGGCCGCCGAGCAGCTGAGTTTTTCCGTGACTGAAATCGGCGCCAGCGCGACACGCTCGCGCAGCCTTTCCGAACAGGCCGCGCAGGAGGCCGAAACCACGCGCGCCCGCATGCAGGAACTCGCCGGCGCCATCGACCATATCGGCGGCATTGTCGCGACCATCGCCGGCATAGCCGAACAGACCAACATGCTGGCGCTCAACGCGACGATCGAAGCCGCGCGCGCCGGCGAGCAGGGCCGCGGCTTCGCGGTCGTGGCGCAAGAGGTCAAGTCGCTGGCCGAACAGACGTCTCGCGCCACCTCCGACGTGGCGGACCAGATCGCCCGCGTCCAGCGCGCCTCGCAGGAGGCCAACGCCTGTATCGGCGACATGGCCGAGGCGACGCGCGAGGTCAACGCGATCGCGGCCAATATTGCGGCCTCGGTCGATTCGCAGGGCGAGGCGACGCGGGACATCGCGCGCAACGTCCACGACGCCTCGGATCGCACCGGCGAACTGGCCAAGGTGATCGAGGAAGTGCGCGCGGCGTCGCGCCAGTCGGGCGATTCCGCCGAAGGCGTGCTGCAATCGGTCACCGACCTCGCGCGCCAGACCGACGCCCTGCGCCGCGAATGCGACGGGTTCCTGGCGCGGGTGCGGGCGGCCTGAATTCGTTTAATTCGGCAGGATTTTTGTCCGAAAACCGGCGACCGCTTTTCGGAAACCCTGCTGGGGCGCGGCGCAAAACCCAAGAGCGGCCATTTTCAGGTCGCGCTTTGCGCGTTTTTCGGCGACATTCGCGGTTGGAGTTTTGCGCCGGAACCGCCTCAATGTCCGCCTCAACCAGCCCGGCCACGGCCGAGGGCCTGCTGCTCGATCTCGACGGCGTTGTCCATGTCCGCGACCGGCCCGTGCCCGGCTCGCTCGAAGCCGTCGCCCGCCTGCGCGCCGCCAAAATCCCGTTCCGCTTCATCACCAACACCACGCGCCGTTCGCGGCGGAAAATCCTCGAGGACCTCGCCGCCCTCGGCCTCGCAGTGGCGGAAGACGAGCTTTTCACCCCGGCGAGTCTGACGCGCGACCTGCTCGCCCGGCGCGGCCTCGCGCCGCTGCTCGTCATCCATCCCGATCTGCGCGAGGATTTCGCCGGGATCGGCGAGGGCGCAGGCGCCGTGGTGATCGGCGACGCCGGCGAATGTTTCACCTATGACGCGCTCAACGGCGCCTTTCGCGCGCTGATCCACGGCGCGGAATTTTTCGCGCTCGCCCGCAACCGCAATTTCCTCGACGACGACGGCGAATTGAGCCTCGACGTCGGCGGCTTCGTCGCCGCGCTGGAATATGCTTCCGGGCGGCGGGCGACGGTGATCGGCAAGCCGTCGCCGGAATTTTTCCACGCCGCCGTCGCGGCCCTGAACATTCCGGCGCGCAATGTGTTGATGGTCGGGGACGACGCCGAGGCCGACGTCGGCGGCGCGATGGCGGCCGGCCTGAGGGGCGCCCTGGTGAAGACGGGCAAATATCGCGCGGGCCAGGAGCAAAGCCTCGCGCCGCCGCCCGATCTGGTCGCTGACGATCTCGCCGCGATCGTCAAGATTCTGCTCAAGGAGTAGCCCATGCGTGCGGAGGGACTGACCATATTGCCGAGCGCCCATGGCGCCCGCGAAACCATGGATCGGCTGGCGGCGGAAGTCGTCGGCGCCGGGATGACGATTTTCGCCCGCGTCGATCATGCCGCCGGCGCCGCCGCCGTCGGAATGACAATGGCGCCGATGGAGGTTCTGGTGTTCGGCGCGCCCAAGGCGGGCACGCGCCTGCTGCTGGCGGCGCCGACCGTCGGCATCGACCTGCCCCTCAAGGCGCTGGTCTGGCAGGACGAGGCCGGGACGGTCTGGCTGGCCTATAACCAGCCCGCCTGGATCGCGCAGCGCCACGGCGTCGCGGGCCAGAAGGTCGTGGAGGCGATGACCGACGGGCTCGCCCGACTGGCCGAGGCGGCCGCCGATTAGGGCATGTGGACACTTGTCGCGTCGTCCGGGATTTAGTCGAAATGAGACGGATGGCAGGAGCAAGGCGAAGCCAATATCGAGGATATTGGCGAGCGTTGCGACGAACCAGCCGGCCATTTCGGCTGAACCCGAAGGGCGCGGAGGCGTTTTGCTTCAACGGAGGCCGTTTTTGTCGCAAGGGATCGGGGCAAAACGCCTGCGCGTCGCGGCGGCGCCACAAGTGTCCACAGGCCCTAAAGCAGTTCGAGGCGGACGCCCCCGGGCGCCGCCGTCACCTTGCGGTAGAAGCAGCTCTTGCGCCCGGTGTGGCAGGCCTTGCCGTCGCCGCCCGCCTCGACGCGCAGCAGCAGCGCGTCCTGGTCGCAGTCGACCCTGATGTCGATCACTTTCTGGACCTGCCCGGACGTGTCGCCCTTGCGCCAAAGTTCGTTGCGCGAGCGCGACCAGTAATGGACGATTCCCGTCTCCAGCGTCTTTTCCAGCGCCAGCGCGTTCATATAGGCGAGCATCAGGATTTCGCCGCTCGAAGCCTCCATGGTCACGCAGACGATGAGGCCGTGAGCGTCGAATTTCGGTGTGAAGTCGCCGCCTTCTTCGAGGATTTTCTTGTCGGAGGACGGTGCGGGGAAGGTCATGACTAATCCATCACGCGACGGGGCGACGGGACAATATCACCGCCCGCGCACGAGGCTCAAGAATCGCGCCTGTTCGGCGGGGTCAGTCTTGAACGGGCCGGAGAACTGCATGGTCACGGTGAGCGCGCCGGGCTTGCGCACGCCGCGCATCGACATGCACATATGTTCCGCCTCGATCAGCACCGCCGCGCCGCGCGAATGGAGGCGGGCGTCAAGCGCCGCGAGAATTTGCGCGGTCATGGTCTCCTGGGTCTGGAGGCGGCGGGCGTAGACGTCCACGAGGCGACCGAACTTCGACAGGCCGAACACGCCGCCGTCGGGGTAATAGGCGATATGGGCCTTGCCGAAGAACGGCGCCATATGGTGCTCGCAATGCGAATAGAACGAGATGTCCTTCACCAGCACCATTTCGCGATAGCCGCCGACATCCTCGAACACCTTGTCGAGGATGGCGCCGGGATCCTGCTTGTAGCCGGCGAAAAGTTCTTCATAGGCCTTGGCGACGCGGGCCGGCGTGTCGCGCAGCCCCTCGCGGTCGGGATCGTCGCCCGTCCAGGCGAGCAGGGTCCGCACCGCCGCTTCCGCTTCCGCCCGGCTCGGGCGATAAATCGTCGGAGCCCGCGGCTTGGACGGCGCCGGCGATTTGATCGCGCCCTCCTCGGGCGATTGAGGCTGCGACGAAGCGGGATGCGCCAGATCGTCCAACGAGATCTCCTATGGCGTGGTGCGGCGGACCGGCCGCATCGGGAAAAGAAGCACGCCCGGCCTTGGCGTGACCGCGCGCCTGCCTACGTATTCGGCATATCGAATAATATAGTGCCCAAGACCGCGTTTTCCAGCCGTTTCGTCAAAGACGCCCGGTCGCCTGCGTGAGCCAGGCGCGTTCCGTTGGGTCAAGGAAAGGCGACAAAGCGGCGCGGACTTTGGCGTGATAGGCGTTCAGCCAGGCTTTTTCCGCGTCGGTCAGAAGCTTCGGCTCGATCAGGCGCAGGTCGATCGGGACCAGGGTCAGGGTCTCGAAGCCAAGCATTTCGCGCTCCGCGCCGGGAATGTCGCGCGGCTCAACGGCGACCAGATTTTCGATGCGGATGCCGAAGGCGCCCTCGCGATAATAGCCCGGCTCGTTGGACAGGATCATGCCCGGCTCCAGCGCGGTCGCGCCAAGCTTGGAAATCCGCTGCGGTCCCTCGTGGACCGAGAGATAGGAGCCGACGCCATGACCGGTTCCGTGGTCGAAATCGAGTCCGGCCTCCCACAGGGGCCGTCGCGCGAAGGAATCGATCTGCGCGCCGCTGGTTCCTTTGGGAAAGACGGCGCAGGCGATGGCGATATGGCCCTTGAGCACCAGCGTATTGGCGCGCCGGGCCTCTTTTGAGGCGCGGCCGACCGCGAGCGTGCGGGTGACGTCGGTGGTGCCGTCGAGATATTGGGCGCCGGAATCGACCAGATAAACGCCCTTGCCGATGCGCGCGTTGGATTTCTCGGTCACGCGGTAATGGGGCAGGGCGGCGTGGGGGCCGGCGGCCGAAATGGTCGGAAAGGAAATGTCGCGCAAGGCGCCGCTGTCGCGCCGAAAAGTCTCCAGCGCCTGGGCCGCGGCGATTTCGCTGAGCCGGCCCCTGGGCGCCTTGGCGTCGAACCAGCATAGAAAGCGCGCCATGGCGACGCCGTCGCGCAGATGGGCGACGCGGGCGCCGGCCAGTTCCGTCGCATTCTTGCGCGCCTTCATCAAGGCGATGGGGTCGGTCCCGGCCTCGGCCTGGCCGCCGGCCTCGGTGAAAAGACGGGTCAGGCGTTCCGGCGCGGTCGCGGAGTCGAACAGGATTTTCTGCTTTTTGGCGCCGAGCGCCTTCAGAGTCTCAGGCAGGGCGCTAGGCGGCGCAACTTGCGCCAGTTTCGCCAGCGCCAGGGCGGTGCGCGCGGAAAACTTTTCCGGGTCGAGGAAGAGGCGCGGCTTGCCCCGGCGCGGGATCAGCGCATAGCCGAGCGCAATCGGCGTGTGGGCGACATCGGCGCCGCGCAGGTTGAAGGCCCAGGCCAAGGCGTGGGGGTCGCTGACCAGCAAAGCGTCGGCGGAAAGGGCCTTGGCGACGCGCTTCAATTTGGTCTCGGCGGCTTCGCCGGCGTATTTTTTCGGATGAAGGACGACGCGGCCGAGCGGCGGCGCGGGACGGTCGCTCCACAGCAGGTCGATCGGGTTTTCGTCCACGGCGACCAGATTCGCCCCGGCCTTTTTCGCCGCCGCCTCGAAACGCGCGATCTGCCCGCCGGTGTGCCGCCAGGGATCGTAGCCGACGCGGGCGCCTTTCTTGACGTTGGTCGCCAGCCAGTCGCTCGGCGAAACCTCGCCGAGCGCAACGATGGCGAAGGCTTTAGAATTGACCTGCTCGCGCGCCTGGATGGTGTAGCGTCCATCGGCGAAAAGGGCGGCCTTGTCGTCGAGAACGAGGGCGAAGCCGGCGCTGCCGGTGAAGCCGGTGAGCCAGGCCAGACGCTCCTCGCAAGGCGCGACATATTCGTTTTGATGGGCGTCGGCGCGCGGCACGAGAAAGCCGTCGAGCCCCATCGCCTTCAATTGCGCGCGCAACATTTTCAGGCGGGGGGCGCCGAGGGAAGGATCGGCGGTTTCGTCGAAAGTCTGGAAATGGGAGTCGAACATGACGGCAGACTAACAAATTCCCACCGAAAGGCGAATGAACGCGGCAAATTTATTGCATGCGAGGATTTATCGATGTCGAAAGAATCCGCCGATGCGATTTCAGGTGCGTCACGAGACCCATTATTCCTATTCCGCGCCTGTCGCGCTCGCGCCGCATATCCTGCGGCTGTCGCCGAGGCCGGAGGGCGTCGCGATCCTCGCGCAAAGGGTTCGGATCGAGCCCGATCCGGTCCAGCGCGACGAAATGCGCGATCCTTTCGGCAATCCGTTGATCCAGGCGTCTTTTGCGGGGACGACGCGGGATCTGGTCATCGTCAGCGAATTCGAGGTCGAGACCCTGCCGCCTCCCTCGCCCGGCGCGCCGTTGCCGCCGCTGCCCTGGAAAACCGGCGCGGACGATTTCCATGTCTATCGCGATGACGAGGTTCATCCCGACGTCGCGGCTTTCGCGGCGGAAATCGCGGCGCGGCAGGGCGGCGCGGCGCCGGCGTTCCTGGACGATCTGACCCAGACCCTGTTCGCCCGCACCAATCGGCGCATTCGCCTCGATGGCTACGCCCGCGCGCCCGAGGAAACGCTGCGCCAGGCCGAAGGCGCCTGCCGCGACCTGTCGATTCTGTTCATCGCGGCGGCGCGCAGCCAGGGCCTCGCCGCGCGTTTCGTCAGCGGCTATCAGGCCGAGGCCGATACGCCGGATGGCCGGCGCCATCTCCACGCCTGGCCGGAGGTTTTTTTGCCCGGAGTCGGCTGGCGCGGCTACGATCCGACCCATGGGATCGCGGTGGCGGAGGGTCATGTCGCGCTCTGCGCGGCCCCGGAGCAAAAGGCGACCATGCCGATCGAAGGCGGCCTTTATCTCATGGACGGGCCTGTCGCCTCGACCCTGACCTACGAGGTTCGCATCGAGACGAGCGGCTGAAGCGCCTTCGCCGGCGCCGCGCCGGTGCGGCGCAACAGCAGCGTCGCCCAACCTTCGATGTCGCGCCGGCGCCACAGCGAAAAGCCCTGGGCGCGCCAGGCGGTCAGCACGCCGGGGACGTCGCGCGCCAGCATGCCGGAGAGAATGATCTCGGCCTCGGGCGCGGCGATGCGCGCCAGCGAGGGCGCGAGGCGGCGCAAGGGCTTTGCCAGAATATTGGCCAGGATCAGGTCGTAGGCGCCGGGGCGGTCGAGCGCGGGATGGTCCACGCCCCTGGCGATCACCGGCCGCAGCCAGGGGGCCGCGCCATTGAGCAAGGCATTGGCGCGCGTCGCGGCGACGGCGACGGCGTCAATGTCGCCGGCTGCGATTTTTTCGCGCAAAGCTCGGGCCAAGGCGAGCGAAAGCACGCCGGTTCCGCAGCCGACATCGATCGCGGCGCGCGGGCGGCGGCGCTTGAGAATGTCGTCGATGAACAGCAGGCAGCCGCGCGTGGTGCCGTGATGGCCGGTGCCGAAAGCCAGGGCCGCCTCGATCTCCAGCCCGATGTCATTGCTTTTGACCCGGTCGCGGTCATGCGCGCCATGGACCAGAAAGCGCCCGGCGCGCACGGCGGAAAGGCCTTCCAGCGCGGCGGCGACCCAATCCTTCTGCTCGACCCGGCCGAATTCGACTTTTCGCGCCAGTTCTTCGCCGACCGCCGCCGCGACCAGAGCGCGGACATTGTCCTCGTCGGGCTCATGGCCGAAATAGACTTCGACCATCCAGGGCGTGGCGGCCCAGCTCGCGGTCGAGGATTTCTCCTCGAAGGCGGCGGCGGCGGTTTCGGCGGGGTCGAAAGTCTCGACCACCAGATCGGCGACGGCGCGCGCCCGATCCTCGTCGCAGCGCAGGCGCATGACGAAAGCGGCGTTGTTCGGGGGCAAACCTTCGAGCATGGGGCCGGGGTATCATGGCGCGAAGGCTAAGTCGATGCGCTGTTTTTTGCTGTTGACATGACAGCGGCGCGAAAGCATAAGCGGGCGAACGAGGGGCCCCGTCGCACGGGGCTTTTTCGTCGCCGGAAAGCTGATTTCCGACGAGGGAGAGTGTCCCGAGCGGCAAAGGGGGCGGACTGTAAATCCGCTGGCTAAGCCTTCGTAGGTTCGAGTCCTACCTCTCCCACCACTTCACTTGATGATCTTTAAAAATCAAAGGCTGGCGCGCGCTTCCGGCCGAATTCCAGCAGCACTCTTTCAGCAGGTGGAGTTAAGGAAGGCTATCGGCGTCGCCTCAGCCGGTGCTCCAGATGCGCGGGCGCTTCATGCCGGCGATCTTGCAGGCCTGGCCGGGATAGCCATAGGGGAAAAGCTCGAACAGCCGGTTGCGGCCGGCGCCGCGCGTCTCGGTCAGGTGGCGCATGACGAAACGCGCGTCGGGCGAAACCTGATGCTCCTCCTGAAAGGCGCGCATGAACCTGATGGCGGCCCAATGGTCGTCATTGAGCTCGATTTCGAGTTCGCGAGCCTTCTCCCTGGCCCAGTCCTCGGTCCATTCGCCGGGATTGATCAGATAGCCTTCGGCGTCGGTTTGCGGCGCGACCATGGTCTTCCTCCTGAATGGCAAACTTTTTATGGCGCTTCAGGAAGATAGCGCATCCCGCCGGCGGGTTCATCGGCCATCGCGCCGTGGAATTGCTCCAGCGCAAGGAAAACGCATTCCGTCGCGAAGCCTAAGGCTCAGTCTCATTCGGGTTCGCCACCGATTCCTGCATCAGGGCGAGCATGGCCTTGGCGGCGCGCGAAGTATAGAGCTGCCGGTGCGAGAGAACATAGAACGGGCGCTTGGGAAGGGAAAAAGGCAGTTGCACCAGCGCGCCGGCCTTGATCGAGGCGCGGGCGACCAGGCTCGACATCACCGCGAGGCCGGCGCCGGCCTCGACCGCCGTGCGCAGGGACTCGTTCGACGGCAGTTCGAGAACGACGCGCGGCGTGTGGCCGGGCGGCGCGACGGACTGGACCAGCTCCTCGAAGGCCTCGCGCGTGCCTGAGCCTTTTTCGCGCGCGACCCAGGGAGCGTCGTGAATCGCGGCGGTGTCCGCGCCGGCGAGTTCTGTCGCGAGCGCGGGCGCGGCGACGACCAGCAATTCGTCGTCGTCGACGCGGGCGACGGTCAGAAACGGATCGGAGACGGCGCCCTCGACCAGGCCGAGGTCGACCTCGCCGGCGACAGCAAGCTCGGCGACCTCATGGGTGTTGCCGATGGTCAGCCGGACAGCGACGCCGGGATAGAGTTCGGCGAAGCGGGCAAGGCGCGACGGCAGCCAGTAATTGCCCGTGGTCTGGCTGGCGGCGACGTTCAGCCGCCCGGTCTTCAGGCCGGCGATGTCGGTCAGCACCTTTTCCGTGCGCTGCGCGGCGACGAGCAGGGCGCGCGCCTCGCCCAGAAAAGTCCGGCCTTCCTGGGTCAAGGCGACCCGCCGACCGATCCGGTCGAACAGCTTCATGTCGTGGCGATATTCGAGCGCGCCGATCGCGGCGCTGACCGCCGATTGGGTCAGGTTGAGCTGGCCCGCTGCGCGCGTGACATGCTCAAGCTCCGCGACGGCGACGAAAATGCGCAACTGGTCGAGTGTCACCCGCCTGCCTCCTTCGCCAGATTTGAACCGGCCGGCGTTGCGAATCAACGAAAATATCGGCAGAGGCGGCTTATACTCTCGGCTGTCGCTTTGACCTTGGCGCAAGAATGGTCGCCCAATGGCCCCGGGGGTTCTGCGCTCCGGCGTTTCGTCCGTCGCGCGGCGAACGTTTCAGACGGCGGCGGCGCGGGGCGGCGAGGGAGACATGGATGCGGAAAGGGCGGGGCGGGTCCTTTCGGCCATCGTTCTCAGAAGGTAGACGGCGATGTCCTCGGCCGGCACAGGATGGCTGAACAGCGCGCCCTGGGCGCCCCCGACGCCCAGCATGCGAACGGCGGCAAGTTGGTCCTGGGTTTCGACGCCCTCGACCACGACGCACATGCTCAGGTCGCGGCCGATGGCGTTGACGGCCCGAATGATGCTCGCGGGCTTTGCGTTTTTCGGCGTGTTGATGTCGCGGACGAAACTCTTGTCGATCTTGACCTTGTCGAAGGGAAAATCGTTGAGATAGCTCAGCGAGGAATAGCCCGTGCCGAAATCGTCGAGCGCGATGTGGACGCCAAGCGCGCGCAGCTTGTCGAGCGTGGCGAACGCGGCTTCGTGGTTGGAGATGAGGATGGATTCGGTGATTTCGAGCTCCAGCCTTTGCGCCGGCAGGCCGCTTTCGGCGAGCGCCTGGCGCACCGTCGCGACCAGGTCGCCGCGCTCGAATTGCAGGGCGGAGAGATTGACGGCGACCCGGACGGAGTCGGGCCAGGCCATGGCGTCGCGGCAGGCCTGGCGCAACACGAAGCCGCCGATCTCGACGATGGTCGCGTTTTCTTCGGCGATCGGCACGAATTCGCCCGGCGCGACGGCGCCGAATTCGGGATGCGTCCAGCGCAGCAAGGCCTCGACGGCCATGACGCTTCGGTCGGCGACATCGACAATCGGCTGATAGTTCAGCGACATTTCCCCGCGCGCGACGGCGCCGCGCGATTTCTCTCCCAATCGCCGGCGCCGGCGGATCGAATGGGCCATATCCTCGGCGAAGAATCTCACCGCGCCGCGCCCGGCGGCCTTCGCGCCATAAAGCGCCATATCCGCCGCCTTGATCAGCGATTCCGCCGCTCCGTCCTCCGCATCGTCGGGATAGACCGCGGCGCCGACGCTGGCGCCGATGCGCACGATGCGCGCCTCGATCTCGAACGGCTGGGACAGCGCGCGAACGATCGCCGAGCCGATCTCGCTGATCCGCTCGCGGTCGGCGGTGGAGGCCAGGACGGCGAATTCATCGCCGCCGATCCGCGCGACGAAGCCGGCCTCCGTCACCGCAAGCAGGCGCTCCCCGACCATGGCCAGCAGGAGGTCGCCGACCTGATGGCCATGGCTGTCGTTGACGTCCTTGAAATGGTCGAGGTCGACCGACAGGAGGGCGAAATGCGGGCTTTCGGCGCCCGGCGTCAAAGCGGCGGCCAGCCTTTCCGAAAAACTCGCGCGGTTGGGCAGGCCCGAGACCTGATCGAACCGCGCCATGCGCCGGATGTTTTGCTCGGCCTCGTGTTCGGCGGTGACGTCGGCCGCCGTGATCACGGAGCCTTGCGCCATGGGTTGGCGGGTCAGGGCGAGAATGCGCCCGTCGGCCAGCCGCAACTCGCGGCCGGTCCCGGAGCGCCCGGCGAAGAAGCCGCGGACCGCCGTGACGGATTCGTCCTGGCCGATCAGGGGCGCGAGGAATCTATCGATCAACTGGCGAAGCGGCAGATCCACGGGAGGGGCCGCCAGACCGAAAATCTCGGCGAATTGCCGATTGGCGACCTGTACGCGGCAATCGCGGTCGATCATCACCAGGCCGCGGGTCATGTTGTTGAGGGCGGTGTCGAAATTGTCGGCGACGTCCTCGGCGTCGCGGCGCGCCATCAGCATGGAGACCTGCTCGCCGTGCAGGTTCTTGGTCATGTCGCGCATGTGCCGGAGCACCATGAGCGCCATGAGGACGCCGAAATAGCCGTCGTTCGTCACGATCAAGGCGGCGGAAAAAAGCGCCGTCATCAGCGAGGCCTGGACGGCGACGATGCGCGGCGAACCGGAACAGCGGGCGGGGCTGCTGACCAGAAAGGACGTGCAGGCGCCGAGGGTCAGCAAACGATCGTTGTCGTTGCCATCATTGACGAGAACGCAGAACAGCAAGACGCCCAAGGCGAGCGCGAAGGCGCTCATGATGGCGAAATAGCCCTTTTCGCCGCGCCGGATGTCGGCGATCGTCGTCAGCCGGAGGCCGCCCCGCTGCTGAAATCGGCGCTGGCGCCAATGCTCGAAGAACATGCGCGCGAAGCCGGCGATCGCCACGGCGATCGCGGCGAAGGCGATCGCATTTTCCGTGGTCTTCGCAAACAGATAGGCCGCGAGCAGCACATAGGCCAGCACATTGATCGAGTTTCTGACGGCGCTGTTGAACAGGGATTCGATCAGCGCCCGATAGACCGGAAGCGGCAGCGCGAAGTCCGGCTCGTCGCGGCTCGAAAAACGGAAGAATGCGAACATGGGAACCCGGACCGGAATTCGGACCTGGCGCGCCGCGTCCGAACGATGAGGGCCTCTGACATGAAGCGCAAGGAAACCGGGAAACTCCCGGCGCGACGGCGGCCATCATGGTCGCGCGACGCGAAACATCATGATTTTCCTCCAGACAAATGAAAAATGGGTATATGTGCCCGAAATGGAGATTTCGTCTCGCCCTTTCGCGGCGCGATCTTGACAGCCGCCCGGACGGGCGCCAATGGCTGGCGCGAATTGACCACAAACGAGGCAGATCGCACGTGTCCGTCGCATTTCTTTTTCCCGGCCAGGGCTCCCAGGCCGTCGGCATGGGCAAGGCGCTCCATGACGCCTTTCCGTCCGCGCGCGCCGTGTTCGACGAAGTGGACGCGGCGCTCGGCGAGAAACTCTCCACTTTGATGTTCGAGGGCGACGCCGTCGAACTGACCCTGACCGCCAACGCCCAGCCGGCCCTGATGGCCGTCAGTCTCGCGGCCCTGCGGGCGCTGGAGGCCGAGAAGGGCGTCGACGTCGCCCGCGACGCGGCTTTTGTCGCCGGCCATTCGCTGGGCGAATATTCCGCGCTGGCCGCGGCGGGCGCCGTGACGATCACCGACGCCGCGCGGCTGCTGCGCCTGCGCGGGCAGGCGATGCAGAAGGCGGTTCCGGTCGGCCAGGGGGCGATGGCCGCCCTGCTTGGGGCGGAACCTGAACAAGCAGCCAAAATCGCGACGGAGGCGGCGGCCGCCTCGGGCGCGCTGTGCGAGGTCGCCAACGACAATGGCGGCGGCCAGATCGTGGTCTCGGGCGCGAAAAAGGCGGTCGAGCTCGCCATCGAGATCGCCAGGGAAAATGGCGTGAAGCGGGCGATGCTCCTGCCGGTTTCGGCGCCATTCCATTGCGCCTTGATGGCGCCGGCCGCCGAGGCGATGAAAGAGGCTCTGGCGAAAACCGACATCAAGGCGCCATTGGTCGATGTGGTGGCCAATGTCACCGCGGCGCCGGCGCGCGACCCGGATGAAATCCGTCGATTGCTGGTCGCCCAGGTCTGCGGCACGGTGCGCTGGCGCGAATGCATGGGCTTCATGCACAGCCGAGGCGTCGATCTGTTCGTCGAAATCGGAGCCGGAAAGGTGCTGGCCGGACTCGTCAAGCGCACGGCGGAAGGCGCGCGGTCGCTCAATGTCGGCGTCCCGGCCGAGGTCGAGAGTTTTTCCATTAATAGGTAATTACTTGCGCGGAGTAGTTGATGTTTGATCTGAACAATCGCGTCGCGCTGGTCACCGGCGCCAGCGGCGGGCTCGGCTCCGCCATCGCCCGCGCGCTGCATCGGCAGGGCGCGAAGGTCGTGCTGTCGGGCACCCGCCGCGACGCGCTGGACGCGCTCGCCGCGGAACTGGGCGAGGGCGCCTTCGTCGCGCCCTGCAATCTGTCCGACAAGGAAGCGGTGGAAAAGCTCGTTCCCGAGGCCGAGGCGCTGGCCGGGCCGCTGGACATTCTGGTCAACAACGCCGGCGTGACCCGCGACGGCCTGTTCATGCGGATGAAGGACGAGGACTGGGACACGGTCCTTAACGTCAACCTGACCTCCGCCTTCCGTCTGTCGCGCGCCGCGCTCAAGGGCATGATGAAGCGCCGCCACGGCCGGATCATCAACATTACCTCGATCGTCGGCGTGACCGGCAACGCCGGCCAAAGCAATTACGCGGCCTCCAAGGCGGCCTTGATCGGCATGACCAAATCGCTCGCCGCCGAACTCGCGTCGCGCAATGTCACGGCGAATTGCGTCGCGCCCGGCTTCATCGCCAGCCCGATGACCGACGCCCTGACCGACAAGCAGAAAGAGGCCATTCTGGCGACGATTCCCGCCGGCCATCTTGGGGACGGCGCGGATATCGGCGCGGCCTGCGTCTATCTGGCGAGTTCGGAGGCCGCTTACGTCACCGGGCAGACGCTGCATGTCAACGGCGGAATGGCAATGATTTGAGAGAGTTGCGGGCAAGGCCCCCAGGTGGCGGCCCGCGCCGCATATGGGCCTCGCAATCGTGACGGAAGTATGTTAGCAAGCCTCGGTTTGTACGTTCCCACGTGTGAAATTTCGCTGCAGCGCGGAAGTTTTCGCGTCGCCGGATCCGTCACTCCCCGCGCGCCCCTGGCAAGGGTCAGGCGCGTCTTCAGTTCGAGATAATGAGGAAATCAAAATGAGCGATGTCGCCGAGCGCGTGAAAAAGATTGTCGTCGAACATCTCGGCGTCGAACCGGACAAGGTGGTCGACAGCGCGAATTTCATCGACGATCTGGGCGCTGATTCGCTCGACACGGTCGAGCTGGTCATGGCCTTCGAGGAAGAATTCGGTGTGGAGATTCCGGACGACGCGGCCGAGTCCATCGTGACCGTCGGCGACGCCGTGAAATTCCTGGAAAAGGCCACGGCTCAAGGCTGAGCCCGGCAGGAGTGGAAAATTTCGCGCGCGTCCGGCCGGGGTCGGGCGCGCGATTGACGTTGCAAACGCCGCGTCATGCGGCGCACGATCTGGACAAGCGCCGCGCAATGCGGCGCAGGAGCCGGACAAGCGCCGCTGAATGCGGCTCGAAAGATGGATCGGCCGCGGCGGAGGCCTTCGCGCCCCGCGCGCCGCCGGATGAAGCCCGAGGGAGCCTATGCGCAGGGTCGTCGTAACCGGTTTGGGCATGGTGTCGCCGCTCGCCTGCGGCGTGGAGGAAACCTGGAAGCGCCTGCTGGCGTGCGAAAGCGGCGCAGGGCCGATCGAAGGCTTCGATGTTTCCGACATCGCCTGCAAGATCGCGATGCAGGTGCCGCGCAAGGGCAAGCCGGACAGCGCGGCGGACGCCTTCAATCCGGACGACTGGATGGAGCCCAAGGAGCAGCGCAAGGTCGACGATTTCATCATCTTTGGCGTCGCCGCCGCGACCCAGGCGCTCAAGGACGCCAATTGGGCGCCCAAGACCTACCAGGACCAGATCGAAACCGGCGTGCTGATCGGCTCCGGCATCGGCGGTCTGGGCGGCATTTATGAAACCTCGATCACCATGCACGAAAAAGGCGCCCGGCGGGTGTCTCCCTTCTTCGTGCCGGGACGGTTGATCAATCTCATCGGCGGCCAGGTCTCCATCATGCACGGGCTGAAAGGCCCGAACCACGCGGTGGTCACCGCCTGTTCGACCGGCACCCACGCGATCGGCGACGCGGCGCGGCTCATCGCGCTGGGCGACGCCGAGGTCATGGTGGCGGGCGGCGCCGAATCGGCCTGCAACCGCATCGGCATCGCCGGATTCGCCGCCTGCAAGGCGCTGGCGACCGCCTATAACGACAATCCCAAGGCCGCTTCCCGGCCTTACGACCGCGACCGCGACGGCTTCGTCATGGGCGAGGGCGCCGGCTGCGTCGTGCTGGAGTCGCTGGAACACGCCCAGGCGCGCGGCGCCCGCATCTATGCCGAGGTCATCGGCTATGGCATGTCTGGCGACGCTTATCACATCACCGCGCCCTCCGAGGATGGCGACGGCGCCTTTCGCTGCATGCAGGCGGCGCTCAAGCGCGCCGGGATCGCCGCCGCCGACCTCGATTACGTCAACGCCCACGGCACGTCGACCATGGCGGACGGCGTCGAACTGCGCGCGGTGGAGCGGGTGGTGGGCAACGCCGCGAGCAAGATCTCGATGTCCTCAACCAAGAGCTCGGTCGGCCATCTGCTCGGCGCCGCCGGCGCGGTGGAGGCGATCTTCTCCATTCTCGCCTTGCGCGACCAGATCGCGCCGGCGACTCTCAATCTCGACAATCCGGACTTCGAAACCGCGATCGATCTCGTGCCGCTCAAGCCGCGCGCCCGCGAAATCAACATCGTTCTGTCCAATTCCTTCGGCTTCGGCGGGACCAACGCCTCGCTCGTCTTGCGGCGTTTTCCCTGATTGATCCCGATTTCGCCATAAATTCCGGCAAACTGCCGGTGAGTATCGCCGCGCAAGCGGCCTAGCGCGAGGCGCCTATGACGGACCAACCGCGGGGAACCGAACCCGCCGGCGGGGAACGGCCCCAGTCGCCGCATCCGGGCGGATCGGGCGCAAGCCTGTACGGCCAGCGCGGCGCGCCGGGTTCGCCGGAAGGGTCGCATCGCGTGTCGCCGCCGCCGGAAAAAAAGCGTAAGACCTCTCGGCTCGGCCTGATGTCGGGCTTCCTGTCCTTCCTGCTCGCGGCGGCCTTTCTCCTCGGCGTCGGCGTGGTGCTGGCCGACCGCGCGACGCGCGCCCGTGGCCCGCTGCCGGCGGATAAGGTGGTCTATATCGAGCAGGGCTCCAATTCCGACGAGATCGTCGACGAATTGCAGGCCCAGGGCGTGGTCGAATCGCCGCTGCTGTTCAGGATCGCGATGCTGGTCGAAGGCGCCCGTTCGCGGATGAAGGCCGGCGAATATCTCTTCAAACAGGGCGCCTCGGTTCAGGACGTGATCGACCTCATGGTCTCCGGCAAGGCGATCCTGCACGCGATCACCGTCCCCGAGGGCCTGACCAGCGAGGAGGTGGTCGAGCGCCTGCGCCAGGACGACCTTCTTGCCGGCGACATCCGCGAGGTTCCGCGCGAGGGCGCGTTGCTGCCGGAAACCTACAAGTTCCATCGCGGCGACCGGCGCGACAAGCTGTTGCAGAAAATGGAGCGCGACCAGAAGCAGATGGTCGATTCGCTGTGGCGCGGCCGCGCCCCGAACCTGCCGCTGACCTCGCCCTACGAACTGGTCACTCTGGCCTCGATCGTCGAAAAGGAGACCGGCAAGCCGGACGAGCGTCCTCTGGTCGCGGCGGTCTTCTTGAACCGGTTGCGCAAACATATGCGGCTGCAATCCGATCCGACCATCATTTACGGGCTGGTGGGCGGCAAGGGCTCGCTCGGCCGTCCGCTGAACCACGGCGACGTCGAATCCCAGACCGCCTACAACACCTATGTGATCGACGGCCTGCCGCCGGGGCCGATCGCCAATCCCGGCCGCGCCGCGCTGGCGGCGGTCGCCAATCCCGCTCCAAGCAGCGCCCTCTATTTCGTCGCCGACGGGACGGGCGGCCATGTCTTCGCGGATTCGCTCGGCGCGCATAATCGCAATGTCCAGCGCTTGCGCGAGATCGAGCAGAACAACAAGGCGAGCGCGCCGACGGCGCCGGGCGCGCCGGCGGGCCATGACGACCATTCCGAGCTTGCGCCGGCGCCGGGGCGCGGGGCCGCTTCCTTGCCGTCGCAATTCGCCGCGCGCGCGCGCAAACTCCATCTTGCCGCCGCCGGCGCCGGCGGCGATCCTGTCCTTTCGAATTTGCTCGACGCGCGCGCCCGCAATGTTCGGAACTGGCGGCGGATCGAGCGGGAATATAAAGCCGAGGCGCCGCTCGCGCCACGCGCTCCGGGCCGCCGCCCCAGGAACGCTGCGCCCCGGCCGTTCGGGGCGCCGCCCAGCGCATCCGAGTTCGCCGCCCGCCACAACATCGCGTTGCCGAAACCGCGCCTGCGTCCAGATCCCGGGATGATCGCGCGCGTCGCGCCGCTCATGCCGGGCGCCCCGCCGCCGCCGCGGCGCGTCGCCGATTTCGTTTCGGGCGCTCCGGCTGTGCCGGCGATGGCGGCTTTTGCGGGGCTCGGCGATGTCGAATTGGGCGGGATCACCCGCGCCGAAAACGAACTCGACGGGCCCGCGGACGATCCCGGCCCGGGGCTGCGGCCAAGTTCCGCCGCGTCGGCGGAGCAACGGGCGGGGCCCGGAGATCTCGACGGTCCGGCGGAGGCGGTCGAGACCAGCGCCATGGGTTATTCCGGCGCCATCGTCAACGCCGCCCCCAACGGCAAGCCGCGCATCTACGATGCGGTCGCGGGGACGGCGCTCGATCCCCTGCTCCAGAAAAGCTGGGACCTCAACAGCGCCCAGACGGTCGATGTTCCGGAACCGGAGGCGGCGGCCGCCAAAGCCACGGCCGCGGCCAAGGCAACCGCGGCCAAGGCAACCGCGGCCAAGTCAGCCGCGCACAAGACAACCGCGAACAAGGCCAAAGCCAAGGCAAAGGCCCATTCCCAGGCCCGGACCGAGCCCAATGTTCCGGCTCAGGCTCAGCCCCAGATCCGGGCCCCGTCGCCGAATTAGCCACGCTTTCGGCCGAGAATTCTGTTATAGCCGACGAAAACCCGTTCGGACCCGTTCGGGCGGTCCTTTGCCGGCGGACAGGATTTTCGCATGACCATATCGAGCATGACGGGCTTTGCCCGCGAGGCGGGCTTTTCCGCGCCCTACCGATGGAGCTGGGAAATCAAGACGGTGAATTCGAAGGGGCTCGATCTGCGCCTTCGCCTTCCGCCCGGCTTCGATTCCCTCGAAAAGCCTGTCCGCGCCGCGATTTCCGCTGCTTTGTCGCGCGGCGCCTGTTACGCCACTCTCGCCGTCACCCACGAAATCCAGGTCGTCACGGCGCGGCTCAACCGCAATCTGCTCGCCGAGTTGATGGAGTCCCTCGCCGCTCTCGAACGGCCCGCCCATATCGCGCCGGCGAGTCTCGACGGCCTGCTCAATGTGCGCGGCGTGATCGAGACGGTGGAGGTCGAGGAGGACGAGGCCGAGCGCGAGGCGGCGCAGCGCAATATACTGAAAGGTCTTGAGATCGCCTTGCGCCAGCTTTCGGCGATGCGGGCGGGCGAGGGGGCGGCGCTGGCGGCGACGCTTCACCAGCGGCTCGACCGCATCTCCGATCTCGCCAAGGCCGCCGACGTCTCTCCGGCGCGCCATCCGGAGGCTGTGCGCGAAAAGCTGCGCGCGGCGATCGCCCTGATCATGGAAAGCGGACGCCTCGACGAAGGCCGGTTGCACCAGGAGGCGGTTCTGATGGCCGCCAAGGCCGACATACGCGAGGAAATAGACCGGCTCCACGCCCATGTTTCCGCCGCGCGCAAGCTGCTCGCCGAAGGCGGCGCGGTCGGGCGCAGGCTCGATTTCCTCGCCCAGGAATTTGGCCGCGAGACCAACACGCTCTGCGCCAAATCGAACGACGCGGCCTTGACCACGATCGGCCTTGAGCTAAAAGTCGAGGTCGAGCAATTGCGCGAGCAGGCGCAAAATATCGAGTAGAAACGGACGACAGAGTAGAAAATGGATACGGAATATGCAGGCCGCCGCGGTCTTATACTGATACTCTCCTCGCCGTCCGGGGCGGGGAAGACCACGCTGACTCGCATGCTGCTCCAGAAGAGGGAGCTGGACCTGACGCTGTCCATTTCGCTGACGACCCGCAAACGGCGCTCCAGCGAGGCCGACGGCATCCATTATCATTTCATCGATCAGGCCGAGTTCGTGCGGCGGCGCGACGCCGGCGAATTGTTGGAGCATGCCGAGGTCCACGGCAATTTCTACGGCACGCCGCGCGGGCCGGTCGAGGCGATCCTGGAAAAGGGCCGGGATGTCCTGTTCGACGTCGATTACCAGGGCGCGCGGCAGGTGCGCGAGAAAATGCCGCGCGACATGGTCACCATTTTCATCCTGCCGCCCTCCATGCGCGAATTGCGGGCGCGGCTGGAGCGGCGCGCCGAGGACAGCCAGGACGTCATCCTGAAACGGCTCGACAACGCCCGGCACGAGATCGGCCGGTGGGCCGAATATGATTATGTGCTGGTCAACGACGACATCCAGGAGACCTTCGACGACCTGCTGGCGATCATGCGCGCCGAACGGCTGCGTCGCCCGCGCGTCGCCGCCAGCGTCGAGGATTTCGTCGCGCGGCTGCTTCGGGAACAAGCCTGACGCGCCCGACCGGGCGCCGGACCGCGCGGCCATATTAGCCGAAAGGCTTTCATCGCTCTGTCATCTGGCCGGTTCCTGCCCGCTGAAAGCCATGCTAAACCCGCTCGATATTTTGCCGCGGAGTTTCAGGGACTCCGCCAGCGAAGCGGGAAAAGCCCATGAAGCACATCCTCGAAGGCCTCGATCAGCGCCGCGCCGGCGCGCGTCTCGGCGGCGGCCAGAAGCGCATCGACGCTCAGCACGCACGGGGCAAGCTCACCGCCCGCGAGCGCATCGACCTCCTGCTCGACCATGAATTGTTCGAGGAATTCGACATGTTCGTGCTGCATCGCTGCGTCGATTTCGGCATGGACAAGGGCGAAAAGATTCCCGGCGACGGCGTCGTCACCGGCTGGGGCACGATCAACGGCCGCGTCGTCTATGTCTTCGCCAAGGATTTCACCGTGCTCGGCGGTTCGCTTTCCGAGACTCACGCGCAAAAAATCACCAAGCTCCAGGACATGGCCCTGCGCAACCGCGCGCCGATCATCGGCCTGTTCGACGCCGGCGGCGCCCGCATCCAGGAAGGCGTGGCGGCGCTCGGCGGTTATGGCGAGGTGTTCCAGCGCAATGTGCTCGCCTCCGGCGTGATCCCGCAGATTTCGGTCATCATGGGGCCGTGCGCCGGCGGCGACGTCTATTCGCCGGCCATGACCGACTTCATCTTCATGGTCAAGGACACGAGCTATATGTTCGTCACCGGCCCGGACGTGGTGAAGACGGTGACCAACGAGACCGTCACGGCGGAGGAGCTCGGCGGCGCCTCGGTCCACACCACCAGAAGCTCGATCGCCGACAAGGCCTTCGACAATGATGTCGAGGCGCTGCTGCAGATGCGCCGCCTGATCGACTTCCTGCCCTCGTCGAATACCGACGACGCGCCCGAATGGCCGACCTTCGACGACAGCGACCGCTATGACATGTCGCTGAACACGCTGATCCCGGACAACCCTAACAAGCCGTACGACGTGAAGGAGCTGATCACGAAAGTGGTGGACGAGGGCGATTTCTTCGAGATTCAGGAAGCCCACGCCAGGAACATCGTGGTCGGCTTCGGCCGTTTCGAGGGCCGCCCCGTCGGCATCGTCGGCAACCAGCCGCTGGTGCTCGCCGGCGTGCTCGATTCCGACGCCTCGCGCAAGGCCGCCCGTTTCGTGCGCTTCTGCGACGCCTTCAACATTCCGATCGTCACTTTCGTCGACGTGCCCGGCTTCCTGCCCGGCACGGCGCAGGAATATGGCGGCCTGATCAAGCATGGCGCCAAGCTGTTGTTCGCCTATGCCGAAGCGACCGTGCCGAAGATCACCGTCATCACCCGCAAGGCTTTCGGCGGCGCCTATGACGTCATGGCCTCGAAACATCTGCGCGGCGACATCAACTACGCCTGGCCCACCGCGCAGATCGCGGTGATGGGCGCCAAGGGCGCGGTCGAGATCATCTTCCGCCAGGACATCGGCGACGCGGACAAGATCGCGGAGCGGACCAAGGAATATGAAGACCGCTTCCTGTCGCCCTTCGTCGCCGCCGAGCGCGGCTATATCGACGAGGTGATCCAGCCCTACGGCACCCGCAAGCGCGTGGCGCGGGCGCTGGCCCTGCTCCGCCACAAGGAGCTGGAAAACCCCTGGAAAAAGCACGACAACATTCCATTGTGAATGAAGCGCTAATCGGCTTTCCTGTTGAATTTAAAGGCCTTTCGCTGCGTGCGGAAGGCTTTTTCATTTTTTTGTCAAGTCCTTAACCGTAATTGCTCAAATTCGATCATTTCGGCCACGCTCAGATTAATGCAGCGGCATTATCCGATAGAGGCGACGCGCAATCTCAGGCGGCGGTCCTTGCCCGCGGCCCCAAACGATCGAGTATTCCACAATGTTGATTTTGCCGAATATTCCTGGATTTTCAAAGCTTGTCCCCGGATCCCGCCTTCAGCGCGAACTCGACAAGGCCCGGCTGTCCCAGCTCGAGGCGCATCTGCCTCTGCTCTATAGCGTCCTCGGCTTCAACGTCCTGACCATCTCGGCCATGTTTTCGCGGGTCGCGCCGCCTGAATTGATCTATGGCGCGCCATCGCTGCTCGCTTTGGCCGGGCTCATTCACGCGCTCTTCTGGCTGGCCGCCCGCGGCAGAAAGATCGATCCGGCGCAGGCGGCCGAGATGCTGAGATCCGCCCATCGCTTCGCGATCGTTTTCGCCCTGGGTTACATGGTCTGGACCCTGGTCCTGTTTTCCTATGGCGACGAGCGGCTTCGCATCGAACTGGTCTTCATGGTGATCATCACCAATTTCGTGTCCGGCTTCACGCTGGCGCATCTGCCGCGCGTGGCGCTGGGGCTCTCCGCGACGGGCGTGCCCGTTTACCTGCTGCTTCTGCCCACGTTCGGCGCCGCCGACACCAGGCTCATGGCGCTCAACCTCCTGATGTTCGCCTTGTTCTTCGGCTATATCCTGATCGGTTCGGCGCGCGATCTGACCAAGCTCGTCGACGCGCAATTGCGCTCGGCCGATCTGGCCAATGAGAACCGGCTGCTGGCGAACACCGACAGCCTGACCGGCCTGCCGAACCGGCGCGAATTCTTCGAGCGCCTCGGACGCGCGATTGACATCGAGTTCGAGCGGGGGCGGCCTGGTCGTCGGGGTCATCGATCTCGACGGGTTCAAACCGATCAACGACCTTTATGGCCACGCCATCGGCGATCGCGTGCTGCGGGAGTGCGCCGCGCGGCTCGAGCGTTTCGCCGGGGCACGGACGACCGTTGCGCGTCTCGGCGGCGATGAATTCGCGCTGTTCCTGCGCGGCGTCCCGAGCGATTTCGACATTCTCCAGCTGGGCGCCGAAATCTGCGCCACGATCAGGGCGCCGATGACTCTGACCGAATTCAGCGGCGGCCTGTCGGCGTCGATCGGTTTCGCCCGTTATCCGCTGGACGCGATGGACGCGCATCGACTTTATGAGCGTGCGGATTACGCGCTCTATTTCGGCAAGCAGCATCGACCCGGCGAGCCCGTTCTGTTCGCGCCCGAGCATGAAAGCAAGATGCTGCTCAACGCGCGGATCCAGCAGGCTTTGCGCAACGCCGATCTCGAAAAGGAAATTTCGGTTGAGTTCGAACCGCTGATGGATGTCCGCTCCGAGCGAATCATCGGCTTTGAAGCACTGACGCGGTGGACCAGTCCGGAACTTGGCGCCGTGCCGCCGGAGCTTTTCATCCCGATCGCGGCGCGCGCCGAAACCATCCATCAGGTCACCCGGATCGTTTTGCGGAAGGCGATCGCCGCGGCGCGGGGATGGCCGGATGGCGTCAGCCTGAACTGCAATTTTTCAGCGCGCGATCTCGTCTCGGGCGCGTCGTTGAACCAGCTCATCGCCCTGGTCGAAAGCAGCGGCTTCGATCCCGGCCGGCTGGAGATCGACGTTACCGAGACCGCGCTCGTCGCCGATTTCGATCACACCGCGCGGGCGATCGAGCAACTCAGGGCCTTCGGCGTGAAGATCTCGCTCGACGATTTCGGCGCCAGCCATTCGAGCCTCTCCTATATCCATCACCTGCCGGTGGACCGGATCAAGATCGACCGCAGTTTCGTTCACGAAATGCACGCCAGCCGGGCCACGCGCGATATCGTCAAGTCCGTGATCAGGTTGTGCGACACTCTGAAGCTGAGTTGCGCGACCGAAGGCGTCGAAACCCGTGAGCAGTTCGATCTGCTTCGCGAATATGGCTGCGACGTCGTTCAGGGCTATTATGTCGGCCGTCCCGTCCGCGAGGAGGAGGTCGCGGGCCTGATCGCGGCCAACCGGGCGGAGGTCGAGGATCAGAGTTCCTGCGCCTGAAAGCGCGGCCGGCGCCGACAGCAGCGGAATTCGCCTGAAAATGACCCCGGTCTTGCGGGCGGGGCCATCGATTTTGCCGTTGCGGCGCGGCGAACGACGCAGGCCGACGGATCAGACGGGAAAGGCTTCCGCCGTTACGCCGCAGCCTTCCAGGAACTTGCGGACTTGCGCTACGTCATCCTTGGACAGGCTGTGGTGATTGCGATGAAGGATGGTTTTCTGCCCTCTGAGCGTCACTTCGACCCTGTTGCCGCTTCTCATGTCGACTTCCGCGCCCAGCGCGGCCAAGGCATGTTCCGCGTCCTTGAAGTCGATATTGGTGCTGATGGGATGAGTGAAGAAGCCGTGCAGGATTTTGCGGTCGTGATGATTCACCTGAACCTCAAGCTAATGTTGCCATTTCGTACGGGTGCGAGCTTAATTCAGGCGGTGAAAACGTCCATGACCCATGTCAATACGAGGCGTTTCGCGTTTGCTGCTTGACGAATAGCCTTGGTTTCGGCGGTCAAGCGCGCGGCGCTGCGGGCGAATGTTTGGCATGCGGCTCAAGGAGCGACCGCGCCGGTGCGGGACGACCCGATCCAGCCCAATGCGGCTTTGGCCGCCGCCCGGCGTTTGGCGCGCAACGCGTCCCAGGGGCGTCGGGCGACGAAGCCGTCGCGGCGCAGTCCCGCGCGCCCGAGGTCAGAAGCCGCCACGGGCTCAGCAGCATTTGAACCCTCCGGTCGAGACGCCGCCGCCGTAGCGGCGATCCTCGCGGTTGCGGAAGAATTCCACGCGCGTCATCGGCGTCTCGTCGGGGTGGAACTGCCGCCAATGCGCCAGATAGGTCTCGTAATCGGGCTGGCCGATCATCAGCGACGCCGTCTGGCGCAATTTGCGCCCGAGATTTTTAAGCCTCGACGGGCTGCAATCCAGGCAGATCATCGCCCACCTCCTTGGTTGTGACGCGCGGGTCGGCATAGGCCTTTCGGATCGTGATGAAGCCGGCGGCCATCATGGCGAGCACCAAAGCGATGAAGAGCGCCGTCAGGCCCGCGTCCACATAGCTGTTGGCGATCACGCGATGCATCTCCTCGACGCTCTTGGCCGGCGCGATCACCTTGCCCTGCGCCAGGGCGCCGGAGAATTTCCCCGCGGCGGCGAGGAAGCCGATCGCCGGGTCGGCGTCGAACAGTTTCTGCCAGCCGGCGGTCAGGGTGCCGACGATCAGCCAGACCATCGGCAGGATCGTGACCCAGGCGTAGCGCTCGCGCTTCATCTTGAACAGGACGGCGGTGCAGAGAATGAGCGCGATCGCCGCGAGCATCTGGTTGGCGATGCCGAACAAGGGCCAGAGCGTGTTGATGCCGCCGAGCGGGTCGACCACGCCCTGATAGAGGAAATAGCCCCAGCCGGCGACCGCGAGCGCCGTCGCCGCGATATTCGCGCCCCAGTTCCGGGTCCGGCCCATGGCGGGGATGAAATGGCCCAGAAGATCCTGGATCATGAAGCGGGCGACGCGGGTGCCGGCGTCCACCGTGGTCAGGATGAACAGGGCTTCGAACAGGATGGCGAAATGATACCAGAAGGCCTTGGCCGCCGATCCGCCGAGAAAGCCGGACAGGATATGGGCCATGCCGACCGCGAGCGTCGGCGCGCCGCCCACGCGCGACAATATGGTGTTCTCGCCCACCTCCTTCGCCGCGGCGGCGAGCATGTCGGGCGTGACGGCGAAGCCCCAGGACGAGATCGCCTGGGCGGCCTGCGCGGTCGTGGTTCCGATCGCCGCCGGCGGTGAATTCATCGCGAAATAAACGCCCGGCTCCAGCAGGGTCGCCGCGATCAGGGCCATGACGCCGACGGCGCTCTCCATCAGCATGGCGCCATAGCCGATCGTGCGGATCTCGCTTTCCTTCATGATCATTTTCGGGGTGGTTCCCGAAGAGATCAGGGCGTGGAAGCCGGAGACCGCGCCGCAGGCGATGGTGATGAACAGGAAGGGGAACAGGGCGCCTTTGAACACCGGTCCGGTCCCGTCGATATATTTGGTCACCGCCGCCATGTGCAGCTCCGGCCGCACGATGGCGATGCCGATGGCAAGCGCCAGGATGGTGCCGAGCTTGAGAAAGGTCGAGAGATAGTCGCGCGGCGCGAGCAGCAGCCAGACCGGCAGGACCGAAGCGACGAAGCCATAGGCGATCAACACCAGTGCGAGCTGTTCGCCCTTGAGGGTGAAGAGGGGGCTCAGCGTCGGGCTCTGGCTCACCGTCTGGCCATAGACGATGCCGAGGATCAGCAGGACGAGGCCGATCAGCGACATTTCGGCGATCCGGCCCGGGCGGATGAAGCGGTTGTAGACGCCCATCAGCAAGGCGGTCGGCAGGGTCGAGGCGACGGTGAAGGTTCCCCAGGGGCTGCCGGCGAGCGCCTTGACCACGACCAAGGCCAGCACCGCGAGCAGGATGATCATGATCGCCAGCACGCCGACCTGGCCGATGACGCCGGCGGCTACGCCCATTTCGGTCCTGATCATGTCGCCGAGCGAGCGCCCGTCGCGGCGGGTGGAGACGAACAGGACGACCATGTCCTGAACCCCGCCGGCAAAGACCACGCCGACCAGCAGCCAGAGCGTGCCCGGCAGATAGCCCATCTGCGCCGCCAGCACCGGGCCGATCAGCGGGCCGGCGCCGGCGATGGCCGCGAAATGATGGCCGAACAGCACATATTTGTCGGTGGGCACGTAATCGAGCCCGTCGTTGCGGCGCATCGCCGGCGTCGCGCGCGAGTCGTCAAGACCCAGCGCCTTTTGCGCGATGAACAGGCTGTAGAAGCGGTAGGCGACCAGATAGACGCAGACCGCCGCCGTCACCAGCCACAGCGCATTGATGGTCTCGCCGCGATGCAACGCGACCACCCCGAGCGAAAAGGCGCCGACGAGGGCGACCAGGGCCCAGGCGGCCCAGGAAACAGGGGAGGCTTTTACGGGCTGGTCAATGGTCATGGACGCTTCCTCCGCGCCCGCTCTTGACCAGCGGACGATTTTTGGAAGCTAATCTAGCCCGACGACGCAAATTTGAAAACATCGGCCGCCTGGAAAATCCCCGGCTGCAAACAGGGTTTTACGACCTGCTCAGAGCTGGACGACCTCGTCGATCGAAAAAGTCTGGCCCGGCGGATTTTCGCCGAGCCGAAGCGTCTTGGCGTTGACCATGCGATAGGGCGGGACCGGCAGGTTATAAGGCGCGGGCACGTTTTTGTAGACGCGGCCGGCGAGGTCGTATTTCGATCCGTGACAGGGGCAGAAATAGCCGCCGGGCCAGCCCGGACTCAGCTGGTCCTTGTTGGGCTCGAACAGCGGAATGCAGCCGAGATGGGTGCAGACGCCGACGACGACGAACCATTGCGGATCGAGCGAACGATGCTCGTTGCGGGCATAGGGCGGCTGTTGAACGACAGACGAATCCGGATCGCGCAAATTCGCGATCAAGCCGGGATCCTTCAAGGTCGCCAGCGCCGCCGGCGGCCGATTGACGATGAAGACCGGATGGCCGCGCCACAGCACCGAAATCTGCTGGCCGGACGCGACGGCGGAAATATCGACATCGAAAGGCGCCCCGGCGGCGATGGTGTCGGCGTCCGGCGACATCTGTGAAATCAGCGGCCAGATCGCGGCGACCGTTCCCACGGCGGCGAAGGCGCCGGTGGCGATGAACAGGAAATCGCGGCGGTTGGGCGCAGCCGGCGGCGGATTGGCGTGAAGGGAAGCGTCGGTCATTTGGGCCTCGCTGTCTCGAAGCCCCCCGAAGGAAATTTGGGCGCCGGCGCCGCGCCGCGCAAGGGTCAAGGCGGGCAGTTTTCGAGGAAAGGGGCGATTACATGCGCTGGATCACGACCACAATCCGGCAAATCTCCCGCGCCGTTGACGCTTGGCGCTCACCTTCAAAAAAAGGGCTGGCGCCTCAGACCGGAATGCAGATCATTCAGGGAATTGGCGTCGCGTCAGCATGATGCGGCCGTCACCCGCGGAAGCTACGAAAGAGCGGCCGGGGCGCTGAGGCCCCGGCCGCTGAGGTCGGATCCGTAAAGGATCAGTTTGTGGGAACAGGGTGATCGTGAAGGTATTCGAGCACCTGGAGCGAGTCGTCAGCCGCTTGCGTGAAGGCCGCCGCGCTCGTGGCCGTGGCGTCCTTGCTGCCGAACACCACGTTGTAAAGGTTCACCGTCTCCACCTTGTAGGTGTCGGTGGTGCCCGGTTGCAGGACCAGCACGCTGGCGGTCGTGCTGCCATAGACCGTCGCGCGGTCATAGGTCATGTTCGTGTAATCGACGAAGGTCGCTCCCGTGCTGGGATCCGTGACGAGCTTTCCGTCCACGGTCAGGGTCCCTGAAATGCCGAGGATCGCGTTCAGGTCCTGGACCTTGTCGACATTCAGCGTGGTCGTCTTGTCCGACGCCGCCGCGAACAGGTCGGCCGCGGTCAACAATTTCTGCGAGGTGAGAGTCGTGGTTCCATCGACCAGGTAGCTCAGACCGGCGGCGTCGAACTTCGCTTTGGCGGCGTCGGTCAAGCCGGTGATATAGCCTTCGTTGAGCAACTCGGTATAAAGAGCGAGGTTCTCCAGCGGCGAGTTCGATCGCCGCCGACACCCCGGCGGTCGTCACCACGATCCTGCCGGATTTGTCAAGAGAAATCGCGTCGGCGGCGTTGATCGACGTGATCGCCGATTCATACTGCGCGCTCAGGACCTGGAGCGGCGCGCGGCCAACATTGAGACGCCCCAGTTCCACCGCAATGGCCAGTGTCGAATCGATCAGAGCACCCGTCGCGTCGAGCGGCAGCGGTTTTCCGTCGGCGCCCACCGGCTGGACCACCTTAGTGCCGTCGGCGAGCGTCAGATAGATCGGCACGCCGTTGGCGTCGCGCAGAATGACGTACATGTCGCCATAAAGATCGCCCTTCTTGACGCCCGTTTCGGTGTTGCCGCGACCGGGCTTGCCCGCTTTGCCGGGCACGCCGGCATAAGCCGGACGATCGGAGGTTTCCGTCTCACTGGCGGACGCCTTCGTCTGATCCTTGCCTCCATTGGACGCGGAGCCCTTCTTGCCGTGCGTCGTCGTCGCGGACGTGCCCGCTTTGCCGGAAGCGCTGGAGCTCGTCGTCGCGCTGGTGCTCGCCTTGCCGGAATGGCCGCCGCCTTTCCCCGAGCTCCCATGGCTCGAGCTTCCGCCGCCCGTCGCCGATCCGCCACCGCTGGAGTGTCCGCTGGTCGTCGCGGAAGTCGCGGTTGCCGCAGAAGGCGTGGTCGCCGCGCCGGTCTCCATGTCGCGGAAGACGTCGCGCAGCGACTGGGCGTGTCCGCCGCCCTGCTTCATTCCCATGCCTTTGGAGCCGCCCTTGCCGCCCTTGCTGTCGCCACCCTTGCTGTCGCCGCTGTCGCTGTGGCCGCTGTCGATCTGGTCGGCGCGATCCGTGCTCGAGCCGCCGTGACCGCCGCCGCCCTGACCGCCGCCGTGACCCCCGCCGCCATGCTGCTGTGCCAGAACGGTCGTCGAACCCATGGCGAGCGCCGCCGCCAGCACGAAGGCCGGAATGGAAGCGCCGGATTTTTTGGACCATTTAGTTGTCATAACCATTCTCCATTGAAAAAATGTTTCCAGCTCGCCCTCGACAGCCATTTTTGGCTGTCCTATACATCGCTTGCCTGGGCGGCGAGCCCGCGCCCAAGCCGCGTCCCGGCCCATCGCCCATGCGAAACAATGTTGCGCCCGCGCGCAGGGAACTGGCGGCGGCTTCCCGCTATATGCTCCCCCGCGTGAGAGATTTCGAACAATATCTGTTTCCATGCCGGATATGTGTCAATGTGACGCACCCCCTTATGGCGAGTCTCTCCGATTTCACCTTTCAGCAACTTGCCGAACTTGTGTGCGGATAAACTCGAAACCTCTCGAGCGACTACAGCTGAGCCTTAATTAGGCCTCCGGGTCGATGGATACAATACCGTATTACTACGGTGCCTTGCGGCTTGGCCGGAAGGTTGCGGATCAGACGCCGACCCCCTGAAGCGGTTTGGAATTTGTGGCGTTCAGGCCGTCTCGGCGGCTCCGACGAGGCATGAACCGCGGTGGCGCGGCATTATATGCGCGGCCGGGCGTCGCCCGCGAGTGACGAACGTGGTTCGACGCCGAGGCCGGCGACGACAAGAGAGAGTCCTTGCGATGAAGTTGAGCCCGCTGCCCAAGAACAGTCAGGCAAAATCATCAATCGCGATATTAATTGGCGGAGAACTGATACAGGATACCGACCCGGAACAGGTCGTTCTTGGGTTGGAAATATTCGGTATCCTTGGGTGTTGCGACTAGATTGAACGCCGGGTAAGCCGTGTGGGTGTAATCGGCCCGCACGAAAACATTGTTCGACACTGGAAATGCGATGCCGCCGCCGAAGCGCAAGCCCGCCAGGTCATAGGGCGCCGAGATGTTCTTGTCTCCGTTCGAATAGTCAACCTGGAACCGGGTTTCCGCAATGCCGACGCGGCCGTAAAGCAGCGCGGTATGGTTCACGACATAGCCGCCGAGGACGCTGGCGCCATAGTCCCATTGCTTTTCCACCGCGGAATGGCGGCCGGAGGGATCGCGTTCATGGTCCGAATTCGTTTTGCCAATTTCCGCTTCCAGTTCGCCGCCGATATAGAATTGATCGACCTGCGCCCCATATCCCCCGAACACGCCGGCCGTGTAACCGAGGTCGCCGTAATTCGCCGTCAAAGTCGTGCCCGCGTCGCGCGGCCCGCTGTTCGTCGTCGACAATGCGTCCTGCCCGCCCTGGCCGCCAAGATAGAAGCCGCGGTAATTGACGTCAGCCGATTTCGTCGCCTGGGGATTGCCGCCGAAAGTGTAAACCAGCCCGAGCGAGGTCAGCGTCTCGTAGTTTGAAAAATTATCCGGCGTCCCGCCGGCCGGCTTGACGCAGCAATTGATGCTGTAATCGTGGTAGGACGTATAGGTGTGTTCCAGCCGGATCGCGAGTTGCGGCGTCAGCGGAGCCGACGCGCCGAAGCCGAGGCTCAGTCCGGCTTCCGGGCGGCTGCCGTGCGAGCTGTCGCCGCCATACTGATAGTTCGTGAGGAAATCGGTGACGACGAGTCCTCCCTTGCCATAGAGCATCGTGCCGCCGGCGAAGGAACGCCCAATGGCCCCCGAGAAGCCGTAGCTGTAGTCGGTCGATACGGAAAAAATCCGGTCGCTGGGGACATGCTGGTGGCTCCACCCGCCGCTGTTTTTGTCGAGTTCTCCTTCGGCGGCCAGATACCAGTCCCCGATATAGAGGCCATAGCCCGCGAGCACGCCGCCCGCCCAGCCTTCGTCGCCGAAGTCCGCCTGGTTGCTGCCGCCGCTGCCGCGCGATCCCTGCAACATCGTCTGAACGTTGCTCACCCCGGTCTTCAGGCCGGCGTAAAAACGACCCTGGGAGTCTCTCGTGATGTCGGGCTTCAGGAGATCATCCGGCTTGTAGGCCGGTTCTTGAACCAGCCCGGCCCGAAGCATCGCGCGGGTGTCGATATAGCTTTCGCTCAGATCGGTTGAGTCGCGGCTGGTGCGCGACAGGTCCGCGCCGATGTAAAACAGCGGCGTCACATATTGCCGGACGCCCAGGCCGTAGGACTGAATCTGGTCGGTGCGCGAGACGGCATAGCCGTAGAACTCGTCGAGGTAATAGGACGCGCTTGCATTGACCCGCAAATTGGGACGGATCCAATGGACAATGTCGAAGGTCAAAGCCGTCTGCACATATCCGGAGACGTCCCAAACATAGGGGCTGGTGGCCCCCAGGTCCGTTTCCTCGATCGTTCGCTCCAGTTGCGCCACCATCGTCGTATCGGCGAGGCCCGTCCATTTCACGCGGCCTCCGAAGTCCGGAACAACGATTGGCGCAAATAGGGGATCGTCGTAATGCTGGTAAATGACGCCGCCATAAATTTCGCTATCCAGCGTCGACGCGATCCTGTGATCCAGTCCGGCATCGAAGCGCACGCCGTCCGAACTTTTCTGGAAACCGTAATTGTCGACTGGCTGGAAATAGTGGCGGTTGTCGTAAGTCAACAATCCGAATAGTTCATTGTTGTCGTCCAGCCAATGGCCGGCCCGCGCGCCAAGCGTCTGCACGTCGCGGTTGCGATCCTGGTTGTCGAGCGTGCCGCCGCCGACCAGCGGGGAATTGTTGTAATTATAATTGTCGTAAGTCCAACCGACCCGGAGAGAGTTCTGGTCGAACTTGAAGAGCGCCGCGCCATAGACGCTCGCCAAGCTATAGGTAATGGGGCTGACGGGCACGATGCCCGGCTGGTAATCGGGTGAAGATCGCGGTTCATGAAGAAATGAGTACGATGCGCCCGATGTCACGGTCAGCATCGGCAGGACATTGTACCGGCCTTTCGCATAAATGGTGTAATCATTGTAATTTTCATCGAAAAACGTCGCATAGCGGCCAAGGGCGGCGTTGCCGCCCAAATCGAGTTGGCCATTCGCGTCCGAAAAACGCATGTTTCCGAACGGATTTATCATCAGAATCTGGTCCGCGACCTTGTTGGTCGGAGACGCGTAGATATTGTCGTCATAAGTGTCCGACAGGGAAATGCCGGAGGTGAGCACTGGCCCCAACGCGACGCCGGGCGACGACAACGCGACGCCGGGCGTCGATGCAAAAATCGGCGGCGACATCGAGTTCGGCTGGTTGCGGCACATGCGGAATTTGCTGCGCAACGGCCGATTGACGCCAAAGGCATGAGGCAAATGCTATTGTGGTCAGTATCTTAAAAGACGTCCGCGGCATTCTGACGATCCGTTGATTGCCCTGGGCGAAGATCGCAGCGTTCGCAACGGGAACATATCTGAGACACAATACAGGCCGGGCGCGATAAGGCCATCACCGTAAAAATACTGAAACGTCCCATTTCTCAAATCTGTTGTAAATATGCAACGACCTACTCGAGATCTATAACAGCACACCCGGAAGTTATCCGGATATTTGCGTGAAACGGGCGGTTGCATATTGGTACGGTGAGGCTTGAAACAAAACGTTTTTTCTGGCGCGCCCTGGAAGAGGCGCCGCCAGCGGCTTCATGGGCGCACCCAAACCGGTCACGGTCCTCGCCATCGGCGCCCGGCATGGCGCGCCCGGTTCGCCGGCGGTTCTCCGTCAGGAGGAAAGCTGGGCGGTTTCGCCGAGTTCGATCCGCTCCGGCCGCAGCAGTTTCAGCCTGCCATCGGCGCCCACGGCCAGCCGGTGCACGTAAAAATGGGGCGGGCCGCCGTCCGGGCGGGTCATGACCGGCGACGGCGCCGAGACGATGCGAAGGCCGCCGCATTCGCCGACCCAGTCGATGTGCCGGTGGCCGTGCATCACGATCACGCGGCCGGCCAGCGCCTGCATCCGGCGGACGAACCAGGCGCCGTTGATCAGAGCCGTGCCGATGCGCTCCGACATCGCTGTCGCCGGCCGCGGATATTCCACCAGATGGTGATGCAAGCCGATCGCCCAATGCGCCCTGGGATAATGCGCCATGATCGAGTTGATGGCGCGGGCCTGTTCCAACGAAATCATTCCCAAAGCGTTGGTGAAGGAGAAATGGGTGTCGGCGTTGGAGTTCAGCAGGATAAGTCCGAGCCCGTCATCGCGTTCCGGGGCCAGGGCCAGCGGAAAGGCGCCGGTCCAGGCTTCCGACAATGGCGCTGAAAAAACCGGCCGGCCCTCGTCCATGAAGGACTCGATCGCGCGGCGATGCGGCGCGAGCGCCGCCGACAGGCTGGCGCCCAGACGGCCGGCGACGCGATCGACGACGCGCGCGCGGTCGCCCTGGATGTCGCCCATGGCGGCCAGAACCCGCAATTTGCGCAGGCGCTTGACCGGGCTCATCGGCAGGTCGAGCCGCGCCGGATTGGAGCGATCGACGATGTTGAGATCATGATTGCCCGGCGTGATCGCGATCAGGCCCGCGAGGGCGGGATGGCGCGCGACAATATCGTAAAATTCGGCCCATTCGCTGGAGAGGCCGGCGTCGGTGACGTCGCCGGTGATCAGGATCGCATGCAGCGGCGCTTCCGTGTGCAAAACTTCGAGCCGCTCGAAAACCTGGTGCAGCCGCTCGTTGCCGCGCGGTCCCATCCGGCCGCTTTCGATGCGGAATCCGTAGCGCTCGCCGACGACGTGAATGTCGGAGAGGTGGACGACGCGCCAGACGTCCCCCTCCGCCGGCGGCGGGTCGAAATTTTCCAGATCGCGCGGCTGGTCCATGGTCGCGTCGGCGATCGCCCAGCCGAGCGCGGCGACGGCGACATAGGCGCCGACCAGGGCGGCGCTGTTGGCGAAAGCCGCCCAGGCCAGCCGCCGCGGCGCATCCAGCATGCCCAGATCGCCCATGATCAGCGTCGCGGGCCAGACCTTGACCAGAGCCAGAAGCGCGACGCCGCTGACCAGCAGCCCCGCGACCATGGCGGCGGCCGAGCGCGCCAACGGCAGTTTCGCGCTTCCCGGCGCGAGCTTTCCCTCGACCAACTGGCGAAAAGTCTCGCGAGACATCGCGTAAAAGGGCTGGACGGCGAGCGCGTTCAACGACCAGAAGCTGTGCTCGGCCAGGCGGAACAGCCGGCGCGACGAAAAAATCGCCATCGACAAGAGCGCCGCAAGGACCAGGGCCGACCAGACCTCGACCTGAAAGGCCATGACCTGGCCAAAAACTTCGCCGAGCCAGATCGACGCCAGGATCGGCGCCAATCCGAGAACGAGACCGGGCAGGCCGATCAGCAGGAACCAGGCGGCGACCAGCTTCGGCAGGCTGATCTCGGCCAGAAGCGAGCCGGCAAGCCGCAGCAGCGAATGTCTTTTGGGGCTGGACGAGTCGCTTTCGACATCGCCAAGGCGCGGATCGTAAATGGGCTGCAACAGCCGCCTCCAATCATTCCCGAAATGGCTTATCCACCATAATCCGGACCCATGCGAGCGCATATTCCTCGGCGCCGGCGATTCCTGCGCCGGGGCCGGGACCCGTCCGCATCGCGCGTCGATTCGATTGGCGAAGCGCCCCGGCGGGATTATAAGGTTAGGCGAGAACAGGTTCCGCCGCGCGCGGCGGCCGAGGCGAGGGAGGCTGGCTGTGAAGCTGATTGTTTTCGACATCGACGGCACTTTGGTCGACAGCCAGAACTGCATCGTCGAGGCGCAAAGGCGGGCCTTCGCCTCGCTTGGCCTGGAGGCGCCGCCGACGCGCGAAAAGGCGCTGTCGGTCGTCGGCCTGTCGCTGGTCGAAGCCTTCGACGCGCTGACGGAAGGGCGGGGCCCGAGCAGGGATCTGGCCGAGGCCTACAAGAACGCCTGGATGCAATTGCGCGGCGAATCGAAAATCGAGGAGCGCTGCCCGGCCTATCCCGGCGTGCAGGATTTTCTGCGCGAGTGGTCGCGGCGCGAGGACTGCCTGCTCGGCGTCGCCACCGGCAAGTCGCGCGCCGGCGTTGACCGGCTGTTCGACGCCTATGGCTGGCGGGGGCTTTTCGCCACGGTGCAGACGGCGGATGACGCGCCTTCAAAACCCGCGCCCGACATGTTCAATCGCGCGCTTGCCGAAGCCGGCGTCTCGGCGCGCCACGCCTGCATGGTCGGCGACACCGTGTTCGACATGCATATGGCGCATCACGCCGGCGCCCACACGATCGGCGTCGGCTGGGGCTATCACCGCCACGACAAGCTGAAAAAGGCCGGGGCGGCGAGGATCGTCGACACCCTCGACGAATTGCGCGTCGAACTCGACGATTTCCTGCAATGCGTGACGACCTGAGCGCGATTTTCGTCGAAGCCGGCGAACGCGACCCGATCAAGGCGGCGCGGCAGGATTTTCGCCGCCCGCCGCCGAAAAAATTCTACAGCCAGGTCGGCGTCGAGGCGCGCGACGGCGGTTTCGCCTTGACCCTCGATGGCAAGCCGGTCCGCACCCCGGCGCGCGCGACGCTGATCGCGCCGACTCACGCCTTGGCCGAGGCCATGGCCGCGGAATGGCGCCGGCAAGGCGAATTCATCGACGCGGCCGACATGCCGGTCACCCGCATGGTCAATACGGCCCTCGACGGCGTGAGCCGCGCCATGGCGGCGACGGCGGCCGAAATCGTCCAGTTCGCGGGCTCCGATCTCGTCTGCTACCGGGCCGGCGAGCCTGAAAAGCTGGCCGCGGCGCAGAACGCCGCCTGGGATCCGATTCTCGGCTATTTCCGCGAGGTTTTTGGCGCGCCCTTCCTTTGCGCCGAGGGGGTGATGTTCGTCGGTCAGCCGGCCGAGTCCGTGGCGGCGATCGAAAAGCGCGTGGCGCGCGAGGCGCAAAAACCCGACGGCGCGCTGCGTCTGACCGCGCTCCATGTGATGACCACGCTCACCGGCTCGGCCCTGATCGCGCTGGCCCTGATCGAGGGCGCGCTGAGCCTCGACGCCGCCTGGGCGGCCGCCCATGTCGACGAGGACTGCCAATGGCGCCTCTGGGGCCGGGACGAGGAAGCCTTGGCGCGCCGCGCCGCCCGCTTCAACGACATGCGCGCGGCCTATGAACTTTATGCGGCGCTCAAAGGGTGATCGCGCTCATCGGAAGGGATTGACGATCTTCAACCCGCCGAAAGCGCGGCCGTCCTGCAAATCCTCGCTGTAGAGAAGATCGCAGCCGGCCTCGCCCGCCGCCGCGACGATCAGGGCGTCGTAAAAGCCAATGCCGTGGTCGCGCGCAAGGGCAAGGGCGGAAAGGTGCGTCGTCAGGGCCAAGGTCCGCGGCGGATCGATCAGGGCCAGAATGTCCGCGACGGCTTCGGCGATTTCCTGCCAGCTCATGCCCAGCTTTTTCCGCGCGACCGACGCCAGCTCGTTCAGCACTTGCACGCTGACCATGCCGCCCGACGACAGGAGGGCGCGCGCCCGGTCCGCCTTTTCCCCGCGCTGCTGCGCGTAGACCAGGATGTTGGTGTCGAAAAAGGCCTTCACCGCTCGTTGGCCTCGTCGCGGTCGAACTTGTAATCCGCCGGCGCCGGCCATGCGCGCGCCGCCATGCGCGCCAGAGCTTCGGCGCGTCGGCTTATCTTCTCAACGGCGAGCCTGTCCCTGGCGGCTTCGACGATGTCGATTTCGTCGCCTGCCTTGAGGTCCATCTGCTCGACCAGCTTTTTGGGCAGCCGCACCGCGAGACTGTTGCCCCATTTCGCCACCTGCATGACGCCCCTCCAAGATATACAAAATTGCAATGTATATCTTAAAGGCGTTGCGGCCTGCTGGCAAGGTTTTCCGCGGCCTACTCCACGTCTTCCACCTTGTCCGGCCCGCCGCCATAGATGCGCTGGGCGAGCGCCGCCTCCATGAAGGCGTCGAGGTCGCCGTCGAGCACCTCGTCCGGCGTCCCCGACACGACGCCGGTGCGCAGGTCCTTCACCATCTGGTAGGGCTGGAGCACATAGGAGCGGATCTGATGGCCCCAGCCGACGTCGGTCTTGGCGGCGTTGAGCTTGTCGGTCTCCGCCTGGCGTATTTCGAGTTCGCGCTCATAAAGCCGGGCGCGCAGCATGTTCCAGGCGGTGGCGCGGTTCTTGTGCTGCGAGCGCTCCATCTGGCACGCCACCACGATGCCGGTCGGAATATGGGTGATGCGCACCGCCGAATTGGTCTTGTTGATGTGCTGGCCGCCGGCGCCCTGGGCGCGATAGGTGTCGATGCGGCAGTCGCTTTCGTTGATCTGAATGTCGATCCTGTCGTCCACCACCGGATAGACCCAGGCCGAAGCAAAGGACGTGTGGCGGCGGGCGTTGGAATCGAAGGGCGAAATGCGCACCAGCCGGTGCACGCCCGATTCCGTCTTGGCCCAGCCATGGGCGTTGTGGCCCTTGACCATCAAGGTGGCGGATTTGATCCCGGCTTCGTCGCCGTCGGTCTCCTCGATCAGTTCGACCTTGAATTTGTGGCGCTCCGCCCAGCGCGTGTACATGCGCAGGAGCATGCGCGCCCAGTCGCAGCTTTCCGTGCCGCCGGCGCCGGAATGGACTTCGATATAGGTGTCGTTGGCGTCGGCCTCGCCCGAGAACAGGGCCTCGATCTGGCGGCGCCCGGCCTCGGCCTTGATGCTCTTGAGCTGTTCGACGCCTTCGAGTTCGGCGGATTCGTCGCCTTCCATCTCGCCCAGTTCGATCAGCGTGACGGCGTCCTCGAGATCGCGCTCCATCTTTTCCATCGAGCCGAGGCGGTCCTCAAGCTCGGTGCGCTCGCGCATCAGCTTCTGCGCGTTTTCGGGATCGTCCCAGAAATCGGGCGCTTCGGATTTGGCGTTCAGTTCGGCGAGGCGCCGCGTCGAGTTCTCGACGTCAAAGATGCCTCCTCAGCAGCCCGGCCGACTGCTTGATCTGCTCTACGAGCGACACGGCTTCCGCGCGCATGACGATTCCTGTTTCGAATAGAATGGGGCCAGATCACGCCATCGGGCGTTGAAAATGGCCGACGGCGGACGCCGACGGACGCTTTTGCTTCCGAACTCGTCGCAAGCGAAGGCCGAGGGTATAGGCGGCAAAGCGGCGTCAGTAAAGGCCCCCGGTTCCGGAGCCCACCTGACCGTCCGAGCCCGGCGTGTTCGCGACGGGCGCGCCGCCTGCGCCGCCGGCGTTATAGCTGTCCGGCGGGGCGGCGCCGGGCTTGAAGGCTTCCATGATCGAGCCGGGGCCGGAGGAGCGCATGCCGGTGTGGAGATCGACCGAGATCAGCTTGATGCCCGGCGGGACGCGGAAGGGCGTGTCCGGCTTGCCGGCGAGCGCCATTTTCATGAAGTCGCGGAAAATCGGCGCGGCATAGAGCGCGGCCTGGGCCTTTTCGCCGGTGGAGCGCGGCTTGTCATAGCCAAGATAGACGCCGACCACGAGGTCCGGCGAATAGCCGACGAACCAGAGGTCCTTGGCGTCGTTGGTCGTGCCGGTCTTGCCGGCGAGATGCCGGTTCAGCACCTTGATCGAAATGCCGGTGCCGCGATCGATCACGCCTTCCATGATCGAGGTCATCTGATAGGCGGTCAGCGGGTCGATCACCTGTTCGCTGTGGTCCTGGAGCCTGGGCAGGTTGGCGGCGTCGAAATTGTCGGCGTCGCAGCCCAGGCAGTCGCGGTCGTCATGGCGGTAGATCGTATGGCCCTGGCGGTCCTGGATGCGGTCGATCAGGGTCGGTTTGATGCGCTTGCCGCCATTGTCGAGCATCGAATAAGCCGTGACCATGCGCATCAGGGTGGTCTCGCCGGCGCCGAGCGCCATCGAGAGCACCGGCATCAAATTGTCGTAGACGCCGAATCGGCGCGCATATTCGGCGATCATCGGCATGCCGATGTCGCGCGCGAGCCGCACGGTCATCAGGTTCTTGGAATGCTCGATGCCATAGCGCAAGGTGTGCGGGCCGTAATGGCCCTCCTCGAAATTCTCCGGCCGCCACACGTCGCCATTGGGCTGGACGATCTCGATCGGCTCGTCGAGGATGATCGAGGAGGGCGTGTAGCCATTGTCGAGCGCCGCCGAATAGACGATCGGCTTGAAGGACGAACCCGGCTGGCGCCAGGCCTGAATGGCGCGGTTGAAGGACGACTGGTCGAAGGAGAAGCCGCCGACCATGGCGAAGACGCGCCCGGTATAGGGATCCATCGCGATCAGCGCCCCGGAAATCTCGGGGATCTGACGCAGGCGATATTGGTCGCGCATGCCGTCGATCGGCTCGACATAGACCACGTCGCCCGGCGAGAGCGCCTGGCGCAGGCGCTTGCGAATCCAGCGTGCGCCGTCCGGCGTGATCACGCCGGTCGTGCGTTGCGGGGACAGGTCGCCGGATTTCTCGCGCGGCGGCTGAAGTCCGACGCGCACGTCGGAATCGGAGGATTCCAGCACGACGGCGAGGCGCCAGGGCGCGACGTCGCCGAGCGCGGGAACCTGCCCCAGCGCCTGGCCCCAGTCGGAGCCGATGTCGATCTGCTTGATCGGGCCGCGAAAGCCATGGGCCTCGTCGAAACGCACCAGCCCGTCCACCAGGGCCTTGCGCGCCATCAGCTGCATCTTGGGATCGAGGGTCGTGCGCACCGACAGGCCGCCCTCGTAGAGCTTCTTGTCGCCATAGCGGTCGCCGAGTTCGCGGCGGACCTCCTCGGCGAAATAGCCGGCCTCCATCGTGTCGGGCGAGAGCACGCGCGGATTGACGTTCAGCGGTTCGGCCATGGCCACGTCGCCCTGCTGGCGCGTGACATAGCCGTTTTCGACCATGCGCTCGATCACGTAGTTGCGCCGTGCGATCGCGGCCTCGCGGTTATGGAAGGGGTTGTAATTGTTCGGCGCCTTGGGCAGGCCGGCGAGATAGGCGGCCTCCGCGACGGTCAGCTCGTTGACCGATTTGTCGAAATAGTTCAACGCGGCGGCGGCGACGCCGTAATTGCCGAGGCCGAGATAGATTTCATTGAGATAGAGTTCGAGGATGTGGTCCTTGGAATAGGCCTGCTCGATGCGCAGGCTCAGCAAGGCCTCCTTGATCTTGCGATCGAACGAGCGCTCGTTGGTCAGAAGGAAGTTCTTGGCGACCTGCTGGGTGATGGTCGAGGCGCCCTGGATGTGGCGCGTGCCCTGGGCAAGGACCATGACGGCGCGCATCACCCCTTCCGGGTCGATGCCGTGATGGCTGTAGAAATTCTTGTCCTCGGCCGAGATGAAGGCGTCCTTCACCAGATTGGGAATGGCGTAGGAAGGCAGGTAAAGCCGGCGCTCATGGGCGTATTCCGCGAGGATCGATCCGTCGCCGGCATGAATGCGGGTCATGATCGGCGGGTCGTAATTCTTGAGCTGCGTGTAGTCCGGCAGGTCTTTCGAATAGGCGTAGACCAGCACGCCCACCGCCAGCGCGCCGCCGACGAAAACGATCGCGCCCGTCGCGAAGAGAAAGCCGAAGAACCGGGCGATCAGACGCATTCAATCACCTTTCGCGGCGCCGAGCCGATTGTCGCGGAGTCGGGCGCAACCTATACCATTTCATCCGGCGACGCGCCAAACCACGCGCCGGCGCGCCTTGCGGCCGGAATTCGACGAAGATGCTAGTTGCCAACGCTTTGTGTCGCTTTAAGGGCGGTCGCGGCCGCCGGCGGCCGCTGTCCGGCGAAGAAATTGTCGATCGCCCTGGCGACCTGGGTTGCGGCCTTTTCGCGCCAGTCGGGCGAGTTCAGATCGGCCACGTCCCTGGCGTTGGAGAGATAGCCGAGTTCGAGCAGGACGGAAGGAACGTCCGGCGACTTGAGCACCACGAATCCGGCGGAACGCCGGGGATTCTTGTTGAGCCGCGCCGCGACCTTGAAATATTCGGCGAGCGAGCGCGCGAACACGCCGGAAAAGGCCCGGGTCTCGCGCCGGGTCAGGTCGAGCAGGATGTCGTTGACGTCGCCGGCGTCCTGCTTGGCCTCCTCGCCGGCCGAGGAATCGGCCATGTTCTCGTGTTCGGCGATCCGGGCGGCCTCGGCGTCGGAAGCGCGGTCCGAGACCGTATAAATGGTCGCGCCGGAGACGTCGTCGCCCGCGCTGCGCAGGGAATCGGCGTGAACCGACACGAACAGGGCGGCGTTCAGGCGCCGGGCGATGCGCGTTCTTTCGCCGAGCGAAATGTATCTGTCGTCGTCGCGGGTGAAGACGACGCGATAATGGCCGCTGGCGTCGAGCCTGGCGCCCAGAGCCTTGGCGAAATCGAGCACGATGAATTTTTCGATCGCGTGATGGCGGCCCAGGGCGCCGGAGTCGACGCCGCCGTGGCCGGGATCGATCACGATGACGGGCTTGTCCGAAGGCGGCGGAGCGGGGGGATCCGGCGGGGGGGCGTCGGCGAGGGCCTGGCGCCGCGCGCCCGCGCGGGTCGCGGCCTTGAAGGTGGAATCGGTCGCGGGGGCGAGGACGAGGGTCAGTTCGGCGGCGCCGGGACTGGGGACGCAGCCGGCGGAGACGATTTCGGCGGGGCCGGCGAGGTCGGCGACGATGCGCGACTTGCCGGGCGCGAGGCGGCCGAAGCGGAACGAGGCGATCAGCCCGGCCGTCGGCGGGGCCGCGGCGTGGGAATGGCGCCCTTTTTCCGCGACGGACGCGATTATTTTCGTGGGTGGCGCGCCGGCGGCGGGATCGATCTGGAAATTGACCTCGGGCAGGTCGATGACCGCGCGCGCCGGGCCGCCCAGGAGATAGGCCTCGGTCTTGACGCAGGATTGCAGGGTGAAGGAGAGTCGGGTCTCGCGGCCCTGGACTTCGCTATGGGCGGCTATGGCGGCCGGCGGCGCGGTTTCGGCGCGCGCTTCCCCGAAGGGCGCGGCGAAGGCCAGCGCCACGGCGGCGCCGAGGGCGGCGCGCTTGGGAAGTCGGAAGGCCATCGGCGGGCGCATGTCACGATCCAGAGACGTTCTACTCGGGGCGCTTTGTTTTGGCATTCGTTCAGGGGCCGCAATGCGGCCATCCAACTCTAGAGCATGAAATCGTTAAGGACCATTTACCTCAATAGGCCTTTTCGGCCGCCCGGACTGTCGCCCATCGGCAACAGGCGTTGAAAACTTGCCAAAGCCGCGGTCGATCGTTTACAAAGGGGTTGTTCCAGTTCGGGCGCGACGCGATTCGCGCCATACGACAGGGGACGAGTTTTCCGGCCGCCGCGCGCCCGCCAGATTTTCTGGGCCGTTCAGCGCGGCGCAAGGCTATGCCCGCCCTGATCGTCAGCCGATTTGGACATTATCCGGCGTCGCTATCGCGCTGGAGGATAGGTGAAGATTTGTTCGGGCTCGCAATTAAACTTCGCGACGGATTGTTAGACCTCGCGAAGGCCGCCGCCGGTAACCTGTTCGGCGCTTCGCCGCGCCGGTTAGCGGCGCGTCGGTTTGCGAGCTGGAATTCGCTGCTCTTCCGCGCGCCTTCGCGCCGGCCGGGCTCCGCGCCCATCGTTTCACGCCGCGTTTCGGCGCGGCTTGCCGTCACTCCACCAATTACCGCAACCCCATCTCGCAAGGCGCGCCCGGCTCGGCGCGTCGCGGCGCGCGTTTTCCGGCCGGGACCTTTCCCATTCGCCGGAGCAGGCGCTCGAAACGACGCGGCCCGCCGCCGCGCCTTGCCAACACGAGTTCGCAATGGCCAACAAAATGCTGATCGACGCCTCCCACCCCGAAGAAACGCGGGTGGTGGTGCTGAGGGGAAATAGAGTCGAAGAGTTCGATTTCGAGTCCGCTTCCAAGAAACAACTGCGCGGCAATATCTATCTGGCGAAAGTCACCCGGGTAGAACCGTCGCTTCAGGCCGCTTTCGTCGAATATGGCGGAAACCGTCACGGATTCCTCGCCTTTTCGGAAATCCACCCCGATTATTACCAGATCCCGCACGCCGACCGGCAGGCCCTGCTCGACGAGGAATTCCGGGCCCACCGCGAGGAAGAGGACGAGGATTCAGGCCGTCGCCGCAGCCGCCGCAACCGGCGCGGCGCGGAGCGCCGCGGCAACAATGACGACGAGCGCGTGACCGGCGAGGTCGCCGCCGAGGAGGGGCAGGTCGCCGCCGAGTCGGGCGCGGACGCCGGCGCGGTCGAAACCGCCGCCGAGGCGGCCGAGGCCGGCGACGCCTCCCGTCGAAGCGGTCGAGACTGTCGAGGCGCCCGTCATCGCGGTCCAGGTCGAAGACGCGCCGCAATGGCTGTCGGAGGACCGCGAACTGGCGAGCGACCCGGAGGGCTTCGCCGTGGTCGAGGCCGGCGACGAGACGGCGCCGGCTTCCGAAAAGACTTCCCACGCCGACGCCGCGAGCGAAGAGTCCGCTGAAATGTCCGCGGAGGACGACGAGGCGCGCGCCAGCGCTTTCCTCGATCTCGCGCAACTGGAGCTTTCCGCGCGCGGCCAGCAGGCCGAGGGCCGGCAGCCGGGCGAGGAAGGCCACGAAGACGAAGGCGTCCAGGAAAGCGAAAACGGCGAGCACGACGAAGAGGAAACGGTCGAGCTGCTTGGCGGCGACGCCATGGACGAGACCCAATACCGCGCCCCGCGCCTGCGCCGCCAATACAAAATTCAAGAGGTCATCCGGCGCCGTCAGGTGCTGCTGATCCAGGTCGTCAAGGAAGAGCGCGGCAACAAGGGCGCGGCCCTCACCACCTATCTGTCGCTCGCCGGCCGCTATTCCGTGCTGATGCCCAACACCGCGCGCGGCGGCGGCATCTCGCGCAAGATCACCGACGCCAGCGACCGCAAGCGGCTCAAGGAGATCGCGCAGGACCTCGATGTCCCGGAGGGGATGGGCGTCATCCTGCGCACGGCGGGCGCCGCGCGCACGAAGCAGGAAATCCAGCGCGATTTCGAATATTTGATGCGCATGTGGGAGCAGGTCCGCGAACTGACCCTGACCTCGGTCGCCCCGGCCCTGGTCTATGAGGAAGGCTCGCTGATCAAGCGCGCCATCCGCGACCTGTACAACAAGGACATCGACGAGGTCGTGGTCTCCGGCGAGGACGGTTTCCGCGAGGCGCGCGATTTCATGCGCCTGCTGATGCCGTCCCACGTCAAGAACGTGCATTATTACCGCGATCCGCAGCCGATCTTCGCCAAATGGGGCGCCGAATCCCAGCTCGACGCTTTGTTCCACAATCAGGTCACGTTGAAATCGGGCGGCTATCTGGTCATCAACCAGACCGAGGCCCTGGTCGCGATCGACGTGAACTCGGGCCGCTCGACCCGCGAACACAATATCGAGGACACGGCGCTGCGCACCAATCTCGAGGCCGCCGAGGAAGTCGCGCGGCAGCTGCGCCTGCGCGACCTCGCCGGCCTCATCGTGGTCGATTACATCGACATGGAGGAAAACCGGAATAATCGCGCGGTGGAGCGCCGGCTGAAGGAGGCGCTGAAGGACGACCGCGCCCGCATCCAGGTCGGCCGCATCTCGCATTTCGGCCTGCTCGAAATGTCGCGCCAGCGCATCCGCACCGGCGTCCTGGAAGGCTCGTCGGTGGTCTGCCCGCATTGCGCCGGCGCCGGCACGGTGCGCTCGACCGCCTCGGTCGCCGTCCATGTCATGCGCGTCCTCGAGGACGCCCTGATCAAGAGCGCCACCCATAATATCGTCCTGCGCACCCGCGCCGACATCGCGCTCTATATCCTCAACCACAAGCGTTCGCTGCTGCGGCTGATCGAGGAGCGTTTCGGCGTTTCCGTGACCGTCGCCGCCGACGAATCCCTGACCGGCGGCGCCTATCACGCGCTGGAGCGCAGCGAACCCGCCGCCGGGCCGTCCGACCCGATGCGTCGGTTCGATCCGCGCCGCCCGATCGAGGACATCGAGCCGATCGGCGAGGCCGAACTCGACGCCGAGCTGGAGGAAGAGGCGGGCGGCGAAGTCGCCGAGACCCAAGAATCTGAACAAGAGCCCGAAAATGCATCCGAGAACGGCGAGGGCGACGCGCCCCGCCGGCCGCGTCGGCGCCGGCGCGGCCGGGGCAGGGGGTACGATCGCGAGGCGGCGGGCGTGGACGCCAATGCGCCGCAACCCTCAGACGAGGGTCTTGAAACGGTCGCGGAAATCTCGGGCGAGTTCATGGCGCCGTCCGCCGCCGAGGAGGAAGGCGACGAGAATGGCGGACGCGAGGACCGCCGTCGCGGCCGCAGCGGCTGGAAGCGGCGCAATCGCAGCCGGTCGGGCGCGGAATCTGTCGAATCCGCGGGCGATTGGCGCAAGAGCGCCGAAGGGGGCGAAGAACCGGCGTCGGCGGGAGAGGGCGGCGACGCCTTGATCGAGACCCTGGCCGACGCGCCGGATTTCGCGCCGCTGCCGTCCTGGACCGCCCAGGCCGAGACGGTCTTTGACGCCGAGCCCGCGCCGCCGGCGCAAATCGAGGTTGCGCAAGTCGAGACACGGGCCGAGAGCGGCGCCGTCGCCGCTCGCGCTGTCGCGCAGGAGGCTGAACCGGCGCCGGAACCCGCGCCCGCGCCGACCCGGCCGGAGCTGCCGGTCATCACCGAGGCCGATCCCGACAAGCCGAAGCGCACCGGCTGGTGGGCCCGCGCCAAGGCCAATCTCACGGGGCGCTGATCGGGCGCCCATCAGACGAATTCCGCATGAATTCATGCGGAATTCGTGGGATGTCGCGCTCATGCGATCGAGACGCGCGATCTCTCCGTCGTGGAGTGGCGCGCCGGGGAGGAGCGATGCGCCGTGTCAAATTCCGCCTGATCGAACCGCGCCTGCAGCCTCGGCCGCTCCGCCTGGCGACGCCGGGCTGGGCGGGCGACCCGCAGCCGCGCGCCGATGGCTCGCACGAGCAGCCCTGGCATTGCACGCCATTTTCGGAAATGGCGAAATATGGCGTCGAAATCCTCTATCCCTATGACAGCGAAATCCACGTCTCGACACGCGACGGTCATTTCGCTTTCGAGGGCGATTTCGGGCCGCCGCCGGCCGACGGCCGCTCCTGGCCGCCGTTTCGTTCCTTCGGCCAAGGCTATTACACGTTTCAGCTTATGCTGGACCTGAAGCCGGAAAAAGGCTTCGCCACCCGGGTCGATCCGCATCCGCGCTTTTTCACCGATCCGACCGACACGACGCCGCTGGCCGTCCCGGCGCTCGTGCGCAACTGGTGGCCGATGATCTATTTCCTGGTCTTCAAGGCCCCGCCCGAAGGCCGAACCCATATTTTCCGCCCCGGCGAGCCAATGGCGCAATTCAGTTTCGTGCCGGAAGAGCCGGATTTCGTTTTGGAGCCGATGTCGGAAGACGAGGCGGCCGAACGGGAATTGCAGTCCCGCCGCATTTACGAAAGCCGTTCCACGCTCGGCGCCGACAGCCAATGGATGTCCAGCACCGATACGGTTTTCGACGCCACCTACCGGCGCCTGCATGGGGCCATGCGCGCCACCGCGTCACGCAAAGCGGATGACGAGAAAGCGGGTTGACGCTTTCCGCCCCGATCCGCCCCGCCGCCTTGCTCCACTCTCATTGCCAATGGTGGTGGTGGTGATGATGGTGGTGGTGGTAATAACGGCGCCAGTGGTGGTGGTGATGATGGTGGTAAGCGCCATTATACTGGGCCAGTTCAATCTTCGCCGCCGTCTTCTCCGGCGCCGCAGCATTGGCGGCTTTGAGCGCCTCCGCCGCATTGGGGATGGGGCTCAGCAGTTCGGCATAGGCGTTGGCCCGAGCGGTCGGTTGCGCGGGAACGGCGCCATGCGCTGCCGCGAGCGGAGAAATCGCGAGAACGCTGGCGAGACCGACGACTTTCTTGTCCATGGGATATGCCTCCCTGTATGGTGGCCATGTCGGCTCCGGGCCGACACAGTTAACATGGGATCGGCGCCTTCGGTCGTCCAGACCCGGACCGGGCGCCACGCCTAAAGTCGATACGCCCGTCCAAAAATTCGACGCGGATTCCGGCTTTGGAGCTGTGGCCGACCAAGCCGGCGCACGCCTCATGTAAAGGAATAGGAAAATGACATATCATGATATTTTTAAATAATTTTACCGCCACGCACATATTCGCGGCGGAAGCGCGGCCCGAGTCGGGTCAGGATTTCATAACCTATGGCTCCTGATCGTTTCGCAAGTTCGTCGATTGAGACATGGGGTCCGAGAATCTCGACGCGGTCGCCGCGCTGGAGCGGGCCGGCGTCGCTGATGTCGAGGATGGACAGGTCCATCGAGATGCGGCCGACCACCGGGCAGAACTGGCCGGCGGCATAGGCCCGCACGCCGGGCGAGGCCTCGGCGCCGCTGCGCATGAAACCGTCGGCATAGCCGAGGTTGAGCGTGGCGAGGCGACGGCGAGAGGGCGCGGTCCAGCGGGCGTTGTAGCCGGCGGTTTCGCCCGCCGCGATTTCGCGGACCTGCAGGACTTCGGCGTAAAGCTCGACCACCCCCCGCATGGGATTTTCCGCGCCGGGGGTGGGGTTGCCGCCGTAGAGCGCATAGCCCGGCCGGCACAGGTCGAGGAAAGGCGGCTCGTCGAGAAACATGCCCGAGGAATTGCACAGAGAGGCGGGCATTGGCGGCAGTTCGGCGCGGGCCTGCTCGAAACGCTCGATCTGCATCCGGTTGTGCGGCGACGACCTGTCCTCGGCCGAGATGAAATGGCTCATCGCCAGAACCGGCTCGAAGTCTTCGATGAGCGCGCGGGCGGAAGAAAGGTCCGCGGCGGGCAGGCCGAGCCGGTTCATGCCGGTGTCGACATGGATCGCCGCCGGAAGGCGCGCGCCCTGGTCGCGGCAGAAACCGGCCCATTCCGCGAGTTCCGGAAGGGACCCGAGTACTGGAATGAGGCGGGAGGCGGCAAAGAGCGCGCAGGAGTCCGGCGGCAGGCCGTTGAGAATGAAAATGCGCGCGTCCGGCGCGATCGCGCGCAGTTTCTGGCCTTCGCTCAGATGGGCGACGAAAAAACTTGCGCAGCCTTCCTCCAGCAGGGCGCGCGCGACAGGCGCGAGGCCCAGGCCATAGGCGTCGGCCTTGACCACGGCCGCGCATTCCGCGCGTTTGGCCCCACCCTTGGCCCCCCCCTTGGCGCGCGCGGCGAGCCGCCGCCAGTTTTCGGCCAAAGCGTCGAGATCGATGCGCAGGATGACCTGCCCCGTCGCGCGGGCGTTTGCGGAAACGGGGTCATCCGCCATGGCGATCCTCAAATCTGGACGGGCAGATGGTCGTCGTGGGCGAGATCGCTGAAGCGGGTATATTCGCCTTCGAAGGCCAGTTCCACCGTGCCGGTCGGCCCGTGGCGCTGCTTGCCGATGATCACTTCGGCCTTGCCGTGGGCGCGCTCCATCTCGTTCTGCCAGGTCTGGAATTCCGGCGTGCCTTCGCGCGGCTGCCGGTTTTTCAGATAATATTCGTCACGATAGACGAAAAGCACCACGTCGGCGTCCTGTTCGATCGAGCCGGATTCGCGCAGGTCCGACAATTGCGGTCGCTTGTCGTCGCGCGACTCGACCTGACGCGACAATTGCGACAGCGCGATGATCGGCACGTTCAGTTCCTTGGCCAGCGCCTTCATGCCGGTGGTGATTTCGGTCAGCTCCTGCACGCGGTTGTCCGAGCGCGCCCGCGCGCCGGTGAGCAGCTGGAGGTAATCGACCACCAGCAGGTCGAGGCCGCGTTGGCGTTTCAGGCGCCGGGCGCGGGCGGCGAGCTGGGCGATGGAAATGCCGCCGGTATGGTCGATATAGAAGGGAATCGACTGCATCTCCCGCGCGGCCTGCGAGATGCGGTGGAACTCGCCTTCGGTGATGTCGCCGCGCCTGATCTTGTAGCCGGGCACCTCGGCCTGTTCGGCGATGATGCGGGTGGCGAGCTGTTCCGACGACATTTCCAGCGAGAAAAAGCCGACGATCCCGCCATTGACGGTGATCGGATGGCCGTCCGGGCCGGCCTCGCCGCGATAGGCGCGGGCGATGTTGAAGGCGATATTGGTGGCGAGCGCCGTCTTGCCCATGCCGGGACGCCCTGCGACGATGATGAGGTCGGAGGGCTGAAGGCCACCCATCATCCTGTCGAGGTCGTGCATGCCGGTGGCGAGTCCGGAAAGGCCGCCTTCGCGCTCCCAGGCCTTGGCGGCCATGTCCACGGCGCTGGCCAGCGCGTCGGCGAAGCGGTGGAAGCCGCCCTCGTAGCGGCCGGTTTCGGCGACGGCGTAAAGCTTGCGCTCGGCCTCCTCGATCTGGGCGCGCGGGCTGTGATCGACGCCCGAGTCGAAGGCTGCGTTGACCACGTCGCCGCCGATATTGATCAGCTGGCGGCGGATGGCGAGGTCGTGGATGGCGTGGGCGTAATCGACCGCATTGATGATCGTGGTCGCCTCCGCCGCCAGCCGCGCCAGATATTGGGGAATGGTCATGCCGCCGAGGTCGTGGTCGCCCAGAAAGGTGCGCAGCGTCACCGCCGAGGCGACCTTGCCCAGGCGGATCAGCTGACCGGCGGTCTCGTAGATGCGGCGGTGCAGCTCCTCGGCGAAATGGTCGGGCTTGAGGAAGTCGGAAACGCGGTCGAAGGCGTCGTTGTTGACGAGGATCGCGCCGAGCAGCGCCTGTTCCGCCTCGAGATTGGCTGGCGGCGTGCGGATTGTGGCTTCGGGGGCGGCGACCGCCATCAGCATGCGGTCGGATATTTTTTCGAGTGCGGCCATGAAAAGCGCCATTCCTGGCGCGACAGCCCGGCCGCCGCGCCGAATCGTTGTGGATTATCGGATTTTTGCGACGGAATACGCAATCGCCGGATTGTTGTGCCACGGCGCGGGGCGAAAGAGGTGAACAAATAGATGGCGCCGCCGACGCCGTCCACATTATCCACATCCTCCGCGCCTTCGCGCCGGGGCGCGAGGGATTTCGCTTGACGCTTGCGCCGGCGCCACGCGTAAAAAAGCTGGGCGGACCCGCGTCCGCCCAGCCTGGAAAATGCCGGTGTTACAATGGGATCAGAGTTCGACGTCGCCGGCTTCGGCCAGCGCCGCGCCGACTTCGAGGCCGAGATCGGCCATCGAGGTCTCCTCGCGCACGACAGCCGATTCGCCGCGGGCCTGACGCTCGGCCTCTTCGGCGGAGCGGGCGACATTGACGACGATCGCGACATCGACTTCCGGATGGAGATGGACCGGCGCCTTGTGCAGGCCCAGCGTCTTGATCGGGGCGTTGAGCATGATCTGGTGGCGCTCGACGGTGAAGCCGCCGGCGGTCGCGGCGTCGGCGATGTCGCGGGTCGAGACCGAGCCGTAGAGCTGGCCGGATTCGCCGGCCTGGCGCAGGATGACGAAGATCTGGCCGTTCAGCTTCTCGGCGACCGTCTGGGCCTCGCCCTTGCGCTCGAGGTTGCGGGTTTCGAGCTGGGCGCGCTGGCCCTCGAAGTGCTTCCTGTTGGCTTCGGTGGCGCGCAGGGCCTTGTGGCGCGGCAGCAGGAAATTGCGGGCGTAGCCGTCGCGGACGCGGACGACCTCGCCCATCTGGCCGAGCTTGGCGACGCGTTCGAGCAGAATGACTTCCATGTTTCGATCTCCAGTTGATTCGTTTGTTCAGTTGCGGGTTTTGACGCGGCGCGCCTTGCGCGCGCGCAGCGAAAAAGCGGATTCGATCACGCCGAACAGGGCGAGAAGAACGAAGGCCCAGGGTTCGATGACCATGATGACGGCGTAGAGCGCCGCGAGCCAGGCGCCGCGAAGACTGGCGTCGCGGCTGAGGCCGTGAATGGCGGCGAGGCCATGGAGCGCGAAGCCGAAGCCGATCGCGGCGGCGACGATTCCCGCCAGCACGGCGATCAGGCCGCCCTTGAAGGCAAGGCCGGCGGCCACCAGAAAAATCGGGCCGAGAACGCGCGGCAAGCGAAGAGTCTCGGGCAGGCTCGGCCAGGGACGGCGCAGCCGCCCCGAGACGTCGATGGTGCGCGCGGCGAGCCAGAGATTGACGGAAAACAGCATGACCTGCGAGGCGGCGACGATCGCCGGGACGCTCATCACCGCGAATCTTTTGACTGCTTCCGCGCCGATTTCCTTGGAGGCCGCCTCGAGGCTCGCGGCGAAGTCGTCGAGCGCCGGCGCGAAATGCTGCAGGACGGCGGTCATGGCCGGCTCGAAGCCATGATAATGGACGAGCAGGATGGCGACGCCGGCGCCGGCGACCAGGATGGACAGAAGGATGATGGTTTCCAGCATTTCGCCCGGCGATACGAAGCGCTCGGCGGCGGCCCCGCGGTCGCGCGAGGGCAGCGGGGACTGGATCATGGCCGCAAGCGCCAGGGCCGGCGCGGCGAAGCCGAACAGGAAGGCCAGGGCGAGCGGCGCATGGGCGGCGGCCAGCAATACGCCGGCGCCGATGAGCGCGCCGATCAGGGCGCCGGGCAGCGAAAAGCCGGCGGCGCCGATCATCAGCGGCAGGGGGGCGAAATAGGCGAGCGCCACGGCGAGGCTGGAGCCCCGCGTCGAGACGACGAACAGTAGCGCGCCGGCGAGGCCGGCTCCCAGACCCACGGCCCGGTCGGCCCATGACGCCGGCGGATTGTTGTCGTTCATCTTTCGCTGTCCCGTGGCCACTGGCGTGGGCGGTTAGAGGCAGGTCAGAGCCTGCCCCAACTATCAGGAAGGGCCGCGCCGTCGTTCGGCGCGGCGATTTGTCGTTACGCGATCAGGTAGGGCAGAAGGCCGAGGAAGCGGGCGCGCTTGATGGCGTTGGCCAGTTCGCGCTGCTTCTTGGCCGAAACGGCGGTGATGCGCGAGGGCACGATCTTGCCGCGCTCGGAAATGTAGCGCGACAGCAGACGGGTGTCCTTGTAGTCGATCTTCGGCGCATTGGGGCCCGAGAACGGGCAGGTCTTGCGGCGGCGGAAGAACGGGCGGCGGGCGGGGCCGGCGGCGGCTGCGGCGGCGGTCATCAGATTTGTCCTCCTTCGGCAGTGTCCTCACGGCGCGGACGCGGCGGGCGGCCGCCCGGGCTGCGGGCGGGGCGGTCGAAACGGTCGCCGCGGTCGCCGCGCTCGCCGCGGTCGTCATCGTCACGCTTGCGCAGCATGGCGGACGGACCGTCCTCCAGCGCCTCGACGCGGATGGTCATGAAGCGCAGCACGTTTTCGCTGATCGACCACTGGCGCTCGGCTTCCGCAAGCGCCGCCGGCGGAGCGTCGACATTGATCAGGGTGAAATGCGCCTTGCGGTTCTTCTTGATCCGATAGGCGAGGGACTTGACGCCCCAATATTCGACCTTGCCGACCGAACCGCCGAGATTGGCGATGGTCGCCTTGAACTGCTCGTTGAGGGCCTCGACCTGCTGGGAGGTGAGATCCGGACGAGCAATGTAAACATGCTCATAAAGAGCCATTGATCTGCCTTTCTCTATTTTTGCAGAGCCTTTGCCGGCGGCAAAGGCGCCCGGCGGCAACAGGCCGCCGCCGCGACGTCACAAGCGGTTGGCGCACGCCAGAGCGAGCGTCAAAAACTTGCCAGCGCGGACGCCGCGAACCGCGAGCGGTCCTTGGCGTTGTTTTCTGTCGTCTCCGGCGCGGAGCCCTTCGAGCCCGGAGAAAGGCCCGACGGTACATTTTCTTACCTCGCTCCGGCTGCAAACGCCGGACGCTCGATAAAAACCTTCGAAGGCGGGAACACGGGAAGACGGCGAAACGCCTGGCTGACAAGCCCTTCCGTTCAGCCCCCGGCCGGAGGACGAAGCCGGGCTTATAGCGCAAATCCCGCGAAACGCAAGGCGCATATGGCGCGCGGCCAGCCGGTTCAGGCGACGCGGCGGAACGTGCTGAACTGGAACTTTTGGGTCGCGCCGGCGGGTGTATGATGGTCGTGGCGCCGTTCGTCGAGAAGCTCGAAACCGGGGCCGAGGGCGGCGGCGAGCGAGGCCGCGTCATGGCGCATCACTGGCAGGCCGCTGCATTTTTCCGGGCCGTCGAGGGCGAATGTGCCGAAAATCGCGGCGCCGCCGACGCGCAGCGCGCGGCGCAGGCGCTTCATATAGGCGGCGCGGTCGGCGGCCTCGGTCAGGAAATGGAAGGCCGCGCGGTCGTGCCAGACGTCGTAGCTTTTGGGCGGGGTCCATTCGGTCGCGTCGCCGGCGATCCAGGCCACGCCGGCGCCGGCTGCGCCCAGCCGCGCCCGCGTCTTGTCGAGCGCGGCCTGCGAGAGATCGAGCACGGTCAGGTCGCAAAAGCCCTCGGCGAGCAGGTGATCGACCAGTAGGGACGCGCCGCCGCCGATGTCGACGAGCGCGCAATTGCGTTCCGCGCCCGCGAGGCGCAGCAGGTCGAGCGACGGCGCGGGCGCGCCCTGGAACCAGCTGACCTCGGTTTCGGCCTTGGCCGTATAGACGCCCTGCCAGTGGCCCCTGCGGTCGAATGTGGTCATCTTTCGCCTCCGCGCCGAATATGGCCGCGGGAGCCGGGACGTGCAATGGCGACGGGACGCCGCCGTTACGACGAGGTTCCGCTGCGGCAGGCCAACAGAATGTATGAAGTTGTCAGCCTCCATTTAACCTGGCGATCTTGCTTGAGAACCGGCGCCGACGGATCTGCGGAGCGCGCCAGACCGCGCGAGGCGGGACGCCGGTGGGGGCTTCGCGCCGTCGTAGAGCGGCCAGACGACCCAGGACGGCGCGTCGGCGCTGGAGCAGAAGGCTCTCAGATTCGCCGCGAGGAAAGGATCGGATCGTCGTCCGTTCTCGCGCCTTTTCGTCAGCCCGAGGGCGCGGAGGCGATCGGCTCCGCGCCCTCCAAATCATGGCGTGATCGCGCGAAAAGACGATCGGCCAGCTCTGGATCGATGCTAGCCAATTCGGTCGCCCGAGCAGGTACCAGGATTCGTCCGCGCCGTCGCCCCAGAAGACTTCGCCCGGGCCGTTGCGCAATGATCGAAGCGAATACGGGAATGCGGCGCTCCGGCGTCGACCGTTCGGCGGTAATCGTTCCGGCAGTCCCACAGCACAAACGCCAGCGCCGCGGAAACGAGACCGAAGCCGATTTTGAGCGGGGGCGGCGACCGAAGGAATCCGAAAGCGAAAAGGCAGGCGAATGCGGCGAGGGGCAGGAAGTGCAGGTTGTACGAGAGCACAAGCGTTCGCAGCGCGTTGAAGGGCTCAGGAGCTTGGGTCGCGATTGCAACGCGTTCCAGAAGGTGAAGATCGAGACGAATGCGCCGATAGCCAGCGATGCGAGCGCGAGCCGCCGGCTGGGCGCTTCGCCGAAACGGCTTTTTCCGATCTCTGCGACGGCTGCGGTGAGGACAAAGAAAATGCACCACGCGCCGCGCAGATGCACCCACGCCAGGGCCAATAGACTCGGCGCGAGCCAGCAGGAAGACGGACGTCTTTTCGAATCCAGCGCCAGAAGGGCCATAGCGGAGGGCGCGAGGGCGCCTCGCGAGCCAGGCGGCGCGCCAGGGCTGGGCCTGAATGACGAGCAGACTGGAAAACAAATCTCCGGACAGTATGGACGCCGCAAAGCCGCCAGCGGCGACCGCCGCCGTGGCGAAGAAAAGCCTACGCTTCTCACCCTGCAGGCGCCAAGCCGGCTAGCATCAGCGTGGCCAAGTCAACCAGTACGACGCCCAACGTGTCGATGTTCCATGACGATGGGAAGAGTCCTGGATCGAGCGTTGTGCCGCCATTCGACGTCCATTGGCATGAACAGGCGGCTGGCGAAAGGAAGTTTGAAGGCGGCGGCGGCAAGGAAAGCCGCGACGGCGGCTATGGCGACCGACCGCCAGCGCCGGTCTTCCCATCCCTTGAACAGGAACAAGACGCCAACCCCCGCCAGGGCCATGATCGGGTGCAACGCGGCGGCGATCGTGAGCAAGGCGATCGCACTTCCGTCTTTTCCCTTGAGCAGGCTTGCGAGGGCAAACAGAACGAAGGCCTCGGCGAAAGGCCGAGGAATGGCGAGAGGTTCGGCAACGAAAATGTTGAAAGGCGAATATTGGCTTCGCACCAGCATGGGAAAAAGACGAGAAGCCATTTCCGGCTGCCGTCTCCCAAAGCCGACGCCAAGCTCACGAGAGCGGTGAACCAGATGACAAGGGCGAAAAAGGCGAGGCCCTTCGAAGCCGCCGACGGGCCGAAAGCGCCGATCAGCCAGTGCAGGATGATCGGAAAGACCGAAAAACCCATCTGGCCGTCGTCACGAAACATCCAGTCCTGGCCAACGCCGTGCGCATCGAACTCGGCCATGGCGTGGCCGACATAGAGATAGGCGTCGCTAACGTTCCCATGGTAGGGGTGGAAGATGAGCCAACAGCCGAACAGCCCGGCGACCAAAAATACGCCGTCGAGTTCGACGGGTCAGATTGATCGCCGCCCGCGCAAGGGCTTCATAAGTGGCGGCTGCCTCTTGGGTCATTTCTCGTCTCGCGAAGTTGGGAAAACGCCCGTCGTCAATCGCCGCGGCGCGTTGCCGAGACGGCAAGGGGGCGCCGCGGGCTCGCGGCGTCTCGCGGGGGTGGAGGCCGTCGCCCGCGAGCGCCTCCGGCGCGCGGGTCGCGAATCTGCGCCAGAGCCTCGCGGGCGTTGGCGATGCAATGCGGCAGGCTGAGCGCCTCGTTGAGGCGCGGCATGACGATGGAAACGTCGTTTCCCGCCGGCCACGCTTCGTCCACAGCCGCGAGCTTGGTCATGTGCGAACTCTCCGCGCCGGCGCCCCCGGTTAGAGCATATTCCCGAAAGGTTGATCGCTTTTCGGATCGGAATATGCGGTAAACAACGATATAGCCGAGCGCGTGCGACTTTTGTTTACGAACGCGCTCTGGCGCCTCGGGCGAGGTTAGGCGACGGCGTTTAAGATTTGCCTACCGCGCCGGCGAGGAGCGGCCGCTCAAGAATTTTGCAAGGAATTTCGGTCAGTCTCCGTCATCCGCGAAAACCCCGGGTTCCGATGAGTTTCTTCTGGTTCGATTTCGGGGCGACCTTCGGCTCTGTCCTGATCTTCCTGTTCCTGTTGCTGGGCGGCGGCGCATTTTTCGCGCGGCTTCTTCGCTTTCCGGGATTCGACGGCGCCGCCGGTCTGGAGCGCGCCGGCCAGGCCCTGCTCTGCGGATTCGCCTGCCTCCCGGTGACGCTCGATCTCGCCGGGCGCTTCGGCGTCGCGGCGATGGTCGGGGCGGCGGCTCTGGCGACGGCCGCCGGCGCGCCGGCCCTGCTGCGCGGCCCGGCCTGGCGGCCCTCCGGCGCGCAGATCGGCTGGCTGCTGGCCGCGCTGGCCTGGATCGCGGTCGCGATCGTGCTGCTGATCGATTGGCCGCATGGATCGGGCCTGTTTCACAGCTCGACCTCGGACGATTACGTCAAACATGCCGAAACCACCTGGTCGATCGCGCAAAGCGCGACGCCGCCGTGGAACCCGACCTTTTTCTCGCCCGGCGCCAAGGTTTCCTATTACTATTTCTATTATACCCTGACGGCCGTGGTCGATGTCGTCGCCGGGGCCTTGTTCGGCGCAGGCGCCCGTCATGCCGCCTATGCCGGGGCGAGCGTCGCCCTGATCGCCGCTTTCGCGCTGCTGCATGAATTGTGGAAACGCTCCGGCGTGGACGAGGCGGTCGGCGCGCAATCCTCCAGACGTTCGGCGACGCTCTGGATCGCGGTCCTGCTCATGACCGCCGGCCTCGACCTGATTCCGATCTACGCCACTTTTCACGTCCGAGGCTCGCTTCCGGAATATATCGAGGGCTGGGCGGAGGAGATCACGCCCTGGCTGTTGTCCGCGATCTGGGTGCCGCATCACGTCGCGGGGCTCGTCGCCGCCTTTGTCGGCTTCATGGCGCTGGCGCGGCCCGCGGAATTCGACCCGCGCCGCACGCTTCTCGCCGCGCTCGCCTTCGCCTCGACGGCGGGCATGTCGATTTATGTCGGCATGGCGGCGGCGCTGGTGGCGGGCCTGTGGCTGATCGCGCTGCTGATCGGCCGGCGCGTGTGGGACGCGGTCAATCTCGCCGCCGCGGGCCTCGGCGCCGGCGTGCTCGCGGCGCCCTGGCTGATGACCCTCATGGGACGGATGTCCGGTCCGTCGCCGATCGAATTCGCGCTGCGCAATCACCAGAAAGTTCCGGACATCCCGGGCAGTCCCGTCATGACGATCACGGCGCAGGTCGTCACGATGCTGATCATTTACGCCTTTCAATTCGGCATTTTCGCCCTGGGCGCCGGCGCATTCTGGGAAAGGGCCGGCCGCAAGGGGTTGAGGAACGACCTCGGAATGATCCTGGTCCTCGCGACGGTCTCGTCCTTCCTGATCGGCTCTTTCCTGCGCTCGTCGATCCTCAACAACGATCTGGGCTGGCGCACGATGCTGTTCGCCCAGGCGGCGATGCTGGTGTGGACGGTCGCGGCGATCCGGGCGGGCGCGCTCTTCGATAGCTGGCGGACGGTCACGCTCGCCGCGTTCTGCCTGGCGCTGGGCTTCGGCTATAACCTCTTCATACTGGGCCACGATCGCTTCGCGCGCTTCGGCAACGAGAACCAGCGGGCGCTCGCCGCCGACTCGCGCGCGGCCTGGCTCTGGCTCGACAAAAGCCTGCCGAAGGGCTCATTGGTTCAGGCGCAGCCGGACATGAGGCGGTCGATCGACTTCGGGCTCTATGGCGTCTTCCCGACGCCGGTCGCCGATCGGGACGTCGGTCAGCTGTTCGGCGCCGCCGAAAGCGCGGTCAACGCGCGGATCGCGGAAATGGAGCCGATCTTCGCCGACCGCGAATTGCCGCTCGAAAAGGTCAGGGCGATCGCGGCAACGGCGCGATCTCGCCGCCATTGTCGTGTCCGCGAATGACCCGGCCTTCGACGCGCCCAATGCCTGGACCGCCCGGATGCGGCCGGCCTTTTCGACGCCGCATGTGCGGGTCTATCTGATGACGGGGGCGTCCCTTGCCGCCCGCTGAAAGGGGAAGCCCCCTTCGCCAGATCGCCGCGCTGGCGGCGCTCTATGCGGCCGCCCTGTTTCTCGGCGGCGCGATTTTCGTCGGCCTGTTTCAGCTCGGCGCTTTCGCGCCGGTGGGCGTCCTGTTCTATCGCGGGCTTGTCGCGCTCGCGGCGACCTTCGTCCTGCTGGTCCTGGCGCTTGCCGTCCTCGGCCGGCGGCTTGCCGAGCGATCTTGCGCCCCCGGCGCGCGATATTTTCGGCGCGGCGATGGTCGCGGTCTCGCTGCTTTGCGCCGGCTTCGTCCTCGCGCCGGTGACCGTGGACCGCTCGATTTCCGTTTTCATGCTTTCGCGCTTCGACACCCATTCGCCGATGACCGAGCAGCAGGCGCGCGACGCCTTCGTCTCGACCTATGTCGACGATTGGGCGCAGATCGGGCGGCGCCTGCACGAACAGGAAGTTTCCGGCAACCTTCGCCAGACGCCCCAGGGCTGGGAGATCACGCCGCAGGGGCGGGCGTTCATGCGCACGGCGCGCGTCGTGTCCCGCCTGTTCGACGCCGACCCGCGCTTCGTCGGGCGCTAATTCGTCGTCATCGCCTCAAGCTCGGAGGACAGTTCCAGCCATTCCTCCTCAGCCGCGTCGAGCGCGCGCTGGAGGTCGGCGCGCTGTTGCGAGAGCTTGGTCGCTTCCGCCGGATTGCGCTCGAAGGCGCGGGAGTCCGAGAGCATCAGATCGACCCGCGCGATCAGGCCGGAGAAGCGCGTCATTTTCTCTTCCGCCGCCTTGACCTTGCGCGCCAGCGGCGCGGCTTCCTTGCGGGCCTTGGCGGCGTCGCGCCGCGGCTCCGCCGGGGCCTCGCGCTTCTTTTCCGCGTTTGCCTTCTGGCTTTTCCGCGCGGAATCGAGAACAAACTTGCGGTAATCCGCGATGTCGCCGTCGAAGGCCTGCACCTTGCCGTCGGCCACCAGCCAGAGGCGGTCGGCGCAGGCTTCGAGCAGATATTGGTCGTGCGAGATCAGGATCACCGCGCCGGAAAATTCGTTGATCGCCTCGGCGAGCGCGGCGCGGCTGTCGATGTCGAGATGATTGGTCGGCTCGTCGAGGATCAGGAGATGCGGGCCGTTGAAGGTGGCGAGGCCCATCAGCAGCCGGGCCTTCTCGCCGCCGGAAAGGTTGGCGACCTTGGTGTCGGCCTTCACGTTGGGAAAGCCGATCTGGGCGGCGCGGGCGCGGACTTTTGCCTCCGGCGCGTCCGGCGTCAGGCGCTGGACGGCCAAAAAGGGCGTGTCGTCGAGATTGAGGTCCTCGACCTGATGCTGGGCGAAAAAGCCGGCCTCCAGCTTGGCCGATTTGTTCAAGATTCCCGACAGCGGCGCAAGCCGGCCGCCCAGAAGCTTGGCGAAGGTCGATTTGCCGTTGCCATTGGCGCCGAGCAGGCCGACGCGGTCGTCGTTGGACAGGCTCAAGGAAAGCCCGGACAGGACCGTGCGCTCGCCATAGCCGACCGCGACCTTCTCCATGGCGATGATCGGCGGCGAAAGGGGCTTTTCCGGCGAGGGGAAGGAAAAGGGCAGCACGTCCTCGTCCACGATCGCTTCGACGCTCTCCATTTTTTCGAGCATTTTCAAGCGGGATTGCGCTTGGCGCGCCTTGGTCGCCTTGGCGCGGAAACGATCGACGAAAGCCTGGAGATGGGCGCGGCGCTCCTGCTGCTTCTTGAAGAACTTGGCCTGGAGCATTCTCGCCTCGGCGCGCTGCCGGGCGAAGAAATCGTAATTGCCGCGATAGAGCTGCAATTTGGCGCGGTCGAGATGGACGATATGGTCGCAGACGTCGTTCAACAGGTCGCGGTCATGGCTGATGACCACGATGGTCGCCGGATAATGGCCGAGATAGTCGATCAGCCACAGCGTCCCTTCGAGGTCGAGATAGTTCGTCGGCTCGTCGAGCAGCAGCAAATCGGGCCGCGAAAACAGGATCGCCGCGAGGGCGACGCGCATCCGCCAGCCGCCGGAAAATTCCTTCAAGGCGCGATGCTGCGCCTCCTCGTCGAAACCGAGGCCGGCAAGAATTTCGGCGGCGCGGGCGGGCGCGGCATGGGCCTCGATATCGGCGAGCCGCACATGGATTTCCGCGATGCGATGCGGGTCCATCGCGGTTTCGGCTTCTTCCAGCAGGGCGCTGCGCTCGGAATCGGCGGCGAGCACGAAATCGATCAGCTTGCCGTCGCCCCCCGGCGCCTCCTGCTCGACACGGCCGATGCGCGCGCCGCGCGGCAGCTGGATGGTCCCGCTCTCCGCCGCGATCTCGTTGCAGATCAGTCGGAACAGCGTGGTCTTGCCGGCGCCGTTGCGCGCGACAAAGCCGACCTTGCCGCGCTCAGGCAGCGCCAGGCCGGCGGAATCGAACAACAGACGCGGCCCAAGCCGGTAGGTGAGATCGGTGAGGGTGAGCATGTCTTATCGGACAGCAGGCGGAGCCCTTCTCCCGAAAGGGGAGAAGGGGTCGCCATCAGCAGCTGGTCTTGCCGCATTTGGTCATGGAGTCGACCCGCGATTTCAGCTCGTCATAGCCCACGGCGCCGACGACGGCCTCGCCGCCGATCACATAGGCGGGCGTGCCGCTGAGGCCGAGCGCGTCGCCGAGCTTCATATTCTCGGCGAGGCCGTCGTGAACCGAAGCGTCGCTGATGTCCTTGTCGATTCGCGCCATGTCGAGGCCCATGTCCCTGGCGACCGCGAGCGCCTGCTCCTTGCCGACATGGCCGTGGCTGGACAGCAGCTTCTGGTGAAACTCGAAGAATTTCGCGCCCGAAACCTGCTTGCGCACGGCGGAAGCGACGCGCGCCGCCTCGACCGAATCCGGCCCCAGCACCGGGAAATCCGCCAGCACCACGCGCAGGTCGGGCTCGGCCTTCAGCAGATTGTTGAGATCGCCGAGCGCCCTTTTGCAATAGCCGCAATTATAGTCGAAGAACTCCACCAGGGTGACCTTGCCGGCCGGATTGCCGACCACGGCGTTGAAGGGCGAGTCGAACAGGGCGTCCTTGTTCTTTTCGATGGCGTCGCGGTGAAGATCGGTTTCCTCCTGCTGCTGTTTCTTTTCGAGTTCGGTGGCGACCTCGCGCAGAATCTCGGGATGTTCGAGCAGGTAGGAATGGACGATGGATTCGATTTCGGATTTCTGGGGCGCGGTGAATTCGCCCGCGCGCGCAGGCAAGGCGAAGGCGCTCAGACAGAGAACCCCGGCGAACAGGGCTCCAAGGCTCGGGAAGGACATGGACAACTCCAGTGGAAAAATCTAACCCTCCTTAGCACTATTCGATCGCCGAGGTCGAATTGCGGCGCGGCTTTTTTGCGGAAAATCCCATGACTCAGAGGTCGCCTGCCCTCAAATCCGCGCGGCGGGCCGCGATCGCGCCGTTCATCGCCATGGACGTCAAGCGCGAAGCCAGCCTGATGGAGCAGGCCGGCGCGGCGATCGTCCATATGGAGGTGGGCGAGCCCTCGGCGCCGCCGCCGCGCCGGGTTCGCGAGGCGGCGATCGCGGCGCTCGGCGGACAGCCGGTCGGCTATACCGACGCCCTTGGGTTGGCGAGCCTGCGCGAGCGCATCGCCCGCCATTACCAGGAGGCCTATGGCGTGGCGGTCGATCCGGCGCGGGTGGCGGTGACCACCGGCTCGTCGGGCGGTTTCGTCATGGCGTTTCTTGCGCTGTTCGATCAGGGCGCGCGGGTCGCGATCCAGAATCCCGGCTATCCGGCCTATCGCAATATTTTCGGCGCGCTCGGGCTCGAAGCGGTCGATCTGCCGCTCGAATTCCGCCAACGGCTTCGCGGTCACGGCGGCTGCGGTGGAGCAGGCCGACGCGGCGCGCAAGCTCGATGGCCTGCTGCTGATGAGCCCGGCCAATCCGACCGGCGCCATGCAAAGCGCGGAATCCTTGCGCGAAATCGCGGAGGTCTGCGACCGGCGCGGCATAAGATTCATTTCGGACGAGATCTATCACGGCCTGACCTATGACCGCCCGGCGCAAAGCGCGGTCGCTTTCTCCGACCGGGCGACCATCGTCAATTCCTTCTCCAAATATTATTGCATGACCGGCTGGCGGATCGGCTGGCTGATCATGCCGCCCGAATTGCCGCGCGTGATCGAGCGCCTCCAGCAATCCCTGGCCATTTCGGCGCCGACCCTGTCACAGATCGCGGCCCAGGCCGCCTTTGACGCAAGCGACGAACTGGAGGCGGTGAAGGCGGGCTATCGCCGCAACCGCGACCTTTTGCTCGACGGCCTGCCGGCGCTCGGCCTCGACGAACTCGCTCCCGCCGACGGCGCGTTTTACATCTATGCCGATGTCAGCCGCTTCACCGACGATTCGACGCGTTTCTGCCACGAGTTGCTTCACCGGGCGGGGGTCGCGGCGACGCCGGGCGTCGATTTCGACCCGCATCGCGGTTCGCGCGCCCTGCGCCTGTCCTATGCCGGCGCCGAAGCCGGCATGATCGAGGCCTTGAAACGTTTGAAGCATTTTTTGCGGCGCTGAAGCGAGCTGAAGCAAGAATTCTGTGAACTGGCGGCCGATTTTGCGGCTCCGGAATAGGAATTCGGCATGAATCAAGGCGAAATCCGAGGATCGGCGGTCGCGGGTGTTGACGAATGGGTCGGCGCGCCCAAATCTTAATATTCGAACCTTCGGAAGCACGGGTCTGGCCGCGGCGTCCACGGTTTGGCGCCCAATTTGCTTGGCGATAGGCGCCGACGCGATCGGCAATGGAGGAAAAACGAGGAGGGGTCCGCAACTTTCCTAGAATATCCGCCGCACGTTTATAATTCATAAACCATTCCGCGTTTCGATTGAATTGCGGAAGTTTCTGACGGCCGCGGCGGACAGAATGGAGGTCTTGATGAACCGCCGGTCATTCCTGTTCATGGCGTCCGCGTCTGTCCTCGTTTCTTCGGCCGCTCGGGCGGAGGTGCTGTCGCCTCTCGCCGAAGCGGCTGGCCGCGCCTTCGTGCCGCACGCGCATTTCGTCGCCCAGCAATGCACCGACTGGTGTTGGGCGGCTTCCTGCTCGATGATTTTCGGCACGCTCGGCCATCCAACCGACCAGAAAAAGCTGGTCGATTTCCTTTACCGCGACCTGGCTTGCGCGCCGGCGCCCCGGACCCGCGACCTCACCCGGATTCTCGACAATTCCTGGATCGACGATCGTGGCGTGCCGTTCCGTTCGCGGATCGAAGCGGCCTTCGATCAGGAAAACGCCGTCATGGCCATCGACGACGCCCTCATTGTCGGCGAGTTGATGCGGAAACGTCCGCTGCTTTACGCCAACAAGGACCATTGCATGGTGATCGTCCAGGCGGATTTCGTCGTCACGCCGAACGGGCCGCGTATCGTCGCCATGGGCGCGCTCGACCCTTCGCCGAGCGACCAGCCGAGTCATTCGCCCTATCGCCCTCTCACCGAAGCCGAGCGCCGCCCTGCCTTTTTGGGAGGCGACATGATGTATCTTGCGGCAGTGCGGATCTGATTTCGTTCACGCCGGCTTGAGAAGCACATGCTTCTTCCTGCCGACGGAGAGCTTGGCCACGCCATCCTTTGCGAAATCCTTGGCCGCGAGCACATAACGCTCGTCGGTGAGGGGCGCGTCGTTGAGCTTCAGGCCGCCGCCCTTGATCTGGCGGCGGGCCTCGCCGGTCGAAGGGGTCAGGCCGGCCTTGACGAAAGCGGTCAGCACGCCGAGCCCGGCTGCGATCTCGGCTTCCGGCACGGTCACGGTCGGCAGGCTTTCGGCCAGCACGCCTTCTTCAAAAGTCTTGCGCGCGGTCTCGGCGGCGGCCTCGGCCGCGGCGCGGCCGTGCAGCAAGGCGGTGGCCTCGTTGGCCAGGACCTTTTTCGCCTCGTTGATCTCCGCGCCCTGCAAGGCGGCGAGCCGCGCCACCTCGTCGAGCGGCAAGGTGGTGAAGAGCTTCAAGAACCGCTCGACATCGGCGTCCTCGGCGTTGCGCCAATATTGCCAGTAATCGTAGACGGGCAGCATGTCGGCGTCGAGCCAGACGGCGCCGGCGGCGGTCTTGCCCATTTTCGCGCCCGAGGCCGTGGTCAGAAGCGGCGAGGTGAGGGCATAGAGCTGGGGCGTCCCCATGCGCCGGCCGAGGTCGAGCCCGGTGACGATATTGCCCCACTGGTCCGAGCCGCCCATCTGCAAGATGCAGCCGTGGCGCTTGTTGAGCTCCACGAAATCATAGGCTTGCAGGCACATATAGTTGAATTCGATGAAGGACAGCTCGTGCTCGCGCTCAAGCCGCAGCTTGACCGAATCCATCGCCATCATGCGGTTGACCGAAAAATGCCGGCCGACGTCGCGCAGGAAGTCGATATAGTTCAGCCTGCACAGCCATTCCTCGTTGTCGCTCATCAGAGCGTCGGTCTTGCCCGGGCCGAAGGTCAGGAATTTCTCGAAGACCTTTTTGATCGAGTCCTTGTTGGATTCGATGGTCTCGACGGTCAGCATTTTCCGGCTTTCGTCCTTGCCGGAGGGATCGCCGACCCGCGTGGTGCCGCCGCCCATAAGCGTGATCGGCTTGCCGCCGGTCTGTTGCAGCCAGTGCAGCATCATGATCGGCAGGAGAGAGCCGACATGGAGCGAGGGCGCGGTGCAATCGAAGCCGATATAGGCGATCAGCTCGCCGGCGAGCGCTTTTTCGTCCAGCCCCGCGACATCGGAGCATTGATGGAGGAATCCGCGCGCGAAAAGAGTGCGGAGAAATTCGGATTTCGGCTGGTGGTCGGTCATCATGGCCTCGGCTTTCGCCGAGGTTTAGATTTTTGAGGCCCCATGCGCAAGCGGTTGGCATACGCCAGAGCGCGCGCATCCAAACATTCCGCAAGCGGTTGGCGTATGCCAGAGCGCGCGATTCCTGAAATTCCGCATGGTTTCGGCGCCGGGAATGGCCGAGGCGCGGCGCGGCGGCAGGTCAAAATCTTTGTAGAGGACTGAAAAGCCTGGCTTCTCGGACGTTGCGGCGCTGTGCGATATTATTGCTCACCCCGCAATAATTTGATAGTGACCAGATCACGACCCAAGGCTTGTGAGTTTGGCTCCCCGAAATGTCCCGTGTTCTTGAGCGCATTCCCGGCGCATCCTATTTATTGAGGCGCGTTTTCCGTCATCAATTACGTCAGAAATTCGGGAATAAAGCGACGCTGGACGGGGCTGCTGTCGTTGTTCTTATGCCGGGTTCGCTTCATATTGGATTATTGGCGTTACAGTACCTCAGCCAGTATGAGACCGTTATTGCCGTCGCCAACGGAATGACAAGGCAAGAGGTTGAGTTTCTTGAAAAAAATACAAAGGTTGGCGTCATAGGACTCGCGACGACCCTGCGCCATAGCACGGTCATCGACATTCTCGTTGCTGAGCTTGAGCATCCGTTCTGGATCGTGGATCACGACTGCTACGTTCTCGACACGAATATTCTTTACAGCGAAAGGAAGACGATGGGTCCATCCGCGGCGGGCGTGGCGATTTACAGCGCGCAGCACCGCGCGGGTGGGGTCGTCGTGCCGGAAACATTCTTGATGTTGTTGAATCCTCAAGTCATCCGCGGAATATTTCGTAAATATAAGGTCGGATCCACGCGTCTCAAATGGAGCGAGTTGAGCGGCCGCGCCAAGAGCGCGCTAGAAAAATTGGGGATCGACGAGCAAAATTTGCCGGAAGCGCACAAGGATTATTTCGACACGTTGCGCGCTGTCGTCTTTCTGGCTCAGGCTGACGGAAACGGGTTCCAGATGAGCCATGGCTATAGCCATAAATGTCAATTTTATCCCGAAGCGATTCACATCGGCAACACGTCTTTCCCGAGATGGCCGCCTGAAGGCCGCTATAATGCCTTAGGGGCCTATTTCTGGAGGCGGTGTCTGGAAGAGCCGCGGTTTGGCGCCTTCGTGGATCAGTACAACAGCCTGTGTCCCGCGTTGCCCAGGTCCTCTCTCGAAATTCGCAAATATTTGCTCGACTCCGGCCTCATGGAAGAGGGCGACGTGCCAGGATTCCTCGACCGGCTGGACGCTGTGATCACGAAATATTCGAACTGAGCGCGGGCTTCATTCCCCGATGATCTTGACCAGCGCCCGCTTCCGGCGCCCGCCGTCGAATTCGCCGTAGAAGATCTGCTCCCAGGGGCCGAAATCCAGCTTGCCGCTGGTGATGGCGACCACGACCTCGCGGCCCATGACCTGGCGCTTCATATGAGCGTCGGCGTTGTCCTCGCCGGTGCGGTTGTGCCAGTAACCCGAGACCGGCTCGTGCGGCGCGAGCTTTTCCAGCCAGACTTCGTAATCGTGATGCAGTCCGCGCTCGTCGTCATTGATGAAGACGCTGGCCGTGATGTGCATGGCGTTGACGAGGCAAAGTCCCTCGCGCACCCCGCTCTCGCGCAGAGAGGCCTGGACCTGCGGCGTGATGTTGATGAAGGCGCGCCGTCCCGGCGTCTCGAACCAGAGTTCCTTGCGAAAGGATTTCATAACGCCCCCTCCCAGGCCTGCGCAGACCGCGTCCAGAATTTCGGCCCCTTGCAAAACTTCGCCGGGATAGAACAGGGCGACGCCGCGCGCAATCGTTCACGCCGCCGGCGGCCGGATTTCGTCGGGTTCGTGGGCGTTGGCGATGCGCTCATATTCCGAGCGCACGGGGTCGGCGCCATATTTGCGCTCCAGACGGCGCACCGTGAAATGGCCCTTGGCCAGCGACTGGAAATGATCGATGAAGGCGAGATTGATCGCGGCGCCGCCGACCGCGCCGAGCGCCGGCGTCGCCTGCGCGAGAAATTTCTGGCTCACGACAAATCCGAACCGCGTTCCGATCTGCGCCATCAGCTTGACCAAGGCCGGCGCGGCCTCGTCGACGACGCCACGGCTGGCGATATAGCGCGCGGCTTCCGAAATCGAGCGCGCGAGCAGGCCGCGAATGGCGAAATAGCCGGAGTCGGAGACGTTTTCGCCGGCCTCGCGGCCGTCGAGCGCGAAGACTTCGAGACAGGCCATGGCGGCTTCCGCGTCACGCAGATCCTCGCCTTGGGCGCGCGCGATATCGGCGATCGAACGCAGCATCACGGTCGTGGTCACCGGCAGTTCGATCGGCAGGCTGGCGAGGCCGAGCGCGCCGCCCGCCGCGCCGGTGGCGGCGACAAGGAGCTTGTGGGCGCGGTCGCGGTCGCGAACCGGCTTGCCGGAGAGGCTCGCCAGCGCCGCGCGCAGGGCGACCTTCATCGCGGACATCGCGGCGCCGTCGATGATTTTCGTCGCCCGCTCCGGCGCGAGGCCTTTTAGGAAATTGACCTTGCGGCCGACGGCGTTGGCCAGCCGCAGCGCCGGGCCGACATGCTCCAGCCGCCAGACGGCGTCCATCAGGGCGGCGTGGTCGGCGGCGCTCATCCGCTCGGCGTCGAAATCCGGTTTCATCCGCGCTTTCCTTCCGCGCTGTCATTCGGCGCTGTCATTCGGCGCTGTTTTGGCGACTGCCAGGAAATGTGGCCGATTTTCGCGGTTTCAAGCCCCAGGTTAACCCTGTCACGTCTGAACATCTTAACGCACGCCCCCGCGGTAGTAAATCGTTATGCACGGCGCGCGGGCGCGATAGGCGCGAGAGGTCAGGAAAATCAGGCGTTAGAGGCGAATGCGGACAATTTGAGCGAAATTGGCGAGGCCTGATTATACTTACTCCGTCTAAAGCAAAAAATGAATGCATTTGTCTAAAATGCGGCATTTTTACTTAGATCGATAGCAGAATGGAGCGGGCATTATTTCCTCAACAACGGGGAATGACATGCGCCTCTCGAAACTTCTCGCTCTCGCCTTCGCCCTCCTGGCGGCCTCGCTTTCGGTCGGCCCGGCTTCGGCTTTTTCCAGCAGCGACGTCGCTTATGCGTCGGTTGGCGGCGAGACCAGCATTCCCTATGGCTGGATCGTGTTTTGCGGGCGCTACAAGAGCGAATGCTCCGCCCCGGCGCTGCCGGCCGCGGACGTGAACCTGACCGACAGCGCGCGCCGCGAAATCCAGGACATCAATTCCTTCGTCAACCGCGCCGTCGAGCCGATTTCGGACATGGACCACTGGGGCGTGGTCGACCGCTGGGACTATCCGGTGGACGGCAAGGGCGATTGCGAGGATTACGCCCTTTTGAAGCGCAAGATGCTGATCGAGCGCGGCTATCCCCGCCAGGCCCTGCTGATCACGGTGGTGCGCGACCAGGACAACGAAGGCCACGCCATCCTGACCATCAAGACCAACCACGGCGAATTCATCCTCGACAATCTGACCGACGAAATGAAATCGGTGGACGCGGTTCCCTATCGCCTGGTGAAGCGCCAGAGCCAGCAGGACCCGAATGTCTGGGTCGCCCTTGGCCCCACCGCCGCCCCGGTCGTCGCCTCGCGCTGAGAAAATCGCCAAACAGGACAACAAACCCCGCTCCGGCGGGGTTTTCTTTTGAGATTTTCACGCGCCCGGCTTATCACCGCTCCTCCAGCGGGAGTTTTCGTTTGCGCGTAGGTCTGTTCGATTTCGATCTGCCTCAAGAACGTATCGCCTTGCGGCCTGCGGAGCCGCGTGATTCCGCGCGACTGCTCGTCGTGGCGCCGGAGTCCTTTCTCGACGCCCAATTTCTCGACGCCCAATTTCTCGACGCGCATGTGCGGGATCTGCCCGGCTTTCTGCGCAAGGGCGATGTTCTGGTGGTCAATGACGCCAAGGTGATCCCGGCGCAATTGTTCGGCCGGCGGCGGCGCGGCGACGCTGTCGCGCAGATCGAGGCCACGTTGCACAAGCGCGTGGACGGCTCCCATTGGCGGGCTTTCGTCCGCCCGGCGAAAAAGCTGAAGCTCGGCGAAAAAATCGTGTTCGGCGAGTCGCGGGAAGGCGCGGCCTGTCTTGCCGGCGCGCTCTGGGCCGAAGTCGTGGAGAAAAACGAGGGCGAGGTTCTGCTGTCGTTCAACCTGTCCGGCCCGATGCTCGACGACGCGATTCTCGCCCTCGGGCACATGCCCTTGCCGCCCTATATCGCCGCGCGCCGCGCCGAGGATGCGCGCGACGCCGGCGATTACCAGACGCTGTTCGCCGAAAAAAGCGGGGCGGTCGCCGCGCCGACGGCGGGCCTGCATTTCACGCCCGAACTGGTCGCGGCGGTCGAAAAAGCCGGCGCGACGCTGGAAAAGGTCACGCTGCTGGTCGGCGCCGGGACTTTCCTCCCGGTCAAGGCCGACGACACGGCCGATCACGTCATGCACGCCGAATGGGGATCGGTCGATGCGGAGGTCGCGGCGCGGCTGAACGCGGCGCGGGCGGCGGGCGGGCGGATCGTCGCCGTCGGCACCACGAGCTTGCGCATTCTCGAAAGCGCGGCGGATTCTTCCGGCGCGTTAAAACCGTTTTCCGGCGACACCTCGATCTTCATCACGCCGGGCTACAAATTTCGCGCGGTCGATGCGCTGATGACCAATTTCCACCTGCCGCGCTCGACCCTGTTCATGCTGGTCAGCGCCTTTTCCGGCCTGGAGCGCATGAAAGCGGCTTATGCGCACGCCATCGCGGAGAAATATCGCTTCTATTCCTACGGCGACGCCTGCCTGCTGCTGCGCGGTTAGGCTCTTTCGCCGCCCCATTTCCGTAAAATCCGCGCCCGCGCCGGCGGGTGGATGTTCAGCTTGCTCAGGTCGCCGTTCACGTGGCGGATCAGGATCGGGTCCATGATGCGCGCCCACAGCGGCGGGAACAGGGTCAGGGCGCTCATGCCGGCATAGCCGGTCGGCAGTTGCGGCGCCTCGTCGAAATGGCGCAGGGCCTGGTAGCGGCGCATCGGATGGGCGTGATGGTCCGAATGGCGCGGCAGGTGGTAGAGCATGATATTGGTGGCGATATGGCTGGAGTTCCAGCTGTGCTCTGGCCCGCAGGGCTCGTACCGGCCGTCGGCGCGCTTTTCCCGCAACAGCCCGTAATGCTGGAGGTAATTGACCATTTCCAGCATGGTCAGGCCAATAAAACCTTGCAGCAGCAGCCAGGGCAGCACGGCCCAGCCGAGCCACAGGGTCAGGGCGGCGAACAGCAGCGGGGTGATCGCCCAGGCGGTCAGCACGTCGTTGCGCCAAATCCACGGCGACAGGCCTCGGCGCTTCAGGCGCTCGCTTTCCAGGGCCCAGGCCTCGCGAACGCCGCCGAAAAAGGTGCGCGGGAAATAGTTGAAAAAGGGCTCGCCCATTCGCGCCGAGGAGAAATCCTCCGGCGTCGCCGCTTTGACATGATGTCCGCCATTATGTTCGGCGGTGAAATGGCCGAACATCGAGGGCGCCAGCACGAATTTCGCCAGCCAGCGTTCGAGCGGCTCGGATTTGTGGCCGATTTCATGGGCGTTGGTGATCGCAATGCCGTTGGCTATGCCGAGAGTCGTCGCGAGCCCCAGCAACTCGGTAAAGGTCAGGCCGCCATGGACCAGCATCCAACTCGTCCAGATCAGGCTGGCGTATTGGATCGGCGTCACCAGATCGGCGACCCAGCGGTAAAAAACCTCGTTCTCCACCGCCTGGACCTCGCTGAGCCTGTAGCTCGCCTTGTCCACGCCGATGACGATGTCGATGACCGCGACGAATCCGTAAACGAAGATGAGGCCGAACCAATAGAAAACGGGCAGCCCGGTCGCCTGGACCAGCAGCGCGCCGAAGACGGGCAGGGCGGGGGGAATGAAACCCAGCAGCCAAAGCCAGCGCTTGGCGCCATACATGGATTGGTCCCGGCTGGGCAGAAAGCTCTGGGCGTGGCTCAATGTTTCGCTCCGCGGATATCTGGATATTTTTGCGCCAGCTTATTCGACTCCGTGTCATCCAAAAGTCGTGGTTAATACAATCTTGAATATTTTGGGCGCGCGCGAACGCCGCGACCGGGCTGGAAAAATTCTTTCCCTCGGGGCGGCCTTTCATTAGGTTCCCGCCCAACGCCAGACCGCAAAAATCGAAGAGTCGCCGCCTCATGTCCGACCGCGCCGCATTTTACATCACGACGGCCATTCCCTACGCCAATGGCGCGCCCCATATCGGCCATGCCTATGAGCGCATCGCGACCGACGCCTTCGCGCGTTTTTATCGGCTCGACGGGCGCGACGTGCTGTTCGTCACCGGCATGGACGAGCATGGCCTGAAAATGCAGCAGACGGCGGCGCGCGAGGGGATCACCGCCAAGGCTCTGGCGGATCGCACGGCGGAGCAGTTCCAGGTCATGGGCGAAAAGCTGAACGCGGTCGCCGACGATGTGGTGCGCACGACGCAGGAGCGCCACAAGGCTTGCGTGCAGGAAATCTGGCGCCGCATGGCCGCAAAGGGCGACATCTATCTATCAAAATACTCGGGCTGGTACTCGGTGCGCGACGAAGCCTATTACGACGAAGGCGAACTGACCCAAAACGCGGAAGGAAAAAAATTCGCGCCGACCGGCACGCCGGTCGAATGGGTCGAGGAGGAGAGCTATTTCTTCCGCCTCTCGGCCTATGCCGACAAGCTTCTGGCCCATTACGAGGCCAACCCCGATTTCATCACCCCGGAAAAATACCGCAACGAGATCGTGGCTTTCGTGAAGCGCGGCCTGAACGACCTGTCCATCAGCCGCACCACATTCGACTGGGGCATTCCCGTGCCGGGCGACGAGCGCCATGTGATGTATGTCTGGGTGGACGCGCTCACCAATTATCTGACCGCGACCGGCTGGTTCGAGGGCGGTCCCCGCGCCAAATACTGGCCGGCGGACGCTCATGTCATCGGCAAGGACATCACGCGTTTCCACGCCATTTTTTGGCCAGCCTTCCTGATGTCGGCCGGTGTTCCGCTGCCGAAACAGATCGTGGTCCACGGATTTCTGTTCAACCGCGGCGAGAAAATGTCGAAATCGGTCGGCAATGTCATCGATCCGATGGCGCTCGCCGACCATTACGGCGTCGACGCCCTGCGCTATTTCTTCCTGCGCGAAGTGCCCTTCGGCCAGGACGGCAATTATTCGCATGAGGCCATCGTCCAGCGCATCAACGCCGATCTGGCCAACGATCTGGGCAATCTGGCGCAGCGCTCGCTGTCGATGATCGCCAAGAATTGCGGGGCGAAAGTTCCACAGCCTGGCGAGGTTCAGGCGGCGGACGCCGAAATGCTGGCCAAGGCCTATGGCGCGGTCGAGGCGTCGCGCGCCGCCATGGCGGCTTTCGCGCCGCATCAGGCTCTGGGCGAAATCTGGGCGGTGGTCGGCGACGCCAACCGCTATTTCGCCGCGCAGGAGCCGTGGAAGCTCGGCAAGACCGATCCGGCGCGGCGCGACGCCGTGCTTTATACCACCATCGAGGTTCTGCGCGTGGTCGGCATTCTGTGCCAGCCCTTCATCCCGGCGGCGGCGGAAAAATTGCTCGACCTCCTTGCGGTCCGCCCCGACGAGCGCAATTTTTCCTTCGCAACGCCGGAGCATCGGCTGTCCGCCGGCGCCGATCTGCCGGCCCCGGCGCCGATCTTCCCGCGCTATGTCGAGCCCGAGGCGGCCAAGTGATGTTGATCGACACCCATTGCCATCTCGATTTCCCCGAACTGGCGAAGGATCGCGCCGGCGTGCTGGCGCGGGCGAAATCCGCCGGGGTCGGGCGGATGATCACCATCTGCACCGAGATCGAGAAATTTACAGACATTCGCGACATCGCGGAAAGCGATGAAAACGTGTTCTGCTCGGTCGGCACGCATCCCAACCATGCGCTCGACGAGCGCGAATTCTCGGCCGAAGAAATCGCGGAGCTGGCGGCGCATGAAAAATGCGTGGCGATCGGGGAGGCGGGGCTCGATTATTATTACGACCGCGCCCCGCGCGACTTCGCCCAAAGAGTGTTTCGCGCCCATATCGCGGCGGCGCGGGAGACCGGCCTGCCTCTGGTGATCCACACCCGCGACGCCGACGCCGACATGGCGGCGATTCTTGCCGAGGAAATGGCCAAAGGAAAATTCAAGGCGCTGCTCCATTGCTTTTCGTCGAGCCGCGCCTTGGCCGAAAAGGGCGTCGAACTCGGGCTTTACGTGTCCTTTTCCGGCATCGTCACCTTCAAGAACTCGTTAGAATTGCGCGACATCGCCAGGGACCTGCCGCTGGAGCGGCTTCTGGTCGAGACCGACGCGCCCTTCCTCGCGCCGACGCCTTATCGCGGCAAGACCAACGAGCCGGCTTATGTCGCGCAGACGGCCAAGGTCCTGGCCGGGGTCAAGGGCGTCGAATTGGCCGAACTGGCTGAGATCACGACGGAAAACGCCATGAAATTGTTCTCGAAAATGCCGCCGCTCGCCGCATGACGCTCGACATCACCATTCTTGGCTGCGGCTCGTCGGCGGGCGTTCCGCGCGTGGCGCAGGGCTGGGGCCATTGCGACCCCAATAATCCGAAAAATCGCCGCCGCCGCTGCGCGATCCTGGTGGAAAAGCGCGGCGAACATGAGCCGACGCGGCTGCTGGTGGACGCCGGCGCCGATCTGCGCGAGCAATTGATCGCGACAAATGTGCATCGGCTCGACGCGGTGCTGCTGACCCATGCCCATGCCGACCATATCCACGGCCTCGACGATCTGCGGCCCCTGACCATGGCCATGCATCGCCGGATCGACATTTACCTCGACCCGCCGACCTGGGGCGCGGTGGGCAAGCGTTTCGACTATCTGTTCGAGACGCCGCCGGGCAGCAATTACCCGCCGCTGCTGTTCCCCCATGTCTTCGACTATGGCTGGAAATTCTCGCATGGCGGCCCGGCCGGGGAGATCGAGGTCCAGACGTTCCGGCTCAACCATGGCGACATCGACGCCACCGGCTTTCGCTTCGGGGCCTGCGCCTATACGCCCGACGTCAAATATGTGCCGCCCGAGAGCATGGAATTTTTGGAGAATCTCGATCTGTGGATCGTGGACGCCCTGCGCCACAAGCATCATCCGAGCCATCTCTCGGTAAGCGAAACCCTGGAGTTGATCGCGCGTTTCAAGCCGAAACGCGCGGTGCTGACCAATCTCCACACCGATCTCGATTATGAAGTGTTACGCAAGAATCTGCCGGAAAATGTCGAGCCGGCCTATGATTTCATGCGATTGAGCGTCTAGGGCATGGATCGGCGCGCGGACCATTACCTTCTCTGCGGCGAGGCCCTGCGCGAGGCCGACCGCGACCGCTGGCTGGCGGCGATGTTCGCGCCCGACGCGGCGCGGCCGCATCTTTTCGCGCTCTATGCCTTCAACGCCGAGGTGGCGCGCATCCGCGACCATGTCTCCCAGCCGCTTCTCGGCGACATGCGCCTGCAATGGTGGATCGACGCGCTGAGCGGCGAACGCGATGGAGAAGCGTCGGCCAACCCGACCGCCGCCGCGCTGCTGGCGACGATCGAGCATTTCGACCTGCCGCGCGAAAAACTGCTCGACCTGCTGGAGGCGCGGCGCTTCGATTTCTATGACGACCCGGCGCCGGATCAGGCTTTTCTGGAACAATATTGCGAGGACACCGGCTCGGTTCTTTTCGCCCTCGCCAGCCGCATCCTCGGCGGGGACGGGGCGCCGCACGTTTCCGCGCCGGCGGGACGCGCTTACGCCCTGACCGGCCTGCTGCGGGCATTGCCATGGCATGTCGCGCGCCGGCAATGTTTTCTGCCGGTCGATCTTCTGGCGCGCCACGGCCTGACCCCGGTCGATCTTTTCGCGCGCGCCAAGTCTGGCGCGGTCGAGGCCGCGCTCAAGGAGTTGCGCGCTTTGGCGCGTGACAATCTGGCCGAGGCGAAACGGAATGTCGCTTCTTTGCCCGAGCCGCAGCGCGAGGCCTTCCGCCTGCTCGCCTTGCCTGAGCTTTATCTGCGCGAAATGGAGCGCCGAGCGGACGATCCCTTTGCGGCGCCCGCGGAAGTCGCGCTGTGGCGCCGCCAATGGGCTTTGTGGCGAAAAAAGTTTTAGAATCGGGACAGCCGCGCCGCAAAGGCGCCCGACGCGCCCTCATTGGTTTACAGGCGCGACAAGGCAGGGCGGAGGCGGGGCGATGGCGACGCGGAAAATCGCCGACAAGAAACAGGGCGCTTGGAATTGGCCGTCGGAGCGGGTCGAGGCGTCCGCCTTGAGCGCAGGCGGGCGCCCGGACCAGCGTCCGCAAATTAGAGCGTTTCCCACCCGTCTTGACGCATTCTGTTCGCCTTTGGCGAGGCGATCCGGCAGGCGCGGGCCGCAGGCCGTGTCGAGGACACGGCCAAGGTTCGCAACGCACCGGGCGGCCGTCAAAGGCGAACCCAAATTCGGGGCCGGGGGCTTTTGCCCCGGCGCGGCGTCGCGCGGCTTAGCCGTGTCCGCGACACGCCTTGCGCCACGCTCCTGGCGCCGGGGCAAAATCCCCTCGGCAGAATGCGCCAAGACGGGTGGGAAACGCTCTAGAGAGGTGGGCGGCCATCATGTTTTCGTCTGCGCCGAAGGATGTGATCCCGCGCGCTGTGGGAGGATGACGATCAAGGCGAGGATGGCGGCGAGCAGCACGGCGGAAGCATAATAGCGGTTCAGGCCCAGTCCCCCGAGCGCGTGCGGCTTGTCGAGAAGATCGCCGACTGTGGCGCCGAGAGGCCGGGTCAGGATGAAGGCGACCCAGAACAGCGCAACTCGCGAGATGTTGGTGAAATGATAGAGCGCGGCGGTCACGAGGATCGCGGCGCCGAACACCAGCGCGCCGCCGCCGAAGCCCAAGCCGTTGGTGTCGGCCATCCAGTCGCCGAGCGCCGTGCCGAGCGTCTGCGAAAACAGGATGGTCGTCCAGTAGAAGGCCTCGACCCTTGGCGTGTTGACCGTGTCGACCGAAACACTGCCTTCCGACCAGCGCCACACCGCAAGCGAGCCGACGAGCAGCGCCAATAGAAGCGACGAGCCGCCGGCGTAGCCGACGCCCAGGGACCGGTCGGCGAAGTCGGCCATCGTCGTGCCGACGGTCGTCGACGCGACGATGGCGAACCAGAAAAGCCAAGGGTTGAATTTCTTCGCCACGATCTGGGCGCCGACGGCCGCGATGAAGACGGCGAGAAATATCGCGGTTCCGATCAGGTAGCCGCCGTTGAAGGCGTTCTTGTCTGCATGCAACATGCCCATCGTGACCGCGTCGCCGCCCGTTTCTCCGAGCGTCGTCGCGAGAATCTTGATGATCCAGAAGCCGAGCGTGACCTCGGGAACCTTGCTCAGAACCGCGCGCCGGGCGTCGTCCATGAAATTCCTCACAGTTGCGAAAACCTGCCTCCGCGCGAAGCGGAGGCAGGCGGGGCGTGTCGGCTCGAACTCAGTCCGGATGGGCTCCTTCGGCAGCGTTTTCGAGGACGCTGCCGGTCTTGGCGTCCACGCCGACTTCCTGGGTCACGGCGCCGCGCGTGATGTCGAAGGAATAGCGCAGCCCGCTGCCTCCGCGCTCACGCTCGAGCTCTTCATCCGTGATCTTGCCGGGATGCGCTTTCAGTGCGATGGCGCGCGCCTCCTCGATGCTGACCTTGGCCTCGCCGGCAAATTTCTGTCCGGTAAAGGCAAACGCCGGCTGCGCAAGCGCCAGCAAGCCGGCCGCCGCGCCAATCAGGCCCATCCGTTTATATGTCAAGTTCATCACTTACTCCAATCGCCCCCCGGCAATTCGCGGCCACTGGCCGCACCAGCGCGAATGTCTCGCACGCGAACGACTATGCGGGGGAAGAATGAGCGGCGAATTAGGGGCCGCCCTCGCCGGGGCTGTCCGTCTCGCGCGGCATGACGACCCGCGCGATGACGCCGGTCGCGGCGTCCGGCCGGTTTTCCACGGTCAGTTCGAATCCGTGACGCTCGGCGATCCGGCGCGCGATCGCCAGACCGAGGCCCGTTCCTTCCGTGTCGTGGGGGGCGCCGCGATAGAATCGATCGAAAATACGCCTTTCGGCGCCCTTGGGCAAACCTGGCCCGGTATCGACGATCTCGACGACCGGACGACCCTCGCGGCGCGCAAGGGCGACATCGATCTTGCCGCCGGGGGGCGTATAGCGCGCCGCATTGTCGATCAGGCTCGCAAACAGGGCGCGGACGTCCCGCTCGACGCCCTGGATCATGGCGTCGGCGGTGAAATCGATTCCGATGTCCACATCCTTGCCTTGCGCCAACGGCGCGCAATCGGCGACGCAGTCGAGCAGAAGCGCGCCGAGGTCGAATGAGGGACCGACGCCGGCCGCCGGTCCTTCGAGCCGCTCCAGCCTGAGAAGCTGATCGACCAGCGCGCCCGCGCGCTTCACCCCGGCGGCGAGCGCGGCCACGCGCTCGTCCTGACCCGCGCCGCCGGCGGCGAGATTGTCGACCTGGATCTGCAGGGCGGCGAGCGGCGTGCGCAATTCATGCGCGGCGTCGGCGAGAAACCGCCTCTGCGCATCGGTCGCCGCCTGAAGGCGCGCGATGAGCCCGTTCATGCTTTCCACGAGCGGCTTCACTTCGGAGGGAACGCCGGCAATCGGGATCGGCTCCGTCGCCTTCGCGCTGCGCGCCGCGATTTCCTCGGCGAGGTCGTTGAGCCGCCCGATCATGCGACTCATCGCCCATCCAACGACCAGCCAGGAGAGCGGAATGACGATGAGGATCGGCGCGGCCGCGCCAAGCGCCGCGCTGTCCGCGATCTCGGCGCGAACGGTCTCCCGCTGGGCGACCTGCACGGTCCGGGCCTGGTCGCCAACCGTATAGACCCGCCATGATGCGCCGCCCGCAACGACATTCGCGAAGCCCGGCTTGTCCTGTCGTGGAATCTGGACATCTTGCAGGGATTGGTGGACCACGCGGCCGGCCCGGTCCCAGATCGTGATCGCGAAGCGATCCTCGGGATCCTGGTCCGCCACGGCTGGACCCGCCGACTGCGACAGGCCCGTCCCGACGTTCAGCGCGATCTGCCTCAACTGGCCGTCGAGAAATTCCGCCGTCTCGTCGCGAGCATAGTCATAGGCGATGACAATGGCGACGAGGCCGACAAAGGCGAGCAGCGCCGTCATCCATGTCAGGGCGGCGCGACGCAGGGAATTGGTCATGATTTCGGGACCATCCATCCCGCGCCCCGGACATTGAGAATGACGCTCTTGCCGAACTTGCGCCGGATCGAGTGGATCAGGACGTCGACGGCGTTGCTCTCGACTTCCTCTCCCCACCCGTAAATGCGCTCTTCGATCTGCCCCCGGGAAAGAATTCGTCCGGGCCTTTCGAGCAGCGCGCGCATCAGGGCGTATTCGCGCGCCGGCAGCACTTCCGCGACTTTTCCGCACGACAATTCATGGGACTCGGTGTCGAGCGCCAGCGCGCCGGCGGCCAGCGCCGACACGGCCTGGCCGGCGCGCCGGCGGATCAGCGCGCGCATGCGCGCCAGCAGTTCGCGCGTCTCGAATGGCTTGACAAGATAATCGTCGGCGCCGAGATCGAGCCCGGCGACGCGGTCGTCGACATGATCGCGCGCCGTGATGATCAGCACGGGCGTGCTCACGCCTTCTCGCCGGGCCGCCTTCAGAACCTCGAACCCATCGGCGCGCGGCAATCCCAGATCGAGCAGCGCGATCGCATAGCCTTCGTCGCGCAACGCGGCCTCGGCCTCGGCGCCGTCGCGGACCCAGTCGACCGACATTCCCGCGGCGGAAAGCGCCGTAACCAGGCCCTTGCCGATCATCGCATCGTCTTCAACGAGCAGAACGCGCAACTGTCACCCGCCTCACATTGGGAGGTTTCACATTCCGGCTCCATGCGCAGGGCGGAAGAGAGTCTCCGCCTTCGCGACCATTGAAGAGACTGAGGGCGCAGGAACGCCGCAACCGTCATGATCAGCTGGGCGGCTTCATCGCAGTAACGGCCGTTTCAGGCGCTATTGCGGCCATTCGCGTTTTGCTGCGGCATGACGGCAAGGGCGCGCGGGCGCAGTCCAGGCAGAGCAACAGCGAACCTTCGCATTTTGGCATTCCTGACGACGCCGGTCTGGCCATGATCGTTCCTGAATCAAAACTTCGACCCAGGACCGCGTTCCACCCCAAAGCGAAATTGGAAACGAGGCGCTGCGGAATGGTCAGGCCTCCGCCAGCCAGGCTTGCAGGTCGGCTTCGGCGCGGGCCGACAGGGCGCGCTTTTTGGCGAGGGCTTTTTCCGGGCCGCGCAGGCGCTTGCCGTCGGGCGCCTTGGGAGAAAATTCGAGCGGCGGGAACAGGCCGAAATTGACGTTCATCGGCTGGAAACTGCGCGGGCCGGCGTCGATGGTCTCGATATGGCCGCGGGTGATGTGGTTGAGCAATGCGCCGAGCGCCGTGGTCCGGGGCGGCGGGGCCAAAAAACGGCCCAGCCGCTCGGCCGCGGCCATGCGCCCGGCGATCAGGCCGATCGACGCGCTCTCGACATAACCTTCGCAGCCGGTGATCTGGCCGGCGAAGCGCAGGCGCGGCTGGGCCTTCAGCCGCAGCCTTTCGTCGAGGACCTTGGGCGAATTCAGAAAAGTATTGCGGTGCAGGCCGCCGAGCCGGGCGAATTCGGCATGTTCGAGGCCGGGGATTTTCCGAAACGTCTCAGCTTGCGCGCCATAGAGCAGCTTGGTTTGGAAGCCAACAATATTATACAGCGTTCCCAGCGCGTTATCCTGCCTAAGCTGAACAATCGCATAAGGTTTCACGCTGCTGTTGTGCGGGTTGGTCAGGCCGACCGGCTTCATCGGCCCGTGACGCAGGGTCTCGCGACCGCGCTCGGCCATGACTTCGATCGGCAGGCAGCCGTCGAAATAAGGCGTCTTTTCGAAGTCCTTGAACTCGGTCTTGGGACCATCGATCAAGGCGTCGACGAAAGCCTCGTACTGATCGCGATCAAGCGGGCAATTGATGTAGTCGGCTCCGGTTCCGCTTGGGCCCACCTTGTCATAGCGTGATTGGAGCCAGGCCTTGCCCATGTCGATCGACTCGCGATGCACGATGGGGGCGATGGCGTCGTAAAAAGCCAGTTCCGCCTCGCCGGTGAGCGCGCCGATCGCCGAGGCGAGCGCGGGCGAGGTCAGAGGCCCGGAAGCGATAATGACATTGTCCCATTCCGCCGGGGGCAGGCCCGCCACTTCCTCGCGCTGGATTTCGATCAGCGGCTCATTTTCCAGCGCCTCGGTCACGGCGGCGGCGAATGCGTCGCGATCTACCGCCAAGGCGCCGCCCGCCGGCACCTTGTGGGCGTCGGCGCAGCGCAGGATCAGCGAGTCGAGCGCCCGCATTTCCCGATGCAGCACGCCGACGGCGTTGGTCCCGGAATCGTCGGAGCGGAAGGAATTGGAGCAGACCAGTTCCGCAGCAAAGCCCGGTCTTGTGGACGTCGGTGGCGCGTTGGGGCCGCATTTCGTGGAGCACGGCGGGAACGCCGGCGCGCGCGAGCTGCCATGCGGCCTCGGAGCCGGCGAGCCCGCCGCCGACGATGTGGACGGGGGCCAGGGAGGAATTCTGTCGATCGGTCATGCGGCTTAGTAGAACAGGTCGCGCCGGAAGGGAAAGGCGCCGTTTTCACCGATGTTTTTATCGGCCGCCGGCCTTCGATTCCGCCACGAAGCCTGTTAGCCTTGGTGCGAAAAGTCGGGGTCGCCCATGAAAAAATTTGCCTTCCTCCTTGCCGCGCTCTTTTTCGCCGGGGCCTCCACCACGGTCAGTGCCGATCAACTGCCGATGATTTTCGTTTACGGTCCGGGCGGCCCGGCGCCGGCGGTCAGGGAGGCGGCCAAGATCTTCGGCGCGGCCAATGGCGTCAGCGTGGTCGTCGCCTCGGGGCCGACGCAGAACTGGGTCGACAAGGCCCGCAACGACGCCGATGTGCTTTACAGCGGCTCGGAAAACATGGTGCACGAATACGCCAAGGCCATTCCGCACGCTTTCGACCCGAGCACCGCGGAGCCGCTTTACCTGCGCCCGGTCGTGATTCTCGTGCGCCCCGGCAATCCCAAGGGCATCCACGGCATTCATGATTTGCTCAAGCCCGGCGTCAAAATCCTCGTCGTGGCCCATGGCGGCCAGATCGGCTTGTGGGAGGACGTCGCGGGCCGCACCGGCGACATCGACATGGTGCGCGCCTTCCGCCACAACATGGTCTTTCCCGCTCCCGCGAGCAGTTCCGTGGCGCTGGAGCAATGGAAAAGCCAGAAGGACATCGACGCCTGGCTGGTGTGGAACATTTGGGCTGTCGCCAATCCCGGCGTCGCCGATGTGGTCCCGGTCGAAGAACCTTACCGCATCTATCGCGACACCGGCGTGCTGCTGACCCGCAAGGGCGCCGCCAACCCGAAGGTCAAAGCTTTCGTCGATTTCCTGAAAAGCAAGGAAAGCCGCGCGATTTTCGTCAAATGGGGCTGGGAGGCGCGCTGAAACGGCAAAGCCGCTCGCCTTCGCCCGCGCGGCGTGCTAACCGCTGAGCCAAACCGCCGGGGAAACAGATGGCCGATATTTTCCGCGAAGTCGACGAAGACGTCCGCACGGATCTGCTCAAGCGGCTGTGGTCGCAATATTCGATCGTGGTCGCGGGCCTCGCCGTGGCGATCGTGGTCGGAACGGCGATCTTCGTCTTCGTCCAGCACCAGAAACAGGTCCGCGACGAGACGGCCGGCGCGGCCTTCGAGGCGGCGCAGGCGCTGGCCGACGCCAAAAAACCCGATGCGGCGGTCGCGGCTTTCGACGAACTGGCCCGGACGGCGCCGGCGGGCTATCAGGCCTTGGCGCGGCTGCGCGCGGCCGAGGAGAGCGCCGATCGCGACGCAGCGGTCAAGGCGCTCGACGCGATCGCCGCCGACAGCTCGATCGACAAATTGCTGCGCGACGTCGCTAGCCTGCGCGCCGGCCTTTTGAGGGTCGATGTCGCGGACAAGGCCGAGCTGGAGCGGCGTTTCGGGGCGCTGATGGACAGCTCCTTCCGCCACACCGCCCGCGAAATGCTCGGCCTCGCCGCCCTGAAACGCGGCGATATCGAGGACGCGGGCAAATGGTTCGACCAGATCGTGGTCGATCCCGCCGCGCCGGCCAATCTGCGCCAGCAGGTCAACGCCTTCCTGTCCCTGGTGCGCGGCGGCGGCAAGTTCGCGCCGGCACCCGCCGCCCCTGTAAAATAATGTCCTTCACCGTCGCGATCATCGGACGTCCGAATGTCGGCAAGTCCACCTTGTTCAACCGACTGGTGGGCAAGAAGCTGGCTTTGGTCGACGACCAGCCGGGGGTGACGCGCGACCGCCGCGCCGGCGACGCCCGGCTCGGCGACCTCAATTTCACCGTCATCGACACGGCGGGGCTGGAGGAGGGCGCCGTCGAGACGCTTTCGGGGCGCATGCGCGCCCAGACCGAAGCCGCGATCGAAGACGCCGACGCCATTTTCTTCATCGTCGACGCGCGGGTCGGTGTGACGCCGGAAGACCGCCATTTCGCATCGCTGGCGCGGCGCGCCGGCAAGCCGCTGATTCTGATCGCCAACAAGGCTGAAGGCAAAGCCGGCGAGGCGGGCGCCTATGACGCTTTCGCGCTCGGCCTCGGCGATCCGGTTCCGCTATCCGCCGAACATGGCGACGGCTTCGCCGAACTTTATTCCGCGCTGCTTGCCGCACTGCCCGAAGCGACGGCGCTCGCCGAGGACGAGGCCGAACAGGAGCGCCGGTTGGAGTTGGCGGACGACGAGGACGGCAGCGAACTCGATCCGTCAAAACCTTTGCGCATCGCCGTCGTCGGGCGGCCCAATGCCGGCAAATCGACGCTGATCAACCGGCTGCTCGGCGAGGAGCGCCTGCTGACCGGGCCGGAAGCGGGCGTGACCCGCGATTCGATCGGCGTCGAATATGTCTGGCGCAAGGGCGAGCGCGACGCATCGCGCGAGCGGTCGGCGCACGCCGGAGCGAGCGCCTCAGACTCTCGCGAGCGGTCGGCGCACGCCGGAGCGAGCGCCCCAGACTCTCGCGAGCGGTCGGCGCACGCCGGAGCGCGCGCCCCGGACTCTGGCGAGCGGTCGGCGCATGCCGGAGCGAGCGAAACAAGAGCCCTGAAAGTGTTCGACACCGCCGGGCTGCGCCGGCGCGCCAAGGTCGAGGGCAAGCTGGAAAAACTTGCCGCCGCCGACGCCCTGCGCGCGGCGAAATTCGCCGAGGTCGTGGTGGTGTTGCTCGACGCGACCATTCCGTTCGAGAAGCAGGACCTGACCATCGCCGACCTTGTTGCGCGCGAGGGGCGGGCTCTGGTGATTGGCGTCAACAAATGGGACCTGATCGAGGACAAGGGCGCGAAGATCATCGAGTTGCGCGAGGAGGCCGACCGTCTGCTGCCGCAGGTGCGCGGCGCCGCCGTGGTTCCGGTCTCCGGGGCGACCGGGCAGGGCATGGACGCCCTGATCGAGGCGGCGATCAAGGCGCATGAAATCTGGAACAAGCGCATTTCCACCGCGCGGCTCAACCGCTGGCTCGAAGGCGCGCTGGAGCAGAACCCGCCGCCCGCAGTCGCCGGACGGCGCATAAAAATCCGCTATGTCACCCAGCCCAAGGCGCGGCCGCCCCATTTCGTGGTCTTCGGCAACCAGCTCGACGAATTGCCCGACTCCTACCAGCGCTATCTCGTCAACGGCCTGCGCCGCACTTTCGATCTGCCTGGAACGCCGATCCGGGTGACGCTGAAACAGGGCGACAACCCTTATGCGGGGAAGAAACGGCGCTAGGCTGCGATCGGAGCGGCCGATGAGCGCGGAGAAGCGTCGATCCGTCCTGCGGCGCATGCCGTCCGGCGTCTGGGTGCTCGGCTTCGTCAGCCTGTTCATGGACATTTCGTCGGAGATGATCCACAGCCTGCTGCCGCTGTTCATGACCAATGTGCTGGGCGCGGGCGCCGTCGCTGTCGGTCTGGTCGAGGGCGGGTCCGAAGCCACGGCCATGATCGCGCGAATTTTTTCCGGCGCGCTGAGCGACTGGCTTGGCAAGCGCAAGGCGCTGGCCCTGTTCGGCTATGGCCTCAGCGCGCTGACCAAGCCTTTGTTCGCGGTCGCGCCGAATCTCGGACTCGTTCTCGCGGCGCGGCTGGCGGACCGGACAGGGAAGGGGATTCGCGGCGCGCCGCGCGACGCCTTGATCGCGGATATGGCGCCGCCCGACATGCGCGGCGCGGCTTTCGGCCTGCGTCAGGCCCTCGACACTGTCGGCGCCTTCCTCGGGCCCTTGCTGGCCGTGGGGCTGATGCTGCTCACCGCCGACAATTTCCGCGCCGTGTTCTGGATCGCCGCGATTCCCGCCGTCTTCTGCGTGGCCTTGCTGGCCTTCGGCCTGCGCGAGCCCGCCCATCGGGGGGGCGAAAGCCGCGTGAATCCGATCCGCCGCGAAAATCTGCGCCGTCTCGACGCGTCCTACTGGCAGGTGGTCGCGATCGGCGGGATTTTCGCTCTGGCCCGCTTCAGCGAGGCTTTTCTGGTGCTGCGCGCCCAGCAGACCGGGGTCGCGATCGCCTATGTTCCGCTGGTCATGGCGGCGATGAGCGTCGTCTATTCCGTGACCGCCTTTCCCTTCGGCCAGCTGGCGGACCGCATCGACCGCGGACGGCTTCTCGCCTTCGGTCTCATCCTGCTGATCGGCGCCGATGTCGCGCTGGCCGCCGCCCATCATTGGGGCCTCGTTCTGGTCGGCGTCATGCTTTGGGGCGGCCATATGGGGGCGACCCAGGGCCTGTTGGCCGCCATGGTCGCGGATTCCGCGCCGGCCGAATTGCGCGGAACCGGCTTCGGCTTCTTCAATCTGGTGCAGGGGATCGTCACGCTACTGGCGAGCGTTCTTGCCGGCGTGCTGTGGCAGAAATGGGGCGCGCCGGCGACTTTCGGCGCCGGGGCCCTGTTCAGCGCTCTGGCGCTTGTGGCGCTCGCCGCGCGGCCTCAGGCCGGGCCCTGAAAGGACAAGACCTTGTCGGTCGGGAAATCGTAGATCTTTCCCGTCTCCGTCCAGTCCGGCCCGCAGAGGTCGGCCAGTTTCGGGGCGAGTTCCTCGGGGGTTTTCAGAATCATCGGGTCTTCGCCCGGCATGGCGGCGGCGCGCATGCGCGTGCGCAAGGGGCCGGGATTGACGCTCATCGCCTTGACGTTGGAAATATTGACGACATCGGCGGCGTAGGAGCGCATCATCGCGTCGAGCGCGGCCTTGGTGATCGAATAGGGGCCCCAAAAAGCCTTGAATTCCGCCCTTTGCGCGACGCCTGAGGAGAGAAACACCACGCGGCCGGCGTCGGCGGCGCGCAGCAGCGGGTCGAGCGAGCGCAGCAGGCGATAATTGGCGGTGACATTGACCGCGATCAGCTTGTCCCACTTGTCGGGGTCGCAATGGGAGACCGGCGTCAGCGGCCCGAGAATGCCGGCGTTGCCGACGAAAATGTCGAGCTTGCCCCAGCGCTCGAAAATCGCCGCGCCGAGCCGGTCGAGGGCGGGATAATCGGTGATGTCGCAGGGAACGAGGGTCGCCTCGGAGCCGAGCGCGCGGATTTCGTCGTCGAGTTCTTCCAGCGCGCCTTGGGTGCGCGCCAGGGCAATGACATGGGCGCCGCGCCGCGCCAGCTCCAGCGCGACGGCGCGGCCGATGCCGCGCGAGGCGCCGGTGACGAGGGCGAGACGTCCGGCGAGTTTCTTTTCGCCGCTTGAAGGCGTTTCCGACATTTCGGGGTCCTGTGCGGGGGTCAGCCGGTTTCGGCGAGCAGCGACAATTGGGCGCGAATATCCTTGCCGTTGAGGTCGGTCAGGGTGGTCGGATAATCGCCGGTGAAGCAATGGTCGGTGAATTGCGGGCGGTGCGGATCGCGGGCGACCTGGCCCATGGCCTTGTAGATGCCTTCGATCGAGAGGAAGGCGAGCGAATCCGCGCCGATCCAGGCGCGCATCTCCTCCAGACTATGGGTCGCCGCCAGAAGTTTTTCGCGCTGCGGCGTGTCGATGCCGTAATAATCGGGATGGGTGATCGGCGGCGAGGAAATGCGGAAATGCACCTCGCGCGCGCCGGCGTCGCGCATCATCTGCACGATCTTGACCGAAGTGGTGCCGCGCACGATCGAATTGTCGAGCAGGACGATCCGCTTGCCTGCGACCACCGTGCGATTGGCGGAATGTTTCATCCGCACGCCCAGTTCGCGGATGCTCTGGGTCGGCTGGATGAAGGTGCGGCCGACATAATGGTTGCGGATGATGCCGAGCTCGAAGGGAATGCCCGAGGCGCGGGAATAGCCGATCGCCGCGGGCACGCCGGAATCGGGCACCGGAACCACGACATCGGCGTCGATTGGATTCTCGCGGGCGAGATGCGCGCCCATTTCCTTGCGCACGTCATAGACCGAACGGCCGTGGACGATGGAATCGGGGCGGGCGAAATAGATATATTCGAAAATGCACGGCCGCGCCTGCTGCGGCGGGAAGGGACGAATGCTTTCCAGGCCATCTTCGGAAATGACGACAATTTCGCCATTCTCGATATCGCGGATGAAATGGGCGCCGATGATGTCGAGCGCGCAGGTTTCCGAGGCGAGAATGTAATGGCCGTCGAGCTGGCCCAGCACCAGCGGGCGGATGCCGAGCGGATCGCGCGCGCCGATCAGCTTCTTGTTGCTCAGCGCCACGAAGGCATAAGCGCCTTCGATCTGGCGCAGGGCCTCGATGAAGCGGTCGACAATGGCGTGCTTGCGGCTGCGCGCCACGAGATGAAGAATGACTTCGGTGTCGGAGGTGGACTGGTAAATCGCGCCGGCGCGGATCAGTTCGCGGCGGATCGTCAAGGCGTTGGTGAGATTGCCGTTGTGGGCGACGGCGAAACCGCCGGAATCGAGCTCGGCGAACAGGGGCTGGACGTTGCGCAGAATGGTTTCGCCGGTGGTCGAATAGCGCACATGGCCGATAGCGCGGTCGCCGGGCAGGCGCTCGATGGTCGAGGCTTTCGAGAAGGTGTCGCCGACCATGCCCATGCGGCGCTCGGAATTGAAGCGATTGCCGTCATAGGTGACGATGCCCGCCGCCTCCTGGCCGCGATGCTGGAGCGCGTGGAGGCCGAGCGCGGTGATCGGCGCGGCGTCGGGATGCCCGAAAATGCCGAAAACGCCGCATTCCTCGCGCAGGCGGTCGGCGTCCAGATCGAAATCGGCGAAAATTTCACGTTCCGCGCCGGACTGGTCCATGGTGCTGGCTCCATCTGTGCGCGGACGCCCGCGCGTCAGGGCGATCCTCAGCCCCGCTGGCGAAGAATGCTCATTAAACCTCGAAACGACATATGGAAAGCCTTTGTCGAAATTTCCACTGTCGCATCGCGCGCCGGAGCGCGAGGCCGCAAACGAAATTCAGTGACCGAGGTTGAGAATACCGTCGAGCTTCTGCTTGTCGCTCTGCGTCGGTCCGGCGGCGCCGGCGTCGTCCGGGCGCGGCGGGGGCGCCGGCGGCGATGGGGTCGCGGGCGCGGACTTCGGTTCGGACTCGGCCTCGGGCGGCGGGGCTTCGTCCGTCGCGGCCGGCTTCGCCTTCTTGAATTTCGCGATCAGGCCGTCGGGATCGTCGGGCAGAAACGACAGCAGTTGATCGCTCGCCGCCTTGAGCAGCGGCAGGCTGCGCGCATTATCGAGCCATTGCTTGCGGAAGGCGGTGGCGGAATTGGACGTCGGACTGGCGCTGTCCGGCGCAAGCCAGTTGAAGAAGATGAAGGCGATGGCGCAGAGCAGAAAGCCGCGCACCGCCCCGAAAGCGAAGCCGAGCGTTCGGTCGAGCGCGCCGATTCGCGAATCGAGCACCGCATCCGAAACGCGGATCGTGAAGATGGAAACGATGATCAGGGCGACCAGGAAGATCGCGGCCCCTGCGGCATAGGGACGGATCGCCGCCTTGCTGATGAAGATCGGCGAAGCAGGGTCCGCGAGCTTGGGGAGCAGCAGCGGATAGAAATAGACCGCCGCCGCCGCCGCCAAACCCCAGGAAAGGATCGCCATGACCTCGCGGGTGAAGCCGCGAACCGTCGCGAGCAGGGCCGAGATCAGGATGACGGCGATCAGACCCAGGTCAACATAAGACGGCATGCGGCGCCTCGATCGGGGATGACATTCTGCCCGGACGGGGCCGGGGGTGGCGAGGTTGGGCGCGATTCCGCCCTTCTTCTTGGGGCCCGCTTATAGCGAATGCCGTCCGCCACGTCGATACCCGGTTAACCCGCCGCGCGCGCCGGGCGCGGAGCCGGCGCGCTCCGCCCCAGCGCGGCGATATCGGCGATCACTTCGCCAATATGGCGGACGGGACGCTGGGCGATGGCAGCGACCTTGGCCGCCGGTTCGCCGTCCTGCGGCCCAGCGTCGCTGCTGAGGAGCATCGGCGCGACGGCGCGGGAAAAGCCGAGCTTGGCGGCCTCTTTCAGGCGCAGATTGGCGTGCGGGGCCGGGCGAATCGCTCCCGACAGCCCGACCTCGCCGAAAAACACCGTGTCATGGGGCAGGACCGCGCCGGTCAGCGAGGAGACCAGCGCGGCGGCGGCGGCGAGATCGGCGGCGGGCTCGGAAATCTTCACGCCGCCCGCGACATTGAGATAGATGTCATGCTGGCCGAGCCGCACGCGGCCGTGGGTTTCGAGCACCGCAACCAGCATGGACAGGCGATTCGGATCCCAGCCGACCACAGCGCGGCGCGGCGTGCCGAGCGCGCTCGGCGCGACCAGCGCCTGGATCTCGACCAGAACCGGGCGCGTGCCCTCCATTCCGGCGAAGACGGCGGCGCCCGCCGCCGACCCGTCGCGGCCGGCGAGGAACAGCGCGGACGGATTGGCCACTTCCGACAGGCCCGCGCCGGTCATTTCGAACACGCCGATCTCGTCGGTCGGGCCGAAGCGGTTTTTCACATTGCGCAGGATGCGGAAGTGATGGGCGCCATCGCCCTCGAAGGAGGCGACCGCGTCCACCATGTGCTCGACCACGCGCGGGCCGGCGATCTGGCCGTCCTTGGTGACATGGCCGACCAGGATCACGCAGGCCCCCGAGAGCTTGGCGTAGCGGATCAGGGCCTGCGCCGCGCAGCGCACCTGGGTCACCGTGCCGGGCGTGGATTCGACGGTCTCGGTCCACATGGTCTGGATGGAGTCGATCACCGCCAGGGCGGGGCGGCGGCCCGTCGAAAGCGTGGCGATAATGTCCTCGACCGAGGTTTCCGCCGCCAGTTCGACGGCTGCGTCGGTCAGGCCCAGGCGTTCGGCGCGCAGCCGCACCTGGGCGGCGGCCTCCTCGCCGGAAATATAGACGACGCGCTCGCCGCGCCGCGCCAAAGCGGCGCAGGCCTGGATCAGCAGGGTCGATTTGCCGATGCCCGGCTCGCCCCCGATCAGCAGGACGGAGCCCGGCACGAAGCCGCCGCCGGTGACGCGGTCAAGCTCCGCGATGCCGGACAGCAGGCGGGGCGGGGATTTCGACTCGCCAATCAGCCCTTCGAGCGCAAAGACCCGGCCCTTGCGGACATTGCGCGCCGCAAGAGCGCCGATGCCGGCCGAAGGCGCCTCCTCGACCAGTGTGTTCCATTCGTTGCAGGCTTCGCATTTGCCCTGCCAGCGCGAGGCGACAGCGCCGCAGTTCTGGCAGATGAAGGACGCGCGCGGCTTGGCCAAAGGCAGAATCCAGGTTCACGATGAGAACAATTATAGAACATACTCCGCGCAGGCTGTCCAGAGCCGCCACGCTTTAAACCGCGGCGCGGCGGTGTTATCTATGCGGGGCAAGTCCACCTGTTTCGCCGGATCTTGAGCCGGTTGAAAGGAAGAGTAATGTCTGGTCGTCCCCTGATGGAGCTGACGGACGCCGCCGCCGAGCGCGTTCGCAGACTGGTCGAAAATTCCGGCGGCAAGGCCGTCGCCCTGCGCGTCGGCGTCAAGAACGGCGGCTGCGCCGGCATGTCTTATGCCGTTGAAATGGCGGAAGAGGTCCGGCCGGGCGAGTCCCTGGTCGAGGACAAGGGCGCGAAAGTGCTGATCGATCCGCAGGCGCTGCTGTTCCTGATCGGCGCGCGGATGGATTTCATCACCACCAAATTGTCGGCGACCTTCACGTTCGAAAACCCCAACGAGACGGCCGCCTGCGGCTGCGGCGAATCGGTGTCGCTGCAACCGGCCGACGCGAGCCTGCTCAAGGCCTATTCCGGCTGATCCGCGCCGGGAATCGCGGCGAGAATCAGGAATCCGATCCGGAAACCGACGGTGAAAGGGCCGGGCGACGCGGCCAAAAGCCTGCGCAGCGCGCCGGCGGGCGCCGGCCGCGCGCCCGGGCGCGGAGTCTGCGCGCCGGCCTGTTTCAGACCGCGCAAAAAGCCGCGCGCGTCGGGATAGACGGCGGAAAAATCCAAAAATTCGATTGTTGCGCCGAGCCCTTCGGCGAAATTTTCCGGCGGAAAGGTCCAGATCGCGTCCTCCATGCCCGCTGCGCGCAAAAACGCGCGCCATTCGCTGAGGCTGCCGGCGACCGGAGTCGCGACGCAGAGGCTCCCGCCCGGCGCCAGCCGCCCACGCCATTTTTCGAGCGCCGCGCGCGGATCGTCGAGCCAATGCAGCATCATGTTCGACAGGATCAGGTCGTGAAGCGGCAGGCCGTCGAGGTCGCGGGCGTCGCGCGCGATTGTTCTGACGCCGGGATATTTGGCGTGCAGTTGCCGCAGCATGGCGGGCGCGGCGTCGAGCGCGGCGATTTCGGCTTGCGGCCATTGCTCCAGCGCGAAGCCGGTGACATGGCCGGCGCCGGCGCCGAGGTCGAGAATGTTGCGCGGCGGCGTTTTCACGGCGCGCGCGGCGCGGAAAACCAAAGCGCGGGCGACCTCGCGCTGGACGGGCGTCGCTGAATCGTAGGTTTCCGCCGCCGCGTCGAAGGCGGCGACGATCGGGTTACGGTCAGAATTCATGAGCGCGCAGGAAGGTGGCGATTTTTTCGGCGCAGAATTTCGGCGCGGTCCAGGGCAGGCCATGGCCGCCGGTTTTGTGCAGCGCCAGCGTCCCGCCCGAAATTTCGGCGAGGCGTTGAGCGGCGGCGGGCGGCGCGAGCGCATCGTTTTTCGCGCCCAGCGCCAGCGTCGGCCTGCCGCCGGCCAAAGGCGTGGCGTCGAAATCGCGCAAAAGGTCGAGTCCGTCCATCAGGCGCTCCTGTTGCGCTTTTCCCGCCGCCGGCGCCAGCCCGAGCGTGGCGCGGAAGGAATCGGCGCAAGCCTGGGCGTCGCGCTCCAGCGCCTGGCGCATGGCCCGCAGCGCGGCCGGTTGGACGCAGCCTTCGCCGGAAGAATCGTGGCAGAAACGGGCGAAGGAATTGATCGCCACGACGCCCGCCCAGTCGCCGCGCTGGCGCAGGCCCCAGAGCAGGCCGGACGAATGGCCGACGAGAATGTCGCCGCCTTGCAGGGCCGGAATGTCCGGCGCGCCGAAGAAGCCGAGATCGACCCGGATCTGCGGCGCGGGAAGCAACGGCGCCAGCGCGTCCCAGGTTTCGGGGCCCAGCGCCCAGCCGTGGACGAAAACCAGCCTCATGCCGCCGCGCCCGCATAGGCAGGCGCCAATCCGCTCAGCGCGGCGACCAGCGCCTCGATGTCGTCCGAGGTATGGGCGGCGCAGAGCGAAATCCGCAGCCGGCTTGAACCCTGCGGCACGGTCGGCGGGCGGATGGCCGCGACCCAGAAGCCGCGCCGCTCCAGCTCGGCGGCGACGGCGAGCGTTTCGGTTTCACCGCCCACGATAACGGGGACGATCTGGCTGGCGCTGGCGCCGCAATTCCACCCCTGAATACGGAGCGCCGCGCGAAAATTTTCCGCGCGCGAAAGCAGCGTCTGGCGCTCATGCGCCATTTGCGGGACGAGGGTGAGGGCGGCGTCCATGGCGCCGAGCACGGCGGGCGGCAGGCCGGTGCTGTAGACCAATCCGCCGCAGCGCTGGATCAGGAAATCGCGGATGTCGCCGTCGCAGGCGAGATAGGAGCCGAAGCCGCCGAGCGCTTTGCCAAATGTGCCCATGGCGACATCGACCAGCTCGGGGAAATCTTCGCATAGCCCATAGCCGCGCGCGCCAAAAACGCCGGTGGCGTGGGCCTCGTCCACATAGAGCAGGGCGCCGTGGTCCCGCGCCAGCGCGCCGATGCGGCCGAGATCGGCGAGATCGCCGTCCATGCCGAACACGCTTTCGGTGACGATCACACAATAATCGCCTTTGGCAGTTCGGGCGCCTAAAAGGCTTTCGAGATGGTCGCAGTCGTTGTGCCGGAAGCGCATCAGCCGCGCGCCGGAGAGCAGGGCGCCTTGCAGCAGCGAATGATGGGCAAGGCGGTCGGCCAGAATCGTCACCGGGCGCCCGGCGACATCCGCTTCGGCCAAGGCGGCCAGCGCGGTGAGGTTGGTCTGATAGCCCGCCGCCATGATCAGGGCCGCCTTCTGGTTCTTGGCGGCGGCCATGCGCGCCTCAAGCGCCGCGAATTCCGGGTTTTCGCCGGTCACCAGCCGCGAGGCGGCGACGCCGGCGCCATATCTTTTGGTATAAGAACAGGCGGCTTCGATCAGCGCCGGATGCTGGCTCAAGCCGAGATAATCGTTGCTGGCGAAATTCACCAGCGCGCGACCGTCCCGCAAAATGCGGCCCTCCGGCGCAAGCGTGGCCGTTTGCAGCCTGCGCAGCCGGTTCTGCGCCGCTCGGGCGTCGCAATAAGCGCGATAGATGGGCGTTTTTGCCATTTGGGGTCATTCTGATATGACAGCCGAAGCACAAAGTCACGGGAACGACATGACGATCAATCCGCAGATTTCGGCCAGGGCCCCGATCCGCCACGACTGGACGCAGGAAGAAATCGAGGCGCTTTTCGCGCTGCCGCTGCTCGAACTCGTGCATCGCGCGCAGACGGTTCACCGTCAATATCACGACGAAACCATTCAGCTGGCGAGCCTGCTGTCGATCAAGACCGGCGGCTGCGCCGAGGATTGCGGCTATTGCCCGCAGAGCGCCCATCACGCCAAAACGACCGGGCAGGTCAAGGAGACCATGTTCGACGTCGAGGACGTGCTTTTCCGCGCTCGTATCGCCAGGGACGCCGGCGCGTCGCGCTTCTGCATGGGCGCCGCCTGGCGCTCGGTGCGCGACGGCAAGGAATTCGACTCCGTGCTCGACATGGTCAGGGGCGTGCGGGCCATGGGCATGGAGGCCTGCGTGACTCTGGGCATGTTGCAGCCGCATCAGGCGCAGAAACTCGCGCAAGCCGGCCTCACCGCCTATAACCACAATCTCGACACCAGCCCGGAATTTTACGGCGAGATCATTTCGACCCGCACTTATGAGGATCGGCTGGAGACGCTGAACCATGTTCGCGCGGCGGGCGTCGAGATCTGCTGCGGCGGCATTATCGGCATGGGCGAAAAGGAACATGACCGCGCCTCGCTGCTGCGCGTGCTGTCGGCGATGAACCCGCATCCCGAAAGCGTGCCGGTCAATGCTCTGGTCGCGGTGCGCGGCACGCCGATGGAAGGCCTGCCGCCGGTGGATTGCTTCGACATGGTGCGGATGATTGCGGTGGCGCGCATCGTCATGCCGAAATCGCGGGTGCGGCTTTCCGCCGGCCGCGCCGAAATGAGCGCCGAGGCCCAGGCTTTGTGCTTCATGGCCGGCGCCAATTCGATCTTTTATGGCGAAAAGCTGCTGACCACGGCCAATAACGACGCCGAGGCCGACCGCGCCCTGATCGACCGTTTAGGGTTGAAGGTGCAGGAAATCCAGGAGCGCAACGCGCATTACGATCTCGACCAGCCATTCCGGCAATGTCGCGCAAATCGCCGAGGTCAACGCCGCGAGCTGATGTTCTCCAATCGTGAAGGCTGGCGTCAGATATACGATGTCGCCGAACGGGCGGATCCAGAACCCCTGTTCGGCGAATCTTGCGCGCAACGCGGCCGCGTCGCCCAGCGTCGCGCATTGCACCACGCCGATCGCGCCCTTGACCCGCACGTCCAGCACGCCCGGAATTTTTTTGCAAGGCGCAAGCCCCTCGCGCAAAAGCGCCTCGATTCGCGCGACCTGTTCCAAACGCGGCTCGCTCTCGAACAGGTCCAGTGAAGCATTGGCGGCGGCGCAGGCCAATGGATTGGCCATGAAGGTCGGGCCGTGCATCAGCGCGCGCGCCGGATCGTCGGACAGAAAGGCTTCGAAAACGTGGGGGCGGGCGATGGTGGCGGCCAGCGAAAGCGCGCCGCCGGTGAGTCCCTTGCCGAGACACAGGATGTCCGGCGTGATCCCCGCCTGTTCGCAGGCGAAAAGCGTTCCCGTCCGCCCGAAGCCGACGAAAATCTCGTCCGCGATCAGCAGCACGCCATGGCGCGAACAAGCCTCGGCGACGCGGCGCAGGGTTTCGGGCGTAAAAAATTTCATTCCGCCCGCGCCCTGGACCAGAGGCTCGATCAGAACGGCGGCGATATTTTGCTTTTCGCGCGACAAAAGGTCATCGAAGGCCTTATCCGAGGCGTCGTCGACCGGCAGTTCGGCCAGAAATTGTTTCGGCAGATAGTCCTTGAACAGGCTGTGCATCGATTCGTCGGGGTCGCAGACCGACATGCAGGCCATGGTGTCGCCGTGATAGCCGTGGCGAAACGAAACCATGGTCGTTCTGCCGCTTTCGGTCTTGTTGAGCCAATATTGCACCGCCATTTTCATCGCGACTTCGACCGCCACCGAGCCGCTGTCGACGAAAAAGACTTTTGAGAGGTCGCCCGGCGTTTTTTCGGCCAGCCGCGCCGCCAGTTTCAACGCCGGCTCATGGACGAGACCGCCGAACATCACATGCGGCATTTTTTCGAGCTGGTCGCGCAAAGCCGCCTGAATATGGGGATGGTTGTAGCCGTGGCAGGCGGTCCACCAACTGGCGATCCCGTCGATCAATTCGCGCCCGTCCTTGAGCCGGATCACGGAGCCTTGGGTCGAAACCGCCGGCAAAGGCTGGCGCGCGGTCTTCATCTGGGTGTAAGGCAGCCAGAGATGTTCGAGCAGATCGTTCGCGGGCATGGCCAGAAAATTCTTCATCACCTCGACCGGCACCGGGATCGGCAAGACTTTTGTCACGACGGCGCTGATCCGGGCGGCGCGGTCCAGAAACATGACGGTCGCCGCCACTAAGCCCGTGATCTCGGGCTTCGACAAGCGCGAAATCGAAACCAGCGACACCGGCCGGATTCTCGCGGCGCTGGGCGATGCGCCGACCGACGAGACGATAGCCCGCGTCTCGCCCTGGCGTTATGGGGCGCCCCTTGCGCCCAGCATGGCGGCGCGCGCCGAAGGGAAAACGCTCGACTGCGAGGCATTGTTTTCATTTTCGAACAAAGTGTTGCAGGAAGAAGTTGATCTGTCGCTGATCGAGGGCGTCGGCGGCGTGATGGTTCCGCTCGATGATCGCAAAACCGTGCTCGACTGGATCGGGGCGAGCGGCGCGCCGGTCGTTCTGGTGGTCGGCGATTATCTGGGCGCGATCAGCCACACGCTGACGGCGGTCGAGGCTTTGCGCTTGAAGGGCGTCGAGATCGCCGCCATCGTGGTCAGCGCGGGTGACGGCGCGGGCGGCCTATTTGCCGAAACGATCGCCGAAATCGGCCGATGGGTCGCGCCAACGAAGGTTCTGGGTCTCGGGCGCGGCGAGGGCGGCGAAGGCCTCTTGACCGAATTGATCGGGAAATCGCGCGCCTGCGCGCCGGGCAGATCCGGGTCCTGAAACGCCGAACCGGAACGGCGGCAGGCGGCCGCCGTTCCGGTCCATGCCGGCGCGCGCTGGCGCGGTTATCTCAGCGTGCTGACATAGGCCGCGACCGCCGCGATCTGCTGCTGGGTCAGATTATGGGCGATGGGCTTCATCAGCGACGACACATCCGCATCGCTCGGCTTCAGCCCGCGCTCATGTTCGAAATTGGTCAGCTTGCGGATGATGTAATCGTTCAGCTGGCCCGCCAGTCGCGGAATCTTGTCGTTGCCCATGGCGTCGTCGCCATGGCAGGTGGCGCAGGGCGGAACATTGACGGCAGGAACGCCTTTCTGGAAAATCTCCTTGCCCGCGGCGGCAAGCGATCCGGGCGCGCCGCCGAGCGGCGGCGGGTTGAGGCCATGGAAGCTGTTGGCCAGGAAATCGACCATTTCCGGGCTCAGAACCTGGGCGACGTGGTTCATGACCACATTCTCGCGGCGCTTTTCGATGAAAGCCTGCAACTGGTTCTTGATATATTCCGGCTGCTGCCCGGCAAGGCGCGGAATCGGGAAAGCGCCGCGGAAACCCTGGCCCTGCACGCCGTGACAGGTTTTGCAATAGAGGAATTTCGCCTCCATCTTGCCGTGCATCGCGGCGCTGACCGGCCGCGCAGCGGGTGCGGCGGGTTGCGCGGCCGGCTGAGCCGCGCCGCTCTGCGCCGGAGCCGCACCCTTTGTCTGATCCTGCGCCTGCGCCTGCGCCGCGACGCCTGCGCCCAGAATAGCGACGGCCGCCGCCAGCGCGAGATATTTGCCGCCAAAGCCCTGCATGATTCCCCACCTTCCTTCGCCGCCCCTCGGGACGCCGCCGCATTTGCGGCGGTCCCGCCCGGGCCTCGATTCCGCTAGCGCCGCCAAGCCCTGGGCGGCAATGATCTAGAACAATTCATGGCGCGACGCCGCTTATATTTAAGCGCGTTCCTGAACGTCTTGTGCATCGCACAACGCCGCGACTCCCGCGATTCGGCGGGAAGCGGACCGATTGATAGTCTATTTTCAATATTTGCGGAAATCGCGATCTTTGCATTTTTGCCGGCTGGAGCCGGAAGGAATGGATTTCGTGGCAAATAGATCAGATATTTACGGTCGCGCGCGCCGCCGTGCGCGCGTAAGCCCGAGAATATGGATTTCTGCGGGAACCTTACGAAAGCGCGCTTTCCCGACGGTTTTCCGGTTCCTTTACTGCCGCAAAAAGTAAATTCCTTCCGCCTTGTGCTGCAAAAATGTCACATGCACTCAAATTTCGCCGCTAAGGGGTGGAAATTGATCAAACACAATTGTCATGGCGCAGGGAACGGATAAACACTGGCTACACGTCGAATCGACAAAGCGCAGATCCGGCTTGCTCGACCAGGAAGCAGAGCCCGTCCAGAGTTAAGTTCTAAACTGAATAAAACGTCGACGGGAAATGTATAATTAGGGGATGAATGCCATGATTGTGACTCATGGGCGGCATGTGTTGAGTTCTATTGCGCTTGCAACGGCGCTCATTGCGGTCGGCTCCTTCGGCTCCGCATCTGCGGCGCCGCGCGCGGCTTCCCACGGAAGCGTTCAGGCCAAGATCGAATACTGCGAGATCTGCCATGGCGCGGGCGGGCAGGGCTTCTATGGCTATTACGCCATGCCCCGGCTGGCGGGGCAGCAGCCCGGCTATATCGTGGATCAACTGCACGACTTTGCGCATGGCGAGCGCCACACGGCGATCATGGGTCCGGTGGCGCGCGGCGTCAGCCCGTCGATGTATGGCGCGATCGCCGCGCATTTCCACGCGATGAACCCGGCGCCGCTCGGGGGCGGTTCGGGGGGCAATGTCGCGCTGGGCCGCGACATTTTCATGAACGGCATCCCGGAATCAAACGTGCCGGCCTGCTGGGCCTGTCATGGCGCGGACGCCCACGGCGCGAGGGAAATCCCCCGCCTCGCCGGCCAGTTGCCGTCCTATCTCACCAAGGCCTTGGCGAACTGGTATGAGCAGCGCGGCAGCAAATCGGCCGGCGGCCTTTCCGCGCTCATGGTGCCGACGACACATAACCTGACTCGCGCGCAAATCGCCGCGGTCGCCGCCTATGTCAGCGGTTTGCGTTAAGACGTTTCGCTCCGGCCGGCGCCGGGTCCGTTCCGAGATTCACACACGAGAACAAAGGCCATGAAACAAATCGGCTTGACGGTCGCCTCCCTCGCGATCTCCCTTCTGGCGGCAGGTCCGCTGCATGCGCAGCAAGCGGAAGGGAATTATCTGGCGACGCTTTTCAGGGCGACGCCAGCGAGCGTGCCCGACCATAATTGCGTCATTTGCGGGCCCACCCAGCCGCTTTATTCTCCGCCGCCGGACGCGCCCTATCCCTTGGCGCTGCTGCCGCTTCCGCCGGCGAACAGCCTGCCGGTCAAGAACTGCACCTTCTGCCACGGCGTGTCGGCGCAGGGCCTCGCTGTCGCGCCGCGCCTGGCCGGCCAAAGGGCCGCCTATATCGAGAAGGAACTTGGCGCTTTCCGCAATCACTCGCGCGACAATCCCTATTCCCAGCTCTACATGTGGAACGCCGTCGTCAACCTTCAGCCCGAGATGGGGCGCGCCCTGGCTGAGTATTTCTCCCGCCAGGCGCCGCTGGCGGCCGCGGACGGCGATCGCGCGCTGGTCGATGAGGGGCGCGCGCTTTACCAGCGTGGCGATGCTGAGGCCAATATCGTCACCTGCGTGGTCTGTCACGGCCCGAACGCCGAAGGCGTCGGGGCGGTTCCCCGCCTCGCCGGTCTTTCCTACGGCTATCTGAAGCGGCGGATGGGCCAGTGGAACCAAGGCTACCATCCGACGGCCCTGCCGATGCCGCAAGTGGTGCGGGATCTCTCGGCTGGCGAGATCAGCGCGCTCGCGTCTTATCTGAGCTTCCTCGACGATCGCGCGGCGAGCAGGTGACGGCTTCGCCGGGCGCGTCTTTTTGAACAAGGTCAAGAACAATCCGCCGCCTCGTGAACCGAGGTTTTGGGGCGGTCAGTGAGGAGGGCCGAGCGAATGGCCGGGATGAACGAATTCAATAAAGCTTTTCGCGCCGGCGCCGCTCTCGGCCTCGGCCTTGCCGGTCTTGTTGGCGCGGCCGACGACGCCTCGGCCTTGCCGAGCTTCGCGCGCCAGACCGGCCAGAACTGCTCGACCTGTCACACGGCCTTCCCGCAGCTCACGCCTTACGGCCGCCGCTTCAAGATCGGCGGCTATACCGCGGGCGGCGGCATCGACACCCAATTCCCGCCGATCTCCTTCATGGTGCAGTCGCAGTACACCAATCTGGGCAGAGGCCTGTACGCGCCGGCCGGCTCCTCCTCCCAATATGTTCGTCCACAGCCGCCTGGCACCTTCGGCTATAACGACGGCAACAACTGGCTCGACCTGTCGTCGCAGGTCAGCGTCTTCTATGGCGGCAAGATCTGGGGCAATCTCGGCGCATTCTCGCAATGGACCTACGCTCAGGATTCATCCGGTGAAGGCGTAGCCATGGACAATACCGACATCCGCTATGCCGACACGGCGCACATCGGCCCCTTCGACATGATCTGGGGCCTGGACGCCAACAACAATCCGACGGTGCAGGACCCCTGGAACACGACGCCGGCCTGGGGCATCCCTTTCATTGGGTCCGCGTTTGCCCCCGGGCCAGCGGCCGCGACCATGCTTGAGGACTCTCAGGGATGGGGCGGCGGGAATATCGTCGGCGCCGGCGGTTATCTCTTCATCAACGACATGCTCTATATAGAACTCACCGGCTATGGAGCGACCTCGAGGTCGTTCCAATGGGCGGTGACCGGCGGGCCTCCCGGCAACCTGTTGAGCGGCGTCGCGCCTTATTACCGCGTCGCGCTGGAACAGAACTGGGGCGAACATTCGCTGGAAATCGGCGCCTATGGCATGAACGCCAATGCGATTACGAACGGCAATAGCGCCTTGCCAGTCGGAACCTTCGGGTGGCCCACGGACATCCTCACCGACAACGCCTTTGACGCGCAATATCAGTGGATCACCGACACGCACGCGGTGACCGTGGGCGTGAATTACATCCTGGAGCGTCAGCAACTCACTTCAAGCGTTCTGCAGGGCATCGCCTTCAACAATGTGGATTATCTGCGCAGCCTGAAAATCTCGGGCGAATATGTCTACAAGAACACTTACGCCTTCACCGCGACTTATTTCAACATCAACGGGTCGGCGGACATGACGCTTTATGCGCCGAACGCCAATTTCTCGCCCAATTCGGAAGGCTGGATCTTCGATATTTCCTACCTGCCGTTCTCGCGGGGCGGGCCTTCCTTATGGCCGTGGGCTAATGCGCGTATCGGCCTGAACTACACGCTCTATACCCGGTTCAATGGCGCGAGCAGCAACGTCGATCCGACTGCAGTCGACGTGAACGGGGCCACTCTCTGCAACGGCGGCAGCGTCACCCCCTATTGCCGGAGCGCCAGCAACAACAACACCCTGCTGGCCTATGCCTGGATTATGTTCTAAGTTACGGCAAGGGGAGCTTTGACAAGGTGGGCGCGGCGCGGGGATGATCTGGTTTGTCTTCGCGCTGCTGACCGGCGCGGCCGTGGCGGTGCTGCTCTGGCCGCTGACCGGGCCGCCGACCGAAACCAGCGAAGACGCCGCCGACGTCGCCTTCTATCGCGCCCAGATCGCCGAAATCGACGCGGAATCTTCGCGCGGCGGGGTTCCTTCAGACGAAGCCGAGGCGGCCAAGGCGCAAGCCGGGCGGCGATTGCTCGCCGCGACGCAGGAAGAAACGGCGCTGGGCGACGCGCCGCGCGCGAGAAGGTTCGCAATCCTTCTGATCGTGCTCGGCGCGCCTCTGATCGCGCTGGCCCTCTACGCCAGGGTCGGACGGCCCAATCTGCCCGACATGCCGATCGCGACGCGAACGGTCGCGCCGCAGGCGGCGCCCGAAACCGCCAAATCGCTCGCCCAACTGGAGGCCGAACTCGCCGCTCATCCCGGCGACGGCAAGGCGCTCGAACAGATCACGCCGCTTTATCTGGCGGCGGCCCGTTACGACGACGCGGTGAGGACCAGCAAGGCGGCCATCGGCGTGCTCGGCAAATCGCCGGAACGGCTGGTGAAATATGCCGAGGCCCTGTCCTACGCCAATGACGGCGAGGTCTCGCCACAAGCCGTCACCCAGCTTGAGCGCGCGGTAAAACTCGCGCCGGGCTATCTGCTGGCGCGCTATTATCTCGGCCTCGCCGCCGCTCAGCAGGGCGAAGTGGAAAAGGCGCGAAAAATCTGGACCGCCATGCTGCCGGAACTCAGCCCGGACTCGAAGGCGAGAAAGGACGTTCTCGACAAGCTCGCCATGCTCGACGCGCCGGCCGAAGGCGCCGCGCCGGGATCGCCGCCGAACGCCGCCGAACCCGCTGACCAGCGGCAAAAATCGATCCAGTCCATGGTTGACGCCGCCGCGCAACGCCTCGCGGCCAAAGGAGGGAGCGCCAGGGAATGGGCGCGCCTGATCCGCTCCTACAAGGTCCTCAACGAGCCCGACAAGGCGCGAGACGCGCTTGACCGGGCGCGCAAGGCGCTTTCGGGCGATGCGGCCGCGCTGGGCGAACTCGACGCGCTGGCCAAGGAGCTGGGGCTGAACGGCAAGTGAGCGGAGGCGCCGCCCGTTGCCAAACGGTCTGGCCGAGCCCATGTGACAAAAAACAGCAGTTCGGCGGCGCGGAATGTATGAACGCCTGAAAGATTTGCCGGTTCTCAATTCTTACCCCTCGAAGGCGCCGGCGGTCGCCTGGAACGCCTGGCGGCGCTATTGGAGCCAGACCCATCGCGAGGCCTGTTTCGGGCTGGAGGGCCTGCCGCCCTTGTCGCTTCTGCTCGGCGAACGGGAATGGGTTCTGATCGATTCCAACGCCTTTGATTTCCCGGTCCTGAGCTGGTCGGATTTTCGGGACCAGGGACGCGGGCTGCACGAACCCGTGCCCTGCACCGTGCGCCATTACCACCAGGGCGCTTCCCGTTTCCGCGACAAGGCGCTCGTCCTGATGGTCGAGGAACTCGAATCGCGCATGAAAAAGGCCCAGTCGTGAACGAACAGAATTATCCCGGTCTCGAAGCGGATCAACGTGGCGGCCTCACCGACGCCGGCCGCGTGATCATGGACGCCCAGGTCTTCGGCCTCCTGCCGGAAACGGAGACAGGCGCCGGCTGGTCCATGGCCCGGCTGCAAAATCTCGCCGAACAGGTGAACAAGGCCTGGCTCCCTTACGGAGGTCTCCCCAGCCGCCTGCCGGAGGATTTTCGGCGCCGCCACGCGCAAATCTACAGCGCCGCCGTCGAACGCGCGCGCGCCATCGGCTGGGACGACGAACTGCTAGACGACGGATAGCCGGACGTCTCCGGTTAAGTGATGAGGCGGACGGCGCCCGAAATCAGACCACGCCGAAAACGCGCGCCCTCGCGCCGCGTCGTGAATTGGACGGGACAGTTGCCGTCATCGTCGTTGACGGCCCGCCACTGTGGCGATTCTTGGCCGCGCTCACGTCCCGGGGCTGGTCCTGACCGCGAGGGGCGCTTCGACTCCCAGGCTCGCCAGCATTTCCAGGGCCTCCTGCGGGTCGATCCTGGCCACGGCGATTTTCCCGTGAAGGATCACGAAATCGCCGACCTGCGGATTGTCGATCACGTCCACGATGGCTTCCTCGGCATAGTCCCCGACTTTCACCAGCGCTTTTTCGTCGGACAGCAGTTCGACGATCTGAAACGGCAACGGCGCGCACATGATCAGCTTCCTCCCTCGACGCCTCTGCGGGCGTTTCACATTCTGGACATCATAGCACGTCGCGCGGGCGGGAACAGGCCTGCCCTGGAGCGAGGGTCGCGTTAAACGCCACATGCCGGGGCGCCATGCCAAGGAAATCCGGGAGCCCCGGCGCCGCCTGCGCCCTGTCGCCATCCCCGATGCGTGGTTCGACGCGCATGCCGGATCGCTCCGGTCGAGTTCGAACGGATTGAGCGATTGGGCTGGAAAAAGCTCCAGGCTTTTCGCGACGCCGTTTCACTCAAGCTGCGCGCAAGGGCAAGTTCCGCGCAAGGGATTGAAGCCGTAATCCGACCAACCGGCGCTAAAGCAGCCATTCGGGAGTCGACGGCGATGGAGGTTTCGGGAGCCACGCAAAGGAGACGGGTTTCCCGTCGACGCGTGTTCAAAGGCGCCGAAATCAGCTTTCGTGGCCTGCGAGCCGCGATTGATTGCACGGTCCACGATATTTCGGAGCTTGGCGCGCGAACTCTTGGTCGAAAGCCCCATTGGCGTTCCGGATCGATTCGAACTGGTTCAACACGGCTGCAAACCGCGCCTCTGCCGCGTCGTCTGGCGCAAGCCAAACCAGATTGGCGTCGAGTTCATCTGACACGCCCGATATCGTGATCCCCGGCCTCGCGCCGGGCCCGATTCAGCTCGTGATCTGTTGGACCAGGATGGAGACGCGCGCCAGCCGGTCGCCGCGGGGGACGCCGCCTCCAGTCGTCGCGATCATCGTGACGATAGACGCCTGAAACGCGGCTCCGCCGCCATTTCGTCGCGGGCGCCGGAGAGCCGCTCCATTTTGGCAGGACGACGCAGCCGGGCGCGTTCGGCGACAAGGAGAGACGTCCGCTCCCCGTCGTCTTGTTTGCCCAGATCAGCCCTCGACTTAAGGCGTCATGTTAGATTTTACGCCTAACACTTTGATTTCGATGGTGGGCGCACAAGGGCTCGAACCTTGGACCCGCTGATTAAGAGTCAGCTGCTCTACCAACTGAGCTATGCGCCCATCGAAACGCCGGCGAGGGTTCCTCCGCGCCGTCGAAGCGTGCGGTGTGTAGCAAAGCGAAGTCGGGCTGTCCAGTATCGCGGGGCGGCGTTTTGCGATTTTGTGACCCGCGTATTTTTGTCGAAACGGTTTCCGCGCCATGATAAGAGCGCGGGGTCGCTTTAGCCCGCGCGATCGGGGGGATGAACGGGACACGCAATGGACGACACGCCTGAACAGCCAGTGGAAGCATCGGAAGATGGCGTTCGGGAGAAGTTCCTGGCTTTTCTGAAGCCCCCTAGGCTCGATCGGCGCGGCTGGGCGCTGCTGGCGGGCCTGGCGCTCGCGATCTGGGTTTCGACCGGATTCTACAAGGTTCAGCCCGACGAGCAGGGGATTGTCCTGCGTTTCGGCGCCTGGGTGGCGACGACGCCGCCCGGCCTGCATTTCCACGCGCCCTGGCCGATCGAGAGCGCGATGTTCCCGAAAGTCACCCAGATCCGCCAGATGCTGCTCGGCCTGCCGCCCAATGGCGGGACGCCCAGCGCGCGCGACAAGGAGATGCTGACCGGCGACGAGAATATCCTTGAGGCCGACGCCGACCTGCTCTGGCAGGTCAAGGACGCTGGGCAATATCTGTTCAATGTCGCCAATCCCGAGACGGCGCTGCGGGTCGCGGCCGAAAGCGCCCTGCGCGAAGTGGTCGGCCGCACCCCAATTCAGGGCGTGCTGTCGGACAAGCGCCGTCAGGTCGTGGATGAAACGGCAGACCTGCTGCAACGCGTGCTGGACCGCGAAGGCGCGGGGATTCGGGTCGTGCAGATTCAATTGACGCGCGTCGATCCGCCCGGCGCGGTGATCGACGCCTTCAACGACGTCCAGCGCGCCCGCGCCGACCAGGAACGCTCGCGCAACGAGGCGCAGGCCTACGCCAACGACATTCTGCCGCGCGCGCGCGGCGAGGCCGTGCGCATCGTGCAGGACGCCGACGCCTACAAGGCCCAGACGGTCAATCTGGCCCAGGGCGAGGCCGGGCAATATTCGGCGATCTACCACAGCTACGCCGACGCGCCGACGGTCACGTCCTGGCGCCTCTATCTTCAGGCCATGGACGCGCTGCTCGCCAAATCGTCGCGGGTGATTCTCAATTCCACCGGGCGTGGGGCGCTGCCGCTCGCGCCCTATCTGCCGCTCAGCGAGATCAAGCCGCCGGCGGCGCAGGCTCAGGGCGCAATCCAGTCCCCGGCGGCGGCTCAGCCTCCGGCCAGTTCGTCGGGGGCCGGCAGATGAAGAAGGCGCTGATTTTCCTTCTGGTGGTCCTTGCGATCGCGACATTGACCGCCATTTCGAGCTTTTTCACCGTCAATCAATGGGAAAGCGCGCTGGTGATCCGGCTGGGCGCGCCGGTCGCCGTGATCGAAAAACCGGGCCTCAAGACCAAGGCCCCGTTCATCGATACGGTGGCGATTTTCGACACGCGCCTGCAATTGCTCGAGCCGCCGTCCGGACAGGTGATTCTCGGCGACCAGAAACGCATCGTGGCCCAGGTCTATACGCGCTTTCGCATCACCGATCCGCTGCGCTTCTATCAGAGCCTCCAGTCGATGGACGTGGCGCGCGCGCAGTTGGCCTTGTCGGTGGACACGGCGATGCGCCGCGAATTCGGCCAGATCGACTTGCCGACCCTGCTCTCGGCGGACCGCCCGGCGATCGTCAGGAAGATCCATGACGACGTGAAGGCCAAATTCGCGCCGCTCGGCCTCGATGTCGTCGAGGTGCGCCTGCATCGCGCCGACCTGCCGCTTGAAACCAGCCAGGCGATCTACGACCGGATGAAGTCGGAGCGCTACCGTCAGGCGCAGGCGCTTCGCGCAGAAGGCAAGCAATGGGCGCAGGAAATCGCCTCGAAGGCCGATCACGAGCGCACGGTCATTCTGTCGCAGGCGCAGCGCCAGGCGCAGATCACCCGGGGCGAGGGCGACGGCGAGGGCAATATCCTCCTCTCCAATGCGCAGAAGGGCGATCCGAAATTCTATGCCTTCTACCGCTCGCTTCAGTCCTACGGCAAGTCGCTGGCCGACAGCGGGCCCGTCCTGCTGCTGGCGCCGGACGCGGCCTTCCTCAAGGCGCTGAAATCCGGCCCGCCCGAGGCGACGGCCGCGACGGGCGTGACGGGCGCGAAATGACGCCAATTGATCTTGAAAAGGGCAATTGGCGTGCGCGCCGAAACGCCGGTCGGGGAAAAACACTTGGCCGGCGGACGCCGGCGGGCGCGCTTGCTTCTTCGCAGGCGCGGGCCAACGGCAATAACAGGGCCTGAACGGGAAAATTCGCCATGGATGGAGCCGCAACCGCCGCTTCGCTCGGGGTCATAGTCCAGATCATTTTTCTCGATCTGCTGCTGTCCGGCGACAATGCGCTGGTGATCGCGCTCGCCTGCCGTCATCTGCCCCCCGAACAGGCGCGGCGCGCGGCATGGGGCGGCGCGGCGGGGGCGATTTCGCTGCGGGTGTTCCTGACCCTGATGACCAGCGAGTTGATGACGCTGCCCTTCGTGCAGCTGCTGAGCGCTTTCCCTCTGCTCGTCATCGCGCTCAACCTGATGAACGAGGGGGACGCAGGGGAGGCGCCCGCGGGATCGGCGCGTAGCGAGGCCAATATGCTCGCCGTGGTCGGAATCATCATCGTCTCGGACGCCGCGATGAGCCTCGACAATGTGATGGCGGTGGCGGCGGTTTCGGGCGGCAGCGTCTGGCTGCTGGTTTTCGGCCTCGCCCTGAGCATCCCGCTGATCGTGTTCGGCAGCTTCGGATTCTCGATGCTCATGCGGGCCTATCCATGGCTCGTCGATCTCGGCGCCGGGCTGCTGGGCTGGGTTGCGGGCGGCATGATCGCCCGGGATCCCTTGTTCGCGGACTGGATCGATGCGCAGGCGCCGGCGCTCGCTTTGGCTCTGCCGCTGGCCTGCGCGATTTTCGTCCTGGTTCAGGGCCAATTCGCGCGCGAGAAAGCGGCGGCCGGAACGCAGGGGTCCCAAATCCCGCCGCGGCGGATCGACGCCCCGCCGCGCCCCAAGGCTCCGCCGAAAGCCAAAGTTGCGCCCCAGCCGAAAAGCAGCGAAACCCCGGTCGCCACCGCGCGGGAAGAGGTTCAGGCGCCGGCAGGCGACACGGAAGCGGACAAGCCCGAAGTCATTCCGGCCTTCGGTTCCGCAAGGGTGATCAGCGCCGACGATCGCCTGATCGCCATGGGTCTGATCGGGCTGTTCGTGATCTTCGGCCTTTTTCTGCTCGTCTTCATCCTGATTCCGGATTGAGCGAAAAACTCGGATCGGTAGGAAACGCTACGAGCGAATGCGACGCCGAGCCGACGCGAGGGACCTTGCCGATCGCGACAAGTCGCGATCAGCCAGGCGCGGCGTCAATTATCCCCGCCGACGATGGCTGCGACCTTGGCGGCGCCGAGATTGCTCACGGCGAATCCCATCTGCTGGTCGAATTGCAACGCCGTGGTCTGGGCGTTGAGGGCTTGGGTTCGATCGTCATAGCCGCGTGGGCATTGGAAGGTGAGGGCGCGGCCGTCCCGGCCGCGATAATAGGCCTCGAAACGGCGCTCCAGCCGCGCGCTTTCGTCGGGGCTGGCGAAAATGTCGGTGATCACCGTTTCGTGCGAGGCCGGCGCGACGCCGACGCAAAAGCGCCAGTCGCCGGCCGTGGCGGCGCCCGCGCCAGCAAGCGAAGCCATGAGCGCGAGGCCGAAAGCGCACGAGAACCGGGTGAAAAAAATCATGCGAAACATGCGGCCAAGGCGTGGAGGGGCTTTTCTGGATAATCGTCCGGCAAGGTAAACAAAACCTCAACCGCCGAAGACGTTGGCGTGCGCCGCGCGGCGTCTTGCAAAACAATGGTTTAACGGCATTTTCGCGCCGTCAGCCACGCTTTCGCGGCCAAGGGTCCGGCTTTCGCCTCAACGCGCCATTTACCCAAACATTTTAAATTGCCGCGTGCGGGCCGACGGCCCGGCTTCAACGGATTTCGGTCGACCATGCGTAGCGCGCGCCGCCTTTCCTCCCCGCTTGCCCGGAATTCCGACGCCGGCGCCGACACGCGGGGGAGACCGGCCTTTCAGGTCGTGGACCTGAGCCGGGCGCTCGAACGCAGCCTGGATCCCCGCAGGGAGTCCGTGCGCCACGTCACGCCGCCGGACGCGCGCATCTCGCAACCCTTGCTGGTCGGCGCGCTCCTGCTGTTCGACGTCCTCAACATTCCGGCGAGCGGCTTCGCGGCTTATCGGGCGCAAGCCGCGCCGCAATCGCTGGATGCAGGCGCGCTCGCCGCCAGCCTCGCCGTCGTGGCCTTGCTCGCCATTCTCGCGCTGCGGGCGCGCTGGGCCTATACTGTCCGCGCGATGGGCGATTTCCCGCGCCAGGTTCTGAATCTGGCCGTGGCGCTGGGTGGAGCGCTCGCGCTGTTGACGACGGGCGCGGTGATTGGCGGCTTCGGCGCGCCGGATCTTGTTCGGGGCTGGGTTCTGGCGTGGTTCTGCGGCGGCTGGGCCGCCGGGGCCTTCGCGCGCGCCGGATTCGCCCTGGCGGTGAAGATCTGGACGCGGCAGGGTCGGCTCGCGCGGCGCACGGTGATCGTCGGCGGCGGCCAGCACGCCCTCGAAACCATCCATCGCCTCGAGCGGTCGGGCAGGGGGGCTCTGCAAATTCTCGGCCTGTTCGACGATCGCTGTCGCGAGCGGCTACCCGATCAGATCACGGATTACGCCTTCCTCGGCGCTTTCGACGATCTCGAAGCCTTCTGCCGCAAGCAGAAGGTCGATCTACTGATCGTCGCCATACCGGCCGCGGCCGAGACGCGCATTCTCCAGATCCTCAAGAAATTATGGGCGTTGCCGGTGGACATTCGCATTTCCGCCCTTGGCAGTCGTCTCAAATTGCGCGACCGGGCCTATCAATATATTGGCGACGCGCCGTTCCTGCCGGTGTTCGACAAGCCGATTTCGGACTGGGACTCCGCGCTCAAGGCGCTGTTCGACCGCGTCGCCGCCGCGCTGCTGATCCTGAGCCTGTCGCCGGTCCTGGCGGCGGTCGCGCTCGGCGTGAAACTGTCGTCGCCGGGGCCGGTGCTGTTCCGGCAGACGCGCTACGGCTTCAACAACGAAAAATTCGCGGTCTTCAAATTCCGCTCGATGTATGCGGAGCAATGCGACGCCGACGCCTCCAGGCTGGTGAGCCGCAACGATCCGCGCGTCACTCCTTTCGGCGCCTTCATCCGCCGGTGGTCATTGGATGAATTGCCGCAATTGTTCAATGTCCTGCTTGGCGATCTGTCGCTGGTCGGCCCGCGTCCGCATGCGCTGAAAGGCGCGGCGGCCGGCTTGCGCTATGATGAGGCCGTCGACGGATATTTCGCCCGCCATCGCGTCAAGCCGGGCATCACCGGCTGGGCGCAGGTCAATGGCTGGCGGGGCGAGACCGACACGCTGGAAAAGATCGAGCAGCGCGTCGCCCACGATCTCTATTACATCGAGAACTGGTCGATCTGGCTCGACCTGAAAATCCTGGCGATGACGCCCTTCTCGGTGCTTTCGACCAAAAACGCGTTCTGAGGTCACTCGGTCGCGTCGTCGTCGTCCGCCAACCGGACAATGACGTCCACGCCGACGATCTTCTTGCCTTTGGGCGGGACGATCGCGAGCTGTTTGGCGACATCCTCGGGCATGTCGAAAAGATCGGCCTTGGCTTCGTCGTAAAAATGACAATGCGAGCCGGTCTTGGTGTCGTACCAGACTTTCGAGCCGTAAAGCGCGATCTCGCGCACCAGACCCGCCGCCACGAATTGATGCAGGGTGTTGTATACCGTGGCGCGCGACAGCGGCATGCGCAGGGCCCAGGCCTCGTCGAACAATTGGTCCACGGTCACGTGGCGGTCTCCGGCGACGAAGAGCAGGCTCGCCAGACTGACGCGCTGGCGCGTCGGGCGAAGATCGACGGCGCGGAGCTTTTCGCGCACCAGACGCGCCAGGGCGCCGTCCCTCCAGTCGAAAGTTGGCCGTGCGGCAGGGCGCCGCCCCGTCGGCAGTTTTGGTTCCTGATGGCTCGCGCTCTGCATTCCCCGCACTTCCCCTCCGGCGCTTGCCGCCGCTCCCAATATTAGAATAGTTCTTGGATTCGTTCTAAACATAATCCAAGGTCGGCGTCAAAGTCTATCCTTCCATGCAAGTCTGGCGCCGCGACAGGCCGCCGCAGGCAAAGGAAAGGCCGCGGCGACAGGTCACTTGACGCCGATGGGTCGGGCGACACATAAATCCTACGAGGCCAAGGGGAGCCCCGCGAGAGAAATCGCACCTTGGGGCTGAGAGGCCGGCGGCGTCGAATGACGGCCCGGCGACCCTCAGGCGGCCCGATCTCGGGTCGCCGCACCTGATCCAGTTCGCACTGGCGGAGGGATGGCGCGAACGAAGCCCGCTTCGCCGACGCGCGTTTTTCCGCCCGGGTTTAAGCCCATTGGGGTGAAAACGAGGGCAAAATGCGCATTCGCGTCATCGGCGCCGGCGCGGCGGGGCTCACCGCCGCTTACGAACTTTTGACGCGCGCTCGAGCGGCGGGGCGCGATATCGCCATTGAAATCATTGAAAAGAGCGACGGTCCCGGACGGGGCTGCTCCTTTTACGCCGGCGGCATGATCGCGCCCTGGTGCGAAGCCAAATCCACCGAGCCGGTCGTCGCCAATCTTGGCGCCGAGGCGCTGGATTTCTGGACCAAGGCGGTTCCGCTCGCCGAACGGCGCGGCAGCGTCGTGGTGGCGCCCGAGCGCGACCGCGCCGAACTGATGCAGTTCTCGCGGCGCACCTCGCATTTCGTGACCCTGGACCGCGCCGCCCTCGCCGCCTTGGAGCCCGATCTTTCGGAAAATTTCTCCACCGCGCTTTATTTCGAGGAAGAGGCCCATCTGGAGCCGCGCTCCGCGCTGACAGAGCTCGCCCGGACGCTTGCCGCCGAAGCCAATGTGACGCTCCATTATGGCGTGGACGCCGAGACCCTGCCGGACAATTGCGACTGGGTGCTGGATTGCCGTGGCTATGCCGCAAAACCCGATCTCTCCGGCCTGCGCGGCGTCAAGGGCGAGATGATGATTGTGCGCTCGTCCGACGTAAAGCTCGCCCGGCCGGTGCGCATGCTGCACCCGCGCCATCCGGTCTATGTGGTTCCGCGCGCCGACGGGACTTTCATCGTCGGCGCCACCATGATCGAGAACGAGGAGCGCGCCCGCGTCACCACGCGCTCCATCGTCGAACTGGTCAATTCGGCTTTCGCCATCCATCCGGCCTTCGGCGAGGCCGAGGTGGTCGAAACCGGCTCCGACGTGCGGCCGAGTTTCTGGGACAATCTGCCGCGCATCCGCCGCGAGGGGCGCCGGCTTCATCTGAACGGGCTCTACCGCCACGGTTTCCTGCTGTCGCCGGCGCTTGCCAGCCGCGCCGCCCGGATCGTGCTGGAGGACGCTTATTTTCCGGAGGTCATGGATGAAAATCATGGTCAATGGGGAGACGCGCGACGTGAAGTCGTCTGATCTCGCCGCGCTGATCCAGGAACTCGACTTTTCGCCCGATTATGTCGCGACCGCGGTCAACGAGACTTTTGTGCGCGCCAAGGAGCGCCGGCTGCGCCGCCTGTCCGAGGGCGACAAGGTCGAAATCCTGACGCCGCGCCAAGGTGGCTGAGCAAGGAGGCTGAACCATGAACGATCCCCTTCGCCTTTACGACGTCGAACTGGACTCGCGCCTGCTGGTCGGCACCGCGCAATATCCCTCGCCGGCAATTCTCGCCGAGGCGCTCGCCGCCTCGCGCGCGGAGATCGTGACCGTCTCGCTGCGCCGCGAGGCCGGGGGGGGTCGCGCGGGCCAGAGCTTTTGGGGCCTGATCCGTTCGCTGGGCATGAAGGTGCTGCCCAATACCGCCGGCTGCCGCACGGTGAAAGAGGCGGTGACCACCGCCCAGATGGCGCGCGAGCTTTTCGGCACCAACTGGATCAAGCTGGAGGTGATCGGCGACGAGGACCTTTTGGCGCCCGATGTCTTCGGTCTGGTCGAGGCGGCGCGCATCCTGTCGGACGAGGGCTTCAACGTCTTTCCCTACACGACCGACGATCTGAAGGTCGCGGAAAAGCTGCTCGACGCCGGCTGCAAGGTGCTGATGCCCTGGGGCGCGCCGATCGGCTCGGGCAAGGGCCTGAACAATGTTTTTGCGCTGAGGGCGATGCGCGCCCGTTTCCCCGACACGCCGCTGGTGATCGACGCCGGGATCGGCGCCCCATCGCAAGCGGCCCAGGCCTTCGAGCTGGGCTATGACGCGGTTCTGCTCAATACGGCGATCGCGCGCGCCGGCGATCCGATCGCCATGGCGCGGGCCTTCGCCGGCGCCTGCGAGGCCGGCCGCGCCGCCTTCCTGGCCCAGCCGATCGAGCCGCGCGACATGGCCGCGCCCTCGACGCCGGTCATCGGCCGCGCTTTCTCATGAGCCTCGACCCGTTCTATCTGATCGTCGATCACGTCGATTGGCTGCGCCGCCTGCTGCCTTGCGGCGTGAAACTGGTGCAGTTGCGGGTGAAGAACGCGGAGGAAGGTGATTTGCGCGCCCAGATCGCTCAGGCTCGCGACCTGTGCCGGCAAGCCGGCGCGCAGCTGATCGTCAACGACTTTTGGCGCCTCGCGCTGGAGTTGGAATGCGATTTTGTCCATCTCGGCCAGGACGACCTTCTGACCGCTGATGTCGCCGCGATCAAACGCGCCGGCGTCAAACTCGGCGTCTCCACCCATGACGAGGCGGAACTGCAAAAGGCGCTGGCCGCCGCGCCCGATTATGTCGCGCTCGGCCCGATCTTCCCGACGATTTTAAAGAAAATGCCCTGGGCGCCGCAGGGCCTGGAAAAAATCGGCTTGTGGAAACAGAAGATCGGCGCGCTGCCGCTGGTCGCCATCGGCGGCCTGACCCCCGGGCGGGCGGTCGAGGCCCTGAAGGCAGGCGCCCAAAGCGCGGCGGTGGTCACCGACGTCACCCTCAACCCCGACCCGGAGGCGCGCACGCGCGAATGGCTGGCGGCGACGCGGGTTTTTGCGGGGGCGTGAGGCGAGATCAAACCGAGGCGGCCTGATCGCTCCTCTGTTCGCTGCTTTTTGGCGCTGGCGCATCCGCCGCCAGCGCCAGCGCGGCGTCCACTTTTGCCTCGCTGGCGTAGTCGCGGATGAAATCGAGGCCGGCGGCGGCGGTTTCCTGGTGGAGCTTTTCGTCATTGTGGAGCGCGACGATCGCCTCCGCCATGTCCACGACCCTGGTATGGACAAACCTCGCGAGGGCAGGCGGAAGATCGAGCCCTTCCGCCGCGATCGGCGAGCAGACGCAGGGCGCGCCGGCCGCGAAACTTTCGAGAACCTTGCCTTTGATCCCGGCGCCGTAAGCCATGGGCGCGACGGTGAGGCGCACGCGGTCGAAAAACGCCCCGAGGTCGCCGACGGGGCCGAGAACGATGATCCTGTCGCTCGCCAGCTCGCGCAAGGAGTCCGGCATGTCGCTGCCGGCCAGCGTGCAGGTCATGGACGGGTCTTTCGCCCAGACCGCCTTCATGATCGTTGTGACCAGCAGGCGGGCGGCGTCCACATTCGGCTTGTGGGCGAAATGGGCGAGAAAGCCGATCCCGCGGCGCTGCGAATAGCTTGCGGCGGTGGGATTGGCGGCGACACGCCATGGCGCGACCACGATTTTCCTGGCCGGCAGGCTCCGCTGGAGAATGTCTCGTTCGACGGGCGAATGAGTGACGACCGCGTCGGCCTGCGCGGCGCACCAGAATTCCTGTTGTTTCAGCCATTCGCTATGCCGCGCGAGATCCTCGCGCTGCTCGACCGCCGCCTCGCGCGCCAGCCGCAAGCTGTGAAGATCGGCGAGGCTGTAAATGATCTGGGCGCGCGGCTGATGTTGCCGCGCCAGCGCAAGATAGCAGGCCGCATTGGACAGGCGGTGCAGATAGACGAGCCGATAGGCGCCGCGCTGGCGCAGCAGCAATTCCTCCACCGAATTGACCCAGGGCTTGGCATGGCAGGTCACGCCGAGGGCCTCCAGCGCGCTCGCGTCGCCCTTCAGGTCTGCGTTCATGTCGGCGGGCGCGAAATGCACGTCGAAGCCCAGTCTTTTCAGCGACAGCATATGCGAGACAATGGCTTTCGATCCGGCGTCGCGGTTCGGGTCGGGCAGGCGGTCGTCGATGACCAGCGCCGCCGGATGCGCTTCCGACGCGGATTGGCCCTCAGGCGACCTGGCCTCATCCTGCCACTGCAGGCGCCGGCGCGCCTCGCGCTCGGCAAGACCGCTGCGCTTGCTGCTAAAGGCGCTTTTCAGCTTTTCCGTCTGCTCCGCCAGAAAAACCATGCGCGCGTCGAAATCCTCGTCGGTTTCGGCGGCGGAGAAAATGCGGGAAAGCTCGTTGACCACATTCTGATCGAAAGACAGCGGCGTTTCGACGATTTTCGGAGAACCGGGCAGGACGGCGCCGTCCTGCTCGCGCCGGACTTCGATCGAATGGCTTTGGCCTGCAGGCAAGCGTTTCGGCATTTGAAGGCTGAAGGCGTGCCTGCCGGCGCCGATCCCCGCCGCGAGCAGATCGCGCCGCAACCGGTTGGCGAGACAACGCCCCACCATCGCGCCGTCCGCCAGGACGAGGAGACTGACAGGCGCGTCGGGCCGATCGGAATCCCACGCCCAACCGTCGATGCGGGTTCCGGAGACAAAGTCGATGCTGCCGCGAAGCGCCATGATCCGTTCTTTGGTTCGCCGCGCGCGCGCCCAGGAACAGGCCGTTCCAGAAAATCGCGCCGTCGGCCGAACGCCCCAATTCGATGTGATGCGGACGTGACGGATCTTGTGGCGAGGCGAAACGCACGGCAAAATCCCAGCCCTCGCCCGACCGCTTCCCGTCAGTGTAAACATACCAGAAGAACGCGCCATCGACAAAAACGTCGAGGCAGACCGGCGCCTCGGGAAGGCGCCGTTTTGCGCCCAGCCTGAACGACGCCCCTTTCGCAATTTTCGATCCCGCCGGGCGACGCGCCGGCCACTCTTTTGGGTCGCGGCGGCCCCTACTTTCGCCAAGGCGAAAAAAAGGTTATGAGCAATTCCGGCTGCCGTGGGAAAGGACGCGTGTTGCAAAGGTTCAGCGTGACCGAAAGCCGTTACGACGAACTGGTCGCCCATGCGGTCAAATCGATCATGGCGGCGGATGTCTGGTCGAAGCCTTATCCGCATATGATCTTCCGCGATTTCTGGCCCGAGGATTTTTATCGCGAACTGCTCGCCAGGCGTCCGGAAGAAAAGAATTACCTCCAGCTCAACGGCGCCAATACGCGGCGGCAGTTCACGCTGTTCGACGGCTCCTGCGACGCCGGCGACGACGAGCGGCGCGCGCTGTGGAGTCTCGTCTCCGACGTCTGCGCCTCGCCTGAACTCGAAAACGCGCTGCGGGCGCGGCTCGACGAGGGACTGCGCATCCGCGCCAAGGGGGCGAAATCGGCCTGGCCCGTGCCAATGTATCCCCGGCCCGTGCTTTATTGCGATTATGACGGCTACAGTATCAAGCCTCACCCGGACACGAGGCGCAAGGTGCTGACCATGCTGATCTACATGCCGGAGGACGACAGCCAGAAGGAGCTCGGCACGACGCTTTACCGGCTCTCGCCCCAGGGC
>CAVSEY010000004.1:0-65094 GCA_963727035.1 uncultured Pseudomonadota bacterium | reverse complement strand
CGCCGAAGCGCGGTTCAATCGCCACAAACACTTTCGTTTAAGGCGTCGTTGGCTCAGGCCGACATGGCCTTTTTCAGATTCTCGTCGATCTTGTCCAGAAAGCCGGTCGTGGAGAGCCATTTCTGCTCGGGGCCGATGAGCAGGGCAAGATCCTTGGTCATGAAGCCCGATTCGACGGTGTCGACGCAGACCTTTTCCAGCGTTTGCGCGAAGGTCGCCAAATCAGCATTGTTGTCCAGTTTCGCGCGATGGGCGAGGCCGCGCGTCCAGGCGAAGATCGAGGCCATCGAATTGGTCGAGGTTTCCTTGCCCTTCTGGTGCTCGCGATAATGGCGGGTGACGGTGCCGTGGGCGGCTTCGGCCTCCACCGTCTTGCCGTCCGGGCTCATCAGCACCGAGGTCATCAGGCCGAGCGAGCCGAAGCCCTGGGCCGCCGTGTCCGACTGCACGTCGCCGTCGTAGTTCTTGCACGCCCAGAGATAGCCGCCCGACCATTTCAGGCAGGAGGCGACCATGTCGTCGATCAGGCGATGCTCGTAATGGAGGCCGAGCGTCTTGAACTTCTCGGCGAATTCATTGTCGTAAATCTCCTGGAACAGGTCCTTGAACCGGCCATCATAGGCTTTCAGGATGGTGTTCTTGGTTGAGAGATAGACCGGATAGTTGCGCGCCAGACCATAGTTGAACGAGGCGCGGGCGAAATCGCGGATCGACTCGTCGAGATTGTACATCGACAACGCGACGCCGGCGCCGGGGAACTTGAACACTTCCTTCTCGATGATTGTCCCGTCGTCGCCCTCGAATTTGATCGTGAGGCGGCCCTTGCCCGGGACCTTGAAATCGGTGGCGCGATATTGGTCGCCATAGGCGTGGCGGCCGATGACGAAGGGCTGGGTCCAGCCGGGCACAAGGCGCGGAACGTTCTTGCAGATGATCGGCTCGCGGAAGATCACGCCGCCGAGAATGTTGCGGATGGTGCCGTTGGGCGATTTCCACATTTCCTTGAGATTGAATTCCTTCACCCGGGCCTCGTCCGGCGTGATGGTCGCGCATTTGACCGCGACGCCATATTTCTTGGTCGCTTCCGCCGAATTGATCGTGACCTGGTCGTTGGTGGCGTCGCGGTGCTCGACCGAGAGATCGAAATATTTCAGGTCCAGGTCGAGATAGGGATGGATCAGCTTGTCCTTGATCAATTGCCAGATGATGCGGGTCATCTCGTCGCCGTCCATTTCGACGACCGGATTGGCGACCTTGATCTTGCTCATACGCTGACCTTTCGCTTGGCTTGCCTGCGCCGCGCCCATCGGGACGCGGGTCCGCCGCGCCTATAGCATCGGCGGTCCGTGACGCCTAGTAAGGCTTTGGGCGGGTTGCGCGCGAATTTTCGGCGCCTTTGACACGGTTTCCGCCAGATGGCTCCGCCATCCGGACTCACAGCTCCGCGCCTCGTCCGGCGTCGGCGGCGACGGGAAAGACGATCTCGAAGGCCGAGCCGACAGTTGGCGTGGAGGTGGCGGACAGGCGCCAGCCGTGCCGCTGCGCCACGGTCTTGCAGATCGCGAGGCCAATTCCGGTGCCGGGATATTCGCTGCGTCCGTGCAGACGGCGGAAGGGCTCGAAGATCGCTTCGGCGTCGGCCGAGGTGAATCCGATGCCGCGATCCGCGATCGTGAGGCGGTTCTCGGATTCGCCCGGCTCAAGATGGATGGTTACCTGCGGCGGCAGCTTCGGCTTGTGGTATTTCAAGGCGTTGGACAGGATATTCTGCAGCAGCTGATGAAGTTGCAAGCGGTCGGCCTGGACCGGAAAATCCTCTCCCGTCCACGCGATTTCCGCCTTTGTTTCGACGACGGTGAGCGAAAGCGCCTCCAGAGCGCGCTCCAGCGTCGCGCTGATCGAGAGCGGCTCGAGCGAAGGGGACTGGTGCGCCGCGCGCGCGTAAGCCAGCAGGTCGGCGACCAGGCGGCGGGCGTGAAGGGCCGACGACGCCATGACGTCGGCCGCGTAAAGCGCCTCTTCGCGGTCGTCATTCGTCATGGCCGCGTTGAGGATGTCCGCGAAGGCCGAAATCTTGCGTAAAGGCTCCTGGATGTCATGGGAGGCGACATAGGCGAAGCGGGCCAGATTCTCGTTGGCCATTTCCAGTTCGCTCATGGCGCGGCGCAGCGCATATTCGGAATCGCGGCGCGCGCTGACGTCGATGGCGAAGGCCACGACCTTCGGGCCCGAGGCGGCGTCGATCGGCGTCAGGCCGACTTCGATGAAGAATTCCGAGCCGTCGCGGCGCAGGGCCACCAGGTCGCGGCCGATTCCCATCCGGCGCTTGGCCGGCGCGGCGGCGAAGCCGGCGCGATCGCTGCGATGGGTCAGGCGCAGATGCTCCGGCAGCAGTTTTTCGACGCTTTCGCCGGCCAACTCGCCGGGGCCATAGCCGAACATGCGCTCGCATTCGCCATTGGCGAACTCGATTCGGCCCTCGCCATCGACAAGCAGCATTCCCGCCGGGCTGGCCTCGAAGACCAGCCGCAGCATCTCGTTTTCGTCGCGCATCCTTGTCTCGCCTCGCGGGGTGAGGCGCAAAAGCGCGATTTCCGCGCGCGCGCCCTTCGGTCCCGATTGCAAGCTTATCGTGCGCGTTCTATCATTTCACGCATTGGTTTTATGCTGCGCCGCAAATAGGAACGGCTTCACCGCACGTTTAGCCGACATCGTTTTCGCGAGTTGTCGTAAATATTGTTCTGGCGCAGTCGAGAGGTATCGCGGACGATGGCTGATGACGGGACCATGAATTGCGAGGTCGAGGTTCTGATCATCGAGGACGATCGGGACGACGCCTATCTGCTGACCCGCGCCCTGACCGAGGTCTCGAAGGAGCGCGGGCTCAAGCTCGACATTCGGCACAGCGTCAACGGCCTCGACGCCATGGGGGAGGTCGCGCGCAAGGATCTGCTCAACCGCCTGCCCACGGTGGTGGTGGTCGATCTCAACATGCCGGTGATGGACGGCGGGCGTTTCCTGAAACTGCTGCGCGCCGAAATGGACCTGCCCGACCTGAGGGCCGTCGTGCTGACCACCTCGACCGAGAAAAGGGTCCATGACGAGGCCCGCGCCAATGGCGCCGATCTGGTTTTCTCGAAGCCGAGCGACCAGCGGGAGCTGCTCGCCATCGCCCGGCAAATTCTCGATCTCGGCGCCGGCGCCGGCGTGACTTAGGCCAGCCAGAAATCGTCTTGACGTCCTTGGCTCGGCCGCATCTGGAAACGTCCACAAACCTTCATCGACGCCGTCATTGCGAGCCAACGGATCCGGCCGCCGGCCGGTCCGATGACAGGCTCCGCGAAGCAATCCATTCCTTCGATGTGCTCGATGCGGCGACGTTTTATGGATTGCTTCGTCGCCTGCGGCTCCTCGCAATGATTTTGCTTGGAGGTTTCCAGGCGATATCGGGTTTTTGAGACCTGAGAATTGCAAATGGCTCGGCGTCGTGTCGCGATTTTCCTTCGCTCGATCGCTACGCATGCTTGCCTTGGTTCTGCGCCACGCCTAGTTTGCGCTCCTTTTCGGAGGGCGCGCATTGGTCGGGGCAGGGACGGATCGAACGAAACCGCTGTTCGAGGGCGGTCCGGCGATCATTCTCGTGCGGCCGCAGCTCGCGGTGAACATCGGCATGTGCGCGCGCGCCATGGCCAATTTCGGCCTGTCCGACCTGCGGCTGGTTTCCCCGCGCGAAGGCTGGCCGCGCACCGGCGCGCGGCGCAAGGGCGCCTATGCGGCGGCGGCCGGCGCGGTTCATCTGCTGGAGCGCGCGTCCGTTTACGAGTTCGACCGAAGCCGCGACCGCCGATCTGAATTTCGTCTGGGCGACGACGGCGCGCGAGCGCGGCCAGTTCAAGAGGGTCGAGGTTCCGGCGCTCGCCATGCCGGAATGCGCCGCCGCCACGCTGGCCGGCGAAAAGCATGGCATTCTGTTCGGTCCCGAACGCACCGGTCTCGACAATGACGACGTCGCGCTCGCCAGCGCCATCCTGACCTTTCCGGTCAATCCGGCCTATGGCTCGCTCAACCTCGCCCAGGCGGTTTTGTTGTGCGGCTATGAATATTTCAAGGCGCGCGAAGGCGGGGTCCTGCCCTTTGCGCGCGAGGAGCGCTCGCCCACGGCCCAGCGCGAAATGGTTCTGTCCTTCTTCGAATTCGTCGAAGGCAAGCTGGACGCCGCCGGCTTCTTCCGGCCCGAGTCGAAACGCCCGGTGATGCAGCGCAACCTGCGCAACATGTTCCACCGCATGGACCTGACCCAGCAGGACGTGCGCACCCTCTGGGGCGCCATCGTCCGCCTGGTCGAGGGCCCGCGCGAAAAGCCGCAAACGCGCAAAAGGATCAAACAGAAGAAGCCGGAAGCCACAAGCGCTTCCGTCCCTGCTGCTCGTTTACCGGGCGAGAGTCAAGGGTGACGGGCAGGGGGATTAGCTGCAAAGCCGCCCTTTACCAGCCTTGCGCAAGCTTCAACCTCTTTGATGCCACGCGGCTGAGGAGGCGCTTATGTCGGTTCCAGGCTTGAACGGCGTTGGACCGGACATCGCGACAGCGATCCGTCTGGCGCAAGGCGCTGCCCCCGCCGCGCCACAGGCGAGCGACGGCTCCGCCTCCTCCGCGCCGAACCCGCCGCAAGACAAGGCCGCCCAGGCCGCGCTCAACGAACTTTTGAATGACGCCGCGCCGTCCGACGCCTCGATCGGCCTCTATTCCGCCGCCCCGGACACGACGGCGCTCGACGCCGAACAGGCGGCGCGCGCGGCGGATGTGCAGGCTGCCGACATGCTGCAACGGAATCTTTTGCTGCAGGCGGTCGCCTCCGACGCCCTGGCGCGCGCGACCCTCGCCGCCGACCAGTCGCTACGCCGGAACGAGGCCGCGGTCGTCCAGCAAAGCGGGACCGCTCTCGCCGACATTGAAAACAGCCTGAACGCCGCTCTGGCCGAGGCGAAGCAGACCGCCTTCGCCGCCGACCTGCAGAACCTGCTGCAAGCGGTGGAGGCCGGCGCCGCGGAAGTGGCCACGGCGCTCGCCGACAAGCTTCAAGCCGCTCAGGGCGAGGCTGAGGCGCTCGATCTGGCGGCAAGTTCAGCCGGACTGCCGCAGGCTGAAACAGCGGCGGCGCTTCCCGCCCTGGTCGAAAACTTGATCGCCACGACGCAATCGGGCGACATGACCGGCGCAGCTTTGTTCGCTCAGGCGATCCGGATGCAAATGAATGAGGCGCCGGCCGCCCTGCCGCCGGGATGGCTCGCCGCGCTGGCGGCGGCGCGCGGCGCGATCCTGGCGCCGCCGCCCGATGTCGGCGCCGACCCGCTGCTGCAAGCCTACCAGGCGAGCCTGCTGATCGGCGTGAGAAGGACGCTCAATAAATTACGCAGATTGCGCGAAGACCGCATGAGACTTTTGCCCATCCTCGCGCTGGGGCAAAGTGAGCAGCGCGAGGATGAGTAAGGCGTGGGAGCGGGGAAGAAATTCCCCGCCCGATTTCAGATGAACAGCGTGACGTCGGATTTCTGCGCCATCGGCAAAAAGCTCGCGGCGCCGACCCAGCCTGCGATTTCGGGGATGAAATCGGGCTTCTCGAAGCCGAAGGCGTCCACCGTCATCTGGCACGCATAGAGCTTTACCCCGGCCTCGACCGACAATTCACGCAATTCCTCGATCGACGCGACGCCTTTTTCGCGAAAGGCGCGCTTCATCAGAGCGGTCGCCATGCGCTCGAAGCCGGGCAGGTTGGATTTGACGAAATTGGGGATCGGCCAGTCGATATCGCGAAACCAGTCGGGACCGATCGGCATTTTCATCGGCATGGCGGGATTGCCGATCGGCGTCACTTCGAGGTCGAGCTCTTTCTTGAGCAGTTTGAGCCCATAGAAGGTGAAAAAGATCGACACGTCATAGCCGAGCGCAGCCGCCGTCGAGGCGAGGATGAAGGGCGGATAGGCCCAGTCGATCGTGCCCTTGGTGGCGATGATCGCCATGGAGGGAACATGGGCCGCCTCGCGCTCCTTCATTTTCTGCTCGAACCGGGCGTCGAACCATTGGTCGAATTTTTTTTGGTCCTCCGGCGCAAGCTCACCCGGCGCCGTCGCGGAATTGCCGGATGTTTTCAGGCTGGTCACATTGGTCATGGTGGTCGCCTCACGCCTTGCGGATCAGGAATTCGAAAACCCCGGCGGCGGCGCTCGACGCCATCAGCTCGTTGCCGGTCTGGCGGCAGAACGAGGCGAAATCGGCGACCGAGCCGGGGTCGGTGGCGACGACTTGCAGGATTTCTCCGACTCCGAGGCCGGATATGGCCTTCCTTGCTTTCAGGATCGGCAGGGGGCAGTTGAGTCCCTTGGCGTCGAGGCTATGGGCGACCTGGACTTTTCCTGTGGCGGCTGGCGTGGCGTTCATGGCGAATGCTCCCTCTGGATGGACTGGCCTTTGGCTGTTTGCTTGTGATACAAACCAGTTGGTCTGTAATGTGAGGCTATGACAAACCAACTGGTTTGTCTAGACATATTTCGGATGTCGAATATGAAGGTGGCCGAATATTCGAAATCCTTGCGATTTCGAGCCCTTGGCCGAAAACAGGCGAAAGGTCGCCGACTGGCGCTGTGGTATGGTTTCCGCATAATTCATGCGGAATTCGTATGATGACGGAGCAGGCGAATCGGATCGAAGGCATGGATCAGGAGCGGACATCGGCGCGGGCCGCACATGCGGCGTCACAGGCCGGCGAGGCGCCTTCGGGCGAAACCCGCGCGCATCTGCTCGACGTCGCTTTCGCGGAAATCCACGAACATGGCTTCCAGGGCCTGCGGGTCGATGTCCTGCTCGCCAAGGCCCACCTGACCAAGGGCGCCTTCTATCATTATTTCGCCAGTAAGACCGATCTGGGTCTGGCGGTGATCGACGAGCTTCTCGCAGGCTTTGCCGATCTGATCTGGGGCCAGCATCTTCAGCAGTTCGAGGACCCGCTGGAGGGGATCGAGGCGAGCTTCGCTTTCGCCATCGGCCTGCTCGGCCCGCGCCTGACGATTCTCGGCTGTCCGATGAACAATCTCGCCCAGGAAATGAGCGCGCTCGACGAAAGATTCCGCGAGAGGCTCGACGCCCTGTTTTTCGGGATCGTGCGCCATATCGCGACGGCGCTCGAAGGCGGGAAAAAACGCGGCCTGATCCGTCCCGAAGTCGATTGCGAAAACGCCGCGACCTTCATTTTCGCCGCCTTCGAAGGCGCCATCGGCCTGGCCAAATCGGCCAGGAACGAAAAGGCGCTCAATGCCGCGCGGAGCGAAATGCGCCGGTATTTCGGGACGCTGCGGGCGCAGGAGCGGGGCGGGAAGGCGTAGGCGGCCTCGACCCGCCGGCGCAACGCGGCGTCTCCACCGCAAGCGCCACAGCCGTCCCAGGCGACAGGGCCCTTTTCGCGCAAAGAGGAGCCCTGGCGTCGCTCATCCTGGTCCGAGACCGGCACAAGTGTACCGGACGCAGTCATGGTAAACACTCCGGCACTCGAAGGATGGCGTCTGGTTCAGACGACGGCAGTCGCGATAACGCGCGCGACACGAGTTGATGCATTGCTGTTTGGTCGTCTGTGCGGCCGCCAGCTCGCCGGCGCCGAGATTGACCTCGCGCGCATTGACCGTTCCGATACTCAAACACATGAACGCCGCGACGAGTAGGCAGGTGATGGCAAGCGGCCTTTCGGCGCATTTCATGGCTGGTCTCCCGTTTTGGTTGAAAAGGCGGAAAAGTCCGGCGCGGTGGCGTGGAGCGTCATTGAAGCACAGTTTGTCGGCCTTGGCAGCTGAAACCAGGCCTTGTCGCGCCAATGGTTCCGCAGTGCCGCCGTTCTTGGCTTGTCGCTGGTTGAGCGAACCCGGAGTCACGTGGAGCGGGCAGGCGTAGGCGCGCTCCGTCGCCGCGGGATCAAGCCAACATTGCGCTTTCGCTTCATTTCCAGGGATTCAATACCGGCGCGTGCGCGTGTTCATATTCGGAACTGTCGCGCGTGACGACGGTCAAGCCGTAATGGAGCGCGGTCGCTGCGATGAACGAACCCGGCTGTGAAAATCTATGGCGCGCCTTGCGCCTCATTTCGACGAGCATGCGCCATTTGAGGATGACATCCTCGCTGACGGGAAGGATGCATTGCTCGAGCATCGGACGCAGTTTGCCTGCGAGCCGGGGGTAGACGGCGACAGTCCACTAAACTGAGTTTGCTCGGCCTGTTCCTGTAACCCCGCCGAAACCTCAAAAACCCGCGTCCGAAAATCTCGCCGCGACCGGTGGGCGCGGCGTCGTTTCAGAACCAGCGTCCCCGGCCATAATAGCCGAAACCGCCGAACAAGAAGATCAAGAGGATGATGATCAATAACGTATTCGTGCTCATTGCTGTGCCCTTTCCTGAGGATGATCCGCGCCGCGCGCAAGAACTTATGCGCCTGCCGCTCTTGGATGCTCATTTATATTGGGCGTATTGACGCCTTCATAGGCTCGGAAACTACCCATATTGCACCGGTCGATATGGTGCGCCTGCGATGGCCGTTCTGGTCAATCGCCGGAAAGAATGACCAAAAGAGCGCTTTCCGGCGCTGGATTTGGATTCCGGCGACACGATACTGGAGTGCGCCGCGCCGCCCAGAAATGATATGATAACGTGTCATCGCAACCCGCCTTGAGTAGATTCCGAGTTTGGGCGCAACGCCGTGCAAATGTTTCCGTTAATGTTTGGGCTGCTTCGGCCCTCGCTTGCGTCCTATGGGCGGAGGCGCTGACTACCCGGACGCCAAGCGGCGCCAGGGTATGGCTGATTTGGAAACCGTTTGCTGACGTGACGCCGGACGCGGTTTCCGCTGTGATCGGCGACGACTCACCGCCGCCGGGGCGCCATCTGAAAGGCAATGCGTTATGAATAGCGAAGGCGATCCGCGCAGGGCTCCAGAGGCCGCCCCAGCGAAGGATACGCACACGAAGGAGGCGCCGAGTTCCGCACCCTCGCCGGCGCTGACGCCAGATGTGGGATCGGCGGCTGGGGCCAAGAAAGCCGGGACGCAATCGTCCTCGTCCTCGTCCGCGACCGGCGCCGCCCCTGCGACCTCAAACGAAGGCGCCGAAGCGGTTTCGAAAGATGGCTTGACGAGCGACGAGGCGCGTCGCCGGCTGGCAAAATTCGGCCCCAACGCCATGCCCGACACCAGCATGCACCCTTTTCGCATGGCGCTGGAGAAATTCTGGGCGCCCGTGCCGTGGATGCTCGAAGTCGTTATCGTGCTTGAACTGGCGCTTGGCAAATATGTCGAAGCGGCGATCATCGCCCTTCTCCTGGTGTTCAACGCCGCGCTTGGATTCTTCCAGGAAAGCCGCGCCCAGGCGACGCTCGCGGCGTTGAAGTCGCGGCTGGCAATGACGGCCTCGGTCCGGCGCGACGGCGCATGGAAGACCGTGCCGACCGCGGAGTTGGCGCCGGGCGATGTGGTGAAGCTTTCGCTCGGCGGCGTGGTCGCGGCGGATGTGACGCTTGTCAGCGGCGAAGTTCTGCTCGATCAGTCCATGCTCACCGGCGAATCCGTGCCGATCGAAGCCGGCGCCGGCGTCCAGACCTTCGCCGGGGCGTTGGTTCGGCGTGGCGAAGCGGAGGCGCAGGTCACGGCGACCGGCGCGCGCACCAAGTTCGGCCGCACCGCCGAACTCGTTGGCGCCGCCCACGTCGTGAGTTCCCAGCAAAAGGCCGTTTTGCGCGTGGTGCGCAATCTCGCCGCCTTCAATGGCGTCGTCATCGTGCTGCTGGTCGCTTATGCCTGGTATCTCGCCATGCCGGTCAGGGAAATCATACCGCTTGTCCTGACGGCGGTCCTCGCGTCGATACCCGTGGCGCTTCCCGCGACCTTCACCCTTGCGGCGGCCATCGGCGCGAGGTCTCTGGCAAGGCAGGGCGTCCTTCCCACACGCCTCTCCGCAGTCGATGAAGCGGCGTCCATCGTTGTCTTGTGCTCCGACAAAACCGGCACGCTGACACAAAACGCTCTGACGGTTACAAGCGTTCGGCCCATGCCAGGATTTGACGAGGCGCATGTTCTGGCGCTGGCCGCGCTCGCGAGTTCGGATGGCGGCGATGACCCGGTCGATGGAGCGATCCGCGCGGCTGCCGCAAGCAAGGCCGTCTCCGACGCGCCGAAGCTGGTCAAATTTTCCGCATTCGACCCAGCCAAGAAGATGTCCGAAGCGACTGCAACCGATGCGACGGGAAACCCGCAGCGTATCGTCAAGGGCGCCTTCGCCGTCGTCGTCGGCCTTGTCCAGCCGTCGCCGACTGCCGCCGCGACCGCCAAGGAACTTGAGGACAAGGGATTCCGGGTGTTGGCCGTCGCCGCCGGGCCCCCGACAGCGATGAAGCTCGCGGGACTTGTCGCGCTCAGCGACCCGCCTCGCGACGACGCTGCGGCGCTGATCAAGGAATTGCAAGGGCTCGGCGTGCGCACCGTGATGGTTACGGGCGATGCGCCGGCGACCGCGGCCATCGTTGCGAAAGCCGTCGGAATTGACGGCGCCGTCTGTCCGCCGGGGCCGATTCCAGACGCTGTTCGTCCCGAGCAATTCGCGGTCTTCGCCGGTGTCCTGCCAGAGGACAAGTATAAGCTCGTCAAGGCCTTCCAGAAGAACGGCGATACTGTCGGCATGTGCGGCGACGGCGCCAATGATGCGCCTGCCTTGCGTCAAGCCCAGATGGGAATCGCGGTCTCGACCGCGACCGACGTCGCCAAATCGGCGGCCGGCATGGTGCTGACCGAACCCGGTCTCGGCGGGATCGTCGCCGCGGTCAAGGAAGGCCGCGTGACGTTCCAACGCATCCTGACCTACACGCTGAACTCGATCATCAAGAAAATCGTGACGGTGCTCTTCCTCATCGTCGGTCTGCTCATGACGGGTCACGCCATTCTGACCCCGCTGCTCATGGTCATCGTGATGATCGCGGGCGATTTTTTGGCAATGTCGCTGACAACCGACACCGTCCGACCGTCTCCGCTGCCCAACAGCTGGCGGATTGGCCGCTTGACGATCGCGGGAGCCGTCGTGGCGATTTTCCTGCTGGCCTTCTGCACCGGCGTTCTTGCCGTCGGTAAATTTGAAATGCAACTCGGGATCGATGAACTCAGGACACTCGCGTTTACCGCCTTGGTGTTCGGAAGCCAGGCAATCATCTACGCCATTCGTCAACGGCGCCATCTGTGGGGTTCTCGTCCGAGCCTCTGGCTCGCCGTATCGTCGGTTGCCGATATCTCGATCGCCACGACATTGGCGGCGGCAGGCGTTGCGATGACGCCTCTGCCGGCGTGGATGCTCGCCGGCACCTTGGCCGCGGCCGCAGCCTTCGCCATCATCCTCGATTTCGTGAAGCTGCCAGTTTTCCGCCGGCTTGGAATCGCCTAGGCGGCGGCTCGCCAGCAAAGGGGAATGACGATGAAGATCAATTCAAAGGACTTTCGCGTACGGGAGGGTGACGACGTCAACCTCAAGAAATGGCCGACGCTGGTCGATCCCGTCTACAAGTCGAAGGAACATTACAAGGAACTGCTGGCGGACCACGTCACGCGCCTTAGCGCGCAGCAGCAGCTGCTCTATGCCGACGATCGCCATGCCATCCTGCTGGTGTTTCAGGCCATGGACGCGGCGGGAAAGGACGGCGCGATCAGTCACGTCATGTCCGGCGTCAATCCGCAAGGCTGCCAGGTGTTCAGCTTCAAGCATCCCAGCGCCGAAGAATTGCAGCATGACTTCCTGTGGCGCACGACGCGTGATCTGCCGGGGCGCGGACGGATCGGCATCTTCAACCGATCCTATTACGAGGAGGTGCTGATCGTTCGCGTGCATCGCGAGATTCTCCTCGGTGAAGGGCTTTCCGACGCGCCGCGCCACGACAAGGCGCTTTGGCGCGATCGCTACCGTTCGATCTCGAATCTCGAAAGGCATCTCCACGCCAATGGGACCCGCATCATCAAATTCTTCCTTCATCTTTCGAAGGATGAACAGCGAAAGCGCTTCCTGGCCCGCATCGACGAACCGGAAAAGAACTGGAAGTTCAGCACGGCCGATATCGAAGAGCGAAAATTCTGGAAGCATTATATGGAGGCCTACGGCGAATGCCTGAGCGCGACGAGCACGACCGATTCCCCGTGGTATGTCGTGCCCGCCGACGACAAGGAGAATGCGCGACTGATCGTGTCGCATATTGTCCTGGACGCCTTCGACGAGCTCAAGATGTCCTATCCGGAAACCAGCGAGGCGCGTCGGAAGGAATTGCTGGCAATCCGCAAGAAGCTGGAACAATGATCATGCTCCAGCGCGCCGCCATTCGCCCGTCGATCGACGCGCGCAGGCGCCGATTTGGAAATTGTTGGTCTTTCGCGCATGGATGGTGGTGACGCCGGCAATGCGCCCGAATTGATGGCGGCCATATTCTCTGGCGCGAAGGATCAACCATGATCATGCACAATTGGACGGCCAGGCACTGGATCATTGTGGCGCTGATCATCGGACTTGCCGCCGGCGCGTTTATTTTGCGCTGGGCATAGGACCCAGGTGGGCCCCAAAAGCGACAAAAGTCACGGGCGTCGCCGGGTTGAAACCGGCCAGACGAAAAAGTGACGCCCGCCTTTCCCGCCGACGCCGACCGCGCCTTTTTCCAGATATAAGGCCCAGGCCCAGTCGGGCTCGAAGGCGCTGGTGGTGGAGGACCAGTAAGAATCCCGCACATCTTGAAAAGGATGCCCGCCAGGCAAAGCGGGAGCGGCGTACTCGCAATCCACCAGCGACTCAAGCTCGTTGATATTGGGCAATCGCCAAAGCCCGGCGTCATCGGCGCCGCCATTCAGCTCCGTCACGGCGGCGAGGGCTTCGCTCCAGCTCACGGGCGCGGCGGTCAGGCTCGCGCCGCGTCTCCAGCCAAGTCCGGTCAAATGGTCGATGACGACATCTTCCGCGACAGTGAAGCGCTTGTCGGGCCAGATGCGGCCGGTTCTGGTTTCGCCGTCCTGACCGGCGCCCGCGCAGGCGATCTGGCGCCCCAGACCATCGAAACAGGAGCTTTGTCCCGTAGCAGGCAGCAGGCCGTTGCCCGCGCCCCGCACCGGCCAGACCAGATAGGACTGGTCCTTGGCGCCATAAAACATCCTCGCCCCGGCCATGTGAACATACCAGGCGTGGGCGGGACGGAGGGCGGCGCTGGTCGACGTCCAATACCAGCTTTCGACGACATTGATGAAGGGATGTCCGAGCGGCAAGGCCGGCTTCCTCGTCTGATGGCTGACGAGGCTGCGCAGTTCGCGCCGGTTGGGCAGCCGCCAATCCGAAAATCCGAGGGCGCGATCGCGATTCATGCCCGCGACGAATTCCAGCGCCTCGCGCCAGAACATGGGCCAGCCCGCCAGATTGGCGTCCCGCGCCCAGACGAGGCCGGTGAGCCGATCCAATATGACGTCAGCCCCGGCTTCAAAGCGCGGTTCGGGCCATTCCACGCCGGCCCGAAACGCCGCATCCTGGCCGCTTCCGGCGCAGGCCATTTCTCGCCCGCATTCATCGTGGCAAGCGGTCTGGCCGGTCTGAAGGCAGTCCTGCGGATTTTGCGCCATCATCCGTTGCGGCCCCGATGTCGCCCTGTTTCCGGGAGTGTCCGGGCAACGCGCGCGGGCCGGGCGAAGTCGACTTTCCGATATCGATCATCCGCACTTGGCTTCAACGATAGGCGCGCCAGAAGGCGAAGACAAGGCCATCAACGGGCAAACACGGAGTTGCGGCGCGACGTGGCCAAATCCCGATTCAGCGTGATTTTATCGATTTGCCCGCAATACGCGCGCCGGCCAAAAATGGGGCCGAAAAGGGGATTTGGTAAAATATAACTGCAACATGCGCGCGATCTCGCCGTTTTCGCCGGCGTCAACGCCGGCCGGCGTTTCCTGCTTTGCGTCCGGCCGCGGCGGCGCTTGCGGTGAACCGTTCATCGCCTTGCTGCGTATTGACCCATGAACTCCGGTTTTTGGGGAAGCCGTCATGGACGCACTGGCGCAAGACATCGATATCCGCTCGTTGAAGGCCATCGCGACGACGCAGGGCGGCCGCGCCGTTGCGCGCGCGGAGGCCGAGGCGGCGGTGGAAACGCTGTTCGCTTGCCTCGGCGACGACGTCGCCGCGCAGGCGCGCTTCTTTTCCCTGGCGCGCGGCAAATGACCGTCGCTCTGATCAATCCTGCGCTGGACCTCGCCGGGGTTTTGAGTTTAAGCCTTGGTCGGCGCGCTGTGGCGCCGAAAGCGAAAGGCAGGGCGCGGGTGCGGGCGCAAAGCGAGGATTCGACAGCCGGCAAAGCTCGGGCCGAAGACTTGGCTGAAGACTTGCCGAAAACTTGGCCGGGTGGCTGGACGCCGTGGCCCGCAACCAGGACCGCGACGCCTTCGCCCGTCTGCATCGCCATTTCGCCCCGAAACTCGCCGCCTGGATGGCGCGCGCCGGCATGGCGCAGGCGCAGATCGAGGATATCGTCCAGGATTGCATGGTCGCCGTCTGGCGCAAGGCCTCGCTCTACGATCGCGCGCACGGCGGCGTCTCGACCTGGATTTTCACCATCGCCCGCAACCTCCGCGTCGATCATTCCCGCCGCAAGGCCAATCGCGCAATGCTGCCGCTCAATGATTGGGATGAAACGGACGACGCGCCCGGCGGCGAAAGCCGCCTGCTCGCCGCCGAAAGCGAGGCGCAGGTGCGCAGGGCGCTGGAGCAATTGCCGCAAGAGCAGAAACAAGTGCTGATAGAAGCTTATTTCGCCGACAAGTCGCAAACCGCCATCGCCCAGGAGCTGGGCCTGCCGCTCGGCACGGTGAAATCGCGCCTGCGGCTCGCGCTCGCCAAATTGCGCGCCCTGCTGGAGGACGCGCGATGACCGACGCCCTCAAACATCCCGGCGACGAGACTCTGCAACGCTACGCCTGCGGCGGGCTGCGGCCCGGTCTTGGGCTGGTGATGCGCGTCCATCTCGGCGGCTGCCCGTCCTGCCGCGCCGCGCTGCGGCGTTTCGAGGCGGTCGGCGGCGCCCTGCTCGACGAACTGCCGCCGGCCGCAATTTCTCCGGCCTTGCTGGAGAAGATTTTCGCGCGCATCGATTCCGGCGCGGCGCCGCAGGAGACGCGTCCCGCGCTCGTGCGCACCGCCGACGGCTTCGCGCTGCCGGCCGCCATGGCCGGCTGCAGGATCGGCCCGTGGCGCTTCGTCCATCCGAAATTGCGTTGGGCGCGGGTGGAGGTTCCCGGCGCGGAAAAGGATCGCGTCATTCTGCTGAAAATCGCCGCCGGCTTCGCCGCCCCCGCCCATGGCCATGGCGGGCTGGAGTTGACGCAGGTTCTGGCGGGCGGCTTTACCGACGGCCGCGCGCAATATGAGCCGGGCGACCTGATCGAGGCCGACGAGTTGATCGACGATCACGAACCGCGCGTGACCGGCGACGAGGATTGCCTCTGCCTCGCCGCGGTCGAAAAGCCGCTGCGCATTCGCTCGCTGCTTGGGCGGCTGTTCCAGCCGTTGATGGGCATTTGATCAGAACAGCCGGCCGGCGCCGTAGCCGGCCGAAGCCGCAAGGCCGGTCAGGAACGAGCCCCAGGCCATGTCGACGAGCGTCAGCGCCAGCGGCCAATGTTTCAGCGTCGCCTGATTGGTGAGGTCATAGACCCCGTAGGCGACGAGGCCGAAGGCCAGGCCGTGAAGCGCCGCGCTTTGCCAGCTTTGCGCGGCGAGGCCGGGCTGGACGGCGAAAAAAGCCACGCCGACGGCGTAGAGCAGGTAGAAGACGACGGCCGGGAGGGGACGGACTCCGTCCAGCGCCAGTCCGCCCATCGCGGGCCGGTAGAAGGCCCCGGCCATGCGGCTGAGCCAGAGAAAATCGACGCCGACGAAGACGATCAGGGTTGCGGCGAGGACCGCGAGCGTTTTCATGATCAGGTTCCCGGTTTTTGCAGCAAGTAGAAGCCGACATCGGTGACGCCCGCGAGGAACCCGGCCTCGCAATAGCACAGGTAATAGGTCCACAGACGGCGGAATTTGGCGTCGAAGCCGAGCGCGGCGATCTCCGGCCAGCGCGCCTCGAAACGCGCGCGCCATTCGGCCAGGGTGCGGGCGTAGGAGAGGCCGAAAGTTTCGACGCCGATGAGTTTCAACCCGGCGCGGGCGGCCTGTTCGGCGATCGCGGTTTTCGTCGGCAGGAAGCCGCCGGGAAAAATGTGGCGCTGGATGAATTCGGGCTGGGCGCGATAGGCCTCGAAGCGCGGCTCGTCGATGGTGATGGCCTGAATCAGGGCGGTCCCGCCGGGGCGCAGGACCTGCGCGATCTTGCCGAAATAGGTCGGCCAATAGGTCTCGCCCACCGCCTCGATCATCTCGATCGAGACGACGCGGTCGAAGCTTCCGGCCAGATCGCGATAGTCCTGAAGCCGCAGATCGACCGGCGCTCCGGCGCAGCGTTTTTGGGCGAAATCGAGCTGGGCGGGCGACAGGGTCAGGCCGGTGACGGCGCTGGCGCCCGCCTGCGCGAGCCGCAGGGCGAGCGCGCCCCAGCCGCAGCCGATTTCGAGAATGCTTTCGCCGCCGCGCAAGTCCAGCAGCGCGACGATGCGCGCCAGCCGGTGCTGCTGGGCCTGTTCGAGCGTCGCGGCGCTGTTCTCGAACAGCGCCGACGAGTAGAGCAAGGTCGGGTCGAGCCAGAGGGCGAAGAAATCGTTGCCAAGATCGTAGTGGCTGACGATGTTGCGGCGGCTGCCGCGCCGCGTATTGCCGCGCCGCCAATGACGCAGGCGGTTGACCAGACGATGCGCCGCATGGCCGGAAAGCCCTTCGAGCGCCGGCGCGTTGAGGGCGCCGAAGCGAAGCAGCGCGACAAGATCGGGCGTCGTCCATTCGCCGGCCACAAAACCTTCGGCGAAGCCGATGCCGCCCTGCAGCAGCAGCCGGCGCAGGGCGCGCCAGTCGTGCAGGACGACACTCGCCTCCGGCCCCGGCCCGCCGCGCGCCTCCAGAACATCGCCGGACGGCAGGCGCAGGCTCAAGGCGCCATGGGCGATCCGGCGCAGCCAGGGCCGAAGCGCCAGGGCTAGCGGATGCAGGAACAGTTTCGCCTTGTTCCGTCTGGTCAAAGCGAGGGTCGACGATTTCATCTGGCTTTACTCATGTCCGGGGCGGGAACGATGGTGATGGGCCTTTCCGGCGGCGGCGGGCGACGGCGCAGACCGATTCCCTTTCGCCAAAGTTTCAGCGCCTCCCAATGGATGCCGCCGAGCACGCGCGCGGGCAGAGCCGGGGTGGCGAAAAACAGCCGCAGCAGCGCCGCGTCGGTGAGCGGCGCGCGGCGGGCGTCATAGCGGGCCGTCAGCACAAGCCCTTGGTCGTCCGAGACATCGATGGTCAGGCGCAGCAGGTCGTCGGGACGATTGAAACGGAAGCGGTAATTCAGCGCCATATCCAGGAAGGGCGAGACATAAAAGCTCTTGGCGCAGGACTGGCTCGGCTCGGCGCCGGCGTCGCGCGCGACCGGGATCAGATAGGCGTGGCGCTGGCCGAACGTATTGTCCACTTCCCAGATCATCGCGGCCAGCGCGCCATCGGCGGCGAAACAATAAAAGACGCTGAGCGGATTGAAGGCCCAGCCGAGCAGACGCGGCATGGTCAGCAGCAGCACGCGCCCGCCGGCAAGATCGACGCCGGCGCGGGTGAGCGCCTCGTCGACCTGCCGGCGCAACGGTCGCGCCGAGCCGTCGCCACGGTCGCGGGCGTGGAAGGAAAAGAGGTTGAACCGGTCGATGGAAAAAAGCCGCAGGCCCCGCGCGCTTTCTTCCAGCCTGTCGAGATCGAGCAGGACGGAGAAAATGCGATAGGCGTGCCGATGCTCGCGCGGACGGCGGCGGAAATGCGTGACCATGCCGCTATAGAGTGCGCCGGCCTCGCTCATGCGACCGGCTCCCGGACGCGCGGCGCCGGCCCGAGAACGATCCGGCCGTTCTCGTCGGGCGCGACCCAGGGGCGCCGGCAGCCGCCGAGCTGCTCGGCGACCGCAAGACCCGCCTGCAAGCCGTCCTCATGGAAGCCCGCGCCGAAATAGGCGCCGCAGAACCAGATGCGATCCACGCCCTGCAACGACCACAGCCTGCGTTGCGCGCGCAAGGCGGCGAGGTCGAATTGCGGATGGCGATAGGCGTCGCGCGCAAAAATGGCGTCCTCGCGCGGCGGCGCCGGCGGATTGAGCGTCACGAAAAGCTGCGGCTGCTCGCCCAGGGGCTGAAGGCGGTTCATCCAGTAGGTCACGGCGAGACCGCGCTGGCCGCCGCTCTCCGCCAGATAGTTCCAGCTCGCCCAGGCGGCCTTGCGGCGCGGCATCAGGCTTGAGTCGGAATGAAGGAAGGCGATATTGCCGGAATAGCGGAAGGCGCCCAGGATTTCGCGCTCCGCCGGGCTGGGCGCCTCCAGCAAGGCCAGCGCCGTATCGGCATGGGCGGCGATGACGGCGGCGTCGAAACGCTCAAACCCGCCGCGCGCGTCGCGCACTTCCACCCCGTCGGGCCGGCGCGCGACGCGCATGACCGGCGCGCCGAGGCGGATTTCGCCGATTGCCGCGGCGAGCTTCTGGACATAATGGCGCGAGCCGCCGCGAACGGTGCGCCAGACCGGCCGCCCGACTAGCTTCAGCAGGCCGTGGTTGTGGCAGAATCGGATGAAGGAGGCGGCGGGAAAAGCGCCGACCTCCGCCGCCGGCGTGGACCAGACCGCGGCGGCCAACGGATAGAGATGGTCGCGGATGAATGCCTCGCCATACCGGCCCCGCGCCAGATAGGCGTCGAGGCTGATGTCGCCCAGTCGCGGGAGGTCGCGCGGCGCCTCGCGATAGAAGCGCAGCAGATCGCCGAACATCGACCAGAAGCGGCCTTTGAGGATGTTCGCCGGCTGGGCGAACAGGCCGCGCAAACCCTTTCCGGCATATTCATAGGCGCCGCGATCGAGCGAAACCGCAAAGGACATGTCGGTCGGAACGGTCTCGACGCCGATATGGGCGAAAAGCGCGGAAAGATTGGGATAGGTCGGCTCATTATAGACGATGAAGCCGGTATCCACCGCGATGTCGCGGCCTCCGGCATGGATCGTCCGGGTATTGGCGTGGCCGCCGAGCCTTCCCTCGGCCTCGTAGAGAACGACGTCGTGATGGCGCGACAGGGCCCAGGCGCAGGACAGGCCGGACACGCCGGCGCCGATCACCGCGATTCTTTGACGGATTGCGGAAGGGGGTTTTGAACTATCCATCTCGGTCTCGCGGGTGACTGGGCCGGCGCAGTCTTTCTACGCGCTTGAGCGCGGCGCGGATCAATCCGTTTGACCGCGCCAAACGTAACCCAAGCATGACCTTCATTTTATGCGCAGCCGGACTTGTCCTGGCCATGAGCTTCGCCTGGCTCGCGAGAATGCGGACCGGCCAGAGCGGCTGGATCGACGCCATCTGGGCGGCGGCGACCGGCGCCGCGGCGGTCGCCTTCATCGGGCCGCACGCCGGGCGTAGCCTTTTCGCCGCCGCCCTCGTCACGTTCTGGGCCTTGCGCCTCGCCTTTCATATCGCCCGGCGCACGCCCGGCGCGGGCGACGATCCGCGCTATGCGGCGCTGGCGCGCGAATGGGGCGCGGATTTTCCCCGCCGCCTGTTCCTGTTCCTGCAAATCCAGGCCGCGGCTGCGTTGCCGCTGGTCGCGGCGGTCGGATTCGCCGCCCGCGCGCCGCGCCCCTTTCCCGATTTGTTGGACGCGCTCGGCCTGCTGGTCGCGCTGTGCGGCCTCGCCATCGAGGCTGTCGCCGACGAGCAATTGCGCCGCTTCCGCAACAATGCGCCGCGCGGCGCGCTGTGCGAGGCCGGCCTGTGGCGCTATTCGCGCCATCCCAATTATTTCGGCGAATTCCTGTTCTGGTGCGCGTGGCCGCTTGATCGGCTTCGGCGGCTGGCGCGGCATGGCGGCCCTCGCGGCGCCCGTCTTCATCTATCTGCTGCTCGACCGCATCAGCGGCGTTCCGCCGCTCGAAAAGCATCTGCGCGCTTCGCGCGGCGCCGCTTTCGACGCTTATGCGGCGCGAGTCCCGCGTTTCTTCCCCGGCCGGCCGCGTCAGAAATAGAACGCGGCCTGACCGCCCGCCGCCAAGGCCCGCTGGTGATCTGGCGCGATCCGAAAAGGTCCGCCTTGGCCTGCGCTGATCCGAAAGCGCGCTTGCGGCGTAGCAGGATTGGCGAAAGTCGGAATCCTTGACCGAGTCGAAGAGGGAAATCATGGCCCAATCCGCAGTTGCGAACAGCCTTGGATCAATTGGCGTCGAGCGCCGCATGGCGCGGGCGCGCCGCGATTATACCGCGGAAGATATTGCGGTCCTGCTGGGCGCGGCGCGGGAGGCGATTGAAGATGACATGCGGACGCAGGCGCAACTGGTCGACGAGGCCGTCCAGATGCTTTCGGCTTTGCGGAAGTGGCAGGCCGTCCATCGCTACATCCGCTGCGCGCCCTATCGCGACGATCCCGCCGCGCCAAGATCGCGACATTGGCAGGGCGCCCTCGCGTTGGCGCGCGCGCTAGGCGATCTCGACCTTATCGAATGGGTGGTCGATCAGACCGACCTCGCCCTGGCCTGCGGCCGGCGCGGCCTGGAAAAAGAGACGGAAGAGGGCGCTGCGCCGACTTATCTCGTCTTGCTCAAATCCGTCGCCAACCACAGGCGCAAGGCGAGAGTGGCGCTGAAATGGCTCGAAACGGCCCGGGAAAAAGGCTGGGCCACCTGCGATTCCACCACGCTCGGCGCCAATCTGCTCCGGCTCCACGCGGCGTCGGTCCATTCCCGCGACAACCCTCTTTATTTCGGCCCAGGCGACGGCGCTGACAGCAAGGCGTGATGGTCGACACTCTTCCTCGTCAGGCGTTTTGGCGGGGGTGGAATCAGGCGCGCGTCGTAAATCTGGCGCGACGACTTTGGACAACAACGGTTCGAGACTTTCGGAGCGAAGCTCGCGTCGAAAATCGCGTGTTTATTCAATAAATTAAAAGCTGGAAACCTCCGGATGCCTTCATCGGCGCCGTCATTGCGAGCCAACGGATTCGGCATTCGGCCGGTCCGATGACAGGCTCCGCGAAGCAATCCATTCCTGCGAAGCGCCTGACGCGGCGACGTTTTGTGGATTGCTTCGTCGCCTGCGGCTCCTCGCAATGACGGCTTTTGGATTGAGTTTATGATTTGATTAATCGGGCCGCCGGGGCCCGCTGCCAAAGCCAGGCAACACATTCGCGTACGGTGTCGGGGTTGACGGCGCTCCATCTGACACTTGTTTCATCGACCACCATCATGGCGCATCGACGCCGCTTCGCGGCGCGGTCCAGCCGATCACCGTAACCATGGCGGCCGCCGGCGCGCGATACGCCGCCCGCCCTTCATCAATCGATTTGCGAACAACGCCCAACTCCTTGGCAACAGCCGAAAATTGGTCTCCAGCCTCGACCCGCTGAACAATCTGGACCTTTAAATCCGTCAAAAAAAGAATTGAACTCGATCTGACGCCGGCGGGCGCCCTTATTTTCCGACGAGTCGGAAACAAGGGCCGATGGTTTTACAAGCGGCATCGACAAGACGCGCTCCCGGAAAACCAGGAGACCGCAAGGTGATGAGTAAATTCCGAACCTGTTTCTGACCCCGATATGCGGCTATCGAGTTCGCATATTCTTTGTTCGTTCCCTTTCATCCAAGGAACGTTCCTGAGTCATTGTCGAACATCGGGGGATGCCTCATGGACTTAGCGCGGCGAACATTTTTAGGCATGTTGCTGGCGGTCGCCGCCAATCCGACGCTCGCCGGAGCGGGCGGGGTTGCCTTCGGCGCGTCAACTCCGTTCACTTTCGACGACCTTGTCGCCAAGGCCAGGAAAATGGCCGCCAAAGCTTATGCCCCGCGGATGCTGCCGCAATGGACATCGTCCGTGCTCGACGAAATCGACTACGATCAGCATGGCCATATCCACAACGTCCGTTCGAAAGGCCTGTTCGCCGCAACGGACTCGCCGATCACATTCTTCCATCTGGGGCGGCTGTTCCGAAAGCCGGTCCGACTTTTCGCCTGGGAAGACGGCAACGCGCGAGAAGTACTCTATTCCAAGGATATTTTTACATACGAGCGCAACAATCCAGCGGCGCGCATGCCGGATGACGCGGGTTTCGCGGGATTTCGCATCCTTGGCAAGAAAAAGGCGGACGTTAACGATTGGTGCGCTTTCCTCGGCGCCTCCTATTTCCGTTGCGCCGGAGACGGCGCTCAATACGGAGCCTCGGCGCGCGCCGTCGCGATCGACACCGCGCCGTCCAGCAACAAGAACACCGAAGAGTTTCCTGATTTTTCGTGTTTCTGGATTGAGCCGTTCGAAAATGAGACCGGCCGCATCATGGCTTTACTCGACGGACCGTCGCTCACCGGGGCCTATATTTTCACGATTTCGCGCCGTCCCAACGTCGAGATGCACGTCGATTGCGCCCTGTTCCCGCGGCGCAAAGTCGATCGGTTTGGCATCGCGGCGCCGACGTCAATGTATTGGTATTCGAAGACAAATCGATGGGAAGGGCAGGACATGCGCCCTGAAGTCCACGATTCCGACGGGCTGGCGATCCATAACGGCGCCGGCGAAATGATCTGGCGCCCGCTCAACAACCCGCCGCGACTGATGAGCAACGCCTTTGTCGACGAGAATCCGAAAGGATTCGGCCTGATTCAGCGGGAGCGTCGGTTCGACGCCTATGACGACAAAGTCGGCTTCCAGAAGCGGCCCAATGTCTGGATTGAACCGACCGGCAATTGGGGACGCGGCAGCATTCAATTGATCGAAATTCCGACGCCCGATGAATATTTGGACAATATCGTCTGCATGTGGTCGCCGGAACGAACGCCTGAGCCAGGCGATGAGCTGCGATTCTCGTACGATATTTTCTGGAGCGTCAATGAGCGGCGGCCAAGAAATCTGGCCACTTGTGTTGCGACCCGGCTCAATAAAGGCTCCTACATTCCCGTAAAGGACAGAAAGCCGGGAGAGCCGGCGATGTTGCGCTCGATCGCCGTGGAATTCGAAGGCGAAGCGCTTGAGGGGCTCGACCCGTCAAAGGCCGAAATCGTGCTTTCCCTGTCGCGCGGAATTGCGCCAAAAGGGCCGGAAGCAACAGAATACGGGATATGGCCGCGCGCCGACGGATCGCTGCGGCAATGGCGCGTCATTTTCAGTGTCCGCAGCGACGGCGACGATCCCATCGACATTCGCCTGTTCCTGCGTTACGGCGAACGAACCCTGACGGAGACTTGGCTCTATCAACTGCATCCCGGCCAATATGTGATCCCCGCAGGCGTCACGACTCCAGGGCGTCCCGTGATTGGATCGCTTGACTCAGTTCCCTGAGGATTCCAGGACGAGCTGGCGCGCCGGCGGCCCCAAATTCAGCGATCGCTCCATTTTTTTCCGCCGCCGTTGACATCCGACGCCATGCCGAGCCGCTGATCCAGTCAGGGGTGAAGACGAGTTTTGCCCGCGACGCGCGCGGCCGCCAAAAATGGGGCCGAGAAAGGGGATTTGGCAAAGCGTCGCGCTGACCCTTGCGGGAAGAAGTCACGGCGACGCGCCGATCGTCCCGGTGGGGCCGATTCCGCCTCACTCCACCCGTTTCCACCCCTCGGAGCCCAAGCGCTCCTGGGGCAGATATTGCGCCTTGTAGCCCATCTTTTTCGAGCCCTCGACCCAATAGCCGAGATAGAGGTGGGGGAGGCCGAGGGCGCGGGCGCGGGCGACATGTTCGAGGATCATGTAGGCGCCGAGCGAGCGCTGCGGTTCGCTCGGGTCGAAGAAGGAATAGACCATCGACAGGCCGTCCTCGAGCACGTCGGTGAGGCAGGTCGCGGCCAGCGGGCCCCAGCCGATGGCGGAGGGCAGCCGGTAGGACACCAATCTCGTGTCCACATGGCTGTCCTCGATCATCATGGAATAGTCGAGCATCGCCATGTCGGCCATGCCGCCGTCGCTGTGGCGGGAGTCGAGATAGGCGCGAAACAGAGCGAATTGTTCGGCGTCGGCGTGCGCGTCGCTGATGGTCGCGGCAATGTCGGCGTTGCGGGCGAGGATGCGCCTCTGGGTGCGGCTGGGGGTGAACTCGTCGCACAGGATGCGGACCGAAACGCAGGCCTTGCAATGATCGCAGGCGGGGCGATAGGCGATGGTCTGCGAGCGGCGAAAGCCGGAATGAGTCAAAGCGTCATTGAGACTGACGGCGCGCCGGCCGACCAGATGGGTGAAGACCTTGCGTTCTTCCTTGCCGGGGAGATAGGGGCAGGGCGCGGGCGAGGTCAGATAGAACTGCGGAGGGTCGCGCGGTTCGCTGGTCAAGGCCTCTCCCTCTCATACGGCTTCCGCGACATTGCCGGACAATTCCCGGAAGGTCACGCACGTCGCAGCACAATGATCCCCGCCAGAATGTCGTGCAGACACCGTTTGTCGGAAGCGAACAGGGAAAACAGCAGGATAGGCGCGAAAAGATACAGGCTCAAGTAGAACAGAACGGCGTGCACAGACGCGTTGATGAAGGGGACGCGCGAACCGTCGGTCAGGCGCATCTCAAGGTCCATCGCCTTCATGCCCGGCGTCGCCATGTTCGCGCCGGAGACGGTCAGGCCGTTGTAGAAAAAGGCGACGAGGGGAAAGAACGACGGCAGCAGCAGCCAGGCGATCCCCAAGGTCAGCAGGCCGAGCACGAACCATATGGCGAAGGAGAGCAGCGAAACCAGGATCAGGTCGAGCAGGATCGCGAAAACGCGGCGCCGCCGCACGCCTTCGAGCGCGCTGGCGGGCAGGGGGGCCAGGGGATAGACGGCCGGACGGCTTGCGTTCCAGCTGTTGGCGTCGGTCATGGTCGCGCGCTCCACAATTGCTGCGAGACCCTAATTTGGCGGCGCGGGCCGCGCCGCGCAAGAGGCGCGGCGCCGGAAGTCGTTCATTCGACGGCCACGGGCGCCTCGAGCGCAAGCAGTTGCGCGCCCTTGCGCGTCGCGGGGGCCTCGCTCGGCGCGAAGCCGAGTTTCTTCAGCAGCCGCCACGAGGCCGAATTCTCGCGCGGGCATTCGGCGACGACGCGCCGTTCGGGGAAGACCTCGCGCAGCCGGTCGAGCATGGCTTCCGCCATTTCGGCGCCGTAACGCCTGCCGTGATAAGGAGCGCCGAGCCAGAAACCGATCTCGATATCGATCGCGTTACGCGACAGGGCGCCGGCGCAGCCGATCATCGGCCCATCCCTGCCGGCGCGCACTGCGGCGAAACAGCCTTTCTGCTCCCGGGGCATGGCGATCAGAGCCTGGGCGTCGGCCAAAGTGAAGGGCTGGCGCAGGAACGAGACTCCGGCCGCCACCAGGGGATCGTTGGTGAGCACGACAAGTTGAAAGGCGTCGGCGGTCTGAAGCGGCCGCAGGAACAGCCGGCGCGTCCTCAATCCCTCTTCCGGGAACAATTTTTGTTGAAGATGCTCTATTCGAGCCGAACTCGCGCTACGCCTACCGCCCATGTCCTTGTCTCCGCGCCAGAGGACGTTTCCCCGCATTCCGGCGAAAGGGCTTGGCGCGTCGATTCCGGTTTGGCGTTCAATCCACGCCGTCACGCGCTCTTTTTGAGCAATTCCGCCACTTTCGGCGCGAAATAGGTGAGGATGCCGTCCGCTCCCGCCCGTTTGAAGGCGAGAAGGCTTTCCAGCATGGCCTTGTCGCCGTCGAGCCACCCGTTCCGCGCCGCCGCCATGATCATGGCATATTCTCCGGAAACTTGATAGGCGAAGGTTGGCGCGGCAAACCGTAGCTTGACCCGATGGATAATGTCGAGATAGGGCAGGCCGGGCTTGACCATCACCATGTCGGCGCCCTGTTCGAGATCGAGCGCGACCTCGCGCAGGGCCTCGTCGGAATTGGCCGGATCCATCTGATAGGTGCGCTTGTCGCCTTTCAGAAGGCCCTTGGCGCCGATGGCGTCGCGGAACGGGCCGTAAAAGGCCGAGGCGTATTTGGCGGCATAGGCCATGATCTGGACATCGAGGAAACCCTCGCCGTCGAGCGCGGCGCGGATCGCGCCGACCCGTCCGTCCATCATGTCCGAGGGCGCGATCACGTCGGCGCCGGCGCGGGCCTGGTTGAGCGATTGTTCGACCAGAACGGCGACGGATTCGTCGTTGAGAATGGTCTCCCCCTCCATCACGCCGTCGTGGCCGTGGCTGGTGTAGGGGTCGAGCGCGACATCGGTGACCAGGCCGAGGTGGGGAACTTCCTTCTTGATCGCGCGGCAGGCGCGGCAGACGAGATTTTCGGGATTGAGCGCCTCCGAGCCGTGGAGGTCGCGCAGGTCGGGATCGGTATAGGGAAAGAGCGCGATCGCCGGAATGGACAGCTCGGCCGCGCGGCGCGCGGCGGCGACCGCCAGGTCGACCGAAAGGCGCTCGACCTCCGGCATGGAGCTGACCTCGGTGCGGACATTCTCGCCCTCGACGAGAAAGATCGGCCAGATCAGGTCGTCGGCGGTCAGGACGTTCTCGCGCACCAGCCGTCGCGCCCACTCGGCCTTGCGGTTGCGGCGGGGGCGGTGGGAAAGGGCGAGGGAAAGGCTGAGGGCGGGGCTTTTGGCGTCGGTCATGATCTCGTTCCGCGAAGGTCGCCTCCCATAGCATATCGCGCGGCGGCGGCGAAAAATTTTGCCGCGCATGGTCAAATGCTATATCGCGGAAGGGTTCGGGAGCAGGAAAAGACGATGAACAGGTCATCCCCCTCATCCCCCGCGCGCGCGGGGTTACGCGCGGAGTTAGATGCGGAAGATTCTGGCGTCATCAGGGTTGGCGCGCGGCCGGGCCCCGAGGCCGAGGAGGCGCGCCGGCTGTTCGCCTTGACCGTCTTCGTCCGCGTCGTGGCCTTGTTGTGGATCGTTCAGGCGCTGGAGCAATGGCTGCGCATCATCGCGCCGGCGCAAGGCTCCTTTACCGACCTGACGCCCGCGACGATGACGGCGATCGTTTTTTTCGCCGTGCTCAATCCGGTGGCGGCGGTGGGCTTGTGGCTACTGGCGCCCTGGGGCGGGGTGGTCTGGCTCCTGACCCTGGTCGCGCAGATTTTCGTGGCGTGGTCCAAGCCGTCCTTCTTCCTGCTCGGCGGCGCGCTGAAATTCGTCGACGCTTTGCTGTTCGGGCTTTACCTGTTCCTGTCCTGGCGCGCCGACAGCCTGAACGGGGAGCCTTCCGCGATCGAGACTCTCGTCGCGCGCCTGCGCCAACTGGCGCGGCGGAACAACAATCAAAGTTGAATCAAAATCAACGTAAAAACTTGTTTTAATTCACTGAAGATTCACCGCGAATCCCGCAAATCGCGGTAACGAGGGATTCAGCCTGTTGTTTAAACTGGTTTTCATTCGCGGCGTTTAGATTGCGGACTATCGAGGCAGCCGGATGATTGTTCGGCGCAAAATAGACCGCAGGGACGATGACGATGAACACGATGCCGAAGAACACCCAATCCGCCGGTCGGGCTGAACGCTGCGCCGAGGTTCGCCCGGCTTACCTCGAGGCCCTGACTTTGGTGGAGCGCCTCCACCGCCGCCTGCTCGATGTCATCAAGGACGAATTCGACCGTCGCGGCCGCTCCGACATCAACTCCGTGCAGGCGCTGCTGCTCTACAACATCGGAGATTCCGAACTCACCGCCGGCGAGTTGCGCACCCGCGGCTATTATCTCGGCTCCAACGTTTCCTACAATGTCAAGAAACTGGTGGAAATGGACTATCTCCACCACGCCCGCTCCCGCGTCGACCGCCGCTCGGTCCGCATCAGCCTCACCCCCCAGGGCAGGGAAGTGCGCGACATCGTCGCCAGCCTCTATGAAAAACACGTCCTCACGGTCGAGCAGATCGGCGGCGTGTCGGTGGACGAGTTCAAAACCGTCAACAACGCCCTGACCCGTCTGGAGCGCTTCTGGACCGACCAGATCAAATATCGCCTCTGATTTCGGCGCGCCGCGCTCATTTCGCCTCGACCTGAAAATCACCCGCCGGGCCTCGTGGCCCGGCTTTTCGTTTGGCTTCCCGGCGTTGCGGCGAACCTTGCGGAAAAAGCGCCCGGGGCTTATACCCTCGGCCCTTGAAAAGGGCCGAGGGTATCAGCTGACGTCGGCGGGAGCCTCTTGTTTCCGAGGAGTCGGAAACAAGGGTCAATGGCATTATGAGGGCGCGGTCGATCGTCATAAAATCGCCGCTCTATTCGCGCCTTTTTAACCATCGTCGTCGACTCTTTCGCGCGCGCCTTGTTCCGGCGCGGGCGCGTTTGCGCGCCGGAATCATCAGCCTGGACCTTTGGGTATTGTTGGAGCCTCACTCTTGAAACTCGCCGACTTGTCGCGCAACCGCCCGTTTTCGCCGCGCCCATGGGGCGCGGCGGCCCGTTTCGGCTCTCGTCTGGCTTTGGGCGCCGCCGTCGGCGCCCTGACCTGCGCCCTCCCGGCCTTCGCCGGCGACGGTTTCGGGCAGGCGGAATGGGCGCAGCATTATGACGCCGACGCCAGCGTGTCGGTGGAAAGGTCGAGCACGCCGCTGCTGTCGCCGCGCACGCTCGCCGCGACGGAAGCCGCGATCCAGAAATATCAGGCCATCGTGGCCAACGGCGGCTGGAACAAGGTTCCCGCCGCAGCAGCGCTCCAGCTGGGATCGAGCGGGTCGGCGGTGCAGGCCTTGCGCAAGCGCCTCGCCATCACCGGCGACCTCAATCCGGCGGCTTCGGAGTCCGGGATTTACGATTCCTATGTCGAGGCGGGGGTGAAAAGGTTCCAGACGCGCCACGGCCTGATCCCGACCGGCGTCGCCAGTCGCGAAACCCTCGCGGTGATGAATGTTCCGGCGGACTACCGCCTGCATCAGTTGCAAGTCAATCTCGTCCGGCTGCATTCCTTCGCCACCAATCTCGGCGATCGCTTCGTCGAAGCCAATATTCCCGCCGCGATGGTCGATACGGTCGAGAACGATACGATCGTCACCCGCCACCGCGCCGGCGTCGGCCGCATCGACCGCCAGTCGCCGGTGATGCAGACCCGCGCGCTCGACGTGGATTTCAATCCCTACTGGACTGTGCCGGCCTCGCTGATCCGCAAGGATCTGATCCCGCGCATGCAGGCCAATCCGAATTACCTGACCGAAAACCACATCCGCATCTACGACAAGAACAACAGCGAGATTCAGCCGAGCCAGATCAACTGGCATTCGATGGATGCGGTCAACTACCGCTTCCGCGAGGATCCGAGCACCGCCAATTCGCTCGGCGTGGTGCGCGTCAACATCAACAATCCCTATGGCGTCTATATGCACGACACGCCGGAAAAGGGCGTGTTCGGCGACGATTTCCGCTTCGTCTCCTCGGGCTGCATGCGCCTCCAGAACGTGCGCGACTATGTCGCCTGGCTGCTCAAGAACCAGCCCGGCTGGGACCGCGACCATATCGATCAGGTCATCGCCTCCGGAGAGCGGGTCGACGTCAAGATCGATCCGCCGGTCAATGTCTATTGGGTCTATATCACCGCCTGGGGCACGCCCGAGGGCGTGGTTCAGTTCCGCGAGGACATCTATCAGCGCGACGGCTTCTCGACCGCAGGCGCCGGCGCGGCGCCCGCGGTCCAGCCGATCGCGCAGGAGGGCGTCAATCCCAACATCAACCGCGGCCCCGGCCTCGACCCCGGACCGGACGACCGGTAATCGGTTGTTCGCCTTTTACGCGCCCCGGCGGTTTGGCCTCCGGGGCGTCGCTTTTTCGCGCGCGGCCTTTCTTCGCGGCTTTCCGCGTGATAATTGGCCCCGGATCCCTTTCCCCAAGGAGCGCGCAATGAGCCCCACCAACGCCGCGACGGCGCAGAATCCCTCCAACAGCTTTTTCGGCGCTTCGCTCGCGGAGTCCGATCCGGAAATCGCCCGCGCCATCGGGCTGGAGCTCGGCCGCCAGCGCAAGGAGATCGAGCTGATCGCCTCCGAGAACATCGTTTCGCGCGCGGTGCTGGAGGCCCAGGGCTCGGTGCTCACCAACAAATATGCCGAGGGCTATCCCGGCAAACGCTATTACGGCGGCTGCCAGTTCGTCGACATCGCCGAAAACCTCGCCATCGAGCGCGTGACAAAACTGTTCGGCTGCCGCTTCGCCAATGTGCAGCCCAATTCCGGAAGCCAGGCCAATCAGGCGGTTTTTCTGGCGCTGCTCCAGCCGGGCGACGTTTTCATGGGCCTCGACCTCGCGGCGGGCGGCCATCTCACCCACGGCTCGCCGGTCAACATGTCGGGCCGCTGGTTCAGGCCGGTTTCCTATGGCGTGAATCGCGAAACCGGGCGCATCGACATGGACGAGGTCGAAAGACTGGCCCACGAGCACCATCCGAAACTGATCATCGCCGGCGGCTCCGCCTATGCCCGCTTCTGGGATTTCGAGCGCTTCCGCGCCATCGCCGACGCGGTCGGCGCCTGGCTTTTCGTGGACATGGCCCATTTCGCCGGGCTGGTGGCGGGCGGGGTCCATCCTTCGCCCTTCCCCCATGCCCAGGTTGTGACTTCAACCACGCACAAAACCCTGCGCGGCCCGCGCGGCGGCCTGGTGCTGACGGACGACGAGGAGATGGCCAAGAAAATCAATTCGGCGATCTTCCCCGGCCTGCAGGGCGGTCCGCTGATGCATGTCATCGCCGGCAAGGCGGTCGCCTTCGGCGAGGCCCTGCGCCCCGAATTCAAGGCCTATGCGCGGCAGGTCGTGGACAACGCCAGGGCGCTGGCGGAAACCTTGCGCGCGGGCGGGCTCGACCTCGTGACCGGGGGCACCGACAACCACCTGATGCTGGTCGATCTGCGGCCGAAGAAAATCACCGGCAAGGCGGCGGAGATCGCGCTGGGCCGCGCCGAAATCACCTGCAACAAGAACGGCGTGCCCTTCGACCCGGAAAAGCCCTGGATCACCTCCGGCGTCCGTCTCGGCGCCCCCGCCGCGACCTCGCGCGGTTTTGGCGTCGCCGAATTCAAGCAGGTCGGCGAATTGATCGTCGAGACCCTCGACGGTCTGGCGAAGAACGGCGAAGCCGGCAATGCGGCGGTCGAGGCGGCGGTGAAGGCGCGCGTCGAGGCGCTGACCAATCGTTTCCCGATCTACTGACCGACAGCCGAAGCGCCACTTTCCGGCCGCGTCCTTGCCTCAAGGACGCGGCTTTTGTTTTGCAAATTCGGGGACAAGCTTGCCCCGCGCGGCGTTGCCCGACGCCGCAATGGCTCCGCCGCGAGGGTCGAGCTGGCGTCGCCCTCGGCGCCGGGCCGCGTGAAGGCGCGGAAAGGCGAAACCTGTTGAATTTTGAAGCCCCAGGACCAGGACCGGCGGGACGCGTCGAACTTGCGCCGCGCGACGGCGAAGATCTGGCGCTCTTTCTCGATTTGGACGGCGCATTGATCGAGGACAACGGCGCCTCGATCGCGGTTCATTTCCGCGCCGCCGAATTGGCCGAACCGCGTCTTGAACCCGAATTGACGGATTATATCGCCGCGTCGCGCCGAGGCTTGCGCCTGTCGAAGAACTGGGAGGAGGCGCGATGATTTCCGCGCGCCAGGCTTTTCGGCGTTTTTCCGGCAGGCCGAACCTGCTCTACGCCATGCTGGCGGTCTTCGCCAGCGTGATCCTGATCGTCGCGATCGGCTCCCTGTCCTCAATGATCATCCGAGGCTGGATTCAACGCGATATGGATATGCGCGCCGAACGGATCTACCGGTCGATCCGTGATCAGGCGGCGGCTTCGGGCGCCAGCGACAACGGCGCGTTGAGACGGGTGATGGGTCAGATCGCCGAAGACGAGCGCATTCTCGGCCTTGGCTTATGCGCTGCGAACGGCAAACTCGCGATCGCCACGCCCGATATGCCGGTCAATTTCGACTGCCGGATGTTCGCGAGCCAGCACAGCGCGGGCTTCAACCTGACCACGCCCATGGGTGATCGCGTCCGCGTCAGTTCCTTCCCTCTCATAGTCGGCGCCGAGCCGGGGCGCCTGCTGGTGGCCCATGATCTCGGCGTGATCGCGCGCCGCAAGCACGCCGCAGAGATTTACGTCGCCACCGCGCTCGTCACGATGGCTATGGGCTTCGCCATCCTGGCGGCCGCGCTGGTCCTCATCTTGCGTCGCAGTTGGCTCCAGTCGCTGCGCCGCGCCCTTGAAGAAAGCGCGCGTCAGGCGGCTGGCGCGGCGGGGCCCGAAGACCCGCGGAGACGCGACCGCCAGATCGACGCGCTGTTCGCGGACATCCGCGTCCGAAGCAGGTTTACTCATGGCGTCTCGGCAAAATGGTCGCCCGAGAGTCTGCGCGACCTGCTGCACGACGAATTGCCCGGCGCCCAGGTGATGATCGTCTCCAATCGCGAGCCCTATATCCACAACCGGGTTGACGGCGAAATCCGGCTGCAAATTCCGGCAAGCGGTCTGGTCTCGGCGCTGGAGCCGGTGATGCGCGCCTGTCGCGGCGTGTGGATCGCCCATGGCGGCGGCTCGGCCGATCGGGAGACCGTCGATCGCCATGACCGGCTGCAGGTCCCGCCGGCCGATCCGGCCTACAGCCTGCGCCGCGTCTGGCTCAGCGACGAGGAACAGGACGGCTATTACTACGGCGCCGCCAACGAAGGCCTGTGGCCGCTCTGCCATATCGCCTTCATCCGCCCGATTTTCCGCGAGCAGGACTGGGCCATGTACAAGGCCGTCAACCAGCGTTTCGCCGACATCGTCGTGGAGGAGGCGACCTGCGAAAACCCCGTCGTGCTGGTTCAGGATTATCATTTCGCGCTGCTGCCGCGCATGATCCGCGACCGCCTGCCCAGGGCCACCATCGTGACCTTCTGGCATATTCCCTGGCCCAACGCCGAAACCTTCTCGATCTGCCCCTGGCGCGAGGAAATCCTCGACGGCCTGCTCGGCGCGTCGATCCTCGGCTTCCACACCCAGTTTCACTGCAACAATTTCTTCGACGCCGCGGACCGTTTCATCGAGAGCCGGATCGACCGCGAGAATTCGTCGATCTGGCTGCGCTGCGCCGAGACTTTGGTGCGGCCCTATCCGATCTCGATCGAATGGCCGCCGCGCGCGCTCGCCGGCCAGCCGCCGGCGGCCCAATGCCGGGCCAATGTCCGCGCCCGCTTCGGCCTGGCCGAGGACGTCCGCATCGCCGTCGGCGTCGAGCGCTTCGACTATACAAAGGGCATTCTCGACCGGATGCGCGCGGTGGACGAACTGCTGACCCTGTCGCCGCAGTGGATCGGGAAATTCGTGCTGATCCAGGTCGCGGCGCCGACGCGCTCGAAGCTCGACGCCTACGCCGCCCTGCAGCGCGAGGCGGAAACGCTGGCGAACGAGATCAACGCGCGATATGCGCGGGACGGCTGGAAGCCGATCCATCTGGTCGTGCGTCACCACGAGCCGGACGAGGTGTTCGAATTGTTCCGCGCCGCCGACGCCTGCGTGGTGTCGAGCCTGCACGACGGAATGAATCTCGTCGCCAAGGAATTCGTCGCCGCCCGCGACGACCAGCACGGCGTGCTGATTCTGTCGAGCTTCGCCGGCGCCGCCTTCGAACTGCCGGAGGCCCTGATCGTCAATCCCTATGACTCTCACGGCATGGCCAAGGCCTATGACCGGGCTTTGCGCATGAGCGCCGAGGAGCAGGCCGACCGCATGCGGGTGATGGTGGACCAGATCAGCGAACGCAATGTCTATCGCTGGGCCGCGCAGATGCTGCTCGACGCCGCGTGGCTGCGCAAACGCGAAAAGATCGTCGCGCGGGCATGATTTGTTTGCGGGCGCCCGGAGATGAAGCGCCCCATCCGTCGCCTCGCCCCATCTGCGGGCAGCGGGGGCGGATCGAGGCTGATGGCGCCCGATTCAATTCTTGCCGGCCGATTTCTTCCGGGCCGGCTTTTTTGCCGGGGCGTCGGCTTCGAAAGGCGGCTCGTCGGAATCGACGATGTCTTTTTTGGCCTTGACGCCGGTCGCCGCGGGCTTTTTCGCGGCCGGCTTTTTCGCCGCCGGCTTCTTGGGCGACGCCTTCTTCGGGGCCTTGGCGCCGCCCGACGCGATCCGGTCCTGGATCAGCCGGATCGCCTGTTCCAGCCCGATGTCGTCGAGCGTCATCGAGTTGGGCAGGGTGGCGTTGACCTTTTCCCACGCCACATAGGGGCCGAAGCGCCCCCCGCGGGCGACGACCGGGCCGCCGTCGGGATGTTCGCCGAGGATGCGCCCGCCCGCCGGCGCGCCGGCGGCCTTGGCGTTCACCAGTTCCACCGCTTTTTCCAGCGTCAAGCCAGTCATGTCGGTCCCGCGCGGCAGCGTGGCGTTGACCTTGCCCCAGGCGAGATAGGGGCCGAAACGGCCGGCCTTGAGGGCGATCGCGCCGCCTTCGGGATGGTCGCCGATCGCGCGGATTTCGCCGCCCGCGCCGCGCGCGCCGCCGGCCTCCTTGGTCATCATCAGGTCGATGGCGCGGTTGGCGCCGATCGCCAGCACGTCGTCGTCCTTGGCGAGATTGGCGTAAGTCTTTCCGTGCTGGACATAAGAGCCGTAGCGCCCGATGCCGGCCAATATCGGCTGGCCGGTTTCGGGATGTTTGGCCACTTCGCGCGGCAGCGACAGCAGCGCCAGCGCCTTTTCCAGCGTGACGTCCTCCGGTTTGAGGGCTGCGGGCAGGGAGGAGCGCGGCGGCTTGTCGCCTTCGCCCTGTTGCACATAGGCGCCGAAACGCCCGTCGCGCAGAGTGATTTCCTGGCCGGTCTTGGGGTCCTCGCCCAGGATCTTCACCCCCGGGCGGTCGCCCTCGGCGCCCGCCGCAGCCTCGCCGCGGTCGGACAAGGTGCGGGTAAATTTGCACTCGGGATAATTCGAGCAGCCGATGAAGGCGCCGAACTTGCCGAGTTTCAGCGACAATTGCCCATTGGCGCAGGCGGGGCAGGCTCTGGCGTTGGAGCCGTCTTCCTTGGCCGGGAAAATATGCGGACCCAGCAGGTCGTTGAGGCTGTCGAGCACCTGCGTCGTGCGCAAATCCTTGGTGCTGTCTATCGCCGCGGAGAAATCGCGCCAGAAATCGCGCAAGACCTGCTTCCAGTCGATTTCGGCGTTGGAGATGCGGTCGAGCTTTTCTTCGAGCCCGGCGGTGAAGCCATATTCGACATAGCGGCCGAAAAAGCTCTCAAGAAAGGCGGTGACCAGCCGGCCCTTGTCCTCGGGCGCGAGGCGCTTCTTTTCGAGTTTTACGTAATCGCGTTCGCGCAGAACGGCCAAGGTCGAGGCATAGGTCGAGGGGCGGCCTATCCCCAGTTCTTCCATGCGCTTCACCAAGGTCGCCTCGGTATAGCGCGGCGGCGGTTCGGTGAAATGCTGGGTGGCGTCGATCTTGTCCTTGTTCAGGATTTCGTCGCGCGCCAGCGGCGGCAGGCGGCCGGACTCCTCATCCTCCTCGTCGTCCTTGCCTTCCTGATAGAGCTTCAGGAAGCCGTCGAAACGCACCACCTGTCCGGTCGCGCGCAGGTCGAGCGCGCGGCCGCCGGCTTTCGCCTCGATCTCGGCGGTCGTGCGCTCCAGCAAAGCGGATTCCATCTGGCTCGCCACCATGCGGGTCCAGATCAGCTCATAGAGCTTGGCCTGATCGGCCTGGAGATGGCGCGCCACGTGTTTGGGCAGGCGGGATATGTCGGTGGGGCGGATCGCCTCGTGGGCTTCCTGGGCGTTCTTGGCCTTGACCAGATATTTGCGCGGCGCCTGCGGCACATATTTGTCGCCGAATTCGCGGCCGATCACCGCACGGGCGGCGACGACGGCTTCGGGCGCGACATCGACGCCGTCGGTGCGCATATAGGTGATGAGGCCGACGGTCTCGCCGCCGATGTCGACGCCCTCATAAAGCTTCTGCGCCACCCGCATGGTCGTCTCAGGCGCCATGCCGAGTTTGCGCGAAGCCTCCTGCTGCAAGGTGGAGGTGGTGAAGGGCGCGTAAGGATGGCGCTTGGCCGGCTTGGCCTCGACCGAAACGACGCGGAAGACCGCATTTTCCAGATCGCGTTTGAACGCCTCGGCTTCCGCGCCGGCGCCGATGTCGAGCCGCGAGATTTTCTTGCCGTCGGCGCCGACGAGGCGCGCGGTGAACGGCGCCCCGGCCTGGTTGCGCAGATGCGCGATCAGCGACCAATATTCGCGCGCGACGAATTTCTCGATCTCCAGTTCGCGGTCGCAGACGAGGCGCAGGGCCACCGATTGCACGCGGCCGGCCGAACGCGCGCCGGGCAGCTTGCGCCACAGCACCGGCGAAAGATTGAAGCCGACCAGATAATCGAGCGCGCGGCGGGCGAGATAGGCCTCGACCAGGCTTTCGTCGATCTGGCGCGGATGTTTCATCGCCTCAAGGATCGCGTCCTTGGTGATGGCGTTGAACACCACCCGCTCGACCGGCTTGTCCTTGAGGACGCGCTTGGCGCGGAGAACCTCCAGCACATGCCAGGAAATGGCCTCGCCCTCGCGGTCCGGGTCGGTGGCGAGAACGATGCGGTCGGCGTCTTTCACGATGGCCGCGATGTCGGACAGGCGCTTGCCCGCCTTGCCGTCCACTTCCCACAGCATTTTGAAATCGGCGTCGGGATCGACCGAGCCGTCCTTGGCCGGCAGGTCGCGGACATGGCCGAAAGAGGCCACGACAACGAAATTCCGGCCAAGATATTTATTGATCGTCTTGGCCTTGGCGGGCAATTCGACGATGACGACATCCATGTGGCGACCTCTGAGTCTTCTTTCCCCTTTTCCGACATGTCGGAAAAAGGCGCCCGGCCGCGTCAGCGGCCCAGCGTTTTAATTAACTGGCCCGTTGGCGCGGGCGCCATTATTCATTTTCAACGGACGATGGCGCGAAGGCCCTTTGTCCGGCCCGCAATTTCCCGGACCCCCCGGCCCCGAACGGCGGGCGAAAATGGGCGAGCGGGGCGGCGATGTCAAATGGTCCTTGCGCCGCGCCCGAATTTTGCGCATGCATCTCCGCCGCGCGCCGCTTTCCCGGATCGAGCCCGAAAATGTCCATTCCCGGCTTTTCCTTCCTCCATAAGCACCTTTTGGGCATCGAGGGCCTCAACCGGCTCGACATTCTTCATCTGCTCGATTTCGCCGAAGAGGCGGTCGCGGTCTCGCGTCAGGCGGAAAAGAAGAAGGAAACCCTTTCGGGCCGCACCTTGATCAACCTGTTTTTCGAGGCCTCGACCCGCACCCAGTCTTCGTTCGAACTCGCGGGGAAGCGCCTCGGCGCCGATGTCATGAACATGTCGGTGGCGACAAGCTCGGTGAAAAAGGGCGAGACGCTGATCGACACCGCGATCACCCTGAACGCCATGCGCCCGGACATTATCGTCGTGCGCCATCATCAGGCGGGCGCCGCCCATCTTCTGGCGCGAAAAGTCGATTGCGCCGTGGTCAACGCCGGCGACGGCGCCCATGAACATCCCGACCCAGGCTTTGCTCGACGCCTTGACCATGCGCCGCGCCAAGGGCCGCGTCGAGGGGCTGGTGGTGGCGATCTGCGGCGACGTGCTGCATTCGCGCGTCGCGCGCTCCAATATCATCCTGCTCTCGGCGCTCGGCGCGCGGGTGCGGGTGGTCGGCCCCTCGACCCTGATTCCCACCGGCATAGCCCAGATGGGCGTCGAGGTTCACACCAACATGCGCGACGGCCTGCGCGACGCCGACATCGTGATGATGCTGCGGCTGCAGCGCGAAAGGATGCAGGGTTCCTTCGTTCCCTCGACGCGCGAATATTTCCGCTTTTTCGGACTCGATTCCGACAAGCTCGCTTTTGCCAAGCCCGACGCTCTGGTGATGCATCCGGGGCCGATGAATCGCGGCGTCGAGATCGATTCCAGCGTCGCCGACGGCGAGCAGAGCCTGATCCGCGAACAGGTCGAAATGGGCGTCGCCGTGCGCATGGCGGTGCTGGAGGCGCTGGCGCGGAATTTGCCGAACGCTTGACGCCAGCGGCAAGGACGACGCTGTAGGCGATCACGACATTCAATTGCGGAAAAGGCGTCCACTGCGGCTTTCCGGCAAGCATCGCAACTATAATGCCGTCGCACAGCTCATCGGCAGGATGTGACAGCAAGGTGAAATTTCTAGTCTTCGGCTCGGGCGAAATCGGCGCTTCGAACGCGTGAAACATTTCAGCGATTCGCGATTCGCAGTCGTGAGAGCGAATTTCTGCGTCATCTCAAGCTTTTTCGCTTCGGAAAAGTCCAAATAATTTACTTTGTATTTGGGACGAATCGCTTATCCTGAGATTAGCGAGGAGCAGGCCGATGGCGTCACTCAAACCGAAGCGCGCAAAAGCCGCTCCCGCTATGTCTCCAGCAAATACGCATATCCCTCCACCGTGCTTTCCGCCCTAGCGGGGAGCGCGCCCGTCGATTTACCACTGAGGAGTTTGCGCGTGGGCAAGCAACTGGACCGAAGAAAGAGCCGCAATTCCCGTCAGCACGGAGATGCCGAAATCATCGAGTTCAAGGGAAACAAGTTCCAGAAAGATCGCGTCCTTCCACCCATCAAAGCTCTTAACCCCACGCAGGCGCAATATCTGGCCGCTCTGAAATCAAGCCAGCAAATCGTCGTCCTCGGCCCCGCCGGAACTGGAAAAACCTGGATCGCCGCCACCCATGCCGCCGATCTCTTCCGCACCGGGCGCATCGACAAGATCATCCTCACCCGCCCCAATGTCCCCTGCGGCCGCTCGCTCGGCTTTTTCCCGGGCTCGCTTCAGGATAAATTCGCGCCCTGGGCGGTTCCGATCGCCGACGCGATCAAGGAGCGCATCGGCGACGCCGCCTTCGACATCGCGCTGAAACGCGGCAATATCGAAATGGCGCCCTTCGAGGTGATGCGCGGGCGCTCCTGGAAAAACGCCTTCATCCTGCTCGACGAGGCGCAGAACACCACGGTCGGGGAGATCAAGACCTTCCTGACCCGCGTCGGCGAGAACTGCGTCAGCGTGGTCAATGGCGATGTGAGTCAATCCGACATCCATCAGGCCTCCGGCCTGCGCAAGATGATCGAACTGATCCGCGCCCATGACCTCCCGGTGCCGGTGGTCGAATTCGAAATCGAGGACATCGTGCGCTCAGGGCTCTGCGCCATGTGGGTGCGCGCCTTCGAGGGCGAGGGCGCCGCGCTCTAGCGCGGCGTGGCGATTGCGGGCAAACGTCAAGCTCGCTTCGGTTAGGCAAGGCGTTACGGCGGGAATGCCTTCTCCCCTTGCGGGAGAAGGTGGCTCGCGCAAAGCGCGAGACGGATGAGGCGGCGCCGGTCGCGGGAACCCCTCATCCGGCGCCATAGCCCGTCCGGAAGGGCGGGCGTCTAAGGACGCCTTACGGCGCCACCTTCTCCCGCAAGGGGAGAAGGGGTCCGCCCGATCATTCTTGCCTGGTGAAAAAAATCACACGCTTGGCGCCCTCGGGCAATGCCCGGAATCGGCTCGAAGCCGCCGTCCGACCCGCTCGCTCACCCGAATACGTCCACACCTGATTTTTTCTTATGTTAAGTGACTGGTTTAAAATGTCGAAAACGCGTGAGCGCAATTCTTGAAACCCGCTCCCCAGAGGCATTTTTTTCGTGCGTGATTGCCCGGAATCGAACCAAAGCGAAAGTCCGTCGACCACACTTCAGCGGTGAGCCGAAACTCCAAGCGAAACGTGCGCGGTATACCGATCGTGGATCACCCTGCGCGCCTGCTCGTGGCTACATTTTGCGCAAACATATATCTGGACGTCGATTTCAAAGGCCGGATCGTCCGGTTCGATGCGTTTCAAGAGCAGTTCGCCACCACAAAGTTCGCAGTGCATGGATGGCAACGGTTGAACAAGGCTGCGCATTTGCTATCTCCTTCTTACGACAAGCGTCGCGACGAGCAGGAGGGGCTAAATCGAGTCTGGTCGTCAGCGATCTTGAGAAGGGCCTGACCTATGAAAGCCCCTGTGCGTACACGAGCCGCACGACTGGCCCCAACAACGACCACATTCTGAAAGCCTCTTGGCCCGCACGGCGAGAACGGCGTCAGCGAGGGCAATCAAATTGACTCCGTCTTCATGCGCCTTTCTAAATTCGGAGATAAAACGAACAGGTAAGTCTTCCAGTTCCCTGGCAAGGGCGTCAATGGCTTTAAGATCACGATCAGGCCGGCCTGGGGAGGCTTCCATCCTTGGCGCTTCGGGCTTCGCAACAGGGCATTCGGAACCAGATCGCATCACGGCCTCACGAGTTCCACTCGCCATGGGACCGCTCCCTCGGTAACCTGATGCTGCAAAAATTAACGATAAAGGCGACAAGGCTGGCAAGCATTGCTTCAAATCAAATTGATCGATCACAAGCCAGTGATTGCAATAGGTTGTGGTTCCTTCGGATTTGCGAGATTCGAGGGAAGTTTATGGCCTGGACGAAAATCACCCGCCGCAAGTATCGGCCGCCAGCAAAACGCGCGCTCAATCTCGACGGCGCGAAGGGCAACTTTCCGCCGTACTGCAACTTTCGCTGTCGGCGCCAGGCGTCAGATTCTATCCACCAGAATAATCGCCGGACTTGCCGCCTTTTTTCTCGGCCAGCACGATTCCCTCGATCCGCATGGCGCGGTCGGCGGCTTTCAGCATGTCGTAGATGGTGAGGCAGGCGATGGAGACGGCGGTCAGCGCCTCCATTTCCACCCCCGTCTCGCCCAGAACCTTTGCACGCGCAGCGACGCGGAGGCCCGGCAGCGACTCGTCCGGCGACACGTCGACCTCGATCTTGGTCAGGTTGAGCGGGTGGCAGAGCGGGATCAGATCATGGGTTTTCTTGGCCGCCATGATCCCGGCGATGCGCGCGGCGGCGAAAACGTCGCCTTTCTTCGCCTGGCCCGAGAGGCATAAGGCAAGGGTTTCAGGCTTCATGACCACGGCGCCGCGCGCCAGCGCCTCGCGCGCCGTGCGCGGCTTGTCCGAGACGTCGACCATCAAAACCTCGCCCGCACCGCCTGATATGGGTGAGGGCGGGTTTTTTGGCGTTCATGCCGGCTGCGCGGCGGAAGCGCCGGTGAGCAGGCGGTGGGTCGCTTCCCTCAGGTCGGCCTGCCGCATCAGCGATTCGCCGACAAGGAAGGTATGGACGCCGGCTTTGCGCAGCCTCGTGATGTCGTCATGCGAGGCGATGCCGCTCTCGGCGACGATCAGCCGATCCTTCGGCGCACGGGCGGCGAGGCGCTCGGTGGTCTCGAGCGAGACGGTGAAATCGCGCAGGTTGCGGTTGTTGATCCCGACCAGTTGCGTCTCCAGAGCCAGCGCCCGGTCGAGTTCGGCTTCGTCATGGGCCTCGACCAGCACGTCCATGTGCAGGTCGTGGGCGGCGGCGTTGAGCGCCTTGGCCTCGCGGTCGTTGACGCAGGCCATGATGATGAGAACGCAATCGGCGCCGGCCGCGCGGGCCTCATAGACCTGATAGGGATCGTACAGAAAATCCTTGCGCAGGGCCGGCAGATGGGTCGCGGCGCGGGCGGCGGTGAGATCGTCGAGCTTGCCCTGGAAGGAAGGGCCGTCGGTGAGCACCGAAAGGCAGGTCGCGCCCCCGGCCTCATAGGCGCGGGCGAGCGCCGGAGGGTCGAATTTCTCGCGGATCAGGCCCTTGGACGGGCTCGCCTTCTTGACCTCGGCGATCAGGGCCGGCAGGCCGGCGCGGACCTGGGTCTCGATGGCGCGCAGGAAGCCGCGCGGCGGGTCGCGGTCATGCGCCTTGCGCTCCAGGGTGGCGAAAGGCACGCGCACCTTGGCCTCCGAGATTTCGGTGCGCTTGTAGGCTTCGATCTTTCTCAATATGTCCAACATGACCTGACCTTAGCGCCTATTTCGCCGGCTGTGTACTTGGGCTTTCGGCCTGATGGGAAATTTTTATCAGATTTTCCAGCGTCGCAAGCGCCCGGCCGCTGTCGAGCGCCTGTTCGGCGAGGCGGAAACCCGCCTTGAGGTCCGCGGCCTTGCCCGCCACGACCAGAGCGGCGGCGGCGTTGAGGGCGGCTATGTCGCGATAGGCGTTCTTTTCTCCGGCGAGAACGGCGCGCAAGGCGGCGGCGTTATGGGCGGGATCGCCGCCACGTAAATCCGTTAGTTTAGCGCGTCTTACGCCAACTTCCTCAGGCGTGATCTCAAATCGGCGGAAGGCGCCGTGTTCGAGCGCCAGAACCTTGGTCGGGCCAGTGGTGGTGACCTCGTCCAGCCCGTCCGATCCATGGACGACCCAGACCGTTTCCGCGCCGAGGGTCTTCAGGACTTCCGCGATCGGCTCCATCCATTGTTCGGAAAAGACGCCGATCAGGGCGTGGCGGACGCCGGCCGGGTTGGAAAGCGGCCCGAGCAGGTTGAACAGAGTGCGGGCGCCCAGCTCGCGGCGCACCGGCGCGACATGGGCCATGGCGCCATGATGGGCCTGGGCGGTCATGAAGCCGATATTGGCCTCGCGCAGGCTGCGCTCGATGATGTCCGGCGCAATGCCGATGCGCACGCCGAGTTCCGACAGCACGTCGCTGGCGCCGGACAGCGAGGAGGCGGCGCGATTGCCGTGTTTGGCGACGGGCGCGCCGCAGGCCGCGACGATCAGCGCGGCAAGCGTCGAGATATTGTAGGTCTGGGCGCCGTCGCCGCCGGTGCCGACAATGTCGATGGCGCCCTCGGGCGCGCGGACTGTCAGCATTTTGGCGCGCATGGCCGAAACCGCGCCGGTCATCTCGTCCAGCGTTTCGCCGCGCGTGCGCAAACCCATGAGAAAGGCGCCCGTCTGCGCCGGGGTCGATTGGCCGGAGAGCAGCAGGTCGAAAGCGGCCTCGGCGTCTTTCCGGGTGAGGGTCGCGCCCGAGGCGAGCTTGGCGAGAAAGGGCTTGAAGGCGTCCATAAGAATCAACCGACTTTATCCGCGCCGGCTGACGCCGGCGTGCGCCTTTGCTTCCGTTTCGGAAGCGAAGGCAAATGTTTCATGGTCGTTTGGCGGCGTTCCAGCTTTTCGCCAGATCGAGGAAATTGCGCAGCAGAGCGTGGCCATGTTCGGAGGCGATGCTTTCGGGATGGAACTGCACGCCATGGGTGGGGCGGGTGAGGTGGCTCAGCCCCATGATCAACCCGTCGCCGGTCTGGGCGGTGGCCGCGAGTTCGGTCGGAAGCGTGTCGCGGCGCACGACGAGGGAATGATAGCGGGTCGCCTTGAACGGGCTGGGCAGGCCGTGAAAAACCGTCTCGCCATGGTGGAAAATATCGGCGATTTTGCCATGGACCGGCAGGGGCGCGCGCACCACCTCGCCGCCAAAAGCCTCGCCAATGGCCTGATGGCCGAGGCAGACGCCGAAGATCGGGATGCGCGGGCTCGCCACGCGGATCAGATCGAGGCAGACGCCGGCCTCATGCGGCGTACAGGGGCCGGGCGAAAGCACGATGCAATCCGGCTCCTCGCCCGCGATGTCCTCGGCGCTCGCCGCATCGTTGCGCAAAACCTTCACCCTGGCGCCGAGTTCGCCGAGGTAATGCACCAGATTGAAGGTGAAGGAATCGTAATTGTCGATCAGCGTGACGGATGTCATGGAACACTCTGCCTGAGATTTTTCTCTATTGAGCGCATGACCCGGCGAAGTCAATCAGACCGCGCCGCATCATCAGCTTATGCGGGCGATGCGCGCATGGCGCGCGGCGGCTGGCCGAAGGCGCGCAGGAAGGCGCGGCGGCATGGGTCCGGAATCGCGGAAGCCGATTTTTTTTGCGGATGACCGAAAATGAGGGATCATTGTCATTTCGTCAATCGGCGCGCGGGGGCAGAGTGTGCGCGAGAGGCCCGCCATGACCCCAAAAAACTTCCGCATATTGTTCGCCGTCTATCCGGGAATGACCCAGCTCGATTTCACCGGGCCGCACCAGTTCTTCGCGCGCATGCCCGGCGCCGAGATCGTGGTCGCCAGCAGCATCGGCGGCGATGTGCCGAGCGAAGGCCTTGTCTTCGCCGGCGCCCGCCGCCTCGCCGATGTCGCCGCCTGCGATCTTCTCTGCGTTCCGGGCGGGGTGAACGCGCTGGAGGTCGCGCTGGACCGCGATTTCATCGGAGAAATTCGCCGGCTGGCTTTGGGCGCGCTTTATGTCACCTCGGTCTGCACCGGCTCGCTGATTCTTGGCGCCGCCGGCCTGCTGAAGGGCAGGCGCGCCGCCTGCCATTGGGCCTGGCGCGATTTTTTGCCTTTGTTTGGCGCGATCCCGGACGAAAGCCGCGTCGTGCGCGACGGCAATGTCATCACCGGCGGCGGCGTCACCGCCGGAATCGATTTGGCCCTGACCGTGCTGGCGGAGATCGCCGGGGAAAATGTCGCGCAGGCGATCCAGCTCGGCCTGGAATATGCGCCGGCGCCGCCCTTCGACGCCGGCCGGCCCGAGACCGCGCCGCCCGAAATCCTTGCCGCCGTCCGCCAGCTCATGGCGCCCTTTTGCGCGACGCGTGAAGCCCAGGCGCGCGCCGCCGCCGCCCGCCTCGCCGAAAACGCCTGACCCGGAGAAAGCCATGACCCGTCCGCCGCTGCCGCCCTTCGAGCCCGAGACCGCCGCGCTGAAAGCCCGCATGGCCGAAGACGCGTGGAACAGCCGCGACCCGGAAAAGGTCGCGCTGGCCTATACGCCCGACAGCCAATGGCGCAACCGCGTGGAGTTCATTCATGGCCGCGCCGAGATCGTCGCCTTCCTGAAACGGAAATGGGCGCGCGAGCTGGATTATCGGCTGATCAAGGAGGTCTGGGGCTTTCGCGGCAACCGGATGGCGGTGCGCTTCGCCTATGAATGGCGTGACGATTCCGGCCATTGGTTTCGCTCCTACGGCAACGAGCTTTGGGAATTCGACGAGGCCGGCCTGATGCGCCGGCGCATCGCCAGCATCAACGACCTGCCCATCGCCGAAACAGACCGCCTGTTCCGCTGGCCGCTGGGCCGGCGCCCGGACGATCATCCGGGGCTTTCCGATCTGGGGCTTTAAGGATAGGGGCGGTGGGGGATGAAGTTTTGAGCCCACCTGCGGCGCGGGGCTTCGAACCGCCGCGGGCGGCCTGAGCCATCATTTGTTCGCGGGGCGCCTATTCCCTGTGGCCGGCGTCGCGGCGCTCCCTTCTCCGCCAATGTTGCTATGGACCGCGACGCGTTTTTGGCTTTCCATCTGGCCGAACCGTCGGCACATTCCGCGACTCTGGGCGTCGCGGCGCGAAGCTTGCCGCGCAACGAAAAGCGGCCGTGGTCAAGCGGCCGGACAAGAGGATGGAATGTCGAGCCGAATCCGCCATGGGCGCATCGAAGTCGCCGCCAATCTGCATGAGTTCATCGATCGCGAGGTTCTTCCGGGGCTCGGTTTCGAGGCGGCGGTTTTTTGGGCGGAGCTGGAAAAATTTCTCCTCGATCTTGCCCCGCGCAACCGCGCCCTGCTCGAAAAGCGCGACGCGATTCAGGCGCGGATCGACGACTGGCATCGGGAGCGCAAGGGCAAGGTTTTTGACGCCGAGGCCTATCGGCGCTTTCTGACCGAGATCGGCTATCTCGTTCGCGCGCGGCGAGGCGTTCGCGGTCGAAACCGCCCATGTCGATCCCGAAATCACCGTTCAGGCCGGACCCGCAACTCGTCGTTCCGATCCTGAATGCGCGCTATGCGCTGAACGCCGCCAATGCCCGCTGGGGCTCGCTCTATGACGCGCTTTACGGCACGGACGCGATCCTGCCGCCGGACCCGGCGAAAAAGGGCTACGATCCGGCGCGCGGCGCGGCGGTGATCGCCTGGGGCCGCGATTTCCTCGACCGCATCGCGCCCCTGGCCGGCGCCTCGCATCGCGATGTCGTCCAATATTCCGTCGACAACGGCGCGCTCCAGGCGAAATTGCCCGGCGGCGTCGCGGCGCTCGCCGATCCGCGGCTGTTCGCCGGCTATGCCGGCGAGGCTTCCGCGCCGGGCGCCGTTCTGCTCAAGCACAATGGGCTGCATGTCGAAATCCACATCGACCGCACCCATCCGATCGGCAGGACCGACCGCGCCGGCGTCGCCGACATCGTGCTCGAAGCGGCGCTGACGGCGATCCAGGATTGCGAGGATTCGGTCGCCGCCGTGGACGCCGAGGACAAGGTCGCCGTCTATCGCAACTGGCTCGGCCTGATGAAGGGCGATCTCGCCGCGACTTTCGAAAAGAACGGCAAGCGCTTCCAGCGCCATATGGCGCCGGATCGCGCCTATATTTCGCCCGGCGGCGAGCGTTTCGCGCTGCCCGGCCGCGCGCTTTTGCTGGTGCGCAATGTCGGCCATCTGATGACCAGCGACGCGGTGCTGATCGATGGCGTCGAGGCGCCCGAGGGCCTGCTCGACGCCATGTTCACCAGCCTGATCGCGCTCTACGACCTGAGAGGGCTCGGCATTTACCGCAACAGCCGCGCCGGCTCGGTCTATATCGTCAAGCCGAAGATGCACGGGCCGGAGGAGGTCGCCTTTTCCGACGAGATCTTTGGACGCGTCGAGGACGCGCTCGGCCTGCCGCGCTTCACCATCAAGATGGGGATCATGGACGAGGAGCGCCGCACCACGGTCAATCTCGCCGAATGCATCCGCGCAGCGAAAGACCGCGTGTTCTTCATCAACACCGGTTTTCTGGACCGCACCGGCGACGAGATCCACACCTCGATGGAAGCCGGGCCGATGATCCGCAAGAACGACATCAAAAACTCTGTGTGGATCGCGGCTTACGAGGACAATAATGTCGATGTCGGCATAGAATCCGGCCTGCCGGGCCACGCCCAGATCGGCAAGGGCATGTGGGCCATGCCGGACATGATGGCGGCCATGCTGAAAACCAAGGTCGCCCATCCGCGCGCCGGGGCCAATACCGCCTGGGTGCCGTCGCCGACCGCCGCGACTTTGCATGCGACCCATTATCACGAGGTCGATGTCGCGGCGCGGCAAAAGGAAATCGCCGCCCGTGCGCCGGCAAAACTCGACGCCATCCTGACGCTTCCCTCTCGCCGACCGGATCAACTGGTCGCCGCAGGAGATCAACGAGGAATTGGAAAACAACGCGCAAGGCATTCTGGGCTATGTCGTGCGCTGGATCGATTCCGGGGTCGGCTGCTCGAAAGTGCCGGACATTCATGGCGTCGGCCTGATGGAGGATCGCGCCACCTTGCGCATTTCCAGCCAGCACATCGCCAACTGGCTGCGTCACGGAATTTGCAGCGCGGATCAGGTGCGCGAGGTGATGCGGCGCATGGCGGCGGTGGTGGACGGCCAGAACGCCGACGACCCCGATTACCGCCCGATGGCGCCGGATTTCGATCAAAACGTCGCCTTCCAGGCGGCCTGCGATCTGGTGTTCAAGGGCGCGCGACAGCCCAACGGCTATACCGAGCCGGTGCTGCATGCGCGCCGCCGCGAGGCCAAGGCCAAGGCGCAGATGGCGTAATAAAAAAAAGCGCCTGCGGTGAGGAATGCCCCCTCATCCGGCGCTTCGCGCCACCTTCTCCCGCAAGGGGAGAAGGGATTCCTGCGAGAAGGATCAGGCGGCGGACTTGACTCGCGCCGCCTCGGCCGCCGCGCGGATGGCGGCGATGTTGCGGCCGTAGACTTCCGGATTGTCCACCGAGCCGCCCTTGAACACGGCGGAGCCGGCGACCAGGGCGTCGGCGCCCGCCGCGACGACCAGCGGCGCGGTTTCCGGGGTAATGCCGCCGTCGATCTCGATATGGATCGGGCGGTCGCCGATCATGGCGCGGATCTGGCGAACCTTCTCGATCTGGCTTTCGATAAAACTCTGGCCGCCGAAGCCGGGATTGACCGTCATGATCAGCACGAGGTCGATGCGGTCGAGGACGAATTCGATCGCCGAGGCGGGGGTCGAGGGATTGAGCGACACGCCGGCCTTGGCGCCGAACGAGCGAACGAGCTGGAGCGAGCGGTCGAGATGGGGGCCGGCTTCGGCATGGACGGTGACGATGTCGGAACCGGCCTTGACGAAGGCTTCGATATAGGGATCGACCGGCGCGATCATCAGATGGACGTCCATCACGCCCTTGATGTGCTTGCGGATCGCGGCGCAGGTGGCCGGCCCAAAAGTGATGTTGGGGACGTAATGGCCGTCCATGACGTCGACATGGACCCAATCGCAACCCTGAGCCTCGATGGCGCGGCATTCGGCTCCGAAATTGGCGAAATCGGCGGAGAGGATCGAAGGGGCGATCTTGATGCTGCGGTCGAAGGCTTTCATGGGCGGTCCTTTCGAGACTTGGATAGGCTGAGCCCCTCTCCCCGCAAAACGGGGAGAGGGAATTTCGTATGGTTACGCGGCGGCCTTGCCAAGCTTGTCGCGCCAGCCGGGGAACAGCATGTCGGCGTCGTGCGAGAAGCTGACGAAGGCGCGGGCGAATTCGCGGTGGCTCTTGGCGAAATCGATTGGGTCGGCCCCGGCGCGCCAGCACTGTTCGGCCTGACGCAGTGAAGTGGCGCCGGCCACGCCGCCGTCGATATGGCCGAAGGCGCCGCCGCCGGCGGTCATGATCAGGTTGGAATGGCCGAGGTTTTCGAAGAAGCCCGGCATACGCAGGGCGTTCATGCCGCCGGAGATGATCGGCGTGGTCGGGTTCATGCCATACCATTCCTGATGGTAGAACGGGCCGTCCGCGCTGTCCTCGGTGATCATATAGGCCATGGCCTTGTCGGCGGCTTCGCCTTCCATCTTGCCATAGCCCATCGTGCCGGTGTGGATGCCGGAGGCGCCCTGGAGGCGGGCCATCTTCGACAGGACGAAGGCGGTGTAGCCGCGCTTCGAATTCGGCGAGGTCACGGCGCCGTGGCCGGCGCGGTGATAATGCAGGTACTGCTTCGGGAAGCGCCGGCGGGCGGTGGTGATCGCCGCCGGGCCGGCGACATAGCCGTCCACCAGGAAGGCGACGTGATCGGCGTTGGGCCCGAAAGTCTCCAGGATATATTCGCCGCGAGCGACCATCTCATAGTGGTCGTCGGCGGTGATGTTGAAGGAGAACAGCTTGGCCTGGCCGGTCTTGTCCTGGGCGCGGATCATCGCGTCATTGACCAGGCGAACCGCTTCCTTGAACGGCGCGAACACCTGGTTGCCCTGGGGCTCGTCGTTCTTGATGAAGTCGCCGCCCAGCCAGAAATCGTAGCAGGCGTCGGCGAAGGGTTTCGGGCGCAGGCCGAGCTTCGGCTTGATGATGGTGCCGACGATGAAGCCGCCGTTCACGACCGGGCGGCCGAGCACGCGCCACAGGTCCTTGATGGTGGTCGCCGGGCCGTCGAACAGGCGCAGATAGGCCGGCGGCACATAGAAATCGTGAATCTTGCCGTATTCGATGTCGCCCATGCCCTGGTTGTTGCCGATGGTCAGGGTCAGGAAGGAGGCGATCATCGCCCGGCCGTCGATGATGTTGCGGTCGAACAGGTCGACCGGATAGGCGATCTTCATGATCTCCTTGGCTTCGTCGATCTCATAGACCAGCGCGTCGACGCCGCGGGTGAAATCGTCGGTGGTCGAGACTTCGACATTGGTGCCGGTCGAGGATTCGGCGGCGAAATGCGCCGCGGCCTGGAGATAGGAGCCGAAGCCGGGCTTGGGCTTCATGATATAGGCGACGAGAACATGTTTGCCGCCGGCGATCAGGTCGGCTTCCTTGAGGTTGAGATTGGCGTAGCGATCTGACTGGTCCATTTTTGTTTTCCTTGGCGTGGTTTGTTTTTGGCGTGGTTGCGTTTTTTTGTCTGCCCGAACGGTTTCCTGGGCATTCCGGGCGCGCCGCCGATAAAAGGGCGACGCGCGATTTGGTTCGAGAAAAACCGGCGCCGTGGCGACGGCGCAGGTTCGAGACTCAGGCCGCCGACTTGGCCGGGATGACCGGGTCGAGCGCGCCGCTGGCGTAGAGCTTGGCCATTTCGCTCATCGGCTTGACCTTGATGAGCTGGGCCTTTCCGGCGCAGCCGAAGGCCTCAAAACGGTCGTGGCAGACCTTGCCCATGGCGTCCATCGCGGGCTTTAGGAACTTGCGCGGGTCGAATTCCGACTTGTTCTTGTTGGCGACGCGGCGGAACTCGGCCGCCGCGGCAAGGCGCAGGTCGGTGTCGATGTTCACCTTGCGCACGCCGAACTTGATGCCGCGCACGATCTCTTCGACCGGCACGCCATAGGTCTCGCGCATCTCGCCGCCGTTCTCGTTGAACAGGTTGCGATATTCCTCCGGCACCGAGGAGGAGCCGTGCATGACCAGATGGGTGTTGGGCAGCTTGGCGTGGATTTCGGCGATGCGGCTGATGGCCAGCACGTCGCTGGTCGGCTTCTTGGTGAACTTGTAGGCGCCGTGCGAGGTGCCGATGGCGACGGCGAGCGCGTCCACCTTGGTCGCCGCGACGAAGGCCATGGCTTCGTCGGGATCGGTCAGCAGGTCCTTGTGGTCGAGCTTGCCTTCGAAGCCGTGGCCGTCCTCGGCTTCGCCGTGGCCGGTTTCGAGCGAGCCGAGGCAGCCCAGCTCGCCCTCGACCGAAGCGCCGACCATATGGGCGAGGCGGGCGACTTCGGAGGTGATGCCGACATTGTACTCATAGCTGGCCGGGGTCTTGCCGTCTTCCTTGAGCGAGCCGTCCATCATCACCGAGGTGAAGCCGTTCTGGATCGCCGACAGGCAGGTCGAGACGCGCTCGCCATGGTCCTGATGGACGCAGAGCGGAATCTCCGGATACATCAATTCAAGCGCTTCCATCATCTTGGCGAACATGATGTCGCCGGCGTAGGCGCGGGCGCCGCGGCTCGCCTGGATGATGACCGGCGCGTTGACCGCGCGGGCCGCCTCCATGATGGCGAGGGCCTGTTCCATATTGTTCACGTTGAAAGCGGGAACGCCGTAGCTGTGTTCGGCGGCGTGGTCCAGCAATTGCCTGAGCGTGATACGGGCCATTACATCACTCCTTACGAGATCAGGGACTTGGCGGCGGCGGCCACGGCTTCCGCCGTGATGCCGAAATGCTTGTAGAGGTCGGGCGCGGGCGCGGAGGCGCCGAAGCCCTTCATGCCGATGAAGGCGGAGCGCTCGCCGAGCCAGCGGTCCCAGCCGAAGCGCAGCGCGGCTTCGACGCCGACGCGCGGCGCGGTTCCCAGCACTTCGCGCTGGTAGGCCTCGCTCTGGCGCTCGAACAGCTCCCAGCAGGGCATCGAGACCACGGCGGCCTTGATTCCCTCCATCGCCAGTTCATGCGCGGCGGCGACCGCGATCTCCACTTCGGAGCCGGTGGCGAGCAGGGTCACGTCGCGCTTGCCGTCCGCCTCGCGCAGCACATAGGCGCCCTTGGCGGTCAGGTTCTCCTTCGAAGCCTCGGTGCGCAGGGGCGTCAGCGCCTGGCGGCTGAGGGCGAGCGAGGAGGGCGTGGACTTTTCGGCGAGCGCCACGGCCCAGCTTTCCGAAGTCTCCACGGCGTCGCAGGGACGGAAGACCAGCATGTTCGGCAAGGCGCGCAGCGAGGGGATGATCTCGACCGGCTGATGGGTCGGGCCGTCCTCGCCGAGGCCGATGGAGTCATGGGTCAGGACATAGATGACCCGGACGCCCATCAGCGCCGACAGGCGCATCGCGCCGCGCGCATAGTCGGAGAAGATCAGGAAGGTGCCGCCATAGGGAATGAACCCGCCATGAAGCGCCAGGCCGTTCATCGCCGCGGCCATGCCGTGTTCGCGGACGCCATAATGGATGTAGCGACCGCCGAAGGAGCCGGTCTTGACCGATTCCATGCCCTTGGTGATGGTCAGGTTGGAATGGGTCAGGTCGGCCGAACCGCCGATGGTGAGGTCGGTCGCGCCATTGATCGCGGCGAGCGCGATTTCCGACGCCTTGCGGGTGGCGATCTTCGGCTTTTCCACGACCTGCTTGGCGATCAGTTCCTTCAGCGCGGCCTCGGCGGCGGCGGGAAGAACGCCGGAGACCTGGGCGGTGAAGGCCTTGGCCTTGCCGCTGGCGGCGAGACGCGCCTTCCACTTGTCCTGGGCGGCGGCGCCGCGCGTGGCGACCTTGCGCCATTCGTTCAGCACCGGAGCGGGCACGACGAAGGGTGTGTGCGGCCAGTTGAGTTTTTCGCGGGCGCCGGCGATTTCCTCGGCGCCGAGCGCCTCGCCGTGGGCCTTGGAGGTGCCGGCGCGGGTCGGCGCGCCATAGCCGATGATGGTGTTGCAGGCGATCAGCCAGGGCTTGTCGCTCATGCTCCGGGCCTTGGCGATCGCGGCCTCGATCTCCTTCTCGTCATGGCCGTTGACGCGGATCGTGTTCCAGCCGGAAGCCTTGAACCGGGCGATCTGGTCGGTGGAGGTCGAGAGATTGGTCGAGCCGTCGATCGAAATGTGGTTGTCGTCCCAGAACACGATCAGCTTGCCGAGCTTGAGATGGCCGGCGAGGTCGATCGCCTCGTGGGAAATGCCCTCCATCAGGCAGCCGTCGCCGGCGATCACATAGGTGTAGTGATCGACGAGGTCGTTGCCGTAGCGGGCGTTCATCATGCGCTCGGCGAGCGCCATGCCGACGGCGGTGGCGACGCCTTGGCCGAGCGGGCCGGTGGTGGTCTCAAGGCCGAGCGCATGGCCATATTCGGGATGGCCGGCGGTGTGGCTGCCGAGCTGGCGGAATTTTTCCAGCTGCTCGATCGGCATGTCCGGATAGCCGACGAGATAATGCAGCGCATATTGCAGCATCGAGCCGTGGCCGGCCGAGAGCACGAAGCGGTCGCGGTCGGGCCAGGCGGAATTGGCCGGATTGAGATTCATGAAACGGGTGAACAGCACGGTGGCGACGTCCGCCATGCCCATGGGCATGCCGGGATGGCCCGACTTGGCCTTTTCCACCGCGTCCATGGCGAGCGCGCGGATGGCGTTGGCCATGTCGGCGAAGGAGGGGCCGGCCGCCGAGGGGCGTTCCGCAACCAGAGTATCGGTCATCGCGAAGTGTCCTTGTCTTGAGGAATGACGTCTCGAGGATTTGCGCCCCGAGAAATTACTTGGCGCGACGGCTGCGCTCATGAATGCGCAGGATCATCGGCGTCAGGATAAGCTGCATCGCCAGGTCCAGCTTGTCGCCGGGGATGACGATGGAATTGGCGCGGCTCATCCAGCTGTTGTTGATCATCGACACCAGATAGGCGAAGTCGATGCCGCGCGGATTGGTGAAGCGGATCACCACCAGGGATTCGCCGGCGGTCGGGATCCAGCGCGCGACGAAGGGGTTGGAGGTGTCCACCACCGGGACGCGCTGGAAGTTGATGTCGGTCTGGGTGAACTGCGGGCAGATCACATGCACATAGGAATGCATGCGGCGCAGGATGGTGTCGGTGACGGCTTCGGTCGAATAGCCGCGCTGCGAGCGGTCGCGATGGATCTTCTGGATCCATTCGAGATTGACCACCGGCACGACGCCGATCTTGAGATCGGCCTGACCGGCGATATTGATCTTGTCGGTCTTCACCGCGCCGTGCAGGCCTTCGTAGAACAGCACGTCCGAGCCTTCGCCGATCTCGCGCCAGTCGGTGAAATGGCCCGGGGGAACGCCGTGGCGCTCGGCTTCGTCGGCGTCATGGACATAGGTGCGCGACGGGCACTTGCCGGTTTCGGCATAGGTCTTGAAGGAGTTTTCCAGCTCGGCGAGCAGGTTGGCGTCCTCCGAGAAATGGCTGAAGCTGAGTTCGCCCGCCGCGTGGCGCTTGGCCATTTCCGCCTTCATGTCGGCGCGGTCGAAGCGATGGAAGGCGTCGCCCTCGATCGCCGCCGCTGTGATGCCTTCGCGCCGGAAGATCTGGTCGAAGGTGAACTTGACGGTGCTGGTGCCCGCGCCCGAGGAGCCGACGACGGAAACGATGGGATGCTTGGTGGACATTCTTGTCAGTCCTCAGTTGTGAAAGAGGCCGCGTTCGCCAAACAGCGGGGATTGAGCGCGGTTGAGATCGCTTTCGGCATAATAGTTGGCGACGCGCGCGACTTTCTCTGCCGAGCCGAAGATCAGGGACGTGCGCTGGTGCACTTTCTCCAGTTTCTTGGCGAGGATGCGGTCCAGGCCGTCGGTGGCGCCGCCGCCCGCCTGCTCGACCAGCATGGCGATCGGGAAAGCCTCGTAGAGCAGCCGCAGCCGGCCCTGCTGATAGCCGGGACGATCGTCGCCGGGATAAAGGAACACCCCGCCGCGCGAAAAAATGCGATGAGCCTCGGCGACCGTGCAGGCCAGCCAATGCATGTTGAAATCCTTGCCATGCGGGCCGCTCTCGCCCTCGACGCAATCGTCGATGAAGCCGCGGATCTGGTCGGGCCAGTGGCGGTAATTGGAGGCGTTGATCGCATATTCGCGAGTCGCCGGCGCGATGCGGACATTGCGCGACACCAGCATGAATTGGCGGCTCTTGGGATCGAGCGCGAATTGCGCGACGCCGTCGCCGAGCGTCAGCAGGAGGGCGGTCTGCGCGCCGTAGATGACATAGCCTGCCGCGACCTGCTCCTCGCCCTTGCGGAAGAACGAGGCGGTGGCGTCGCCGGGCGTGGCGCGGAAGACGCCGAAAATCGTGGCGATCGGCATGTTGCAGTCGATGTTCGACGCGCCGTCGAGCGGGTCGCAGGCGACCGCGAATTCGCCCGCCGGATCGAGGGTCAGGATCGCCTCTTCCTCTTCGGAAGCGTAATAGGCGGTCGGAGTCTTGCGCAGGGCGTCGACGATCAGCCGGTCGGCGATGACGTCGAGCTGGCGCTGCTTGTCGCCGCCGGCGCTTCGGCCGCCGATCTCGGAGCCGAGCGCGCCGCTCAGGGGGCCGCCGGCGATGATTTCCGAAAGCGCGACGCCCGCGCCGGCCAGACCGGCGATGGTCTTGGCGAGACCCCCGCGCCCTTCGCCCGCGGCGGCCCAGGTCTTGAGATACGCATCAAGGCTCTCGCCTCCGGCAGATACCGCCGGCGTTTGGGAATTTGTCATGGGCATCCTCCGCGCCAGCTGTTGACCGCCGGCAGCGAGGACTCTTTACGACTTTATGACCAAAAAGAAATTTAAAAAAATGGAACGGCCTGTTAGTTTATCTAAATGATCGATCTGAAGGCCCTCACCAGGAAACAATTGCGCGTCCTCGCCGCCACCGTGGAGCGCGGCTCCGTCAGCGGCGCGGCGGCTCTTCTCCATGTGACTCCGCCCGCGATCAGCGTCCAGTTGAAAGCGCTGGAGGCGCTGATCGGCGCGCCTTTGTTCCGCCGTTCGGGCGACGGGCCGTTCACGCCGACCGAGATTGGCCTAGAATTGCTTGGGATGGCGCAGGATTTCGAACGGATGGCGGCGCGCGTCGGGGAGCGGATCGCCGCGCTCAAGGCCGGCGCCTCCGGTTCGGTCGTGTTCGGCGTGGAGAGCACGGCGAAATATCTCGCTCCCTCGATCGTCGCCGCCTTTCAGCGCGCGTCGCCGGGCGTGCGGGTGACACTGGCCGTCGGCAACCGCGGCGAAATATCGCAGGGGCTGGAGCGCAACGAATTCGATCTGACCATCATGGGGCGCCCGCCGGCGCATATCGAGGTCGAAGCGGTCACCCTCGGCGACCATCCCTATATCCTGATCGCGCCGCCCGATCATCGCCTCGCCGGCGATCCCGACATTCTCGCCGAGGACCTGCTGCGAGAGCGCTTCCTCGCCCGCGAGGAAGGTTCGGGCACGCGTATCCTGATGGAGCGATTTCTCGAGCGCGTCGGCGGCGGGCGGGTGTTCGAGGTCGTCGAAATGGGAACCAACGAGACGATCAAGCAATCGGTGATGGCAGGACTCGGGATCGCGATCATCTCCGCCCACACCTGCCTGACCGAGATCGCCGACGGCCACCTGACCACGCTTAAGGTCACCGGCCTGCCGCTGGTGCGGCAATGGTTCCTGCTCCATCGCCCCGATCGCGAAATGAGCAAGGCGGCGCGAAAATTCCGCGATTTCGTGATCGACGGACGGTCCAAACTGCTCCCGAAAATTCCGACCTTCGGCCTTTGATCCAATCGTCGGGACGCGCGAATGAGCATTTCCGATCTCCTGCGGGCGCCGGCAAGCTGGTCTTCAGATCGGCGCCGGGGCAGGGTGGATTGCGCCGATTTCGAGGAAAGGCTTCAGGCAATCCTTGACGCTTTATAAGAAGGGATTGGCTTTCAGCCGCAAGCGGAGGCGGATTGAATGAAACTTGTCGCCGAAATCTCAGCCGGAGAATTGATCGACAAGATCACGATTCTTCAAATCAAGCTCGACCACATCCACGACCCGACGAAACGCGCCAATATCCAGCGCGAATTTGATTCTCTCGCCGCCGCCCTTTACGGCGTCTTCGCGCCCGACGACGAGATTGCGCGGCTGCGCGGCGAACTCGAATCTGTCAATCGCGACCTCTGGCGCATCGAGGACGAGATCAGGGGCATGGAACGGGCGAGCGATTTCGGCTCCGAATTCGTCGCCCTCGCGCGCGCCGTTTACAAGACCAACGACCTCCGCGCCGAACTCAAGCGCCGGATCAACCACGTCACCGGCAGCAAAATTGTTGAAGAGAAGAGCTACGCTGCCTATTGAAGCTGGCGTCTTGACCGGCCGGGGAACAGCGCATGACGACAGCCTTCACGAAAGTCCTCGCCTGCGGCGCGGCCCTGGCGGCGCTTCCGGCCCCGGCGCGCGCCGATCAGGTCCTCGACGTCTGGCGCGGCGAATTCGCCGGGCAGGCGAGCCAGAAACTGGTTCGCCCGCAGCGCGACCCAACCAGCGATGTCGCGCCTTTTACGCGCGATAATGACCCGGACCTCGATTACGGCGCGGCGACCCAGGGGCGCATGATCCGCGCGCTGCAAAAACGCGTGAAATTCGTTTTCGTGATCTTCAACGAAAACCAGTCCTTCGACAATGAATTCGGGACATTTCCCGGCGTCAACGGCCTCTATTCCGACGGCGAGAAGCCGCGCGCGGCGGCCGACACGCCCGGCTTCACGCAAGTCTATGCCGACAAATCCACCGGCCTGACGGTGAGCGTCCAGCCCTTTCTCATCGGCCCGCGCCAGAACGCGACTTTCGCCGACAGCACCGATCATTCGCACAAGGGTCTGGCCCGCAAGATCGATGTCGGCGCGGACGGCGTCGCCCGGATGGACGGTTTCGCGGCGGACGAATATGGCCGCTACGCCAATGGGACGCCGGAGGGCGAGGCCAGGGGGAGGCAATTCGCGCGCCTGGTCATGTCCCATATCGATTGCGAGACCATTCCGTTCCTCTGGCGCTGGGCGTCGCGTTTCACGATTTTCGATAATATTTTCGCGGCCGAGGACGGCCCCTCATCCCCCAATGCGGCGGCCATGCTGTCCGGTCAGGCGGGCGAGAGCCAATGGGTTGAGCACGGCGCGAAAATCGAGATTTTTTCCGCCGTCGCCCCGGTCTGCGGCGTGGCTTATCCCGATGGCGCGACTCGAGCCCCGCCCATGCTCAACGACGCGCAGCCTTTCTATGGCTCGCAATTCGATCGCACGGCGAAGGATCGCGAACCGGCGGGTTGTCGCGAGTATTACGGCTCGACCAACATCATGGCCAATCTGACCTTCGCCAGCCTGCCGCTCAGCCTGCTTGGCGAGACGGCCAGGAACGCCACCGACTCCGACCTGAACAAGCCGTTCGATCTGCCCGACATTCAACAGGACATCAGCTTTCTGACAAAGAGCGGCGCGTCGCCGGTCTCCTGGCGCTGGTATCAGGAAGGCTATGACCGCGAGCCGACCGACGCCGGGCTGACGGCGAGCCACAGGAGCTATGTCAGCCACCACAATGGCGCGCAATATTTCGGCTATATCGCCAATAACCCGAAGCTGAACGCCAATCTGAAGGGTCTCGGCGACTTTTTCGACGATATCGCCAGGGGCCGGCTGCCCGACGGCGGCGTGATCTATATTCGCGGCGGCTACGAGAATATCGCCGGATTGTCGCCGCCGATCCAGAACCCCGATTTCCCGGCGCCGCTCACCGCCGCCGATATCGCGGCGATCCGCGCCTCCAAGGCGGGCGACGACGACCACCCCGGCTATGCCGACCGCCAGATCAGCGAGGCCATGGCGGCGCGGGTGATCAACGCCATCGCCGGCAATGAAAAACTGTGGAGCGAGAGCGCGATCGTCATCGCCTATGACGAATCCGATGGCCATTACGACCATGTTCCGCCGCGCATTCTCGCCTATGGGCCCGACCGGTTGCCGCTGGCGCGCGGCGCCCGCGTGCCGCTGATCCTGATCTCGCCTTACGCCCGCGCTCATGCGGTTTCGAGCGCGGAAGGCGACCACAACGCCATTATCGAGACGATCAACGCCATCTTTGGCCGCACGCCGCTGGCGAAACTTCCCGACGAGGCGCGGGCGCTCGCCGCCGGCGAATTCCTAGAATTCAACCAATATGGCCCGCCGGGCTTCCACCAGAAATTTTTGGGGCCGCGCGATCTCCCGGCGGCGGGAATGCAGAGCCTGCTTTCCGGCTTCGACCTCGGCCGGCTCGAAGGAACCAGGGCGCCGCTGCCCGCCGCGCTGGCGATGATCCCGGACGAGGTGGTCAACAGACTGCCCCATTATGGCGACGCGCCCGGCGGCGCCTGCAAGGCGATCGGCGTGGTCCCGGAAGACCGGCGCCAGCACATCGAGGCCCCGCCGCCGCCGGGCTTCAACAGCTTGCCGTCGACCTTGCCGCGCTATGACTGAATAGGCGTTTCGGGATGTTGGCCAGAATTCTCGCCGTTTTCGCGCTCGCCGCCCTTTTCATGCCGCCGGCTTGCGCGCAGACGCGCCTTGCCGCCATCAGGGCGCGCGGCCATCTGGCCTGCGCCGCTTTTGAGCGCCCGAGTCTGGCGCGCGAGACGCCGTTGGGCTGGACGGGCTTTTTGCCGGACATCTGCCGCGCCGTCGCCATCGCCGCGCTTGGCCCGGACGCGCATTACCAATTCAAGACGCTCGATCCGCCCGAGGACGAAGAGGCCCTGGGCAGCGGCGATTTCGATGTCCTTTTCCTCACCGAAACGGAAATCGCTCGGAATGGCCTCGCGGGAAAGGTCGCGCCGGGGCCGGCGGTCTTTTTCAATTCCTACGCCGCGATGGTCGAGAAAGGCTCGGCGGCGACAAAACTGGAGGATCTCGCCGGGGCTTCGATCTGCCTCCACGAGGCCGACCCCGCCGCCGAGGCTTTGGCCGAAACTTTCGCGAAAAAGGGCAAAAGCTTCATCGCCATGCCGTTTCAGGAGGATGTCGAATGGCGCGACGCTTATAATTCCCGCCATTGCCGGGCGGCGGCCTCCGAAACCACCGACCTGATCGACCTGCGGCTGCGCGAGGGCGTGAATGGTTTCGACAGTGTCCTGTTGCCGGAAAAACTCGCGGTCTTTCCCATCCTCGCGGCGACGCCGCTCGGCGACCCGCAATGGTCGGCGGGTGTCGCCGGGGTGGTCGATTTCCTTCACGGATCGCGCGCCCTCGACCTCGATGCGACGGCGCTCGGGCTGCGAGAAAACTGGCGCGCGGATGTTCTGGCGCAGGTCGGCGATTACGGTGTGATTTTTGCGCGCGATCTCGGCGCGAAATCGCCTTACAAGCTGCCGCAAGAAAATGCGCCGTGACGCGCAAGGCAGGATTGGTGCGGACGACGGGACTCGAACCCGTACTCTCAAAGAGAAGCAGATTTTAAGTCTGCTGCGTCTACCGATTTCGCCACGTCCGCATCCTTGCCGCCGCCACCAGCATCTATACCGCCGAAAGCCCGCGCGCAACGAGGGCCATAGGGCGCGATGACGGCCGGGATGGCGGAAGCATGCGATGCGAAAAAAATGCGGCGCCGCCGCGCTGTCGGTCATTCCGGGCGGATCGATGCTGTTCACGATGCTTCCGGGAAGCGTAATGACAGCGCCGTTGACGACGAAGGTTTTAGCTGACAGGCTGATAGAACTGGGCAGGCTTGCGAAAGAACTCGTTATGGTGAAGATACTAACGTTAATGGCGTGGGTATGTGCAGTTTTCTCTCCGTCCTATTGTCTTGCGGACAGCGTCGCCTATCGCGTCCGAGAGTTTGAAACCGGGATGAGTCAGGCCGATGCGTTGCGTATCATGGAAAAAGTATGTGTTGATTATGAACGTGGCCGCGCCAGCTGCACGCTGGACGATGGCTCTTTCATAACATTGAGGTTTACGCCAGAAACCAAGGCTCTCCATGATATAGAATATTCAATGAAGACAAACATGGATTGCGATGAGATTACTAAGCTTATTGTCAATAAATATAATTTGCACGAGAGTAATCCCCCGGATTGCGCCGCTGGCAGATGGGTGTACTTCGCCAGAAAATTTTCGGATGATAAGACTTCGTACAAAATGATGACAAGTGACAAGAAACGTGTCGAGATCAGTTTCTCGTTCAATTACGGCGCGCCCATGCTCCGCATTCTGGATATTGCTGTTTTATCAGATGATATCGATGCGCAAGAGCGGAAGAGAAAGGCCAACCTGACGCCCCCGAAACTCTGAACCCGGCGGCCGCCCGCAGGGCTGTTCAGTTCTCTAATCTTTAAGGCGGCGCTGGGATTCCCGAGCGGAGAATGTGTGAATCTATAGGCGACAACCCGAATCGGAGGTTGTCGGATGGCGGTGTCGCTGCTGGAGATTTTGCGCTCGGTTCCAGATCATCGTCGACGGGAAGGGCAAGCGGTTCGAACTGGCGACGGTGCTGCTCTACGCGATCCTGGCCATGGTCGCCGGCGCCAATTCCTATCGGCAACTGCATGAGTTCATTCGCATTCATCGCCAGCGGCTGAACGACGCCTTCAATCTGAGCCTGCGTTATGCGCCGTCCTATTCGGGCCTTCGGCTGATTTTGCAAGGGATCGACCCAACGGCTCTGGAGGAAGCGTTTCGCCGCCATGCCTCGTCGTTGCCAACGCCGCCATCGCACGAGGGACCGACGGCGATCGCCGTTGATGGCAAGACCCTGCGCGGCAGTTTCGACGCCTTCTGCGACCGCAAGGCCGCGCACATGTTGTCGGCGCTGCGCCAAGCCGATCAAATCGTGCTCGGCCATCTGATGGTCGACGAGAAAAGCAACGAAATCCCCGCCGCGCCGGAATTGATCGAGGCGCTCGGTCTAAGGGCTGCCTCTTCACCCTTGACGCCGAGCATTGCCAAAAAAATCGCTTCGCTCGCGTGATCGCTTCGGGCAATCATCTGCTCACGCAAGTCAAAGACAACCAGCCGAATTTGCGCCGCCGGCTCGAACTTGGATCCATGGGGCGCAAGCCCAGCGGCTCCGCGACGAGCAAATCCAAAGGCCGCAATCGCTGGGAAACGCGGGAACTGACGGTGTTTCCGGCCAAGGCGTGGTTCCGCGGCACGCCGTGGGAGCCGCTGATCAAAACCGTTCTGCGGCTGGAGCGCACCGTCTGGAAACGCGACCCAAAAACCGGCCTTTGCAGCAAACGAACGAGACCGTCTTCTGGGTGTCCTCGCTCAGCGGGCCGACGCCCGAACAATGGAACGAATGCATCCGCCGCCATTGGCGTATCGAAAACGGCAGCCATTATGTTCGCGACGTCGCCTTCGCCGAGGACGCCTCACGCATTCGCAAGAACCCGGACATCGCCGCCCGCCTGCGCTCCTTCGCCTACAATCTGCTCAGGGCCGCCGGCTGCGACAACATCAAAAACGCCCGATGGCGCGCCGCGCTCGACCTCAATCTCATCCTCGCTATGCCGGGACTGTTTTGAGAACTGAACAGCCCTGGCAAGGCCGCGCACATGCTGTCGGCACTGCGCCAAGCCGATCAGATTGTGCTCGGCCATCTGATGGTTGACGAGAAAAGCAACGAAATCCCGGCGGCGCCGGGATTGATCGAGGCGCTCGGTCTAACGGGCTGTCTCTTCACCCTTGACGCCGAGCATTGTCAAAAAAAGGCTTCGCCCGCGTGATCGCTTCGGGCAATCATCTGCTCACGCAAGTCAAGGACAACCAGCCGAAGTTGCGCCGCCAACTCGAACTTGGCTCAATGGGACGCAAGCCGAGCGGCTCGGCTACGACCAAATCCGAAGGCCGCAATCGCTGGGAAACGCGAGAATTGACGGTGTTTCCCGCCAAGGCGTGGTTCCGTGGCACGGCGTGGGAGAAGCTGATCAAGACCGTCCTGCGGTTGGAGCGCACCGTCTGCAAACGCGACCCCAAGACCGGCCTTTGTCGGCAAACGACCGAGGTGGTCTTCTGGGTGTCATCGCTTTCCGGGCCAACGCCGGAACAATGGAACGAATGGATCCGCAGCCATTGGCGTATTGAAAATGGCAGCCATTATGTGCGCGATGTCGCGTTCGCCGAGGACGCCTCACGCATTCGCAAGAACCCGGACATCGCCGCCCGCCTGCGCTCCTTCGCCTACAATCTGCTCAGAGCCACCGGATGCAACAATATCAAAACGCACGATGGCGCGCCGCGCTCGACCTCAATCTCATCCTCGCCATGCCGGGACTGTTTTGAGAACTGAACAGCCCTGGCGGCCTTGCGGTCGCAGAAGGCGTCGAAACTGCCACGCAGGGTCTTGCCATCAACGGCGATCGCCGTCGGTCGCTCCGGCGATGGCGGCGTTGGCAGTGAAGCGGCATGGCGGCGAAACGCTTCCTCCAGAGCCGTTGGATCGATCCCTTGCAAAATAAGCAGGCCAGAATAGGACGGCGCATAACGCAGGCTCAGATTGAAGGCGTCGTTCAGCCGCCGTCGATGAGCGCTAATGAATTCATGCAGTTGCCGATACGAATTCGCGCCAGCGACCATGCCCAGGATCGCGTAGAGCAGCACCGTCGCCAGTTCAAACCGCTTCCATTTCCCCATCATCAATCATGGAACCGACCGCAAAATCTCCAACAGCGACATGGCATCCGACAATATTCATTGTCGCCTATAAATTCACACATTCCTCCGCTCGGGAATCCCGACGCAGCCTTAAAGATTAGAGAACTGAACAGCCCTGTGATGGTCCCCGAGGCCACGCCAGGGTCACCCGGGCAGTAATCGTATCGCCCCTTTCTTTGGGCGAGAGGCCGGCGTCAGCACGGACGCCATCGGCCCATGCAAGGGCCGATGGATAACCCCGCAATCCTCGAGAATTTGGGATAAACACTTTGTGAAGCGGGCAGATTCCAATGTTGCGCTCAAGACCGCTCGAGCGCACAATACTAGCTGAAAACGGCGACGTTCTCTGGACCGACAGAATGCTCCGCTCCCTCGCCGCCGGCCGTCCGCATCGAGATGAGATGGAGTTTGGCCATGCGTCTAATCCGCTCACTGTCCTTGGCCGTTCTGCTCGGCTTTGCCGCGCTGGCTTTCGCGGCGCCAAACGCTGTGCGGGCCGCGCCCGTCGCCGCCTCAAGCCTGGCGTCGCAGTTGGCGACAGCCACGCTCAAGGACAAGACCCCGGTACACTACTATCATAGGCGTTATTATCGCCACCATTATTACCATCGCCATTATTACCATCATTATTATCGGCGTCATTATTACCACCATTACTACTATCATCCGCATTATTATCGCAGGCATTATTATCACCACTATTATCACCGTCACTATTATCACCGGCATTACTGGTAGGCGCGTCGGCCGATGAAAAGGCCACCCCCGAGCTGCGGACAGGTCGGCATTGCCCGCGGAGGTATGAATAGAATGACTTCAGAACGACTCATGGTGACGCACATTCCGGCTCCGCGTGAAAACACGCACTATCAGGAGAACTTCGATGCCGCTAATTAACGTGGTCGTCATCTTAATCGTTGTTGGCGTGCTTCTTTGGCTCGTCAACAACTACATACCCATGGACGGCAAGATCAAAAGCATCCTGAATGTGGTTGTCGTCATCTGCGTTGTGCTTTGGCTGCTGCAGGCTTTCGGAGTGCTGGGGTCGTTGAGCAGCATTCATGTTGGAAAATGACGCGCCTCAGAGATCGTCGCGGCATGGGCGCGCTCGCCCATGCTGACGGCTTCGAATTCGTCTCGACCTTTCTGTTGCTCGCACACGAGCGCCGTTGAGCGAATTCGGTGGCAGGGTTTCCCGACAGTCGTCCTGGCTTCCGTGACGCAAGCGCGTCTCAAGCGGCCGGTCGGCGCTCGGAGACGCGCGATGGTGTGAGAGCGCGCGGGGCGCGAGTTTCTGAAGCCTCGAGGGTACGATAAATCACGGCGGGGCCGGTCAAGACACCCGCCCAACTTGAACCCGAAGTCAGCTCTGAGTACTTTCCGAGGCTGGCGGCCGTTTCGCCGGTAGGTAAAATGTGAAAATCGCAACCGGACCCCGATAACCAAGGATTTCAAGTCATGGCCAATCCGACCGGAGAGCAGATCTCCAAAAAAAGCGCCGACGTCCTATCCAAGAGCGCACATGCCGCTGAAAAGATCGTCAAAGACAGTTCCAGCACTCTGACCGAAAGTGGACAGGGCGCGGCCGAGGCCCTGAAGGAGTTGACCAAGGCGTATCAGGAATTGGCGGCAAGGAATGTCAAGAACCTGACCGCCGTCATGGAGGAGCTCGTCGCGGTGAAAAGCCCGGCAGAGTTCATGGAATTGCAGCAAAGGTTGATCAAAGACAGCGGTCAACCGCGCAGGCCCGGCCAAGATAGCCGTCGTATAGCCGAATTGACGACTGCGGTCTTCACTGCCGCCCTGGAGCCCGTGAAAAAGCAGTTCGAAGCGGCGCAGAAGGCGTCTCGCATCTCAGGGCAGGATATCAATCCAGCCCCCCAATGCTTTTTCTGAGCCGCGCTTCGTCACCGATGTGCGGCTTTTCTTTGTGCAGACCCTCCTGTCTTATGACTTTCTGCGGCGTTGAGGCGAAAATTGGAACCGCTGGGAGCCGGGTG
>CAVSEY010000003.1:0-138432 GCA_963727035.1 uncultured Pseudomonadota bacterium | reverse complement strand
GATGGCGAGGCAGGCGTTCAACGCATTCAGCTCCGAGATTTGGACCGTGGTTCGATACAGGTCTTCGGGATGATCGGCCATTTCAGCCAACCGCATGTCTCGAATTTGCGAGGCCGTCGCAGCCGAATAGTAGGTTGTGCGAAGCGTGCCCGAAAGGGCACCCCGTTTCCGGTCAAGACCCATGCCCACGTCGATAAACGGGATTTTTAGCCGGATCAGCAGATCGAAGATCTCTGAACGGGCGGAACCCTTGTCGACGCAGACGAACGCAAAGGTCGCGCCTTCGAGTTCACCCGCCGATTCCTCCGTAATGTAGATCTGGCGGATTGTTAGCCCTTCGCGGAAATTTTCATAACGGAGACGGTAGACATCAGCCTTGTCCTGGCTGAGTTCGTCTTCAAGCAGCCGACCCGGCGAGCGATAGGCGTTGTGGACATAATAGGCGTCGCCATCGAACCCGCGGATCTCCTTTACCGGCGTCTTCACGAGGAAGTCGAGTAAATAGGCGCCAGTGCCGCCAAGACCAATCACCGCGACGATATCGTTCTTGAACAAGGACGCAAATATCGCCGAGTTCCGCGCGGCTGGTGAGCGTGTCGTGGAATTTGAACACTGACCCTGCGGCGACGTCGCGATCAACACGGAATTTCAGCGGCGTTACCCCGCGCAGCGACATCGCCGGCCCCGAAATCAACCGCACGTAGTGCTCGATCTTGTCGAAGAAGTTCGGAGTCTCCCGGTCGGCTTGTTCGAAAACGACCGCTGAACGACGACATCCTTCTTGCCGAGCGGAATTGCCCGTGGCCCACCCGCTAGATTGCGAACAGGCTGACCGTCCAGGCCGTGCGGAACAGATCCTGCGAAATAGACTTGGTGGTCGTCTTGCTGCACCCGGACCTTGTCGATGAAGACAAGCTTCGCGATGAGGTCGCCCCATTGCAGCGCTTTCTGGGCGTCAAGGTATGGGATGTCCCTGACGACCGATAACCCTCGTCGACCCTCAATCCGTAGCCCTTGTCCAAGAGCCGACGGATGTCCTCGTTATGATTGGCCAGTTCGATTAACACGGAACACCATCCCTTCCTTGACTTTGACCTCGCCGCCCGGAGGCAGGATGCCTTCGGGCTTTTCGATGGGCCCCTTCGTGTAGGTGACCGAATAAGTAATCTCGGGATGGTGCGGGTAGTCGGGGTAGGCCAGGGTCACCACCTCGGCATAGGTGATATACTCGCGCCTGGAAACCTGATGCGGCGTCCCATCGACGATGATCGTGACCGTAGGCGGATGTTGTATGTCGTCGAGCTCGCGCTCGGCCTCGGCAGGTCCGCCGCCTGTTTTTCGGCGGCCTCTTTCGCGACCTCGCCTTCGCGCGCCGCATCTTTTAGCAGCCGCTCGACGTCCTCCAGTTTCTTTCGTTCATCGCCGTCCCCGGCGTCTTCGTCGATCATCTTCCGATCTCCAGATCAATTTGGCCATCAGGCTGCACGGGACCGCCCCGCCGCGTGAAACCAATATCCACGAGATTTGTATGTCGTCAATAGTCACTCATTAATGAGTGAAGAAGCACAATTGTGTATCCCATTGACAGAGACTCAGGCTGAGCGCAAACATGTCTCATGTTCAAAAACCCGGTCAACGTCGCCTTCGGCAAAGCCGTCGCTCAGCGCCGCGAAGAGCTAGAGCTGACCCAAGCCGATCTAGCAGGCCTTATTGGGGTGTCCCGGGCGTCCATAGCGAACATCGAAATGGGGAGGCAGAACGTGCTCCTGCATCATATCTACGATCTCGCCGTGGCGCTGGAGATGCCGAAAGTGGGAGACCTCTTGCCTGCGCGGCCGAAAGCCGCGCTCGGACAGCTGCAGGTCAACGTCACGGATGGCGCCATCTCGCCCCGCGATGTTGCTCAGGTGAGCGACCTGGTGGCCAGCGTTCTCGCCACGCATAGCGCAAAGGCCAAACGGTGAGACAGGCGAATCAGCCGCTGCTCGCGCAGCCGCCTCGAAGATCCTCGCCGATTTTCCGGTTCGTGCCGCTCCGGTCCCCGTGGAGCGGATCATCAAAGCTCATAACATCGTGCTGCAATACGCGCCGCTTGCCGAAGAACTTTCTGGTATGGCTTACATTAAAGATGGGGTGGCCATAATCGGCGTGAATGCGCTGCACCATCCCAATCGGCAGCGATTTTCGGCCGCCCACGAACTCGCGCACCACGTCCTGCACGTGCCGGAAATCTCAGCGGCGGTGCACGTCGACAAAGGGTTTCGTGTCCTGCATCGAGATGTGCTCGCGGCACAGGGGACCGATCCCCTTGAAATCGACGCCAATGCGTTTGCATCAGAGCTGCTCATGCCCCGCCAATTCCTGTCGGAGGCAGTAGGTGATGCGGGGCTGGACCTCGATGACGACGCTGCGATCGAAAGCCTGGCGAGGAAATTCAAGGTGAGTGTATCGGCGATGCGCAACCGCCTCAGCGGCGGTTGGTTCTAAGGGGCCGCGCGCCATGGGTTATGTCTTCTTCGATACCGAGACGACGGGGCTTGATCCGGCCTTTGACCAGATCGTCCACTTCGCAGCGATCCGAACGGACCATGACCTCAACGAGTTGGGCCGCTTTGAGATTCGCGCTCGCCTCCAACCCCATGTGGTCCCGCATCCGGGCGCGCTGCGCGCCAACAGCCTTCCCATTGCGCGTCTGACCGACCGCTCCGAGCCTTCCCACTACGAGATGATGTGCGAGATCCGCCGACGGCTCATTGCTTGGTCGCCCGCGATCTTCGTCGGATATAACTCTATCGGTTTCGACGAGCACATGTTGCGCCATGGCCTTTTTCAATCCCTTTCGGGATACGACCAAGTGTCGATCGACAAGCCCAGAGGCGTCGAACAGGTACGGGGATAGTGCCGGGTGACGACTTTCGACCGGATGACCGTTAACGTCGTCGTATGAGAAGAGGCGTTTGTCCTTTGGTTCGTCGTCGCGTTTCGTAAGGCCAATTATGACAACGTGGACATGCGCAACGCCCCGCGCATCCGACCCCCATGCGAACGTACGGTGAGCGAACGCAATTTCTAGTTTCCACCGATTGAAAAGCGCGGGCCACAACTGGGCGACTTGTTCGCCTTGCGTGATCGAGTTTGTGGCGACAAACCCGATCCGTGCACTCCCAGTTTGAACGTACTCACCGGCCTTCAAGAACCACGCGGTGACGTAGTCCAATCGGCTGCCCGTTGCACCAAGACTGCGCATCAACGCTTTAGATTGTCCCTGCTTAGCCTCATCGCGCATGACGAATCCGCTTAACGGCGGATTCCCGTAAACGAATGAACATTTTTCAGGCGTAAGAACTTCGGTCCATTCGATTTCCAGCGAATCCGCGCAATGAATATGCGGCGACGCTTTTAGCGGAATGCGCGCATAGGCTTCACCAAATTCGAGGCTCAGCCTGTTGTTCATAATGTGGTCCATCATCCACATTGCCACTTCGGCGATGCGGGCAGGGAACTCGCCTATTTCAATCCCGTAAAACTGGTTCACGTCGATTTTGGACATCGTGGCGACGTCGAACAATTGGAGTCCAGCGGATTTGAAACGAATTTCCTTTAGCAGTTCGATTTCGAGCGAGCGAATTTCACGGTAGGCGATGATCAGGAAGTTACCGCAGCCGCACGCGGGGTCGAAGAAGTTCAGTTTGCTCAACGTTTCGTGGAACGCCTTTAGTGCATTTGCGCGTCCCGTATCACGGCGTGCTTTCAGGCGTGAAAATTCGGCGCGCAGATCATCCAGGAACAAAGGCTGGATGACTTTCATGATGTTCTTTTCAGTAGTGTAATGCGCGCCGCTGGCCCGCCGCTCCTTAGCGTTCATGACCGATTGAAAGAGCGATCCGAAAATGGCTGGCGAAATCGCATCCCAATTGAATTGACAAACCTCGATCAGGAGCGCCCGCATATTGGAATTGAAAGCTGCGGTCGGCAACCGCTCAGCAAACAGCTCGCCATTGACATATGGGAAGCGGGCGAGATCTTCATCGAGGGTTCTTTGGCGCTTGTCCTCCGGCTTATTCAGAACATCGAACAATTCATTTAGCAATCGGCCAACATCGGAGCCGTCGTCCTGGCTGCGTTGTTCAATCAGATCGAGGAAAATTTCGCGCTCGAAGATGCCGGTGTCGTCCGCGAAAAGGCAAAAGACAAGGCGAACCAGAAGGCGCTCCAAATCATGGCCATCATAGCCAAATTCTTTAAGGGCGTCGTGAAGGCGTCCCATTAATTCGGACGCCTTGATATTCACCGGGTCTTGGTCGTGAAAGGTGCGCTTCTCAACGCCGAGAACAAATCCGAAATGTTCGACTTTACGCGGCAGTTCGGCAAGCTTGAACTTTTCCTCTCGGTTTTCGTCGAGGTCATAAAGCTCGAAGTTCTGGAAGTCCGATACCAGAATGAAACGCGGCAATTCCGCGTCCTTGAGGCCGGGAAAATAGTCTAAGGCCTGTGTTTTCGCCTTTTTCAGGTTGCGACCTGCGCTTTTCTGCTCGACTAGCAAAACGCCTTTCCAAAACAGGTCGATGAAGCCCTGCCTGTCGCCAAGCTTTTTGACCGGCTCTTCGAAGCTGGCAACCTTCCGTCGCCGAACGCCAAACACGTCGAAGAATTCGTTATAAAAGCTCTGGGTTTCGCCTTTTTCGTACTTTGCCTCCGACCATTCGGCGGCAAAATGGGCGGCGCGGGCGCGAATTTCATTCCAGGAAAGGCGCATAAGTCCAAATTCTCGAATTGATTGTGACAACGGAATTGCCGGCCATCGTAGTGGGGCGCTGTCAAAAGGGAACCCCCGAACCGGCATAGCCCTTGCGTTGGGAGGCAACAAAGCCCTCAGCCAGGACAGCTTTCCAAATCCTGGCGCTGCTTGATTTAAAATTCTAGCCATTTCGGGCGCTTCGCTTTTCGGCGCAGACCAGACAGCTTTCTCGCCGATTTCGATCGGGCGACGGCAATCATCCTTGTGGGAAATTCTCGTTAACTCCTCAACGCTTCTAGCCTTTACCGATCACGTCATCGGAATAGATTACCGCTGGAGATTGAGTGCTGGTCTGCTGAAATGCTTGACCTCGCGATACAATCCTGGAGCCAGCGATTTGACACTTTGGGCTAGCCAGCTATACCGCGTTTTCCCCGGCCCGAATGGTGGGCCGCTCTTCTACAACCATTATCGCACGCGCGTATGGAGTTCGACGCTGCGCCGGTTCGGGCTTCCGAAGGTGACGCCCCATTCAGCCAGAGCGACATTCATCAGCACCTTGCAGGCCGAGGGCGTTCCGGTCGGGGACGTCGCCCGAATTGCCGGGCATAAGTCGGCAGCGGTGACGCTCAGCTTCTATACTTACTCGATGCGATCCGGCGACGAGGCGGCAAAAGCTCTGGACGACGCCTTCAGCATGTCCCGCGTAACCACGGCTGTAACCAAATGATTTACTTACACAAATCGCAGTTGTACGGAATTGGCGCTGGCCGCGTCGAGCCCCGTCTCTTGGATATTCGTTGCAATTTGGAGTGGCGCACCCGAAGGGATTCGAACCCCTGGCCTCTGCCTTCGGAGGGCAGCGCTCTATCCAGCTGAGCTACGGGTGCCTGGCGACTTGTTTAGCCGATGGCTTGCGCTTCGGCAAAGCAAATTTGCGCGGCCTGCCGGCGTCTTGAACCTGCCCCTTGGGGCGGCGCGGGGCTTGGCTTATAAAAGCTTTCTGTCGCGCGAATGCGGCTCTCTCGAATCGATGCGCATGACCGACGCTCCCCGCTCTCTCGTTCCCGGCGACCATGTCTTTCTCGTCGATGGCTCGAACTTCATCTTTCGCGCTTTTTTCCAGTCGATCCGCCAGGACCGGAAATATAACTACCGCGCCGACCAGCTGCCCACCGGGGCGGTGCGGCTGTTCTGCGCCAAATTGCTGCAATTCGTCCGCGACGGGGCGGCAGGGGTCCATCCGAGCCATCTCGCCATCATTTTCGACAAGAGCGAGAATTCCTTCCGCAAGGAAATCTACCCCCCCTACAAGGCCAATCGCGCCGAGCCGCCGGAAGACCTTGTTCCCCAGTTTCCCCTGTTTCGCGCGGCGGTGCGCGCCTTCGGCCTGGAGCCGGTGGAGCAGGATGTCTACGAGGCCGACGACCTGATCGCGACTTATGCCAGACAGGCCAATCAGGCCGGCGCCGACGTGACCATCATTTCCGCCGACAAGGACCTGATGCAGCTCGTGCGTCCCGGCGTCTCCATGTACGACCCGGCGTCGGGCGAGCGCGAGGAACGCAGGATCGGCCGCGACGAGGTTGTCGCCTATTTCGGCGCGCCGCCGGAAAAGGTCGTGGACATTCAGGCGCTCGCCGGCGATTCGACCGACAATGTGCCTGGCGCGCCCGGCATTGGCGTCAAGACCGCCGCCCAGCTCATCAATGAATATGGCGATCTCGACGCATTGATCGCCCGCGCCGGCGAGATCAAACAGAACAAGCGCCGCGAGACCCTGACCGACCCGGAGGTGATCGAGAAGGTGCGCCTGTCCAGGAAACTGGTGCGGCTGGTCGATGACGTGAAGATCAAGACGCCGCTGGAAGACCTGCGCCTCCATCAGCCGGACGGCAAGACCCTGGTCGCCTTCCTCAAGGCGATGGAGTTCACAACCATCACCCGCCGGGTCGGTGAATTGTTCGATGTCGATGTCGCGGCCGTCGATCCCGACCCCGCTTTCGTCGGGGCCAATGGCTGGCGCGGCCGCGACGGCGAAGTCGCGCCGGCGGGGGCCGAAGAGCCGGAAAAGGCGCCCGCGCCGCGCCCGGATGCGCCGGCCTTGACGCCCGAAGCCTTGGCCCGGGCCCGCGCCGAAAAGGCCACGACGACGCCGGTGGAGCGCGACAAATATGTCTGCGTTTCCTCAGCCGAGGAGCTGAAGACCTGGATTTCCCAAGCCTTCGACGCCGGCTTCGTCTGTTTCGACACCGAGACCGATTTGCTCGATCCGATGCAGGCCAATCTGGTCGGCGTTTCGCTGGCGCTGGCGCCCAACCGCGCCTGCTATGTCCCGCTCGGACACCGGACGCCGGGGGCGCAGGACCTGTTCGGCGGCGGCGATCCGGCGCCGGGCCAGCTTGCCTTGAGCGAAACGCTCGACCTGCTGCGCCGGCTCCTGACCGCGCACGGAGTTGTCAAGATCGCGCAGAACGTCAAATTTGACTGGCTGGTGCTTGCCCAGCACGGCATCGAGGTCGCGCCGGTCGAGGACACGATGCTGGCCTCCTATGCGCTCGACGCCGGGCTCAACGGCCACGGCATGGACGAATTGTCGGTCAAACATCTCGGCCACAAGCCGATTTCTTTCGGCGAGGTCGCCGGGCAGGGCAAGAGCTTCATCGGCTTCGCCCGCGTCCCGCTCGACAAGGCGACCGAATATTCGGCGGAAGACGCCGACGTGACCCTGCGCCTGTGGGACGTGCTGCGGCCGCGTCTCGTCGCGGAGGCCATGACCAATGTCTACGAGACGCTGGAGCGGCCGATGCCGGTCGTGCTGGCGCGCATGGAGCAGCGCGGGATTTGCATCGACCGCGCGATCCTGTCGCGGCTTTCGGGCGAATTCGCCCAGGACATGGCGCGGCTGGAGGCGGCGATCCAGGAGCTTGCCGGCGAGAATTTCAATCCCGGCTCGCCAAAGCAACTCGGCGATATTCTGTTCGGCAAATTGGGCCTGCCCGGGGCCAAGAAAACCGCGACGGGGGCATGGTCCACGTCGGCGAGCGTTCTGGACGATCTTGCCGAACAGGGCAATGAGCTTGCCGCGCGGGTGCTGGACTGGCGTCAGGTCCAGAAATTGCGCTCGACCTATGCCGAGGCCCTGCCGCGCTTCGTCAATCCACGCACCGGTCGGGTCCATACGTCCTATGCTTTGGCGGCGACCTCGACCGGGAGGCTGTCGTCGTCCGAGCCGAATTTGCAGAATATTCCGGTGCGCAACGAGGCGGGGCGCAAGATCCGGCGCGCCTTCATCGCCGGCCCCGGCCAAAAGCTGATTTCGGCGGATTATTCCCAGATCGAGCTGCGCCTGCTCGCCCATGTCGCCGATATTCCTCAGCTCAAACAGGCTTTCGCCGAGGGCAAGGACATTCACGCGCTGACGGCGTCGGAGATTTTCGGCGTTCCGGTCGAGGGCATGCCGGCGGAAATCCGCCGCCGCGCCAAGGCGATCAACTTCGGCATCATCTATGGCATTTCCGCCTTCGGCCTCGCCAACCAGCTCGGCATTTCGCGCGAGGAGGCGGGCGCCTTCATCAAGCTCTATTTCGAGCGTTTTCCCGGCATACGCGCCTATATGGATGCAACCAAGAAGCTCTGCCGCGACCAGGGCTATGTGACTACGCTTTTCGGCCGCAAATGCCATTATCCGCGCATCGCGTCGAGCAACCCCTCGGAACGCGCCTTCAACGAGCGCGCCGCGATCAACGCCCCGCTTCAGGGAAGCGCCGCCGACATCATCCGTCGCGCCATGATCCGCATGGACGCGGCGCTGGAGCGGGCGAAACTGCGCGCGCAAATGCTGTTGCAGGTCCATGACGAACTGGTGTTCGAAGCGCCGGAGTCCGAGGTTGCGGCGACGATCGAAGTCGTGCGCGAGGTGATGGAGCAGGCGGCGCTGCCGGCCGTACAGCTCTCGGTTCCGCTGCTGGTCGACGCGCGCGCCGCCGTCAATTGGGACGAGGCGCATTAACCCGGATTTCTCAGTGCGCCCCGACGGCGCGTGTTGCCAGTGGAGGAAGGTTCCACCCAGAGAGTTGTCGACTGGTCTGGTAGCTGACGAGCGGTCTGGCTGGGCAACTGGGCGGGCCGAAGCCTCGTGACAACGGCCGCCTTGGGCGGTTGAGCGATCCGGCGGGCCGTAACGCGAGTGAAGTCCGAGCAGGCCTCGAAAGTGAAGGTATGGACGCCGACCCGCCTGAGTAACGGGGAAGGCCGCGCGAACGGGGAAGCAGTCGACACGAGCTCCTGTTTCGGTCCATCGGGGTAGTGGACACGGCACGTCGGAAAGGTAGCGCGGGTAATCGGGGGAGGCCCATCCGTTCGGAGGTTGCGGCTTCAACGTCGCGTTGGGCGACGGAACGGGCGGGCGTCGGACAGGGCCATAGTACCGTTGAGGCCGGGTAATTCCGGCGGAGGGAAGGGCCCTGACTTCCGGCATGCTTTCGAAGACGGCAAGGAGAGGGTGATTGGCGATGAGCCTGGCAACGCCCGAAAAGATCAGGAGCCTTCAGAGAAAGCTCTATTGCAAGGCGAAGGCGGAGCCCACCTTCCGCTTCTATCTGCTCTACGACAAGATCTGCCGCGAGGACATTCTGCGTCACGCCTATGCGCTGGCCCGCGCGAACGCGGGCGCGCCGGGCGTGGACGGAAAGACCTTCGAGCAGATCGACGCGGCGGGCATGGAAGCGTGGCTGGCGGGTTTGCGCGAGGAACTCGTCTCGAAGACGTATCGGCCCGATCCGGTGCGGCGGACGACCATCCCGAAGCCGGGGGGCGGCGAACGTCCGCTCGGCATCCCGACGATTAGGGATCGGGTGGTGCAAACCGCCGCCAAGATCGTGCTGGAGCCGATCTTCGAGGCGGACTTCGAGGACAGCGCCTATGGCTATCGTCCGCGCCGCAGCGCGGTCGATGCGGTTAAGGAAGCGCACCGGCTGATCTGCCGGGGCTACACGGACGTAGTTGACGCCGATTTGTCGAAATATTTCGACACGATCCCGCACGCGGAGCTGCTCAAATCGGCAGCTCGGCGCATTGTCGACCGGCATGTGCTGCGGTTGCTCAAGCTGTGGCTGAAAGCGCCGGTCGAAGAGCGAGACGGCGATGGGAGAAGGCGCATGTCGGGCGGGAAGGGAAGCAAACGCGGCACGCCGCAAGGCGGCGTCGTCAGTCCATTGCTTGCTAATACCAACGGCCTTTCAATCTGACTCGAAGGGGATTCCCATCCTGGTTTTGATCTGATTCCCTTGGCGCGGGGAGGATTTGCGCCATGCCAGCGACAGTGAAGATCAGGACGGATTATTCGGCTGTTGAACTTCGGCGTCTTGCGGCCAGTTCGAAAGACGCCAACCAAAGCCGGCGGCTGTTGTCTTTGGCGGGGGTGTTGGACGGAATGGGCCGAGCGGAGGCGGCGCGGATTGGCGGCATGGATCGCCAGACGCTGCGCGATTGGGTTCATCGTTTCAACGCGCAAGGCCCGGACGGTCTGAAGGATATTCGCTCCAAAGGCCATCCGTCCCGACTGGCGCCAGAGCAACTGGCTGCCCTCGCCGAGATCGTCGAGACCGGGCCAGACCGGGAAAAAAACGGCGTCGTCCGCTGGCGGCGGATCGACTTGAAGCGTGTCGTCGAGGAGCGCTTCGGCGTCGTCTATCACGAGCGGACGATCGGCAAACTTTTAAAAATGCTCGGCTTCTCGCACATCAGCGCCAGACCGCGTCATCCCGGCCAGAAGGCCGAGACGATTGCGGCGTTTAAAAAAACTTCTCGGCGACGCTGAAGGCGCATCTCGCACATGTTCCGGCGCGCAAACCCATCGAAATTTGGTTCCAGGACGAAGCGCGCATCGGCCAGAAGAACGGCCAGGTTCGTCAATGGGCCAAGCGCGGAATGCGATGCGGCACGGCATGGATTATGTCGACCCGGGGGCTTCCTATTACGAGACCCGCTACCGCGAGCGGGTCGTCAAAAATCTTCACCGTCGCGCCAAAGCCCTGGGTTACGTGATGGTCGCCGAAGACGCGTCGACGGCTGTACCGGCCGTTTCTTAGGAACGATCCCAGCTTGCGGCTTCCTGTGGGGATAGAAACGGTTTCGACCTAATCTGAGCACGGAAGGGAGCAGTCGATGAAGGCGTGGTGGTAATTGACCCCGCAAAAAAACATGATTTATGGGCCGTTGCGAACTTGAGAGTGGCGACGTCCTCGGACGATCCCGATTAGGAAGTTGATCAATCGCGCAGCCCACCCCTTCCGCTTTTGTTTGCAGGAGGACTGAAATGACGCGCAAGGAAATCGGCAAGGCGCCGGGCTCAGGGATGGCGATGGTGCATCCCAACGCGGCGGCGATCGATATCGGCGCCACGATGCACATGGCGGCGGTGGGAGCGGATCGGACATCGGATCCGGTTCAGAGTTTTGGCACGTTCACCGGGGACCTTCTCCGGCTTGCCGATTGGTTCGCCGAGTGCGGCGTCAAAACGGTCGTCATGGAATTGACCGGCGTTTACTGGATCCCGATCTTCGAATTGCTGGACGAACGCGGCTTCGAGGTCTCTCTGGTCAATGCTCGCGATTCCAAGCATGTTCCTGGCCGCAAGACTGACGTAAGCGACGCGCAATGGCTGCAACGCCTTCATTCGTGTGGCTTGCTGCGCGCCAGTTTTCGGCCCAAGGGCGAGATTGCGGAACTTCGCGCATATCTCCGCCAGCGCGAGCGCCTACTCGATACCGCAGCCTCCCAGATCCAGCATATGCAAAAGGCCATGACGGAGATGAATCTTCAGCTTCATCATGTCGTGGCCGACATCACCGGGGCGACCGGCCTGCGCATCATCCGCGCGATCATCGCCGGGGAGCGCAGCCCGTCGGCGCTGGCGTCGATGCGCGATATACGCTGTCATTCCAGCGTGGAAATGATCGAAAAGGCGCTGACAGGCCATTATCGGGCCGAACATCTGTTCGTCCTGGAGCAAGCCGTGGCGCTCTACGACGTGTATCAGCAAAAAGTGTCCGCCTGCGACATCCGGATCGAATCCGTTATCACCGCGCTCAGTTCGGTTCGTGGCCGCCAAGAGGACGCAACACGCGCTGAAACAGTCTCGCCCAAACAGCACCGCCACCGGACTGCAAATGAGCCTGCTTTCGACGTCGGCCATTCGCTTCACACCCTGCTCGGAAAAGATCTCACCCGGATTGACGGCGTCGGGCCCTATCTGGCGCTCAAGCTCGTGTCCGAATGCGGGGACGATCTATCCGCATGGCCGAGTGCAAAACACTTCACTTCTTGGCTCAGTCTGGCTCCTAACAACAAAATATCGGGCGGCAAGGTTTTGTCGTCACGCACGAAACGATCCGGAAGCCGTGTCGCGTCCCTATTGCGTTTGGCGGCAGTCTCGGTTGGCCGAACCGAAACCGCCCTGGGAGCATTCTACCGGCGATTGTCGTCGCGCGTCGGCAAAGCGAAAGCCATCACCGCGACGGCGCGCAAGATTGCAGTTCTGTTCTACAATGCGATGCGGCACGGCATGGATTATGTCGACCCGGGGGCTTCCTATTACGAGACCCGCTACCGCGAGCGGGTCGTCAAAAATCTTCACCGTCGCGCCAAAGCCCTGGGTTACGTGATGGTCGCCGAAGACGCGTCGACGGCTGTACCGGCCGTTTCTTAGGAATCCTTCGCTCGCGTGATCGCCTCGGGCAATCATCTGCTCACGCAAGTCAAGGACAACCAACCGAAACTGCGCCGCCGGCTGGAACTTGGATCAATGGGGCGCAAGCCAAGCGGAGCCGCGACAACCAAATCCTCAGGCCGCAATCGCTGGGAGACACGCGAGTTGACGGTGTTTCCGGCCAAGGCGTGGTTCCGTGGGACGCCGTGGGAGAAGCTGATCAACACCGTCCTGAGGTTGGAGCGCACCGTCTGCAAACGCGACCCCAAGACCGGCCTTTGCCGGCAAACGTGCGAGGTTGCCTTCTGGGTGTCCTCGCTCACCGGCCCGACGCCTGAACAATGGAACGAGTGGATCCGCGGCCATTGGCGTATCGAAAATGGCAGCCATTATGTGCGCGACACCGTTTTCGCCGAGGACGCCTCACGCATTCGCAAAAACCCAGACATCGCCGCCCGCCTGCGTTCCTTCGCCTACAACCTGCTCAGGGCCCAAGGCTGCGACAACATCAAAAACGCACGCTGGCGCGCCGCCCTCGACCTCGATCTCATCCTTGCATTGCCGGGGCTGTAAAGAGAACTAAACAACCCTGGATTACAGAAGGTGTCCAATTGCAAGAAAACCGGCCTTCAACACGGCCATTTCGGCAAAAACGAATACTTGCAATCAGCGCGAAAGCCCCACACGGCCTTCATGGTTCTTCGCGGTCGACCCGTGCATCCGGCGAGCATTATCGCGCTTGTGGTCATGTCCCTTCCGCCACATAGCGCGCATGCAGACTTCAGCATAGCCCGCGATGTCATCGGGAAATGAACCTCCCGCATTTTTTCTGAGATGACTGAGTGCCCAGCGCGCCTGGTATCGCTGGAAGCTGCTCATTGTCCCTTCTTCGATGCGGTCACCGAAAAGCCTCTCCAAGCTCGACATGACGGTATCGAGGCTCCTGAGCGACCGGCGGATCTTTGTAAGGTCCTTGGAATTCATCGTACTCTGGTCATTGTAGAGATAATCATAATATACCAAATCGGAAAATACATGCGTCTTTGAGCACGACGCCAACAATGCCGAGCAAAGCAGGTCTTCCGCAAAAGTCAGCATTTCATATTGAGCGCCAGAAATTATATCCATAGCGGCACTCCATGTGCTTCGCCGGATGAGCTTGTTAACAATGTTATTGTAGGATCGTTCAGAAAAGAGGTAGCTTAGAATCTCTTTGCCATGGGCGACAAAGCCCGCTTCTGGTCGCTTATCAATTCTCGTGCTGCCGTCTGCGTTGTGGACAAGGAAAGGGCATTCGACCACGTCCGCGCCGTGCTGCACCGCGAGTTGGTAAAGAACAGACAGATACTCCGCCGCAAGCGTGTCGTCATGGTCGACGAACTGGATATATCGGCCGCACGCCAGTTCTGCTCCGTACTTGCGCGCGCGAAACGTTCCCACATGCCGATCTGTCGAAACGAGCCTGAGGCCATGCGGCAGGACTCCGTCGACGGCTCTCAGTACGCTCGGGTCAACTGATGCTCCGTCACCGACCACGATCACTTCGAATTCACGCTTTGCCTGCCTTGCCAGGCTTTCGAGGCATTTCACCAAGTCGGGTTCTCGGCCAAGGAAGGGAATGATGACCGAAATGTCGATATGCTCCGGAGCTTCCGTCATCATGTCGTCTACGTCTTCGAGTGAACGATCCTGCGGCGTTAATTCGAGCTCGAGTACCGCAAAAACAGTCTACCGCATTTCAGGCGCAAATGCGCAAGAACTGCCCAGACTTATCCAAAGAAAATGGACACCTTCTGTAATCGGTCAACGCCTTCTCCTTGAGATTTCTCGTCGTCTGCAGGTTTCACGCTTCTGTTCGCGGTCGCCGCGATGAGCGCCGCATTCTGGGCGGTACGATCAGTGGGGTTGAATGCTGCAAGCTCTAAAGCGCGTTTTTAGCGCAAATCGTCCAGCGCAGTCATTCGGGCCCACACGCTCTCCGCATGCTCACGACGAGCGTGAGAGGTGAAATTGTCTGATATCAAGCGGTCATCGGCATTGGCCTTTCCATGGAGAAGTCGGTTCCATTGACCCACATGCGATGCATGATGACGGCGAGACGCCGAGCCAGGGCCGCCTTTGCTTTGCGCGCTCCATGCCGTCTTGCGACCTTGAGAGCCCAGGATTTAAGCCAGTTGTCGGCTCGGCAGCGCGTCATCATGACATTGGCGGCTTCATAGAGCAGCGCGCGAACCATGGCGTCTCCACATTTTGTGATCCGCCCGACCTGTTCCATTTCGCCGGAGGCATGCACTCTGGGCGTGAGGCCGAACACGGCCGCCACGAGCCTCGATTTATCGAAGCCGATGGGCGACATCGACGCCAGTGCGGAATGTGAGCGCCACCACAGGCCCCACGCCGGGAACTGTCATGAGGCGACGGCAAATCGCATCTTTCTTGGCGATCGCCAGCACCATTTCGTCGAGCTTAGCCAAGATCCGCAGGCCATCCTCATAGGCGGCGAGCAGAGGCTCTGTCATGGCCAGGATCATCTTGTCGTCGATCGCATCACGGACGCGTCGGGCGAACAGCGTGTTCTTTCCGCCGCCAGTGCGAATGCCAAACGCCTTCAGCGTGCCGCGAACGGTGTTGATCAAATCCTTGTTGCGTCGGACCATCGCCTGGCGATGGCGCAAGAGCAATCGGATGCGCTGGCTGTCATCGGTCTTGACATGGGCGACCTTGAATAGGCCTGTGCGCATCGCTTGCGCGATCAATCGCGCATCCCGCCGGTCCGTTTTGATGGGCGAGGCCTTGGCGAAGGCCTTCATCTGGCGGACCTCGATGCAGACGACAGGAAGCCCGCGTTCGGCAAGTCCGCCGAAAAGCCAAGGCGCCAGCGGACCGGCTTCCAAGCCGATGCGACTGATCGCGCCGTCGATTTCCTCGACGCATCGGCCTATGTCGCCTGGATCGCTGGCGACAACGCGCTCCATCACGACTTTCCCGTCCTCGTCGATGATGCAAATCGCCGTCAGTTTCACGGAGACGTCCAACCCAACGTAATAGCTCATGATCGCTCTCCTCGTGCCGAGCCGATGGCTGTTAAGCTATTGCTGATGAGAGAGCGTTGTCGCGCTACTTGCCGGAGATTATCCCAGCTCTAAAAACCTGGCGTCGGCGGCGACTTTCTGATTCCTTTGGCTTGACGGTGTCGGAGATGAATTGATGCGTGGCCAGCCGGGATTTTTTGATGTTGATGATCGCCTGAAGCGCTTGAGCGGCCTTGGCGACCAACTCGAAGCGTTTCAAGCCGTCGTCGATTTTGAAATTTTCCGCGCCGATCTGCTCGAAGCGCTGGATTATTCGGATGGCGCGCAGGGCGGGCGCCCGCCGTTCGACGCTGTGCTGATGTTCAAAATCCTGGTCATCCAGGCGGCCAACAATCTGTCGGACGAGCGCGCGGAATTCCTGATCAACGATAGGCTGTCCTTCATGCGCTTTCTGGGCTTGAGCCTGTCCGACCGCATCCCGGATGCGCGCACGATATGGCTGTTTCGCGAAAAACTCACCAGAGCCGGCGTCATCCAGACGCTGTTCGACCGGCTCGACGGCGCGCTGCGGGCGTCCGGCTATATCGCGATGTCCGGGCAAATCATCGACGCCAGCCTGATCTCCGCGCCCAAGCAGCGCAACACGCGCGAGGAAAACCAGACGATCAAAGTAGGCCGCGTCCCGAAGGACTGGGCGAAGAAGCCCGCCAAATTGCGCCACAAGGACCGCGACGCGCGCTGGACGATCAAATTCACCAAGGCGAAAACCCGCGAAGACGGGAGCACGCCGCCGGTCGACATCGCCATCCCGACCTTCGGCTATCAGAACCATGTCTCAATCGACCGCGGCTTCGGGTTGATCCGCAAGTGGCTGGCGACCGACGCCGCCTCCTACGAGGGCGCCCGGTTGCGCGAAGGCCTGCTCGACAAGAGCAATACGGCGAGCGCCGTCTGGGCAGACACGGCGTATCGGTCGGCGAAGAACGAGGCGTTCTTGCGCGACAACGGCTTTGTGAGCCGCATTCACCGCAAGAAGCCGAAAGGCAAGCCGATGCCAGAGCGCATGAGAAAAGCCAATGCGCTTAAATCTGTCGTGCGTTCGCGCGTCGAGCATGTCTTCGCCGTTCAGAAAGACCGGATGGACCTGTTCATCCGCACCATCGGCCTCGCCCGGGCGACGACAAAAATCGGCATGGCGAACATCGTCTACAACATCAAACGGCTGCTCATGCTGCAAAAGGCGGCGCCGAGGTCGGCTTGAAGAGGCCGCCGGGGGACGACGCCGCCCGCGCCATTCTCGCCCTTCACCCAAAAGGCGTCCCGACATTCTCCGACGCCGCTCAATGCAAAGCAATCAGCCAGCGCGACGGGGTTAATAGAACCGTCCAGCTTTTCGGCATTGTCGGCGTCGTCGAGTTCCCAGGCTTGGCGGAGGGTCCTGCGCACCGAGGCGTGCAGGGATTTCGGCAGACGCTCGGTAATGTTGCTGGCCTTGTGAATCTGGCAGCGTTGGATCGGCGTGTTGCGGCCGAAGCTGGCGCGGATCGCTTTCAGCAGCGCGCGCGAGGCGTCGATGATGAACAGCCGGCTCAAGTGAACATGGAAGACCCGCTCGTCTACCTCAGCGGCATGGCAACCAGATATTGATTGCAACGCTAGCCATTTGGTGCGCAAATACGCGAATGATGACGGCTGCGACTGGGTCTTCTGTATTCTTATCGACGAATAGGTATTCCTCGATGGGCGTCAAGATAACAATGACACTCTTGGTCCGAAATGAAGAAGACATCATCGAAGACAATCTCCGGTTTCACCATGCCCAAGGTGTCGATAGCTTTATAATAATGGACAATCTCTCAACTGATTCAAGCGCCGAGATAATCCAGAGCCTTTCAAGGGAAATGGAAATAGAGTATATTTTCCAGTCCGGAGACGATTACAGCCAGTCTATCTGGGTCACGGAGATGGCTAGACGCGCGAGCAACGACCATGGTGCCGACTGGGTGATCAACAATGATGCCGACGAGTTCTGGACGAGCAAGAGTGGGGACCTCAAATCATTTCTAGCCGGGATTCCCGCGGGCATCGGGGCCTTGAACGTGTGCCGCTACAATGCGGTGCCGACCATCCAGCATCCCCGGCAGACCAGTTTTACCAGCCATCCGAGGAAGAGTGACGTATTTGAATGCAGCAGCGTGAACAATCTGGGACACCCTCTGCCCCGTAAATGCATGCATCGAGCTTCGGGCACCGTCATCGTTGAACAGGGCAGTCACGGAGTGAGAGAAGTCCCTGGCGGAACGATGGACATCGACGACGGGCTGTCCATCTTCCACTACCCCTACAGATCCATCGAACACTACAAGAGGAAAATAGCCCTCGGAGGCGCAGCCTATGGGCGCAATGCTGCATTGCCGTGTGAAACTGGTGCGACGTGGCGCGAACATTTCAGGCTTCTCGAGACAGGAGCCATCGAGCGGTTCTGGGCGGGGGTCGGGCTTAGCAAGGGCGACGTCACGATTGGCCTGGCGATGGAAACCCTGTTCCGCGACACAACGGTTTCCGATGCACTTGAAGCGCAGACCAGGCGAAAGAGGGACCGGGAAGTCAGAACGGCGCTAGAAACGCTGCGAGGGAAGACCGAGGTGCTCGTCAGGGAGGTCGCGAAAGAGACCGCTAAATACATTGCCAGATGCGAGAAGGAACTGCGGCCGACGCGGCCGCTCTTCCACACGCTGGAGTTTTGCATCAGCGGGCCGCAACGGCAGCTTGAAGCGCTCAAAAAATTGCAGGAGCTGAAAGCGCCTCTTGATCCTTGTACGCGCTTTGCAGAGCTGCGCGATGTCTTTTCGCTCTTCCCTAAGAACAAGGCCTTCAAGGCGTTTCTCGCCAGGGCACTATCGCTGTCCCTCCCCGAGAATGTCGCGCGGCTGCGGGCTGACTGTACCGCGAAGAAGGTTGTCCTGCATCTAGGTTGTCAACCACGCATGCGGCGGGCCGTAGCCTCGATTGCCTCCTTTGCCGGCCAGGACAGCTCGTACCACCATATCCTGTTGGTGGGCCAAAGCCGATTCCAGAGCGAGGAGGAAACGGAACTGACGTTCAAATATGATGGTGGCGTTCTGACCGTTCCCGTTCCAGACAATTATGAGGGCCTACACCGCAAGGTGTTCTATGCGTTGACAATCCTTGACCTTGTTGCGGATCCTGCTCTCGTCATCAAGATCGACGACGATCTCTCGCTGGCGGATCGCACCGAATTTGAGGGCCTGGTAGAGACCGTCAGCTCCCAGGGCCTGGAATGTGCCGGGCGGATCGTGGGTTCGTCCTCCCATCAACAGCAGTGGCACGGGTGGCATCTCTCGAAATGCGAAGATCCGCTCATCGAGACGAGGGGGTATCAATATCCGGTTCCGCGAGAATATGCAGCCGGGGGATATGGATATCTGCTGGGGCGACGAGGACTCGAGGCGTGTTCGTACATGTATCTCGCGATGAAGGAGTTCTTTGCGATGAAGGCGGTCGGGCTTGAGGACGCCTATGTCGGGCATGCACTTTACGCACAGGGTATCAACCTCCATGATGTCTCATCAGACAGTCATCTCCTGACCTTGCCTGGCCTCGCAAGATCCGATTACATAGACTGAGGGGGAACGGTATACTTTCAGGAATGCTGGCGCTCGGAAGGCGAAACAGGAGGGCATCGGATTGGATCAGGAAGGATTTTCCAGGCACCTCGCGCTATGGGCAGCTGGCATAAGTGATGAAGTGGCGTTTTGGGATCGCTGGTTCACGACCAGGGGCGACAGGTGGCCGGAAGACTTCAGCAGCAGACTGGACGGGAACCGGGAGATTGATCCTGACTTGATGCAGGGGTTGACCGGCAAGAGCGTGCTCGATGTCGGCGCCGGGCCGATGACGTTTCTGGGGCATATGCACGATGGAGCGCCGCTCTCGCTCGTTGCGTGTGACCCGCTTGCGCCATTTTATGCCGAGATCGCAGCGAAGAATGGTATCGAACGCCCGATAGAAACACAGCTCGGCTTTGCGGAAGACCTCTCGAGTTTCTTCTCCCCCTGCCAGTTCGATCTCGTACACTGTCGCAATGCGCTTGACCATTCGTTCGATCCCGTTCGCGGCATCGAGGAAATGCTGATCGTGGCAAAACCTGGCGGCCGCATCGCGCTTGAGCATGCCACGAACGAAGCCGAGCAAGGCCACTATGACGGGCTACATCAATGGAATTTCGAGGGAAGCAGCGGTAACTTCATCATCTGGAACAAGACGCAGCGCATAGACGCCAGCGAGCTCTTTGCACCCTACGCGGACATCGAAGTTGACACCTCTCGGGATCGATGGATTTCCGTCCGAATGCGCAAGAAAGCAGCACCGGCTGCGGGCGGCGAGAGATACAAGGATCGTTTGCGCGACGTCCTGACCGCAATGCTCAATGCGTTAAGGCCGGCGACGTCTTAGCCAGGCCCTCGCCCCCGTGCAGTCGACCGCCTGCACCAACATCATCGAGAACATGAACGGCTCCATCCGCAGGATCTGCCGGAATGTGAAACGCTGGCGCGACGCCGCCATGATCGAGGCCGCCAAGGGCTTCCGAAGGTTGAAAGCTCACAAGCATCTGCCGAGCCTGCACGCCGCGCTTCTCGCTCATCAGGCCGAGTTCGCCACTGGCGCCGCGGCCTTGACCCCGTCCGCGAGGCTGCATAGCCTCATCAATCAGCGACGCCCGCCGAGCCTATTTCAACATCGCTCGGGACGTCCCCCCCGAAACAGTCGCAGCCTATGAGTTGCCCCCTTGGGGAGGCGCGGGGCTTGGCTTATAACAGACGTCCGTCGCGCGAGTGCGGCTTTCTCGAACCGATGCGCATGACCGACGCTCCCCGCTTTCTCGTTCCCGGCGACCATGTCTTTCTCGTCGACGGCTCGAATTTCATCTTTCGCGCCTTTTTCCAGTCGATCCGACAGGACCGCAAATACAATTACCGCGCCGACCAGCTTCCGACCGGCGCGGTCCGGCTGTTCTGCGCCAAACTGCTGCAATTCGTCCGCGATGGGGCGGCGGGGGTTCGTCCCACGCATCTCGCCATCATTTTCGATAAAAGCGAAAATTCCTTCCGCAAGGAATTCTATCCCGCCTACAAGGCGAACCGCTCCGAGCCCCCGGAAGACCTCGTCCCGCAATTCCCCCTGTTTCGCGCCGCCGTGCGGGCCTTTGGTCTCGAGCCGGTGGAGCAGGACGTCTATGAGGCCGACGACCTGATCGCAACCTACGCGAAACAAGCGACGGAAGCCGGCGCAGACGTCACCATCATTTCCGCCGACAAGGACCTGATGCAGCTGGTGCGGCCGGGCGTCTCAATATACGACCCGGCCTCGGGCGAGCGCGAGGAGCGCAAGATCGGGCGCGACGAGGTAATCGCCTATTTCGGCGCGCCGCCGGAAAAGGTCGTGGACATCCAGGCTCTGGCCGGCGATTCCACCGACAATGTGCCCGGCGCCCCGGGCATTGGCGTCAAGACCGCGGCCAAGCTGATCAATGAATATGGCACTATGTCGGGCCGGAGTTCCAGAATTGGCAATTCTCGCAAAACTTCGACGATGACCCGGGGCGCGATCTGTGGGCGAAAGCGATTGCGGACCTGGCGATGAACCCGGACGCGGCGTTTCCAAAATGATTGCCTTTCCCGCCGCGAGTAAGAGCCCGGCGGGAAAACCTCGCGGATTGGCCTCCGCGGGCGACCAGCCGGAGGTGTCGCAAAACACCGGCCAGCGCCCCGGGGGGCATTTCCAACCCGCCGGGGCGCTACTTCTGATTTGATTAATCAGGCCCGAGTTTCCGGACGCCGTGCGCCCGCGCCAATCGTCACCCCCGGAGTTACCCGAAAACGAAAGCCCCGGATTTCTGCCGGGGCTTTTCGTCTAAGCCTTTGATTTTAATGGCGCGCCCGAAAGGATTCGAACCTCTGACCCCCAAATTCGTAGTCTGGTGCTCTATCCAGCTGAGCTACGGGCGCTTTGCGCTTCGGGCTTGGCGCCCGGCGGCAGTGGCGGGCTGTTTAGCCGCTCTCGGCGGGCTTGGCAATAGGCAAGATCGACGGCGCATGGCGGCGGCGCGATTTCAGGACTCTGCGTCGCGCGCACGCCGTTGCGCGGGCCATTGCCGGGTCAGGCGGCGGGCGTTGGCGCGAACTTTCCGGCGAGCCGGCCGGGTCGCGGCGTCGGCGACGTCCATCAAATGGCCGGCGAAGGCGACTGGGTGGGTCTGGCCGGTCATGACCTTCAGCGCCGCCTTGGCGCTCGCGAGCGCGCCAGCCTCGGCCCCTGCGGCGACCGCGCGCCATTTCTCGGTCACCATCGTCCGCGCCTCGTGGCGCGCTTCGTGATCGCCGAAGCCCGTCGTGGCCTGCGCGATGATCGGGAGACGAGCCGAAATCGTCGCCACCGTCGCGAGAGAGACCTCGACGAGCTCGAGCCAGCTCCGCCAGAGTCGAAATTGGAGGTCCAAAAAATCAGTCATCCGGGAAACCTTCGTCTGTTATGGAAAAGTGTCGGGCGTCGCTCCCTCGCGCCATTGGCAGACGCGCCGTAATTTGTTATAGCGCGCCCGGTCTCTCCGGCATTGCCGACGAACCATGTAAAGCGCGGATATTGTTCATCGCGCCATCGCGGATGCGACCGGATGGCTGTTCGCCAATTTGATCGACTTCGACCGCGATGGCAACGCGACTTCCGGCCCAGGCCGCGATCTGCTCGAAATGTCGCGGTTCGGCGCCCAGCCGCGATCACTGCAAGGATTCAGATGTCCAAAGAAGAACTATTGGAGTTTCCCGGCGTCGTCAGCGAATTGCTGCCCAACGCCACTTTTCGGGTGACCCTCGAAAACGACCATGAAATCATCGCCCATACGGCGGGGAAAATGCGCAAGAACCGCATTCGCGTTCTCACCGGGGACCGCGTGCTGGTGGAAATGACGCCCTATGACCTGACCAAGGGGCGGATCACCTACCGCTTCAAATAATCGCAACGCCTACGCCGGATCGCCCGTGACCGCAGAGCCGAAACCCCGCGCCTCGCGCCTCGCGCTTGCCTCCGGCTCGCCGCGCCGTCTGGCGCTGCTCCAGCAGATCGGCATCGAGCCCGCCGCGCTCCTGCCCGCAGATCTCGACGAATCGCCCGGCCGCAACGAATCGCCGCGCAAGCTCGCTGCGCGGCTCGCGCTCGAAAAAGCCCGCGTCGGGGCGAAGACCGCGCAGATGCGCCCCGAATTGCAGGGCGCCTATGTCATTGCCGCCGACACCGTGGTTTGCGTCGGCCGGCGCATCCTGCCGAAATGCGAGACCCCGGATGAGGCCGATCATTGCCTGCGGCTGCTCTCCGGCCGCGCCCATCGCGTCTATACCGGCGTCACCGTGATTGACCCTTCGGGCCGCGAGCGCTCGCGCCTGGTCGAGGCGCGGTTGCGTTTCAAACGTCTGTCAAATCGTGAAATCGCTGCTTTTCTCGCCTCGCGCGAATGGCATGGCAAGGCGGGCGGCTACGCCATCCAGGGAATCGCGGGCGGCTTCGTGGTCAAGCTCGTCGGCTCCTACAGCGCCGTGGTCGGGCTGCCGCTCTATGAAACCATGACCCTGCTCGACGGGCTCGGCTATCGCGCCCATGAGTTGTGGGCCGGGTCCTGGGCCGCGCCCGAGGCCCACGCCTGATGGCGCAAGAGTCGAAACAGGCGTCTCGCTGCCCGATCTGCGGCAAGCCGGCGGCGGCCCATAAGCCGTTCTGCTCAAAACGCTGCGCCGATGTCGATCTCCATCGCTGGATGAACGGCGCCTATGTCATCGCCGGCGAGACGATCGACGACGAAACCCAGTCGTCGCCTGCGGGCGAAACGGTCTGGGAGGTTTCGGAACATTAAAATGCTTCTAAACTCCGCCCCTCCCGAGCGCCAGTCGCCGCCGTCGGCGCCAAGAGAGCGCGCATGACTTTTTTCGAGGGCGTTGGAGTATGACCGAGTTGAGCGTAGCAACGCCGCGCGGAGCAAGGCTGCGAAATTTCCTTGCGGTCGCGGGGCCGGGCCTCGTGGTCATGCTCGCCGACACCGACGCCGGCAGCGTCATCACCGCGGCGCAAAGCGGCGCCGTCTGGGGCTATCGCCTGCTCTGGCTGCAACTGGCGCTCATTCCCGTCCTTTATATCGTCCAGGAGCTGACCGTTCGGCTCGGACTGGTCACCGGCCAGGGCCATGCGCAACTCATTGAAGAACATTTCGGACGATTCTGGGCCTGGTTTTCGGTCCTGACCCTGCTGGTCAGCTGCGCCGGCGCGCTGCTCTCGGAACTGGCCGGGCTTGCCGGCGTCGGCGCCCTGATGGGCCTGTCCGCGCCGCTCACCATGTTCCTGGTCGCCTCGGCCCTGCTGCTGATGGCCTATACCCATTCCTATCTGAGCGTCGAACGCATCGCCATTGGCGTCGGCGCCTTCGAACTGGTGTTCATCGCGGTGGCGATCCTCGCGCGCCCCGACCCCGTCGCGATCGCGGCGCAGGCGGTCGATATTCCCTTCCGCGATCCCAAATATCTCTACCTGATCGCGGCCAATATCGGCGCCGTCATCATGCCCTGGATGGTGTTTTTCCAGCAGAGCGCGGTGGTCGAGAAGAAGCTGGGCGTGGCCAATCTGGGCGCGGCGCGCCTCGACACCTTCTTCGGCTCCATTCTGACGCAGGTCATCATGGCGTCCATTCTGATCGCCACCGCCGCCACGCTGGGCGCGGCGGGAAAAAGCGGCAATCTCGACACGGTGCAGCAGATCGCCGAAGCGATCACCCCCTTTCTCGGCGGGTTCGTGGGCAAGCTCCTGTTCGGCCTCGGCCTTGCCGGCGCGGCCCTGGTGGCGGCGATCGTCGTGACGGTCACGGCGGCGCGCACCTTGGGCGAAACGCTCAAGGTGAATTGCAGCCTGGACCATTCCCCCCGCGAGGCGCCCTGGTTTTATGGCGCCTATACTGTCGTTCTCATCGGCTGCGCGGCGACCGTGGCTTCGGGCGCCAATCTGGTTTCGTTGAGCGTCGGCGTTCAGGTCATGAACGCCATGCTGCTGCCGACGGTTCTCGGTTTTCTCTACCTTCTGGCGCGCCGCCTGCCGGAGCCCTATCGCCTGCGCGGCGCCTATGCCGCGCTCTGCGCCGCGATCATCGCGCTCTCGGCCGGTTTCGGCGTCTATTCGGGCCTTGCGGGCTTCTTCTCGTGACGCGGCGGGCGGCTTGCCGCCTTGCCGCCCACTTTCCTTTGACGAGACCATTTTCCGGCTTTATGAGGCGTCATCCGAATTCCCCGGGCGGCGAGACCGCGCCCCAAAACCGGAAAGCAGCACCATGCGCGTTTATTACGATAGCGATGCCGACATCAACCTGATCAAGGGCAAGAAGGTCGCCGTGGTCGGCTATGGCTCGCAGGGCCACGCCCATGTCCTGAACCTGCGCGATTCCGGCGTCAAGGACATCGCGGTCGCGCTGCGGCCGGGCTCGGCCACCGCCAAGAAGGCCGAGAGCGAGGGCGTCAAGGTGATGAGCGTCGCCGAGGCCGCCGAGTGGGCCGACGTGCTGATGATGCTGACGCCGGACGAACTCCAGGCCGAAATCTACAAAAACGAGATCGCCGATAATATCCGTCCCGGAGCGGCGCTGCTGTTCGCCCATGGCCTCAATGTTCATTTCGCCTTGATCGAACCGCGCAAGGACATCGACGTGCTGATGGTCGCCCCAAAGGGTCCCGGCCATACGGTGCGCGGCGAATATCTCAAGGGCGGCGGCGTGCCCTGCCTGATCGCGATCCACCAGGACGCCTCGGGCAACGCCCACGACATCGGCCTGTCCTATGCCTCGGCGATCGGCGGCGGCCGGTCCGGCATCATCGAGACGACCTTCAAGGAAGAATGCGAGACCGATCTGTTCGGCGAGCAGGCCGTGCTCTGCGGCGGTCTGGTCGAATTGATCCGCGCTGGTTTCGAAACCCTGGTCGAGGCCGGCTACGCCCCGGAAATGGCCTATTTCGAATGTCTGCACGAGGTGAAGCTGATCGTCGACCTGATCTATGAGGGCGGCATCGCCAATATGAACTATTCGATCTCCAACACGGCGGAATGGGGCGAATATGTCACTGGCCCGCGCATCATCACGCCTGAAACCAAGGCGGAAATGAAGCGCGTCCTCACCGACATCCAGACCGGCAAGTTCACCTCGGAATGGATGCAGGAATACAAGGCCGGCGCTGCGCGCTTCAAAGGCGTCCGCCGCGTCAATGACGCGCATCAGATCGAGGAAGTCGGCGCCAGGCTGCGCGGGATGATGCCGTGGATCGGCAAGAACAAGCTGGTCGACAAGGCCAAGAACTGATTTTTCTGCGAAGCGCGCCCGAATGGGCGCGCATCTTGCTTCAACCGCTCGACCCCTCTCTTGCGCAAGCGACGGAGATGAAAAGTGAGCAGCAACAGCGAAAGCCTGGCTCCCCAGATCACGCGGCTGCATTTCGAGCGGGTCGTCGGGGCCCTGCTTGACCGGCGCAGCGATCCCGCGCGCCTCGCGCCCTTGTTCGCGCCCGAGGCCGAGTGGACCTTGAACGGCGACCAGGCGCGATGGGCCTATGCCGGCCTGCGCTGCCGGCGGGAGTCGATCCTCGCTTATCTCAAGGCCTTTTCGGTCGAATTCGAGCAGAAGGCCTTCCGGTTTCACGAAATGCTGATCGAGGGCGAGCAGGCCTGCGTCCGCCATGAAATGAAACTGCGCCATCGCGGCACCGGCCGCGAGAATGTCCTGCAAGCCTTGAGCTTCATCCGCTTCGAAGGCGACGCGGTGGTCGAGGTGCATGAATTCATCGACAGCGCCCTGCTGTTTCGCCTGCGCGAAAGCGTCGAGCCTTAAGGTTCGAGCAGGCCTTCCAGAAAACCCACCAGATCGTCGGTCACGAAATCGACATGGGGCGGCGTCTCGTCGTGCTTTTCCCAGGCCTCGCGATGGTCCTCGGCGCCTTCCTTCGGGCGCACCAGGACGGTCAGCATGCCGGCGGCGTGGGGAACCGCGAGATTGTGCGCAATGTCCTCGAACATGGCGGCGCGTGACGGTTCGATCGCGTGGCGCGCGAAAAATTTCTGATAGGTTTCGAGATGCGGCTTGGGCAGGTAGTCGGCGTGTTCGATGGCGAACATGCCCTCGAACAAATGGTCGATCCCGAGCTGTTTGGCGGTGGCCAGCGCATGGCCGTGGGAGCCGTTGGTGAGGATGAGCTTGCGGCCGGGCAGGGCCTCGATGGCCTTGGCCAAAGCCGGGTTGGGATCGAGGGCGGAACGGTCGATGTCATGGACGAAATGCAGGAATTCGTCCGGCGCCACGTCATATTCCCTGATCAGGCCGGCGAGCGTCGTGCCATAGACGCGGTAATAATGTTTCTGCAACGCGCGGGCCGATTGGCCGTCGAGCCCGAACAGCGCGATCATGTAAGCCGTGATGCGGGCGTCGATCCGCGGCCAGAGATCGCTGTGCGGCGGATAGAGCGTATTGTCGAGGTCGAAGACCCAGCTGTCGACGCGGCGGAAGGCCGCCAGATCGCGCAAGTCGGTTGAAGGCCGGCCCGTCACCTTGTGATCAGCGTGCCGGCGCCATGATCGGTCAAAAGTTCGATCAGCACGGCGTGGGGGATCTTGCCGTCGAGGATCACGACGCCCTCGACGCCCTGCTCGATGGCGTAGATGCAGGTCTCGACCTTGGGGATCATGCCGCCGGTGATGGTTCCCTCGGCGATCAGCGCCGGGATCTCGCTGATCCGCAGCTCCTTGATCAGATTCTTGTCCTTGTCGAGGACGCCGGGAACGTCGGTCAGCAGCAGCAGGCGCTTGGCGCGAAGCGCCCCGGCGATGGCGCCGGCGAAAGTGTCGGCGTTGACATTATAGGTCTCGCCCTCGGCGCCGAGCGCCACCGGCGCCAGCACGGGGATCAGTTCCCGGCCCAGCACCTGCTCCAGCACGGTCGCGTCCACCTTGGCGGGATCGCCGACGAAGCCGAGATCGACGGCGGGCTTGCCGTCGCTGTCGCTGCGCTCGACCTTGCGGGCGGTGACCATGTTGCCGTCCTTGCCGCACAGGCCGATGGCGCGCCCGCCGGCATTGTTGATGAAGCCGACGATCTGCTTGTTGATCGAGCCCGCCAGCACCATTTCGACCACTTCGACCGTGGCCTTGTCGGTCACGCGCAGGCCGTCGGCGAATTCCGACTTGATGCCGAGCTTTTTGAGCATGGCCCCGATCTGCGGGCCGCCGCCATGGACCACCACCGGATTGACGCCGGATTGTTCGAGCAGGACCATGTCGCGGGCGAAATCGCGCGCGGTCGCCTCGTCGCCCATGGCGTGGCCGCCATATTTCACCACCACGACGGTGTCGTCGTAATGCAGCATATGGGGCAGCGCCTGCATCAGGATTTGCGCCTGATCGATCGCGGCGGCTTGGCTCAAGGGGGCGGTCGTGGCCGGCGTGTCGCTCATGATGCTGCCTCTTGAAGAAATCTATGGTTGAATTTTGGGCTGTTTAGCCGATTTGCGTCGGCGCGAAAATCGTTCTGTCGCGTTCATGGAGCAGCTGCGCGACTGCGGCGCGCAAGTCGGCCAGACCTTCGCCCTGGCGCGATGACACGAAGATGACGTCGGGATGGGCGGCGGAATGGCCGCGCAGAATCGCTTTGGTCTCGGCGACGGTCGTTTCGATCAGGCCCTTTTTCACTTCGTCGCGCTTGGTGAGCACGATTTGATAGGACAGGGCCGCCTGATCCAGGCGCTTGAGCATGTCGCGATCGGCGTCCTTGATCCCGTGGCGCCCGTCGACCAGCACGAAAACGCGGGTGAGCGAGCCGCGTCCGCGCAGGAAATCGTGCATCAGCCTGGTCCAGCCGGCGATTTTCTCCTTGGAGACGGCGGCATAGCCATAGCCGGGCATGTCCACCAGCCGCAGCACGGGCGCCGTGGGGTCCGGGCCGAGGGCGAAGAAATTGAGCTGCTGGGTGCGCCCCGGCGTATGCGAGGTCCGCGCCAGGGCATTGCGGCCGGTCAAGGCGTTGAGCAGCGAGGATTTGCCGACATTGGAGCGGCCGGCGAAAGCGATTTCCACCGGCCCCATCGGCGGCAGATCGCCGATTTTTTCCGCCGCCCAGACGAATTCGCACGGCTGGGCGAAGAGTTTGCGGCCGATTTCGGCGAAATCCGGCCCTGTTTCATCGTCGGTCAAGGAAATGTCCCGGCTCCCGCCCAATTCCACGCGCTGGATTTGCAGTTCAAAACAGCTCACGCTTGTCCCGACGCAGGCGCCGCGGCGGATGGGGCGGCGCCTGGCGCGACGTTCTCCTCCGGCCGCGCGAGGCCATAGAGCGCGCATTCCTTGAACACCCGCAGCGAACAGCGGCTGCAGATGTCATGGTCGAGCTTTTTGGAGATTTCCGTCAGCGCGCGGGTCTTGCCGAGGAAAATGTTCGAGCGGCCGATTTGATCGACATAGCCGCCCTTTTCGAGAAATTCCAGCGGCCGTTCCTTGATGTTGATCAGAAAAAGGTCGCCGCCGTTGGCGCGCAGCCGCCGCGTTTCGATGGCCAGCGCCTCGGCGCCGGCGAGATCGATGAAATTCACGCCGCGCATGATGATCCCGTAGCGCTTGCAGTTCGGCCTTTCGCGTTCGAAGGCGTTGAGCGCGTCGCGGAAAGCGTTGACGGCGCCGAAATAAATCGAGCCGTCGAGGCGGGCGAGGCGGAATTGCGGGCATTCCGGCTTGCCGGGGCCGGCGTCGACGAATTTGCGGTTTTCGTCGGCGGGATCGGGGACGCGCGGCCGCAAATGCGGGTTGGACGTGCGATAGAGATAGACCACCAGCGACAAGGCGACGCCGGCGAGGATCGCCGCCTGAATCTGGATGAACAGAGCGACGCCGATGGTGGCGAGCAGCACGCCGCGCTCGGCCCAGCCGCTGCGCCAGATGCCGCGCAGGCTTCTGCGGTCGATCAGGCTCCAGCCGACCAGTTCCAGCGAGGCGGCCATGGCGGCATGGGGCAGATAAGCGGCGAGCGGCGCGGCAAAGACCAGGACGGCCGCGAGAATCAGGCCGGCGGACACCGCGGAAACCGGGGTGCGCGCGCCCGATTCATAATTGAGCGCGCTGCGGTTGAACGAGCCGGAGACGACATAGCCGGAGAAGAACGAGCCGATGAGATTGGCGAGGCCCTGTCCGATGAATTCCTGATTGATGTCGAGCCTCTGCTCCGAGCGGATGGCCAGCGCCCGGCCGATCGACACCACTTCGTTGAGCGCCGAAATCGCGATGGCGAGCGCGGTCGGCAGCAGCATCGACAAGGTCGCGGGGTCGAAGCTCGGCGCCGAGAGCGGCGGCAATGTCCGGGGCAGCGCGCCGACAGTCGAGACCGAGTTCGGGATGATCAGATTGGCGATCACGCCGGCGAAGCAGCCGGCCAGAATCGCCGGGATCATATAGGGCACTTTTGCGGTGAGGCGGCGCGAAATGACGCCGGCGGCGAGGGTGATCAGGGCGACGATGGTCACTTCGATGGACAGGGTCGGCGCCGCGCGGATCGTGCCGATCACCGCTTCGACGAAAATGCTGGTGCGTGGAATATGAAGCCCGAGAAAATTGCGCATCTGCGTCGTCATGATCAGAATGCCGACGCCCGCGGTATAGCCGACCACGACGGTATGGGAGATGAAATTGACCAGCGCGCCGAGGCGGAAGAGGCCCAGAGCCAGCTCCATGATTCCGGTCATGGCGGCCAGTGTGATCGCCAGTTCGACATAATGCTGGCTGCCGACGGTGGCGAAGGCGGAGAGCGAGGCGAAGAGCACGAGCGAGGCCGTGGTGCTCGGCCCCGCCACCAGATGGCGGGATGAGCCGAACAAAGCGGCGATGATCGTCGGGACGATGCTGGCGTAGAGGCCATATTGCGGCGGCATGCCGGCGATGGTGGCGAAGGCGACGCCCTGCGGCAGCACGACCAGCGCGCCAGTCACGCCGGCGAGAAGGTCGGCCCGCATTTGCGCGCCGGAAAACAGCGGGCCCCAGGTCAGGAAGGGGAAGATCGTCGCCGGTCCGAACCGGCGCGCGGAAGCTGCGTCAGCCTGCGACATGGTTGAAATTCGAACCTCCCGCCGGTTTGTTGGTCGTCGGAATCCCGACAGGGCGTCGCGGCGCCCGGTATAGCCGCGCCGTCCCTTGATTCGATTGGCTCACTTCATATTCGTTACCGCGTCGCGGGCCAAACGGGAATCGCGACGGCCGGCCATTTTTTTGAGGCGGCGCCGCGACCGCGACATCCGCGCGCAATTCAGCCTATGCCGACGGCGCCTCCGCTCGTTCTTTTTCCATCGCCGCCTCGATGGCGAACTCCCGTTCCAATTCCCCCGGAAGAATTTTCTCCTCGAGAGCCGACAGCCCGCGGTAATGGCTCTGCATCTTGCGGAAGCGGCGGAAACCGTAAATGAAGACGCCAATGGCCACGAAGACGAAAACCCAGCCCGTTCCGATGGCGAAATCCGATTTGAACACCTTGATCAGGGTCACGCCGGTGAGAAACAGCCCCAATGACGTGCGCCCATAAGCGAGAAAGGTGCGCTCGTTCGCCAGAACGGTTCGGTCCAGGGCCAGCCAGTCGCGCAAGATGAATTCATGGGCGCTGAAATTTTCATAGGGCAGTTTGCTCAACGGCTCTGTTCTCCCCAACGCCAGGTTGCCGCTTGCCGGTGCGGGCGACGTCCTGGACTGAATGCGATTTCATATCGCAATATCAAAATATTGCAATTTTGTCACATGAGCGCTCGGCGCTCTTCCGAGGATTCGTCCTCGTCGTCCGAACTGGCGCGCCGGCTGGTCAACCCCTCGCTCACGCTGGCCTTCGCGACCATGGAATGGGCGATGGCGTGATAGATCGGATATTTGCACACCATCCGCGACACGGCGTAGCCGAGGAGGCTCGTCGCCATCAGGGGCAGCATCATGTTGTGGTCGCCCGTCATTTCCATGACGATGACGAAAGCCGTCAGCGGCGACTGCACCACCCCGGAAAAATAGCCGACGACGCCCAGCAGCGCGACGGTCGCGGGCGGGACGATCGGCAACAAAGGCTCGAGCGCATGCCCGAAGCCGGCGCCGGCCGAAAGCGAGGGAGCGAACAATCCGCCGGGAATGCCGCACATGCTGGAGAGCAGGGTGACGATCAGTTTGAGAGGGCCGAAAGACCAGGGCAGTTGGCTGGCGCCCTGAATGATGTCCTTCGCCTGGGAATAGCCTGTCCCGAAAGTCGCTCCTCCCGTGGCCAGCCCGATGACGCCCACGATCAGCCCGCAGGCGCCCGCGAAAAGAGCGATCTTTCCGGCGGTCCAGCCGCCCCAAAGGCGGGGAAGACTGACGATCCCCCAGACCAGCGCCTGGCTGAACAGGCCGCCCAGGGCCCCGCCGGCGACGCCGCAGACCACCACGGCGAGAACGTCCGGCCAGCCGCTGAGATTGGCGGTCGACTTGCCGAAATAAGTGTAATTCCCGGCGAGCATGACCGAGGCGACGCCGGCGAGCAGGACGGCGAGAATCACCGTGCCGTTGGTGCGCTGCTCGTAACGGCGCCCGAGTTCCTCGATGGCGAAAACCACGCCGGCGAGCGGCGTGTTGAAGGCCCCGGCGACGCCCGCCGCGCCGCCGGCGAGCAGCAGCGCGCCCTCGCGGCGAATGCCGCCAAGCCGGCCGGCGACGAGCATCAGCGCCGCGCCGATCTGGACGCTTGGGCCTTCGCGCCCGATCGAGGCGCCGCAGACCAGCAGGAAAATGAGGAGAAAGGCCTTGCCGATCGCCACTTTCATCGACACCATGTCGCTACGGGTCTTCGACGTGGAAGGGAGTTCGTTGGCGGCGATGATCTGGGGAATGCCGGAGCCCTGGGCGCCGTTGAACCAGCGCATGGTCACATAAGCCGCGAGAGCATAGCCGAGCGGCGTGATCACCAGCGGAGCGGTCGGCCACCAGGATAAAATCCGCTCGAGCGCCCATTGCGCCGCGTCGGCGCCCTTGGCCAGCGCCACCGCGGCGGCGCCGACCGCCAGTCCGCCGCCAAAAAACACGGTTTGCCGCCTCCAATGCCGGGCCGAAAGCCACATCAGCAGGCTCGTGCGCAGGCGGCGGAGGTCGATTCGGAAAGAGCGAGTCATGGTCCTCGTCCGTCGAAGGCGCGGTGGCGGGTTTGAAAGAGGGATGCCCGCGACGAGCTTCGCCCACCGCCGCGCGGGCGTCGCGACCTCATAGGCAAAAAGCCGGATTTTTTGCAAGAGGCCAGGGACTTGGCGGCGCGCAATGAACGGCTCCCTCGCTTGTCGCTTTTTTTATATTGGAGGATAGACATATTCGCATTCATTGAAGTATAGAAGCGGCAGGGCGCCCGCGTCCGCCGTTCCCCGATGGGCGAAAAGGCGAAGCGCGGCCGTTGCTCTCCGTCGTTCAACGACAAGCGAACCGCTGGCCAGCGACGGGGATGATAGCAGGAACAGGCCGGCAGGGAGGAAATGGAATGGCGGCGGGTCAGAATGGCGCCGGTCCGGCGAGTCAAACGATTCTCGTCGTCGGCGGCGGAATTGCCGGCGTCACGGCGGCCGTGGAAGCGGCGGAAGCTGGACAAGACGTCATCTTGATTGAGCGCGAGGCCACTCTTGGCGGCCGCGTGACGAAGTTCAACCGCTATTTCCCGAAGCTCTGCCATCCCACTTGCGGCCTGGAGATCAATTACCAGCGCATCCGCAAGAATCCGCGCATCCGCATGATGACCATGTGCGAGGTTCAGGGGATTTCCGGCGCGCGCGGCGATTATAAAGTCTCGGTCCAGCGCCATCCGCGTTTCGTCAACGAGCGCTGCACCGCCTGCGGCGCCTGCGCCAACGCCACCGAGACGATGGTGGACAATCCTTTCAATTACGGTCTCGACAAGATCAAGGCCGCCTATCTGCCGCACGAGCACGCTTTCCCGATGCGCTATGTCATCGCCCCCGAGGCGATCGCCGCCGGCGAAGGCGAAAAGCTCAAGGCCGCTTGCGCCTATGGCGCGCTCGATCCCGACGACAAGGGCGAGACCTTCGATCTCCATGTCGGCGCCGTGGTCTGGGCGACCGGCTGGCAGCCCTACGATCCCAAGAAACTCGACGCCTACAGCTACGTCCACAGCCGCGACATCATCACCAATGTCGAAATGGAGCGTCTGGCCGCGCATGACGGCCCGACCCACGGCAAGATCCTGCGCCCGTCGAACGGCGAGCCGGCGAAAAAGGTGGCGCTGATCCAGTGCGCCGGGTCGCGCGACCTCAACCACCTGCCTTATTGCTCTCGGATCTGCTGCCTGGGCTCGCTCAAGCACGCGGCCTATGTGCGTGAGCAATATCCGGACGCGGAAGTCCATATCTATTACATCGACATTCGCGCCCACGATAAGCTCGAAGCCTTTTACGACCGCGTGCGCGCCGACCCGCAGGTGAAATTCATCAAGTCCAAGCCGGCCCATATCCGCGTCGGCGAGGACGGCCGGCCGTTGCTCCACGGCGAGCGCACGATCGACCGCGAAATCTACGCCGAGCCCTATGATCTCGTGGTTCTGGCGACCGGCATGCAGCCGAGCGCCGTCGCGGGCTACCGCCCGACGATGGGCCTCGTCGCCGACGAATATGGCTTCCTCGTGCCGGTCGAAGGCGATGGCGAGGGCATGTTCTCGGCCGGCGTCGCCTCCGGCCCGCTCGATGTGTCGATGTCGGTGCAGTCGGCGACGGCCGCCGCGCTGAAAGCCATTCAGGCGGTCAGGAACGCCTGAGGCGCCGCGAAACTAAACTGAAGCGCCGCGCTTGCCGTCACCAGACGGGCGGCGCTTCGATAATCGGCTGGCCGCGAATTTGGCCGGGAATGAGTGCGTCGGAATGAACGGCGCGTGACATGGGAGATGGAAGCGTGTCCGAGAAAAAACCGGGCGTCTATCTTTGCAAAGGCTGCGGCATTGCTGACGCCGTGGACGTAGGCGCGCTCGAAAAGATCGGCAAGAACGAATTCCGCATCGGGCATTGCGTCGTGAGCGACGCCCTCTGCTCGTCGGAAAGCGTGACGTCGATGCAGAAGGACGTGGCCGACGGCGTGGTCAACCGCATGGTGGTCGGCGCCTGCTCGCCGCGCGTCATGGCGGACAAATTCCGCTTCGACGGGACGCCGGTGGTGCGCGCCAATCTGCGCGAACAGGTCGCCTGGTCGCAACCGGCGCATGAAGAAGACACCGAAATGCTCGCCGCCGACGCCATCCGCATGGCCGCGGCGCAGCTCGGCAAGACCGAACAGCCCACCCCCGCCGCGCTCGGCGAGGTTTCGCGGACCATTCTGGTGGTCGGCGGCGGCGTCACCGGCCTTAACGCGGCGCTCGAAGCGGCGCTGTCCGGTTATGACGCCCTTTTGGTGGAAAAGACCGATTCTCTGGGCGGCTGGTCGAGCAAATGGTCGATGCGCGCCCCGCATGCGCCGCCCTATCGCGACCTTTACGCCAATGACATCGAGAAGATGATCGCCAAGGTCAGGGCGAACGGCCGCATCCGCATCCTCACCAACGCCACCGTCGCCAAGACCTCCGGCCAGCCCGGCGCCTTCGAAGTCGTCATTTCGCATGGCGGCCAGGAAGCGACCGAAAAGGTCGGCGCCATTGTCGTCGCCACCGGCTGGCGTCCCTATGACGCGACCAAGCTCACCCATCTCGGCTATGGCGCCTCGCCCGACGTCGTCACCGGCGTCGAATTCGAGGCCATGCTGGCCAAGGGCGCGCCGACCCGGCCGTCCAACGGCGCGCCGGTCAAAAATATCGCCTTCGTGCAATGCGCCGGCAGCCGCGATCCCAACCACCTGCCTTATTGTTCGTCGGTCTGCTGCACCGCCTCGCTCAAGCAGGCGCTGCAGGTGGTCAAGGCCGACCAGGACGCGATGGCCTATATCGTCTACGAAGAATTGCGCACGCCGGGAACGGCCGAGGAATTCTATCGCGAGGCCCAGCGCAACGGCGTCATCTTCATGAAGGGCAAGGCGACCTCGGTCGATGGCAAGACCATGACCGTGTCCTATTCCGACGAGATGCTTGGCCAGGAAGTCCCGCTCGGCGGGCTCGACCTGATCGTTCTCGCGACCGGCATGGTCCCGAACTCCACCAATGTCGACGCCCCGGCCGCCGCCGATCCTGAAAAGGACAAGGCGCAACTCACCGACGACATCAATCCCGTCGCGCCGATCCAGGTGGCCGGCTATTCCAAGGGCGAAGGCTCGGCCATTCCCGCCCCTTGGCCCCACATCGACAAGGGCGTTCCGCCCGGCGGCCCCCTCCTCAATCTGCAATATCGTCAGGGCCCGCATATTCCGATCTTGGCCGACGGCTTCTCCGACAGCCATTACATCTGCTTCCCCTATGAGACGCGCCGCACCGGCATCTATACCGCCGGCCCGGTTCGCCGTCCGATGGACATGGCGGAAAGCGCGGAGGACGCCACCGGCGCCGTGCTCAAGGCGATCCAGGCGCTCGAAAGCGGCGGCGTCGGCTCGTCGGTTCATCCGCGCGTCGGCGATCTGACTTTCCCGAAGATCGGCCACGATAAATGCACCAAGTGCCGCCGTTGCACGGTGGAATGCCCGTTCGGCGCCATCGACGAGGACGAGCAGGGCCGTCCGGTGGTCAATTTCGCCCGTTGCCGCCGCTGCGGCACCTGCATGGGCGCCTGTCCGGTCCAGACCATCACCTTCGACAATTACAATCCGCAGATGGTCAACGACATGATCGAGGCCAACGAGATTCCCGACGAATTCTCGGAAAAGCCTCGCATCCTCGTGCTCGCCTGCGAGAACGACGCCTATCCGGCGATCGACATGGCCGGCATCGCCCGGACGCATTGGTCGCCCTTCGTCCGCATCGTCCCGGTGCGCTGCCTCGGTTCGGTCACGCTGCAATGGGTTTCAACCGCGTTGCAGAAGGGCTATGACGGCATCATGCTGATGGGCTGCAAGTCGGGCGACGACTATCAGTGTCATTTCGTCAAGGGCTCGGCCCTGGCCAAGGAGCGCCTGAGCAAGGTCGGCGAGACGCTGAAGAGCCTGGCGCTCGAACAGGAGCGCATCAGCTTCGAGGAAATGTCGATCGCCGATTCCTGTCGCGCGCCGACGGTTCTCGACGCTTTCGCCAAACTGATTGGCGACCTGCCGCCCAATCCGATGAAGGGGTTCTAGGATGTCGACGCCCGCTCCGGCCGCCGCCAAGAAATATGACCTGTCCTTCGCCCGATGGGTTCGCGACAATGTCAACGGCGGCGACAAGCTCAACCTGTGCATGCAATGCGGCGCCTGCTCGGGCTCCTGCCCGATCGGCGTCCAGATGGACTACGGTCCGCGCAAATTGTTCATGATGATCCGCGCCGGGATGAAAGAGGAGGTGCTCTCCGCCAACACCCAGTGGAACTGCACGAGCTGCTATCGTTGCGTCGTGCGCTGCCCGCGCGGCGTGCCGGTCACGTATATTTTACAGGACCTTGCTGCGAAGTCGGCCGAATTCGGCTATGCTAAGGGGGCGCACGAGAACAACAATTTCTCCAAATCCTTCTGGTGGTCGGCGGCGACTTTCGGGCGGACCGACGAGCGGCTCGTCACCATGCGCTATTTCTTCTCGCTCGGTTTCGGCGAGGGCTTCAAGCGCGCCATGGCCAACCTCAAGACTGCGATTGGCATGGTCAAGACGGGCCGCATGCATATCGGCCTGCCGCATATGACCAAGGGGCGCAAGGGGCTGAAAGCGATTCTCGCCAAGGCGCGGGAAATCGAGCAACGAAATTGATTTTGCGCATATTCCTTTTCCGAAAACCGGAACCACTTTTCGGGAATATGCGCCAAGCGGCTTGAGGATCGGACATGACCGAGAAAAAGACCATGACCTATTATCCCGGCTGCTCCTCGCAGGGCAGCGGGAAACATCTCGACGAATCCTTGCGCGCCGTCATGCCGGAAGTCGGAATCGCGATGGAGGACATCGAGGACTGGAATTGCTGCGGCGCCTCGATCGGCCATATCGGCGGCGGCCAGTTGCCCAATCTTGCCTTGACCGGCCGTAATCTCGCCCAGGCGCGCAAACGTGGCGCGCAGGACGTCATCACCGGCTGCGCCGCGTGCTATCTGAACACCCATGGCGGCAATGAAAAGATCAAGGCCGACGTGAAGAAAAAGGCGGCGGTCAACGAGGCACTCGCCGAGGCCGGAATGAGCTATGACGGCGACCTCAACGTGCGCCATGCCTGCGAAGTGCTGGTCAATGACGTCGGCGTCGAAGCCATCGAAAAGCGCGTGACCAATCCGCTCAAGGGCCTCAAGGTCGCCGGCTATGTCGGGTGCCAGACGGTGCGTCCCTTCGCCGGCACGGAAGCCGGCGGCGATTACGATTGCTACGACGATCCGACCTTCCTCGACGAGTTCACCACGGCCTGCGGCGCCGAGGCGGTGCCGTTCAAGCACAAGACCTCCTGTTGCGGCGGTTCGGTGGCGGTGATGAGCCCCGAGCGCACCCTGCACCTGATGAAGGCGATTGTCGAAGAGGCCGCGCAACAAGGCGCCGACGTCATTTCGACGCCCTGTCCGCTGTGCCAGACCAATGTCGAAATGTACCAGCCGCTGATCAACGAGAAGTTCGGCACGAATTACCACATTCCGGTCGTCTTTTATTCCCAGCTGATGGCGGTGGCTTTCGGCATGGACGGAGAAAAAGACGCCGCGCTCCAACGCAACACCATCCGGTCGGAAAAGCTGGAAGGCATGGCGAAGAAAAAGTGACGCTCATTCCGCGCGTTTCGCGCGGAAGTTTATTTCATGGCGTGAGACTGCTGCCGCTTTCGGCGCAGATTCTCACGTCAAATTTTTTTCGCGGGCCCTGCGCCGCGATTTCGCGCCCCGTCAGCCTTTCCGTTTTCCCCAGACCGCGAAAACCGGGTCGGAAAGATCCGTTTCGCGAATATGCGCGTCGTCCACCGGCCGGGGGTCGCCCATCAGGCTGAACGTGTGCAGGTCGGCAAAGGCGCCGCTGCGCAGAAACAGCTCCATGACATAGCCGAGCCGCTCCCACGGATGGATGTCTTTCCAGACCCGGATCGCCTTGGGCGGAAACCAGCGGTTCGAGAAAGTCACAATGAAAGGCGCGCCGGGTTTTAACACGCGGGCGACTTCCTGAACCACTTCGACCGGCTGGGTCAGATATTCGATCGAGACCGTGCACACGGCAGCGTCGAAACTTGCGTCGGCGAAGGGCAGCTGCGGCGTGGCGTTGAGATCCTGGACGATGCGTTCGGTCAGCGCGCCGTTGTTATCGAGTTCCTCGCGGTTGAGGCCGAGGCCGGCGACCCGTTCGAAAGACCGCCCGGACGGCAAATGGGATTCGACGCTGCTCATCAGATCGAGAACAGCGCCCTTGGCGGGCAGCAGATCGGCGTAAAGATCGCGAATCGTCTCCAGGGCGCGCCGGTCGAGGTGAACGACCATGCGCGGGACCGCGTAAAAAACCGCATCGTCGTCTTCGAGCGCGCGCGCCGACCAGCCATCGGCGAAAAAATCGGTCGGCGCGCCGCCGGCCCGCGCCTGAATTCCGGGACCGTCGGTCAGTTCGGCGATGAAATCCCGGCTGCGGCCTCCGACCTCCGCGCGTTTTTTGCGCGCGCCGAGCACTTTCGCGGACAGGCGCAGCCTTGCTCCCGCCAGCGGGTGATTGAGGTCGGCGACAAAAGTTTCCGCGCCGACGTCGAGCACACGGAAAGGCCGTCGATTGCCGCTGTGGACGCCCCCAATCCCGGCCTTGTGCAAGACGCCCTGCGGCAGGATGCGGCCACGCGCCGGACGCGGATCGGCGAGACCGGCGGAGGAGCCGTCAAAGGACGCCAGCGGAATTTCACGAACCTGCGCCGGGCGGCGATCCTCCACCAAAGCTCCCGGGCCGAAATCGAGGGTCGCCGCCTCCCCGACCGCCTTGCCGAGAAGGGCGGCGTCGAGTCCCGGCGGGAAGAAATCGCGCCACATGTTCACGCCAAAGGCGCGGCGCCTGTCGATGTGGCGCGCGTCGGGGCCGTCCCAACTGAGTTCGAATTCGAAATCGGCCAGACCGTCCTCGGCCACAACCTGCTGGTCGGCGCCGGACAAAGCCGCGCCCGAGTTGAGCATGAAATCCGTCGACATTTCGTCTCCCCATCTTGCGCGAAATTTTCCGCCGGTTGCGCAAAGCGCGCAATCGGAATACGCGCCGGAAGGAGAAAAAGTTCAATGGCGGAATATCAGGCGGCGGCGGCGCGCCGAAGGCCTTGGGTGATCGCTTCGAGGGAAACCGGCGCATAGCCATGGCTGTCGACTCCGACATCCATGCTCAGGCCGTGCGGGTCCTTGTCGTATTTGCCATGGACATGGCCGAACAGATGCCAGGCGCCGCGCCAGGCGTTGGGCCATTCGCGCAACGGGTAATGGCAGAGGAAGATGCGCTGGTCGGCAATGGTCAACTCGCGCATGTCGGCGATGGTTTCCCACCGGCCGGTCGCCTCCATCGCCTCGCGGCGGTCGTTATTGCCAAGAATGAGATGCAGGCGCCCGTTGAGCCGCGCCAATGTTTCGCCCAGGCCGCCATATTCGAGGTGAGCCACGTCGCCAAGATGATAGACTTCGTCATTCACGCCCACGGTCTCGTTCCAGCGCGCGACCAAATGTTCGTCCATCGCCTGCACCGAAGGAAAGGGGCGCTTGCGCTTGGTCAGCGCGAACTGATGGCCGAAATGCGTATCCGAAGTGAAAAAAATCAACGATGGGTTCCTGTGGCATGAAGGCAAAATGCCCCTCTCCCCTGGCGGGAGAGGGGCAGGGGTGAGGGGCCTGTCAGGTTCCCCCGAGGCCCGCGCGCGCCTTGGCGATCGATTCGTGCAGCACTTCCTCGCGCAACGGCAGAGTCTCCTCGGCGAACAGGATGGTGCGCATCCAGTCGAGCGCGAGGAGCAGCAGGGTCTCGTCGTCTTCCTGAAGCTTCTGATGCATTTCGGGATCGATCGCATAGCGCTGCAGGAATGTGGTGCCGAAAACGAATTTCCGGAACGCGTCGAGATCGGTGGTCGCCATGAAGAACATCTTCTTGGTGCGCTCGTCCGTCTCCTTGCCGAAGGGGCCACCGAGGGTCTTCCATGACGCGAGCTTCATCAGGATATGAATCCAGCTGCGATTGCGCTCGTCATAGATTTCGACGCCCTGATCGGCGCGGAATTCGGCGACGGTCTGCTCGCGGTTTTCCTCATGTCCCTTGCAGTGCGGCTCCTTGACGAGGAAATAGAAATCCTCCGGCGCGTCATGGCCCTTCATCTTCACCGAAGCGAGGCCGAGCGGGTAATAGCGGCAGGCGGCAGGGCGGTCGGCATAGATCGAGCAGCCCTTTTCGGGATCGAGGAAGACGCAGGGCCGTCTTTCGTCGCCCGTGTCGACACGTTTCAATTTGAGAATCGGCATGCCGGAGGCGTCATGCACGGCCTCGGTCCCGAACATGTGGCCGGCCTCGCCGGAAGACATGCCGACCGCGCGCCCGATGCGGATGAGATCGTAGGGCGTCAGCGTGATGTCCGTGTCATGGCAACATTCGTTGAAGCAGGACACGCCGGGGTGACAATTGAAGCAGAAAGAGTTCGAACCGGTCAGGCGGACAGGCACGACCGGGGTGCCCGCGGCGCCGCGGATGGCCGACACGATCGGAACGTCCAGGTCGGTCTCCGCCTGCCGGCGTCGCTCTTCCTCTTCCCGATATTCGCGATCGGTGTCCACCGCGTTCTGGGTCAATTCGTCGTCGTCAGGTTTATTCGGCACTTTTTTCCTCATACTCGGTTTTGTTCGACGGCGCGCCGCGCCGTTCGGAAGATCGCATCGGTCCGACATAACGCCAAAACGCGCTCGACGAACATTGGTTCGCCAAACGCGTTCCAGCGAAGACAGCTCAAGCCATCATAGACGCGCCGAAACGGCGCGTGAACCGTCACGATCAGCGCGCGACGATCGCGATGTCGCGCAAGACGTTCAGTTCGGTTTTCGTTTCCTGAATGCGCCAGGCCATCACGTCGCGAATCGACAGAAGGCCGACCACTCTTCCGGCTTCGATGACCGGCAGGTGGCGCACGCGTCTCTGATACATCAGCTTTTCAGCCTCGGCCATGCTCGTGTTCTCGTCGCAGCAGACCACTTCACGGGTCATCAGGTCGCGGACGCGGCGCTCGGCGAGCTTGCAGCCATCCTTGGCCATGCCGCGCACCACGTCGCGTTCGGAAATCACGCCGACCAGTGCGCTGTTAAGGCCGCACACCGGCAGGGCGCCGATATTGAGGGCGCTCAATCGCTTCGCGACGGATTCAATCGTTTCCTCGGGCGCGCAGGTGGTGAGCTTTTGTTGTTCGGCTTGCAGAAAACTGACGACTTTCATAACGGTGCCCCCCAGTTATAACGTCACGGGCCAGCCTGGGTATATTCTTGTTCTAGTGTTGAGCCGGACCGAAACTCTAAGGCGTAGATATTGCCACACGAAACGTGGCGCAATTTCGGCGACAATCCTAAGCCCGATTAAAAAATTCGGGGCCGGCTGAACCGGCCCCGAACATATAGTGCATTAGTGCTTGGCGGCGCCATAGACCTTCGGAACAAGATCCTTGTGCGGAACCTTCTTGAGGGCCCAGGTCTTGGTCTCGGGGTCGAAGCGCGAGTTGACGAACACCTTCCAGTTGGCGTCGTCGAGATTGGGATAATCGGCGCGATAATAGAAGCCCGGATAGCGGGTTTCTTCGCGGAACTGGATGTGGCGCATATGCGCCTCGCCAGTCCACAGACGATGGTAGTTTTCCCAGGCGCGCATCAGCTCATGCAGATCCTTGGCGCGCATATTGACGCTGTCTTCTTTCAGCATCGTGAGGTAATGCGTCGCCCTTTTCAGCATTTCGCCATTGGTCTGGTAGTAGGTGGCCACACCGGCGACGTATTCGTCCATGATCTTCTGCAGACGCATCTGGAACATGCGCGGCGTGATGTAGAACGGATTGATGTCCTCGGCGGTCGTCTTGTCCTTGTGCTCGAAGTAGTTGCGCACAGGACGATAGATCTCTTCCGTGATCGCCTTGATATCGCCCTTGAGCGACGGCTTGAAGTCGGCGTTGTCGAGGCAGAACTTGACCATGTTCTTGCCGGCGATGCGGCCTTCAGCATGCGAACCCGACGAGAACTTGTGGCCCGAGGCGCCGACGCCGTCGCCGGCGGTGAACAGGCCCTTGACCGTGGTCATGCGGTTGTAGCCCCACTGCCATTCCGGCGGCGCGATGTCCGACGGACCCGACACCCAGATGCCGCAGCAGCCGGAATGCGAGCCGAGCAGATAGGGCTCGGTCGGCATGAGTTCGGAAACCTGCTGTTCCGGACGGATGTTCAGACCCGCCCAAACGCCGGCCTGGCCGATGCACATGTCGAGGAAGTCTTCCCAGGCCTCGGCTTCGAGGTGCTTGACTTCCTTCGGCGTGAGCGTCTCGGCGAGCTTCTTCATCGCGGTGGGCGTATCCATCAGGATCGGGCCGCGACCATCCTTCATTTCCTTGAGCATCGCATGGTTGCGCAGGCAGGACGGCACCACGACCGCCTTGTCGTAAGGCGCGAAGGCGGTGAGCATGTCCGCGTTCTTGACCACATAGTCCTCGCCGAAGGCGTTGGTCGCCTTGGACTTGAACAGCAGGAACCAGGCGCCGACCGGGCCGTAGCCGTCCTTGAAGCGGGTCGGGACGAAGCGGTTTTCCATCATGGTCAGCTCGGCGCCGACTTCCGCCGCCATGGCGTAGGTCGAGCCGGCGTTCCACACCGGATACCACACGCGGCCCATGCCTTCACCCGTGGTGCGGGGACGGAACACGTTCACCGCGCCGCCGGCGACGTTGAGGATCGCCTTGGCCTTGAAGACATAGAGCTTGTGCTCGCGAACCGAGAAGCCGACCGCGCCCGCGACCTGGTTGGGGTTGTTGGCGTCGAGCAGGTACTTCACGATGAAGACGCGCTCGTAGATGTTCTCCATCCCGAGGGCCTTCTTGGCGGCTTCGGCGACGATCGGCTTGTAGCCTTCGCCGTTGATCATGATCTGCCATTTGCCGGAACGCACCGGCTTGCCGCCGTCCTTGAGGGACAGGCCGCCGGCCTTCTGCCAGCTCGCGCCGTCGACGCGGCCGCCTTCCATTTCCTTCCAGATCGGCAGGCCCCATTCTTCGAACAGGTGCACCGAATCGTCGACGTGACGGCCGACGTCATAGACCAGGTCGTCGCGGGTGATGCCCATAAGGTCGGCCGAAACGTAACGGCAATAGTCTTCCGGGGTGTTCTGGCCGAGGTAGGTGTTGATCGCCGAAAGGCCCATCGCGACCGCGCCGGAGCGGTCCATGGCGGCCTTGTCGACCAGGGTGATCTTCACCTTGTCGCCGGCCCAGCGCTTAGCCTCATAGGCGGCGCCGCAAGCGGCCATGCCGCCGCCGACGAGGAGGATGTCGGTTTCGATCTCAACGATCTCGGGATTGCCAAAGCTCGGTTCGCTCATTTTTCACTAAACTCCCGTAACGCGACTCCCGGCAACATGCAGCCGGGCCCACGCGCTCAAGTCGATTGATGTTCTTGTTTGACGGATATCAGCGGCCGTGCATCACGAGATGCGCGGCAGTTCCTTGCCTTCTTCGGTGAAGAAGCGATGGTCGTTGATGTCGCCCGGGGCCGGCTTGTTGCCGTAGGGGTCGATCGAGCTGACCGGGGTGGTGCGAACCGGGAACTTGAAGCGCTTGATCTCGCCGTCGCGGAACTTGATGGTCCACATGATGGCGTTGTCGGTGCGCAGCGGGATCGCGGCGCCGCCCATCGGAACCCAATCCTGGAAGGCGCGGACCTCGATGGCCTGCTGCGGGCAAGCCTTGACGCAGCACTGGCATTCCCAGCACTGATCCGGCTCCTGGTTGAACGCCTTCATGCGTACTGTGTCGAGCTTCATCAGGTCATTCGGGCAGATATACATGCACGCAGTGACCTGTCCCCCTTTGCAGCCGTCACACTTGTCCGTGTGTACAAAAGTCGGCATCGTTGTCCTCCCAACTGAATTAGGCTTGGCGCTTCATATGGTTAAATCGCGCGGGCGCGCCCACCAGGCCTCGCAGAAGCCCAGACCGCGCATCGCGGCGTCGCTTATATCACGGGGGCAGGATATTACAATATTGGAATATATGCCGGGCTCACGTTTTTGGATCGTTGGCGCGGGCGGCGTTTCAGTAAATGCCGCAAAGAGGCTTGATTCCTCGCGACCCGTCGCCAATTGTTTCTGAATGCCGATCAAATCATCAAAAAATATTCATCAATGAAGACTTGGTCTCGGCGGTTCGAGACCTGTGCGGGCAGTCTAGAGTTATTCTAAAAGGACGAAGTTCACAAACGGAGCCTGTCCTCGTCGGTCGCGACAGCCCGCGCAGAATAAAGTCGGACGAATAACAGGCAAGCAGAATCTGACGCAATCGGGCGCCGGACGATTCGTTCAACGCGCGCCGCGGCTGCGCAGCAGATCCGCGATGTCTTTTTTGCCGCGCGCCTCGGCCACCGCGAGCGGCGAGCGGCCCGAGGCGTCGAGCGCGGCGATGTCGGCGCCCTGGTTCAGCAGCAGCTCGACGACGCTCGCATCGCCGCGCGACGCCGCCCAATGCAGGGCGCGTCCGCCCCGGTCGTCAACGGCGTTCGCCGAAGCGCCCTTGGCGAGAAATGCGTGAACGATCTCCACGCGGCCCTTCTTGATCGCTTCGATCAGGTCGCGGTCGAGGCCGAATCGGCCAGTGTCCCAGCCGCCGACGGGCCCGAGCGCGAGGCGCAATTCGCCGTCGCTGCGCTCGACGATTTGCAGCAGCGGCATATAGGCCTGGGCCAGGGTGTCGACGACCGCCGCGCCGACCCCATATTCGAACGCCACCGCAATGGCGGCCTGTTCGCGCTCGAAGCCATAGGCGACGCGCCCGTCGGGCGAGCGGACCCAGTAACGATGGGCCGTGGTCATTTTTCACGCTCCTGTCGCGGATCGCGCGCTTTCTCGAAATAAGAAGCGCCCGGATTTTGAAAAAATCCAGGCGCCGGCTTTTTAAAGTCGGGTCGGCGGGACTCGCCGCCGCTCAAGCGTCATTTGGCGTGGCTGTCCAGCTCATGATAATAGCCGATCAGGATTTCGGCCACTTCGGCGCGCGAGAATTCCGGCGGCGGGGCCATGCCCTGGCCGAGCATTTCGCGCACCTTGGTGCCCGACAGGGCGATGAAGTCTTCCTTGGTGTGGTCGGGCGCCTCGCACATCATCACCACCTTTTTCAGTTTTTTCGAATAGGCGGTGTTGTCGGCGCGGAAGATGTCGATCTTCAGGCTTCCCAACGGCACGTCGTCGAAAATCGTCTGGGCGTCGAACGGCCCGTAATAATCGCCGACGCCGGCGTGGTCGCGGCCGACGATGAGATAGGACGCGCCCATGTTCTGGCGGAAGACCGCATGCAGCAGCGCCTCGCGCGGGCCGGCATAGAGCATGTCGAAGCCATAGCCCGTCACCATCACCGTGTTCGGCGGGAAATAGACTTCGACCATCTTGCGGATCGCGGCGTCGCGCACGGGGGCGGGAATGTCGCCCGCCTTGAGCTTGCCGAGCAGCATGTGGATGACCAGGCCGTCGGCGCCGAGGCGCTCCATCGCCATCCGGCACAGTTCCTCATGGGCGCGGTGCATCGGGTTGCGGGTCTGGAAGGCGACGACCTTTTTCCAGCCGCGTTCCTTGATTTCGTTGCGGATTTCGACCGCGGTGCGGAACGTGTCGGGGAATTCGGTCTGGAAATAGCTGAAATTCAGAACCTTGATCGGGCCGGAGACGACCGCGCGGCCTTGCGCCTCGAAGGCGGCGACGCCCGGATGCTTGGGGTCCGAGGTGCGGTAGACCTTTTCGATGATCAGGGCGGCCTCTTCGTCGCTGAGCGTCTCGACGGCCTCGATGTCCATCACGGCCAGAACGGGGTTGCCCGGGACATTGGGGTCGCGCAGCGCGATCCGGCTGCCCGCCTTCACGGCCGAGGCGTCCTTGAGCAGGTTGAGGACGGGAACCGGCCAGAACAGCCCCTTGGTGGTCTTCATGTCGCGGGCGACGGAGAGAGCGTCCGCCTTGTTCATATAACCGGTCAGAGGGTTGAAATAGCCGGCGCCCAGCATGACCGCGTTGGCGGCGGCGGCGGAGGTGACGATGATCGACGGCAGGCTTTCCGCCTCTTGCCGCAGCTTCTCGTTCTCGTTCGAGTCGGCGACGAAGAGCGGGTGAAGCTCTTTCGATCCATGAGGTTCAATAAGATCAACCACCTAGTTTCCTCCGTTGTTGTGCCGACATGGTTTTGCCGACAAGTCTCGGCCATCGCCCCGCGGCCAGCCCAGCAGGCCGCGCTCAAGGCTAAGCTCAAGCTTATATTTACGCACCATCATATTCGAATGCGACAAAATGAAAATACCCCGCGGCGCTAAATCCTTCGGCGCCAGCGAGGCTGGCCGTGTCGGTTCGAATCGTCGTTCGAGAGCCGCGGGGCGCCGGGCGGCCGCGGAAGGTTTCGCGCCTTGCCGGGCCGCGCCGCTTCACGGCTTGATGAAACGCCGGGCGAATCGCGCGAGCGTCGGAGCCAGCCTCGGCCGGAGCAGCCTCTGGTCATAGCCAGCCATGCGGCGGTCGTTCTCGGCGAGACAGAGATCGATCAGCTCCGCCAGCGACAGGTCCACGCCGATCGCGCTCGATCCCTGCATGGCGAAATTGGCGTCCTGCATTTCGCCGCCGGTGTCCAAGCCGCGCGCGATGCCGATCCGCTCATATATCAGGAACATCCAGACCGCGATTTCGGTCAGCCGGAACGACAGGCGTTTCAGGAGCGGCAGGTTGCGCCGCCGCCACGCGACCCAGTTGACGAAGAACAGGATATGGCGCGCCTCCTCCTGGATCACCGGCTCGAAGGTCTCGACCAGCTCGTCGGGGAAAAAGCCCGAGCGGCGCGCGGTTTCGAACAGGCCGAAGGCGAAGAAACTGTCGATGCATTCGCTGTAACCGGTCACGAGCCACGCCCAGAGCGCGTCCTTGGGCGCAGCGTAATCGGGCTCGGGGGCGAGCTTGATCCCATAGGCCTCGACCAGTTTGGACAGGACGACCTTGTGGCGCTCCTCTTCGCCCGCGTCCATCTCCAAAGCTTGCCGCAGCAGGGGCTCGGTCACGGTGGCGGCGAAGCTCTTGACCCGGATCGAGGCGCGGCCCTCGGTCTGGACGGCGATGTCCCAGATCGGCAGCGAGGTGACCCGCGCCAGGGCGTCCGGCGCGAGTTTCGGCCATTCGATCACTGCCGGTTTGTACGGATTATGGGTGTCGAGCAGCATTTGCGCGAACATGCGCAGATGCGCGGGCGAGCCGATCCGAACCGGGCCGGCGTCCTTCGCCTTCCAGTTGCGCATCGCGAAATCGCTGGCCTCGACGGCCGCCACATCTCCGGTCATTGGCCCAGGTCTCCGTTATCAACCTTCGTTCTTGTGTTTCGCGCTGATCCATAGACCAGGACGCGGCAGGCGTCAGCCCTCGATCCGGGCCGCGCATGGCTTTTGCGGTCTGATCGGTGGAGCGGACCGAGGCGTTCAGAGCGGATGATCCGCCCGCCACTTGCGCACGACGGCCAGGGTGTTGGTGATATGTTTATAAGGCGAGGAATCGACATAAACATAAAGAATCCGGCCGTCCGGCGCGATCACATAGGAAACGCGATTCGCCATCGCCGGCCCCAAACCGCCGAGCTTCAGCATTTGCGAATCATAGGCGCGAATGACCTTGCCGTCGGCGTCGGCGCCGACCGGGAATTTGTCGCGGCATTCGCGCGACGAAAAATCGATCTGGGTTGCGATCGTGTCGTTCGAGACGCCGATCAGGCTCGCGCCGGCGTCCGCGAAATTGGCGGCGTTCTCGGCGAATTCATGCGCCTCGATGGTGCAGCCGGGGGTGAACGACTTGGGATAGAAATAAAGCACGACCGGGCCTTTTTTCAGCGCCTGGGCGAGATGGAAGGAAAAGGTCTTGCCGCCGACCGCCGCCTGAAGGGTGAAATCCGGCGCCATGGCGCCGATCTTCATTTCCGCCCGGCTCGCGGTCGCGCACAACAGACCTACAAGAAGCCCCGCGACCAAGCTTTTCATGATGTGTCCCCTTTTTGGCGTTCCGACACATGTTCTACGCGCCAGACCGTCCGAAAGTTTGACCTTTCCGACAGGGAAGGGCGGCGTTTCAAGCCGCCTTGAAACGCCGCCCCCTTCATCCGGGATTTTCCGCGCCGGTCAGGCGAGATCGAAGCGGTCGGCGTTCATCACCTTGGTCCAGGCGGCGACGAAGTCGCGAACGAATTTCTCCTTGTTGTCGTCCTGCGCATAGACTTCCGCATAGGCGCGCAAAATCGAGTTCGACCCGAAGACGAGATCGACCCGGGTCGCCGTCCATTTGACCTTGCCGGTCGTGCGGTCGCGAACCTCATAGAGGTTGGCGCCCGCCGGAACCCAGCTATTGGCCATGTCGGTCAGGTTGACGAAGAAGTCATTGGTCAGGACGCCTTCACGATCGGTGAAGACGCCATGCTTCGCGCCGCCATGATTGGCCCCAAGCGCGCGCATGCCGCCGATCAGGCAGGTCATCTCGACGGCGGTCAGGCCCATCAACTGGGTGCGGTCGAGCAGCATCTCTTCCGGCGTGACGACATAATCCTTCTTCAGCCAGTTGCGATAGCCGTCATGGAGCGGCTCCAGCACCGCGAAAGACGCGGCGTCGGTCATGGCCTCGCTCGCGTCGCCGCGGCCCGGCGCGAAGGGAGCCTCCACGTTGAATCCGGCGGCCTTGATCGCCTGTTCCACGCCGACATTGCCGGCGAGCACGATCACGTCGGCAAGGCTCGCGCCGCTTTCTTTGGCGATCGGCTCCAACACGGCCAGAACCTTGGCGAGACGCGCCGGCTCATTGCCGTCCCAGTCCTTCTGGGGGCTGAGGCGGATGCGCGCGCCATTGGCGCCGCCGCGTTTGTCGGAGCCGCGGAAGGTGCGGGCGCTGTCCCAGGCGGTCGTCACCATTTCAGCGACGGACAGGCCGCTGGCGGCGATGCGGGCCTTGACCGCGTTCACGTCATAGTCGCGGCGCCCGGCCGGAACGGGGTCCTGCCAGATCAGGTCTTCGCTCGGCACATCCGGGCCGATGTAACGCGCCTTGGGCCCCATGTCGCGATGGGTGAGCTTGAACCAGGCCCGCGCAAAAGCATCGGAGAAGGCGGCCTGGTCCTTGTGGAAGCGCTCCGAAATCTTGCGATATTCCGGATCCATTTTCATCGCCATGTCGGCGTCGGTCATCATCGGCTTATGTCGGATCGAGGAATCCTCGACATCGACCGGCATGTCCTCTTCCTTGATGTCGATCGGCTCCCATTGCCAGGCGCCGGCGGGGCTTTTCTTCAGCTCCCACTCATGGTTGAGCAACATGTCGAAATAGCCATTGTCCCACCGGGTCGGATGCGTGGTCCAGGCCCCTTCGAGACCGCTGGACATCGTATTGCGGCCGACGCTCCGGCTGGAATGGTTCATCCAGCCCAGGCCCTGTTCCTCGACGTCGGCGCCTTCCGGAACCGGGCCGAGCCTGGCGGCGTCGCCATTGCCGTGGGTCTTGCCGACGGTGTGGCCGCCCGCGGTCAAAGCCACGGTTTCCTCGTCGTTCATCGCCATGCGGGCGAAGGTCTCGCGGACGTCGCGCGCGGTCTTCAGCGGATCGGGCTTGCCGTCCACGCCTTCGGGGTTCACATAGATCAGGCCCATCATCACCGCGGCCAGCGGGTTCTCGAGGTCGCGCTCGCCGGAATAGCGGTTGCCGTCGCTGCCCGTCGGGGCCAGCCATTGCTTCTCCGAACCCCAATAGGTGTCCTTGTCCGGATGCCAGATGTCCTCGCGGCCGAAGCCATAGCCGAAGGTTTTGAACCCCATCAACTCATAGGCGATATTGCCGGCCAGGATGATCAGGTCGGCCCAGCTCAACTTGTTGCCGTATTTCTTCTTGATCGGCCACAGCAGCCGGCGCGCCTTGTCGAGATTGACATTGTCCGGCCAGGAATTGATCGGGGCGAAACGCTGATTGCCCCTGCCGCCGCCGCCGCGCCCGTCGGCGATGCGGTAGGTGCCCGCCGAATGCCAGGCCATGCGGATCATCAACCCGCCATAATGGCCCCAATCCGCCGGCCACCAGTCCTGGCTGTCGGTCATCAGCGCGTGAAGGTCTTGCTTGAGCGCCGCGAAATCGAGTTTCTTGACCTCGTCCCGGTAGTTGAAACCCTTCGGCATGGGATTGGTCTTGGCGTCATGCTGATGAAGGATGTCGAGATTGAGCGCCTTCGGCCACCAATCTATGGCGTCGCCGGCGGATGTGACGGCGCCGTGCGCCACGGGACATTTTCCCTGAGCCTTCGACATTTCATTCATGGTCTTCCTCCTCCCGAGATTTTTCATTTATCGTCGCGCCCGGCGAAAGCGGCCCGGTTCATTGCTGGTCGCGCGAGGCCAAAAAAGCGGCGCGACGACCCGACTCCATACAGGCCCTCAATCTTGGCGCTACAGTGACACGGGCCGGGTCTTGGCGGCCAACCGATTAAAACTTATTTTTTAATCATCTTTTCCGATTAGTCGCGCGACGTTCTCTACGGAGCCTCGCGGCGCGATGGGTTGATTCCCGATTCGGAAACGGCCAGTCTCGCCCAACCCTCAAACCTTGGAGCGCGTGATGGCCGCCAGTCCCACCGACATCGTGCTGGATATTCAGGCGCCGGCTTTTTCCCTGCCGGGCGTCGACGGCAAGACCTATTCCTTCACCGACATCGCCGGGCCGAAGGGAACCGTGGTCGTCTTCATCTGCAATCATTGCCCCTATGTGCTCGCCATCGTCGATCGTCTGGTCAAGGACGCCCGCGCGCTGATGTCCGAGGGAATTGGCTTCGCGGCGATCTGTTCGAACGACGCCGTGACCTATCCCGACGATTCCTTCCCCAAGATGAAGGATTTCGCCAGGCAGCACGCTTTGCCCTTTCCCTATCTGCACGACGAATCGCAGCAGGTCGCGCGGACCTATGGCGCCGTCTGCACCCCGGATTTCTTTGGCTATGGCGCCGACGGCAAGCTGAAATATCGCGGCCGCCTGGACGAGGGCCGAAGGGATCCGCCGCCGCCCGGCGCGCGGCGTGAATTGCTCGAATCCATGCGCGTGATCGCGGCGACCAATGAAATCCCGGCCGATCAGACGCCCTCGATCGGCTGCTCGATCAAGTGGAAGCCATAGCCGACAGCCTGACACAAGTCTGGAGCGTTCTTCTGAACGGGACGGACGGCCGATCCATCGCGGCGCGTCGCGACGGAACGGTCGAAAATGCTTCTCACCGCGACAAGGACCAATGCGCCGGGCGAGCCGAGGCGCGGGCGCGACGCGAGCCTTGCCGCCGCGCTGCTCTCCGGCGGCGATGAGCGCATCGCCGCCGATCCGGTCAGCGGGCGCAATTTTTACGGCCTGACCGCGCGGCCCGCGCCGGATGAAACATATTTTTCCTCATCGACCGCTTCCGCCATCACGCCGCGCGGCTGGCATGCCGCCGCCTCGGCCTGGCGGCGCCTGCATTCCGACGATGCGCGCGAGCGGCTTGGCTTTGCCGCCTGGTTCGACGACATCCGCCGTCGCGTCGCCGCTTTTGCCGGAGCGGGCGAAGCGGTTCTGACCGGCTCGGGCACGGACGCCGAATTCCTGGCGCTGGCGATCGCGGATGATGCGACGGCCCGGCCCATCACCAATATCGTGGTCGGACCGCGGGAGACCGGGCGCGGCGTCGCGCTGGCGGCGGGCGGCCTGCATTTCCAGTCTTGCGCCCTCCATCGCAGGCTCGCGGGCTGGGAAGATCACGACATCGCGGTCGAGACGGTCGAAATCCGGGGCGCCGACGGTTTTGCGCGCTCAAGCGCCGAAGTGGACGCGGAGGTTCTGGCCAAGGCGGAGGCCGCGCTGACAAAAGGCCGCGCCGTCATCGCCCATCTGCTCGACGTGTCGAAGACCGGGCTTTCCGGCTTTTCCCGCGCCGCCGCGCTGGAATTGCGCGCCCGCGCGCCGGAAAAGGTTTTCGTGCTGGCCGATTGCTGCCAGATGCGCGGGCCGCCGTCGCACATCGGCGATCTGCTCGGCTGCGGCTTTATGGTCGCGATTACGGGCTCCAAATTTTTCTGTGGGCCGCCCTTCTGCGGCGCACTGCTCCTGCCCGAGGCGTTGCGCGTGCGGCTCAAACATTTCCGCCTGCCGGAAGGTTTGGCCGCGCAAACCGCCTTGTACGACTGGCCGGCGTCTATGCGCGGCGGCTCGGAAGGTTTTGGCGGCCACGCCAATATCGGCCTCGGCCTGCGCTGGGAGGCGGCGCTTGCGGAAATGGAAGCCTTTCACGCCATTCCGCCGGCGCTCGGCGAGAAAATCGCGCAAGATTTCCGCGCGCTCGCGGTCGAACGCGCGCGAGAGGCTGGCCTGAACGCCCTTGATGAGCCGGGCGAAGGCCCGGTTTGGGCGCGGACCATCGTTTCCGTCGCCGCGCGCCATTCCGACGCCGCGCCAATTTCCGCCGATCAGGCGGCGGAGCTCCAGCGCGCCCTGCGGTGGCCCTCCGGCGCCTGGGGCAGCGCCGCGCGCATTTTCCACGTTGGCCAGCCAGTGACGGTCGGGGCGGATCAGGCCCTGCGCGTCTGCCTCGGCGCGCCGACGGTCAGCGATATCGCCGCGCTTTGCGCCTCGGGCGTGCCATTCCAACGCGCGCTCAGCCCCCTCGCCGGCGATCTTTCCGCCCTGTTCGCGAAATGGAAATTCTTGGTGAACGCGCGCCCATGACGGGCGCCGAAGCGAGGGAGAGCGTTTTGCATTTTTCGATTTCCAATTCCGGCGCGGCGACCGCCTCGGCGCCTCTGATCGGATTGGCGGCGATCACCCGCCACGCCATGCAGGGCGGCGATTTCGCGCCGGTGGTGTCGCAGCTTGTCGCGCGGATCGAGCGCGACGCCGCCGATGCGGCGGCCTGGCTCGACCTCTCGACGATCCAGCAGGTTCTGGGCAGCAGCGCCAATCGCATCGCGCTTCAGGCCGACGCCTTGCGCCGCGCGCGCCATTTCACCCACGCTCCGACCGGCGCCGCGCCGCTGCGGCTGCTGGCCCTGATGGCGCCCGGCGACTTCATGGCCAATACGCCGCTCGAATTCCTGCTCGAACAGAGCGACATCGCCCTCGACGCGCTTTATCTCACGCCCGAAAGGCCGCTGCCGGAAGCCCTTCCCGAGCATGACGTCGCCTTTGTCGCGGTGGCCGAATCCGACGCCAATCTGCCGCTCCTGCAAATGCTCGCGGCGGCGGCGCCCTTCTGGCCTCGACCGCTGGTCAATGCGCCGCAGAAAATCGCCGCCCTGACCCGCGACGGCTTTTCCACGCTCATGCGGGACGCGCCCGGCGTCCTCGTCCCGCCGGTGCGGCGGCTCGACCGGGCGCAGCTTGGCGCGGCCGAGGGGCTCGACTTTCCCTTCATCGCCCGCCCGGCCGGCTCCCATGCCGGGGACGGCCTGCGCAAGATCGAAAGCCGAACGGAGCTTGATGCCTATCTCGCCGAAACGCGAGGCTTGGCTCATTACGTCGCGCCCTTTGTCGATTACAGCGGCGCCGACGGGCTTTTCCGCAAATATCGCATCGTTCTGATCGACGGCGCGCCTCATCCCGTCCATATGGCGGTTTCGCCGCGCTGGATGGTCCATTATCTCAACGCCGAAATGATGGACAATCCGGCCCATCGCGCCGAAGAAGCACGTTTCATGGCGAATTTCGACGTGGATTTCGCCGCCCGTCATGCACGCGCTTTCGAGGCCATCCGGCGGCGCACGGGGCTCGATTACGTCCTGCTCGATTGCGCCGAAACCCACGACCGCGACCTGTTGATCTTCGAGGCCGGTACGGCGATGATCATCCATGCGCTCGATCGACAAGACCTCTTTCCCTACAAGCCGCCGCAGATGACAAAAATTTTTTCCGCCTTCCAGAACATGCTGCGGCGTCGCGCCGCCCACCCTGCCAGGGAGCCCTTGTGACGGCGGGCTCAGAGCTCGACCCTGGCGACTGGGAAGAATTTCGCGCTCTGGCCCATGCCGCGCTGGACGGCATGATCGACCATATCAGAACGGTGCGGGAGCGTCCGGTCTGGACCCCCGCGCCGCCCGAGATTCGCGCGCGCTTCATCAGCGACCTGCCGAAAAAAGGCTCGTCGCTCGGCGAGGCGCTCAGCATTTTCGACGAGGCGATCAAGCCTTTTTCCACCGGCAATCTCCATCCCGCCTTCATGGGCTGGGTCCATGGCGCCGGGACGCCGGTCGGCATGGTCGCGGAAATGCTGGCGGCAGGGCTCAACGCCAATTGCGGCGGCCGCGACCATATCGGGATCGAGGTCGAGCGCCAGATCACGCTTTGGATGCGCCAGGCTTTTGGCTTTCCCGAAACTTCCGCCGGGCTTTTCGTCACCGGAACTTCGATCGCCAATTTCCTCGCGGTTCTGGTCGCGCGCGTCGCCTTGCTCGGCGAGGAAGCGCGGCGCTCCGGCGCGCCGCCTTCGCTGGCGTTGCGCGCCTATACGTCCGAGGCCGCCCATGGCTGCATCGCCCAGGCGATGGAAATGGCCGGGATCGGCTCCAAAAATCTGCGCCGGGCGCCCTGCGGCCCTGACGGCGCCGTCCAGGTCGCGGCTTTGCGCGCCCTGATCGCGGAGGATCGCGCGCAGGGCGCGACGCCCTTTTTGCTGGTCGGCACGGCGGGCACGGTCAATCTCGGCGCGCTCGACCCATTGGACCAACTGGCCGATCTCGCGGCGGCGGAGGGGATGTGGCTCCATGTCGACGGCGCCTTCGGCGCGCTCGCCGCCTTCTCGCCCCGCCTCGCGCCGCGGCTCAAAGGCATGGAGCGCGCCAATTCGATCGCCTTCGATTTCCACAAATGGGGCCAGGTTCCCTATTCGGCGGGTTTTCTGCTCACCCGCGACGGCGAAATGCAGAAAAAGACTTTTGTCAGCTCCAACGCCTATCTGACGCGGGCGGCGCGCGGCCTCGCGGCGGGCGAATTCTGGCCCTGCGATTACGGCCCCGATCTCTCGCGCGGCTTTCAGGCGCTGAAAGTCTGGTTCACCTTAAAAGTGTTCGGAACCGAGGCGCTCGGCCGCTCCATCGAGCACACCTGCGATCTTGCGCAATATCTCGCGCAACGCCTGAGCGAAGGCGCCCTGTTCGAGGTCAAGGCGCCGGTGACGCTGAATATCGTCTGCTTCGGTTTGCGCGGCGCGGACGCCGGGCCGTGCAACCGCGTCCTTGTCGAAAAACTTCACCTCTCCGGCGCCGCCGCCCCGTCCCTGACCATTTTGAACGGCGAGCCGGTCATCCGCTGCGCTCTGGTCAATCACCGGACGGGTCGCGAGGACATCGACGCCTTCATCGCGGCGCTGGAAGGGGCCGCCGGCCTTAGGGCGGGTTAATCCGAATCTGGCGCGAGGGTCGTTTACGACCCGGGAGGCCGATCGGCTTATGATTGGCGAAATCAGCGGTCTGGTCGGCGGCCCGGTCGACTTTCGTTTTCGGGCCTGGGACCAAAGAAAGGGTCATAGCCGGGCGGGGGCAAAGGCAGGCGACCGGAAAAATCGCGAGTGTTTTCTTTCGCCTTCCTTTTGCGCCTTTCGATCGTTTCGCGCACGCGTATCCAGACGAACCAGGGGAAATACGCGATCAAACCGAGAATGACAAGGTTTTCGAGGAAATGCAGCGACGCCGCAACGGCTCGCCATGCCAGGAGCAGACCGCAACCGAAGACATCGCCCGCGCTGCAGGCTGTGGTCATGACGATTTCGAATTCACTCCGGTCATCCGCTGGTCGCGAATCGTCGGCGAATTCGTCGAACCCGCGATAGGGGGCGGTTCGGATCCCGTTCCTGTCTGCGACTGAATGAATCCCCGCGCCGCCGCCGATCGTTCCGTTTTCGAGCGCCCGCGCATATCCAACCAGGATGAAGGCAACCGGAATCAAAGCCAGAACCGCCCGGACCGGGCGCATCTTCGAATGCTTGCCCGTCTTGGAGGAGCCCGCGCGGGAAATTGAAATGAAGGCCATGAAACGAAGCCCAGAGTTGCAGGTCTGTTATGAGTGGGAAAAATTCCCACGTCAACTGTCTTGTGGGATTTAATCCCACGGGAAATCGTGTATCTTGTTCTTATGTCCAAAGCCGCAACCCCGCCGGACGCGGGACGCCTGCACACGCCCGTCGCGCGGATTCTGCGACCGCTCGTTCGTCTTTTCATTCGGTGCGGGATGACCTTCCCGGCGCTGTCCGACCTGCTGCGCGAGCTCTACGTCAATGTCGCCGAATATGATTTTGCGCTTGCGGACAGGGAGCAGACGGACAGCCGCGTCAGCCTGCTGACGGGAATCCATCGCAAGGAAGTGCGCAGGCTGCGCGGCGCGGGCGCGCCCGTTCGGCTCGTCCCGGCGAGCGTTTCGCGCTCCAGCATGATTATCGCGCGTTGGATCGCCGCGCCGGAATTCACCGACGAAAAGGGCGGCCCGCGGCCTTTGCGCCGCGCCGGCGATCCCGGCGAGGGCCCATCCTACGAGGATCTGGTGGAATCGGTGACCCGTGACGTGCGCCCGCGCGCCGTCCTCGACGAATGGTTGGACCGCGGCATGGTCGTGATCGACGAAGACGGCCGCATCCGGCTGGCGGACGCGGCCTTCGCGCCGCGTCCGGGCGATGATCGACAGCTCTATTATTTCGGCAGGAACCTCCACGATCATCTCGCGGCGGCAGTGGAGAACGTGCTTGCCGCCGAGCCGCCGTTCTTCGAACGCGCGGTGCATTACGAAGGTGTTTCGCGAGACATGGCGGAAAAAATGCTCGCGCTGTCGCGCAAATTGGCCTTCGAGGCGCTGCAGGGCGTCAACCGCGACGCGCAGCGAGAGATTCGGAACGATCCCGGCGGAACATGGCGCTGGAACCTCGGCTTCTATCTTTACAGTGAAGACGAATTGCTGCGGCGCGACGGCTCGGCGGATCAAAATGACGGAACCTCGAAGTGAGCGCCCGGCCCCTTCTCAGCCGGCGGCGTTTCCTGTTGTTCGCCACGCTGCTCGGCGGCGCCAAGGCCCTCGCTGGCGAAGTCGATCCAAAGAGCGGTGACAACGGCATCGGCGGCACGGGCTATCGGCCCGGCGACAACGGCATCGGGGGCACCGGCTTCCTCGGCGTGATTAGGAAATTCGGCAGCGTCTATATCAACGGCCAGCGGATCGCCTATCCGGACGACGCGACGATCGAAATTGACGGCGCGCGCGTCGAGGCCCGCGACATGCGCATCGGCCAGGTCGCCCGGCTGGTGGCGGAACGGCGCGGCGAGGACTGGACGACCCGCCGAATTGTCATCGTCAGCGAAGTGATCGGTCCTGTCGAGCGCATCGCCGGCAAGCGAATCGATGTCCTGGGCCAGAACGTCGACCTGCCGAACCGGAGGATCGCACGCGCGCTCAAAGTCGGTGATCGAATCGCTGTCAGCGGCCTGCGCCGTCCGGATCAGATGATTGCTGCCTCGGCGATTGAAAGGCGCGAAGGCGGACTTGACCAGATTGCGGGCGTGCTGTCGCAGGAAACTGACGGCGCCGCCCGGATCGGCGGCCAGACGATCGCCGGCATTCCCGCTGGTTTGTTGGGCGACGCCCCAAGCGGCCAGCGCATCGTCGTGCGCGGCGCTCTCGAAAACGGCGTTTTCGTCGCCCGCGATGCGCAACGGGACGCCGATATAGCGATAGCCGGCGTCAAGGACGTCTCGATCGAAACCTGGGTGAGCCGCCGTGACGGCGGCCTCGTCACGGCTGGCGGCGTTCAAGTCGAGGATCGTTCTGGAGTCCTGCTTTCGGGCAGTCGCCATGTCGTCATCGATGGCGAGTTAAGCGCCGGCGGCCTTTTGATCGCGCGCAAGGTTGATTTCGCTGATCGACGAGGCGATTTCGAGCCGCCTCGCGGTCCGGGCGGCGGCGGGCCTCCCGGGGGAACCGGCGCGCCCGGCGGTCCGAGCGGCGGCCATTTTGGCGGTCCTCGTGGCGGCGGCCTGCCTGGAGGCAACGGCGGATTTCCAGGGGGCGGACCTCCCGGCGGCGCTCGGAGCGCCGCTGGGCGGTCCCGGCGGGCTTGGCGGCGTTCCTGGCGGGGGCGCGCCGAGCTGGCTCAACGGCGGTTCGCCCGGTGGGGCGGCCTCCGCGCCCAGCGCGCCTCGCGTCGGCTTTCCCGAGTTTAGTCCCGGTGGCGGGCCTATTGGACCGGGCGGCTTCCCACCTGCGCCTCCTGGGGCCTTCGGCCCCCACCTGCGCCTCCTGGGGCCTTCGGCCCCCCGCCTGGCGGGCTAGGTCCCGGTGGATTCGGCGGACCTCCGGGCGGCGGCCGCTTCCGATAAATCCCGCGTGTGGCGAACGTGAACGCCGCCACAAGCGTGGATCACTTCCCGGCGGCGGGCTTCGCTGCGGGAACCACGGTGACATGATCGCCAGTGGCGATCGAATCCGGGGGATTGATCACGATCTGGTCGGAAGGCGTCAGGCCTTGCGCGACATCCAGGCTCGCGCCGACGTCGCGGGCGATCGTGATCGGTTGAAGGCGAACGATCCCGGACTTGTCCACCGTGGCGACATTCGGCCCCTCGGCGCGGAACAGCAACGCGTTGGCAGGTATGGTGACGGCGCCCGCCGCGGCGAGCGGCAAGGAGATCTGGACATAGGTTCCCGGCTTCAGCCGGCCGTCCGGGTTATGCAAGATCAGCTCGATGCGCAAGCTGCGGGTCGCGACGTCGATGGCGCCCGCGACATAGGCGACGACGGCCTTGAAAACCTGGCCGGGACGTTCGGCCTGCACAACCGGAACTTCGCTTCCGACATGGATCATTTTCACATAGGCCTGCGGAACATCGACGAAGACGCGCAACGGGTCGGTGACCGCCATGGAGAACAGCGACACGCCGGAACTGCCGGAATTGACCAGATTGCCGATATCGACATTGCGCGCGGTGATCACGCCGTCGAATGGCGCCTCGACATTCTTGAAGGCGGTGGTCGCCTGCAATTGCTTGAGATTGGCCTCGGCCGCGCTTTGCGCGGCAACGGCGGTGTCATAGGCGTTCTGCTTGGTGTCGAGATCCTGCCGCGCGACCGAATCCTGCGAAAACAGCTTTTTCCAGCGATCGACCGCGATCTTGCCCAGGACCACATTGGCCTTGGCCTGTTCGACCTGGGCGGCGGCCTGACGGACCTGCTGGTCGAGCTCCGGCGTGTCGAGTTCGGCGAGCACCTGGCCCTTGGTCACGCGGTCGCCGATTTCGACGTTGAACTTGCGGACATAGCCATTGACGCGGGCGTAGATCGCGGTCTCGTTGTCGCCGCGCAGGGTCGCCGGCAGGGTCAGCACGCCGCCCGATTTGCTTGGCGTCGGCGTGACCGTGGTGACGAAAATGCGCTGGCCTTCGAGCGATTGCGCTTCCAGCTCGGCCTTGCTCGCCGCGCGCTGCACCAGCACCCGCACCGCGCCAAGGCCCAGCAGCAAGGCGACGATCAGCACGACGCGCGTCGCCCCGCGCCAGACCTTTTGGCGGGCCGGCAGATGGAGATGGCCCTCGTCGCTGTTCAGCGCGAGACTCTGGTGCTTCGACTTGCTCACGGCGCTTGGGTCGCCTCTTGATCTTCCGTCGGGCCGGTCGCGCGGGGGCGGAGGCTGTGCGCCCCGGCGAAAACCAGCGGAACGAAGAGAAGGGTGGAAAAAGTGGCGAAAAGCAGGCCGCCGATGACAGCGCGGCCAAGGGGCGCGTTCTGCTCGGCGCCTTCGCCCAGACCCAGCGCCATCGGGATCATGCCGACGATCATGGCGAAGGCGGTCATCAGCACCGGCCTGATGCGGGTGGCGCCGGCCTCGAGCGCCGCGGAAAGCGGGGCTGAGCCCTGGCGCAGCCGCTCGCGGGCGAAGGAGACGAGCAGGATCGAATTGGCGGTGGCGACGCCGGTGGTCATGATCGCGCCGGTCAGAGCCGGGACCGACAGATGAGTCCCGGTGACGAACAGCATCCAGGCGATGCCGGCGAGCGCGGCGGGCAGCGCGCTGATGATGATGAGCGGATCGAGCAGGGACTGGAAATTGATCACGATCAGCAGATAGACGAGGACGATGGCGACCGCCACGCCGACGCCGAGGCCCAAATAGGAGCTTTTCATCGTCGCGGCCTGGCCGCGCAGCGCGATTTCCGTGCCGCGCGGCAAAGTCGGCTGCGCCGCGTCGACGATTTTCTGGACATCGCCCGCAACCCCGCCCAGCGCCCGCCCCTCGACGCTGACATAGATGTCGACGGCGGGGCGAAGGTTGAAATGCGACACCAGCGCCTCGATGCCTTCGGGCGCAATGACGGCGAGATTGCCGAGCAGTTGCGGCGCGGCGCCGGTTCCCGGGCTGATCGGGGTGGCGAGAAGGTCGTCGACCGAGGAGACGCGATATTGCGGGGTCTGGGCGGTGATGCTGTAGGATATGCGGTTGTGCGGGTTGAGCCAGAAGGTCGGCGAGGTCTGGCTGCTGCCGGAAAGCGAGATCAGAACGTTTTGCCCGACGGCGTCCGCATTGATTCCCACCTGCTGCATGCGGGTGCGGTCCATGACGAGGCGCAAATTCGGCTGGTCGAGCCTTTGCAGGATGTGGACGTCCACCGCACCGGGAATTTTCCTGATTTCATTGGCGATCTTCGTGGCGCGGTCGTAGTTCTGACGTACGTCGTTGCCGACGATCTGCACATTGATCGCCGCCGGCTGGCCGAAATTGAGGATCTGGGTGACGATATCGGCGGGCTGGAAGAAGAACTCCACGCCGGGGAATTTCTCCGGCAGTTTCCGGCGCAGCAGATCGACATAAATTTGTGACGGGCGATGCTCGGGCGCGAGGGCGATCATGATCTCCGCGTCCAGCGTCCCGATGGTTCCGGCATTGCTGTAGGAGAGATTGATGCCCGAATAGGGCAGGCCGATATTGTCGACGATGGTCTGCAATTCCCGGGGCGGGATCTGGCTGCGGATGAAATGGTCCACTTCGTCGGCGAGCCGCGCCGTCTCCTCGATGCGCAGGCCGGTCGGCGCGCGCATGTGCAGCCTGATGGCGGTGGCGTTGACCGAGGGGAAGAAATCCTCGCCCAAAGTGAGGAACAGGCCAAACGAGGCGAGGCAGAACAGCAGGAACGATCCGCCGATGAGACGGCGGCGGGTCAGCAGCATGCTCAGCAGCACGATATAGGCGGCGCGCATTTTTTCGAAGGCGGCGTCGAATCCGTGATGGAGGCGCGCGAAGAGATTCTTGCGCTGCTCCTGCGCGGCGGGGACGCGCAGCAGCAGTAGCGCCAGCGTGGGCACAAGCGTGCGCGACAGGATGTAGGAGGCCAGCATGGCGAAAACCACCGCCTCCGCCAGCGGCACGAACAGGAATCTCGAGACGCCGGCGAGGAAGAACATCGGCGTGAAGACGATGCAGATGCTCAGCGTCGAAACCAGCGCGGGAAGCGCGATCTCGCCCGCGCCCTCGTAGATCGAATCGTAGAGGCCGGTTCCCAGATGCAGGTGGCGTTCGATATTCTCGATCGTCACCGTGGCGTCGTCCACCAATATGCCCACCGCCAGCGCCAGCCCGCCGAGCGTCATGATGTTGATGGTCTGGCCGAGCGCGTCGAGAACCAGGAGCGAGGACAGGATCGACAACGGAATCGAGATCGCGATGATCAGGGTGGCGCGCCAGTTGCCGAGGAAGAGCAGGATCAGCGCGGCGGTGAGCCCGGCCGCGATCAGGGCCTCGCGCAATACGCCGGAAATGGCGGCGCGGACATAGATCGACTGGTCGAACAGGGCGCGGACCGTGATGCCGGGGGGCAGCAGCTTTTCCGCCTGGGGCAAGGTGTCCTTCAAGGTCTGGACGATGCGCAGGGTCGAAGCCGATCCGTTCTTGATGATCGACATCAGCACGCCGCGCACGCCATCGAGGCGGACGACATTGGTCTGCGGCGTGAAGCCGTCGCGCACATGGGCGACTTCACGCAAAAAAGTCACCGCGCCATTGACGGTGCGCACGGGCAGATTGTTGAGGCCCTCGATCGTCTGCGGCGCGCCGTTGAGGGTCACGGCGAATTCCGTCGGCCCCATTTTCGCGGTGCCGGAGGGCAGGATCAGATTTTGCGCATTGATTGCATTGACCACGTCGACGGGCGTCAGCCCCTTTGCGAGCAGCGCGGCATTGTCGATATCGACGGAAATGATGCGCTGCTTGCCGCCGAAGGGAAAGGGAATGGCGACGCCGGGAATGGTGACGAGCTGCGGGCGAAGCGAATTGAAGGCGGCGTCGAACACCGTCTGTTCCGGCAGGGAGGGGCTGGAAAGGGCGAGCTGGACCACCGGAATGGCGGAGGCCGAATAAGTGATGATCAGCGGCGACGTCGTGCCCGGCGGCAGCATTCTGAGCATGACCTGCTCGCTCGCCAGGGTCTGGGCGATGGCCGTGCCGATATTGGCGCCGGGCTGGAAGAAGATCTTGATGATCCCGATGCTGTTGTAAGATTGCGACTCGATATGTTCGATGTCGTTGACCGTGGTGGTCAGGATGCGCTCGGCCGGCCCGGTGACGCGGTCGCCCATGTCCACGGCGACCAGGCCCGAATAGTTCCAGATGATGCTGATGACCGGGATATTGATGTCCGGCAGGATGTCGGTCGGCATGGTCAGCAGCATGTAGGGCGTAGCCAGCACGATGGTCAGCGCCATGACCAGAAAGGTATAGGGGCGCTGAAGCGCTATTCGGACGATCCACATGGCTAAAACGTAAGTCCCGGAGGCGAGTCAATCACCGTCGTAAGGCGCTTATAACAGCATCGGTCGCGCCGGCGCCATTGAATTGCCGGCGATCCGAATTGCGCCGCCGCCCGATATTCCTTGCGCGTAAGCGTCAGTTCCGCATCAGGAAGCGGAAGATCGCCGGGAAAATCCGCGAATAAGGCGGACGCAGGAACATTTTCACGTCGATCGGCCCCTGGTGGTACACCGCCCGCCGGTGGGAAAAGGTCCGGAAGCCGGTTTCGCCGTGATAGGCGCCGAGGCCCGAAGGGCCGATCCCGCCGAAAGGCAGGTCCTCGATGACGAAATGGGTCAAGGCGTCGTTGATGGCGCCGCCGCCGGAATGCGTGCCGGCGAGCACCATTTCGCGGAGTTCGGCCCGGACGCCGAAATAATAGAGCGCCAGCGGCCGCGGCCGCGAGGCGATGAACGCGATGGCGTCGTCGAGGCGGTCGTAGGCCTTGACCGGCAGGATCGGGCCGAAGATTTCTTCCCGCATCAAGGTCAGATCGTCGCGGGGCTCGATCACCAGCGTTGGCGCGATCTTGTGCTCCGCCGCCATTTCGCCCTCCGAGGCCGGGTCGATCGACACGATGCGGGCGCCGGCGCCGCGGGCTTCGGCGAGCGCGGCGGTCAGCCGCGCATAATGGCGGTCGTTCAGGATCGCGGTGTAATCGGCGTTGCGGCGCAGGGTCGGATAGAGCTTTCTCGCCGCCGCCCCATAGGCGGTCACGAAATCCTCCAGCTTGTCGCGCGGAACGAGAACGTAATCCGGGGCGATGCAGCTCTGACCGGCGTTGAACAATTTGGCGGCGGCGATCCGCAGCGCCGCCTCGGCCAGTTTGGCGTCCGGACCAATGACGCAGGGCGATTTACCGCCGAGCTCCAGGGTCACGGGCGTCAGATTTTGCGCCGCGGCCAGCATCACCTTGCGCCCCACGGCGGTCGAGCCGGTGAAGAACAAATGGTCGAAGGGCAGACCGGCGAAGGCTGCGCCGACCTGCGCCCCGCCCTGGACGACCGCGACCTTGTCTTGCGGAAAGATTTCGCCGAGCATTTTCGCCAGCAGTTCCGAGGTGCGCGGCGTCAGTTCCGAAGGCTTCAGCATGACGCGATTGCCGGCGGCAAGCGCCGCGATCAGGGGCGCCAGCGCCAGATTGACCGGATAGTTCCATGGCGCGATGACGCCAATGACGCCGAGCGGCTGGACCAGGATCTCGGCGCGGTTCGGCCGGAATTCGAGCCCGACGGGGACGCGCTTCGGCTTCATCCATCTTGGCAGATGCTGCAGGGCGTGCCGCGCCGCCGCATGCACCGGCCAGACTTCCGCGAGCAGGGTTTCGTGGCGCGCCCGACCGCCGAAATCCTCGGCGATGGCGTCGGCAATGGCGCGGGTCTGAAGCTTCACCGCGTCGCGCAGGCGGGTGATCTCTGCGCGGCGCTGTTCCAGGGATGGTGCGCCTTCGGCTGCGAAGGCGCGGCGTTGACCTTCCAGGACCTCGGCCAGGCTATCGGACGGGGCGGCGGCAAATTGATTCATGAACATGCGCGTCGCTTCCACCCTGTGGGCGCCTGGAGCCAAAATTTTGGTCAGGCCGTGGCCAGAGCCTGAGCCGCATCCTTCTTGATGCGGTCGACCATGGAGCGCAGGCCATTCGAGCGCTGGGGCGTCAGATGCTGCTCGAAGCCGAGGCGCTTGAACAGGGCCAGCGCGTCGGCGGCGAGAATTTCCTTGGCGGTGTGGTCCGAGAAAAGCGACAGCATCAGGGCGACGAGGCCGCGCACGATCAAGGCGTCGCTGTCGCCGAGGAAACGCAGCACCGGCTCACCCGAGGGACCGGGTTCAACCTTGGTTTCGAGCCAGACCTGGCTCATGCAGCCGCGCACCTTGTTGGCGTCGTTATGGGCCTCTTCCGGCAAGGGCTTCAGGGTTCGGCCCAGATCGATCAGGTAACGATAGCGATCGTCCCAATCGTCGAGGAATTCGAAATTGTCGATGATTTCGTCGATGGTCATGAACTGCTCTTCTTGATCCGCCGCAGCGTTTGAGGGCTAACATGGCGCCCCGTCGCCCCCGCGACAATGGCCTTGGCGCAATCGCGCGCGCCTCCGGCGCGAAGGCGAGGCGCGGGACAATTGGTCGCGGGCGCCTTGCGCCGCGCGAAAATCCCAATATCTGACGACGAGCCAAGGGACGATTTTCCGGCCGAACAGGAGGATGGGCGCTTGAACGAAACGGCGGCGAATATTTCGATTTACGAGCGGGTCGGCGGCGAGGCCGCGGTGGAGCGGCTGGTCGAGGCCTTTTACGACAATATGGACGCGCTGCCGCAAGCGGCGGACGTGCGCGAGATGCATGGTCCCGAACTCACGGAAATCCGCAAGGTCTTCAAGAATTACCTGACCGAATGGACCGGCGGCCCCGCCCTTTATTCGCCGGTGAAAGGTCATCCCCGGCTGCGCCAGCGCCATTTTCCCTTCCCCATCGACACTGCGGCGCGCGACGCCTGGATGGCCTGCATGACCAAGGCGCTCGACGACACGCTTGGCGATACGCCGGCGAGGCGCGAGCTGGAGGGCAATATCGGCAGGCTCGCCGACTGGATGCGGAATAAGCAATAGGCGCTGCGCGGACAGCGATCCGATTTCGCGCCTTCAGCGCGGCAATTCGGTCGAGCCCATCAAGAATTGATCGACGGCGCGGGCCGCCTGACGGCCCTCGCGGATCGCCCAGACCACCAGCGATTGGCCGCGGCGCATGTCGCCGGCGGCAAAAACTTTGTCGAGGCTGGTCTTGTAGGCGAGCGTGTCGGCGGCGACATTGCCTCGCCCATCGAGCGCGACGCCCAGATCCTTGATCAAGCCTTCGTGCACGGGCGAGACGAATCCCATGGCGAGCAGGACGAGATCGGCGCGAAGATTGAATTCCGAGCCGGGAATTTCCTGCATCTTTCCATCGACGCGGACGCATTTCAGCGCCTTGACCACGCCGTTCTCGCCAATGATTTCCTTGGTCGCGACGGCGAAATCACGGTCCGCGCCTTCCTGATGCGAGGAGGAGGTGCGCAGTTTCAGCGGCCAATAGGGCCAGACATTCAGCTTGTCTTCCATCTCCGGCGGGCGGGACATGATTTCGAGCTGGACGACGGAGAGGGCGCCCTGGCGCACCGAGGTTCCGATGCAGTCGGAGCCGGTGTCGCCGCCGCCGATCACCACGACATGCTTGCCGGAGGCCAGAATCGGCTCCTCCTGCCCCGCATTCTCGCGCGAGACGCGGCGGTTCTGCTGGGGCAGGAAATCCATGGCGAAATGGACCCCGGCGAGGTTGCGGCCGGGGGTGGGCAGGTCGCGCGGCTTTTCCGCGCCGCCGGCGAGAATCACCGCGTCATGGCTATCCACCAGTTCCTTGGCCGGCAGGTCCGCGCCGACATGGACGCCGTAATGGAAGGTCACGCCCTCGGCCTCCATCTGGGCGACGCGGCGGTCGATCAGATGCTTCTCCATCTTGAAGTCGGGAATGCCGTAGCGCAGCAACCCGCCGGCCTTGGCGAATTTTTCAAGGACATGGACGTCATGGCCGGCGCGGGCGAGTTGTTGCGCGGCGGCGAGTTCCGCCGGGCCGGAGCCGACAATGGCGACCTTCTTGCCGGTTTTCCTCGCCGGAGGCTCGGGTCTGATAAAACCGCCGTCCCAGGCGCGATCGACGATGGCGCATTCGATCGTCTTGATCGTGACCGGCGCGTCTTCCAGGTTCAGGGTGCAGGCCGCCTCGCAGGGCGCGGGGCAGACGCGGCCGGTGAATTCCGGGAAATTATTGGTCGAGTGCAGGTTGCGCGCCGCCTCTTCCCAGTCGCCGCGATAGACCAGATCGTTCCAGTCGGGGATCTGGTTGTTCACCGGGCAGCCGTTGTGACAGAAGGGAATGCCGCAATTCATGCAGCGCGCGGCCTGATCGCGCGTCGCATCTTCCGAGAGCGGAATCACGAATTCCTGATAATGGCGGATACGGTCGGCGGCCGGCTTGTAGTTGCGGTCCTGCCGGTCGATTTCGAGGAAACCCGTCACCTTTCCCATTCTTAATCCTTTCGCCTTGATCGCAAAGCGATCAAGGACCCTCGCATCAACTCGGCCATAGCCCGGCTTCAGACGGGCGTCGAAAGACGCCCGATAGCCCGTCTTTAGACGGGCGTTTCACGACGCCCTGTGGGGGCATTCGCTCCTCGTCGTTTCTCTTAAAAGTGAGAAACGACGTCATTCCCCCGCGGCGGCGACCGGCCGCTGTTCGGATTGCGTCATCATTTCCGCGAGCGCGCGGCGGTATTCGACCGGCATGACCTTCCTGAATTTCGGCAGCATGGCCTCCCAATTGTCCAGAATCTCGCGGGCGCGGGTCGAGCCGGTGTGGCGCAGATGATTGGCGATCAGCTGGCGCAGACGCTCGGCGTCGAAGCGCGACATGTCGCTCAATATGTCCACGCGGCCGTGGCTTTCGAGGTCGCCGCCCTGGTTGTTGAGGCGCTGGTTGAGGTTTTCCTCATCGACCACCGGCTCCAGATCGACCATGGCCATGTTGCAGCGCGACTCGAAGTCGCCCGCCTCGTCCAGCACATAGGCGATGCCGCCCGACATGCCGGCGGCGAAATTGCGGCCGGTCGGCCCGAGAACGACGACCACGCCGCCGGTCATATATTCGCAACCGTGATCGCCGACGCCTTCCACCACCGCGATGGCGCCGGAATTGCGCACGGCGAAGCGTTCGCCGCCGACGCCGCGGAAATAGACCTCGCCGGAGATCGCGCCATAAAGCACGGTGTTGCCGACGATGATCGATTTTTCCGGCGTGATGTGTTTCGCCTCGCGCGGCGGATAGATGATGATCCGGCCGCCCGAAAGGCCCTTGCCGACATAGTCGTTGGCTTCGCCCTCAAGCTCCAGCGTCACGCCATGGGCGAGCCAGGCGCCGAAGCTCTGGCCAGCCGTACCCTTGGCCTTGATGTGGATGGTGTTGTCGGGCAGGCCGGCATGGCCGTAGATGCGCGCGACCTCGCCCGACAGCATGGCGCCGACCGTGCGGTTGACGTTGCAGATGTCGGTTTCGAGCCGCACCGGCGCGCCGCGGTCGAGCGCGGCGACCGACCGGGCGATGAGCTGCTGGTCGAGCGCCTTGTCGAGATTGTGGTTCTGCGCTTCCGAATGATAGACGGTCTGGCCGTCGAGCGGCTGCGGCTTGCGGAACAATTTGCCGAAATCGAGCCCCTTGGCCTTCCAGTGCTCGATGGCGCGGTCGCGGTCGAGCATCTGCATCTGGCCGACCATCTCGTTGAAAGTCCGGTAGCCCAGGCTCGCCATATATTCGCGGACTTCCTCGGCGACGAAGAAGAAATAATTGATGACGTGCTCGGGCTGGCCCTTGAAGCGCTTGCGCAGCACCGGGTCCTGGGTGGCGACGCCGACCGGGCAGGTGTTGAGATGGCACTTGCGCATCATGATGCAGCCGGCGGCGATCAAGGGCGCGGTGGCGAAGCCGAATTCATCCGCGCCGAGCAGCGCGCCGATGATGACGTCGCGGCCGGTGCGCAGGCCGCCGTCCACCTGGACGACGATGCGCGAGCGCAGGCGGTTGAGCACCAGGGTCTGGTGGGTCTCGGCGAGGCCGATTTCCCATGGGCTGCCGGCGTGCTTGATCGAGGTCAGCGGCGAGGCGCCCGTGCCGCCCTCATAGCCCGAGATGGTCACATGGTCGGCGCGCCCCTTGGACACGCCGGCCGCCACCGTGCCGACGCCGACTTCCGACACCAGCTTGACCGAAATATCGGCGCGCGGGTTGACGTTCTTCAGGTCGTAGATCAGCTGGGCCAGATCTTCGATCGAATAGATGTCATGGTGCGGCGGCGGGGAGATCAGGCCCACGCCGGGAGTCGAATGGCGCACCTTGGCGATGACGGCGTCCACCTTGTGGCCGGGCAGCTGGCCGCCCTCGCCGGGCTTCGCGCCCTGCGCCATCTTGATCTGGATCATGTCCGCATTGACCAGATATTCGGCGGTCACGCCGAATCGGCCGGAGGCGACCTGCTTGATCGCCGAGCGCATCGAATCGCCGTTGGGCAGCGGCTTGAAGCGGTCGGACTCCTCGCCGCCCTCGCCGGTGTTGGACCTGCCGCCGATCCGGTTCATCGCCAGCGCCAGCGTGGTGTGGGCCTCGCGCGAGATCGAGCCGAAGGACATGGCGCCGGTGGCGAAACGCTTGACGATCTCGGTGGCCGGCTCGACCTCCGCCAGCGAAACCGGCTTGCGGCCGTCTTCCGCGGCGTCCTTGACGCGGAACAGGCCGCGGATCGTCAGCAATTGCCCGGACTGGTCGTTGAGCAACTTGGCGAAGGCGCGATACTTGTCCGAGGCGTTGCCGCGCACCGCGTGCTGGAGCAGCGCGACCGTGTCCGGCGACCAATTATGGGCCTCGCCGCGCAGGCGATAAGCGTAATCGCCGCCGACGTCGAGCGCGGTGCGGTAGATCGGCGCGTCACCGAAGGCCTGCCTGTGCCGCAGGACGGCTTCCTCGGCGATTTCGTCGAGGCCGACGCCTTCGATCTGGGTCGCCGTGCCGGTGAAAAAGGCGTCCACCAGCGCCTTGGAGAGGCCGACCGCGTCGAAGATCTGCGCGCCGCAATAGGACTGGTAGGTCGAAATGCCCATCTTGGACATGACCTTGAGCAGGCCCTTGTCCACCGCCTTGATATAGCGCTTGACCGCCTCGTAGCCGTCGACTTCGGCCGGAAATTCATCGGCCATGTCGGCAAGGGTCTCGAAGGCGAGATAGGGATTGATCGCTTCCGCGCCATAGCCGGCGAGCAAAGCGAAATGATGCACCTCGCGCGCTTCGCCGGTCTCGACCACCAGGCCGACCGAGGTGCGCAGGCCCTTGTTGATCAGGTGGTGATGCACGGCGGCGGTGGCGAGCAGCGCCGGGATCGGGATGCGGTCGGGGCCGACCATGCGGTCCGACAGGACGATGATGTTGTAGCCGCCGTTGACCGCCTGTTCGGCGCGGCCGCACAGCCGGTCGACCATCGACTTCATGCCCTGCGCGCCGAGTTCGACGGCATAGGTGATGTCGAGCGTCTTGGTGTCGAAGGCGTCCTCGACATGGCCGATCGAACGGATCTTTTCGAGATCGGCATTGGTCAGGATCGGCTGGCGGACTTCGAGCCGCTTCTTCTTCGCCGTGCCCTCATGGTCGAGAATATTGGGGCGCGGGCCAATGAAGGAGACCAGGCTCATCACCAGTTCCTCGCGGATCGGGTCGATCGGCGGATTGGTGACCTGGGCGAAGTTCTGCTTGAAATAGCTATAGAGCAGCTTGGGTTTGGCCGACATGGCCGAGATCGGCGTGTCGGCGCCCATCGAGCCGATCGCCTCCTGGCCGGTCACGGCCATGGGGGCCATCAGGATCGCGGTGTCTTCCTGGGTGTAGCCGAAAGCCTGCTGGCGGTGGAGCAGCGGCACGTCGGAGCGCGAGGAGCCCGCCTCGACCGGCCTGAGGTCCTCCAGCACGAGTTGGGAGCGCTTGAGCCAGTCGCGATAGGGATGGGCGGCGGCCAGATTCGACTTGATCTCGTCGTCGGCGATGATCCGGCCCTGCTCCAGGTCGACCAGCAGCATGCGGCCGGGCTGGAGGCGCCATTTGGTGACGATTTTTTCTTCCGGGATCGGCAGCACGCCCATTTCCGAGGCCATGACCACAAGGCCGTCCTCGGTGACGAGATAGCGCGCCGGGCGAAGGCCGTTGCGGTCGAGGGTCGCGCCGATCTGGCGGCCGTCGGTGAAGGCGACCGCCGCCGGGCCGTCCCAGGGCTCCATCAGCGCGGCGTGATATTCGTAGAAGGCGCGGCGTTCCTCGTCCATCAGCGGATTGCCGGCCCAGGCCTCGGGGATCAGCATCATCATGGCGTGGGCCATGGAATAGCCGCCATGGACCAGGAATTCGAGCGCATTGTCGAAACAGGCGGTGTCGGACTGACCCTCGTAGGAAATCGGCCACAGCTTGGAAATGTCGTCGCCGAACAAGGGCGAGGCGACGGACGCCTGCCGCGCCGCCATCCAGTTCACATTGCCGCGCAGGGTGTTGATCTCGCCGTTATGGGCGACCATGCGATAGGGATGCGCCAGCTGCCACGACGGGAAAGTATTGGTGGAGAAGCGCTGGTGGACCAGAGCGACAGCGGTTTCGACGCGCTCGTCGCGCAGATCGTCGAAATAATCGCCGAGCTGGGAGGCGAGCAGCAGGCCCTTGTAGACAATGGTGCGCGAAGACAGCGAAACCGGATACCAGCCCGCCATTTTGGGATCGTTCAGGGCGTAAACCGCGTTGGAGACGATCTTGCGGATCAGATAGAGCTGGCGCTCGAAGGTCGCCTGATCCGGCGTTTCCGCGCCGCGGGCGATAAAAATCTGGCGATGGACCGGCTCGGTCGGCTTCACCGTCTCGCCCAGGCCGCTCGGATCGACCGGCACGTCGCGCCAGCCGAGCACCTTCTGGCCCTGTTGCGCGACAACCTTTTCGAAAATGCTCTCGATCGCCTTGCGAGCCTGCGCGTCGCGCGGCATGAACAACGGGCCGACGGCATAGAGGCCGGGCTCCGGCAAGGCGAAGCCGAGACGCGCGGCTTCCTCGGCGAAGAAGCGATGCGGAATCTGCAACAACATGCCGCAGCCGTCGCCGGCCTTGGGATCGGCGCCGACCGCGCCGCGATGGTCGAGATTGAGCAGGATCTGCAGGCCCATCCGCACGAGTTCATGCGATTTGGCGTTGTGCATATTGGCGACGAATCCGACGCCGCAGGCGTCATGCTCGTTGCGGGGGTCGTAAAGGCCCTGCGCCGGAGGCAGGCCATGGGCGGCGAAAGCGGTCTTCGCTTCGACGCCGGACTCGGCGCGACAAAGGTCCGGCCTGCTCAGTTCGTTCATACCCGTCAATCCTGCGCGTTCGGGGGCGTCGGCCCCAAGTCCCGTCGCCCCACGTCCAGTCACCCGCCTCGCATTGCGCCATCCGCCCGGCCGGCGCGCCGCGCCTTAAAGACGCGCTCCGGGGCCGAAAGGAGCGGCTCTGGTCAAGGCGATCCCATCCAGGGGGCTTAAATGGTCAGCAAGGCTGTCCTATTTATCCGCGCCGGACATTGCCAGATTAGCCTCCGCCACACAAGACATCATTGGCGCGCGCGGGGTCTGGTTGAAGAAAGATTCTGATCTTTTTTTGGCGCGGGCGCCGCAATTTTGACCTCGCGGCGCGTTTTCAAATCGGGAAGCCGCTTTTCGGTTGGCGCTTGGACGACGCCAGTTTCCGCTTCGCCGGCTTTATGGCATAGGATTCATATCGGGATTCGGGAGACAGCCATGGCGCGCAACTCGCTTCGCAGCGGTTTTCATTGGGCGGCGGCCCTGCTGGCGGCTGGCCTTTGGGCTGGGGCGGACCTTCCGGCGCGCGCCCAGTTCTTTCCCTTCTTTGGTCAATCGGCTCCGCCGCAGCCGGCGCCCCAGCCTCAGGCGCGGGCTTTGACGCCCGATCAAATCCGGGCGATCCTGGCCCAGGAAGGCGCGCAGATGGTCGGCCGGCCCCGCCGCAACGGCCGGGACATCGTGGCGATCGGCCGAGACGACGCGGGCTCGCGCAAGAAATTCACCATGGACGCGGTCACCGGCGAGGTTCTGGACGTGACGGTTCTCGTCCGCCGCGAGGCGCCGCCACCCGCAGCGGGCGCCGGCGCACTCGCGCCTCCGGGCGCGCCCCTGTCGCCGCCGCAGCATGCGCCGGACAGCTCCGCCACGCCCGTCGACGCCAGGGCGACGCCAGTTTCGCCCGCGGCGCCCACGACCACAGGCTCCACATCCAGATCGAACTCAGACGACGATTCCTCGCTCAGCCCGATCCGGCCCCAGCGCCCGCGCGGGGCGCCCAAGGTCGAGTCGCTGCCGAACCAATGAGCGCGCAAAAAACGGGCGCCTGAAGGCGGCGCCCGTTCCTTCGCGCAGAGAGAAAATCAGGCTGCTTTCGGAGCCTCGACCGGGCGCGGGCCGCCATGTCCGATCGGAATGGCGCGGGGGCGCTGGGCTTCCGGAATCTCGCGGACGAGATCGACATGAAGCAGGCCGTTTTCGAGGCGGGCGCCGGTGACCTGAACATGGTCGGCGAGCTGGAATTGGCGCTCGAAGGCGCGCGCGGCTATGCCCTGGTAGAGCATTTCGCGGGTTTCGCCTTCCTCGCGCGTCGCCTTTTCGCCCTTGATGGTCATGGCGTTCTGACGCGTTTCGATCGACAGTTCGTTCTCGCCGAATCCTGCGACCGCAAGGGTCAGCCGATAGGCGTTTTCGCCGGTGCGCTCGATATTATAAGGCGGGTAGGACGTCGCGGAGGCGTCCGCACAGCTCGCCTGATCGAGCAGCGAGAACAACCTGTCGAAACCGATGGTGGAACGATAGAGGGGAGAGAGATCAAATTGACGCATGGCATATCCTCCGTTGAGCGACATGCGGCGAAAGCGTCTCGCTTTCGCCGGAGCGCGTCCGATTTCGGCCCGCGCAATCAGGGAGATGGAGGCCTGCGAACTTTTTTCAAGGGGCGTCGGGCGGGTATCGCCAACGGCCGATTTGCGCCGGCTGGCGCGACCCGTTACAGGAATCAGCCATGGAGCTGATCGACACACCCGCCAACAGCTGCCCGCCCGGCGCCAATATCGTCGGCTTGCGGACGAGCGACGGCGTCGAGTTGCGCGCGGCTTTCTGGCGCCCCGAAGGGCCGCCGCGCGGCACGATCGCGCTGATTTAGGGCCGGGCGGAATTCATCGAGAAATATTTCGAGACGATCGGCGAATTGCTTGAGCGCGGCTTCGTCGTCGCGACATTCGATTGGCGCGGCCAGGGCCTTTCCCAACGTCTGCTGCGCAATCGCGCCAAGGGCCATATCCGCCGCTCGACCGATTTCCGCCGCGATCTCGACGCCTTCATCCGCCAACTGCTGACGCCCGACTGCCCCAAGCCGTGGTTCGCGCTCGCCCATTCGATGGGCGCGGCGGCGCTGATCGACTATTGCGCGGCGTATGACGGCGAAGAACTTTTCGAGCGCATCGTCGCTTTGGCGCCGATGATCGATCTTCACGGATTCCCCGGATCGGCGACGGCGCGGCGCCTCGCCGCCGGCTTCCACGCCTTGGGCCTGTCGCGGCTCTATGTTCCCGGCGGCCGAAGCCGCCCCCCCTATCACAAGCCCTTCGCCAATAATGTCTTGACCGCCGACAAGCGTCGTTTCGCCCGCGCCGCCGCTATGCTCGAACTCGCGCCCGCGCTCGGGATCGGCGACCCGACCATCGGCTGGGTCTACGCCGCCTATCAGCTGATGCGCCGCCTGACCTCGCAGCGCGAGGTCGAGCGCATCCACACGCCGATCCTGTTTTTCGCTTCCGGCGACGAGAGGCTGGTCTCGACTCCGGCGGTCGAAGGTTTCGCCAAACGGCTGAAAACGGCCTGTTGCCTCGTCCTGCGCGACGCGCGCCACGAAATCCTGATGGAGCGCGCCGAAATCCGCTCGGAATTCTGGGCGGCTTTCGACGCCTTCGTTCCGGGAGAGAGAATATTGCATGAGGCGGCGCAAGCCGCCTCGTAATACCATTGGCCCTTTTCATGGGCCGATGGTCTAAAAAATGGAATGAAGTCGTCGACCGCGTGTCAAAGACTGGCGTTCAGCGCCGCCAGGGCCTGTTCGTGGACGCGCTTGTCGCCGGCGGCGACGATCGCGCCGCCCTTGGTCGGATCGCCGCCGTCCCAGGTTGTGATCACCCCGCCGGCGCCGCGCACGATCGGGATCAGAGCGGCGATGTCATAGATGTTGAGCGCCGCCTCGACGACCAGATCGACATGGCCGGCGGCAAGCACGCAATAGGCATAGCAATCCCCGCCATAGCGCGGCAGGCGGACCTTGGCTTCCAGCGCGTCGTAGCGCGGACGCAGCGGCTCAGGGATCAACTTGGGCGAGGTCGTCATCAAGGTCGCGCGGTCGAGCCCGGAACAGGGGCGGGTGAACAGGCGGCGCGTGGTTTTCTCGCCATGCAGCCCCGGGCCGGTCCAATGGGCCTCCTCGCCGTCGCCGAAGAATTTCTCGCGGGTGAAGGGCTGGTGCATCAGGCCGTAACAGGGGGCGTCCCTGTGCAGCAGGCCGATCAGGGTGCCCCACAGGGGCAGGCCGGAAATGAAGCTCTTGGTGCCGTCGATCGGGTCGAGCACCCAGACATATTCGGCTTGTTCGTCCGCCGCGCCGAATTCCTCGCCGATCACCCCGTGATGCGGAAAGGCCTCGCCGATCAGGCGGCGCATCGCGGCCTCGGCGGCGCGGTCCGCCTCGGTGACGGGATCGAAGACGCCGCCGGCGGATTTGTCTTCCATCGCGAAGGCGGCGCGGAAGAAGGGCATGATCGCTTCGCCCGAAACCTGCGCCAGCCGGTCCACGAAAGGCAGGAAATCCACCGCCGTCATCTTGCCGCTCCTTCATAGCCGACTTTGGTCTCATGCGAGACATGCCATGAAGCGGAGCCTAAAGCGAGTCCATTGCCGCGGCGCCGAGGGCGGGTTCCGGAAAAGGCGCGGCTCCGACCAAAGTACAGGTCGGGCAAGAGCGCTTCGGGCCGAAGTCGCCTGAGTTTCGCCAGTAAAAACAAAGTGATGATCTATCGGCCCTGGTTGACGCGCGAGGCGCGGATCGCTGTGCGAAATTTCATTCGTGGCCGGAATCCAAGCCGATACGCTTGCGTTTTGTGCGCCGCAACCACATAATCATGCATCGCGGCATGTTGCCGCGTATGCCCGCTTTGGGCGTTTCCTCCCCTGACTTGGACCGCCAACGACTACGTCGGCGGTCTTTTTTTTGCGCGCCCCCCGGCCTTGTCTTTTTCCGACTATTCCGCGGCGGCGCGCCAGTGTGAGTCCACCGCCGGGAAATGTGCGGTCAGATCCGCGATCAGGCGCGCGAGATCGGCCTTCACCTCGTCATAGCGCGGCAGCGGCTGCAGCGTCGCCTCGTCGAGATAGAGGGCGCGGTTGACCTCGATCTGCAAGGCATGGCGTTTGCGCGAGCGGGCGGCGTAGCTGGTGGTGATGAAGCCCCCCGCATAGGGCTTGTTGCGGACGACGCGATAGCCCATCGCCGCGATCCGGGAATGGACGCGATGAGAAAAGGCCGGGTCGCAGCTCGACCCATGCCGGTCGCCGATCACGAAATCGGCGTTGAGCGGCTCGTAGGGGCGCCGGGCGTCGCCCGTCGGCATGCGCGACGGCATGGAATGACAATCGACCAGATAGGCGATTCCAAATCTTTCGACGGCGCGCTCCAGCAGGCCTTCGAGCATGGCGTGGTAGGGTTTGTAGCAGGATTCGATCCGCGCCATTCCTTCGGCGAGCGGGATGCGTTCGCGATAGATCGGCCGGCCCTCCGACACCACGCGCGCGATCGTGCCGAGCCCGCTGGCCACCCGCAGCGAGCGGACATTGGCGTAGTCCGGCAAGGGATCGGCGAATAATTTCGGGTCGAGCTCATAGGGCTCGCGATTGACGTCCAGGAAGGCCCGAGGAAAGTTGGCGCGCAGCAAAGGCGCGCCGTGGAGCGTCGCGGCGGAAAAAAGATCGTCCACCGCCACGTCCTCGGAACTGCGCAGGCTGTATAGGTCGAGCGCCGAGGCGGCAAGAAAATCCTGACCATAGGCGCGGCCGGAATGGGGCGAAGAAAAAACCAGCGGCGAAGTCAGGCGCTCGGGCTCGATCGTCTCGCAAAAAGGCCTGACGCGCTCGGTGTCGGCCGCGAAATCCTGCATCTTGAATTCCATTTCGATCGGTCGACCTTGCGCTCCGGCGCTTTTACGAAATAATAAGGATGACGCCGCGCTGACCGATTGTCCAGCGCGAAACGCGCGTTCAGGGCGTTAACGCTGCCAGTGTTTTGATGAAATTTCACCTGTTATTTACCACGATGAGGCTTTATCGGAAGGTGAAGACGAGGACGACATGAATCGCCAAGCGGAGCCCATGGTGAAGATCCTTCTGGCCGAAGACGATAACGACATGCGCCGTTTCCTGGTCAAGGCCTTGCAGAACGCCGGCTATGCGGTGGTTTCCTTCGACAACGGGCTCGAGGCCTATAACCGGCTGCGCGAGGAGCCGTTCGAGCTTCTGCTCACCGACATCGTGATGCCGGAAATGGACGGCATCGAACTGGCGCGCCGCGCCACCGAACTCGATCCCGACATCAAGGTGATGTTCATCACCGGCTTCGCCGCCGTGGCGCTCAATCCGGACAACCAGGCGCCGCGCCAGGCCAAGGTTCTGTCGAAGCCCTTCCATCTGCGCGATCTGGTCAATGAAGTGACCCGGCTGCTCGCGGCCTGATCGAAAAGTTTTTGCCCTCGGCGGCCGTCTTTTTTGCCTGCGGCGGCTGTCTTTTTGCCTGCGGCCGCTCTTTTTGCCTGCGGCCGCTTGCGCCGCCCGAAGCGAATCGATATACACCCCGAACCCTTGACGGGCCGACGGGAAATATCCCGGCCGGCAGCGGGCGCGTAGCTCAGCGGGAGAGCACTACGTTGACATCGTAGGGGTCACAGGTTCGATCCCTGTCGCGCCCACCATCTTCAACGCCCTGAGATTGCTGGATAAATCAGCTCTCAGGGCTTTTGCTTTTCTGAGGCCGGTTGCCGTCGCGGGGCGCTCTGGGGGCGCGACCCGAGGGAATTAGGGGAAGCGTCGGGTAAATTTGGCGTGGGAGTCCTCAGAAGGTTTTCGCGATCGAGGGCGCTGCCTCGCCGGATTCGCCTACCCCTCGTCCACACTCTCTCCCGCCGCCACGATCCGAAGCATCCCACCCGTCAAAGGCCTCTGCAGCTCCATCGCCACCGGCGTCGGCGCGTTCAGCCATACATCGACCTCGTTTTCGTCGGTCAGAATGACTGGCATGGCCTTGGGATGGATCGGCGCGACATCGGCGTTGGCCTCGGTTGTCAGGAAGGCGAATATGTCGCATGTGACCTCGCCCTATTTGGCCTTCCGTACCGAGGTCCAGTTTGTCCAGATACCGGCAAAGCAGGCCAGCGGCCGATCCTCGTCGAGGGCGAACCACACCGGAACCTTCTTCCCTCCTGGCCCCGCCTCATATTCGGAAAATGACGTGAAGGGCACGACGCAGCGGTTCGCCGGCCCGAGCCAGCGCCGCCAGTGGGGTGAAGCCGTATTGCGGACATTGGTCACGCCTGGATCGGATGAGCGCTCCTTCAGGGCGGAGGCCGGCGACGGCATGCCCCAACGCGCCATGTAAGTTCGCGTTCGCCATCGGCGATCCGGATGATCGGCGCGGATAGTCGGGGAAGATGCCCGGCATGGGCGGTAGGTTGCCGGTCAGGTCTTTTTCGACGGGGAACAGCGCCCGCATAGCATCCTGCGTCTTGGTCATTGAATGCAGATTGCACATGGCGCGATTATGCGCGGGCTGATCCGCGTCGCAACATGCAGCAGTGTCTCAGTTGGGTGGGGAGCTGCTGGTCCCGCGACCGGCTCATCGCGGTATTCCGACATGAAGGTCCGCCGGCCGCTGTCGCGCACTCAGCGGACCTTCCGCCTGTGAGCCCAACCAGCGCTTGTGACCCAAGGCGGTCGGTCGCCGAACCTGCCCGGGACGTTAATCAAGGCCTCAAAGCGGACATTTGCTCTGAGGGGCTCTTTTAGCGCTCGATGCGTTTCGCAACGCCCTGGCGGACGCCGGAAGCGATTAAAGCAACAAGCGCAATTTTCAGACGCATAGCCATCCTTGTCTTAGCGCTTCGCCTTCGTCGATAAAAAGGGCCGCGAGGTTCGCGGTGTCGATTCCGACGAAGGCGCCCGGCAATTACGAGATAATGGCGCCCATCAATTCCTGGATGATGCCGCCCCCCGTAACGGGATGATGGCGCCCGGGTCGTGGGGCTTGCTGGCTGACAATTTCTTGGCGCCTGAGACGGCGCCTGGTCAAGAGGCGATCGTGCTTTTGGCGCGAGCGCGCCGCATGCTTTCTCCGGTCAGTTCGATGCGGTGGGCGTTGTGGACCAGACGATCAAGGATGGCGTCGGCGTAGGTCGGGTCGCCGATGATTTCGTGCCAGCGATCGACGGGAAGCTGCGAAGTGACGAGGGTGGACTTGCGGCCATAGCGCTCTTCGAGGATTTCCAGAAGATCGTGGCGCGCCGCGGCGTCGAGGGGTTCAAGACCCCAGTCGTCCAGCACCAGGAGATCGGCGCGCCCGAGCGAGCGCAGCAAGCGGGCATGGCGACCGTCGCCGCGCGCCAGGGCGAGTTCCTCGAACAGCCGAGGGACCCGCTGATAAATGACGGACCGATTATCCCGGCAAGCCTTGTGGCCAAGCGCCGAGGCGAGCCAACTTTTGCCGACCCCGGTCGGGCCGATCAGAGCCAAATTGTCGTGGGCGTCGATCCAGTCGCCATTGACGAGTTTTTGCATCATGGCGCGGTCGAGGCCCCGTGGGCTGCGATAATCGATGTCTTCAACGCAGGCCTGTTGGCGCAATTTCGCGACGCGAAGCCGTGCGGCCAGTCGCTTGTCCTGGCGCAGGGACGCCTCGCGATCGAGCAGAAGACCCAGCCATTCCGGATGACTGAGCCCGCCGGCCTCACTGGAGGCCGCGACTTCGACGAAGGCCTTGGCCATGCCGTGCAGGCCGAGGGTGTGGAGTTGGTCGAGGGTTGGATGTTTGAGCAAAAGCTTCTCTCCTAATTGTAATAGCGCGGGCCGCGGATGTTGGCGTGCAGGATCGTCGGCGCCTCCGCGGCGCGCTTTTCGGCGGGCCGACGATCAAGCTTCTTGTCGAGGATGGATTTCACGGAGGAATAGGTGCGCGCGCCGATGGCGATGGCGCGCTCGGCCGCCGCCTCGACGCGCTCGTCGCCATAGGAGTTGGCCAGGCGAACGATGCCCAGGCAGGCGCGGAAGCCCTGTTCGGGATGGGGGCGACGCTCGATGATCTGCTCGCACAAGGCCGCCGTCGCCGGCCCGATCCGCTTGGCGTCGGCGCGGATTTTGTCGATCGTCCAGTTCTTGTAGCGGCGATGGCTGGACGGCATGTGGTCGGCCACGGTGGTGTGGCCGTGATTGCCGCTCATGCGAAGATGCGCGGCGATTCGCTCGCCCCGGAGGAATATCTCCACCGTCCTGACGGTGAGCCGGGCTTCGACCTCGGCGCGGGCGAAGCGGTGGGGAACCGAGTAATAATGGCTGGCGACTTCGACATGGTAGTCGACGCCGACGCGGCAGGTTTTCCATTGCGTGAACTCGTAAGGTTCGACCGGCAAGGACTTGAGCGCCGGTCGATCGACGTCCTCCAGCAATTGCCGGCGGGTGACGCCAAGGCGACGGATCGCCCGCTCGTCATTGAGCTTTTGCAGCATTTCGACGATGGCGGCGTTCAGTTCGGCCAGGCTGTAAAAGGTGCGTCGGCGCAGCCGTCCGAGCAGCCAGCGTTCGACGATCAGCACCGCCCGCTCGACTTTGGCCTTGTCGCGCGGCTTGCAGGGCCGCGTCGGCAGAATGGCGGTTGAGTAATGGGTCGCCATCTCGGCATAGGTTCGGTTGACGTCGGGATCGTAGAAGCAGGCCTTGATGACCGCCGTCTTCGTGTTGTCCGGAACGAGAAGCTCAGGAACGCCGCCAATCGCCGAGAAGGCGCGGACATGGGCGTCGATCCAATCGGGCAGCGCCTGCGTCCAGCTGGCGCAGGCGAACGTGAAGCTCGACGCGCCGAGAACGGCGACAAAGACCTGAGCCTCGCGAACTTCTTCGGTCAGACGATCGATCACGACGGGCACGGTGTCGCCGGCGTAATCGACAAACAGCCGCTCGCCGGCGGCATAGGTCTGCCGCATTGTCACCGACAGCGTCTTCGCAAAGCCCCGGTAGAGGTCGCAAAACCGCGAGTAGCTGTAGCCGCCCGGATTGGCGGCGATATATTCGTCCCAAAGGATCGTCAGGGTGACGTGCTTGCGTTTCAACTCGCGATGGACGGTCACCCAATCCGGCTCGGCGACACGCCGATGCCCCCGCCTGCTGCGGCGATTGGCGTAAAGAGCGCCTTCCAATGCGGCGTCGCTCATGCCTTCCGCCTGCGTCCATGAAAGCCCCGCGCTTTCAGCTCTTTGCAGCATCTCGCGCACCGTCGAACGCGCCATGCCGAGCCGCCGGGCGATTTCGTGCGCCGAGAAAGAAGAAAATTTCAGTCGAATGATTTCGCGCGCCTGGCGCATGGAAATTCGCTCCGCTGGCATCGATTGCTCCCTTGGATTGCCAAAAGAGCGACTTCAACATGCCAGCGGCGGCCCCCGTCCTTCACGAAATCACCCGGGCGGGATCATCTCGGAATTGGGGGCGCCATCATCTCGGAATTGGGGGGCGGGATCATTCCGTTACGGGGGGCGCCTTCATCCAGGAATTGGGGGGCGCCTTCGTCAGGAATTTACATCGCGGCCCTGCAAAAGGTCAGGATTGCTGAATTGCAGACAATTTCCAATCCGTGGTGGCCCCGCCCGGACGGCGCGCGAACGTCCAGATTTCGGTCGAAACCTCCGGCGTCACGGGATCACCCGAGACAACCTTGCCGGTCGCACGATCAACCATCGTGTCGATCAGCGAGAAACGGACCGCGACGCTCGCATAATCGCTCTCGGGCTCGCGCCAGGCTTCCGCAAGATCACCCTGCAGAAGGGTCACGTCGGAGATTTTATTGACCTGCCCTTTTTTTGCGGTCTCTTCGATCTCCGCGACGAAATATGAGGCCATTTCAGGCGTCGCAAGAGCGCGCAAAGCGGCCATGTCCTCGGCGCCGTAGGCTTTTTGGATGAGGCCAAGGCGCTGTTCGAAAACATTGAAATCCGCAGGACCGATTTCGAGCTTCACAGTTCTCCCAGTCCCTCCGCCGAAGCCTCCGAAACCGCCAAAACCGGGGCGCGAGCCTTGCGCAGCGCCGCTATCGTATGCGGCGCCTTGATACGCCGGCTGGCGCCTGCGCAGGAAGCCCATGACGAATTTAAACAGGAGGAATAGAAGCCCGATCTGAAGCACGAGGCCCAGAATGGACGATATTCCGCCGAGCCCGCCGCCGAAACCGCTTCCGAACAGCATGCCGACCAGCCCGGCGCCGACAAGGCCGCCAAGCAGGCCGCGCCCGAAACCGCCGGACATGAAGCCGCCGGAGTTCACGCCCGTCGATCCGGCATAATTCTGCGCCATCCCTGGTGACGGGGACGTCATCGAACGTTCGATCGGAGCGGCTGGGCGAGGCGCCGTCGCGGTTGGGGGCGGAGCGCTGAAAGTGCGCGCGCCGCGACTGCCGAAGGAGCCGCCAAATCCCGGTTTGGCGAAGCTGTCGGCGGAATAGCCAAAGGCGACAAGGGCGGCCAGAGTGAAAATCAAGGTTTTTTGGCGCATGGCCATGGTTTTGTCCTGAGGTTGCACGAGCGTGTCGCTGCCCGCATGGCTTATATTGTTGATCGTTGGTCAAAGTGCAAAGGCGGCGGCCGGATTTGGCCGTCTTCCAATCCCGCACGAAGCGCTAGGAAATGCCCGGTAAACGGCGCTGAGCGGACCATCTCAGGCAGCTTCGATAGTCTCAACCTGACCCGTTCCGGAAATTCCCGGTTGAATTCTTCGGCGGCAGTCATGGGCGGAGAGCGGCCATGGGCCGAACGACACGAATAGGCCGCAAAGCAGACGATCGTAGTGCGGCGGCCTCGTTCATACTCGGCGATCTCCGTAATTTCCGAAAACTCTTGCATGCGCCAGATAAATGTTGCCTGGACCTTCCTCCTCCCGCTACATAAGCGCGCCTGACGTTCTGGCCAACTTCGACCGCGCCGATGGCACCCGCCAAAAGGGCGTTATCGCCGACGCCGATAGCGATCTGTTCGGAACGGCGGCCAACGGCGCAGACGTTGTCGTTGCGAAGCGGACCTCGGGCGCCTTCGCCAACACTGATCTCGAACCTCAGCTGAAAGCGCGTGGCGTCGCCCAGGTGGTGATCGCTGGGGTGGTGACCGGAACCGGAGTCGAGTCGACCGTGCGTCAAGCCTGTGAGGGGGGATTCAATGTCACCCTCGCTCTCGACGCGATGACGGATGTGGGTCCGGAAGCGCACAGCTACAGCGTCGGGAACGTCTTCCCGCGGCTCGGCGAAACCGGAATGAGCCGAGAAATCATCAATCGTCTGGCGACGAGGAGCGCGTGAAATGCCCTGGCTTCAGCTTCTTTCCTATTTCTTCGGCGGCGTCTTCCTGGCGAACGCCGTGCCCTATGTCGTCAGCGGCATGATGGGCAAACCGTTTCAAAGCCCGCTCGCCAAGCCCCCCGGAGAAGGGCTTTCTTCGTCGACTGTCAGCGTCCTCTGGGGCTTCCTCAACGTCGTCATCGGCTACGTCCTCGTCTGTCGCGTCGGCGATTTCGCGCTGAAGGATACGAGCGATGCCGCCGCGCTCGGTGCCGGCGCGTTTCTCATCTCCGTGCTCCTGGCGCGGCTGTTGGGACGCTTCAACCGCGGCAACCAGCCGGAGCGGCCATGAAGCCTCCGGCTTCAGGCTTCTTCCAGTCTCGGCGCGGTTTCAACTATCGGCTCTGGGCCGGAGGCGCCTTCGTCTCCAATATCGGTGTCTGGGTGCAGGGAACCGTTTAGGACTGGCTGATGTTCACCCAGCTGCCCATCACGACGCGTCGGCCGTCGGACTGGTCATCGCGTTGCAACTCAGGCCGCAGCTTCTCCTGCTGCCACAGACTAGCCTGGGCGCCAAACGTTTCAACCAGCGCAAGCTTCTGATGGCGACGCATGCGAAGACGGAAGCCAAGGTGGAGGTCAAGTTTTTGGGCGCGGGCGGGCGACAGGCAGTCGTCGAGGAAACGGCGGAAAAATAGGCTGTGAAGCACGCGGCGGCGCGGAACGGCAAGTCAATTGCCAGCGCGCTCGGAGATTCCGTCTGCCGCCTTTTTCCGACAGCCGAAGACCCAACGGCGATTTAGCGCTCGTTAATCCTTGGCTAATCATGTTTCTGCCGTCGCTGGTCAACGAAAGCGCTCATTAACGCACGTAATTTAGCGATTGCATTTACGTACGTTAAATCATCTCCAAGAGTCCAACCGGAACCGTTGGCCTAGGCAGACGTTTCGATCAGATCGGTAAAATGAGCACCGCCATCCCCGTAGTTTCGATGAAATCACCGGCTCGGACGCTGCCCCGCATCCGGACCCTGCTGCTCGCGGCGGCCTATTGGGTCGCAAGGGCGCAAGCAGCGGGGGCGGTTGACTGGTACACGGGTGACAAGACGTCGGAGCCTGACTATGCGCCGTCGATCGTTCTCGACACGTCCGTCTCCGCGACGACCACGCAGAGCGTTTTCGGCGCGGCCGCCATTACCGGTGCGCTCGATGGCAATCTCCGGCAGGACGGTTTCCGTTACCGCGTCGAGGGAATCGCCGGCGATTATAATTATTTTACCACTCTGCCAGCCACTCCGCCGGCGAACGTTGGCGTCGGCAAAAAAATCTATGCCAGTCAAGAAGACGGCGGCGTGCTCGGCGGCTATGGCTGGAATACCCGCAACTGGTCCTTCGTGCTTCTGGGCGGCGTAGAGCTGAGCAACACGACCCTGAGCTATCCCGATCCCAACAATCCCACCGCAGGCTTCTATATCGGAGCGAAAATCGTCGGCGAATTTTACGGCAACCCGACGCGGGACACGATGCTGAGCGGCTATGGCTCGTTCAGCACCACGAATTCGGAATATTATTCCCGCTTCAAGGCCGGCTACCGGATCTGGGAAAATGTTTTCGTCGGCCCGGAAGTTCTCGCGCTCGGCAATCGCTTCTATTCGGAATATCGCGCCGGCGTCCATCTGACCGGCCTCGCCATCGGCCAACTCGCTTTCGGCGTTTCGGGCGGCGCCACCAGCAGCCGGGTCACGGGCTCCGGCGGCTATGGCATCCTCGACGCCCACGTCGGATTTTGACGCTGTTTGAAGCGCTTTTGGATCGCTGAAAGCAGTAGACGGTGTTTTCTTCGACCTGGCGGCCTCACGCCGAAGCGCGCCAAGCCTTTCCGCCGGGAAAAGCCCGGCGAGTACGTTTCTTTTACCCAATTCAACATGATTTCGAACCCGCCGCGCCTCTCGTCGACGCTGCGCCGCTGCCACCGCACCGCCTCCGGGTTCGTAGAGTAAACTGACTGTTAACCACAAAAGCTCAGCGCGGAGTTTTTTATAATGGCTGCTTAACGCAGACGTTAACAATCTTCCTTTACGTTAATACCGAACCAAGGAAGCGTATATGGCGTTCGCGTTGCGTTTGTGTTTCTGGCTGCTGGCCGGGCTGTTCGCGGTTATCATGCTGACCCAGCCCATCAGCGTCGCCGCTCAGGCGCGATTGGGCGTCGCCCTCATCGCGCTCATGCTCGGCGTATGGGGCTTCCTCCGCGGCGCGTTGGCGCGTCAGTTTTTCCTCGCCCTCGCCACGTTCATCGTCATCCGCTACATCTACTGGCGCGGCGCCGAGACGCTGCCGCCCATGTCTGACACCACCGGATTCATATTCGGCTCCATCCTTTTCGGCGCCGAGCTTTATTGCGTCGTCATCCTCGCCATCAGCCTGATCATCAATATCGACCCGCTGCGCCGGTCAAAACTGGAGCGCGACGCCGATACCGATCTACCCACCGTCGATGTCTTCATCCCTACGTACAACGAGGATGAATATATCCTCGCCACGACGGTCGCGGCGGCGAAGTCGATGGATTATCCCGCCGCCAAACTCAACGTCTATCTGCTCGACGACGGCGGCACCGACCAGAAATGCGGCGACCGCAATCCGGAAAAGGCGAAGGCTGCGCGCGATCGCCGCGCCTCGCTGCAGGACCTCTGCGCGCAACTCGGCGCCCAATATCTCACACGCGCTCGCAACGAGCACGCCAAGGCGGGCAACATGAACGCCGCGCTCGCCCACACGAATGGCCAAATCATTGTCGTCTTCGACGCCGACCACGCGCCGTTCCGCGCCTTCCTGCGCGAGACCGTCGGCCATTTTCGGCGTGATCCCCGGCTCTTCCTCGTGCAAACGCCACACGTTTTCCTCAATCCCGATCCGATCGAGAAGAACCTGCGCACCTTCGGGTCCATGCCGTCTGAAAACGAAATGTTCTATTCGATGACCCAGCGCGGCCTCGACAAATGGGACGGCTCGTTTTTCTGCGGCTCGGCCGCGCTTCTGCGCCGAACCGCCCTCGCCGAAACCGGCGGCTTTTCCGGCGTGACCATCACCGAGGATTGCGAAACCGCCTTCGAGCTCCACTCGCGCGGCTGGCACAGCGTCTTTGTTGACAAGCCCCTGATAGCCGGACTGCAGCCGGAAACTTTTTCGTCCTTCATCGGTCAACGATCGCGCTGGTGTCAGGGCATGTTCCAGATCCTGCTCCTGAAAAACCCAGCCTTCAAGAAGGGCCTGAAGGCGATTCAACGCCTCGCCTACCTTTCGAGCATGACCTTCTGGTTCTTCCCCGTGCCGCGCCTCATCTTCATGTTCGCGCCGTTGCTCTATATATTTTTCGACATCAAGCTTTTCGTCGCAAACGTCAATGAGGCTTTATCCTATACGCTGGTCTACATGATCGTAAACATGATGCTCCAGAATTACATCTACGGCCGGCTGCGCTGGCCGTGGGTGTCGGAGCTTTATGAATATGTCCAGGGCGTCTTTCTCGCCAAGGCGATCGTCTCAGTGGTCCTCTCGCCGCGTAAGCCGACCTTCAACGTTACCGCCAAGGGCCTGTCGCTGGACGAGGATCATCTGTCGGAATTGTCCTGGCCGTTTTTCGCGGCATGGGGCCTGCTGCTCGTCGCCGAATGCGCCGCAATATGGCGCTACGCCTTCGATCCGGGCGCCAATGGCCTGATGCTGGTCGTCGGCCTGTGGAACGCCTTCAATATGATAATCGCGGGCGCCGCCCTTGGCGCGGTCTCCGAGCGCAAGCAGCCCGACCGCCATCCGCGCCTTGGCGTTGACCGCGAAGCCGTCGCCGTCATCGAAGGCGCGCGCTATCCGGTTCGCGTGCGGAATGTTTCCGCCGGCGGCTGCGCCTTCGCCTTCATCGGCGCGCCCCCGGAAAGCCTAGGGGCAAAGCCCCTCAAGGGCAGGCTCTATGTCAAGCCCATGCCCGCGGCGCTTCATCCGCGCCAGAGCCTCCCGTTAAGGATTCTGCGCTCCGAGGAAGGCGCGGCCGACGCTTTCGTCGCCGCCCAATTCGAGGACATGCGCCCGCGCGACTATTTCGCCCTGGCCGAACTCATGTATGGCGATTCCGAAGCGCTGCCCCGCTTCCTGACGTCGCGGCGCACCCACAAAAACCTTCTCGCCGGCTCGGGGCAATTCATCTGGTGGGGCCTCACGGAGCCAGTTCGCGCCATTCGCTATGCGGTCCGGGACGTCCTTCCGAAGGTTGCGCCGAAGCCAAGCGCCGAACCCGCGCCAAATATAGCCGGCGAGAGCGCGCCGGTGATGGAAATCGCCGACGCCTCGATCGCCGGCCTGCGCAGCCTCCTCGATGTTGCGGCGACGCAGATGCGCGCCGCAGGGGCGCCGTTTGCCGAAAAAGCAAAAAAGGCGTGACGATGTACGCGAACCCGCTCAGCAGGAATATGCCGCCGCCAGCGCCGAAGCGCGCCGCCGCGGCGCTAACCCTGCTTTTCGCGATCGCCGCGACGCCAGCCAGCGGCCAGTTCATGACGGCGAATCCGGATCTAGGCTTCATTTTCGGCGCGGGCCGCATCGCCCTGACTGCCCCCTCGGCTCTCAGCGAAAAACCAGCCTCGACCGAGGCCGTCGATGGCGACGCGGTGGGATCGATCCGGCCTGCGCCGCCTTGGGGGCCCGCGGCCGCCGTCGCGCCAAACCTTCCTCCCTCCGACTTGGCCGGGACGGCGCGGGGCGTCTTGAACGCTGCGGCCCCTCCTGCGCTCTCGCCTTCCCCCGCCGCCGCCCCGGCGCCTTTGGCGGCCACGGACGCCGACGCAGGCTTCGTTTTGCGCCATCTCCCAAATAATATTCAGGGCTTTCGCTTGAACGGCGAAACCGGCGCGTCAGAATGGCCGATCTATCTCTCGGCGGCCCAGGCGCGCAGCCGGCTCCGTTTTCGTCTCGGCTATATTTCCGCCGTTTCGGTCATGCCCGAAGCCTCGAAAATCACTATGTCGATCAACGACGTCGAAATCGGCGCCACCCGCGTCGCCGCCTTCGACAAGGTTGAATCCGTCGATTTCGACATTCCCGCCGGCGTCCTCGAACCTGGCTTCAACGCCCTGCGCATCGCGGTGGACGAGCGCCACCGCGTTGATTGCTCCCTCGAAGCGACCTACGAACTGTGGACGCAGATCGACCCGTCGCAGACGGGATTCTTGATGCCGATCCGTGACAGCAGGGCGCTTGATCTCGCCGATCTGGCCGCCTTGCCGCCCGACGCTCAAGGCGTCCTGCCGGTGCGCGCCGTTCTGCCCGGGCGCACCAGTCCCGGCAATATCGAGCGTGTCATCCGAGCCGTTCAGATCATCGCCTCCGGCGGTCATTTCGAGCAGCCCATGGTCGATGTGGGGCCGATGGCGGGCGGCGAATATGGCGTCAATCTGGTGATAGGCGTCGCCGCCGACGTGGCCGCCACGCCCGATCTCGCCGAATTCGCCAACGTCGACGGGCCCCGTCTCTCCGTCCTGCCGGCAACGCCGATGCGGCGTGCCACAATCGTCATCACCGGCAGGACCCAGGACGATGTCAACCGCGCGCTGGTCGCCTTCGGCAAGGCGGCCCAGCCGCATGGCTCCCTCGCGGGCCTGCGCGCTTCCCAGGCCTTCCCCGGCTACCGCGTCTCGGGCGGGCAGACAGTGAGGCTCTCCGATCTCGGCCTGCACAGCGTGGAATTTTCCGGCCGTTATTTCCGCGCCGGCTTCAACGTCGTCATGCCGGCGGACTTCTTCTCCGCCGATTACGCCAAAGTGCTTCTCGATCTCGCGGGCGGCTATGCGCCGGGGCTTTCCTCGAGCGCCAAGATCATCGTCGCGATCAATGGACGCAACGCCGTCTCGGTGCCTTTGTCCAATTCCCATGGCGAGGTGTTCACGGACAAAACCCTGCCGTTGCCGCTCGGATTTTTCCGTTCCGGACTGAACCGCATCGAAATTCAGGCGCAACTGTCCAACGCGGCCGACGCCGCCTGCGACCCGCTTTCCGCCATCGCCGGCAACAAGCGCTTTCTTTTCCTCGATTCCACCACGCTGCGCATCCCGCGACTTGCCCGGATCAGCCGTGTGCCGGATCTCGCGGTCACCGCCTCGGGCGGATTTCCCTTCATAGGCGGAACGAAACAGCCTAAACTCTACGCGCCGTCGGCGGACACAAGCTCGATCGCCGCCGCCGCCACGTTCGCCGCGCGCATCGCCGCGTCCGCCGGCCGGCCGATCGACTTCCGTTTCACCGTGACACCGCCCCCGGTCGGCTCGGGCGCGACGCTGATCGTGGCCGCCGCCGGCCAACTCGATCCCGCGACGGCGCGGGCCGTCGGCCTCGATCCTGACCGGATGCGCGTGGCGTGGGGCGATCGTCTCGTCGCTTCAAACGAGCCGCGCGATCAATTGTCGCCGGTCGACATCCGCGCGCGCAATCGCTTGGTGCTGCAAAAAAACCTGCCGGCGGCCTGCCATTTGCGCCATGCGCCGGCCGCGGTCGCCGCGGCGCCGATCGACCTTGCGGCTTTGCTGGCCTCGCCGCCGGACGCGCGCAAGGCTGACGACCGCGAACTCTTCGAGCAATGGTCCGAAAGCCTCGCCGGACAGGAGCGCTGGCGTAAGTGGATCGGCGAAGCCGGCGCGAGACTCGGCGCGCTGGCGCACGACCTGTGGCGCGGCACGATCGACGAGGCGCAGACGCTCGTCGCCGACGGCGACGAACAGGCGGCGAAGATAATCTACCAGCGCGACAACTCGCTTCTGATCGCCCAGAGCGCGCGTGGCGCCACCGCCGACGACGTCTGGACCTTGGTGACCGCGCCTAATTCCTCCGTTCTGGCGGAATCGGTGGAGTGCGTTTCGGATCCACGCGTCTGGCGACTGGTCGACGGGAGAATTTCGATTCTCAATGATTCCGACGGCGCCGTTTCGTCTCTTCCCCCGAAGACGGTGCGCTTCGTCGTCACCCAACCGTTGTCGCTTTCCAATGTGCGGCTGATCGCGGCGGGCTGGTTTTCGCTCAACGCCGGCGCCTATGTCTCGCTGGTTCTGGTCGTCGCCTTCCTTCTCGCCATCGCCACCCACGGCTTCGTACGCAATGTCGGCAGGAGGGTCGAATGAGCCTCGCTCTCCCGCGTGCGCTGGCCTTCACCAGCCTGCTGCTTGTCGCCGGACCCCTGGCGGCGCAGACGCAGGCCGGCGCCGAGCGTGCTGCGACGCCTCTCGTCTCTCCAGCCGCCCCCGCCGAGGCCGCGGCGCCGAAAGAGGCCCCCCCGGGCGCCGCTCAGGAGCGGCTCGATCTCGACGCCAGCGAGAAAAAGCTCGGCGGAGCCCTGGCGAGTCCCGAAATATGGGGGCGCTACAAGGGGCGCTTCATTACGCAATCGGGCCGCGTCATTGATTTCGCCAATGGCGCGGTCAGCCATAGCGAGGGCCAAGGCTATGGCATGCTTCTCGCTGTGGCCGCCAACGATCACGACGCCTTCGACCGCATCTGGAATTTCACCCGCGCCAATATGATGACCCGCGACGACCAGCTTATCGCCTGGCTCTGGGATCCCCGCGCGCGCCCGCCAGTCGCCGACATGAACGACGCCTCGGACGGCGACATATTGGTCGCCTGGGCCCTGGCCGAAGCGGCGGATTACTGGGGCGACGTCTCCTATCGCGTCGCCGCGCGCCGCATCGCTGTGGAGGTCGGCCGCAAGCTGCTGCTGGTCGGAGGCAAGGACGGTCCGTCGCTGCTGCCGGCGGTGGCGGGCTTCGCCCATGAGTACCGGCCCGACGGCCCTGTGCTCAATCTGTCCTATTGGGTTTTTCCGGCTTTCGAGCGGCTCCCCCTCGTCGCGCCGGAAGTCGATTGGAGCGGCCTCATCCAGTCAGGACTCGCGCTGATCAAGGCGGCGCGTTTCGGCCCAGCCAATCTGTCAAGCGACTGGATCGCCGCTAAAGACGATAAATGGGCGCCCGCGGCTGGCTTTCCCCGCGCCTTCTCCTATAACGCCATCCGCATTCCACTTTACATGGCCATGGCGGGCGTCGGCGACCGCGCGACCTACGCGCCTTTTGTCGCGCTCTGGTCGCGGGATCCCACCCTCGCTCCGGTCGATGTCGATACGGGCCGTCGTGGCGCGCCGTTCGGCGACCAAGATTACGACGCTCTTGCGCGACTGACGGTCTGCGTGACGGAGAAAACGCCGTTGAGCCCGGAGTTTTTCACCGCGACGAGCAATCAATCCTACTACCCGACCACCTTGCACATGCTCGCGATCGTCGCGGCGCATATGAGGTACGCGTCATGTTCGAAACGCTGAAGCCGCCTCGCCACGCCGCGTATATGGCGATCGCTCTGGCTTTCGCCGCGGCCGCGCTCGCCCAAGCCCAAGCCCAAGCCCAAGCCCAAGCCCAAGCCCAAGCCCCGTCCGCCCCCCCGACCGGCGCGTCAACGCCGCCCGCGCGCGCCGGCGCGCCCGTTCGTAAAGTCGACGAGAGCGCCTTGCGCTATTACGCTGCGAGCGGACAGACCGCCCGCGCGCAGGCGGAACTTCGACGCCTGCGCCGGCTCTATCCGAACTGGGCACCCCCCGATCTCGATTACGCGCAAGCCACACCCGGCGGCGAGGATGAACAGGATCTCTGGGATCTCTATGCCGCGGACAAGCTCGACGAACTGCGCGAGGCCATATCAGAGCGGCGCAAGGCCGAACCCGGCTGGGAGCCCTCCGCCGACCTGCGCGCAAAACTCGCTGGCAAGTTGTTTCGCAACGAGATCCTCGGCCTTGCCGGCAAGCAGCGCTATGGCGAGATCGTGCAGGCGCTTAAGGATTCAGGCGCGAACCTCGAAGGAGTCGATATCGACGTGCTGTGGGCGATCGCCGAGGCCTATCACAGGTCGCGTCAGGACGCCGACGCCCTGACCGTTTACGAGACGATTCTCGGTCACGAGTCCAATGCGCAATTGCGGTTGACAACCGTCAAGAAGGCCATGAGTTCGCTGCGAATGGACGAGGTCGAACGATTGCTCGCGATGGCGCGCAAGGATTCTGCCGGCCATGGCGAATTCGACAGTCTCGCGCCCGATATAGCTCGCGCGCGAATCGCCGCTTTCCTGCATGACGAACGCCTTGAACAGGTCGACTCCCAAGACTTGAAAACCTTCGGTGAATTCGCCAGCGCCGCGTCCGATCCCAACCAACCGGCGCTGCTCGGCTGGTATTATTACAAGCTCAAGGTCTATTCGTCGGCGCTCGACTGGTTCAATTTCGCCTTGTCGCGGGGCGGCGACTCGATGGTGGCGCATGGCGTGGCCCTGTCGCTGCGCTGGCTTGGGCGCAAGCGCGAGACAGAAGAGGTCGCCTACGCCTGGCGCAAGCCACTGGTCAATAATTCGATCCTGTTCATCGACACGCTCGAAACCGACCTTACCAAGCCGATTCCGCCTTATATCGAACCGGGGCGGCTAACGCGCTATGGGGAAGTCGCTCTCGCTTCCGCCTCGGGCGAGGGCGCCCAGGCGCTGGCTTGGTACTCCTATAATTCCTGCCAGTTCGATGCAGCGCTGCGCTGGTTCGAGCGCGCGGTCGCGTGGCATCCGAAAGAGGCCACCGTCTATGGCTACGTCCTGACCTTGATGAGGCTGAAAAAGCGGCGCGACGCGATCCAATTGATCAATCGTTACGACGGCCTTTTTCCGAAAGTCGTCGAATTGCTGTTCCCCGACGCCGCACCGAAGCCGCCGACGCCTTGTGACACCTGGGACCAAGGGCGGCGGTGGACGCCGATGGAGGCGGCGCGGCCGACCGCGAGTTACCTCCCCGGCTCCTATGTCCGAGATCCTGCCCGCCAATATGTCTGGGGCCGAGTCGCGGCTCCGGATGACGCCGCCGCCGGGCGCGACCTGCGAGGCTACGCGCCGAAAGTCAGCCGGACCGAATTCCCCATTCGGGTTGGGTCGGAAAACGCCCTGCGCTTCGCCCCGGTCGAGCAACCGCTCGCGATCAACGCGCTAGTCGGCGCCGATCCGGCGGCCGCGCCCGGCGGCTTCGCGCCGGAGCCCTTTCCGGAAGGCGTTCCCCTGGTGGCCCGCCGCGTCCCCGGTGTCGGCCGGATGCCCTATGAGCGATATAGTTTCGCTCTTCTGCCGGCCTATAACGGCGTAACGACCGCCAGCGCCCCAACAGCCGCGGAACAGCTGGCACCTGCCGGGACCTTGTGGGCGAGCGAACGCGGCGACGAAACGCCGGGCGAGAAATTCGCCCAACCAGCGGGCCTCCCGCAAGCGAGCGCCGTCGCCGCGCCGAACGGCGCGCCCGCGATGCCGCCGGGCGGTGTCCCGCCTTCGCGCAACGACCGTTCCGCCCCCGATCCAGTCCCCGTCATCGCCGCCCCGCCGCCCATCGCCCCGCCGCCCATCGTGCTCCCGACCCTGGTCGCGCCCTCGTTCGGCGCGTCTCCGCAAAGGAATGGCTGAGATGAAAAAGGCCTTCGTCCTTCTCCCCCTCGCGTTGGCCCTCGCCGCATGCCAGGAGCGCGAACAAGGCGGCGCGAGCAATCTCGACATGATGGCGCTCGCCACGGCCGCTCCGCCCGAACAAAGGTTCGATCCGAAACCGCACCCGATCGCCGTCGAATTGGCCTTCGCCCGCACGCCCCAAAGCGCCGGCCGGCCAATATCCGCGTTCGAGCGTCATTATCCCAACGGCTATTCACAAATCGTCCATCTCGCCTCCGACGTGGCCGGAAGCGAGAGTCAGGTTGAAATCGCGGTCCAGAACGGCAAATCGCTCTATTCATCTAAAAAGACCCCGGTTTGGAAGCCTGGCGAAGCGGGAATACGCGATGAGCTGGCGCGGCAGTTTCCCGACATGCGCATGCAAGTGGTCGCCAATGGCGGTTTCTCCAACCGCTATGGCCGGATCGGCGTGGCGGTTGGGCGGCGCGGCGAGAAGCTGCGCTGCGTCTACGCCTGGCAATATATCGACGACGCCCGGCGCAGCTTCGAAAATGGACGGCGCATTCCGCTCGAAGGCGGCGCTGAGACGGCGCCCGCCTCCCTGCGGATCAAACTTTGCCGAGGTGACGCGACCATCGACGATCTCGTCAACGATGCGCGGCAGGTCGTCATCGACATTCCGGTGGATTACGGCGCGACCGAAACAATCGCGACTGAATCGCCCCGACCGCCGCAGACCATCAGCCATCGAACTCAGGCGCGGCGCTCTCATCACGCTGCGAGGCGGCCGCCGGCGGCCTTTTCCCCGTCCGAAGATGTTGGGCCGATGGCGCCGTACACGAACGCCGATGGATTGCGCTACATGGCTCCGGTGGACGCGCCGCCTCGACCAACGGCGCCCGCGCGGTCCGTCGTCGCGATCGGCGCCGACTTGCCGCCGCAGGCTCTGCGTGGTCCTCCAGATTGAGTACGTTTCCACGCCGCTGGCGGCCGGCCGACCGCAGGCCAAAATTTTCGCCGAAATTGGCTTATGGCGCGATGCGAATTTATCAACTCGGCGGGCGCAACGACTGCTTCTGGTTCATGAAGAGACGGTAGACGCCGACACCAGACAAGCCCCTGGGGGTCGATTCCGGAATCCGGACTGACCTGCCGCGAATTCCCGCTTCTGGCGTGCGCCGTGAAAAGGCGGCGCTTTCCAGTGGGTGCAAGCCCCACCCGGCGACCCGCTCCAGCCGGAAGCAACCGGAGCAGACATGGAGGCAACGAAATGTCTGAAGCCCCCGGATAGCTGTCGCTTATAGGTGACGGCGCGAGTGTGCGGGCCGCAACGCGAGTGAACGTCGAGCAAGCCTCGAAAAGGACGATGTGCAGGCCGACCCGACTGCCAGATCGGGGAAGGCTGATACGACTGGATGAGATGAGCGAAGTCGACGTCCAGTCGCTGCACCGGGGTACTGACGGCAGCACGCACACAAGGAAAGCGTACGCAACACGGGAAGCCCCACGGCGTGGTCAGGGATGACCAACCGGACGCCCGCGAGGGACAGGCCGGGCACTGTGGGGTGACGGAGAGGTCCGTAGTACCGCTGAAGCCGGGTAACGCCGGGAGAGGGAAGGGACCTCAGTTCAAGACAGACGCAGCAAGCGATGAAGGACCTGGAGATTGGGAAACCTATCAACTCCGAAAAGTGTTCAGAAATTGCAGATGGCGTTGCACGCGAAAGCGAAGGCAGAAGCCGGCTATCGCTTCTACGCCCTGTACGACAAGCTCAGCCGCAAGGATATTCTGGCGCACGCCTATGCCCAGTGCCGCTCCAACAAGGGCGCGCCGGGCGTGGACGGTCAGGACTTCGCGGATGTCGAGGCGTATGGGGTTGATCGATGGTTGGCTGAACTGGCGCTTGCGCTCAGGCAGGAGGCTTACCAACCGGCTCCTATCAGACGTGTGTTCATACCGAAGGCCAACGGCAAACTCCGGCCGCTGGGCATCTCAACCCTGCGGGATCGAGTCTGCATGACAGCAGCGATGCTGGTGCTGGAACCGATCTTTGAAGCCGACCTTCCACCGGAATTGTACGCCTACCGTCCCGGGCGAAACGCCCAACAGGCGGTGGTCGAGGTGGAGGAGCTGTTGTTCCGCGGCCATCCGGAAGTGGTGGACGCCGACCTCGCGGACTACTTCGGGAGCATTCCGCATGCCGAGCTTTTGAAGTCGGTATCGCGCCGGATCGTTGATCGGCGCGTGCTGCATCTGATCAGGATGTGGCTGGATTGCCCCGTCGAAGAAACCGACGATCGAGGACGGAAGACGCGCACGACCGAGGCGCGGGATAAACGGCGCGGCATTCCGCAGGGCTCACCCATCTCACCGCTGCTGGCGAATATCTACATGCGGCGGTTTGTGCTGGCCTGGAAGATGTTCGGGCTGGAGCGAAGCCTCGGCTCTCGCCTCGTGACCTACGCCGACGACCTCGTGATCCTGTGCAGAAGGGGCAAGGCCGAAGACGCCTTGCAACGGATGCGCGAGGTCATGAGCAAGCTGAAGCTGACGGTGAATGAGGAAAAGACACGCATTTGTAAAGTGCCAGAAGGGGAGTTCGACTTCCTGGGATACACGTTCGGGCGGATGTATTCGACGAGGACCGGCCAAGCTCGTATCGGCCACCGGCCATCAAAGAAGAGCATCCAGCGCGCGGTCGAGAAAGTCCACGCGCTGACCGTCCGATCATGCACATGGCAAGAGACCACAAAGCTGGTGGGCAAGTTGAACCGCACGCTGCGCGGATGGGCGAACTACTTCAGCGTAGGCGCCTTCAGCAAGGCGTATCGGGCGCTCGACACCTACGCGGCGATGCGGTTGCGCCGGTGGTTGCGCTTCAAGCACAATGTCAGGCGAAGAAAGGGCGGGAGCTATCCACTCTCGCAACTCTACGAGCAATTCGAACTCGTACGTCTGTCCCGGCTTGGGCGCGACGGGCCGTGGACGAAGGCGTGAGGTCTTGTCCGAGAGCCGGATGCGGGAGATCTGCATGTCCGGTTCGATGAGGGGGGTGTGGAAACGGGAGCTATGGACGAGCCACTAAGGCACCGCCAGACGAAAGGGGCGGAAACAGACATGCTCGGCCTAATGCCACCGCGCCACACTCCTACTCTACGCAGAGCCGGCGACCAGCCGCCCCTTTGAAGGGCCGCTATCTGCTGTCCGGAGCGTCAACGCCGCCTGGGCGTTATGCTGGAGGCCCGCAGAGAGCTGGCAGCTGGGGAGGGAGTGGTCGGACAAGGAGGTCATGTCCATGTCCAAGACCAACATCCAGCAAAGAGACCATCAGCAAGCCCCGTGGAACAAGGGCCGGCTCGTCGGCCAGAAGCGCCCGCTCAAGCCAAAGGAGGTGTGGAATATCCGGGCCCGCCTTCAAATCGATGCGCGCAAACGCGATCTCGCAATGTTCAACCTGGCGATCGACAGCAAACTGCGGGGATGCGACCTCGTCAATTTGAAGATCGACGATTTGTGCATCGGCGGCAGGCTGCGCAGGGCTGTTCAGTCCTCTGAACTTTGAGAGGGCCCCGGGGATTCCCGCGAGCGAAAATATGTAAATCTATCAGCGACAACCCGAATCGGAGGTGGTTGTCGCACGGCAGGGTCGCTATTGGAGGTTTTGCGCTCGATCCCGGATCATCGGCGCAAGGAAGGGCGCCGGTTTGAACTGGCGACGGTGCTGCTTTACGCCATCCTGGGCATGGTCGCCGGCGCCAATTCATATCGGCAGATGCACGAATTTATTCGCACCCATCGCCGCCGGCTGAACGAAGCCTTTGGCCTGCATTTGCGCTACGCGCCGTCCTATACCGGGCTGCGCCTGATACCAACGGCCCTTATTCATGACCGCTATGCGCCCAGTTGCGCATAGCGATTGAGGTAATGACGTCTGGCAAAGCGATGAGCTTGTTCCAGGCGTCGCAGGCGGCTTCGATGATGTCGTCGTAGGTCTCGAAGACCCTGTTGGACAGCCCGTTGGCTCGCAAATACTGCCAGATGTTCTCGACGGGGTTCAGTTCCGGCGAGCGCGATGGCAGGAAGAGCAGGGTCATGTTTTTCGGGATATTGAGCTTGTCGGTCGTGTGCCACCCGGCGCGGTCGAGCAGCAGGACGGCGTGAGCGCCGCGCGCGACGCGACTGGAGATTTCGTCCAGATGCGCCTGCATCGCCTCGGTGTCGGCGTAGGGCATGGCGAGCGCGGCGCCAACGCCGCGCGCCGGGCAGATGGCGCCGAACAGATAGGCGTTCTCGTAACGCTGGTCGGCGGGCTGACGCGGTCGCGTTCCGCGCTTGGCCCATTGACGAACCTGGCCGTTCTTCTGGCCGATGCGCGCTTCGTCCTGGAACCAAATTTCGATGGGTTTGCGCGCCGGAACATGTGCGAGATGCGCCTTCAGCGTCGCCGAGAAGTTTTTTTAAACGCCGCAATCGTCTCGGCCTTCTGGCCGGGATGACGCGGTCTGGCGCTGATGTGCGAGAAGCCGAGCATTTTTAAAAGTTTGCCGATCGTCCGCTCGTGATAGACGACGCCGAAGCGCTCCTCGACGACACGCTTCAAGTCGATCCGCCGCCAGCGGACGACGCCGTTTTTTTCCCGGTCTGGCCCGGTCTCGACGATCTCGGCGAGGGCAGCCAGTTGCTCTGGCGCCAGTCGGGACGGATGGCCTTTGGAGCGAATATCCTTCAGACCGTCCGGGCCTTGCGCGTTGAAACGATGAACCCAATCGCGCAGCGTCTGGCGATCCATGCCGCCAATCCGCGCCGCCTCCGCTCGGCCCATTCCGTCCAACACCCCCGCCAAAGACAACAGCCGCCGGCTTTGGTTGGCGTCTTTCGAACTGGCCGCAAGACGCCGAAGTTCAACAGCCGAATAATCCGTCCTGATCTTCACTGTCGCTGGCATGGCGCAAATCCTCCCCGCGCCAAGGGAATCAGATCAAAACCAGGATGGGAATCCCCTTCGAGTCAGATTGAAAGGCCGTTGGTATAAGGCCATCTATGCGTTTCAGCTCGTCGATCAAGGGCGCTGCTCTTATAGCGGCCGCCTTTAACAACCGAAGCGCGAATTTCCGCTCAGTCATCCTTGAGGAGTGTCCACGGCTCGACATGCAAGCCGCTCGCGATCCTGGCGATGTTATCGATGGACACGTTTCGCTCGGCGCGCTCGACCGCGCTTAAATAGGTCCGGTTGACGCCGCATTCGTGATGAGCCAACGCCTCCTGGCTCAACCCGCGCGCGGCACGAAGTTGGCGCATGTTCTTCGCCAGGATGTCTCGCAAGGGGCCTTTGTGCGTCCGTTTCACGAACGCAATCCGTAACCGTCCGGTCAGGCGGTCTTTGCCGTGAACGCGTCGCCCCATGGCAGGAGGTCGGCGACCTTCTTGGCGGGATAGTCGGCAATTTGGGCGAGGACGCTTCGCAAGTAGGCCTCAGGGTCGAGGCCATTGTGCTTGGCGGTTTGGATCAGCGACAATATGCCTGCGGCTCGTTCCCCGCCGCGGTCTGATCCGGCGAACAGCCAATTTTTCCTGCCGAGAGTTATCGGTCGGATCGAGCGCTCCGCGGCGTTGTTGTCGATTTCGATCGTGCCGTCGTCGATGAACCGGCCAAGCGCCGTCCAACGCGCCAGCGCGTAGCGGATCGCTTCCGCCGTTCCTGATTTTCGCGGCAGCTGAGCAAGCATGGTTTCAAGCCAGCCGCGGAAGGCGGCAAAGCGCGGCGCGGTTTGTTCCTGCCGGACCTGTCGTCGTCGTTCGGGCGGCGCGCCGCGGATCGTGGCCTCAATGTCGTAGAACTCGCCAATCCGCTTGATCGCCTCATCCGCGATCGGCGCGGGGCCGGCGACCGTCAGGTCGAAAAACTGGCGGCGAGCATGCGCCATGCAGGCCGCTTCGAGGATTGTCGGCGCCTCGCCAGGCTTTTTGGGTTCATAGAGATGGCGGAATCCGGCGTAGCCATCGGCGTGAAGCACGCCCCGGAAGCTTTCGAGATGTTTTCTCGGACGTTCACCTTTGCGGTCGGGGCTGTAAAAATAAGCGACCGCCGGCGCTGTCTCATCGGCCCATGGACGCCCGTCGCGAACATAGGTCCAAAGCCGGCCCTCCTTGGTCTTTCCCCTGCCGGGATCAAGCACGGGAACCGGCGTGTCGTCGCCATGCAGACGATTTCCGGCGAACACATGCGCGCGCAGGGTCTCGACCAGCGGCGCCAGCAGCGCATTGGCCTGACCAACCCAATCGGCCATGGTGGAACGGGAAAGCTCGACGCCTTCGCGGGCATAGATTTCGGATTGGCGATAAAGCGGCAGGTGGTCGCAGTATTTCGACACCAGCACATGGGCGAGGAGGCCTGGACCCGGCTTGCCGCGCTCGATCGGCGGCGACGGCATGGCGGCTTTGATCTCGGTGTCGCAGCCTTTGCACACCATCTTGCGCCGCACATGCCGCACGACGCGGAAGGAGGCCGGGACATAATCGAGCACTTCGCTGACCACGGAGCCGGCCTTCAGGAAGTCGCGACCGCCGCAGGTCGGACAGGCGCAATCTCCAATCTCGTGGACTTCGTCGATACGTGGCAGATGCTCCGGCAAAGGCTGGCGCGCCGGCTTGTTCTTCTCGGCCTCCGCCTTGCGAACCGGCGGCGGCGCGGTCTCGCCCGCCGAGGCTTCGATGTCCTCCAGCGCCAGTTCGAGCTGCTCGATTTCGCGTGCGACTTTTTCAGAGGAGGCGCCGAAGCGCGCCCGACGCAGCAGAGCCAGTTGCGCCTTCAGTTTTTCGATCAACGTGTCGCGCGTGTGAAGCCGGCGGTTCGCCTCGGCCAGTTCCGCCGCCTGCGCGGCAATGATCGCGCGCAGGGATTCGAGATTTTCCGGCAGGTCGGCGACGGCTTGGCTCATGGCCGGATTTTAACTGATTTGCCGCTTTCCAAAAAGTAATTTCGCCATGAGTTGCCTTGCTTTTCAGGCCATTCGCGACGGCGGCGACGACCAGGAGGGACGACGCCAATCCATACCCTCCCACAGCATCGCCAGCTGCGCCGCCGTCAGGCGAGCGGTTCCATCAGCCGCCGATGGCCAGGGAAAACGACCGCGCTCCAGCACCTTGTAGAACAGGCAAAAGCCCTGGCCGTCCCAGTACAGCAGTTTGATCCGGTCGCCGCGCCGGCCGCGAAAGGCGAAGACCGCCCCTGAAGCCGGGTTCTGGCGCAAGCTCGCCTGAGCCAATGCAGCCAATCCGTCAATGCCCTTGCGCATGTCGACGGCGCCGCAAGCCAGATAAACGCGGACATTCGACCCAGGGCCGATCATGCGTCTTCCACCGAACGGATCAACGCCTTCAGCATCCCCGCGTCGAGCCCGGCTTCGACCTTGAGAACCCGACCATTGGTGCAGCGGATCTCGATACGACCGGGCCGCCCGCCACGTGTCGTCACCTTGGGCGCCGCGTCGCGCTCCCTCCACCTGGGCTCGGCATTCTCGCTGGCGGCGACGACGACAGGCAAGAAGGTTGGATCTGTCGCAACCGGCGCACTCAATCCGAGTTGCCGGCGCCATGTATAAATCTGCTGCGGCACGATATCGTGGCGACGCGCCACGTCCGCCAGCGTCAAACCGCTCGCCGCAGCCTCGTCCAGAATTGCGCGCTTTTGCTCGTCCGACCAAAAGCGCCGGCGCTCGCGCCCTGACAATATCTCCACCCGCGCCATCGGTCCCGATCGCTCCGTCGCTAAATACGGAATTAGCGACGTAACTTCAGGCCAATGCAGGAAAACCAAAAGGCTCTTTCACCGGACGGTTACCAAAGTGCAATCGTCAGGGCGCCGGAATCAGCGTCACAGTCGTCACGCCGCCCGCGACATTGACGCCGACCTGTCCCTCAACAGACAGGGATTGCAGTGAAAAAGCACGGCCCGTGCCGCCGACGAGCACATTGGCGCCAACTCCGACGCCCGCCAATCACCGGTTGTATTTTGACCCTCGAAAGAATGAGGGGATCGCTGAGATCCTCGGGATTTCGCTTTTGACGCCTCTCAATCCGGCAATCTGAAAATATTTTCCGCAGAACATGCATATTCTTTAGGCCTGCCGGCGCTTCCAAACCGCGATGGTCTGCGGCTAGACTCTTGTCAGAGTTGGCGGCTAGGGTTCCGGTCTCGACAAGAGGCGCTGGTCCGAGAGCCGCCCCCCGAAGGGAGACATCCTTCGGGCGCACGGCGGGACAAAAGCCCGGGAGACCTCGTTAGCCAAGGGATTGGTCAAACGACGGTCTGTACCAATCCCTCTCCATGTCTGGATATTTGAGGGATAGCCGAATGCGCAGAACTTCCTTTTTCCGAACCCTTGTCATCGCTGGCTCCGTTCTCGCCCTGAGCGTTGGCGGCGCGGCGGCCGAAGCCAAGAAAAGCTTCAAGGTCGCCTGGTCGATCTATGTCGGCTGGATGCCCTGGGGCTACGCCGCCGACACCGGCATCGTCAAGAAATGGGCCGACAAATATGGCGTCTCGATCGAGGTCAAACAGTTCAACGACTATGTCGAATCGATCAATCAATATACGGCCGGCGCCTATGACGCCGTGACCATCACCAATATGGACGCTCTGTCGATTCCGTCGGCGGGCGGCGTCGACACCACCGCGATGATCGTCGGCGACTTTTCCAACGGCAACGACGCCGTCATCCTCAAGGACAAGTCCAAGCTGACCGACATCAAGGGCCAGAAGGTCAATCTGGTCGAATTCTCGGTCTCGCATTACCTGCTCGCGCGCGCGCTCGAAAGCGTCAAAATGTCCGAGAAGGACGTGAAGGTGGTCAACACCTCCGACTCCGACATGGCCGCCGCCTACAAGACGGCCGATGTCACGGCGGTCGTGACCTGGAATCCGATCGTCCTGGAAATCCTCAAATCGCCCGACGCCCACAAGGTGTTCGATTCCTCGCAGATTCCCGGCGAAATCATGGACCTGATGGCGGTCAACACCCAGACGCTCAAGGACAATCCCGCCTTCGGCAAGGCCCTTGTCGGCATCTGGTATGACACGCTGAAGCTGATGCTATCCAATACGCCGGAGGGCAAGGCCGCGCGCGAAGCCATGGCCAAGGCCTCGGGCACGGATCTCGCCGGATTCGAGGCGCAGCTCAAGACCACCCGGCTGTTCGCCACGCCGAAAGAGGCCGCCGCCTTCACCCAGAGCAAGGACATCGCGGTCACGATGAATCATGTCCGCGAGTTCCTGTTCGCCAAGGCCCTCCTCGGCAAGGACGCCAAGAGCGCCGACGCGATCGGCATCGAACTCGCCGACAAGACAGTGCTGGGCGACGCCAAGAACGTGAAGCTTCGTTTCGATCCGAGCTTCATGCTGCTTGCCGCGCAGCACAAGCTCTGATCGACAGGCCGCGCCAGCGCGAGGGGAGAGCATGCGTTTACTCAACGTCAAAGCCGACCAGGGGCCAGGCCCTGTTCCTGGCGGCTCTTCCCTTCGCGCTGACCTGCGCGGCCTATCTCCTGTTTTCGCATCTGCGGCTCGCGGTGAACCCCAACGACAAATTGTTGCCCCCCTTGGGCGCGATGGTCCAGACAATCAGCGACCTGGCCTTTCACCCCGATCCGCGCACCGGCGATTACATCTTCTGGCAGGACACGGCGGCGAGCCTTCAGCGCCTGTTCGTCGCCTTGTCGATCTCGACCATCGCCGCGCTTCTCGTCGGGATCGTCATGGGCCTGCTGCCTTTGGCGGGCGCTTTGCTCAATCCCTATGTCGCCGTGATCTCGATGGCGCCGCCGCTCGCGCTTCTGCCGATCCTGTTCATCGTCATGGGTCTGGGCGAGGCCTCGAAAATCGCGCTGATCGTCATCGGCTCCTTTCCGTTGCTGGTGCGTGATCTGGCCTTGCGCGTCGCCGAACTGCCGCGCGAGCAATTCCTCAAGGCGCAGACGCTGGGCGCCTCGACCTGGCAGATCGCCCTGCGCGTCGTGCTGCCGCAAATGCTGCCGCGTCTGGTCGATGCGCTGCGGCTTCAGCTTGGTCCCGCCTGGCTGTTCCTGATCGCGGCGGAGGCGATCGCCTCCGACGCCGGTCTTGGCTACCGCATCTTTCTGGTGCGGCGCTATCTCGCGATGGACATCATCCTGCCCTATGTGGCCTGGATCACCTTGCTGGCTTTTCTCTCCGACGCGGCGCTACGCTGGCTGCAAGCCCGCGCCTTTCCCTGGTTCGTCGCGGCGAGGGCGTCATGAGCGCGATCCAGGTCGAGAGAGTCTGGAAGGAATATGACGACCAGATCGTGCTCGAGGACATTTCCTTCGAGATCGAGGACCGCGCCTTTCTCATGCTGGTCGGCCCCTCGGGCTGCGGCAAGACGACCTTCCTGCGCATGCTGCTCGGCGAGGAGGCTCCAACGCGGGGCAAGATCCTGATCGACGGCAAGCCGCTGGTCGCGGAGGCCGATTCCGACCGCGGCGTGGTGTTCCAGCGCTATTCGGTTTTTCCGCATCTCACCGGCTTGCGCAATGTGATGCTGGGCGCGGAACTGGCGCAGGCGCCGCTGCTCGGAAAATTGTTCGGAGCTAAGCGCCGCGCCGTGGCGGAGGAGGCGCGCGCCCTGCTTGCGGAGGTCGGACTGGCCGGCGCCGAGGACAAATATCCCGCGGCGCTGTCGGGCGGCATGCAGCAGCGCCTGGCGCTGGCGCAGGCCCTGATGCGGCGGCCGAAAATCCTGCTGCTCGACGAACCTTTCGGAGCGCTCGATCCCGGCATTCGCGCCGACATCCAGGCTCTGATGCAAAGGCTGTGGAACGAGACCGATCTGACGGTGGTGATGGTGACGCATGACCTTCCCGAGGCGTTCCGGCTCGGCACGCGCATCCTCGCCTTCGAGCGCAGCCGGAACCGGCCCGAAGAGCGCGAGCGCTATGGCGCGACCATCGCCAAGGATATCGCCATCTGGCCGCCGCGCGTCGCCAGAGCCAAAACACCATCCACCCGCTCCGGACGGGACGACCCGGCCAAGACAGGGGCAATATCGGGACGGCCCGATGTTCAAGCCTCGTGAGGAAAAAATGGTTCTCACCGACGAACAGAAGGCGGAAGTCGCGGTCAATCGCGCCAATTACGAAAAGCTGAAGGCGGCCGGCCAGGGCGCCGCGCCGCGCGCCTTGCCGGAATTGACGAAGAAGGACGGCGCGGCGATCCCCGACAGCGCGATCATCGCGCGCGAAACCGTTCCCGGCGGCTGGTATTTTTTCGGCCGGCTCGATCGCGGCGAAAGCCTGCGCCTGTTCACCGCCGACGGAAGCGCGGCGGTCTCGGTCGTGGCCTGGAACGCACAGGACGTTTCCGAGCGCATCAACCACGCCGACACGGTGAAGGTGCAATGGAGCGCGGCTCTGCGCAAGGGCCGCGTGATCCTGTCCGACATGGGCAAGGTGGTGTTCTCGATCGTGGAGGACACCTGCGGCGCCCATGACGCCTTGGTCGGCGGATCGACCGCCGCGACCAATGCGAAGAAATATGCTGGCGATCCTCGCAACACCCGCGACAATTTCATCCTCGCGACCGGAAAGCTCGGCCTGTCGCGCGCCGACATTCCGCTGCCCGTCACCTTTTTCGCGCCGCTCGTTGTCGACGCCTCCGGCCGTTTCGTCTGGAACGAGGCGAAGCGCGCGAAAAGGGATTTCGTCGATCTGCGCGCGGAAATGGACCTGCTGATCGCGCTGTCCAATTGCCCGCACCCGCTCGATCCCGCGCCGGAATACGCGCCGGGGCCGCTGGAGCTGACGCGTTTTCGCATTCCGGTCGCCGCCGACGATTTCTGCCGCGCGGGCGGCGCGGAAGCGATCCGCGCCTTCGAAAACACCGACGCCGCCTGAGGAGGGGAAGATGAGCCAGATCATTTGCGTCCCGTCCTCGCGCGAGGCCGCCGACGCCATCCACGATTTCGAGATTCCGGCGAAAAAGCCGTGGTCGCATTTGGTGCGCAAGGGCCAGACGCTTCGCATCGTCGACAGCTATGGCCAGCAGGCCGTGGATACGCTGTTCTACCGCGCCGACGATTTCAGCGAGCGCTACAGCGCCCATGACACTTTGCGCGAACAGGGCTCGGCCTATGTCGTCGCCGGCACGGCCCTGATCTCGAACGAAGGCCGGGTGATGGCGCGCGTGATCGCCAATACCGGCGGCGCCCATGACACCTCCGCGGGCGCCTGTTCCTGCGAGAGCAACACCGTCCGCTTCGGCCATCACGTCAAATACCAGCACGCCTGCCGCGAGAATTTCGTCCTCGAGGTGACGAAACACGGCATGTCGAAACGGGACGTGGTTCCGAACATCAATTTCTTCATGAATGTGCCGGTCGAGCCCGGCGGAAATCTGGCGATCGTCGATGGCGAATCGAAACCGGGCGATTATGTCGAGCTGGTCGCGGAAATGGACCTTCTCTGCGTCATTTCCAATTGCCCGCAGATCAACAATCCATGCAACGGCTTCCATCCGACGCCGGTGCGGGTGCTGATCTGGGACGCGCCGGAGGCCTGAGATGTTCGACAAGGTTCTGATCGCCAACCGGGGCGAAATCGTCGGCCGGATCGGGAAAAGCTTGCGCCGGATGGGGGTGAAGAGCGTCGCGGTCTATTCCGACGCCGACCGCTTCGCGCGGCCGGTTCTGGAGTCCGACGAGCGGGTCAGGATCGGGCCCGCGCCGGCGAGCGAAAGCTATCTGCGCATCGACGCGATCCTCGACGCCTGCCGCAAGACCGGCGCGCAGGCGGTCCATCCCGGCTATGGCTTCCTGTCGGAAAATGTCGGCTTCGCGGAACGGCTCGCGGCGGAGGGAATCGCCTTCATCGGCCCGCGTCCCGAACATCTGCGGGCTTTCGGCCTGAAGCACACGGCGCGCGAGATCGCGCAGAAGGCCGGCGCGCCGCTGCTGCCCGGCTCGGGCCTGCTCGACGATCTCGAACATGCTTTGGCCGAGGCCGAGCGCATTTCCTATCCGGTGATGCTGAAAAGCACCGCCGGCGGCGGCGGCATCGGCATGCAGCTTTGCGAAGGCCCGGAATCCCTGCGCGAAAAATTCGAGAGCGTCGAGCGCACCGCAAGGGCGGGCTTTGGCGACGCGCGCCTCTTTCTCGAACGTTTCATCGCGCGCGCGCGCCATGTCGAAGTACAGATTTTCGGCGACGGCAAGGGCCGGGTCGTGGCGCTCGGCGAACGCGATTGCTCGCTCCAGCGCCGCAATCAGAAAGTGGTGGAGGAAACCCCGCCGCCTGGCCTTTCCCACGCCATGCGCCGGCGTCTGCGCGAGGCCGCCATCGCGCTGGGGAAAGAGGTGAATTACGAATCCGCCGGCACGGTCGAATTCATTTATGACGTGGCGCGCGACGATTTCTATTTTCTCGAAGTCAATACAAGGCTTCAAGTCGAACATCCGGTGACGGAGGCGGTTTTCGGCGTCGATCTGGTCGAGTGGATGGTCCGGCAGGCGGCCGGCGAAGATGTGTTGTCGGCGGATCGGCGACCTCACGCAGAGCGGCGCGGCGATGGAGGTCCGCCTCTATGCCGAAAATCCCTCCGCCGGTTTCCGTCCCAGCGCCGGCCTGCTGACGGAAGTGGAATTTCCGCGCGAGGCGCGGGTCGACGGCTGGATCGAAAAGGGCGCCGAGGTCACCGCGAACTACGATCCCATGCTCGCCAAATTGATCGTGCATGGCGCAACCCGCGACGAGGCTTTGGGCAAGCTGCGCGCGGCGCTTGGCGAAACGCGGATTTTCGGCATCGAGACCAATCTCGCCTATCTGCGCGCGATTGTCGGATCGGACTTTTTCGCGCGCGGCGAAGTCGCGACCAATGTGCTGCCGCATTTCGTCTTTCAGCCGCGCTCGATCGACGTGCTCAGTCCCGGCGCGCAATCGACGCTACAGGAATTGCCGGGGCGACTCGGCCTGTGGGATGTCGGCGTGCCGCCGAGCGGCCCGATGGACGAAAGAAGCTTTCGCCTCGCCAATCGCGTGGTCGGCAATGACGAAAAAACGGCGGCGCTGGAGCTGACCGCGCGCGGCCCCGTGCTGCGCTTCAATGTCGACAGTCTGTTCGCCCTGGTCGGCGCGCGCATGACGGCGCGGCTCGACGGCGCCGAGGTCGCCAACAATGCGCCGATCGAAGCGCGCGCGGGCCAGGTGCTGGAAATCGGCGCCGTGGAAGGGCCGGGCCTGCGGACCTATCTCGCCTTGCGCGGCGGCTTCGACGCGCCGCTTTTCCTCGGCTCGCGCGCCGCCTTCACGCTCGGCGGCTTCGGCGGCCATGCGACCGGCGCGCTCAAGGCGGGCGATGTGCTGCATCTCGCCGACGCGCCCGGCGGGCGAACCATGCGCGCTCGCGCCGGAAGCTTATCCGCCGCTGACGCGCGACTGGCGCCTGTCGGTGGTCTATGGCCCGCATGGCGCGCCGGATTTCTTTCTCGACGAGGACATCGAGACGCTGTTCTCGTCCGAATATGAGGTTCATTTCAACTCGGCGCGCACCGGCGTCAGGCTCGTCGGCCCAAAGCCGGTCTGGGCGCGCCACGACGGCGGCGAGGCCGGCCTGCATCCGTCGAATATTCACGACAACGCCTATGCGATCGGCTCGATCGACTTCACCGGCGACATGCCTATCATTCTTGGCCCCGACGGCCCGAGCCTCGGCGGCTTCGTCTGCCCGGCGGTCACCGCGCGCGAGGATATGTGGAAGCTGGGGCAGCTCAAGCCCGGCGACAGTTTGCGCTTCGTCGCCGTGACGCGCGCCGCCGATCCCGTCGCGGGGCCGCAGGTTTTTCGCGCGCCGAAGGAACTGGGCTCGCCGATCGTCGGGCGCGTCGATGAGACCGAAGTCCCGGTGGTTTATCGGCGCTAGCGGCGACGACAATCTTCTGGTCGAATATGGCCCGATGACGCTCGACATCAGCCTGCGCATGCGGGTGCAGCTCCTGGCGGAAGCCGTGGGCGCGGAAAAGCTGCCGGGTCTGATCGACATGACGCCGGGCATCCGCTCGCTGCAAATCCATTACGACGGAACGCGACTGGCGCGGCCGAAACTGCTCGGCGCCCTGCGCGAGATCGAGGCCTCGCTGCCCTCGGTCGAGACGATGAAGGCGCCGAGCCGGATCGTCCATCTGCCGCTGTCGTGGAACGATCCCCAGGCCGAACTGGCGATGCGCAAATATCAGGAGCTGGTGCGCCCCAACGCCCCCTGGTGTCCGTCGAATATCGAATTCATCCGCCGCATCAATGGGCTCGACGACGAGGCGGCGGTGAAGAAAATCATCTTCGACGCCTCCTATCTCGTGCTCGGCCTCGGCGACGTCTATCTCGGCGCGCCGGTGGCGACCCCGGTCGATCCGCGCCATCGCCTCGTCACCACCAAATATAATCCCGCGCGCACCTGGACGCCGGAAAATGCGGTCGGCATCGGCGGCGCCTATATGTGCGTCTATGGCATGGAGGGGCCAGGCGGCTATCAATTGTTCGGCCGCACCATCCAGATGTGGAACTCCTGGCGCAGCACGCGCGAATTCGAACCCGGCGCGCCCTGGCTCCTGCGCTTTTTCGACCAGATCCGCTTCTTCCCGGTGAGCGCCGAGGAATTGCTGGAGGCGCGGGCCGCCTTCCCGCATGGCCTCTATCCGTTGAAGATCGAGGAGACGGAATTTTCCTATGCCGATTACAAGTCGTTCCTGGCGCGCGAGGCGACGGGAATCGCCGCCTTCAAGAGCCGGCAGCAGGCGGCTTTCGAGGCCGAGCGCCAGCGCTGGCGCGACCAGAAGATCGACGAGGCTCCGCTCGACGACGCGGCCGCCGCGCTGGGCTCCGGCGGCGAAGTCCCCGACGGCTGCGTCGGCCAGTTTTCCGAAGCGCCCGGCAATGTCTGGAAGCTGATGGTCGAGGAAGGCGCCCATGTCGAGATCGGCCAGACTCTCGTCATCATCGAATCGATGAAGATGGAAATTTCCATCGCCGCCAATGCGCGCGGGATCGTGCGCGCCATCCAGGTCAAGCCGGGCCAGACCCTGCGCGCGGGCGATCTCGTCTGCGCTTTGGAGGAAATGTGATGGCCGCATTGTTCACCTTGGACAATTTGCGCGCCCGTTATGCGGCGTCGCCGGAAGCCGTGTTCGATGTCGTCGACGAGGTTCTGGCGCGCATCGAGGCCAGTTCCGATCCCGCCATTTTCATTTCGCGCGTCGAAGCCGACGCGCTTCGCGCCGCCGCCCGCGACCTGCTGGCGCGGGCGCCCGACCCGGCGCGCTTGCCGCTCTGGGGCGTTCCCTATGCGGTCAAGGACAATATCGACGTCGCCGGAATGGAGACCACTGCGGCCTGTCCCGCCTATGCCTATCGTCCGGCCGCCGATGCGACAGTCGTGGAAAAGCTGAAGGCGGCGGGCGCGCTTCTGGTCGGCAAGACCAATCTCGACCAGTTCGCCACTGGCCTGAACGGCACGCGGTCGCCCTATGGCGCGCCGCGTTCGGTTTTCAACGCGAATTATGTTTCGGGCGGGTCCAGTTCCGGCTCCGCGGTCGCCGTCGCCGCCGGCCTCGTCGCCTTCTCGCTCGGCACGGATACGGCGGGGTCGGGCCGCGTGCCGGCGGCTTTCAACAATATCGTCGGGATCAAGCCGACGCCCGGCCGCGTCAGCGCCGCGGGCGTCGTTCCCGCCTGCCGCAGTCTCGATTGCGTCAATGTCTTCGCCGCTTCGGTCGCCGACGGCGTAATAGTGCGGCGGATCGTCGAAGGGTTTGACGCGGGCGACGCCTATTCTGTCGAACCGGAGCCGAGGGGACTGCCCGCTCGGCCCCGCGTCGGCGTGCTGGCGGAAAAAGACCGCGAATTTTATGGCGACGGCGATTGCGCTGCGCTCTATGTTCAGGCTGCCGCGCGGGGCGCCGCCCTTGGCTGGGAAATGGTCGAATTCGATTATGCGCCCTTCATGTCGATCGCTTCGCTGCTCTACGAAGGCCCCTGGCTCGCCGAGCGGCTCGCGGCGATCGAGCCTTTCCTCGACGCCCAGCCGGACGCGCTCGATCCGACCGTGCGCGGGCTGATCGAAAGCGCGAAAAAATTTTCCGCCGCCGACGCCTTTCGCGGTCAATATCGTCTGAAAGCCTTGCTGCGTGAGGTCGAAGCGGAGGCGAAGAAATTCGATTTCCTGCTGCTGCCGACAGCGCCCACGATCCATAAGGTCGAGGCGATGCGCGCCGATCCGGTTCGGCTCAACGCGCAATTGGGCCGTTACACCAATTTCGTCAATTTCTGCGGCATGGCGGCGATCGCCGTTCCCTCCGGCTTCCGCGCCGACGGCCTGCCCTTCGGCGTGACCTTGATCGCGCCGGGACAATGCGACGATGCGCTGGCGCCTTTCGCCGCCGCCTTCCATGAGGCGTCAGGCTGCGGCGCCGGCGCCGGGATGGAAAAACTCGCTTCCACCCTTGAGCCCGCCGACGACGGGCGGATCGATATCGTCGTGGTCGGCGCGCATCTCACCGGCCAGCCGCTGAACCGGCAATTGACCGAAGGCGGCGGCTTTCTTGTCGAAGCGACGCGCACGGCGGGAGATTACCGGCTGTTCGTCTTGCCCGACACAACCCCGGCCAAGCCGGGCCTCATCCGCGAACCGGGCTTCGCCGGCCCGGGGCTCGAAGTCGAGGTCTGGTCTTTGCCGGCCGACGTCCTTCGGCCGTTTCGTCAACGCCATCCCGGCGCCGCTGGGCGTTGGCAAGGTGACGCTGGCGAGCGGCCGCTCGGCGACCGGATTCCTCTGTGAAGGCCATGCATTGCAAGGCGCGCGCGAAATCACCGCGCTGGGCGGCTGGCGAAACTATCTCGCCGAAGAGCGCGAATCGCAAAGTTAGCGTTATTGATCTTGGATAGGGCGCGCGCGTTGATCTCGTCAGGATCAGAATCGGTGGCGCAAGGCAAAAAATCGGCGATGGCCGGCGGTTGCGGGCCCCCGCCACCGGATTATACCATTGGCCCTTGTTTCCGACTCGTCGGAAACAAGGCGCCGCGCCGGTCGGCGCGGATACCATCGGTCCTTTTCAAGGGCCGATGGTATTATCCATGTCATATACTGAATTTGTTGGTTGATTTGATGCGATAGCGCTTCGCGGCGCCGATCCATGGTTGATGACGGCATTCAAAGCAGAGCGTCAACTCCCGGCTGGTAGTCTCAGGACGAAAATGGCGCCGCCGTGCTCCCGATTGGCGGCTGTGATCGAGCCGCCGTGCTCGCGGGCGATCGCGTATGAAATCCACAGGCCCAGGCCAGTGCCTTCGCCCACTGTCTTGGTGGTGAAAAAAGGCTCGAACATTTTGTCAAAAGCGACATCGTCGATTCCGCGCCCGTTGTCGGTCACCGAAATCTCGATCTCGTCGCCCGCCAGGCCTGCGCGAACCTCGATCCTCGGATCCTTCCTGTCGCGCACGGCGTCGATCGCATTGTCGATCAGATTGACCACGATCTGATGAATCTGGCCTTCATTGCCGGAAACCGCCAGGCCCGGCTCGACGGCAAGATCGATTTTGGCCCGGTTCTTCTTGGCGCGCGCCGCCCATTGGATCGCCGTGGTCAGGATGCGTTCGACATCGATCCTTTGCTCTTCATGCGCGCGGTTGAAGGAAATGCGCCGCAAATTCTTGACGATCTCGCTGATACGTTTCGCTCCTTCCAGCGTGCCCTCGATCAGAGGCTCGAGATCGGCGAGCATGGAGTCGATGCGAAACTTGCGACGCAGTTCGCCGCACGCGTCGAGGTCGAGCCGCGCCTCGTGCGCGAAATAATCGGTCAAGATCCTACGATAGCGGTCGAGCACATGGACATTGCCATAGACGAAGGAAATCGGATTGTTCAACTCATGGGCGACGCCTGCGACCAGCCGGCCGAGGCTCGCCATTTTCTCCTGTTCGATCAGCTTGCGCTGAGCCTGTTGCAGATCGAGATGGGCGGTGTGCAGCGCCTGATAGGCGCGGCGCAATTCGCCGATCGGCCGGCCGGTCAGGACCGAGCCGACGCAGCGGCCGGAATGGTCGAACCGTCCCGAAAAATTGATCGCCATGAGGTCGGACGGGCCGCGCAGGGCAAAAAAGCGCATTTCGCAATCGCTTGCGGCGCCCCGGCTTCCGGAGCAGAGATGACGCTTCGCCAAGTCGCGGTCTTCCGTCACGACGAGGTCGAGCAGCGTCCGGCCGGTCAATTCCTTCTCGGTCTGGCCGAGCAGGGCGACGAAGGCGGGATTGGCCTGAAGCACGAGCCCTTTGTCGTCGCAGACGACCAGAATGTCGGAGACCGAGGCGATGACGCTCGAAATGAAGCTTTGCGCCTCTTCGAGCTCCGCGTTCTTGCGTTCGAGGTCGGCCTCGTAACGCAGGAGATCGGAGTAGACCTCGTCCACCCTTTTGACGACGTCGCGCCAGACCGATTCCTGATTGTCCGTCAGTTCGGCGTCGAGTCCCGATCCGGCCAAAGCGAGGATGTTTTCGGGCCGCTCGCGGCGGTCAGCCGTCATGGGAAAGATCCTTGCGCAAATCGTAGCGCTCGATTTTGGCGCGCAAGCCCACGCGCGACAAGCCGAGGCGTTCCGCCGCCCGGCTGATATTGCCGTCGAACTCGTCGAGCGCGCGCACGATGATCGCGCGCTCCAAGGCTTCGACCTGGTCCTTGAGCGCGCCATGCCGCGCGCCATTGACTCCCTGCGCCGCGCCCGCCCCGACGCGTCTTGAGAGCAGATGGGGCCGCAGCATCCCGTCGTCGTCCGACATCGCCACCATGCGTTGAATTTCGTTACGCAATTCACGGATGTTGCCCGGCCAGGAATGCTCGCGCAGCAGCGCCAGGGTCTCCGGCGCGAAGCCCTTGACCTTGCGGCGGAAGGCGCGGTTGACCTCGGCGAGGAGATTGTCGGCGATCGCGGCGATATCGTTGGCGCGCTCGCTCAGGCTCGGCAGATGGATGGGGAAGGCGTTGAGGCGGTAAAAAAGATCGCGCCGGAAGCGCCCCTGTTCCACATCGCTTTCGAGATCGCGATTGGTCGCCGAGATCACCCGCACATCGACCCTGCGCGACCTGGTCGCGCCGAGAGGACGGATTTCGCCCTCTTGCAGCACGCGCAGCAATTTCACCTGGAAGGCGGGTGAGGTTTCGCCGATTTCATCAAGGAAAATCGTGCCGCCGTCGGCGAGTTCGAACAGGCCGATGCGGTCCTGATAGGCGCCGGTATAGGCGCCCTTCTTGCAGCCGAACAATTCGCTTTCGAGCAGTTCGTCGGGCAAGGCGCCGCAGTTTTCGATGACGAAGGGCTTTTCCCCGCGCCCGGAGCCGAAATGGATCGCGCGCGCCAGAAGTTCCTTGCCCGCGCCCGACGCGCCGGTGATGAGCACCGAAATGTCGTAACGCGTCGCCCGGCGGCCTAACACAATTGTTTCACCCATCGGCCCATCGGGATCGTGCACGATGCGGTCGAATTCGAACATCCGGCGCTGCTCGCGCCGCCTGTCGCGGAGCACGCGATCGAGCGTCTCGCGCGAGGGCTTGGCGTCGGAGCCAAGCCCTCCTTGCTCTTTTTGCATCCGGTAGAGCCTGACCGCGTCGCGCACGCAGTCGATCAGCCTCTCGGGGTGCCAGGGCTTGGTGATATATTGATAGATGCCGGCCTCGTTGACCCCGGCGATGATGTCTTCGGATTCCGAAAAGCCGGAAATGATCATCCGCACCGGGTCGGGCCAGGCCTCGCGGACGCGACGCAGGAACTCGACGCCGGTTTCGCCCGGCATGCGCTGGTCGCACAATATCACCTGAACCAGATCGCCGGCGAGGATCGCTTCCGCCTCCTTCGCGTTTTGCGCGCAGAGCACGTCGAATTCCTCGGAAAGCACGCGCTGCAGCGATTCGAGCGAGCGCAATTCGTCGTCGACGACGAGGACGGCGCCGGATGGGTTCATGGCTGTGCAGCCCTCCCGGCCGGCGATCGATGAACCGCGAGATGGAGGGGCGTGCGCGATTTCACGACCTTGCGGATGAAATTGCGCCGCGCGAAGTGATCGGAAGGAGCGCAGCCCCGGAAGTTGCGGCGCATCTTCTCGATTTCGTCGCGCCCGAAAGCCTCATGCCATCGGCGCTTGAAAAGGACCGATGGTATCCGCCGCCGGCGGGCGCCGGCGGGCGCCCTTGTTCCCGACGAGTCGGAAACAAGAGCCAATAGTATAAGGCTGTGGAAGGAATGGCGGAGCAGTAGAATTCGCATTTTCCTTCCCTCAGCAGATTCTCGGCAATTGTTCGCCGGAGAGCCAGTCGACGATGCGGTCGCCGCCGAAGCTGGTCGCCATTTGCACGAAACGATGTTCGTCTTCGACGATATGGCCGATGATCGCGGCGTCGCGGCCAAGCTCATGGGCGCGCATCGCGGCGAGCAGTTTTTCCGCGGCTTCCGGCGCGACAAAGGCGACGAGCTTGCCTTCGTTGGCGACGAATAGCGGATCGAGGCCCAGAAGCTCGCAGGCCGCCGCAACCTGGCTTTTGATCGGCAGCGCGTCCTCCTCGATGCGAATGCCGACGCCCGATTGATGCGCGATCTCGTTGAGCGTCGCCGCGAGGCCGCCGCGGGTCGGATCGCGCATCAGCCGCAGCGACGGCCCGCAGGCCGCGACCATATCCGCGACCAGGCCATGCAGCGCGGCGGAATCGGACAGGATCTGCGTCTCGAATTGCAGGTTCTCGCGGCTCGACATGATGGCGACGCCGTGATCGCCGATCGAGCCGGAAACCAGGATCGCGTCGCCCGGCCGCGCGCGATCGCCCGACAGATTTAGCCCTGCCGGGACAATGCCGATGCCCGCGGTCGAGATGAACACGCCATCGGCCTTGCCGCGCTCGACCACCTTGGTGTCGCCGGTCACGATCTTGACGCCCGCCTCGCGCGCGGCAGCGCCCATGCTGCGCGCAATGCGCTGCAGGTCGGAAAGCGCAAAACCTTCCTCCAGGATAAAACTCGCGGAAAGATGCAGGGGCCGCGCGCCGGCCATGGCGAGATCGTTGATCGTGCCATGCACGCTGAGCGAGCCGATGTCGCCGCCGGGGAAAAACAGCGGCGAGACGACATAGCCGTCGGTGGTCATGGCGAGCCGACCGGCGGCAATGTCGAACACCGCCTGATCGTTGCCCTGGGCCAGAAGATCGTTGTCGAAAGCCTCGCGGAAAATCTCGCCGATCAATTGCGCCATGGCCCGGCCGCCCGAGCCGTGGGAAAGATCGACCCGCCCGTTCTTCACGTCGAGCTTGCGCGTTCTCAGGCGCGGCGCGTTCATGACGCTTGCCTTTCTTTTTTCGCATCCCGGAATCGCCCATAGGTCCAATGGGCGGCGCAGGAGCCTTCCGACGACACCATGCACGAGCCCATCGGATTGTCGGGCGTGCAGATTGTGCCGAACAATTTGCAATCGACCGGCCTTTTCTCGCCGCGCAGGATCGCCCCGCATTCGCAAGCCGGATTGTCGGGCGCGGGAACGGTGCGGATGTCGAAGATTTTCTCCGCGTCGAAAGCCGAAAATTCCTCGCGCAGTTGCAGCGCGCTGAAGGGCACGGCGCCAAGGCCCCGCCATTCGAATGTGTCGCGCAATTCGAACACTCTTGCGACCAATCCTTGAGCCTTGACGTTGCCTTGCCGAGTCACCGCGCGGATATATTCGTTCTCGACCTCGGCGCGGCCCTCGTTGATCTGGCGCACCAGCATCAGGATCGCCTGCATCACGTCGAGCGGCTCGAAGCCGGCGATCACCACCGCCTTGCCGTATTCTTCCGCGAATTCGGCATAGGGCTTCGTGCCGATCACCGTCGAGACATGGGCCGGCCCGACAAAGCCGTCGAGCGGCACCGAGGCCGCAGCCTTCGGATCGCCGACCAGCGCCGAAATCGCGGCGGGCGTCAGCACATGATTGCAGAAGACGAAGAAGTTGTTCAGCCCCTCGGCCTGCGCGTTCAGCAGCGCCATGGCGGTCGGCGGCGTGGTGGTCTCGAAGCCGATGGCGAAGAACACCACCTTGCGCTGCGGCTCCTCGCGCGCGATGCGCAGGGCGTCGAGCGTCGAATAGACCATGCGGATGTCCGCGCCCGCCGCCTTGGCCTTGGTCAGGCTCATGCCGTCGGACGATGGGACCCGCATCAGATCGGCATAGGTGCAGAGCGTGACGTCCGGCCGGCGCGCGAGTTTTATCGCGTCGTCCATCCGGCCAACGGGCAGCACGCAGACCGGGCAGCCGGGGCCGTGGATCATGCGGACATTTTTCGGCAGCAGATCTTCGAGCCCGTAGCGGGCGATGGCGTGGGTGTGGCCGCCGCAGAACTCCATGAAGCGATAGTTCTTTTCCGGCTTCGCCTCGGCGCGAAGCGCGGCGGCGATCTGTTTCGCCAGTTTGCCGTCGCGATATTCGTCGACATATTTCATGCGCTAACGCCCTGAAGCTGGCCGGCTTGCGCCAGAAGCGCGAGAGTCTTTTCCGCTTCGTCCGGGTCGATCCGGTTGAGCGCATAGCCGACATGCAGGATGACATAATCGCCCGGCTTCACGTCATCGACCAGAGCAAGCGAAATTTCCTTCTTCACCCCATCGAGCGTCACCCGCGCCATGTCGCCGTCGAGCAATTCCGTCACCTGTACCGGGATCGCGAGGCACATTCGTTGTTCCTTTCCTGATTCGTCATTGCGACCGATAGGGCGCGCCCGACGCAACGCGCCGCGATATGGCGAAGCGATCCATCGCGGTTGCGAGCCGCGGCATGGATTGTTTCGTCGTTGGCTCCTCGCAATGACGTTCAAGACGCGTCATGAATGCTCCCAAACCGCCTCCCGCGCAGCGGCCTCCATCAGCCGGCCTTTCTCGCCTGCGCCTTGCTTTTGGCCAGAGCGGCGCGCGCCTCGATCCAGGCATAGAAGGCGGCCAGGCCTTCGCCGGTCCTGGCCGAAACCACCAGGGTTTGCAGGTTCGGATTGACCCGCAGGGCGTAAGCGATGCAGGCGCCGACATCGAAGTCGAGATGCGGCAAAAGGTCGGACTTGTTGAGCAGCATCAGGTCGGCGGCGGCGAACATGTCGGGATATTTGGCCGGCTTGTCCTCGCCCTCGGTCACCGAAAGCAGCACCACCTTATGCGCCTCGCCGAGATCGAAAGCCGCCGGGCAGACCAGATTGCCGACATTCTCGATGAACAGCAGCGAATTGTCGGCGACATCCAGCGTCTCCAGGGCATGGCCGACCATATGGGCGTCGAGATGGCAGCCTTTGCCGGTATTGACCTGGATCGCCTTGGCTCCAGTGGCGCGGACCCGCTCGGCGTCGTTCGAGGTCTGCTGGTCGCCCTCGATCACCGCGATGGCGTGCTGGTCCTTGAGGTCCTCGATCGCGCGCACCAGCAACGAGGTTTTCCCCGAGCCGGGGCTGGAGACGAAATTCAGCGCCAGCACGCCCTTGCGGGCGAAAAAGCCTCGGTTCTCCTCGGCGAAAGAGCGGTTTTTCGACAGAATGTCGCGCTCGATCTGCACGATGCGCTCCTGGCTCAGGCCGGGAACATGGACGCCGGCGATCCCTGAGCCATAATCGAGCCTTTCGCCGCCCGGCTCATGGCTGTGGTCGTGGTCGTGATGATGGTGGTGATCGTGCGCATGATCGTGGTCGTGCGCATGATCGTGGTGGTGATGAGGCGCCTGGGCATGATCATGCTGATGAGCGTGCTTGTCGCCGGTGGTCTTTCCATCTTCCTGGGACGCCGTTCCGCAGCCGCAAACCGTGCACATTAGTCGACCTCCAGTTCCTTGACCCGCATCTCGTCGCCCGCCGTCATCTGCACCCGATGGCCGCCGCATTCCGGGCAGGGGCCGAAGCGCTCGGCAAGCGCCACAGTCTTCTCGCAGGCCAGACACCAGCCCTGGCCCGGCGTGCGAATGATCTCCAAAGCCGCGCCTTCCGACAAAGTGCCGCGCGTGACCACGTCGAAGCAGAAGATCATCGCCTCCGGCTCGACCCCCGACAAGGCCCCGATCTCCAGCCAGACCTTCTTGACCCGCGAAAAACCTCGGGCGCGCCCCTCCTCGGCCAGGATTTCGACCACGCTTTCCGTCAGCGCCATCTCATGCATCGATCTCGTCCACGATTTCGGCGACGGCGCGACAGGCGGGAGCCAAACTCATGGCGTCGCCTCGCGGGCGGAGAAAGCGCCCAGAAAGAAGGCGCGGCGATCGGTCTGCGCGTTCGCTGTTTCGGGCGTGGGCGCCGGAGGCGTCAGCAGCATGTCCAGCGCCGCCTGTGCGGTGACGAGCGCCGCGGCCTGATCGACGAATTCATCCATCGGCGAGAACAATGAACAACTCGTCAGCCGGCCAAACCCTTCGATTTCGACGCCGAGGAAATCGACCTCACCGGCGGGTAGGGCCAATCTTTGCGTCTCGCCGGGCGCCGCAGCGACAGGCGTTGTAAAAGGCGCAGCGAAGACATTCATGAACCAGGGCGTGACAACGACGCCGACCGCCCAGTCGCCGCAGGGACGAAAGCCCGCGCTGGCGACCGAGAGCCGCGCGTTGCAGATCGGCAGGTTGCGCATCGATTGCGAATGGACCTTGCGGAAATGCGCCTCGAGCCCTTCGGACAGGCGCGCGCATTGCTCGCTCCGCGCGGACTCATCCATTGTCGCCGAGCCTCATGAACCGTTGCTGCGCGGCGTCGCAATTCGGGCAGCGCCAGTCCTCCGGCAGCGCCGAGAATGGCGTGCCCGGCGGGATCTGCCAGATGGGATCGCCCTGGGCCGGATCATAGACTTGCCAGCAGACCCCGCATTCCATCCTCGCGTGGTCTTCGACGTCCCGCTTGCTGCCGAAATTTTCGAAACCCGTCATGCGAAATAGGCCTCTTCGATTTCGCGCAACCGCCGCGCGCTGTCGCGAAAATCCTCTTCCGCCGCGCAGGCCGCCGCCGGGGCGTCGCCGATCTCGAGCGTGTCGAGAATGATTTGATCCATGGCGTTGAAGAACTGCACCGACCAGACATTCTTCGTGGCGGTGGAATGGATGCGGCAGGAGCCATAGCCCCTGGAGACAAGCCGCACCGCGCCCGGGCCAAGGCGTTGCTGCAGGTGGCTCATGTCCTCCGGCGACATGGGCAGAAGGGAGAAGGTGATGGTATGGGTCGGGTCGCCCGGGCGATGCCCTGCCGAGCGGCTGGCGATTTCGCTCAGGAGCGGCATGACGTTCATCGCTCCCGCCGGCGCCTCGCCGGGCGCTAAAGGCCGGCAATTGTTCAGTGCGGCGCGGCGCGCGATCTCCGGCAGGCTCGACACTTCGAGATAATCGGCGACGAGCTTGCCGCCGGCGTCGGTGAAGCGCACCCGCCACAGGCCAGCCATGACGGATTCGTGAATCTGCGCGACAATCCCGTCGGGCAGTGCGACGACGCCGGCGACTTCGCCGTCGCCGATCACCTGTTCGACCAGCACGATTTCGTCGGCGGAAAAATCGGTCAGGTCGAACAATTGCCCCGTTTCGCCTTCCCTCTGGTTTTCGAGAGCGGCGACGATGCGCGGCAGCAGGGAGCGCACGCGCGGACATGCCGCGATGAGATCCTCGGCCCTGCCGGTGGCGAGCAGGGAAATCCTGCGCGCGCCGGGCGCGGCGTCGATTGAGTCGCCGCCGATCGGCAGCACGCTGACGGTCGGCTCGGCGCCTTCCGGCGCGACCCAGAACCCGGCTTTCATCGATTTGCTCCCTGCGAAAAAGTGAAGACGGTTCTGGGGCCCTTGGCTTCGCTCAAGATCGGCGCCTGAGGCTGGAGCGCGGCCTCGATCCGTCCGAGATAGTCGGACCAGTCGAGGATTTTCGGCAGGACCGCGACAGGCTCGCCGCCCCGCGTGACGCAAAGCGAAGGCGTGACATAGATCTGAAAACGGCTTTTCAGGCTGGCCTCTGCCTCGGGCGCGACGATCGCGCCGCGCAGGCGGCCGGCGAAAGCGCGCAAGATTTCCGGCAGGACGGCGGCGACATCGGACGTTTCCGGCCGGGGCGCGGCGGCGCCGGAAAAAAACAGCAGGGCATGGGCGGCCTCGCCCGCGGCCGGCGCGAGAAAAGCGTCAATATTGGCTTCATCGGCCCAGAACAGGCCTGAGCGTCCGGCAAGAGCGTTCAAAACGGGATCGTTCATCGCTTACCTCTTCGGCGCGCGCCCGACATTCGCGGACTGTCGCGGCTGTCCCGTGAAAAGAAACCTTACATATCTGCTCAGGGGCTTTCCACCCCTTAGCGCAAATGTTCAGGCAGTTGCGGTTCGCGTTCGATCAAATCGGCGAAGGCCGAGTCGAAATTTTCGCCGCGCAAGGCGGCGGCGAGGCCGTCCAGCGCAAGATCGAGTTGGGCGGCCTCTTCGTCGTCAAGCGGCCGGATCGCGGAATCGATATGGACGAGAATCCTGGTCCCGACCTGCTGTGGCCCGATGAGCAGCAGCGACACCCGCCGCTGCTCGTCGCCTCGTTGGCAAAGCGCCGAAAACTCGCCGCTTTCGACGATCGTCATGGGAACGCCAAGGCACATGGCCGTCTCGCCGCGCTCAAGCCGAAGCAAACAGACAAAGGCCGCTCAGCGCGACCGCCGCGCCCGCAAGGCGTGTTGGCGTCGCGCCCGGACGCAGCATGGCGAGGCCGAGTCCGAGGCCTTGCAGGGCGAGGCTCGCCAGCGCGAAGCCGGAAAAGAACAGCGTTTCCGTCGCGGCGGCCGGCGCCTCGGCGCCATGGGCGAATCCATGAAAAAGCGCGAACAGGCCGACGAGACCTGCGGCCGGCGCCAAAGGCAAGACGACATTGAAGGCGATGAGAAGGCCCATGACCGCGACGGAGGCCGCGATCCCATATTCGATGACGGACGGAGCCTGCGCGTGGAAGCCCAGCGCCGCGCCCAGAATCATCAAGATGACGAATGCCGCGGGAATGACAAAACGCGCGCGCCCCGAAAGCTGGCCGCCCCAATAGCCGACGGCGGTCATGGCGAGCAAATGGTCGGCGCCGGTGAAGGGGTGGACGAAACCATCCGCGAATCCGGCGGCGTGAAGGCCGGGATGAGCAGAGGCGACGACGGGGAAAGCGGCGAAAACAATGGCCGCCACAGCGGTCTTGAACGATTTCTTCATTTCATCCTCCCGTGCGGATCGTTGGAATCCGCGTTTCGTAACCCTGAAAGTCGATGTCATTGCCAAGCAGAGGCGCCGCCGCCTCGCCCGGCGCGCGGCGCCGGCATGGCGCGCCCCATTGGTCGAGAATGACGGCGGCGAGTCCTGCCGCCTGCAGCAGGCGGTCGCGCACCGGCGCGGTCAGCGGTCCGCCCCAGTCCTCGAGATCGAGCGGCTGGCATCCGATCAAGGCGAGCTTTTCCGGATAGGCGCCGAGCAGATCGGCGGCGGAGAGCACTTCCTGGAACCCGGTCTGGTGCAGGCTCATCTTCTTGGCGCCGGTGAATTTCGGCACTTCGTCGCCCTGAACGATCTTCAGCGTGCCAGGCTCAAGGCCATAGTCGATGGCGTCGAACACCAGCAGGTAATCGGCCTCCTGGACGAATTGCACCAGATAGAGGCCCTGCGTGCCGCCGTCGAGCAGGCTGACATTTCTCGGCGCTTCGTAAAGCCCATGGAAGGTTTCGAGCGCGCGTACGCCGAAGCCCTCGTCGGCCCAAAGAATGTTGCCGATCCCAAGGATGAGGATTTTCTTCGCCGCGGGAGCGCCCATCTCAGTCGTCCTCGTCGCGGAACTGGCGTTCGCCGGAAATCATCGAGGAGATGATCGACTGGCGTGACATGATGTCCTCGCGCACCGCGGCATAGATGTGCAGGATGGTGAAGCTCACCAGCACCCACATGCCCAGATGATGGTAGGTATGGACATCCTGGCTGTTGGGAAAGATCGAGAACACCCAGCCGAACATCTTATATTGCCAGCTCTCGCGGCCCGCGCCTTCGGAATAGAGCGCGAAGCCGGTGACGATCATGAACAGCGTTGCCAAGGTGAAGACGCCGAACATCATCGTATGGGCCAGAGGATTATGCCCGATATATTGCTTGGGATATTTTTCCAGAAAGGCGTACCAGCGGATTTCGTGCAGGACGCCCTTCCAGAAATCCAGGCGCCAGAACGGAATATAGAAGATCTGGCTGGCGTGGGCGTTGCCCATGAAGGCCCAGTAGATGCGCAGCAGGAACATCGCCGCCATGGTCTGGCCCGCGGCGAAATGGACGAAGCGGATATAGCCCATCTGGAAATGGTTGTAGGCCTCGCCGGTCACGCTGTCCGGCGGCGTGGCGATCAGATAGCCGGTGACGAACAAGGTCACCATGCACAGGGCGTTGACCCAATGCCAGATGCGCACCGGCGCCTGATAGACATAAACTGTGCGGCGCGCGACCGCCCGTTCGCCTGCCGAGTCCGAAATATCGCCGACCTGCGTCAATTCAGTCATCGCGGCCTCCCCAAGTAGAATGTTTTTTGCCGTCGCCCTTCTCCCCCCTGGGGGAGAAGGGCGATCCCCCAGCCTAGCGCACCGTCACCTTCGCCATTTCCCGGCCGTCCTCACTCATGACATGGGTCGAGCAGGCCAGGCACGGATCGAAGGAGTGAAGCGTGCGTAAAATTTCGACCGGCTGGTTCGGGTCGGCCATCGGCGTATTCATGAGCGCGGCCTCGAACGCGCCGATATTGCCCTTCGGATCGCGCGGCGACCCGTTCCAGGTGGTCGGCACCACCGCCTGGTAGTTCTCGATCTTCGTGTCCTTGATCTTGATCCAGTGGGCCAGCGCGCCGCGCGGCGCCTCGGTGAAGCCCACGCCCTTGACCTCGGACGGCCACGTTTTCGGATCCCACTTGTCGACATTGGCGGTGGAACTGTCGCCGGCCTTGATGTTGGCGATCAGCTTGTTCTGGAAATGGCGCAACTTGTAAGCCGCCCACTGGCCTTCCAGCGCGCGCGCCGCCGTGCGGCCGAGCGTCGAGAACAGGGCGCTCACCGGCAGGCCGAGATCCTTGAGCAGCTTGTCCACCGGCTCCTTGAATTCCGGCTTGTTCTGGGCATAGCCGACGATCCAGCGCGCGAGCGGACCGACCTCCATCGCGTGCCCCTTCCAGCGCGGCGACTTGATCCAGGAATATTTGCCGCTTTCGTCGAGGCTTTCGATATTGGTGCGCGTGCCCTTGGTGTTGGGGCCGAGCTGGTAATGAGGCTCGGTCACGCCGTCCCAGGGATGCAGGCCCTTGGTCTCGTCGGGATATTTGTACCAGGAATGGGTCACGAATTCCTGGATCTCGTTCGGATCGCGAAGATTGACCGGGTGAATCTCATTGAGATTGCCGTCGATGATCGCGCCCTGCGGCAGCAGCAGGTTGCTCGCCGAATAGTCGTTGGCGTTTTCCGGCACGTCGCCATAGGCAAGGACCGACTTGCTCGACAGGCCGCCGCCATAGAGCCAGTCCTTGTAGAACGAGCCGATCGCCGCGACGTCGGGCAGATAGACCTGATCGGTGAAGGTGATCGAGCGGTCGATGATCTCGGTGACGTAATTCAGGCGCTCCATGTTAATCGCGCCGACGCCGCCGATCCCGTCGACGTTGATCGGGCAAGGCACGCCGCCGACCAGCCAGTTCGGATGCGGATTCTTGCCGCCGAAGATGGTGTGGATCTTCACGATCTCCTTCTGGAAATCGAGCGCCTCAAGATAATGCGCCACCGCCATCAGATTGGCCTCGGGCGGCAGGCGATAGGCCTTGCTCCCCCAATAGCCGTTCTTGAACGGTCCGAGCTGGCCGGAATCAACGAAGCGCTTCAGCCGGCCTTGGAGATCGCGAAAATAGCCAGGCGACGAGAGCGGCCAGGGCGAGATCGATTGCGCCAGCGCCGAGGTCGCCTTCGGGTCGGCGGAAAGCGCCGAGACCACATCGACCCAGTCGAGCGCATGCAGGTGGTAGAAATGGACGATATGATCATGCACCTGCAGGGTAAGCTGCATGATGTTGCGGATCGAATTGGCGTTTTCCGGAATCGTGATCTTCAGCGCGTCCTCGACCGTGCGCACCGAGGTCAGAGCGTGCGTGCCGGTGCAGACGCCGCAGATCCGTTCGGTAAAGGCCCAAGCGTCGCGCGGGTCACGGCCGCGCAGGATGACCTCGATGCCGCGCCACATCGTGCCGGTGGAGACGGCGTTGCGGATGACATTGTCGGAATCGACATTCACTTCGACGCGCATATGGCCTTCGATGCGCGTGACCGGATCGACGACGATGCGCTTGCCGGAATTGTCGAGATTGAAACCGTTCGGAGTCTGGACGGTCATGGCTGCGTTTCCTCAAATCGGATGATCGTTTAGACGGCGAAACGTCGGTCAGGCCTTCGGCGGCGCCTTGCCGTCGTGCTTGACCTTGACGCGCGAGACGGCGGTAACCGCGGCATGCGCGGCGACCGCCACGCCTACCGTGGCCGCGGCGACCATGCCGACCTTGTCGGCATTGGCCTCGACGCCGAACTGGTTGATGTTGGAAAGCCGCTCGTAGAACGGCCCCTTGTCCCAAAAACCGTCCTCGGAACAGCCGATGCAGCCGTGGCCGGACTGGATGGGGAAGGACACGCCATTGTTCCAGCGCACCGTGGAGCAGGCGTTATAGGTGGTCGGCCCCTTGCAGCCCATCTTGTAGAGGCAGCGACCCTGGCGCGCGTTCTCGTCGTCCCATTGCTCGACGAACTGGCCGGCGTCGAAATGCGGGCGCCGATAGCATTTGTCGTGGATGCGCTGCGAATAGAACATCTGCGGCCGCCCCTGGCGGTCGAGTTCGGGCAGGCGCCCGAAGGTGGTGATGAAGGTGACGACGCCGGTCATGACCTCGGCGATCGGCGGGCAGCCCGGCACCTTGATGATCGGCTTGTCGGTGATGACCTTGTCGATCGGGGTGGCCTGGGTCGGGTTCGGCTTGGCGGCCTGGACGCAGCCCCACGAGGCGCAGGCGCCCCAGGCGATGATGGCGCTGGCGTCGGCGGCCATTTCCTTCAGCTTTTCCACGAAGGGCCGGCCGCCGTCGATGCAGAACATGCCGCCTTCGTTGAGCGGCGGATTGCCCTCGACCGCGAGGATATACTGGCCCTTGTACTTCTCCCGCGTCTCTTTCAGGATCGCGTCGGCCTGAAAACCCGCCGCGGCCATGATCGTGTCGTCATAATCGAGCGAAATCATCGACAGCACGACGTCCTTCACCAGGGGATGCGCCGAGCGAATGAAACTCTCCGAACAGCAGGTGCATTCCAGCCCATGCATCCAGATCACCGGCACGCGCGGCTTGGTCTCCAGCGCCTGCGCGACTTTGGCCGCGCCCGTCGCGCCGAGCCCCATGCTGGCGGCGGTCAGCGAGCAGAATTTGGTGAAACTGCGGCGCGTGATCCCCTGCCGGCGGATCACATCGTAAAATGTCTCAGCGACGGACATCCAGCCCCTCCCCCTGTCCTGCCTCTTCTTCGCCGCGCCCTTTGAGACGGGCGATCGAGGGGAGATTGGCAAGAACGGCGCCAGATTTTTCAGGGCGTTCAGTTTTTTCTTTTTATCTATTTTTCAAATAGTTAAAGAGAACGCATCCTTGGCGGCGGCTGACACAGCCTTGCCGGACTGGAAAGCGCGCTGGCGCCATGGGAGAACCAGCTTTGCAGCGCCCGTTGGTTTCATCCCGCGCCGATCTGGTTTTCGCCCCCGGAGCGAGATGGAGCAACGAACCCCGGACGCTCGGGGATCGCCTGCCGGATCAACCGCAAGGCCCGTGTTCGGCTCGGAGGCGACCTTCCTAATTAGGTCGGCGACCGTCTCGTCATGAGCCGATAGTCGCCGCTCGGGGTTCCATCATCGACCTTACGCGAGTCCAGCGGCGGCGCTGAACTCGCGTACGAGAAATCGCATCAAACCTTTTCCGCAGGCGCCACACCCATGATTTCGTTGAACGCACGTTCTAGAATCTCGGCTGAGCGCGAATCCGGGGATGGATCGCGTTCTTTGGTGATCTTACGCCATGGCTTGAGCAGGTTTTCAGTTTCGTTGTCCGAGGCGATGTTCTTGAAAATCTCGTCCACCACCGCTTTCATGCCGGGCCATTGCTGCTCCATGGCGAGGCGGAACAGGTGTGCCGGATCGACTTGCAGCGCCTTGGCGAGCAATGGGATCTTGTCGAGGGGCACCTTGGTTTCGCCACGCTTGAACATGGAGATCATGTTCGGCTTGTCGTAGCCAATCTCAGCGGCGATCTCGCGCTGGTTCTTGATACCCGACAGTGCTTGGATCCGCTTCGTGAGATAGTGCGCCATGGGCGTCTCCGAATAGGGCATGCCGGCTTTTGATTTAGTTTTCTCCGCAAATTCCAAAGCTTATAATCCTTCCCGTTTTTATCTTGTGTGAAATCGGTGTGATCTCGTTGAGCCGGCGGCGGCGCCGCCGGTTCAACGAGGGGCGTTATCCCCACGATCCGATCTTGGCTTCCAATGCTGCGCGGCACGATAGCAACCGGTCGGCGTCTACTTTGGCGGATACGTCTTCGCGCTTTTTACGTCCGAGGAAAAACGCGATGCGCTCGGCGTTCGCGCCGCTCGGGTGCGGTAATCCAGACAAAACCCGTGCGGTGCTCATCCCGAAGTGAGTGGCGGCAGCTTCGACGGCTTCAGTCACTTTTGGGCCAAGGGGCACAAACACAGCATTTGGTAAGGCGGCCATCTCGGTGGCGAACCATTGCATCAACTGTTTGCGCAACAAGGCTGTTGAGAGCATCGATGGTGCGCCCGAATAGTTCTCGTTATCGAGGAACACCGGATATCGCAAAGCAGAGGTGAAATGCACGCGATTGGCGTCAGCGCCCCAAAGGGTCGCCGTGGACGCTAAACGAAGAGCTTGGTTCACCCCAACGCTATCGAGCATCGCGATCAGGTTCGTCCTCATCGGTCCTGAGAAGCTGGCGAAGACTTTTGCGGCGCTCTTTGCCGCCTCATCGCTGAAGCCAGCTTTCAAGCATCTGCGAGCTTCCAGCAGTGCGTTTCGCATTTGCTGACGACCTGGTGTGAGCCCGACAATGACAATGTCAGCGTTGTGGTTGACGTAATCAAATGGCGCGTAGGCTATATCGAGGGCGCGGGCGCCGGTGTGATCGCTGGCGATGAGGAGTTTTTGCGGACCAGCGATTTCTGCGAGAAGGTCCGCTTCGCTCATATCGCGCATTGCGTGGCTGAATTCTGAAAAGAGGTCGGTGGCCATTGGCTCGCTTTCAATTGAAAAGAGGGCGATTGGAATAAGCGACTGTGATGACGCGATCGCCGCTGGCGACGACGTAGGCATTGCGGTCCCGATAAAAGCTGATGGCTTTTGCGATGCCGCTTCCGGCGCGCCGGCGCAGCAGAGACATGCTTTCTTTGGTTAGGGCGTATTTTCGAGCGCCGTCCCCGGCGTCGCGGAGACTCGCCGTATTCGATAATGAGTTCCGCAATCATTTCCGGGATGGCGCGCACACCAGACCGATCCTTTGCATGACGTGTAAAGGCATAATACCAAGTCTCGGAGAGCGTGACTCGAGGCGGCTTTTCAAATCAGGCGCGATTTGATTCAACGTGGCGAACGAAGGAGGTTCGCCATGCCCATTCCGCTTCGGGTTGATTTCGACGCACAGATGACGCGGGCCGCCGCCAGGCGGTCCATGGACGGGCCGCAGGCGCGCCGGCTTTTGGCTCTGGCCGCAATCTATGACGGAGCCACCCGCACGCAGGCGGCCGAGATCGGCGGGGTGACTCGACAAATCATTCGCGACTGGGTGGTGAAGTTCAACGCGCTCGGGCCGGACGGCCTCATCAACCGCAAGGCGCCGGGCCAGCCGTCACGGCTCAACGACGCGCACCGCGCAGCGCTCGGCGCCATCGTCGAAAGCGGACCGACGCCGGCGATCCATGGCGTCGTGCGCTGGCGGATCGTCGACCTCTGCCAATGGTTTCATGAGGAGTTCCGGGTCACGATCGCCAAGCAGACGCTCAGCCGGGAATTGCGGGCCATGGGCTATCGCAAGCTCTCGGCGCGTCCGCGCCATCATGCGCAAGCCGATGGCGCGATCGAGGATTTTAAAAAAGTTTCCCGGCGCGCGTCGCGGAAATAGCCGAAGAGAAGCGCCTCGATCTGGGCTCGATAGAAATCTGGTTCGCCGACGAGGCGCGCATCGGCCAGAAGAACAAGATCACGCGGCGTTGGGCCAAGCGCGGAACGCGGCCATCGGCGCCGCACGACCAGCGGACCGCCTCGACCTACATATTCGGCGCGATTTGCCCGAAGGAGGGCAAAGGCGCGGCGCTCGTCCTGCCCGCCTGTAACACCGAGGCGATGAGCCTGCATCTTGCCGAAATCGCCACCGAGGTCGCGCCCGGCAAACACGCCATTCTCCTGCTCGATCAGGCCGGTTGGCATCTGTCGGGCCGGCTCATCGTTCCGTCGAATATCACGATCGTGCCGCTGCCGCCCAAATGCCCGGAGCTCAATCCGCAGGAAAACGTCTGGCAGTTCATGCGCGACAACTGGCTGTCGAATCGCGTGTTCAAGTCCTACGCCGATGTCCTCGACCAATGCTGCTTTGCCTGGAACAAGCTCGTCGACCAGCCGTGGCGCATCATGTCCATCGGATTGCGTGACTGGGCGCAGGGGTTCTGATCAGAGAGTTCTTGGTATAAGACGATGTCATATCGATCTCCTAAGTTATCGGGCGGATTGGGTTTCTTCGATAAGCGAGCAGTAGACGACCGGATCGGACCCAAATGCGACTGCGACAATTCTCGCATCGGCGGGGCCATTTTCTTGCGCGCGGACCCGCCGGAGGTCGCGCATCCTTGCTCAGGCGTCAGGCGCGGCGGTCGTGGGGGAGCCGGTAGCCCGGCGTGCGAGCAATGACTTCCAGGTCAGCAGCGTCAAAGCGGGCCCAGTCCACGCCAGCGACGGTGCCCCAATTGCCCTTGTCATTCGGGCGGCGCCAATAAGGGGTCGGCATCCGTTGCAGCGTCTTGAGGGCTTCCTCAAAATCTTCGATCTGCTCTTCGGCGCCCTTAGGTCCAATGGTGTAGTTGGAGCCGCGGATTTCACCGGGATGGAAAACGCTGCCATCGCGCGCCACCGGCAGAAACACCGCATGCTCGATCGGCGCGTCGCGCTTTACGCCATATTCGGGTTGCTCCGTCGTTTCCCAAACCGAGTTCCAGAATTCCTCGCGGGTGCTCAGCCAGGCCAAAGCCTCCTGGGCGGGAATGCGACCTTCAACCGACGAGAACGTGCGGTTCTGGCCCGACATCATGTTGCGGACGCGGCCATCACTGACGCCACCGAAAATGGCCAGAGCCGCAGGGTCGACCGGATCGCCATTATCGAGCGCCCAGCGGTTCGCGGCCAACAGAACCAGGCGCTGCAAATCATTGACCGGATGGATGCCCCAGAGCGATAACGGCGACCGCTCATGGAACCGCACCAGATCGATGATCGCGGTTTCAAGGTGTTTCCGTCGCTCTTCCGGATCGTTCGGCCCGTTCATGAGGACGCCATATTCCGCATATGCGCCCATTTGGAAAAGAAGCGACCCGATCGGCCATTCGGTATAGCCCGCGCCATGGGCATCGCTCACCAATTCGCGCCAGTCACCTGGCTCGGTCATCGTGTAGCTACAGGTGCCTTCGAGGGGCTTGGCGAGGATAGCCATCGCCTGATCGACGTTTTCGCGAGGCGCCAAGACCGCCAGATAATCGCCAATCGCAAGGGTCAACTCTCTGATCGTTTCGTCAGCGCCGAATTCGCCGATCTCGCAATAGCGGTTTTCACGGTCTTCGGCAGGGATGAGTTTCTTGTCTTCTTGGGTCACGATAGGGGTAAACCGTGTGCGTTCGTGTCAAACGAAACAACGTATTACGCCTTTTTCCTGGTAGGGCAATAGTGAGTATATCATGTAGCACAAAAAAACTTATAATGCCCTTTGCGTCGCCTAATTCGTTGGCGCAGAAAAAAAGGCAGGCGATTCAGCCGGCGCGGCGAGGCGCTCAATCTCCCCCAGCGTCTTCGCCAGCGCATTCAGATGTTCGGTCGAAACAGTTGCACTGTGCAAAAATCAGGTGCAAATCTCTCCCAGCGTCTGCAAATTTACGCCAAGCCGCCCTTGCCAGCGGCGTCTGCGAAGCTCGGCTTCCCGCCGAACGGGCCATCGCCGAAGGCAATTTTGGCGTCGCCAAGCGTCCGAATCTGATCCCCTTTTATGGCCGCAGGCGCGTTCAACGGACAGGCGCGCTCCATTCAACGCCAGAAACGTCATTTCCCGTTTGCGGCGAGAAAAATCTGCGCGCAGGCCATGGCGTCGGAAAGGGCTTCATGGTGATTGAGCGGGATCCCGAGTTTCTGGCAGACATCGGAGAGTTTGGTGGGACGGATGTTCCAGGCGCGGCGAGAAATCTGCACCGTGCAATGAAACGGCAGCGACGGCGCTTGTATTCCATAGGTCGCGCAGCAGGCGTGCAGACGCCCTTGTCGAACGAGGAATTGTGCGCCACCAGGAATTTTGCGCCTGCCATGAATTGCTCAAGCCTCGGCCAGAGCGTTCCAAAATCATCGGCCTTCGCCACGTCCTTCCAGGTCAAGCCGTGGATATAGGTGAAGACGAATTCCCTGGTCGGCGGCCTGATCAAGTGAACCGCCTTGTCGACGATTTCTCCATCGATCACTTTCACAAGGCCGACCGCGCAAGCGCTGTCGGATCGATAATTGGCGGTTTCGAAATCGATCGCGACGAAATGCGTCATCCGCGCCTGCCCCTCAATGCGCCGTGCAGACCATGCACGGATCGAAGCTGCGCACGACATGCTGGATCGCCGGGGCTTTTGCGCCGGCCGCGCCGGTCTCGACGCCGACCAGGGCCTGTTCGAGCGGGCCGGGAACGCCATCGGCGTCGCGTGGAGAAAAATTCCATGTCGTCGGCGCGACGATCTGATAGCGCCGAATGAGGCCCTTTTCGACGCTCAGCCAATGTCCCAGCGCCCCGCGCGCCGCCTCGACCATGCCGACGCCCGCGCCCTCGACCGCTGCAGGGCCGCGCGCGAAAAAACCTTCCTTCAACTGCAAGGCGTGCGCCCAATTGTCGGCCGCAAGCGTCAAGCGCGCGATCTCCGTGACCCGCGCCACAACCCGCGCGAAGACATTGGTCCCGCCCGACGCTCCCCTCCCTTTGGCGATCAGGGCGCGGATCAGCGGATCGCCGGCGACGGCCTGGCGCGCGACGGCGCCGGTCTCCGCCGGATTTTTCGAAAGCCGGGGCGCCTTGGCCCAGGAATAGCCGTTTTCGCGTTCGGCGTCGGGCAAGGTGACGGCCAGCGCCGGATCGGCCGAATTCTCATGCAGGAAGGAAAAGGCGACGTCCTCGCGGATCTCGCCGATTGGCAGGGGGCTGGCCTCGCGCGCGCCGGGATCGAACCGGCCCGCCGGAAACAGGGCGCCGTCCGCGCCATGATAGGCGCCGAAGGAGATCAGGGGCAGGGCGATCCGGCCGAGCTTTTCCAAATGCAGGCTTTCCGCCAGCCGCAGGAATGCGGCGAAATCGCCGGGCCCTTGCGCATGTTCCGCCAATTGTTCCGGCGTCGCGATGGCGACGACCTGTTCCAGCGGGGCCGCGAACAGGACTTTTTCGAGAAAGGCGCGAAATTCGCCGAAAATGGCGATCAGCCTCATCTTTTCGCCCAGCTCCAGCGCGCGCGTGACGCCGCCGGGCTGGATCGCCAAGGAATGCGGCCATTTGCCGGCGATCAGGCCCATGACGTGGAGAAGCCGGGCGCGGGCGGGGAGAGCCTCCTGCGCCGCCGCGCCCGATATAGCCTTGAACCGCGTCGCCACGCCCGGAAACCACGCCGCGTCCGCGTAAAAATCGCGGGCGAAATCGGGCATGAAGAACAGATAGAAGTGGGTGAGATGGTCGGCGATATTTTCAGCGGCATGGGCGATATTCGCGGCCAGTTCGCCATTGGGCGGCGGCTGGACTCCGCTCACCGCGCGCAGAGCCGCCGCCGCCGCCATGCTCTGCGACAGGGAACAGATGCCGCAGATGCGCGGCGCGATGGCCAAAGCGTCGGCGGCGGGGCGGCCGATCAAAATCTGCTCGAAGCCGCGATAGAGCGTCGTCGCCACCCGCGCTTCGCTCACCCGCCCGTCGGCGATGTCGAGGGTCAGTTCGAGATCGCCTTCGACGCGATTGAACGGCCCAACCACGAGACGGGTCATTTGCCGCGTCTCGGATTTTCGACGATGCGGTCGGCTTCCGCATTCTTGCGCACGCGCTCGGGAGTCGCGGATTTCGACAGAGCGGCGAGGGTCATGAACCAGGCCTTGGGCATGTCGAGCGGCAGGCCGACCGGTATGCCCGCGATCTTCGGCGTGACGTCAAAATTGCGGACGTCCTCGAAATGGGGCGCGGTGCAGGAAATGCAGGCGAATCCGCCGTGGGTGCAGGAGCCGCCGCCGTTCCAGGCGCGCTGGTTGCAGTCGCCGATCGCCTGGGTCGCCTTGCAGCCGAGGTGCTCCATCAGGCAGCCGCGTTCGGAAAAAACCCGCGCGCTGGCCTTGAACTCATAGAATTCGTTGCGCGAGCAGCCATGATGAGCGAGATGGGCGGCGAAAAAGGCCGGCCGCCCGAATGCGTCGAGATCGTCTCGCGGAAAGATCGCCGGTCGTCAGCGCCTGAATCGTTTCCATGATCCAGCCGGGATGGGGCGCGCAGCCCGCGACATTGATCACCGGCAGGCCCTTTTTCGAACGATAGTCGCGTCCCAGAGCGCCGCCGATTTCGCCGCCGTCGATATTGCAGCCCGCAGGCCTCGGTAGGATCGGGTTCGCCGGCGGGGACGCCGCCGAAGGCCGCGCAGGTTCCGACCGCCACGCAAAAATCCGCTCGCGCCGCGAGGCTCCTTGTTATGTCGAGGAGAGAGCGGTTGGTTCCCGAAAGCCGGTTGAACTTCCCCGACCCGTTCGGCCCGCGCAAGATCGAGCCCTCGACACAGAAAATATCGAGCCGCGTCTCGCCGCGTTCGATCCGGTCGAGAATAGCCAGAACTTCGGCGCCGCTCTCCTCGCTCACGCTCGGATGCCACAGGAGGAGGACGCCGATGTTTTTCAATTCGGCGAACCAGCCCGAGGCGCCTTGCTCCAGGACGGACATGGTGCAGCCGCCGCAGGAGCCGGCTTGCAGCCATAAAAGAGTCTTCGGCGCGTGGCTCATGGCGCGAACATTCGCCGGTATGTCGCCGAATTTCAATAGGCTTGTCTGGCATGGATCGTTCTCGGCGAGGGAGCGCCCTTCTTGGGTCATCGCTTTGCGCGATCGAACCCGATCGGGACGCAGCCGGATCGCAGCGACCGTTCATGTCGCAGATTGGTCGTCGATGCGGGTCGAGGTTTCATATCGGTATGACCAGAATTGGCGAAACAAGGCGCAAAAGTCTTGATTGTCGGTGGTTGCGGGCCCCCGCAACCAGATTAACGAACGGCGCTCCGTATCCCGGCGCGCCGTTCTTGCATTCGCGCTTTCCGCGAACGCCAGGATCTGCGGCAGTTCGTCCCGCGCCTCGAACAAAGGTCAGGGCGATTTCGGGGCAGGATAGAAGTTCGGGCAATGTCAATCGCAACGAAATAGTCAAGAAAATGAAATCGGGCCGAGCGATCAGGGAAACGCTCGGCCCGATATTGTTTCGCGCAGCTTCAGGAGCCGGCTTCGCACTTTTTCATGAAGCTGGCTTTCGCCGCGCCCGCAAGCTTCTTGCCGTCGCTGCCGACCGCCTTGGTCGCGCAGGCGTCCGTCTTGCATTTCTTGACGAAGCTTGCCTTCGCCGCGCCAGCCAACAGCTTTCCGTCTTTGCCCACCGCCTGGGCTTCGCAAGTGGCTTGTGCGAAGGCGCTTCCCGCCGCGAATAAAAGCACTGTTGTCGCAAGGATGATTTGTTTCATTTGCCGGCCCTCCCTCGAGTCGCGATGCCGATCATAGCGCCGCGCCGAAAAGTTTCAATTTGCCTCGCGCGCCGCCGCGGGAGGCGCCGGCGCGCATTTTCTAACCCCAATTCCTACGGCACCGGCATGAAGGGCCCCGCGCCGGGCCAAGAATTGCCGCCGGCGCCGAAAGGCACGAGTTTATTCATGGCGCCCATGGCGGGGCCGACGCTGGCGTCGAGATTGCGCGCGGAATGCTGGATCAGGGCGACGGCTGTGGACATTTGCCGGGTGGTCGTGTCCATCGACGCCATATGGGCGTTCATGTCCTGGATATTCGCCCGCATGGCGGCCATATCGCCGCGCATCGCGCCAATATCGGTTTGCATGGCGCCCATGCTGGCGTTGATGGCCCGCATCTCCTGCGCCATCACTTCCATCTGTTCGCTCATGCGCGGCATCTGCTCCGCCATGGTGCGCGCGTCGCTGGTCAACAGATAGATCAGGAAAAAGCCGTAGGCCGCCACAACGGTGAAGCCTGCCAGGCCGGCGTAAACCAGCAGCCGGAGCGAGCGCAACGCCATGGCCCCCTTTTCGAGATAGGCGAGATATTCCGGCGGGCGCTCCGGCGGGTGCGGGAAGACCTGTTTGGGATAATCCTTGACCAGTTCGACCGTATGCGGGTCGTGAGTTGAAGGCATGATGTTCTCCCCTGTCTGGGTCGGGGCTCAGAGGTGAGCTGCGACCGAGGCTGCAAGGCGTTCGAATTCCTCCGCCGCCTTGTTTTGACCTTTTATCTCGAAAACGCCGAGCCCCTCGCTGAGGCTACGACAATATGCGACCCGGCGGCGAATGACCGAGGGTAGCACGGAGGCGTTTTCGCACATACCCGCCATTGCCTTGAGAGCGGCCAAGGTCTCTCGGGTTTCGCGGGACGTTTCGACGGATTCGGCGCGATTGACGAAAAAAATGATGCGGGCCCCGGGCTTGCGGCGCGTGAGCACCAGAATGAGATAGCGCTGGGTCGCCCAGACATCCGCCTGGCTTGGCAGGACCGGCACAAGAATGAGGTCGGCGCGCGGGATGACCTGAGCCATTCGCGCGAAGTCGGAGGCGCCGAAATCGACCAGGACGCGGCGTCCGTCAGCGGAGGGGGGCAGGGCGTCGACTGGCGACGCAATTTGCGGCGTCGCCTCGATATCCTCACGCACCGAGACCAGATCGCTCAATGTCTTTTGCGGATCAAGATCGACCAGGACGGGCGTATCCCCCGCGGAGGCCAGCCAGACCGCCAGATTGAACGCGATCGTGCTCTTGCCGCAGCCGCCCTTGAGATTGCCTACGACCACCACCTTGCCAGCGGGGTCGAATTTGTCCTTGGGCTTCGCGCTGCTGCGCGCTTTCGATTTGCTGGCGATCGCCAAGGGACCTCCCGTCCGCCGTGAAAGGGCGGTTAGCTTTTCTTGTTCGACGCCGCCGCGACGCGACGCTCCAGATCGTCGGCCATCGCCGGGTCGCCCGCACGCACCGCGCCGACCAGGGCTTTCGCGGCTGCGATATTGCCGGCGTCGAGATTTTTCGTCGCGCATTCGAAATACATCTGCGCGGCGTCCTGTTTGCGGCCCGCCGCGAAATAGACGTCGCCCAGTTCGCCCCGCGCGCCGATCGCGTCGGGGCTTTGCGCAATATAGGCGCGATAGGCGTCGATCGCCGCGCTGAAGTCTTTCCGCGCATAGGCTTGACGGGCTTGAACGAGAAAATCCGCCGCGGCGCCAGCCGCAGGCGCCGACGCGGTCGAAGCCTGGGCCGCAGCAGAGCGGGGCGCGGCGGAGCCGGGGTCGCGGCAGGAGCCGGGGTCGTGGCGGGAGCCTGGGCCGCCGCGGGAGCTGCAGCCTGGGACGCGTCCGCGGCTTGAGCCTCAGGAGCGGTCGCCGCCGGGGGCTGAGGCGCAGCGTCGCCCGAAGGCGGCGGGGCGGCCGACGCGGTGGAGGACTGAGTCGAACCGACGTCATTGAAGGTTGGTGTCTTCAGCAGAGTGTCGGACGTCCAGTCCCGCATTTTGTCGAAGCTCAGAGCGCCGATATGCGATGTACGGTGCATCAACGAGCGAAAATGGGGCGATTCCGAAGCCATCCACGCGCCAAGCATGAAGAAGACAACGGCGTAGAAAATTCGGGTTGCGATCCAGGACAACATGGTCAAGCCTCAAGAAATGAGAAATCCACTAATGTCGGTTTGAGCGCCGACGACGAGGCCGCCGCCGGCCTTGCCGTCATCAACGCCAGGGACTTCCGCCCCAAGGACTGCCGCCCATGGGGCTTCCCATCGGGGAGCCTCCCCAAGGGCTGCCGCCATAAGGCGCGCCCATGGGGCTTCCACCCCAAGGGCTGCCGCCCATGGGGCTTCCCATCGGGGAGCCTCCCCAAGGGCTGCCGCCATAAGGCGTGCCCATGGGGCTTCCGCCCCACGGTCCGCCTCCATAAGGCGCGCCCGCGGGGCTTCCGCCCCATGGGCCACCGCCATAGGGGCTTCCGCCGCCCCACGGCCCACCGCCATAGGGCCCGGCATAGGGGCCCCCGCCATAGGGCCCGGCATAGGGGCCCCCGCCATAGGGTCCGCCATAGGGGCCACCGCCCCAGGGGCCTCCGGCCGAGGGGCCGCCCAAACCGTTGTTCCAGCCGTTGCCCCAGGCGCTCAGATTGGGGACGCCGTTCTGACCTCCGGGTCCGCGGCCCCAGCCGCCATTATACATGCCGTTGTAGCTGTATGGATACCCCCACGGGCCACTGCCATTAGGGCCGCCGGTATAGGGCGTCCGGCCCACCATTGGGCGTGGGCGGTTGTGGATCCGGCGAGCGCGGAGGCGGCGGCGGCGCCGCGAGCCACATTCTGATTCTTCGCATTCTTCACCTCCCGGCGGGAACCCGCCCGAGAAAGGAAATATCGATGGCCGCCGGGGTTAACCGCCGGCCATCAGGTCAGGCTTT
>CAVSEY010000002.1:0-100079 GCA_963727035.1 uncultured Pseudomonadota bacterium | reverse complement strand
TATTTCGGCTTAAAGGCGACAATCTCAATCCTGTGATCGTCAGCACTGGGGGTATTTCCGATGAAGACGCGAGCGCATTTGTCTTGAGCGGGCCAATGGCTCTCCCGCAAGAAGATCGCGCACCTCAGACATGCGGGCCGATATATAAGCTTTTATAGGAGGCCTCCAAGCGCAAGCTCATTGCCCTCGCCCGTCTCGCCCTAGCCGTGGCCGGCGGCGTCGCCTCGATCGAAAAGCCGGTCCCGGCCACGCCGACTGCAGCGGCTCCAACTGCTGACCGGCCGCGAAGCCGGAAGACCCTCCGAGCTGCTTAGGCGTGGTGTTCCAGTCCCGCGGAGAGTTGGGAGCAGGGGAGGTAGTGGTCGGATAGGGCATTACATCCATAAGCAAGGCGATCGACCAGCTCATTGCCCGCGCTCGCGCGGTCGCGCCCGGCAGTTCGCAGGGGGAGATCGTCAACGGTGTGACGCTGGCCTATTGGCGCCGGGCGGTGAAGTCTGGCATGATCGGCAGGCCGGACTCGCCGCGTCTCATCGGCCGGTTCAGCCTTCTCGTTTTCACCGAGCCGATATCTGATGGCAAGCACCGAGCCCGCGATGGAGGACGAGCATCAATCCGAAAACGGTCCATTCGCGCAAGCGTCAAGCCTCGACGCCGCCGAAAAAACCCAGGCGGAAGAGCATTCCACTCCGCAGGCACTCGTCATTCACGAAATCCTTCGCAAGGACGGAGAATCCGAACTCGCGCGTGCGGCGCCCGCCATTGTCTGGTCCGGGCTCGCAGCCGGGCTTTCGATGGGCTTTTCTTTCCTGGCGCTCGCCTTGATCCAAAGCGCGCTGCCCGACATGCCATGGCGCCGGCTGGTCGACGGCTTCGGCTATTCCGTCGGCTTTGTCATTGTCGTGCTGGGCAAGCAGGAGCTGTTTACGGAAAGCACGCTGACGGCGGTGCTGCCTCTTCTGGTTCGGAGGGACCGGACGACGCTTCTGGCTTTGCTGCGATTTTGGGCGCTGGTCCTGAGCGCCAACATTGCGGGCACCTTCATCTTTGCCGGCCTGCTTTCGATCCCCGGGCTTTTTTCAAAGGAGCAAAGCCGGGCGCTCTCCGAAATCGCCATCGAAAGCGTCAGCGGTCCGTTCTGGCCGACCCTAGTCAAAGCCTTTTTCGCTGGCTGGCTGATCGCGCTGATGGTCTGGCTGTTGCCTAGCGCGAAATCCGCTCGGCTTTTCGTCATTCTTCTGCTGACCTATGTCGTCGCTATCGGCGGTTTCTCGCACATCATCGCCGGGTCCGTGGAAGCCTTCTTCGCCGTGTTCTCCGGCAAGGCTTCGCTTGCAGAATACGGAATTGGATTTTTCGTGCCGACGATCATCGGCAACACGATTGGCGGCGTGGCTCTCGTCGCCATTCTGAACCACGCCCCGTTGGCGCCTGAACTGCGCGACGGCGAAAACAGCGAGCGGTAAAAGATCAATCGGCACGGATTGATTTCCCCTTCGCCAGCCATGTCCTGGCTATCGTTCGCAGCGGCGCAATGCTTCACCGATTGTGGTCCGTTTTTTTGCGCGCGACTTCCTCGGCACATTCGGCTTCCGCCTCGTGCTTGCCGTGGAAATTGCGATCGATCGGCGGGACGTGGCCAAGGGTCGTTTTGGCCTTCATAAGGGTTGATTGGTCGATGGCGCCGCGATGGGGGCGGTTGCGCTCGTTCGCCCAAACCCGTGCTTCACGCCATTCGCGGGTTTGGGCTTCGTCGTAAAAGATCGGATTGGAGAGGTTGGGCAAAGAAGATCAAGGGCAAGAAACGCCACATCCTCGTCGATACGCAGGGGCTCTTGATGCATGCGCTCGTTCACGCCGCCGATATTCAAGACCGCGACGGCGGCGCGCTGGTGACGGCGACCTTGTTTGGCGCCTTTCCCTTCCTGCTGAAGCTCTATGCCGATGGCGGCTATCAAGGGCCGGAATTTCGCAACGCCGTCGGCAGGGTCCACAAATGCATCAATGTCGAGATCGTCAAGCGCTCGGATCAGGTCAAAGGGTTTGTCGTCTTGCCCAAGCGCTGGATCGTCGAGCGGACCTTCGCCTGGCTCGGCAGATGTCGCCGCCTCGCCAAGGATTGGGAATGCCTCAGCCGCAAGGCCCTGGCTTTCCTTCGTCTCGCCTCAATCCGCCTCATGCTGCGAAAACTATGCAATCCCGCGTAATGTTTCCGGACAGACTCTAAGATCAAAGCGCGGGAGACGACGGCGCTGATGATCAGCTATTTGCCCGACGAGCATTTCGGCGACCCGCGCCGGGCGCCAGGGCCGCCTCGCTGATTATCTGACGCGGCTCGACTTCATCGTTCTCGACGAACTCGGCTATCTCCCCTTCGCCCAGTCGGGCGGCCAGCTGCTGTTCCACCTGATCAGCCGCCTTTACGAGCGCACATCGATCATCGTCACGACCAACCTCGCCTTCGGAGAATGGCCGTCGGTCTTCGGCGACGCCAAGATGACGACCGCGCTGCTCGATCGGCTCGGCTAAGCGCCGACGAAAGCGGCTAATCGGCGAAACGTTTTTTCGCGGCGACGCGTTTGTGATCTTGAGCTGGTCTAGAATGGCCATCTTTGGCCTCCTTTCGTATCGTTTCACCCCTGAACGATACGAGGCATATGACGAATAATCCAGATTTATATGTAAAAACAATGTGTTATGATCACGAACTAGAATTCCTTTGAACGCGGGAAAACGACGATTAGAAAACCGACTTCACGTTCTCTGGTCACCATATGGTCACCAGCGCAAAATTCATCAACCTTTCCGTTTAAAAGGTCGTGAATTTTCTCTTATATTTTAAGGGGTTATTGGTGCCGGTTGCAGGAATTGAACCCGCGACCTACTGATTACAAATCAGTTGCTCTACCAGCTGAGCTAAACCGGCTTGGGCGCTTGGCTCGTGGGTTTGCTAGCAGTCCGTGGCCCCTGGCGCAAGGGGCGGGTTTTGGCGCGCGGCGAGGATCATGGCGCGAGGCGCGCGCGGGTCAGGGCGAGGGCGACGGCGCAGGCGTTGGAGACGTTCAGGCTCTTGATCGCGCCCGGCAGGTCGAGCCGGGCGAGCGTGTCGCATTTCTCGCGGGTGAGCCGGCGCAGGCCTTTGCCCTCGGCGCCCAGCACCAGCGCCACCGGCGCGCTCAAAACGGTTTTCTCCAGGCTCTCGGGGCCTTCGGAATCGAGGCCGACGCGCTGATAGCCGGCGTCGCCGAGTTCGTCGAGGGCGCGCGCGAGATTGACGACCTCGACCAGCGGGACATGCTCCAGCCCTCCCGACGCGGTCTTTGCCAGCACGCCGGAAAATTCCGGCGCGTGGCGCTCGGTGACGATCACCGCGTCCACGGCGAAAGCGGCGGCGGTGCGCAGGATCGCGCCGACATTATGGGGATCGGTGATCTGGTCGAGCGCGAGGACGAGGCCGGATTTGCGCTCGATTTCGGTCACGTCGAGCGCCGGCAGCGGGCGCGCCTCCAGAAAGACGCCCTGATGCACGGCCTCGGGGCCGAGCCGGGCGGCCAATGCCTCCGAATCGATGTGATGAAGCGCGACGCCGCGCGCGGAAATGTCGGCGGCGAGCTTTTCCGCCGCCGCCGGGGTGGCGAACAGGTCGAGACATTCGCGGCGCGGATTGCGCAGGGCCTCGCGCACGGCGTGAAAGCCATAAAGCGCGGCAAGTTCGGGCGAGCGGCGCCGGAAGCCGCGCGCCGCGGGCTTTTCGCCGCCGGCGCGGGAAGGGGGCGCGGGCCGCGATTTGGGCGGGTTCTTGACCGCGCCGGCTTCGGCGCGGGAGGGGCGGGGACTTTTTTCCTGCCGTCGTCCGCCGTGCTTTTTCATCCGCGACTCCGCCTGTTGGTCGGCGTCTTTCGTCTCACGGGCGGAGGGCTTTGACAATCGCCTCGCGCTGGCGTTGCTTGAATAAAACCTGTATGGACCCCGGGACGGCGCGGCCGTGCGACGAGGCGATGATTCGATGGCACTCTCCGACCAGCAACTCGATGAAATCCGCTCGATGAGGGCCAAAGAAACGGCCACTCTACGCCCCACCGTCCCGGCCCTTGAGGAAATATTGTTCGAGCCGATTCCGGTTCTGGACCACGGCTTTCTCCGCGTCATCGATTACATGGGCGACGACGCCGCCGTGGTGCAGGCGGCGCGCGTGTCCTATGGGCGCGGCACCAAGAAGGTGACCGAGGATCGCGGCCTCATCATGTATCTGATGCGGCACTGGCACACCACGCCCTTCGAAATGGCGGAGATCAAGTTCCACGTCAAACTGCCGATCTTCGTCGCAAGACAATGGATCAGGCACCGGACCGCCAGCATCAACGAATATTCGGCGCGCTATTCGATCCTCGACAGGGAATTCTACATTCCCGACGAGGCGCATCTGGCGGCGCAATCGACCGTCAACCGCCAGGGGCGGGGGGAAATCCTGACCGGCGACGAGGCGGCGCGCGTCCTGGACATGTTGCGGAGCGACGCCGAAAAAGCCCACGCGGATTACGCCTGGATGCTGAACGAAAACCCGGATTCGACCGTCGCCGACCCCAATCGATCAGGTCTCGCCCGAGAACTGGCGCGGATGAACCTGACCCTGAACACTTATACGCAGTGGTATTGGAAGACCAACCTCCACAATCTCATGCATTTCCTGCGCCTGCGCGCCGATTCCCACGCCCAGTACGAGATCCGCATCTATGCCGAGAAAATGCTCGACGTGTTGCGCCGCTGGACGCCGCTGACCTATGAGGCTTTCCTCGAATATCGGCACGGCGCCGTCAATTTTTCGCGCACGGCGCTGAATGTCGTGAAAAAGCTGGTGGCGGGAGAGCCGGTGACCGCCGAGACCAGCGGCCTTTCGCCGCGCGAATGGCGCGAACTGATGGACGTGCTGGAAGCGAAAGCGGCGCGGGAATAAAGCACACGCCGCGCCTGTTTCGGGTCAGCGGCCTTCGCGCTTGTCGCAAAAAACAGTGTGAATCGCGTCGAGAATGGTGCGGGTCTCGCTCTTCGCCAGCCGATAATAGACATTCTTGCCGTCGCGGCGGGTCGTCACCAGGCCATCGAGCCGCAGCCGGGCCAGCTGTTGCGACACGGTCGATTGCCGTTGATCGAGCAAGGCCTCCAGGTCGCCCACCGATTTCTCGCCTTCCGCAAGGATGCAAAGAATGACGAGGCGCGCCTCATGGGCCAGAGCCTTGAGGAATTCGCTCGCCTCGCGCGCGTTTTGCGCAATCGTCTCCAGGTCGCCGGAGATTTCGATTTCTTTCATGGCATGCAAGACCATCGACGCTCTCTCCGAATCAGGCGCAGCTCAATTCATAAATTAAACCGAACATATTAATCGTAAAGCTATATAAGGTAGAAGCACGATATATTGAAGCGATGATGTGTGTTTTGAGGGAAATTCACGTCTTCAAGCGCGTCAATTCCGCGCAAGCTGCGACCGTTGAAGCAGGATTCGCCGGAAGCGAACAGGCGACCAAGGGAGGAGACGCCGGTTGAGCCGCGCGGCTTGCGAGCCATGGAGCGCGCCGCGCAAGATCAAGGAAGATCCGGAATATTGAGGACTCCCGCTTCCGCCCGATGTGCTACATCACCGATCATGACCGATTGGATTTCGCGCAATTTCGTCGCCGCGGCCGCGGCTCTTTACGCCATCGCGGCGGTGACCGGCGCGGCGATGCTGGCGCATTTTTATGATTTTCACGTCTGGTTCATTCATCGCCAGCTTGGCTATTTCATGGTTCCGGCCTCGCTGGCGCTGGCCTGGCGCTTTCGCGGCGGATTCCGCGCCGATGCGGCGCGGATCGCGGGTTTTCTCGCCCTGATTGCGCTCGCGCTCGCCGGCGGGCGTCTGTTGCACCGGGCGCGGCCTGCGGCGGCGCCCCGCGACTCCACCAGCGTGCTCATTCGCGCGCTGACCGCGACGCCGCTCGCCGATCTCGCGCCGATCTATCGCAGCGATCCGGAGAGTCTGGCTTCGCGGCTGCGCGAGCTGGGCTTCACCGTTACGGGTCCGCGCCGGTCTCTGATGCAGATCGCCCGCGCCAGCGGACGCGACGAACGCGAGGCCCTGGGCGCGCTGACGGATCTCTTGCGCAAGCCGCGTTAATTCACAGCGGTCTCGCTCGGCGCCGGCTCAACGTCGCCCTGGGCTTCGTGCCATTCCAGGGTGACGACGCGATTGTTCTCGACCGTCAGGGCCAGCCGTCCGTGCTTGAGCTGGAGGGCCTTGGCGCCGAACAATTCGCGCCGCCAGCCTTTCAGCGCCGAAACGTCGGCGTGATCGTCGGCGGCGAGCAGCTCCAGCTCGTCGGTGGTGGCGATCATCTTGGCCGCCACGCCCTGTTTCTCGGCGACCTGCCGCAGCAGGACCTTCAGCAGTTCGACCGTGGCGCCGCCGCCGCTGCGCCGTTCGCGCTCGATCTTGGGCAGGCTTTGCGGATCGCGGGCGAGGCCGCGCTCGATCGCGGCGAGGATCTCGGCGCCCGCGCGGGACCGTTCCATCCCCCGCGGAAAGGCGCGCAACCCGCCAAGCGCCTCGACGTCGCGAGGAGCGGCGAACGCGACTTCGAACAATATATCGTCCTTCAGCACACGCGAGCGCGGCACGTCGCGGCTCTGCGCCTCATGCTCGCGCCAGGCGGTCAGCTCCATCAGCACGGCGAGATCGCGCGGCTTTCTGGCGCGATGGGCGTGGCGCTCCCAGGCGCGCGCGGGGCTCTGCTCATAGGTTTCGGGGCTGGACAGGCTGGCCATTTCGTCGATCAGCCAGTGGAGGCGCCCGGAGCGCTCCAGCCTTTGCCGCAAAGCCTTGTAGATGTCGCGCAAATGGGTGACGTCGGCGATGGCGTATTCGATCTGGGCGTCGGTGAGCGGGCGGCGCGACCAGTCGGTGAAGCGCGAGGATTTGTCGAGCGTGACCTTGCAGATGCTCTGGGCCAGCTCGCCATAGGCGATCTGGTCGCCAAAGCCGCAGACCATGGCCGCGACCTGGGTGTCGAACAGCGGCGCCGGGACGATCTTGGCGAGATGCCAGACGATCTCGATGTCCTGGCGCGCGGCGTGAAAGACCTTGACCACGTCCTTGTTGGCCATGAGCTCGAAAAAGGGCGAAAGATCCAGGCCCTCCGCCAGGGCGTCGACCGCGATGGCGTGGTCGTCGCTGGCGAGCTGGATCACGCAGACCTTGGGCCAGAACGTCGTCTCGCGCAGGAATTCGGTGTCGACCGTGACATAGGGATGTTTGGCGAAAGACTGGCAAAAAGCCGCCAGCTCGCCGGAATCGGTGACGAGGCTCATGAAAGCTTCATAATGCAAGGCTCAGGCGGCGGCTAGTAACGCGATGGGATAATTTGCCGTTCCGGGCGGCGGGGTCAGCCCAGTTTTTTGTTTCGCAACGCCCTGCGGAGGGTTTCGTTGATCCGCGACTGCCAGCCGGCGCCGGTCGCGCGAAAGCCTTCGAGCACGTCGGCGTCCAGTCGCAGGGTTGTCGGGACTTTCGGTTTGGCGGACTTCGGCCGGCCCCGGCGCACCGGGACGGCGGCGAATTTCGCCTGATATTCCGGTGCGGACAGATCGGGCGCGTCGTCCTCGTCAACCCAATCGGGGCCCATAGGCGGCTTGTTCCCGGTCATTGGCCTTCCTCAAACTGATGATACGGCGGGCCGCGCCGCGCGGGGTCCAGACGACCGCAACCATTCTGCTTTCGAGCCGCCCAATGGTGATGAACCTCTCTTCGCCATAATCCTTGCGGTCGTCGGCGATGGTGAGGGTAGGACCGGCGAAGATTTCGGCGGCGCGCGCCATATCCAGCCCTCGATGTTCGAGGGTCTTTTGGCGCTTGGCGGCGTCGAATTCGACCTTCATGTTTTTTGTACATACAATAATTGGCTGGCGCGCGCCAGCGCCGCGCCCCCTTCACGCGCGGCCAAATTTCCGCTAGGCAGCGGCCAAACCTTTTCAGTCTGGAAGATCATGCACGCCTTTCGCACCCATACCTGCGGCCAACTCCGCGAAGACAACATCGGCCAGACGGTCCGCCTCTCCGGCTGGTGCCACCGCATCCGCGATCATGGCGGCGTGCTGTTCATCGACCTGCGCGACCATTACGGCCTGACCCAATGCGTGGTCGATCCCGATTCCGCCGCCTTCAAACTGGCGGAAAGCTTTCGCTCGGAATGGGTGGTGCGGCTCGACGGCGAGGTCCGCCGCCGCCCGCAGGTGGACGGCAAGAGCACCGACAACGAGGACATGGCCACCGGCCGCATCGAGCTTTATGTCCGCGCGGCGGAAGTGCTTGGCCAGGCGGCGGAACTGCCGCTGCCGGTCTTCGGCGAGCAGGATTATCCCGAGGAAACCCGCCTCAAATACCGCTTTCTCGACCTGCGCCGCGAGCGCATCCACAACAACATCATGCTGCGCGGGCAGGTGGTGGATTCCATGCGCGCCCGCATGAAGGCCGCCGGCTTCAACGAATTCCAGACGCCGATCCTGACCGCCTCGTCGCCGGAAGGCGCGCGCGACTTTCTGGTGCCCTCGCGCATCCATCCAGGCAAATTCTACGCCCTTCCGCAGGCGCCGCAGCAGTACAAGCAATTGCTGATGATGGCCGGCTTCGACCGCTATTTCCAGATCGCGCCCTGTTTCCGCGACGAGGACCCGCGCGCCGACCGCCTGCCCGGCGAGTTCTACCAGCTCGACCTGGAAATGAGTTTTGTTACCCAGGACGATATTTTCGCCGCCATGGAGCCGGTCATCACCGGCATTTTCGAGGAATTCGGCGGCGGCAAGCCGGTGACGAAAAACTGGCCGCGCATCCCCTATGCGGAGGCCATGCGCAAATATGGCTCCGACAAGCCGGATTTGCGCAACGCAATCGTGATGCAGGATGTTTCCGAGCACTTTCGCGGCTCGGGCTTCAAGATTTTCGCGCGCCTGCTGGAATCGGAAAACAATCAGGTGTGGGCGATTCCCGCGCGGGGCGGCGGCCAGCGCACTTTCGCCGACCGCATGAATTGCTGGGCGCAGGGCGAGGGACAGCCGGGACTGGGCTATATTCTGTTCTTCGACCGCGCCAAGGACGAGACCAGCCTTCAGGCCGACAAGAACGCCAGCGGCGTCGGCGGACGCGGTCCGCTCGCCAATAATATCGGACCGGAGCGGGTCGAGGCGATCCGCGCCCAACTCGGCCTGAACGCCGGCGACGCGGCTTTCTTCGTGGCCGGCGACCCGGACAAATTCGCCAAATTCGCCGGCGCCGCGCGCACGAAAGTCGGCGAGGATCTGAACCTCGTGGACAGGGACCGCTTTGAACTGGCCTGGGTCGTCGATTTCCCGATGTATGAATATAACGAGGACGAGAAGAAGATCGACTTCGGCCACAATCCCTTCTCCATGCCCCAGGGCGGGCTGGAGGCGCTGCAAACGCAAGACCCGCTGACGATCAAGGCGTTCCAGTACGACATCGCCTGCAACGGTTTCGAGATCGCCTCGGGCGGCATCCGCAACCACAAGCCGGAATCCATGGTCAAGGCCTTCGAGATCGCCGGCTATGGCGAGGAGACGGTGGTCGAGCGCTTTGGGGGCATGTACCGCGCGTTCCAATATGGCGCGCCGCCCCACGGCGGCATGGCGGCGGGCGTGGACCGCATCATCATGCTGCTGGCCGGCGAACAGAACCTGCGCGAGGTCGCGCTGTTCCCGATGAACCAGCGCGCCGAAGATATTCTGATGGGCGCCCCGGCGCCGGCGACGCCGAAGCAGTTGCGCGAGCTGCATCTGCGGGTGAACCTGCCGGAGAAGTGACGGATGGCGGCTGCAAGGCGCTCCTTGCATTCCCGTCTTGCCGCGCACGTTGCCGCCGTCGCGTCACAGGCTTAGACTCCCTCCAAAAAGGAGTCGATCCATGGTCAAGGCGATCCGCGTGCATGAAACCGGCGGGCCGGAGGTTCTGCGTTACGAGGAACTCGGCGACCTGCCGCCGCCCGGCCCAGGCGAGGTCCAGATCCGCCAGCACGCCGTCGGCGTGAATTTTCTCGATGTCTATTTCCGCACCGGCGCCTATCCCGCGCCATTGCCCTTCATTCTCGGCAATGAGGGCGCGGGCGAGGTCGTTGCGCTCGGCGCCGGCGTGACGCGGTTCAAGCCCGGCGACCGCGTCGCTTATGCCGGCTCGCTCGGCGGCTATGCGACGGCGCGCAATATCGAGGCGAAATTCGTCGTTCCGCTGCCGGATAATGTCTCCTTCGAGACGGCGGCGGCGATGATGCTGAAAGGCCTGACCGCCGAATATCTTCTGTTTCGCTCCTACAAGGTCCAGCCCGGCGACATTGTGCTGGTCCATGCGGCGGCGGGCGGCGTCGGCCTCATTCTTTGCCAATGGGCGCGGGCTCTCGGCGCGACCGTGATCGGCACGGTGGGAAGCGAGGACAAGGCGAAGCTGGCGCGCGAGGCCGGCGCGCATCACACCATTCTCTACCGCAGCGAGGACTGGGTGGCGCGCGTGCGCGAGATCACCGGCGGTAAATTATGTCATGTGGTTTACGACGGCGTCGGCAAGGCGACTTTCCCGGGCTCGCTGGACTGCCTGCGGCCCTTCGGCAGCTTCATCAGCTTCGGCTCGGCCTCCGGGCCGATTGCGGCCTTCGACATCGGGCTTTTGGCGCAGAAAGGCTCGCTCTATGCGCAGCGGCCGACGCTTTTCAATTACATGGCGGACGAGGCGCGACTGCGGGAGATGGCGGCGCGCCTGATGGAGGCGGTCGGCTCCGGCCAGGTCAAGATCGCGATCCACGCCCGCTACAAGCTGGAGGAGGCGGCGCTGGCCCATCGCCAGATGGAAGGCCGGCAAACGACCGGCGCCACGGTGCTGGTGACGTGAGATTCCCTTCTCCCCTTGCGGGAGAAGGTGGCTCGCGCGAAGCGCGAGACGGATGAGGGGTTCTTGCGGATGGCTTCCCCTCATCCGGCGCTGACGCGCCACCTTCTCCCGCAAGGGGAGAAGGAGTTACGCCATTATTCCATGCAAATCATAGGCTTCCGCGCGGTCGATCTTCACCGTCACGAGTTCGCCCACGCGCAACGGGCGGCGCGAGGCGACAAAGACCTTGCCGTCGATCTCCGGCGCGTCGGCCTTGCTGCGGCCTTCGCCGCCGCCCGGAACGACCTTGTCCATCATGACCGCGAGCCTTTTGCCGACCTTGGCCTTCTGGCGCCTTTCAGAAATCTTCTGCTGCTTTTCCATGAAGCGGCGCCAGCGGCTTTGCTGGACCTCCGGCGGCACGGGCGCGAGGCCGAGGTCGTTGGCGGGCGCCCCGGCGACCGGCTCATATTTGAAGGCGCCGACGCGGTCGAGCTTCGCCTCGTCCAGCCAGTCGAGCAGAATCTCGAAATCCTCCTCCGTCTCGCCGGGGAAGCCGACGATGAAGGTCGAGCGCAGGGTCAGCTCGGGGACCAGCGCGCGCCAGGCCTGGATGCGTTCAAGAGTTTTTTCGACATTGCCCGGCCGCTTCATCGCCCGCAGCACATTCGGCGCGGCGTGCTGGAACGGAATGTCGAGATAGGGCAGGATTTTGCCCTCGGCCATCAGCGGCAGAACCTCGTCGACATGGGGATAGGGATAGACGTAATGGAGGCGGGTCCAGACGCCGAACCGTCCCAGTTCCTCGGCGAGATCGTAAAAACGGGCGCGGACCTCCCGGCCGTCGTAAAGGCTTGAGGCGTAGCGCAGATCCTGCCCATAGGCGGAGGTGTCCTGCGAAACCACCAGCAGTTCCTTCACCCCGGCCTTGACCAGCTTTTCCGCCTCGCGCAGCACGTCCGCCGCGGAGCGCGAAACCAGATCGCCGCGCAATTTCGGGATGATGCAGAAGGTGCAGGAGTTGTGGCAACCCTCTGATATTTTGAGATAAGCATAATGCCGAGGGGTCAGCTTGACGCCCTGCGGCGGCACGAGGTCGACAAAAGGATGCGGCGCCGGCGGCGCCGCGCGATGGACCGCGGCCATCACGCTCTCATAATCCTGCGGGCCGGTGATCGCGGAAATATTCGGAAAAGCATCGAGGATCGGGCCGGGCTCCGCGCCCATGCAGCCGGTGACGATCACCTTGCCGTTTTCCTTGAGCGCCTCGCCGATGGCGGCGAGCGATTCCGCCTTGGCGCTGTCGAGAAAGCCGCAGGTGTTGACGATGACGGCGTCGGCGCCGTGATGGTTGCGGCTGACCGCATAGCCTTCGGCGCGCAGCCTTGTGAGAATGCGCTCGGAATCCACTAGCGCCTTCGGGCATCCGAGCGAGACGAAGGAAATCGTCCGGCGCTCCGCCGCATTCGGGTCCGTCTTCGTGGCGCTGTCGTTCATCTGTGCCGCTTGATCCCTTTGGCCGAAGATAGTCTGTTAAAAGATCGGCGCGCAGAATCAAAGCGCCCGCGGCCTTGGCAAGGCCGCAAACGACCTGAAACGGGCGTCCGGACGCTTGCCTTTCGGAGGCAAAGGGGCGAGAAGGCGCGGACAAATGCGGAAGGGTGGCCGAGTGGTTTAAGGCAGCGGTCTTGAAAACCGCCGTGGGTGAAAGCCCACCGTGGGTTCGAATCCCACCCCTTCCGCCATTTCAGTCCTTGAGTGGGCACTGAATTTACGCTGTTTTTCGCTGTGAGCGTGTGGAGCAGCCGGGACTTCGATCCTATGATCCGGACTTCGCCATCGTACACTTCGACACGCTGCGCCAGCGCGCGCAGGTGATCGCGGCGGTAGCCGCCGCCTTCGAGCCGGATGCGCTGGCGCGCGGTTTCGGCGAACTTGCGCAGCATTTGCGGCGTGACAGCCTTGCCGCCGGAGGCTGTCCAGCATGGCCTGCGCCCGTTCGGCGTCGGCCCTGGCCTGATCGCGGATGGCCTTGAGCCCGTCGATGCGGTCCTTGAGCGCTGGGTCGCCGATGTCGGCGACGCCGGCTTCGATGGCGTCATAGAGGCGCTTGAGGCGCAGGTCCGATTCGGCGGCGCGCTTGTTCAGTTCCGCGATATGCTCGCGGCGGCGTTCGCTCCGCTCCTGCCGGCGGTCGAGCACGGCGGCGAGGATGATTTCCAGCCGCTCGGGCCGAAGCAGGCGGTCCTCCAGATGGCCGGCCACCAGATCGTCCAGCTTGTCCATGGGAACGGCCATGCCCTCGCAGGCGGCCGGTCCCTGCCGGGCCTTCATCGAGCAGGCATAATAGCGATAGCGCCCGCCCTTGCCGGTGCGGATAGTCATGGCGCCGCCGCACTTGCCGCAATGAATGAGGCCGGTAAGGAGGGTGGGGCCGCTGACGACGCGGGCCGGCGTCACCTTCGGGTTGCGGGCTTTGAGCAGCGCCTGAACCGCGTCGAATGTCTCGCGGTCGATGATCGGCGGAACCGGGACGGTCACCACCTCGCTGGCTGGCTTGCGTTCCTTGGCCTTGGACCGCTTGTTGAACTCGTGCTCGCCCATGTAGGTGCGGCGGGTCAGGATGCGGTGAACCTGCCCGATGCCCCAGCGCCCGCCGTCGCGGGTGAAGATGCGGTTGCGGTTGAGATAGCTGACGATGTTCTTGACGCCCATCTGGCCGGCGACGCCGTCGCCCTCCAGGGCCAGCCGGTAGATCAGTCGCACGGTCTCGGCGTGAAGCGGGTCGATCTCCAGCTTCTTCTTGATTTTGGCGCCGCGCTGCTCGGCGGCGACGACGCGATAGCCGATCGGCGGCAGCGCGCCGTTCCAAAAACCCTGTCGGGCGTTTTCCTTCTGGGCGCGCAGGACGTGCTTGGCGTTCTCCTTGGACTGGTATTCGTCGAACAGCGCCATGATCTGCCGCATCATGACGTGCATCGGATCGTCGCCCATCTCCTGCGTGATGGAGACGAGCTTGACGCCGTTCTTGGCGAGCTTCCTGACGTAGAACTCCAGCTCGAAATGATCGCGGAAGAACCGGCTGAACGAATGGACCACGACCACGTCGAAGGGCGCGGGCTTGGACGTGCCCGCCTCGATCATGCGCTGGAACTCGGGCCGGCGGTCGTTGGTCGCCGAGGCGCCGGCCTCCACAAAGGTCTCGACGAGCTGATAGCCGCGCGAGGCGCAATAGGCCTCGCCCTGGCGCTTCTGGTCGGGGATGGAGACATCGTGCTCGGCCTGCCGCGCCGTCGAGACGCGCAAGTAAAGGGCGGCGCGCAGGGGAATTGTGGAAGCGGGAGCGGTCATGCCCGGTCTCCTTCTCAACGGTTCGCGACCGGGCAATCCGGTCGTATAAGGCTCAGGCAGCGCGTTTCAACGGGCGGGCGCGCTCGATACGCTCGCGCTCCCTGGGCGTGTTCATCACCTCCCAGAGATCGTTGCGCCGCTGCACGTTGAGCCAGAAGTCAGGGCTGTTGCCGAACACGCGCGCCAGAATGAGCGCGGTCGCGGCGGTCACATTCCTGCGGTTGCCGCACAACTCGTTGACGTGCTTGCGCTGAACGCCCATCGCCTCGGCAAGCGCGCCCTGCGTCAGGCCCATCGGCTGCATGAACTCTTCGGTCAGGATTTCGCCGACAGTGGCCGGCTTGCGCTTCGTGGTCAGCATGTTCTGCCTCCCTCTCATCGGTAACTGTGATCGTCCAGATAAATTCCGTCCGCCTCGCCGCGCTCGCCATCCCAGCGGAAGATCAGCCGCCATTGCTGGTTGACGCGGATCGAATGGAACCCCGCCAGATTGCCGCGCAGCTTCTCGAAGTGATTGCTGGGCGGCACGCGCAGGTCCTGATCGGTCACGGCGTCGTCCATCATCTGGAGCTTGCGGAACAACCGGGCTTCAAGATCGGACGGGATATTGCGGGAGTGGACATCATCCACAAAAAAGGCCCGCAGCCAGTCATCCCGAAAGCCAACGATCATTCAGCGCCTCAAATATTGAGTACATGTACCACACTATAGCTCATATCGCAATGCTTCCAATTCAAACCCGATCGCGCTGGGGCGCGATCAGCCGCCGGGGCCAAAGAGTTCATCGAACAAATCGCCGAACCATTGCTCGAACACGTCGATCTCGGCTTCCGTGACCGGAACGGGATCGGGCCAGTCGTCGGTGACGGTCCATGTGGACAGGTCATGTTTGGGCGGCCTGCCGGGAAACGGCCACGGATAGCCCAACAGCGCCTCAAGCTGCTCCGATGCCGTGGGCGGCCTCACACGCCGGGAACGGGACATGGCGCCGACCCCGCCATTATCCGTCTCGCCGTCGGTCATCGAAGTCGACCTCGCCTCTCGGACGCCACGCCACGGGATCGGCGATCCAGCGATCGATGTCGGATTCCCTCCAGCCGGCGCCGTTGACGCTGATCCTGATCTGGGGCGGGAACGTGCCCTCGGCGATCTTGCGGTAGATGGTGGACCGGGACAGGCCGGTCCGGGCGAGAACGGTTTTCAGGCGGACGATACGGTCTGGTGCGGGCATGGCTGCGCTGCCTCCTGCCGGTTGTTTCTGACGGCTGCCGGGACCAGACAGAGCAAGGATTTATTGTTGTGCAAGAGGGATTTAGGCGTCGTAGTGCTGTGGCGCATAGGCGGCGGAAAATAGGCGGGGTTAAAGTCCGATGCCCCGGCCTCTGCCGAGGTCGATGCCGTGACTGAAGGCGAGTTCCAGCCCGAGTCGGCGGCCCGATTCGATCCCGATGCCGAGGTCCCGCTTGCGGTTGGCGAGGATCGATTTAAGCTGCGGATCGCGTTCGAGGCTCTTCGCCATGTCGCCCATGGCTGCCCGCGTGGCCTTGTAGCCGGACATGTCGCCTGCCTCGTACTGGCGCTGGCTGGTTTGGTCGAGTTCCCGCCAGCGTTCCACGAAGCGGTCGGCGCGGCGCTGCGGATTGGTGCGCAGTTCGGTTTCGAGCTGGAGCGCGCGGATGGCGCGGGCGGGGCGCCCGTCGCCGCTTCCAGGGCAAGTTCCGGGTTCTTCTTGTAGGCGGCTTCGGCATCGTGCCAGCCATAGGGCCGCACCTCCTCGAAGACTTTGCGGGCCTCCGGCAATTCCTTCACCTGCTCCGGGCTGGCCTTGCCGCCCCGCGTCCCTGCATCTCGAAGATCGCGTCCACCGCGCGGGCATGGCGGACGAGCGCCCTGGTGCGGGCGCGGCGCAACGCCGTCTCCGGGTCTTCCGCCACCTTCCTTTCCGGCGCCTTCCCTTTCCGGCCTCTGCCCGCCATCGGCGGGCAGGCGCAGCCCGTCGAACATGCCGCGCACCTTCTCCGGCACGATCTTGCGCACGATCTCGGCGACGCGGGCGCGGAAAGTGATCCCGCGCCGTTCGGCATAATCCTGCGCCGGATCAAGCCGCTCGTAATCCGACGCCATATCCTTGGCCCGGTCGCGCGACAGGGCGCGGGCAAGCCGGTCCTGGCTGGCGAAGTCGTCATGGCCATAATGCAGGTCCATGCCGTCGCGATGGCGCGACAGGGCGACATAGCTGCCGTGGGCGTCCATGCCCGGCGTCGCCAGAACATGGGCGCGGTCCACGGTCATGCCCTGCGCCTTGTGGATGGTCGCGGCATAGCCGTGGTCGATGCGGTCGTAATCCTTGAGGTCGAACGAGACGCTGCGCCCGTCGTCGGTGCGCACGGACATGGATCGGGCGCTGACCTTCTCGACGGTCCCGAGCGTGCCGTTTTTGACGCCAAGACCGCGCTCGTTTTGCAGGAACATGACGCGATCTCCGCTGGCGAAGCTGCGTTCGCCGCGTTCGACCGTGAGGAGCACGTCCTCGCCCAGATCGCCGGCGGCCCGCATCCGCTCGCGCGCGGCCTCGTTGAGCGCGCGAACCTCGTCATTGGTGTGGGTGAGGATGATGCGGCTGCTTGTCGGGCGACGCCTGCCGGTCGCGGTCCCAGCGTTCGATCAGATTTTTGCGCGCGTCCTCCCGTGACGCGGCCTCATGCACCATGCCGTGGCGGTCATAGGCATGGATCGCATCGCCGGTTCGGCCGGTCGCCAGATCGCGCGTGGCGTCGCGCTGCCAATCCTCCCGCTGGCGGCGCACCTCGCCGATCTCCGCGCCGCCGTGGCGCTCAAAGATCGAGCGGAACGCCGCGCCCGCTTCGATTGATTGCAACTGTTGCGGATCGCCGACCAGCACCACCTTGGCGCCGGCTTGCGCCGCATGGGACAGCACGCGCTCCAACTGGCGCGTGCCGACCATGCCCGCCTCGTCGATCACCAGAACATCGCGAGCGGTGAGCACGTCGCGGCCCTGTCCCCAACCGTGTTCCATGCTGGCGATGGTGCGCGACGCGATGCCCGATCCGCTTTCGAGATTCTCGGCGGCGATGCCGGACAGCGCCACGCCCCGGACCTCGTAGCCCGCCGCTTCCCAGGCTTCGCGCGCCACGCCCAGCATCGCGCTCTTTCCCGTTCCGGCGTAACCGACCACGACGCCGAGATCGCGCCCGTCCGTGACATGCGCCAAGGCGTCGGCCTGCTCTCCCGAAAGGACAAGGCCGCGCGCTTCCGCACGCGCCAGCGCCGCCTGTCTGTCGGCGTCGTTCACCTCATGGCGCTCCCGTTCCGCCATCAGTTCGGCGGCGCGATGCAGGCGCTGTTCGGTTTCGATCATCTCCCGGGTGGTGAAGCGATCCTCGCCCCGCCCGTCCTTGCCCAATTCGACCAGATCGGGCGCGGCGCGCACCGCGCCCATCACGGCGTTGAACTGGTCGATGCCGTCGCTGTGCCGATGCGCGAACATCGCCATGTCGCGGCGCGTGAAAGTGGATTGCTGATGCGTGATGGCGTCGAGCGCCAGGGCGGGATCGGCGATGATGCGCGCGCCATTGCCGCGCGCGATCTCGCGGTGCATTTCGGCACGGTCGGCGGCTTCGATCCCTTCGCCCTCGATCCGCTGTGCGGGCGCGCCGATCTGGCTTTGCGGCTCCAGCGCGATGCCTTGGCGCTCAAGGCTGCGATGGTCGATGCGTGCGTCGATGTCGAGTTCGGCCAGCCGCTCATTGGCCAACTCCGCCCAGCGTTCGCGCCAGCGCTCGACCATCTCGATGCGGTTCCAATCCCGCACCTTCTGGCCGAAGCCATTCTCGTCCCGGTTTATATTCACCTGGCGCATGGTCAGCATGACATGGGCGTGGGGTTTGGGCGTCCCGTCCTCGGCCATATCCCAATGCACATTGAGGTCGGCGATCATGCCCTGATCGACGAATTCGGACTGCACGAAGTCGCGGGCCAGTTCGATGCCTTGGCGCTCCGTCATCTCGCGCGGAAGGGCGAATTCGACCTCGCGGGCAAGCTGCGCGTCTTTCCTGACCTCGAACGCCTCGACATCGTTCCAAAGCCGTTCGCGGTCGCTCCACGCCTCCGGTGCACTCTCCGGCAGCATGATCTCGGAATGGACGACGCCGCGCTTGGCCGAAAAATCGTGACTGCGTTCAAGCCGGTCGTCGCGCAGCCGAGAGGCCGAGCGGTAGGCCGCCGACGCCACCGCGCTTGAGCCGGATTTGCGGCCAATGACCTTGACGTGAAGATGATAGATCGCCATCGCGACCAGATCATCTACATGGGCTATGCGCACGTCGGAACGACGTATAAGCGCGCCCTCCCTCGAAAAATTCTCGGGAGGGATCACACCGTCTCGCACCATCCCGGCAAGCCTACAGCATTCCGGCAGACGCTCAACTATCATCACTCCATCAACAGCTTATGGAGGACATGATGCGCAAGCCACGGGACTTCGACGCGGAACTGAAGTCGCTCGAACACAAGGCGCGAGACCTGAAAAACCGCAAGGTGCAACAGCTTGGCGAACTGGTCATCTCGACCGGCGCCGACGCCCTCAGCGCCGACGAACTGGCGGGCGCGCTGATCGTGCTGGCCGAAACCAAGGACGCCGGAAAGAGGGAGGCATGGGCAAAGCGCGGAGCCGCGTTTTTTCAGGGCCGGGCGCGGCGAACTGCATCGGCGCCTGACCGCGACAGGAGCGGCGCTCCGGCGCGACCAAGCGGCGCGCAACCGCCATCAGGCGGCGCGGGCGCGGCATGACATGCGCGCCTGGCAGGTCGAGCGCCGCAAGCGCACGCGGCATCTGATCGAACTCGGCGGCCTCGTCGTCAAGGCCGGTATCGTGGACCTGACCGGCGACGATCGCGCCATGATCTACGGCGCGCTGCTCTGGATGGCCGACAAGCTCCAAAGCGATCAAGCCGAACATGCGCGCGGCGTCTGGGCGAAGCTTGGCAGGATGGCGTTCGAGACGGAACAGAAAGAATAAGCGCCCGCCATCGCGCAGGAGCAGCAAGATCGGGCGTGACCGATGGCGGGCGGCGCGGTCTCCTTTACGCCACAAAAGCTGTGCGCGCTTCATCACCGTGCTTGGCCTGGCTCGAACGGCTACCACCAAATCCACATGCATATGGATCGCAAGGTGCGACACACCGAGTACCGCATCTGTAAATGGGATAAGGAATTGCAAGCGCGAATAGCCAACTGGGCAACTCCTGCGCCAACGACTGCTTCGAGCGGTCGATTCACGTCCGGGGAAAGTTCGGCGAACGACCGGCGGCTCAGGGTCATGAATACGCGTTCGATCGACCTTGGGAACGACCGTTGATGGCCTTGCTGCGGCCATTGGGGAGAAATCTCGAAAGGCGCCTTCGGGTCGGACTTCGGTCCGTCGTCCGTTGAGAGCAGCAGTGGATGGACCTTAGATGCGGCGCTGTGCATCAGCGAAATTTCGCCGCCGGGTCGAAGCTTTGGGGATCGTCCACCGCCGCATCGCCTCATTGCAGACCGTTAAGCGCCGTTTGTGAGATCTGGTCCCGCCCCCAAGTCAGTAACGTGCTCCTCCTTGCCGCATGGAGGTTGTACATTTGCGCGCGCTGGTGTGCTCCGCCCCTATCCGAGCCCCCGCAGGCGTTCGATGAAGCGCTCCTTGCGGGCGTGTTTTTCGCGGATCGCGTCGAGGCGGCGGTCAAAATCCCGAATTCCGCCCCGCTCATTGGCGATTGCCTTGAGATCGCGGAGCAGGTCGGCGGCCCTTTCGTAGCCGGCGGAATTGCGGCGCTCGATTTCCGTCTCGATCTCGCGCCAGACCGCCTCGCCGCGGCGCGCCAGCGCATCGAGGCGAGCGCGGCGGACGCGCTCCTCGTCCTCGGCCTTGCGCCGGCGCTCCGCCTCCAGTCGCTCGGCTTCGGCGCGCTTGCGCGCCCCGCCGATTGTGCGGGCGCGGGCGCGCAAATTTCTTGCCGTGCGCGGCGCGGGGACGGGAAGGGCGGATTTCATGCGAAGGCGAATCCTTGCGCGGACCTCACTCGCCACATGCCCATCGCCCTCCGCCAAACGAACGAGCAAATCGGTCTTTTCTTCATCCGGCAGGTCCGCGACGATGCGTCGGACAGCGCCGGCGGCGGGCGCGACGTCGATGGGCGCATCGCCGCATCGTTCGGCCGCCGCCGCCACCAGGTCCGGATCGATCCCGAAGAATTGCGCGAAACCTTCGAGGGCGCCTGTCATCGGACCAATCCCCGGCAAGGGCTCCGTCGCCGCGGCTTCGACGGCGCCGTCCTCCACCGCCATCAGCCATAGGAGATAGAACAGCCGCAGATCACCGCCGAGAACGTCCGCCCGCAGTGGCGCGAGCGCCGCCAGCCAGCCTGAACCGTCGTCCCAGTCCTCGCCGGGCTCCATTTCGTCGCGCTCTATGTCGAGGACGAGATTTTCGCCGGCGGGCTTGAACGTGGCTCCGTCGGCGGCTCGGAGGAACGGTTTGAGCGCGCCGGCGTCGATCAATCGCCGGGGAAAGCGGATCATCAGCCGGCGCGAGCCCCAATTGGCCAAGTAAAGATGCAAGTCGAACCAACGCGCCATGAGTTCGTCGGGGAGTCCCTTGAAATTCCCCCATTCATAGGAATTGGTGAAACTTGTGGTCGTGATTCGCGCGCGTGACGACAGCGTCCGCAGCGCCTTGCGGTCCTCCTCGCCGAGCGGCCGATCAAGCGCCTGGAATTCATAATATTGATATTCGCTCACGATCGCGGCTTCCGCTGAAGACGGGAAAGGCATTTCCGACATGGGCGCGCGGCGAGGTCAAGGCGGATGGAGCACACTGTCCGTTTCCAGGACGCGGAGCGCTTCGGCGAGCGTGACGCCGGAATAGAGTCTCCACCATTTGCCGGTGTGGCGCATCCAATGGACGTCGAACTGGTCGCGCCCCGTGCGATCGATGCGGGCGAAGGGCGCATCGAATTCCTCGCCGCGATTATGTTCCATGCCCGATCTATAGCGTTGCATGAAGCGATAGCGCCCAGCCGCCCATGCGCCATGAATATCGATCACATAGTTCCACTCGGTCGGTCTGACTTGCGGCAGGGAGCGCGGCTTCAAGACATCGCGGATGAGGGCTTCGCAAGCCACGACGATCGCCTGCTTCTCCGCTTCGTTCAGCGGTTCTTGGCGCGCCGCGCGGCTCGTGCGCGCCCCTTGTTCCACGCGCGCCATTCCTCAATCCGTTCTCGCCGATCTTCGCCTTTTCTGCGCATGGCCAGGAGGCGGCGGGCTATCGAATTGCCGCCCGCAAATCATTTTGTCATAGGGCTATGGCGTAGATATAGTGCTCATCTTCGTCGGGCGCGGCCCGCCAACACTCATTCTAACTTATTTAAATACAACAATAAAATATGAAAGCGCCCAGTCTATCCTAGGCGCGCCCATAGAGACGGAGGCCGAACGTAGGCGAACGGCAAAGAGGCTAAAGTCTTGCTCAGCGGCAGCCGGAACACCGAAAAGCCATAGGCCATGCCGATGCACAGATGGATCGCCAGGGCCGCCGGCGGAACCGGCCCGCGGTTGAATCGGGCTCTCGCCACGGTCGCCTGACGGGCGAGCAAACCCGCCGCTACTGGCGCGCCGTAAAGCTTGTCATTTTCTCCTCCCGTTCCGGCGCTTTGCGCCAATTGCACCTTTTGGCGTTGCTTTTCCTTTGTCTGCTCCGGCCGCTACTCGATTTTCCTCCGCTTGATCTTTTCCCGCGCCGCGCTGACCAGGGGCGGCAGGATCCGCCCCGGCTCGGCGGCGGCGGCGAGAAAATCCTCGCGCATTTTTGGCGTCCAGAACTTGTTGATATGGCCGGCGATCGATTCGACCGCCTGGTCCTGCGGATAGGCGTGGAAGAAATCGGCGATTTCCCTGGCCATGCGCAGCAGCTTGGCCTTGTTGTCGTCGTGGGCGAATGTATGGCTGTCCTGGTTCATGACGCGGCGGCCTCCGGCCCGGCGGCTTCTGATCTGGCGAAAGCGCCGGAAAAAACCATCATGCTGTCAGCGCGGGCGATGGCCCCGAGCGTCAGGCCCAGCGCCTGCGCGCGTTCGATCGCCAGCGAGGTCGGCGCCGAAATGGCGACGAGGGCGGGCGCGCCGAAAATTGCGGTCTTCTCGACCATTTCGAACGAGGCGCGGCTGGTGACGACGACAAAACCTTCGCGCGGCGACACGCCCTCGCGGATCAGCGCGCCGATCAGCTTGTCGAGCGCATTGTGGCGCCCGACATCCTCGCGCAGCGCCCGGATCGCGCCGTCGCGCGCGCAGAAGGCCGCGCCATGGACGGCGCGCGTCAAGGCGTTCAGCGTCTGGTTGCGGTCGAGATGGGCGAGCGCGGCGAAAACCGCGCGCGGCGCAATGGGCGGAGCGGGGATGAGCTTTTCGGCCTGCGGCAGTTGTTCGACCGTCTCCACCCCGCACAGGCCGCAGGAGGTGCGCCCGGTGATCGCCCGGCGCCGCGCGAGGTGTTCGCGGAACCGCCCCGGCGCCAGTTCGATATGGAGTTCGAGGCCCTTTTCCTGGGGCGCGACCCGCACCGCGCGGATTTCGCTCGCCGCGCGCACGATCCCCTCGGTCAGGCTGAAGCCGAAAGCGAAATCTTCCGCGTCGTCGGGGCTCGCCATCATCACCGCATAGGGCGCGTCGCCATAGACGAAGCTCACCGCGATTTCGTTGGCGATCTCGCGCTGCGCCGGCGTCGCGATCCCGCTTGCGGCGTCGATCCGCAGCGTCTCGGTCAGGCGCGAGGCTGGCGGCCGGTCATTCGGCGGCATCCGGCGACGCCTCCAGAACTTTGCGCATGGTCGCGTCGTCCACAGCGTTGCGCTCCTGCCACGACGACAGCGCATTGACGCGCCGCACCTCGACCGCGGTGACCTTGTACTCCGGGCAATTGGTGGCCCAGTCCGAATTGTCGGTGGTCACGACATTGGCGCCCGTGCCGGGAAAATGAAAGGTGGTGTAGACCACGCCCGGCTGCATGCGCTCCGAGATTTTCGCCCGCAGGGCGGTGTCGCCGGCGCGGCTGGCCAAAGACACCAGATCGCCGTCCACGACGCCGCGCTGCTCGGCGTCGAAGGGGTGGATTTCCAGGACGTCCTCCTCGTGCCAGATCCTGTTTTCCGTGCGCCGCGTCTGCGCGCCGACATTATATTGCGACAGGATGCGCCCGGTGGTGAGGATCAGCGGGTAGCGCGGGCCGGTGCGCTCGCGGGTCGGCACATATTCGGTCAGCATGAAATGGCCCTTGCCGCCAACGAAACGATCGACGTGCATGATCGGCGTGCCTTCAGGCGCCTTGTCGTTGCAGGGCCATTGCACCGAGCCCAGTTCGTCGAGTTTTTGGTAGCTCACGCCGGCGAAGGTCGGCGTCAGCGCCGCGATCTCGTCCATGATCTCGGACGGATGATTGTAATTCATCTCATAGCCCATGGCCTGGGCGAGTTCGATCGCCGCACGCCATTCGTCCTTGCCGCACAGCGGGGCCATCACCTTGCGGACGCGGTTGATGCGGCGCTCGGCATTGGTGAAAGTGCCGTCCTTCTCGAGGAAGGAGCAGCCCGGCAGGAAGATATGGGCGTATTTGGCGGTCTCGTTCAGGAACAGGTCCTGCACGATGACGCATTCCATCCCCGATAGGCCCGCGGTGATGTGCTGGGTGTCGGGGTCGGACTGGGCGATGTCCTCCCCTTGCACGAACAATCCCTTGAAATTGCCCTCGATCGCCTCGTCGATCATGTTGGGGATGCGCAGGCCCGGCTCGTCGTCGAGCTTGAGCCCCCATAAAGCCTCGAAGCTCTCTCGCGTCGCGTCGTCGGAGACATGGCGATAGCCCGAAAATTCATGCGGGAAGGAACCCATGTCGCAGGAGCCCTGGACATTGTTCTGGCCGCGCAGCGGGTTCACGCCAGCGCCGACATGGCCGATATTGCCGGTCGCCATGGCCAGATTGGCAAGGGCCATGACGGTAGTCGAGCCCTGACTGTGTTCTGTCACGCCCAGGCCGTAATAGATCGCGGCGTTCTTCACGCTCGCATAGAGACGGGCCGCGACGCGCACGTCCTTGGCCGGCACGCCGGTATATTTTTCCATCTCCTCCGGCGAATTCTGCTGCGAGGCGACGAAGCGCGCCCAGGACTCGAACTGGTCGATATCGCAGCGCGCCCGGACATAGGCTTCGTTCACCAGTCCTTCGGTGACGATCACGTGGGACAATGAATTCAGCAGCGCGACATTGGTCCCTGGCTTGAGCTGGAGATGCAGGTCCGCCTGGACGTGCGGCGTGCGGACGAGGTCGATGACGCGGGGATCGGCGACGATCAGCCTGGCCCCGGCGCGCAGGCGCTTCTTCATCCGCGAGGCGAAGACCGGATGGCCGTCGGTGGGATTGGCGCCAATGACCAAAATGACCTCGGCATGATCGACCGAAGCGAAATCCTGGGTGCCCGCCGAAGTGCCAAGCGTGGTCTTGAGGCCATAGCCGGTTGGCGAATGGCAGACCCGGGCGCAGGTGTCGACATTGTTGTTGCGGAAGGCGGCGCGGGCCAGCTTCTGCAGCACGAAGACTTCCTCGTTGGTGCAGCGCGAGGACGTGATGACGCCGATCGAATCCCGGCCATATTTCGCCTGCAGACGCTTCAGTTCGCCGGCGGCGCGGGAAATCGCCTCGTCCCAGCTTGCCTCGCGCCAGGGGTCGGTGATCTTTTCGCGGATCATCGGCTTCAGCATGCGATCCTTATGGGTGGCGTAGCCGAAGGCGAAGCGCCCCTTGACGCAGGAGTGGCCCTCATTGGCCTGTCCGCCCTTGTAGGGGACCATGCGGATAAGCTCGTCGCCGCGCATTTCCGCCTTGAAGGAACAGCCGACGCCGCAATAGGCGCAGGTGGTGACGATCGAATGTTCCGGCATCCCGCGCGCAGCCACGCTTTTCTCGATCAGAGACCCGGTCGGGCAGGCCTGGACGCAGGCGCCGCAGGAGACGCATTCGGAATTGATGAAATCACTCGGGCCGGGCCTGATCCGCGACTCGAAGCCGCGGCCCTCGACGGTCAAGGCGAAAGTGCCCTGAACCTCCTCGCAGGCGCGCACGCAGCGGCTGCAGACGATGCATTTCGCGGGGTCATAGGCGAAATAGGGATTGGATTCGTCCCTGGCGTCGTCGAAATGGTTCGCGCCGCCGGAGGCATAGCGGACCTCGCGCAGGCCGACCTCGCGCGGCTGCGTCCAGGAACTCTCCGCCGCCCGCGGAAGCCAGGACATCGCCCGGGTAATCGGACAAATAAAGCTCCATCACGCCGCGGCGGAGCCGGGCGAGCTTCTCGCTTTGGGTGCGCACCACCATGCCCTCTTCCGCCGGGGTGGTGCAGGAGGCCGGCGTCCCGCGCCGGCCCTCGATTTCGACCAGGCAGAGCCGGCAGGAGCCGAAGGGTTCGAGATTATCGCTGGCGCAGAGTTTGGGGATCTTGACGCCGCGCGACATGGCGGCGGCCATCACCGAGGTCCCGGCGGGAACGGTGACTTTTTCGCCGTCTATGGTGAGACTGACCTGCTTTTCCGCGACGCGGATCGGCGTGCCGTAATCCAGTTCCTTGATAAGGCTCGGTTCCTTGATAAGGCTCATGGCGAGCTCCTATTCGGCGGCGGTCCTGCGCGCGGCGGCGACGAAATCCTCGGGGAAGCGGTCGATCGCAGACAGCACGGGCATGGGGGTGAGGCCGCCGTGGGCGCAGAGCGAGCCGTCGGTCATGACCTCGCAAAGATCGCGCACGAGCGCGAGATTGGCCTCGATATTGTGGCCGGCGATGATCTTTTCCATCGTCTCTTTGCCGCGCACCGCCCCGATGCGGCAGGGCGTGCACTTGCCGCAGCTCTCGGCCGCACAGAAATGGAAGGCGAAACGGGCCATTTTCGCCATGTCCACATTGTCGTCGAAGACGACGATTCCGCCATGGCCCAGCATGGCGCGATTGGCGGCGAGCGTTTCGTAATCGAGCGGCAGATCGAGTTCCTTCTCGCTCAAATAGGCGCCGAGCGGGCCGCCAACCTGAACCGCGCGGATCGGACGTCCGCTCGCCGTGCCGCCGCCGAAATCCTCGATGATTTCGCGCAAACTCACGCCGAAAGCGCGTTCGATCAGTCCGCCGCGCAGGATATTGCCGCCGAGCTGAATTGGCAGCGTGCCGCGCGAACGGCCCATGCCGTAATCGGCATAGGCTTTGCCGCCCTCGGTGAGAATATAGGGCACGGCGGCAAGGGTCAGGACATTGTTGATCAGCGTCGGCTTGCCGAACAGGCCGGAAAGGGCCGGGAGCGGCGGCTTGGCGCGCACCAGGCCGCGCTTGCCTTCAAGGCTGTCGAGCAGCGAGGTCTCCTCGCCGCAGATATAGGCCCCGGCGCCGATCCGCAGTTCGAGCTGGAAGGGTTTTTCGCGCCCGAAGGCGTCCTTGCCGATCCAGCCCGCTTCTTCGGCGAGGCGGACGGCGTTTTCCAAGGTACGCGCGGCGTGGGGATATTCGGAGCGCAGATAGATATAACCCTTGCTCGCGCCGACGGCGTAAGCGGCGATAGCCATGCCTTCGATCAGCATGAAGGGATCGCCCTCCATGACCATGCGGTCGGCGAAAGTGCCGCTGTCGCCTTCGTCGGCGTTGCACACCACATATTTGCGCTCGGCCTGCGCGCCCATCACCGTTTTCCACTTGACGCCGGCCGGGAAGCCGGCGCCGCCGCGCCCGCGCAGGCCCGATTGCAGCACCTGATCGACCACTGCGGCCGGCGACAGCGCCAGCGCCTTTTGCAGTCCCTTGAGCCCGTCGCGGGCGCAATATTCGCTCAGCGACAACGGATCGATGACGCCAATGCGCGCAAAAGTCAGGCGCTGCTGGCGCTTCATCCAGTCGAGCTCCTCGGTCGGGCCGAGGCGCAGGGCGTGGTCGCCGCCCTTCAGGAGTCCGGCGTCGAGCAGAGACGGAACGTCGCGCGCCGCGACCGGGCCATAGGCGATCCGGCGCCCGGAAATCTCGACCTCGACCAGGGGCTCCAGCCAGAACATGCCGCGCGAGCCGTTGCGCACGATCTCGATCGTTTCGCCGCGCGCTTGCGCCCCGCGCGCGAGGGCCTCAGCGACGGAATTGGCGCCGACCGAGAGGGCGGCGGCGTCGCAGGGAACGAAAACGCGGGTCGTCATGGCCGCTCTCCCGCCTTGCGTGCGACGCTGGCGTAGAGATCGTCGAGGCCTTGCGCGTCGAGCCGGCCGAAAATCTCGCCGTCGTGCAAGGCGTTGGGGCCGAGGGCGCAATTGCCGAGGCAATAGACCGTCTCGACGCTGACGCCATCGCTGTAGCCGCCGTCGATCTTCACGCCATGGGCCTTTTCCAGATGGGTGGCGAGGCTTTCGGCGCCGCGCGCCTGGCAGGCCTCGGCGCGGCATAACTTGATGGTTCCGCCCATCGGCGGCTGGCGCTTGAAGTCGTGATAGAAGGAAATGGTCCCGAACACTTCGGCGCGCGAGACATTCAGGGCCTTGGCGATCAGGGCGACGGCGCGGGCGTCCACATAGCCGAATTTTCCCTGCAACGCGTGCAGGATCGGCAGCATCGCGCCTTCAAGCCCGGAGCCTTCGTCGATCAGCTCGCGGGCGAGTTCCTCGTCCCAGGCGACGTGAACGGACATGCGGATTCCTCCGGCGCCTCAATTTTGAGCTCGTAGATTGGCGTCATGGCTTCGCTCGGCGCAAATGATTTTTTGCAAGGGCGCGCGTGCGGAAACTCATCGTTTCGGGCGCCCATTGCCGACGCCGACCCACGCAGCCTCGCGAGGCAGGGGTCAACTATCTGAAATGGGAGAATGTTTTTTTAGGCGCAAGGGGTTGGGTCAGATATTTTCTGCGGCCGGCGCGGAACGGCGGCGCAGCCAGGCGGCGCGTCGGGCCTTCAGCCAGAGGCTGAAACGGTCGAGATAGAGATAGACGACCGGCGTGGTGAACAGGGTCAGCAACTGGCTGACGATCAGGCCGCCGATGATCGACACGCCGAGCGGACGGCGCATTTCGCCGCCCTCGCCGAAGGACAAGGCCAGGGGCATGGCGCCGAGCATGGCGGCGACGGTCGTCATCAGGATCGGGCGCAGGCGCAGCAGGCAGGCCTCGAAGATCGCGTCGCGCGAGCTGGCGCCGCGCGTTCGTTTCGCATTGATCGCGAAATCCACCAGCAGGATGGCGTTTTTCTTGACCAGGCCGATCAGCAGGATCACCCCGATGCCGGAAATGAGGTCGAGTTCGATGTTGAAAATCGCGAGGCTCAGCAGGGCGCCGACGCCCGCCGAGGGCAGGGTCGAGAGAATGGTGATCGGGTGGATCAGGCTCTCGTAGAGAATGCCCAGCACGATATACATCGACAATATGGCGGCCAGCACCAGCAGCGGAAAGGCCGAGGCCGAGCCGATGAAGAGCAGGGCCGCGCCCGAGGCGGCGCCGCGCACGCTGGCCGGCATGTTGATCTCGGCTTCCGCCGCGTGAATCTCGGCGAGCCCGTCGTTGAGCGAGTCCTTGGGATCGAGATTGAAGGAAATCGTCGTCGTCACGAAGGAGCCTTCGTGATTGATCGCCAGCGCCGTATTGGCGCGGCGGTAATGGCTCACCGCCGAAAGCGGGATCATCGTCTCCTTGATCGTGCTGACCGCCGCGCCGGCCGAAGCCGAGCTGGCGCCCGAGGCCGCCAGCGCATTGGTGGTGGCGTTGCGCGCGGAATCCAGGCTCGCCGAGCCCGCGGCTGCGGTCACGCTGGCGCCCGGCGAAGCCTTCCTGGTCACCGCGCCCGCCGGCAAGTTCGACAAGGCGACGGCGTTGGGGGCGCCGCCGGCGGTGGAGACGTAGATCTGGTCGAGCATGGAGGGGTTCTGGGTGTAGCTCGGATCGATCTCCATCACGACGTGATATTGGTTGATGTTGGAAAAGATGATCGAGACCTGACGCTGGCCGAAGGCGTCATAGATGGTATTGTCGATCATCGCCTCGGTGAGGCCGAAACGCGCGGCGGCGTCGCGGTCGATGACCAGATTGGTTTCCAGCGCCTTGATCTTCTGGTCGGAAACGACATCCTTGAGCCGGCCGCGCCGGATCAAGGCGTCGGTGAGCTTCTGCGCCCAGACGTAAAGCTGGGCGGTGTCGTCGGAAAAAAGCGTATATTGATATTGCGACGACGACTGGCGGCCGGTGAATTTATAATCGGAAAAAGCCTGGAAATAGAGGCGCCCGCCCGGCACATGGGAGAGCTTGCCGCGCAGCCGGGCGATCACCTGGTCCACGCTGACATCGCGTTGCGAAAGCGGCTTCAACCCCGCGAAGACGCGCGCGGTATTGACCGCCGCGCCCGGGCCGCCGGTCGCGCCGGTGAAGCCGACCACCGTCTGGACCGCCGGATCGGCCTGGACGATGCCGAGCATTTCCGTGAGCTTTGTCTTCATGCTCTGGAAGGAAATGCTCTGGTCGCCCTCCAGAGTGCCCATCATCCTGCCGGTGTCCTCCGGGGGGAACAGGCCCTTGGGAACGCCTTTGTAGAGCGAGGGGAAGGCGCCGAAGAGAAGGAAAATCAGGAAGAAGCTGGCCGGAAGCGTGCTGATCGTCAGCAGCGGATGGCGCAGGGCGTGGGTCAGGGCGCGGCCATAGGCCGCCTGGATGCGGTTGAACGTTTCCTCCAGCAGATGCAGGCGCTTCACGCCATGGCTCCGGCGCATGAAAAGGGCGGAGAGCATGGGCGTGGTGGTCAGCGAAATGACCATGGAGATCAGGATCGCGACCGCCATGGTCACCGAGAATTCGCGGAAAAAACGGCCGATCAATCCGCCCATGAACAGGATCGGGGCGAAGACCGCGATCAGGGACATGGTGATCGAGATGACGGTGAAGCCGACCTCCTTGGCGCCGCGCAGCGCGGCTTCCTCACCGCTCATGCCGGCTTCGAGATAGCGTTCGATATTTTCGACCACGACGATGGCGTCGTCCACGACGAAGCCGGTCGAAATGGTCAGGGCCATCAGCGACAGCAGGTTGAGGCTGAAGCCGAGCAGATACATGGCGCCGAAAGTGCCGACGATCGACACCACCACTGCGATGCCGGGCGCAAGCGTCGCGCGCGCATTGCCGAGGAAGAAGAAGACCACCATCGTCACCAGCGTGACGGCGATCATCAGGGTGATTTCGGTGTCACGAAGCGAGGCGCGGATCGAGACCGACCGGTCGATGACGGTCCTGAGCTTGATGTCGCCCTGGAGCGCGGCCTGCAGATAGGGCAATTCCGCATTCACCGCGTCCACGGTCTGGATGATATTGGCGCCCGGCTCGGGATAGAGGATCGCCAGAACCGCCGGAATCCCGTCGGCGAAAGCGGCGTTGCGCAGATCCTCGACCGAATCCTCGACCTTGGCTACGTCCGACAGGCGCACTGGCGCGCCGTTACGGTAGGCGATCACCAGCGGCTTGTAGTCGGCGGCGTGCGAGGCCTGGTCGTTGGTGTAGATCTGGAAATGGCGGGGGTCCTGCTCGATCGCGCCCTTGGGCGCATTGGCGTTGGCGGAGGCGAGCGCCGCGCGCACGTCCTCGAGGCCGATGCCGTAATTGAACAGGGCCTGCGGGTTCAGCTCCACCCGCACGGCGGGCATGGCCGCGCCGCCGATGATGACCTGTCCCACGCCCGGGAGCTGGGAAATGCGCTGTTGCAGCACATTGCTGGCCGCGTCGTAAAGTTGCCCGCGCGTCAGAGTTTTCGAGGTCAGGCTGAGAATCAGCACCGGGGCCTCGGCCGGATTGACCTTGCGGTAGGACGGGTTCTGGCGCAGGGCCGTCGGCAGGTCGGCGCGGGCGGCGTTGATCGCCGCCTGAACGTCGCGGGCGGCGCCGTCGATGTCGCGGCTCAAGCCGAACTGCATGACGATCTGGGTCTGGCCGAGGCTCGACGTCGAGGTCATGTCGGTCACGTCGGCGATCTGGCCGAGATGGCGTTCGAGCGGCTGGGCGACGCTGGTGGCCACGGTTTCCGGGCTCGCGCCCGGCAGCATGGCGCTTACTGTGACGAAGGGGACCTGGACATCGGGCAGCGGCGCGACCGGCAACTGGAAAAAGGCCAGCGCGCCGGAAAGCGCGACTCCCAAAGTCAGCAGGGCGGTCGCGACGGGCCGGCGGATGAAGGGCGCGGAAATATTCATGCGCTTTCCTGTTCGAAAACGCATTCCGCTGGCGCGGCGATCCGCCCTGCGCGAGAGGAATTTCCGCGCGATCCGTTTTCGCGGATCGCGAAGCGATCATGCGAAAGCCGCCTCATTCCGCCGGCTCCGGCTCCGCCTCGCCCGGGGCCGGGCTGCCGCGCAGGCGCCGGGCCAGGCGGTCGAAATAGAGATAGATCACCGGCGTGGTGAACAGGGTCAGGACCTGGCTGACGATCAGGCCGCCGACGATGGCGTAGCCGAGCGGCTGACGCAGTTCCGAGCCGACGCCGGTTCCCAGCATCAGCGGCAGGGCGCCGAGGATGGCGGCAAAAGTGGTCATCAGGATCGGGCGGAAGCGCAGGAGGCAGGCCTGCCGGATCGCCGCGACCGGCCCGAGCCCTTCGACGCGCTCGGCCTCGAGCGCGAAGTCGATCATCATGATCGCGTTCTTCTTGACGATGCCGATCAGCAGGATCACGCCGATGATCGCGATCACGTCGAGCTGGTAGCCGAACAGCAGCAAAGTGAGCAGAGCGCCGACGCTGGCCGAGGGCAGGGTCGAGAGGATGGTGACCGGATGGATGAAGCTCTCGTAGAGCACGCCCAGCACGATATACATCGTCATGACCGCCGCCGCGATCAGCAGCAGTTCGTTGGTCAGCGAGGACTGGAACGCCGCCGCCGCGCCCTGGTAGGCGAAAATGAAGGAACCGGGCAGGCCGATGTCGGCCCTGGCGCGCTCGATCGCGGCGAGGCCTTCGCCCAATGAGACGCCGGGCGCCAGATTGAAGGAAATGGTGGTCGCCGGGAACTGGGCGAAATGGGTCACCACCAGCGGGCCGTCGCGCTTCTGCAGATGGACGATGGCCGAGAGCGGAACCTGGCCGTTGGTGGTCGAGGCGTTCGACGGCAGATAGATCTGGTCCAGGCCTTTCAGCGACTGCTGCACCGAGGGCGCGCCCTCCAGGATCACCCGGTACTGGTTCGACTCGGTATAGATGGTCGAAATGATCCTCTGGCCGAACAGGTCGTAGAGCGCATTGTCCACGCTCGCCATGGTGATCCCGAACCGTGCGGCGGTCGCGCGGTCCACATTGATGTCGAGCGCGGAGCCTTTCTGCTGGAGGTCGCTGGCGACATCGGTCAGCTCCGGCGCCTGGGCGAGCCGCTCGGTCAGCTTCGGCGCCCATTCCGCGAACTGGCTGGAATTGGCGTTTTCCAGCACGAATTTATATTGCGCCCTGGTCACCGAGGCGTCGATCGTCAGGTCCTGCGAGGGCTGCATGTAGAGCCTGATTCCCGGAATCCCCGAGACCTCGCGGCCCAGGCGCCTGATGACCGCGCCGACATTGTCCGCGCGCTGCCCGAGGGGCTTGAGATTGATCAGGAAGCGGCCGGAATTCAGGGTCAGGTTGGAGCCGTCCACGCCGACGAAGGAGGCGATCGAAGCCACGTCCTTGTCCTTGAGCAAAACGTCGGCCAGTTCGCCCTGCAGGCGGACCATTTCCTCGAACGAGACATCCTGCGGCCCCTCGGACATGGCCTGGATGACGCCGGTGTCCTGGACCGGAAAAAAGCCTTTCGGGATGATGACATAGAGAAAAGCGGTCAGCGCCAGGGTGGCGATCGCGACGAACAGCGTCAGCGGCTGATGGCGCAGCACCACGTCGAGCGCTTTTGAATAGGCCGCGATGATCCTGTTGAACATTCTTTCGGCGGCGAGGTCGAAGCGGCTGCGCTCGTTGTCGGGGCGATGGCGGATCAGCCGCGCGCTCATCATCGGCACGAGGGTGAGCGAGATGAAGGCGGAAATGACGATGGTGACCGCGAGCGTCATGGCGAATTCATGGAACAGCCGGCCCACCACCTCGCCCATGAACAGCAGCGGGATCAGCACCGCGATCAGCGAGACGGTGAGCGAAATGATGGTGAAGCCGATCTCCCGCGAGCCTTGCAGCGCGGCCTCCATCGGATCCATGCCGACCTCGACGTGGCGGGTGATGTTCTCGATCATCACGATCGCGTCGTCGACCACGAATCCGGTGGCGATGGTCAGCGCCATCAGCGAGAGATTGTCGAGGCTGTAGCCCAGCAGATACATCACGCCGAAGGCGCCGATGAGCGATAGCGGCGCGGAAAGCGAGGGGATCAGCGTCGCCGGCAGCGTGCGCAGGAAGACGAAGATCACCAGGACGACGAGGACGACAGAGAGAGCCAGCTCGAACTGCACGTCGGCGACCGAGGCGCGAATGGTCACGGTGCGGTCGGACATCACGTCGACATTCATCCCCGCCGGCAGGCCGGAGAGCAGGCCCGGCAGCAAAGTGCGCACGGAATTGACGGTGGCGATGACATTGGCGCCGGGCTGGCGCTGGACATTGAGGATGATCGCCGGCGTCGCGCCGGCCCAGGCTGCGATCTTGCTGTTTTCCGCCCCGCTCACGACCTTGGCGACGTCGGACAGCCGCACCGGCGCGCCATTGCGAAAAGCGATGATCTGGTTGGCGTAGCCTTCGGCGGAGGTGATCTGGTCGTTGGCGGAGATGGTCGAGGCCTGGGACGGGCCGTCGAAATTTCCCTTCGGGATGTTCACATTGGCGTTGCCGAGGATGGTCCGCACATCGTCGATGTTCAGCCCATAGGCGGCGAGCGCCGCCGGGTTGAGCTGAACCCGCACGGCGGGGCGTTGTCCGCCGGACACGCTGACGAGGCCGACGCCCGGCTGTTGCGAGATCTTCTGCGCCAGCCGCGTCTCGCTCAGATCCTCGAGCTGGGTGAGCGGCAGGGTTTTGGAGGTCACCGACAGGGTCAGGATCGGGGCGTCGGCGGGATTGACCTTGAAATAGACCGGCGGCGCGGGAAGGTCGGCCGGCAGAAGGTTCTGTGCGGCGTTGATCGCCGCCTGGACCTCCTGCTCGGCGACGTCGAGCGAAAGCGACAGGCCGAATTGCAGCGTGATGATCGAGGCGCCGGCGGAACTGGCCGACGTCATTTCGCTCAGGCCCGGCATCTGACCGAACTGGCGCTCCAGCGGCGCGGTCACCGCGGAGGTCATCACCTCGGGGCTGGCGCCGGGGTAGAAGGTCTGGACCTGGATGGTGGGATAATCCACCGTCGGCAGAGTCGAAAGCGGCAGCAGGCGATAGCCCATCAGGCCGGACAGCAGCAGCGCGATCATCAGCAGGGAGGTCGCCACCGGCCGCACAATGAAGGGCTCGGACACGTTCATGGGCGCGCGCCGCGAGGACGAGGGGCGCCGCTCGCCTTACGGGGACGCCGCATGGCCGCCCTTTCCGCCGTGCGTTCCATCGCCCTGCGTCGCCTTGCCCTGAGCATTCGCGGCTCCGGCCTTTTTGGTGACGATGCGGACCTCGGCGCCTTCGCGGAGGCGGTCGGCGCCGTCCACCACCACCTGGTCGCCCGCCGAGAGGCCGGACAGGATCTGCACATAGCCGCCGTCGGTCTTGCCGAGCTTGACGACATGGACGCTGGCCTTGCCGTCCTTGATCACATAGGCGTAATCGCCCGGCGCGCCATGCTGGACGCCGGCGAGCGGGACGGCGAGGGCGTCCTTGATCGTATAGGCGGTGAGCCGGACGTTGACGAACTGGTTGGGGAAGAGCGCCTCGTCGGCATTGTCGAAAATGGCGCGCAATTTGATCATGCCGGTCGTCGTGTCGATCTGGCTGTCGAGCGCGGACACTGTTCCCGTGGCCAGTTTCTTGACATTGGCGCGGTCAAAAACGGTCGCGACGAGTTTTTCGCCGGCGCGGATTTTCGGCAGGATTTCGTCCAGGGAATCCTCGGGCACGGTGAAGATCACCGACATCGGCTGCATCTGGGTGATGACGGCCAGGCCCGTCGCCGCCCCGGCCTGGACATAATTGCCGGGGTCCACCAGTCGCAGGCCGATCCGCCCGTCGAGCGGCGAGACGATATGAGCATAGGTCAGGTTGAGCGTCTGGGCGTCGATCTGGGCTTGATCGGCGCGCACCGAGCCTTGATTTTGCGCGACGATGAATTTCTGGTCCTGCGCGGTCTGGGCGGCGATCGAATTCTGCTTCAGCAGCGTATTGTAGCGGGCCTCGTCGAGTTGGGCCTGATCGACCAATCCCTGATCACGGGCGAGCTGGCCCTCGTATTGCGCTTTCAGCGCCTCGTAGGGGCGGGGATCGATCTGGGCAAGGAAATCGCCCTTCTTGACATGCTGGCCTTCGGTGAAGGCGACCTCCGTGAGATAACCGGAAATCTGGCTGACCACGGTCACGGTGGTGAGCGGCGTGACCGTGCCTAGCGCGTCGATCGTCACATTGATGTCGCGCGCGGCGGCGGCGCCGATGGCGACCGGCGCCTTGCCGCCGATGTCGGAATTCTTGCCGTTGCGACTGCCGGTCGCGCTCGTCGCATCCGTCGCCGGCCGGTGATAATGGACCCAGGCCCACCCCAGACCGAGGGCGAGCAGGATCAGGCCAATCCAGGCGAATTTCGGCCGCCGGCCGCGCGGCTGCCCTGCGCCCTTCTCCTGAGGGTGTATCTCCGTCGAACCGGGCAATTCGCCGGCCTCGCGTCGGGAAATGGTGATCTCGCCTTCGGTCATCGCGGTCTTCAAGCCTTAAAAGGGCGCCCGTTTCGCCGCGCCGATCCGGCGGCGCGACAAGCGGACGCCCTCGCCCTATATGGGCGCGCAGCGCAAAAAATCACAGCGGCGGGATCGGCGACGAACGCGCCACCGCCTCGATCAGCGGCGGCGCCTGCTCCGCCGCGAGACTTCCGGCGTCATAGCCGCCGCCGAGCGCCTCGACCAGGGTCACGCTGGCGACAAAAAGCGCCTGCTCGGTCGCCAGCACCGCCACCTCGTCCGCGAGCAGGGTCCCCTCGGCGACGACGACGGTGGTGAAGGCGACGGCGCCCGCGCGATATTGGTTGAGATAGACTTTTACGGCCTCGGCCGCTTCGTCGCGCGCCTTTTCCTGCACCCTCAGTTGCTTGGCGTAAACGCGCAAGGCCACCAGCTGGTCCTCGACCTGCTGGAAGGCGGCCAGGACGGTCTGGCGGTAAATGGCGACGGACTGGCGCCAGATCGCCTTGGCGTCGTCCACCTGGGCCGACCGAAAACCGCCGTCGAACAAAGGATCGGCGGCGGCGGAGCCGAGCGACCAGATCTGATAGGCGGCCAGGAAGGGGAAGGCGTTCGGCCCTTCGAATCCGCCGGCGGCGGACAGGGTGAGCGAAGGATAATAGGCCGCGACCGCGACGCCGATCAAAGCGTTCTGCGCGGCGACGGTTCGCTCGGCGGCGGCGATGTCGGGACGACGCTCCAGCAGGGTCGAGGGCAGGCCGGGGGGCGTCGCGGGCGGATTGTGGGGCAGGGCGCCGCGCGGAATGGCCACCTCCGCCGGCGGCCTTCCGGTCAGCACGGCGATCGCATGCTCAAATTGCTGTCGGGGCGCGTCGGTGGCGATCGCCTGGGCCTGGGTGTTCAGCACCTGCGTCTCGGCGGTGATCAGGTCCGCCTTGGAGACCGTGCCGTTGTTATATTGGTTCTGCGTGATCCGCTCGGTTTCCTGATAGGCCTTCACCGTGCGCAGGAGGAGAGCTTTGAGCGAATCCTCGTAGCGCAGGTTGAAAAAAGCGATGCCGAGCTGGGCCTGCGCCGAGAGCGTCGCATTGGCGAGCAGGGCCGAATCCGCCTGCGCCAGCGCCACATTGCTCTCGATCTGGCGCCGGACCTTGCCCCAGACGTCGAGGGTCCAGCCGACGGAGCCCTGGGGATAGAAAAAGGTCCGGGCGAAAGCGTGGCTGAGATTCGTTCCGGCCGAAGTGGTCCCGGAGCCGCCGCTCGAAAGGACGCCCGATCCCTCGCCGGAGCGGGTGACCGGATATTGCCCCGCGACCGTGGGGAAGAGACTGGCCTGCGCCTCGCGGATCAGGGATTCCGCCTGATCGTGGGCGGCCACGGCGGCGGCGACGTTCTGGTTGTCGACCTCCACCAGAGGCAGCAGCCGGTTCAGTTCGGCGTCGCGGTAAATCGACCACCACGGGCCCCTGTCGACGCCGTCGCGCGGCCGGGCGGGCCGCCAGTCCTTCGATTCCTTGAATTTTGTCGGAACCGGCGCGGTCGGCGTCACATAATCCGGCCCGACGCTGCACGCGGCGAGAAGCGCGGGCAGGCCGACAGCGGGCAAAAACTTGCTGAGCCGGGCGCGGATCGACAGGAAGAGCATCAAGGCCGCCTTTTGCGCGGCGCGCCAGCCATCACGGGCTTTCGCTGATCTGCGCGCCGTTTCGTGGCCGACATATGCGCTCCTGCATTGCTTTCGCGCGGTCCCGGTGGCGCCGCGCCTCCACCCGTCTTTTGGGAATCGGAATGTGAACCATTCATTAACGATTCGCGCGGCCTTGGGTAAGAGCCCAAAGGACAGGCGGCGGCGATATCGACAGGCTGTTGCGGAAATACCCCGCGAAACCGCGCCTTGACGGCGCGGCCGCGCTTGGATAGACGGCCAACCAGAGGCCAGGTCCCCAACAGCCTTTCCCTGCCCCGGGGCGTCGTGGATGGCGTTGAAGTTCGAGCCCTTGCGCTGGATTGTTGCGTCATCGCAAGCGTGGCTTGGCGAAATCGCGCAAGGCGTGGGCGTTGCGGACCGCGTCGATCCGATTGGTGCGATCCGGCAGGACAAGGGTTGATTGCGGCGGGCCCTGTGGCCGGAGGTGTTTTTGCTGGATCTGGACGAAATGGGCGCCCCCAAGAGGCGGAATTTTCGCTATTGGCTCGAATATCTCGGTTTTCGGCTGATCGGCGCCGTCTTTTCCGCGATGTCGCCCGAAATGGCCTCGAATGTGGCGGGCGCGCTCATGGCCCGGGTCGGCCCGCTCTCCGGGAAGCGCCAGAACCGGCTTGCGCGCAATCTGGCCGACGCTTATCCCGAGATGACCGAAGTCCAGCGCGCGAAGCTGGCGCGTGAAGTATGGCGCAGCCTTGGGCGCGTGATCGGCGAATTCTCACACATCGACGAGATCGTGCGCGAGCGCATCGAGGTCGCCAACCCCGAATTGCTCATCGAGATCGCCAGGAGCGGCAAGGGCGCGGTGATCTGCGGCGCGCATCAGGCCAATTGGGAAGCGGCGAGCGGCGTCCTCAGCCAATATGGCTTGAACGTCATGGCGGTCTATCGGCCGATGAGCAATCCTTACGTCGACGCCGAAATGATGCGCCGCCGCGGCAAATATTACGCCGGGGGCCTGGTCGCCAAGCTCCATCGGGAGACGCCCGTCGCCCTGATCCGCCATGTGCGGGCCGGCGGGGCCGTAGGCCTTCTGGTCGATCAGGAGGCGCTGGATGGGCTGCCGACGCCCTTTTTCGGCCGTCCCGCCCTGACGACGCCTTTTCCGGCGCTGGTCGCGCGGCAATGCAACGCGCCGCTGCTGCTGGTCCATGGATACCGGATGCGCGGCCTGCGCTTCAAAATGTTCATCACCGCGATCGAGGCGCCGCGCACCGACGACCGCAACGCCGACATTTACGCCGCCACCACGGCCATTCAGGCCGAACTGGAAAAATCGATCCGCCAGCATCCCGAACAATGGATGTGGACCCACGACAGGTGGCGCGTTCCGCAGCCGTGAATCGGCCGAAAGCGCGCGCGAGGGGCGGGGCCGCCCATCAGCAACAGGCCCGGGCCATCGGTTCGCGGCTCCCTTGTTGAGGGTCATGGGCGCGACCGGCGCCGGCGCCCTCGGCGCGCCGCCGGATTTCCTCCGAGAGTTGATCAAGCAGAGCGACGACCTCCGTGCTGGCCTCGCCAAGCTTGTCGATGGCCGCTATCGTCTCTTCGGGCTGACCGGCTTCGTGCGCTTTGAGAGCCGCTACGCCGAAAGCGTGCACGCGGCCGTGCGGTTCGACAAGCCGCATGTAAGCGGAAACGTCTCTATATGCGCTTTGGCTGTCGTACCACTTGCCGAGCCGGCAATGGTGGTGATCCGGCACTTCGGCCGCCTTCCAGTTGTCGCGGCCCATGACCGTATCGATGACCCGCTTCACGAAAAGAATATGATCGATCTTGGTCATCTCGCACAAGGACCGGTCCGAACCTGGGCTGAAAAGGCTCCTGGCAAGGTCAGAAAAGCGTTGATTTGTGCCGCCCACCTTGTTCGTTCATGGCTGTGATGACGCCGTCATTCTCCGCCGCCACCTTCGCGACATGGGCGATGGCGCTGGCCACTTCGGCGCTCGCCTCCTTCTGCTGTCCGAGAATGCCCGACACTTCGCCCATTTGCGTCACGACATTGGCGACGCGGTCGGCGATCGCATCCATCGCGTCGCCCGCCCTGTCGATGGCGACACGCCCTTCGGCGACGGCGCTGGTCGAATGGTCCATGGTCGTCAGAATCTCGGCCATTCTCGTCCGCAGGGCGCCGATGCGGCGGGAAATGTCCTCGGTCGATTTCGACGTCTGGGTGGCGAGGGCCTTGACCTCGGAGGCCACGACGGCGAAGCCGCGGCCGGCCTCTCCCGCACGGGCGGCCTCGATCGTCGCATTGAGGGCGAGGAGATTGGTCTGCCGCGCGATCCCCTCGATGACGGCAAGGACATCGCCGATTTCGGCGGATGCGGCGGAAAGATCGTCGACGCTGGTTGACGTCTGCTCGACCGCCGAAGAGATATTGGCGATGGCCGAAGACACGTCGCGCATGGCCGCACGTCCGAACGCGACGGCCTCGTCCGTTTGCGACGCCTCCCCAGCGGCGCCGTTGGCGTTGCGGGCGATTTCCTCGACCGAAGCCACCAGTTCGGACGCCGCCGCTGAAATCGACTGGCTGTTCTGGCTGACAATGGCCGTATTCCGGGTCAGGTGCGCGAGTTCGATCGCCGTCGCATTGGCGTCCGCGACCATATGCGCCGCGTTGGTCAATCCATTCAGCTTGTTCCCTTCGATCGACGACAGCGCGCGAGCCGTTTCGACGCCATTCTCATAGGCCGAATTCGACAGGATCATGTCGGTAAAAACGCGCTCGATCAGGATGTCGACGGCGGCCGTGAAATTATTGGGCGAAAAGCGAAAATGCCGCGCCACGCGCGGCAGCAGCCGCTTCAACAGAAAGGCGTAGCCCGCCATGTACCAGCCCGGCGACAGGTTGATCTTCACATGGGCCCTTCCGATTTTTTCGGCGCGGTCGGCGAAGCCGGCGGGAAGAATTGGCTGAAAGAGCAATTTCCAATGTTCGATCTGCGCTGCTTTCAGCCTCGCGATTTTCTCGTTCGATTCGAGCAGATGATTGAATTCGCCCGCCGCGCGCAGCGCGGCGTAAAATTCCGTCAGAATGTCGGGAAAGGTTTGTTCGCATTCCTCGTAGAGGTTGAAGCCGTCCTTTCTTGGAACGTCGGAACGGGATATGAATTTGGCGATCGAGGAGATTTCTGGCGTCATCGGAAGTTCCTGTCTGGACTGGTCTCGACGGCTGAATTTTGTTGTTCGTGATCGACAGGCGCGTTGCCCCGGCCGCGAATCGTAAAACCGTTCACGTCAGAATTTGCGCGCCGGCCAATGCCGCCCTGGTCGACCCGCGATTGAACACGCGCCTTTGTGCCACGCTCGGCTTTCGCGAGGCTTGAGCGAGGGCTGTCGAAGCCGCGTGTCCGGTCAGTATTCCGGGCGTTTGGCGAAAGCGCGCCACAGGCGGACCTGGGCGCGATAGAGCGGGCGAAGGGCCTCGCGGGCGAGCCTTTGCGACAGCGGCTTTTTCTTCGCCTGGATCGTGGAGCCGCCAATCCTGGCCGAGGCGTCGCGCACGCCCGAGGGCTTGAAGGCGAAAAGTTCGATGCCGGTGACCCAGGACATTTGCAGGAACGTGTCTACCGGCCGGTCGAATCTCTCGGTGACTTCGAGCAGCCGCCGCGCGGCCTGGGCCGAGACGAACTGGGCGATGGCGCGCAAGGGCGGATTGCCGGGACGGATCAGGGCGACGCCGTCGCCTTGCGCCAGAACCTTTCCGCGCACGGGGGTCTTTTCGGACGGCGCCAGGGCGTAGGTCCACAGAGCCCGGCTTTCGCGGGCGAGCGCGAAGGTTTTTGCGAACTGCTCCGGCTCGATCGCGGCGTCGTCCTCGAAAATCACGGCGTAATCCAGCCCATCGGCGACAATCCGCCGCCACAGGGCGCGATGGCTCAGGAAAACCCCGATCTCGCCGCGATTGAGCGCGAAGGGGTAGAAAGGCTGGCGCAGGCCCCGGCCATAGACTCTTGTCGATTTCATCCGCAGCCAGGAGAGCGCCGTCGACGGCGTCGGAAATCTCGCTGGCGCAGGGCAAAGCGGCGCGCAGGCGCTCGACCTGGGGCCGTCTCTGCGCCGAGCGTTCAAGATGGATGATGAAAGCCTTCGGGTCGGACATGGTCATTCCTGGCCTGCGCCGGAGGCCTCGGACATTTCTAGCCAACCCGGCGCGCACTGTCAGCGGCCGGTTTTGACAAAACCCAAGAGAATGTTTCTTGTGGCGCCGGTTTCCGGATGCGCAAGGTTGTCCCAAAGGTTGCCTCATGAGCGAAACGCCCCCGCGTCTTGACGCAAGGGTCGAAAGTCTGGCGGCGGACGCCCGGCGGGAAGCCGAACGCCGGCTCGCCGCCGGCACAAGGCCTCGTCTTTCCCGGCTGTTTTTTTCGCCGACGCTGCAATTCCTCCGCGCTTATTTTGGCGGGCGCGGAGTCCTGGACGGGATGACCGGCTTCATCGACGCCCGCGCGGCGGGGCTTTCGTCCTTCGTGACCGAAGCCGCCCATTACCAGATGGCCAAAGGCGCCCAAGAGAACGCGCAAGGGAACGCGCAAGGGAGCGCACAAGCGCCGGCGCCAGGGGGCGAAATTCGCAGCTTTGGCGGCGCAAGGCTTCCGCTGTCGGCGACGATCATCTGCCGGAACGAAGTAGGATACATTAGAAAATGTATGGAAAGCCTTGATGAAATTGCAGAAATAATCGTTGTAGATTCTGGTTCGAGCGACGCGACGCTGGACGTCGTGAGGGGTTTTGCCGCGCGCGGCTGGCCGATCAAACTGATCGAGCGCGACTGGCCGGGCTATGCCAAACAGAAGCAATTCGCCTGGGAGCAGACGACGCGCGACTGGGTCCTGAGCATCGATTCCGACGAATGGCTGGACGACGACCTGCGGCGCGCGCTGCCGGGGCTGCTCGCGGCCCCGCAGGACGTGGTCGCCTGGAAATTGCGCCGGCCGCTGGCCTTCTTTGGTCAGGAGCAGGTCGCGCCCAAAGGCGCCAGGCCCGAGCGCATCACCAGGCTGGCGCGGCGCGACAAGGTGCGTTTCGACGAAAGCGCCCTGGTCCATGAGGGGCTGGTGGCGGACGGCCAGATTCTGGAGGCCCGGCAGGGTTTTTTGCGCCATGATCGCGCGCTGCGCATCGACGCGCAGATCCTGAAGGAAATGACCTATGCCCGCCTGAAGGCGGAACAGAGGGTCCGGCGCGGCAAGACGCCCTCGCGGCTCAGGATCGTCGTCAATCCCTGGCTTTATTTCCTGCGCATCTTCTTTCTCAACCGCGTCTATCTCTATGGGATCGACGGCTACATCCTCGCCCGCACCCGCGCCGCCTATTCCTTTTTCGGCGAAACGCTGCATTGGCGGCTGACGAAGGACAAAAAGCTCTAATCGAGCCGGTTCATCCGCTCGCCTTTGACAAAGGCGGCAATGACCTCGCCAAGCTGGTCGGCGAGACTTTGCTGGGATTCGAGGCTCGCCCAGGCGATATGGGGCGTCACCAGCACGTCCGGCCGTCGCGCCAGCCGCATGATCGCGCTGTCCATGGGCGGCGGTTCGGGGCGCGTCACGTCGAGACCCGCGCCCGAAACCAGGCCCTCGTCCAGGGCGCGCTCCAGCGCCGCCTCGTCCACCAGACCGCCGCGCGCGGTGTTTATGAGCAGGGGCTTTTGGCGCATCAGCGCGAATTCCGGCGCGCCGATCAGGTTCTCGGTTTCGGCGTTGAGCGGGTAGTGCAGGGAAAGGATGTCGGACGTGGCCAGAACCTCCGCGAAGGGAAGCGCGCCCGGCCGCGCCGGCGCGTTTTTGCGGCCGGAAAAGACCGGCTCCATGCCGAAGGCGCGCCCCAGTTCCGCGACCCTTCGGCCAAGGTCGCCCGAGCCGAACAGGCCGAGCCTTTTTCCGCGCAGGTCGGAGATCCTGTGGCTATGGAAGGCGAATTGTCCCGAAGCCTGCCAGGCGCCGGCGCGCACGTCGGCGACATAGGGCAGGATCTGGCGCTTCAGGGCGAGAATCAGCGCAAAGACATGTTCGGGGACGGAATCGACCGAATAGGCGCGAATATTGGTCACGGCGACTCCCGCCGCCCGCGCCGCCGCGAGATCGACATGGTCGAATCCGGTCGCCGCAATGGCGATCAGCCGCAGATCGGGCAAGGCGGCGATGGCGGCGGCGTCCATGCGGACCTTGTTGGTGACGACGATTTGCGCGCCTTTTCCACGGGCGACGACCTCTTCGGGCGCGGTCGAGCTGAAATTCGTCCATCGGTGCGGAAATGAGGGCTTCGGCAACGCCACCGCCGGGGCAAGAGTCGCCGCGTCGAGAAAGACGATATGTTGCATGGAATCCTCCGCCTCCGCGCAGGCGCAGACTGACCCGCGCGGCGCGGCGATTCAAGGCGCGCGATTGCCTTGGCGAAAAGCTTCGTGCGAAATGCCGGGGTGGAGCGCATGCGACGGGAAACGACACCATGAGCGGGCAAATCGTCATTGTCGGCGCCGGTCAGGCCGGCTTGCAGATCGCCGAAAGCGTGCGGGCGGAAGGTTTTTTGGGCGAAGTCGTCCTGCTCGGCAAGGAGCGCCACGCGCCCTATCAGCGTCCGCCGCTGTCGAAAGCCTGGCTCGCCGGAGAAACCGCCGACGACCGCCTGACCATTCGCGGCCCCGATTTCTTCGTGGCGAAGAAGATCGACCTGCGCGTCGGCGTCGAAGTCGCGCGGATCGACATCGCCGGGCGCAGGCTTGTCATGGCCGACGGCTCGCCGCTTTCCTGGAGCGGCCTGGCGCTGGCGACCGGCGCGCGCGCCCGCCGGCCCGACCTGCCCGGGGCGGAGCTTCCCCATGTCCGCGTGCTGCGCGATTTCGAGGACGCCAAGGAAATTTCCCGCAGGCTCGATTCGGCGACCAATATTGTCATTATCGGCGGCGGCTTCATCGGCCTGGAGGTCGCGGCGGCGGCGCGCAAGCGCGGCTGCGCGACCGTCGTCATCGAGGCGCTCGACCGCCTGATGGCCCGCGCCGTCACGCCGCGCATCTCGGCCTTTTTCGCCGATCTGCACCGGGCCCATGGCGTCGGGCTGGTCTTCGGCGAGCAGGTCGCGGAAATTTCCGCCACCGGCGTGAGAACCGCGTCCGGCGCGTTTTTCCCGGCCGATCTGGTCGTGCTCGGCGTCGGCGCCGTCCCGAATGACGAACTTGCCGCCGCGGCTGGACTGGACGTCTCGCGCGGGATCGTGGTCGACGATTGCGGCCGGACCTCGGAAAAGGACATTGTCGCGGCCGGCGATTGCGCCGTCCTGCGCCGGGCCGACGGCGCGCTGCGGCGGTTCGAGAGCGTGCAATATGCGGTGGAAGGCGCCAAGGCGGCCGCCGCCGCGCTGCTCGGCCACGCAAAGCCCTTCTCCGCCGCGCCCTGGTTCTGGTCCGACCAATATGACGTCAAATTGCAGATGGCCGGATCGAGCGAGAACTACGATTCCTTGGTCGAAAGACGGTCTGGCGACAAGGCCTTTTCGCTGTTCTATTACCGGCAAGGCGCGCTGATCGGGGTGGATTCGGTCAACCGTCCCGGCGAGCATCTTTTGGCGCGCAAGCTTTTTGAGACGCATATATCGCCGGATCCGGCCCTGGCCGGCGACCCGGAAAAGGATTTGCGGTTCCTGCTCCGTTGAAGCCGCCAAATCCCCGCAATTTTGTCGCAATCATGCAACAGCGTTGCATTATTGCCACGCATGTTGTCGTCGGGTAAGAACATTCTGAAATCTCCAGCGCCTCGCGGTTTATGAAAAAAAGCAAGGAAAACCGGCTCGAATCACGGCAGTCGCTTCGCCGCGACCGTCGCCTGCCGTCGCGACTAGGTCCCTATATCGTGGCGGTGGCGATTCTCATCGCCATTGGCAGCTTTTTGCTTTTCGCCGGCCTGACGCCTTTCACGCCGACCGAGGCGAACGTCAAATATCTGTTCATCGTGGACACGGCGGCCGTGGCGGTCCTCGGGGCTCTGGTCGCCTTCGAGGCGGTCCAGCTCGTTCGCGCCTGGCGGGCGAAAACGGCGGCGGCGGGCCTGCATATCCGCATCGTCGCGCTCTTCGCGGTCATCGCCGCCGTGCCTGCGATCAGCATGGCGATCATCAGCTCGGTGACGCTCGACAAATTGTTCAATCCCGCCTTCATGCGCGACGTGCGCGGGTTCATCGGCGGGGCGACCGAGGCCGCCAATCTGTTCCGCGAGAACCAGTGCCTCTGGCTTCTGCAGGAAGCGCAGCTCACCGCGACCGACCTCGACCGCGGCAAGGCGATGTTCGATTCGGATCGCAAGCTGTTCAGGGATTTCTTCACCTCCCGCGCCCATTTCCTGGGCTTTTCCGCCGCCGCCATGATCAAGCGCGACGGCACGATCGTCGAGCAGGTCGAAACGGGTTCGATGATCCGCGATCCCGTGGTCAAGCCGCAGGACCAGGATTTCGCGGATTCGCTGAAGAACGAGCCGCTCTGCCTGATCCTGAACCAGGGCCGCACCTTCGTCGCCGTGCGGCCGCTGCCCTCGTTCAACGACACATTCCTTTACACCAGCCGGCCGGTCGATCCGTTCACGCTGGAATTCCCCAAACAGGCGATGGCGCTGAACCAGCTCTTCGACACATTCGAGCAGCAACGCAGCCAGTTCCAGACCAAGCTCGCGATCATGTTCGGCCTGCTGGCGGCGATCATGCTGCTTTCGGCGGTGTGGATCGGCCTCGCTTTCACCAATGCTCTGGTCGCGCCGATCCGCCGCCTGATCGCGGCCACCGATCAGGTCTCGGCGGGCAATTTCTATGTTCAGGTGCCGGTGCGGCAGGCGGAGGGCGATCTCGCCCATCTGGGCAAGACGTTCAACAAGATGACGTCCGAACTGCGCCTGCAGCAGAGCCGCCTGATGGCCGCCAACCACATCATGGACGAGCGGCGCATTTTCACCGAGGCGGTGCTGTTCGGCGTCCCGGCGGCGGTGATCGGGGTCGGCGCGCAGGGCGACGTGACCGTGCTGAACCCTTCCGCGCGGGCATTGGTCGGGGCCGAGGACGAGAACGGCGCCAAGAGCGACGCCAAGAGCGACAATTGGGCGATCGGCCGGCCGGTGGCCGAGGTCCTGCCCGAACTCGCGGCGATGATCGAGGAGGCGCGGGCCGGCTATTCGCGCATGATGCAGCGCCAGATCGGCCTCAACCGCCGCGGCGGCGAGCGCACCTTCAATGTCCGTATCACGCCGGGCCCGCTCAATCGCGGCGAGCGCACGTTCGTCGCCACGCTCGACGACATGACGGATCTCGTCACCGCCCAGCGCACGGCCGCCTGGGCCGACGTCGCGCGGCGCATCGCCCATGAGATCAAGAATCCGCTCACCCCGATCCAGCTTTCCGCCGAACGCCTGAAACGCAAATATGGCCGGGTCATCGTCGCCGACAAGGAGGTGTTCGATCAATGCACCGACACGATCATCCGGCAGGTGGACGACATCAAGCGCATGGTGGACGAATTCTCCGCCTTTTCGCGCATGCCCAAGGCGCAACTCGCCACCGACGACCTCACCGCCTGCATCGATCAGGTGCTGTTCCTGATGCGTCACGGCCATGCGGACATCACGATAACCAGCGACTATCCGCCCGAACCTGTCATCGCCCGTTTCGACCGCCGGCTGCTGTCGCAGGCGGTGACCAATGTGGTGAAAAACGCCGCCGAGGGCATAGCCGCCGCCGACATGACGGGGCGGGCGCCGAAAATCGACGTGCGCCTGCGCGTCGAGAACGGCGCGGCGGTCATCGAAGTCGAGGATAACGGCAAGGGTTTTCCGCGCGAGAACCGGGCGCGGCTGCTCGAGCCCTACATGACGACGCGCTCGGAAGGCACTGGCCTGGGCCTGCCGATCGTGGCGAAGATTCTCGAAGACCACGGCGGCGGCATCGAACTCCTCGACGCCCCTTCCGAAAAGGGCGCCCTGGTGCGCCTGCATTTCCCGATCGCGGCGCCTGCCGCGGCGACCGCCGGCGCCTCGGGCGCCGCGCAAGCTTGAGCGAAGGTTGACCATGGCTCACGACATCCTCATCGTCGACGACGAAGCCGACATTCGCGAACTCGTCTCCGGCATTCTGGAAGACGAGGGTTTTTCCGCGCGCACCGCGCGCAATTCGGATGAGGCTCTGGCCGCGATCGAGGCGCGCCGCCCGCATCTCGTGTTTCTGGACATCTGGATGCAAGGCTCGAAGCTCGACGGGCTGCAATTGCTCGAATCGATCAAGCGCCACCACGAAACCCTGCCCGTGGTGATGATTTCCGGCCATGGCACGATCGAGACGGCGGTCACCGCCATCCGCCGGGGCGCCTATGACTTCATCGAAAAGCCGTTCAAGGCCGACCGCCTTGTGCTGGTGGCGGAGCGGGCCCTGGAGACCTCGCGCCTGCGCCGCGAAGTCTCCGATCTCAAGGCGCGCTCGGCCGGCTCCAATACCTTGGTCGGCCATTCCGCGGCCTTGCAGCAGCTCAAGCAATTGATCGAGCGGGTCGCGCCGGCCAATTCGCGCATCCTGATCACCGGCGCGCCCGGCGTCGGCAAGGAGCTGGCGGCGCGCGCCATTCACGAGGCCTCGGGCCGCGCCGGCGGGCCTTTCGTGGTCATCAACGCCGCGGCCATCGCCGCCGACACCATGGAGATGGAGCTGTTCGGCGTCGAGGCGCGCGACGGCCGCCCGCGCAAAACCGGGGCGCTGGAAGAGGCCCATGGCGGCACGCTCTATATCGACGAAGTCGCCGACATGCCGCGCGAGACCCAGGCCAAGATCCTGCGGGTGCTGGTCGATCAGAATTTCACCCGCGTCGACGGCGTGACCCGCGTCCATGTCGATGTGCGGGTGATTTCCTCGTCGGCGCGCGACCTGCCGCACGCCATTTCGGAGGGGACGTTCCGCGAGGACCTCTTCCACCGGCTCTCGGTGGTGCCGGTGCGGGTGCCGACGCTGGCCGAGCGCCGCGAGGACATTCCCGAACTGATCACCTTCTTCATGGACCAGCTCGCCGCCAATTCCGGCCTGCCGCGCCGAAAGATCGCCGACGACGCGCTTGCCGTGCTGCAATCGCACGACTGGCCGGGCAATATCCGTCAATTGCGCAATAATATCGAGCGGCTGATGATCCTTGCCGGCGGCGACCCGGACGCCGAAATCACCGCCGAAATGCTGCCGCGCGAAATCGGCGCTTTGGTGCCCTCGACCCCGACCGGCTCCGGCGGCGAGAAACTGATGAGCCTGCCCCTGCGCGACGCGCGCGAAGTCTTCGAGCGCGAATATCTGGTGGCGCAGATCAACCGTTTCGGCGGCAATATCTCGCGCACCGCCGAATTCATCGGCATGGAGCGCTCGGCCTTGCACCGGAAGCTGAAATCGCTGGCGATCGATTGACAGGCCTGCGCCGGCGTGAAACCGCCCGACCTTGGACGGAGTTTCGCCCGATCCTGCCCTTGCGTCGTCACGCCAAACGTGAAACGACGCCCTTCCTCGCTTTTCCAAGGCCCCATGCATCCCTCCGCCCGGATCGCCGCCGCGATCGAAGTTCTCGACGATCTCGAAACGCGCCGGCGGCCTGCCGGCGACGCGATGAAGGATTGGGGCCTCGCCCATCGTTTCGCCGGCTCCAAGGACCGCGCGGCCATCGCCTCGCTGGTCTATGACGCCTTGCGCCGCCGCGCCGCCGCGCGCTGGATGATGAAAGCGGAGACGCCGCGCGCGGAAATGATCGGCGCGCTGCATCTTGCCCGGGACCAGACCGCCGCCGAGATCGCGGCGGCCTTTTCCGGCGAGGGACATGCGCCGGCGCCCCTGACTAAAGCTGAACAGGCGGAGCTGGCGGCGGCGGATTTTTCCGGCGCGCCGATCTGGGTCCTGGGCGATTTTCCCGAATGGCTCAGCCCGCATTTCATCCGCGCCTTTGGCGAAAGGGCGGCGCAAGAGGGCAGGGCGCTCGCCGCCCGCGCGCCGCTCGATTTGCGTGTGAACGCCCTCAAGGCGACGCGTGAAAAAACGCTCGAGGAACTGGCCCATCTCGGCGCGCAGGCCTGCCGCTACGCGCCGCTCGGCCTGCGCATCCAGCAGGGGCGGGAAGGACGGGCGCCGGCTTTGTCGGGCGAGCCGGCCTATGCGCGCGGCATGGTTGAAATCCAGGACGAAGGCTCGCAGATCGCGGCAAGAATCGCCCGCGCCCGGCCCGGCGAGCAGGTTTTGGACCTATGCGCCGGCGGCGGCGGCAAGAGCCTCGCCATGGCCGGCGACATGGACAATCGCGGCCAGATCTACGCCACCGATTCCGACGGCCGGCGCCTGACGCCGATTTTCCCCCGCCTGGAGCGGGCGGGCGCGCGCAATGTCCAGGTCCGGGCGCCGCGCGGCGCAAACAGCGACCCGGTCGGCGATCTTGGCGGCGCCTGCGATCTCGTGCTGGTGGACGCGCCCTGCACCGGAACCGGAACCTGGCGGCGCAACCCCGACGCCAAATGGCGCATCCGGCCCGGCGCGCTGGAACAGCGGATCAAGGCGCAGGACGAGGTTCTCTCGCGCGCCGAAAAATATGTGAAGCCGGGCGGGCGGCTGGTCTATGTCACCTGTTCGCTTTTGTGCGAGGAAAACGAGGACCGGATCGCCGCATTTCTCGCCGCGCATCCCGGTTTCGTCGCCGAGCCGGCGGCCGAAAGCCTTGTTGAGGCAGGCCTTTCCGGGCTCGAGGACGCCGTCTTGCCGCACGGGCCGGGCCTGCGCCTGACCCCCGCGCGCCACGACACGGACGGATTTTACGCCGTCGTCCTGCGCCGCCGCAATTGTTAGGCGATTTTGGCGAACGCGGGCGCAGGCGCAGCCGGCTGGCGCAAGTCCTCGGAAAGACGCCAGCGGCCAATGCGTCCGCCGGCGCCATGGACGGCGAGTTCTTCGGCGAAAGCGGCGCGGCTCATGCTGGCGCAAAGCAGGCGGCGGCCGAGCGCCGAATCCGGCTCGAAGGCGATCAGCGCGAAATTCCAGCGTTGCAACTGGAAGGCGAAAGTGTTCACCCCGCGCGCCAGCGCCTCCTCGTCACGGGCGAACACGCGCTCCACAATGAAAATGCGGCCCACGGCCACCCCGACCAGGCCGGCGATCAGTTCGCCGACGGCGTCGCGGACCTCAAGCGAATGGGCAAAGCCGGCGTCATAGAGATCGCCGAGCGCGAGGTCGAGGGCGGGATGGCTGCGAAAGTCGCTCGCGGCCGTGGCGCTGGCGCGCAGAACTTCGTCGAAGGACTGGTCGACGCTCACGCGCGCGGCCGCCGTGCCGGCGACGGACATGCCGCGCGGAAAATCCCATGGGCGCAGCACGGCGCGGGTCGAGGGCGACCACAGGGTCGGAACGCCGAGGAAATTGCTCAGGTTCAAGCCGCGCGAAAAGGCGTCGATCAGTTCGTCCGGCTCGAGCGATGCGGCGCGCTTGCAGAATCCAAGCGGCCGTTCGCCGCATTTCGCCTCCGGAAGCGATCCGCCGCCCGCGGTCGCGTCCCGCGCCATGACGCCCAGCACTATTGCCGCGTCGATGAAATGGCGGGGCGACAGCCAATGACGCAGGGCGCGGAAATGGCGGACGGCTGCTGCGGGCAGCGTTTCGCGCAGCGCGGCGCGGCGCGCCGCGCGCCGCTTCGCGCGCCCCAGGGTCGCGGGACATTCCTCGCCGCCCTCGGCGAACAATTCCGCGATGCGCGCCGCACGTTGGTCGAGCGGCAGCCGGGCGAGTTCGAAAAGGCGGGCGTTGTTCACTTTCCACTCCAGACGCAAGTCCGTGGGAACCTTGCACGCCCGGATTGCGGCCGCGTTGGGAAAACCGCTAAAATGCGCGGCAATGGGTTCGACGGCGCGAACGGCGCTTTCCGGCCCGGCGCGTCTTGGCCTGCGCCGCCGAATCAGCGACAGTCTCGCCGGGGCGATCAGGCCAAAGGTCTTCTTTTGCGCGCATTTCAGGTCTATCCGCCGTCCGTCGCGCCTTGGCTTTTCCGGGGATTGCGAAGCCGTCCTGCGGAAGCCGTATCGACAGAGGCGTCATGTTTCATTTCATGAGGTTTTTCGCGCGCTCCGGCGGCGCGACGGCCGGGGAGGGGGCGGGCGCCGCGCCCTTCGGCGCCTATGAGCGCATGCTCGCCCTGCGCTACATGCGTTCGCGCCGCAGCCGCTGGCGGCCGTCCGCCATCGCCGGGCTGTCCGTCACCGGCATCACCGTCGGCGTGATGTCCCTGATCGTCGTCATGTCGGTGATGAACGGCATGCGCGACGAGATGATTTCCAAGCTGATCGGCGTCAATGGCGATATTTTCGTCCAGCCGATCGACACGCCCATGACCGACTATCGGGAAGTCACCGACGAATTGAAGAAAATCAAGGGGATCACCTTCGCCTTTCCCCTGATCGAGAACGCGGCCGGCATTTCCTCGCCGCAGCAGCAGACCGGCGCCCTGGTGCGCGGCGTGACCGAGGCCGACCTCAAGCAGCTGCCCGGCGTCGAGGGCAATGTCCGGCAGGGGACGCTCGACCATTTCGAGGGCGACGCCGGACTGGTGATCGGCGAGAAACTGGCCGAGACGCTCGGCGTCCAGGCCGGCGACAAGGTCTCGATCCTCACCGCCAAGGGGGCGCAGACGCCCTTCGGCGTCACTCCGCGCCTGAAAGCCTATCCGGTCAAGGCGATCTACGAGTCCGGCCTCTACGACTTCGACCAGCTCATCGTCTTCATGCCGTTGTCGGAGGCGCAGCTCTTTTTCGACCGCCCCGGCGAGGCCACGCTCATCGAGGCCTTCGTCGCCCATCCCGACGAGGTGGACGCGGTGCGCGCGCGCATCGTCCAGACCATCACCCGCCCGATCATGCTGACCGACTGGCGTCAGCGCAGCAAGACCTTCTTCGACGTGCTCAAGGTCGAAAGCGATTCGATCTTCCTGATCCTCTCGATCATCGTGATGGTGGCCTCGCTGCTGATCGTCCAGGGCCTGATCCTGCTGGTCAAGGACAAGGGCCGCGACATCGCCATCCTGCGCACCATGGGGGCGACGCGCGGCTCGATCCTGCGCGTGTTCATCCTCACCGGCCTGTCGATCGGCGCCATCGGCGCGCTTCTCGGCGTGGCGCTCGGCGTTCCTCTGGCCTTGCAGCTCGACAATATCCGCAACTTCGTCAACCGGACCTTCGACCTCAACCTGTTTCCGGCCAGCATCTATCACCTCTCGCAACTGCCCTCGTCGCTCGATCTCCACGAGGTCGGCGCGATCGCCCTGCTGACCCTGTTCCTGTCCTTCCTCGCCACGCTCTATCCGGCGTGGCGCGCCGCGCGGCTCGACCCGGTGGAGGCCTTGCGCCATGAATGAGACGCTTCGGCCGACGCTGAAACTGGCCGGGATCGCGCGGCGCTACAAGGAGGGCGACGGCTTTCTCGAAATTTTACGCGGCGCCGAGGCGGAACTCTGGCCGCACCAGTCCGTCGCCCTGGTCGCGCCCTCGGGGGCCGGCAAATCGACGCTGCTTCATATCGCCGGCCTGCTGGAGCGCCCGGACGGCGGCGAGGTCGTCATCGAGGGAACGCCGACGTCCAGCCTTGGCGACGCGCAGCGCACCGCCTTGCGCCGGAACCGCATCGGCTTCGTCTATCAGTTCCATCATCTGCTGTCGGAATTCACGGCGGCGGAAAATGTGATGACGCCGCAGATGATCGCCGGGCTCAGCGCCAAGGAGGCGCGGCGGCGCGCGCTGGAGTTGCTCGACTATCTCGGCCTGGCGGCGCGGGTCGATCACCGGCCGTCGGAATTGTCGGGCGGCGAGCAGCAAAGGGTGGCGATCGCCCGCGCGGTCGCCAACGCCCCGGCCTTGCTGCTCGCCGACGAGCCGACCGGCAATCTCGACCCCGAAACCGCCGATCGCGTTTTCGTGGCGCTGATGTCGCTGGTGCGCGCCACCGGCCTGTCGGCGCTGATCGCGACCCATAATCCCGATCTGGCCGCGCGCATGGATCGCCGCCTGACCTTGCGCGGCGGACTGCTGGTTGAAATGGCGTGAGCCACAACCGGCGCCGGCCGGACCATGTTGCACTGCATTTGATCTTGACCGTCGCGAAACGCCCGCAGCGCCTTAATCTCGCCGCAAGAGCAAGTTCGCGTCTTCTGCATTATCCACAGGAGCGATTGCAACTTATCCACAGAATGCCGTTGCGTAACTTATTGTTTTCATGTGGCGTGGCGCAGGAGGCAAGAAAAAGCAGATTTTTGTTCGTTACGGAACATAACAAGAAGATACAATGAACGTCCGGTGATGCGGACTTGTCCACAATCTTTTCACGATTCCGCCCGGTTTGATGACGACGTTTTGGTTTCGCGGCGGCATTATCGCCTCTGGAGCGCGGGCGCGGGAGGCGGATTTTGGTCGAGCAGGTGGTCGAAAAAGTCGGCTTCGTCCATCTTCATGTCCATACCGCCTTTTCCCTGCGTGAAGGGGCGATCGGCGTCGGCAAGCTGCTGAAACTCGCGCTCGCCGACGGCCAGCCGGCTGTCGCCGTCACCGACGCCAACAACCTGTTCGGCGCGCTGGAAATCTCGGAAAAATTCGCCAAGGACGGCGTCCAGCCGATCGTGGGCTGCCAGCTTACGATCGATTTCGACGACGCCGAGCGATTTCGCACGCGCGGCGAGCTTCTCGGCGCCGATGCGGGCAGGGGCAATATCGTGCTGCTGGCGCAGAACGAGCGCGGCTACGCCAATCTCATGCGGCTGGTCTCCCAGGCCTGGCTTGAGGTCGAGCAGGGCGAGTCTCCCCATATCGGTCTGGCGCAACTTGCCCAAGCCGCCGAAGGATTGATCGCCTTGAGCGGCGGCCCGAATGGGCCGCTCGACCGCGCCTTTCTCGCCGACCGGCCCGAAGTCGCGCGGGAAAGGTTCGCGGCGCTGGCGCCCTTGTTCGCCAACCGCTTCTACGTCGAAATCCAGCGGCACGGGTTGGACAGCGAGAGAAAGGTCGAACCTTTCCTGCTCGATCTCGCCTACCGGGAAAGCCTGCCTTTGGTCGCGGCCAATGAGCCTTATTTCCCCGAGGCCGCCGATTACGACGCCCATGACGCGCTGATGTGTATCGCCGACGGCGCATTGGTCAGCCAGGACAACCGGCGCAAGCTGACGCCGGAGCATCGCTTCAAGACCCGCGCGGAAATGGTCGCGCTGTTCGCCGATCTGCCCGAGGCGACCCGCAACAGCGTCGAGATCGCGCTGCGCTGCGCCTATCGGCCGCGCACGCGAAAACCCATCCTGCCCAGTTTCGCGGAAGGAGCCGACGAGGCGGCGGAGCTGCGCCAACAGGCGCAAGCCGGCCTCGCCGCGCGGCTCAAGGCCAGTGGCCCCGCGCCCGGCCAGACCGAGGAGGATTACCGGCAAAGGCTCGAATTCGAGCTTTCGATCATCGAGAAGATGAAATTTCCCGGCTATTTCCTGATCGTGTCGGACTTCATCAAATGGGCCAAAGCCCATGGCGTGCCGGTCGGGCCGGGGCGCGGCTCGGGCGCGGGTTCGCTGGTCGCCTACGCCCTGACCATCACCGATCTCGACCCGATCCGCTTTTCGCTGCTGTTCGAGCGCTTTCTGAATCCCGAGCGCGTGTCGATGCCGGATTTCGACATCGATTTCTGCCAGACCCGCCGCGACGAGGTCATCGCCTATGTCCGCGAGCGCTATGGCAAGGACAGGGTGGCGCAGATCATCACCTTCGGCTCGTTTTTGGCGCGCGGCGTCCTGCGCAATGTCGGGCGGGTTCTGGAAATGCCGCTCGGTCTGGTGGACAAGCTCGCCAAGCTGGCGCCGCAGAACCCCGCCGCGCCGGTGTCGCTGAAACAGGCGATCGAGTCCGAGCCGCGCCTGCAGGAGGCCGCGCAGCAGGATTCGCGGGTGCGGCGGCTGCTGGAAATCGCCCAGAAGCTCGAAGGGCTCTATTCCAACGCTTCGACCCATGCGGCGGGCGTGGTCATCGGCGACCGGCCGCTGGACCAACTGGTTCCGCTCTATCGCGATCCCAAATCCGACATGCCGGCGACCCAGTTCAACATGAAATGGGTTGAGCAGGCCGGCCTGGTGAAATTCGATTTTCTGGGCCTGAAGACGCTGACCACCCTTTCGACCTGCGTCGCCTTGCTGAAACAGCGCGGAATCGAGGTCGATCTCTCGACCATCCCGCTCGACGACAAGAAAACATTCGACATGCTGGGGCGCGGCGAGACCATCGGCGTGTTCCAGGTGGAAAGCGCGGGCATGCGCAAGGCGCTGGCCGAAATGCGCGCCGACCGTTTCGAGGACATCATCGCGCTGGTCGCCCTCTACCGGCCCGGCCCGATGGCCAATATCCCGACCTATTGCGCGGTGAAGCACGGCGAGGAGGACGCCGACTATCTCCATCCCAAGATCGAAACCGTGCTCAAGGAGACTTTTGGCGTCATCATCTATCAGGAACAGGTGATGCAGATCGCCCAGATCCTGTCGGGCTATTCGCTGGGCGAGGCGGATATGCTGCGCCGCGCGATGGGGAAAAAAATCAAGGCCGAGATGGACCAGCAGCGCGCGCGTTTCGTCGACGGCGCAATGGAGCGCGGGCTCGAAAAGGCCAACGCCGACGAAATCTTCGATCTGCTCGCCAAATTCGCCGATTACGGCTTCAACAAGAGCCATGCGGCGGCCTATGCCCTGGTCGCCTATCAGACCGCCTGGTGCAAGGCCAATCATCCGGTCGAATTCCTCGCCGCGTCGATGACGCTCGACAAGAGCAATACCGACAAGCTGGCCGAATTCCGCAACGAGGCGACGCGGCTCGGCATCAAGGTCGAGCCGCCGTCCGTCAACCGCTCCGGCGTCGATTTCGAGGTTCATCGCGAGCCCTCGGGCGAACTGGTCATCCGCTATGCGCTGTCGGCGGTGAAGGGGGTGGGCGAGGGCCAGGCCGAGTCTTTGGTCCGGATGCGCGCAGAAAAGCCATTCCGCGACCTGTCCGCCCTCGCCGCCCGGCTCAACCCGCGCGAGGTCAACAAGAAAGTGCTGGAAGCCTTGGCGGCGGCGGGGGCCTTCGACGAACTGGAGCGCGACCGGGCCAAGGCTTTTGCGGCGGTCGAGCCGATTCTCGCCTTGGCCAATCGCGCGCAGGAGGAGAGCCAGCTCGGCCAGACCGCACTGTTCGGCGCCGCCGGGCCCGAGGCCCTGCGCCTGACCAATTACGAGAACTGGTCGGCGGAGGAGCGGCTGCGGCGCGAATTCGAGGCGATCGGCTTTTTCATTTCCGGCCATCCGCTCGACGCCTATCAGAATGTGATGAGCCGGCTGCGGGTCGATGTCTGGGCGCGTTTCGCCAGGCAGGTGAAACAGGGCGCCTCCGCCGGCCGGCTCGCCGCCACCGTGCTGGACCGAATTGAGCGGCGCACCAAGTCGGGCAGCAAGATGGGGATCGTCACCCTGTCCGACCCGTCAGGGCAATATGAGGCGATCCTGTTCCAGGAGGGGCTGAACCAATATCGCGACCTGCTCGAAAAAGGCGCCTGCGTGCTGGTCACGCTTCAGGCCAATGTCGAGGGCGAGGACGTGCGCGCCCGGATCACGGCGGTCGAAAAGCTGGATGAGGCGGCGGCGCGCATTCAGAAAGGCCTGCGCATCGTGCTGCGCAATCCGGCGCCCTTGCCGCGCCTGTCGGAGCGGCTGAAAGGCCGGCCGGAAGGGGAGGTGACTCTTGTGCTTGCGGCTCGACGCGCCCGAACGCGAGGTCGAAATCCGGCTCCCCGGCCGCTATCCCGTCAATCCGCAGGCCTCGAGCGCGATCAAGGCGATTCCCGGCGTGGCGGAGGTGGAGCTGGTCTAGCGACGAGACCTCAACCGCCGGTTCTTGTCGGCGAGGCGCCTCCGTATCATGCCCCGAAAAAAGGGATTTCGTAACGTATCACCGGAGCCGCGAGGAAATGCTGCTCCTTCGATTTATTGGCCTCCTTGCCGACATGGACGATGAGGTTGGCGATGACTTGCCGTCGTTCGGTCCGCCCGCGGTCGCGGTCAAGATGAGTAGTTTCCGAACCTGTCCTGGCGGTCGGCGGGTCTGATAATCTTCCATTCGTTGCAAGTCTGCAGAGCCAATTCAGGGGCGCAGCAAGCAAATGGAGTTTAGTCATGAAAAACCGGTTGACCTTGGCGATGGGCTTACTTGTCGCTCTCTCGATGCCTCTTGCCGCGCAGGCTCAGGGCGTTATCCAGGGCGGTGAGCAAGGCGCCGCCGAAGGCGGACGCGCCGCTGGTCCGGTTGGCGCGGCGGTTGGTGGCGTGGTCGGCGGAGTGACCGGCGGCGTTGTCGGCGGCGTCAGAGGCGTGGTTGGAGCGCCTCGGTACCATCACTATCACCGCTACCATGGTTATCATCATCGTTATTATCACCACCACCACCACCACCACCATTATTATCACTAGCTGGCGCGCCGGCGTTTCAGAAGGCGCTGTTGAAGCCTTTAACAGCGCCAGACGACGAAACGCCGGCTAGCCGACGCCAGATGGCGAGCAGCCCTCGGCTGCCGCCATTGCGGCGTGCGACTTTGGAAATATTCACGTCAGGATCGGCGCTCTCGGCGAGGATCCGCGTCTTTTTTTATCGCACCATGCGCGTGGCGCTGTCCGCCGCCTGTGACGACCTTGGCGCACCGACAAGATTCGGACGGGGCTGCCGATGACACTTTGCCAAATCCCCTTTTTCCGCCCCATTTTTGGCGAGGGGCGCGCATCGCGGGCAAAGTGATATCATCACGCTAAATGGGGATTTAATAACATGTCGCCGTAACCCGTAACCCGTAACCTGTAGCCTGGGCTTCCCACTTTTGCGGCATGTCCCTTGAGTGAGTGAAACCGACACGGCGTTCCAGAAATGTGGCGTCGCCGCAAGCATTGAGCCACGCAAGCCGGTGCGAGCCTTGGCGCCCACGGTCATGTAACGGTTCAAGCATGAGTAGATTCCGGGTCGGGTCCCGCGATCCCCCGACGCATAAAGTTGACGTATGAGGTGAAACGTTCCCCCTTTTCCTGCGTCTTCGAGCGAGGAGTAGATAACAATCATGAAAATCGCCCAGATAGCCCCGCTAATCGAAAGCGTCCCTCCTCGGCTTTACGGCGGCACCGAGCGGATTGTTTCTTATCTCACCGAAGAACTCGTTAAGATGGGTCATGACGTCACTCTGTTCGCAAGCGGGGATTCTCCTGACTTCGGCCAATCTCGTTCCTTGCGTTTCGATGGCGCTGCGGCTCGACAAGCAAGTTCACGACACGATTCCACACTACATGCTCATGCTCGACCGCGTGCGGCAACAGGCCCATAACTTCGATATCCTCCATTTTCACATCGACTTTTTCCACTTCCCGCTGTTTCGTTCGATCGCGCGGCGCACGGTGACCACTTTGCACGGGACGACTGGATCTTTCAGATTTGCCGCCTTTCTACAGGGCCTTTGACGACATGCCGCTGGTGTCGATTTCAGACGCGCAACGATTGCCCCTTCCGAGGGTCAACTTCGCCGGGACGATTTATCATGGTTTGCCGTTAGCAATTGCACCGTCCGACCTTCGATCCGCGCGGGAGGTTATGTAGCGTTTCTCGGCCGCATCTCGCCCGAAAAAGGGCCTGAGCAGGCTATTCAAATCGCTCGAACCTTGGGGATTCCCTTCAAGATCGCGGCGAAGGTCGACAAAGTTGACGAAGCGTATTTTCGCGAGTGCGTCGCTCCTTTGCTCAATGAGCCCGGGGGTCGAATTTATCGGCGAGATCAACGAGCGGCAAAAAACCCGGTTTCTCGGCGAGGCGCTTGCCCTTCTTTTTCCGATTGACTGGCCTGAACCTTTCGGCTTGGCCATGATCGAAGCGATGGCCTGCGGGACTCCGGTGCTGGCGTTCCGAAGGGGCTCCGTTCCCGAGATTATCGATGACGGCGTCACCGGCGTGATTGTCGACGGCATGGAGCAGGCCGCCGCCGCTCTGCCTCGGGTTTTGGGGCTTGACCGCCGCGCCGTTCGCCGGCGTTTCGAGGAACGCTTTTCGGCGAGCGCTTGATGGCGAAGAACTATGTGAGCCTCTATCGTTCGCTGTTGATGCCTGTTCCTGCCGGTCATTCTTGAACTCGACATCAAAAGCGACGCCGCCGCGCCGCGAAGACGTTAACTCACCGGGGGCCGCACATTGAAAGAGGTCCCTGTCGCCATCGACCATCGAGCTCCATGGATCCGCCGCCGGAAGCCGATTTTTACATTCCCGCGACCGGCCCAACGCGACTTAGGCGCAATTTGAAGCATGACGACACCTTTCGCCGTGGTTGACAGTCATGGCGACATCGGAGCCAGCGCCGGAGGCGTCGGATGGAATCTTTCTCGCTCCGACACCCGATACCTCTCCTGCTTTCGAATTCCTGCTCAACGGCATGCAGCTACTGCTGCTTGGCTCAAATATGCGTGATGACAATTCGGTCCTCACCGGTCGATTTGACGAACCCCGACATCTACTCTCGAGAACAAGCTCGTATCTGCATAAAGATGTTTTACACATCGTGCGGACTTTGTTCTTGTGGCGCGGAACCGCCTATCAGCGGTTTGGCATTCAAAATCATGGCGACGAAACTGTCTCGTTGCGGCTGTCGTTCGCCTTCGGCAGTGATTTTGCCGATATTTTCGAAGTGCGGGGCATTCGACGTGAGCGTCGTGGCGTTGCGGCTGCTCTGCGTGATTGACGAGAAAAATGTCGTGTTGAGCTATGAGGGGCTCGATGGCCTCGCGCGCTCCGCCACGCTCTCTGACTTCGATCCTCCGCCCACGCGAACTTACCGCCAGCGTTGCGTCCTACGCGATCGATCTTGGAGCCCGGGGAGCGGCAATCGCTGTTCGCGACCGTCGGCTGCGATGGCTCAGGAACAACGCCGCCTGCTCCTTTCCTGCAGGGACTCGTCTCGGCGGCTCGCGCAAGCGAAAGACGTGAGCGCAAATACGGCCACTGTGGAAACCTCCAACGACCTGTTCAATCAGATCCTCTGCCGCTCGATGGCCGATTTACGAATGCTGACAACGGAAACCGCACAGGGGCCGTTATCCTTATGCGGGCATACCGTGGTATTCGACGACCTTTGGCCGTGACGGCATCCTCACCGCAATTCAGATGCTGTGGTGTGATCCCGGCATCGCGCGCGGCGTGCTCAAGCGGCTCGCAGCCTTTCAGGCGACGAGCTTCGACCCGATCAGCGACGCGGAGCCGGGAAAAATCCTGCACGAGATGCGGTCGGGCGAAATGGCGCATCCTGCGCGAGGTGCCGTTTGCGACTCTATTATGGAAGCGTGGATTCGACGCCGCTTTTTGTCATGCTCGCGGGGCTCTATTTCGAGCGCACGGGCGACAGCGAGACGATCCTGGAATTATGGCCGCAAATCGAAGCCGCTCTGGCGTGGATCGATGGACCGGGCGATGCCGATGGCGACGGATTTGTTGAATATGATCGTCAAACCGATCAGGGGCTCGCCAATCAGGGCTGGAAGGATTCGCATGACGCCGTCTTCCATGCCGACGGGCAATTGGCGAAGGGACCGATCGCGCTCGCGGAAGTGCAGGGCTATGTCTTCATGGCCAAGCAACTCGCCGCGCGCGCTCGCGCGACGCTTCGGAAATCAGGCGCTCGCTGATGCGCTCGACAGACAGGCGATGCGAGCTTGCTGTCCGTTTCGAGGAAGCCTTCTGGTGTCCGGAAATAGGAACCTATGCGCTTGCGCTCGACGGAGCGAAGAAACAATGCAAAATCCGCACATCGAACGCCGGGCAGGTTCTTTTCACGGGCATCGCCTCACGCGCCCGCGCGGTCGGCAGTGACCGAATGCCTTATGCGCCCAGGCTTTTTTTCCGGGTGGGGAATTCGCACGCTGTCGCAGGAAGAACGGCGCTACAATCCGATGTCCTATCACAACGGCTCGGTGTGGCCGCATGACAACGCCATGATTGCGCTTGGCTTCGCGCGCAATGGCTTGCCGCGTCCGATCGAGCGCGTGTTCAAGGGCATGTTCGACGCGGCGACTTACATGGACATCTTCCGCCTGCCGGAGTTGTTTTGCGGCTTCCAGCGCCGGCGTGGGCGCGGTCCGACGCTGTATCCTGTCGCTTGCGCGCCGCAAGCCTGGGCCGCGGCGACGCCCTTCGCGCTGCTTCAGGCGTCGCTTGGGCTCAGCTTTAATCCCGAGATGAACGAAATCCGGCTGATCAATCCCCGGCTCCCGTCATTCCTTGACGAAGTCATCTCTGCGTCAGCTTCGTCTTGGAAATTCCAGCGTCGATCTCGCCATCGGTCGTCACGACGAAGAGGTCTCCCTGCGCGTGCTGCGACGGGAAGGACAGCTTCGCGTGACCGCTGTTCTCACCGAGTGATCGCCGTCAAATCAGGACGCCTGCGGGAATCCAGGAGAAGCGACAGGGAAGGCGTTGATGGCGTCATGATCGCCTTCCGAACGAGCGGAACCTGGGCCAGACCACTCATACCATCGGCCCTTGAAAGGGACCGATGGTCTCCGCGCCCACCGGTTATGGCGCCACCTTACGGAATCCCCTTTTTCCGCCCCATTTTTGGCGCGGGGCGCGCATTGCGCGCAAAGTGATATCATCACGCCAAATCGAGATTTAATGACGTGTCGGCGTAACCCCAAGGGGCGTCGACGCGAGGATAAGCAAGCCAAGCGCGGCGGTGACGGCCTTGCGCACAGGATGCGCCGGAAGGCCTTCGTCCTTCTCCATTCTCATTCTTCCCGGCCCGCGCGCGGGCGTCGCGATTGCGGTTGGACGCGCCATGATAACGGGCCGCCCGCCGCGACAAAATCCAAACTTGGTCGGACTTGCCGAGCGGCGCGGCCGCGCCCATGCTGGCGGCGGCGCGGCGACTGGACGATTTCAATTGGCGCCCTGGAGATTTCGATGCGGGCGGTTCTTCCGTGTCTGTTTTCGGCGCTGGCGATTTTTTGGGCCGGTCGCGTCCTGGCGCACGCCGCCGCGAATGACGCGCCGGTCGATGTCGCGCTGATCGTCTCCATCGACGTGTCGGGTTCGGTGAACGCGCAACGCTATCGATTGCAGATGGATGGCGTCGCCAGGGCGCTGGAGGATCCCGTCGTCGCCGCCGCAATCCTGGGCGGGCCCCGTGGCGGCATCATGTTCACCATGGTCGAATGGTCGGAAGGGGCGAAGGCGGTCATTCCGTGGACGCGCCTCGCCTCGCGAGCGGACATATTGGCGCTCGCCGCGCAGGTGCGCCGCACGCCGCGCGCGCCGGGCGAATTCACCTGCGTCGCCCATATGATGGCTTATGTGCACGATCTCGTCGCCCCGACCCTGCCGGTCAAGGCGAGCCGCGTGGTCATGGACGTGTCCGGCGACGGGGTCGACAATTGCGACGGCGACGACGCGACCGGCGCGATGCGCGACGAACTGGCGGCGACCGGCATGACGATCAACGGCCTGCCGATCAGCGAAGGCGATCCCAACGAGCCGCTGCGCGCCGGCGCCTTCCGGGCGCCGGGACGGCCGTTCGAGAACCGTTTGCACAACGTCGGCGCGTTTCAGACGCTGGAGCCCTGGTACCGAAAATATGTGATCGGCGGAGTGGCGGCCTTTCTGCTCCCCGCCCATGGCTATGGCGATTTCGCCAGCGCCATCCGGCGCAAATTCACCATGGAGATCAGCGCCATCCCGCGCAGGCCGGAAATTCCGGCGCTGCGCTTGCGCGAAAGCGCGAACGCCCGAGCCGCCCCCGGTCAGTCGTGACGAGGACGGCGATGAGCGATCGCTGGCGCAGGACATCTTCGGGCCGGCCGGAAGGCGATATGACCCTGGCGCTGCGGCTAGACGCCAGCGACCGCGCGGCCGGGATCAGGCGCCCGGTCGCGGGCCGGCCGCACCTTTAAAAGCGCGGCTTTCCGCCGCCGCCGCCGCCGCGGCGCCGCTGGGGCGCGGCCCGGCTGGCCGCGGCGCGGCGAAATGCGGGGCCGGCCGCGGCGCAGCGAAATGCGGGGCTGGCCGTGGCGCGGCGAAATGCGGCGCCGGCCGGGGCGCGGCGAAATGCGGCGCTGGCCGGGGCGCGGCGAAATGCGGGGCTGGCCGGGGCGCGGCGAAATGCGGGGCTGGCCGGGGCGCGGCGAAATGCGGGGCCGGCCGGGGCGCTGCGGCATGCGCCGCGGGATGGGGCGCCGGCATGCGCCGCGGGACGGATCGGCGCCGCGTGCAGCGCCGGCGCGGCCCTTGTCCCTGCATGGGTCGCCGCCGCGCGCGGATTCGCGGTTGGCGCGGCGTGCGCCGCCGCAGGCGTCGCCGGATGAATCGCGCTATTCGCCGGGCCTGTTCTGCCGGCGGGCGCCACGGTCGCCGCGCCGCGCAGCCCCGGAGCCGCCCTTGGCCCGGCGATGGGCGCAAGCCTGGCGGGGGCCGCCGGCAGCGTGTGCGGCAAAGCGTGACCGGGCGCGAGCGCCGCGGGGGTTGCGGGCGAAATCCGACCGGCGGCATGCGCGGCGATTGCGGCGGGCAGGGCGACAGCCGCCGCCGCCACGCCCGGATGCAACCCTCCCGCGAAGCCCGGATGCAATCCTCCGGCCGCGCCCGCGGCGGCGACGCCCGGCGAAACCGGAACGTTCTGGCCGGCGGCGTTGGTGATCGTCACGCTGTTGCTGACATTGTTGACGACGACGGTGTTGTGAATGTTCGTGGCGTAGATATTGGCCGGCCCCGGCGCGATATAGGCCGGCGCGCCGACCCAGGCCGCGACCGGATAATAGGTCGGGATGGGCAGCACGAAGGCGGCGAAGGGCGGGGGCGGGGGCGGATAGGCCGCAAACCAGAACGGCGCAGGACCGAAATAGGCGAACGGCGGCGGGGGCGGCGGCGCGAAAGCCCAGATCGGATCGTCGAAATAGACGACAGGCCGCGAAACATAGACGACCTCGGTCGGCGGCGGGGGCGGCACGTCATAGGTCACGGCCTCGTAGTTCGCCGGCGGCTCGACGGCGACGTCGAGATGGCCCAGCGCGAGGCGGGCCTCATTGGCGTGGCAGCCGTGCGGATAGTGCGACAGGTAGGACCAATAGGCGCGCGACGTGCCGAGGGCGGTGGTTTCGCGCCAGATGATCGCCTCGCGGCGGGCGGCGACGATCACGCGAACGCGGGCGGCGAGGGGATCGTTCGGATAGGCGGCGAGGAAGTCCTCATAGCCCTGCAGGGTGTCGCGGGCGAGGGCCGCCTGAAAGGCGTCATCGGCGCTGAAGCTGGCGACCGGCTTGGTCGTCAGTTCGGCGAACTGGTCGCGCTGGTCGGCCGGCGCCGCGGCGGTATGGGCAAAAAACTCGAAGGGCGCCGATATGCGCGAGGCGTCCCACGGAATCTGGCCGCCTTTCGTCGCTTCGCTGACCCGCATGCGGACGCGCTCGAACATTTCGTTGACCGGCGCGCCGCCGGCCTTGATCATTTCGACCAGGGCCCGGGCGTAGACGCCATAGGGGCCCGGCTCTTCGGGGCCGATCGTGCCCGGGGCGGCGTTGAAGGCGATGAGCGTTCCGTCGTCCGGCTGCATCAGCGCCAGGCCGCCCGCCAGAGGCTGGCCGGTGGTGACGAACGGGTTCTTGCGCGCGGCGTCGAGCACCACGATCCGCGCCTTCAGGGGCAGCGCGGCCAGGGGTTTGAGATAGTCGGAGAGCCGGACCGCGTTGATGGCGACGTCGCTGGCGTTGGCGATATCGGCGTCGACGCCGGCGAGATAGTTTTCGCCGTCGGATTGCAGCCCATAGCCGGCGAAATAGATCATCGCCACCGTGTCGGGTCCCGAAGTCTGGGCCTTTGCGACGAATTCACGCAGGGCGTCGCGTATTCCCTGGGTGTTGAGGTCGCGCGCGCCGGTGACGTCGAATCCGGCGGATTGCAGGGTCTGGGCGACGAGGCCGGCGTCGTTGGGCCCGGTCACCAGGGCGCCGTTCGCGTAGGCGCCATCGCCGAGGACGAGCGCGATGCGCTTTTCGAGCTGCTGGGCGGACAGGGGAGCGGTCATGGCGCCGAGTAGCGCGAAGGCCCCGAGAATGGCGGCAAGTGGTGAAAAGCGCATGACGATTCTCTTTGCGTGGCGTTGCCGTCAAATTTCCGTGGCCCATCGTGAATGGCGCATGAACGATGCTGGGGCCTCAGGCGTTGACCCGTGGCGGCAGGCCGGGCAGGCGCTCCGTTGCGGGCGCACGGAATAGAGTTTATTGGAAATCCGACAGATTTTTGGAAGCGCATGATGCCTGTCATATTCGACCTTTTCAATGCCGATCGCCGTGCGAAGGACGAATCGCGGCCGCGCCACCCGGAAAAAGCCCACAGGCCCGATCAGCCCGTCCTGCGCAAGCCGGAATGGATTCGCGTCAAGGCGCCGGGTTCGGCCGGCTGGGCGGAGACCAACGCCATCGTCAAGGCCAACAAGCTGGTCACCGTCTGCGAGGAGGCCGGCTGCCCGAATATGGGCGAGTGCTGGGACAAGAAGCACGCCACTTTCATGATCATGGGCGACGTCTGCACCCGCGCCTGCGCCTTCTGCAACGTCAAGACCGGCCTGCCCGCGCCGCTCGACGCGGGCGAGCCCGCCCATATCGGCGAGGCGACGGCGCGGCTCGGCCTGAAACATGTCGTCGTCACCTCGGTCGATCGCGACGATCTCGACGACGGCGGCGCCGCTCATTTCGCGGCGGTGATCGCGGCGATCCGCGCGGCGAGCCCGGAAACGACGATCGAGATTCTGACCCCCGATTTCCTGCGCAAGCCGGGCGCGCTGGAGCTGGTCGTCGCGGCCAGGCCGGACGTGTTCAACCACAATCTCGAAACCGTGCCGTCGAATTATCTCACGGTGCGGCCGGGCGCCCGCTATTTCCACTCCCTGCGCCTGCTCCAGCGGGTCAAGGAGCTGGACGCTCATATTTTCACCAAGTCCGGGATCATGCTGGGCCTGGGCGAGACGCGCAACGAGGTCCTGCAATTGATGGACGACTTGCGCTCGGCGGAGGTCGATTTCCTGACCGTCGGCCAATATCTGCAGCCGACCAGAAAGCATCATCCAGTCAAGGAGTTCGTGCGGCCGGAGCAGTTCAAGGCCTATGAATCGATCGCCTACGCCAAGGGCTTTCTGCTGGTGGCCGCTTCGCCGCTGACGCGCTCGTCGCATCACGCCGGCGAGGATTTCGAACGCCTGCGCGCCCGCCGTCGCGCCGAGCGCGGGTGAGGGCGCCATGCCGAGCTTCCGCACCAGCCATTTGGTGAATCACACGCCGGAGCAGATGTTCGATCTGGTGGCCGACGTCGAATCCTATCCGCAATTTGTCCCGCTCTGTCAGACTTTGCGGGTGCGCCGGCGTTTTGCCGGCGCCGAGGGCGCCGAGGTCGCGGTGGCCGAGATGGAGGTCGGCTACAAGGCGATTCGGGAGCGATTCACCAGCCGGGTGACGCTTGATCGCGCGGGACGGCGAATCACCGTCGAATATATCGACGGGCCGTTCAGCCATCTGGAGAATGTCTGGCGGTTCAGCGACGCCGAGGACGGCAAGTGCCGGATCGAATTCTACATCGCCTATGAATTCCGCAACCGGATGCTGGCGACGCTGATGGGCTCGATGTTCGATGTCGCCTTCAGGAAATTCGCCTCGGCCTTCGAGACGCGCGCCGATCAGATCTTTCGCCCGGCGTGATTTTCGCCTCGATCCCGGAAGGCGTCCAAAAAAGTGCGGCCCCGTCGCATGCTGCGCACGGGGCCCTTTTTTCGCTCAATGCGAAGTCCGATGATGATCAGATGTCTGTGCGGAAATTTCCGCTATGAAGCTCGAATTGCTGCGATGATTGGCGTCTCCCGTCGATGAAGCCATTTCCGCATTGCCGCCGTGCGGTAGCGTCAAAACGCTGCGCCCAGGCGAGTGGCGCCGGAACTGGCGAACTGAGGTGGAGTCATCCTTCCCCCCGTCCCGATCCTCACCGCAGGCCCACCTTGCGCTCCGTGCATTGTGCAAATGCGCCAAAGCTCATGCAAAGCAAGCGACCGCGACTGGTTTCGGTTGGTCGAACAATCACAGGGACAAAGGCGTTTTAAGTCTTGTCGCTCTATTGATCGTATCGATCGGGCCATTGCTCACCTGGCAGGTTCATAGCCTGCCGGCGCTTTCCCTGGTCTCAAAGCGGTCCCGCACGTCTTTGGATCAAGGCTGCAACATTGAAGAGTGTGCCACCTTTTTTTCTCGCGTCAATAGGCGATTTCAAGCGAGCGCCAATTCATCAACAGGGGTTGCGCGACCCTTTTGAAAAAAAACGCGCGCGAACCGTTGCGCCCGGGTAAAGCCCATCACGGATCGCGGGCGCATGTCGTCGCGCGGCTCTAGATGTCATTGGCGACGCTCGAATAATATTGGTTCAGCTGGGTTCCGACATAGCTCATGCCGGTGACGATGATGATGGCGATAAACACGCCCAGCAGGGCGTATTCCATCGCGGAAGCCGCGCTTTTGTCGGCAATGAAATTTCGGATCAATTGGTTCACGGGCGTTTCCTTACGGAGGAGCCAGGATGTTTGGTGGCGGCAATCTGCTCTGCGCTCATGCAACCAGAGGGCAATTAATGGGTCATTACGGAGCTTGGCTGCATTTTAAAGCCGCCTTCGTCATGGCGCGGTTCGAGCCTTCGGGACAAAATGGGGTTTTGCGCCGCGCAGGCCCTCGCGCCGCCACCCGTCGGCCGTCATTTTAGGCGCGCCGGGATGGCGCTTGGTCGCGGGTGCGCTAGAATGACCTGACCGGACGCCCTTGAGCCGCGCAGGGCGCATCGGGCCGGCGTCGGTCGCGCACGGATGGCGCGAAAGGCTTGCGACGCCAAAGGTTTCGGCGCCAAAGGTTTCGGCGCTTCCGGTGCGGAAAGGGCTAGTTCGAGATGACGGGCAACAAGATCAGCGCTCTGCTCGCGCTGCACAGCGACGGGCGTTTCCTTGTCGGCCACGATCGGATCGGGCTGCTCGAAAAGGTCGCCGATTTCGGCAGCATCGCCAAGGCGGCTCACGCGACCGGATTCAGTTACAAGACGGCGTGGGATTCGGTGAATGCGGTAAACAATCTGCTGCCGACGCCGGCCTTTCGCACCCGGCCCGGCGGGCGCTCCGGCGGCGGCGCCGAGGTCACCGAGGAGGGCCGCCGCCTGATCGCGACCTTCCGTCGACTGGAGGACAAGCTCTCGCGCATTTCGAATCTCATCGCGGAGGAAGGGCTCGCCGGGCAGGAAGAAGCGCTGCTCTGGGCGCTCGGCGTCCGGATCTCGACCCGCAACGTCTTCCAGGCCGAAGTCAGTGAGGTGAAGCGCTGGACAGTCGATGTCGAGGTCGTCCTGAAATTCGGGGAAGACAAAACCATGCTGGCGATCGTCACCAATTCGGCCGCCGACGAACTCGAACTCGCGCCGGGCAGGAAAGTCCTGGCGCTGGTCAAGGCCCCGTTCTTCCGGCTTCACGCGCCTGGGGGCGTGAAGCCGGAAGCCGGCGGCAATTGCTTCCCCGGCGAGGTGGTGGAGCGCACGGACGCCGAGCGCAACAGCGAAATTCGGCTGGACATCGGCCACGGCAAGACGCTACACGCCGTGGCGCCGCGTCAGCTGGTGGAAGATCTCGGCCTCGTGATGGGCGCAAGGGCCGTGGCGACTGTCGATCCGAGCCAGGTGATCCTGGCCGTCAACTGACGCGCGAGAGACCGAAAGCGCGGGATGGATTTGGAAGCGGGCGGCGGCGGCGCGAGACGCGGCGACATTCTTCACCATCTGGCGGCCTGGGGGCCCGGCCTGCTGGTGATGCTCGCCGACACCGACGCCGGAAATGTCGTAGTCGCGGCCCAGGCCGGCGCGCGCTGGAACTTTCGCCTGCTGCCGCTGATTCTGGCGCTGATCCCCGCGCTCTATCTGGTGCAGGAGCTGGCGGCGCGACTCGGTGTTTTCGCCGGCCAGGGCTTTGGCGAAATGGTCCGCGCGCGTTTCGGCAAGCGGGTGGCGCTGCTGGCCTTGGCGGGCCTCGCGCTGGCGACTTTCGGCACTCTGGTCACCGAATTCACCGGCGTCGCGGGCGTCGGAGAGCTTTATGGCGTCCCGCGCGTCATTTCGCTGCCCGCCGCCGCCTTCGCCCTGCTGGCCGTCGCCGCGACCGGCTCCTATCGCAAGGTCGAGCGGGGCGCGCTGGCCATCGGCCTGTTCGAATGCGCCTTCCTGGTCGTCGCCTGGAAGGTCCGGCCCCATCCGATGGCGGTGGTTCGCGATTTTTTCCACGCGCCGATCGCCGATCCCAATTTCCTCTTTTTGGCGGCGGCCATCGTTGGCGCGGTGTTCAATCCCTGGATGATCTATTACCAGCAGGCGGCCACCGTGCGGCGCAAGATCGCGCCGGAGGAATTCGGCGCGGTGCGGGCGGACACGGCGGTGGGCGCGGTCCTGACCCAGGCGCTGACCGGCGCGGTGCTGGTCGCGGCGGCGGCGGCGCTTTACGCCGGCGACCGCAGTCGCAGCCTCGCCAGCATCGGCGAGGTCGGCGAGGCCCTGATCGGCGTGCTCGGGCGCGACAATGCGCTGCTGGTCTATAGTCTCGGCGTGCTGGGGGCGTCCTTCGCAGCGGCGATCGTCGCCTCGCTCGCCCTGTCCTGGGGCGTCGCCGAAGTCCTTTCGCCCCCCGGCCGGAAATCGCACGGGGCCGAGGCCGGCCTGTTCGACTCTCGGCGCTTCATGGCGCTTTACGTCGCCAGTGTCGGCGCGGCGGCGGCGTTGGTCGCAGCTTCGCGCGATCTGGTCTGGCTGAATATCGCGACCCAGGTCGCCAACGCCTTGCTGTTCCCGCTGATCGTCGGCCTGTTGATCGCGCTGGCGGCCAAGGCGCTCGCGCCGCCGCTGCGCCTGCGCGGCCCGCGCCTCGCGGTGATGGTTTTTCTCGCCATGAGCGTGGCCGCGATCGGCGCGGTCGGCGCGGCGGCGGCTCTTTTCTGGCCATGATCAAGGCGGGCAATTTCTTCGCCGATCTTCCCGACGCCTCGCGGGATGAAGTCACGCAGGCTCTCGCCGCCTTTCCCGGCGCGAGGGTGGAGCGGATCGTCTCGCAGGGGCAGGCGAGCCCGCCCGGCTTCTGGTACGATCAGGCCCGGACGGAATGGGTGGCCGTGCTGTCCGGCGCGGCGGAGCTGCTGATCGAGGGCGAGGACGCGCCGCGCCTGCTGCGCCCCGGCGATTACCTCGAAATCCCGGCCCATGTCCGCCATCGCGTCGCCTGGACCGATCCGAACCGCCCGACCCTCTGGCTCGCCGTGCATGGCGAATGATCCCTTGCCTCCTTGCCGTCAATCGGGAGCCGAGCCTTCACCCGGCGTAAATCACGAAAGGAAACAGCGTGCTCCGGGCGGTATTTGATTAAAATGCGTGTTTTTCCTTTTTTCGGCCCGCAACCCGCCGCGCCGACCATCGCTCCCGACAAGAACGGATTCCTTCGGGTCCGTCGCAACGGGACGCGAGACGGGTCATGTCGCGCAGTGCAGCCTTCTTCCTTTTGGTTTCGCTGGCGCTCGCCGGCGGCGTGGCGCAGGCCGGCGGCGCCTTGCCCGCCAGCAGCTTCGCCCTGGTCGGCGGCGAAACCTCGATCCCCTATGGCTGGGTCGATTTCTGCCAGCGCCGGCCGCGCGAATGTTCGCAGCCGGCTCTGCCCGCGCGCGACGTGGCGCTGAACGCCGCAGCCTGGCGCACGCTCAACCAGATCAACCGTCGGGTCAATTCCGCGATCGAGCCGGTCTCCAATTACGATCACTGGGGCACGATGCTCGACCATTGGGATTACCCCACCGACGGCAAGGGCGATTGCAAGATTTACGCGCTCTACAAGCGCAAGCTCCTGATCGAACGCGGTTTTCCACGGCAGGCTGTGCTGATGACCATCGTCCGCGATCTCGAGGGCCAGGGCCACGCCATCCTGACGGTGAAGACCGACCACGGCGATTTCATCCTCGACAACCTGACCGACCGCATCCGCCCCTGGACCGCGACGGGCTATCGCTACATCAAGCGCCAGTCGCAGCAAGATCCGAATGTCTGGGTGTCCTATGCCGGCGCGGCGCCCGCGGTCGCCGCGCCGGCGGTCGCGTCACATGGCGGCGTGGCGAGAACTCAATGGGGGGGGGGGGGGGGGGGGGGGGGGGGGGGGGGGGGGGGGGGGGGGGGTGTGTTGCGCGGGAGGGGGGGGGGGGGGGGGGGGGGGGGGGGGGGAGGGGGGGGGGGGGGGGGTCTCGCGCGTGTGTTGTTGGGGGGTGTGCGCGTTGTGGGGGGCGGGGTTGTTTTGGGGCGGTTTGAGAGAGAGGGGGGGGGGTAGTTTGTGTGTGGTGGGGGGGGGGGGGGGGTGGGGGGTGGGGGGGGTGGGGGGTGTGGGGGGGGGGGGGGGGGGTGTGGGGGGGGGGGGGTTGTTTGGGGGGGGGGGGTGTTGGGGGGGGGGCTGGGGGGGGGGGGGGGGGGGGGGGTGGGTTTTTTTTTTTGTTGGGGGGGGGTTTTTTGGGGTGCTTTTCTGTTGGGGGGTATCGCGCGAATTTTCCGCGCCAGCTCGGCAGCGCGCCGGGGAAGGGCAGGGGCTCGGCTTCAAAGACCGCGCGGGCCACGGCGCGGGCGAGGCAATCGGCGGCGAGGGCGCCGATGCGAGTCAGGGCGATCGGGTCGATTTCGCCCTTCGCCCGCGCGGTGGCGGCGGCGAAAACCGTGTCGCCGTCCATCGCGGCGTGGACCGGGCGCAAGGCGCGCGCGAGGCCGTCCTGCGCCATGATCGCCATGCGTTTGGCCTGCGCCTTGGTCAGGGCGGCGTCGGTGGCGACAATGGCGATATTGGTGTTTCTTGGCTCGGCGCCCTTCATCTTCAGCGCCAGCGCGCCCTCGGGCAGTCTGGCGGGCCAGCCGAGGCCGCCGAATTCGCCGTCGCGCTCATAGGGCGCGGCCCAGAAATGCGGGGTTTCGCCGATGGTCGCCTGGCCGACGGCGTTGGCCGCCACCAGCGCGCCGACGCAGAAACCGTCCTCGGTCATGGCGCTGGCCGAGCCGAGGCCGCCCTTGAGATCGGCAAGGGTCGCGCCATGGCCGGCCCCGAAACTGCCGAGCCGGAAATCCAGCGCGGCCGAATTCAAGGCTACTTGCGCGGCCTCCTTCCCCAGCCGCCAATAGGTCGGCTCGCCCCAGAAGTTCTTGTCGCCGCCGTTGACGAGGTCGAACAATATGGCGCCCGGAACGATCGGCACGAGCTGGCCGGCGACCTCGAAGCCGCGGCCCGCCGCACGCAAGGCGGACTGGACGCCGCCGACCGCGTCGAGCCCGAAAGCCGAGCCGCCGGAGAGGACCAGCGCGTCGATCTGCTGCACCGTCATGTCGGCTTCGAGCAGGGCGGCGTCGCGCAGGCCCGGCGCGCCGCCCGAAATGGCGAGCGAGGCCGCCGCCGGCGCGTCGAAAATCAGCGCCGTGACTCCGGAGGCGAGTTTCGGGTCATGGGCCGAGCCGACCTTGACGCCGGCGACATCGGTGATCAGGTTGCGCATCGCGCGGCCTTTCGAATTGAAACTTCCACCAAATTCTATCGTATAAGCCTCGACGGCGGGATTCGAGGCCCCGAGGCCGGAACGGAGAAAAAATGACCAGCAATGTGACGATTTCGGCCGCCGGCGCCGCCGGGCTCCTGTCGTTCCTGAGCCCCTGCGTGCTGCCTCTGGTGCCGCCCTATCTCACCTTCATCGCCGGCACGGGGCTGGAGGAGCTGGTCGAAGGCGGCGAAAGGCGGGCGCGGCGCGACACGCTGATGGCGGCGGTCCTGTTCGTCCTGGGCTTTTCCACGGTTTTCGTCATGCTCGGCGCCACCGCCTCGGCGGTGGGCGAGACGGTGCGCGCCCATCTGCCCCTGCTTTCCGCGCTCGCCGGCGTCGCCATCATCGCCATGGGCCTGCACTTTCTCGGCGTTTTCAAGCTCAGCCTGCTCTATCGCGAGAAAAGGGTGAGCGTGGAAAAGCCGGTCGGGCTGTGGGGCGCCTATGTCATGGGCCTCGCCTTCGCCTTCGGCTGGACACCCTGCATCGGGCCGATCCTCGCCGCCATTCTCGCGGTGGCGTCTTCGGAGGAATCGGTCGGGCAGGGCGCGGTGCTGCTTGCGGCCTATTCGCTGGGTCTTGGCGTTCCGTTCCTGCTCGCGGCTTTGGCGATGGAGCCTTTCGTCCATTTCCTGCGCCGGTTCAAGGCGCATTTCGGCAAGGTCGAGCGCGTGGTCGGCGTGCTCCTGGTGGCGACCGGCGTGCTGTTTTTGACCGGCGGCTTCCAGAACGTCAGTTTCTGGCTGTTGCAGACCTTCCCCGGACTGGCGAAGCTGGGGTGAAGGAACAAATGCATTTCGCCCGCGCGGCCGGAGCCTTTCCGGCCGCAAGCGGTCACTCGGGCGCCTTGTGACGCGCGCGCCTGACGTGGCGGGGCCCGCTTGGTTCGCTTTCCACATCAATGGTGATCGGAACAGACGCCCCTTCGGCGGCCATCTTGGAAGCCAGGTTGGAAAGCGCCCGGTACGCCCTCGTGGTGGAGCGCTCGTCCGCCGCCGTCACGCCGCCCCAGCTTCCGCTGCAGGAGCGGCCGGGATAACAGGCGTCGCGAGAATCGTAACGGCAACCGCCGAAGAAACAGGGATTGGTCAATACGCCGCCCACAGACGTCAGCGCGTAGCCAACGCTTTCGACCGGCGACGGATTCGGCGGCCAGACGCCGACGTCCTGGCCATAGGCGGTCATCGGCGCGACCGCGGCTCCGGCGCAGGTTAGAGCGGTTGCAAGACACAGGGCGAACAGGCGGGACATTGAGCAACTCCGTCAGGAACTCCGACCGTTTCGGGTTATAACGCTTTGCGCCGGAGAGGTCACCTGCGCCGCGTCGAGAAAGGCGCAAAAAGCGACGATCGTCTCGACTCAGGCGCGCGGAGAGCAGCGCCCGTCATCGTGGCGGCCGCCTTAGAAGCAAGGATTGCTCACGAGGCCGCCGCCAATTTAGAGCGTTTCCCACCCGTCTTGACGCATTCTGTTCGCCTTTGGCGAGGCGATCCGGAAGGCGCGGGCCGCAGGCCGTGTCGAGGACACGGCCAAGGTTCGCAACGCACCGGGCGGCCGTCAAAGGCGAACCCCGCCCAAGTCGGATGTATCCGACTTGGTCTCGTCCTCGAACGGCGAACCGGGAAACATCCCGGTTCGGGGGGCCGGGGCTTTGCCCCGGCGCGGCGTCGCGCGGCTTAGCCGTGTCCGCGACACGCCTTGCGCCACGCTCCTGGCGCCGGGGCAAAATCCCTCGGCAGAATGCGCCAAGACGGATGGGAAACGCTCTAACCTCCGGCGGATCGGCTTTTGCGCGCGTTGCGGTGGCCGTAAGTCAGATAGAGCGCCATGCCGATGATCAGCCAGACCACCAGCCTGGTCCAGGTCTGCCAGGGCAGGCCGACCATCAGGCCGAGGCAGGCGAGCACGCCGACGATGGGGAGCGCCGGCGAGCCCGGAACGCGGAACGGACGCGGCGCGTCGGGATTGCTGCGCCGCAGATGGATGATCGCCATGCAGACCAGGGCGAAAGCCGCCAGCGTGCCGATGCTGACCAGTTCTCCGAGCAGGTCGATGGGGAACAGCCCGGCGACGACGGCGACCGCCAGACCGATCAGGGCCTGGCTGCCCGCCGGGGTGTGGAAGCGCGGATGGATGCGCGAGAAAAAGGCGGGCAGAAAGCCGTCCTTGGCCATGGCGTACAGAATGCGGGCCTGACCGAAAAGCAGGACCAGAATGACCGTGGTCAGGCCGGCGATGATCGCAAATTTCACGGCGATGGCGAGCCAGGGCAGGCCGATGACGTCGATGACGGCGGAAATCGGGTCGGGCCGGTTGAGCTGCTGGTAGGGAACCACGCCGGTCAGCACCGCCGCCACGCCGATATAGAGGACGGTGCAAATGGCGAGCGAGGCGATCAGGCCGATCGGGACCGTGCGTTGCGGGTCGTGCGCCTCCTGCGCCGCGGTCGAGACGGCGTCGAAACCGATATAGGCGAAAAACACCACCGCCGCGCCGCGCAGCACGCCGCTGAAGCCGAAATGGCCGAATTCGCCGGAATTTGGCGGAATGAACGGCGTCCAATGGGCGGGAACGACATGAAGCCCGCCGGCGACGATGACGATCAGCACCACCGCCAGCTTGAAACCGACCATGACATTGTTGACCCGCGACGATTCCCTCGTCCCGAGGATGAGCAGGCCGGTGATGACGACGACAATGGCCGCCGCCGGAATGTTGACCAGCCCGGTCACGCCGGCGACGGCGGTCGCAGCGCCGGGCGGGGCGGTGAATTGCGGCGGCAGACGCAGGCCGAGATTCGCCAGCAGGCTGACCAGATAGCCCGACCAGCCCACCGCCACGGTGGCGGCGGCCATGGCGTATTCCAGCACCAGATCCCAGCCGATCATCCAGGCGAAAATCTCGCCCAGCGCGGCGTAGACATAGGAATAGGTGCTGCCCGAAACCGGGATCAACGCCGCCAGTTCCGCATAGCACAAAGCGACCACGGCGCAGGCGAATCCGGCCAGCGCGAAGGACAGGACCACGGCGGGGCCGGCATAGCGCGCCGCCGCCGCGCCGGTGAGCACGAAAATCCCCACGCCGATGATCGCGCCGATGCCCATCGCCGTCAGCGAAACCACGCCGAGGCTGCGGGTGAAGCCGACGCCATGGATCGCGCCGTCGCTCCGATCGCGCAGATCCTCGATGGTCTTGCGCGTGACAAAACTATGCGCCATGGGCTCTTTTCCGGCTGGAAATCGATTTTGAGTCCGAATCCATTGGGGTCGCAACGCCCGGATCCGCGTCTTTAGTTCATGCTAAGCTTGGGCCGCGCCTGCGGCAAGCGACTTCGGGCGCGATCAACACCTCCAAAGCCTGGCGCGCGCCTGCGCCCGTTCGCTCGCGGCGCGCGCCGGCGCCCTGGCGCGATGAATTGGCGCGATGAAGAAGGACGAAAGTTCGCGCCGGCGCCTCTTGCCGCGCCCTTTTCTTCGGTCTTAGAAATGAATGGAGAGCCCGGATTCGGCTGGACGGAGGGCGTTCGACGGGCTTGGTCGGAGACGGGGATGAAAAACAATTCTGGGAAAAGCGACGCGTTCGAAGGCGCTGCGGCGGTCGAGGCCGATACGATCAACCAGGTGCGCGAGCTCCTGTTCGGGGCCGACAGGCGGGCGACCGACACGCGCCTCGGGCAGATCGACGACAAGCTGGAAAAGCTGGTTTCGGATTTGCGCGCCGATCTCGCCGCCAAATTCGCCGATCTCGAAAGCCGGATCGAGACGCTCGCCCGCGATGTCGAACAGAAGCGGCTGACCTCGGTCGACGACATCGGCGCGGCCATCGCCAATCTCGGCGCGGCGGTGCGCAACATGGGCGCCTCGGGCAAGGCGCGCTGAAATGGCGGCGCCGGCGAAGCCGGAAGTCGAGAGTGAAGAAGCGGCGCCCGGGAGCGGGGCAGCGTCGTCCGCGGAGCTCGGCCTGCTGAAACAGCTGCTGTTTCGCAACGAGCAGTCGCGGCTCGACGCGCTTCAGCAGCGCACCGAGGCGCTGGCGGCCCGACTCGGCGACAACGCGCGGCTGGAGGCGGCGACGGCGGAAATCCTCGCCGGCGCGCTGCGCCGCGCCGAAGTCGCCAGCCATCGCGAAATGTCGCAGGCTTTGGCGCCTCTGGTGGTCGCCGCGATCCGCTCGGAAATCGCCAATTCGCGCGACATGATGGTGGAGGCGCTTTATCCGATCACCGGGCGGCTGGTCGCCGCCGCCGTCGCCAACGCCTTCCGTACGCTGGTCGAGAATATCGACGCCCGGCTCGACCAGCTCTTGTCGACGAGGCTGTGGCGGCTGCGCCTGCGCGCCCTGCTGACCGGGCGGCCGCTCGCGGAAATCCTGATCGAGGCCGCGCAGCGCCCGCGCGTGCGCCGCATCCTGGCTTTGGAGCGCGACAGCGGGCGGCTGCTCGCCCATTGGCCCGCCGACAGCGCCCCGAATTCGCAGGATGAAATGATCGGCGGGATGCTCGCCGCGATCAGCCAGTTCGCGGCGGAAGCTTTTGCCCGCGAGCATGGCGAATTGCGCAGGCTCGACATGGGCGCGAGCCGGCTGCTGCTGCGCGCCTCGGCGCGGCTCATCGTCGCCGCCGAGTTTTTGGGCGAGCCGCGCCCGGGCGACGAGGCGCGGATGGACGCGGCGCTGCTCGCCCTGGTTTCGACCGCGCCCGCCGGGCCGGACGCGGCGTCGCTGACCGCGGTCGCCGCCGATTTCGCGGAGGCTTCGCCGGCGAAAGGCGGAAAGGCGCCCAAGCTGGCGCTGGCTGCTCTGGCGCTTCTGCTCATCGGCTGGGCGGCCTATGCGCCGGCGCGGAATTTTCTGTGGCAGCGGCGGCTCGACGCCGCGTTCGCCCGGGCGAAAGCGGCGCAGCCCGGCCTCGACGACTGGCCGCTGAAACTGACGCTGGAGTCCGCCCGTCGTCGCGCGACGCTGATCGGGCTGGCGCCGCCCGAGGCCGATCTCACGGCGCTCCAGCGCGCGATCGACGGCGCCGGAACGCCTTATCGGCTGGACATGCGCGTGGCGCGGGTCGCAACTGCGGCCAGCCTCGACGCCGCCGCGCCGCGCGACCAGACGCAGGCGGCGCTTGCCGCGCACGGCGCGCGCGCGGCGGTCCTGACGGGAAGGGTTTCCCGCCTCGAATCCGCGGAGGCCGAGCGCCAAGCGCAGGCGTCGACGCCAGCGGCCCGCCTCGCGCGCCTCGCCGCCGCGACGACGATCTGGTTCGACGACGGAACGGATTTCCTCGACCCGCAAAAGGCGCAAGCGCAGATCGCCGCGCTCGCGCTCGCGATGAAGGAGAGCGGCGCCGCCCTTCGCGTTGCGGGCTATACCGACAGGCTGGGGTCGAACCGGCGCAACATGAAACTTTCGCAGGCGCGCGCCGACGCCGCCGTCGCCGCGCTGATTGCACAAGGCGTTGATTCCAGTAAACTTGTCTCCGCAGGCCGTGGCGCCGAATCGCCCATCGCCGCCGAAAACGGGCCGGACAGCCGCCGTAACCGCCGGGTTGTCTTCGAGTTGGTCCCGCAAGCGGAGCAAGGGAATTGAAATTTTCCGCCAAAGTCATGTTGATGGGCGACATCGGCGTCGGGAAGTCGTCGCTCGCCAAGCGGCTGATGTTCAACAAATTCGACGCCGATTACAAAACCACGATCGGCGTGGACATCCTGACCCATCAGCTGACCCTGAGCGCCGAGGCCGGGCCGGTGACCGCAAACCTGCTGCTGTGGGACACCGACGGCGATTTCGGCCACCATATTTTCAAATCGCTCTATCTCTCAGGCGCCTCAGGCGCCCTGGTGGTGGCCGACGCCTCGCGTCCGTCCACCATCGAACGGATGTTCGATCTCGCCGCCGATTTCCTGGCGCGGCTTCCCGGCCGCTCGGTGCGGGCGGTGGTCAACAAGACCGATATGGTCGTTCCCGACCTCACGAAATTCGACCGTCGCGGCCTTCCGTCCGAACATGCGATGCTGTCGAGCGCCAAGACCGGCGAGGGCGTGACGGCGGCCTTCGACGCCATCGCCATGGATATCTGCCGGCGGCTGTAAGTTCCATTTCCCCGTGAAGGGGAGGGACTGGGCGCTTTTCCAAACGTTGACGGAAGTTCGTGGATGACGGCTGGTCCGACAAATCCTATGATTCGAACGTGCCGAAAAGACCCGCCCCCCAAAAGCCCCCCATGCCGTCCCGCGAGGACATTCTCGCCTTCATCGCCCGCGAGCGCGCGGCGGGGGAGGCGGCGCCCGAAAAGATCGGCAAGCGCGAGATCGCCCGCGCTTTCGGCATTCGCGGCGACGACAAGATTCTGTTGAAGAAAATCCTGAAAGAGCTGGAGATCGAGGGCGAGATCAAACGCTCGGCAAAAGGTCTGCACGAGAAAGGCGCCCTGCCGCAGATCGTGCTCGCCGACATCGTCTCCCGCGACCGCGACGGCGACCTGATCGCCACGCCCGCCGAATGGGAGGAGGAGCTTGGGCCGCTGCCGCGCATCATTGTTTTCGCGCCGAAAAAGCCGCGGCCCGGCCTGCGTCATGGTCCTCCTGCGCCGGGAATCGGCGACCGCGCGCTGCTGCGCGTTGCGCCTTCGCGCGAGGCCGGCGGCCCCGGCTATTCCGGCCGGGTGGTCAAGATTCTTTCACGCGCGGCGAAGCGCGTGCTGGGAATATTCCGCGACGACCCGCGCGGCGGGGGCGGGCGCATCTTGCCGGTCGACAAGAAGCTGCGCGACAAGGAATTCCGCATCGCCGAGGCCGACCGCGGCGAGGCCCGCGACGGCGATCTCGTCAGCGTCGAAACTCTTTCGCGCGGACGGCTTGGTTTGCCCGTCGCCAAGGTGCGCGAGCGGCTGGGCTCGATGAACAGCGAAAAGGCGATCAGCCTGATCGCCATCAACGTCCATGGCCTGCCGGACGTGTTCCGGGCCGAGACGATCGAGGCGTCGGAACAGGCCAGACCGGGGCGAATCGAGGCCGAAGGTTTCCGGCGCGAGGACTGGCGCTCCTTGGCGCTCGTGACCATCGACCCGCCCGACGCCAAGGACCATGACGACGCCGTCCACGCCGCGCCCGACGATTCTGCGGACAATCCCGACGGTTTTGTCGTCACCGTCGCCATAGCCGACGTCAGCTGGTATGTGCGCCCGGGTGGGGCGCTCGACCGCGAGGCTCTGGATCGCGGCAATTCGGTCTATTTCCCGGATCGCGTCGTGCCCATGCTGCCCGAGCGCATTTCCAACGACCTGTGTTCGCTACGCCAGGGCGAGGACCGTCCGGCGCTGGCCTGCCGGATGCGAATTGGCCGGGACGGCCACAAGATCGGCCACAGCTTTCATCGCGTGATGATGCGCTCGGCGGCGAAACTCTCCTACCAGCAGGCGCAGGACGCCATCGACGGCCGCGCCGACGATACGACGCGGCCGCTGCTCGACGAGGTCTTGCGGCCCTTGTGGCGGGCGCACGAGGCGACGAAGATCGCGCGCGAAAGGCGCTCGCCGCTCGATCTCGACCTGCCCGAGCGCAAGATTCTGCTTAAGGACGACGGCACGGTGGATCGGGTGCTGACGCCGCCGAGGCTGGACTCCCATAAATTGATCGAGGAATTCATGATCCTCGCCAATGTCGCCGCCGCCGAAACGCTCGAAGCGCAAAAATCCCACCTCATCTATCGCGCCCATGACGAGCCTTCGGTCGAGAAGCTCAACGCGCTGTCGGAATTCCTGGCGACGATCGGGATCAAGCTCGCCAAGGGCCAGGTTCTGAAGCCGATGCAGTTCAACGCCATTCTCGCCAAAGTGCGCGGCACGGAGCATGAGAACGTCGTCAACGAGATCGTTCTGCGCACCCAGGCCCAGGCCGAATATGTCGCGGAGAATTACGGCCATTTCGGCCTGCATCTGCGGCGCTACGCCCATTTCACCTCGCCGATCCGCCGCTATGCCGATCTGATCGTCCATCGCGCTCTGGTGCGGGCGCTCGAGCTCGGTCCCGGCGGCCTGCCCGACATGAGCCGCGAACATCTCGCCGAGATCGCGGCGCGGATTTCAGCCTGCGAGCGCCGCGCCATGGCCGCCGAGCGCGAAACCGTCGACAGGCTGATCGCGGTCTTTCTCGCCGACAAGATCGGCGCGCGTTTCGACGGCCGCGTCGCCGGCGTCACGCCCTCCGGCCTGTTCGTGAAACTGACGGATACCGGCGCCGACGGCTTCGTGCCGGCCGCGACGCTCGGCGCGGATTATTTCCGTTTCGAAGAGGCGCATATGGCCATGATCGGCGCGCGCACCGGCGAAACCTTTCAACTGGGCGACGCCGTGACGGTGCGCCTCGTCGAGGCCGCGCCTTTCGCCGGGGCGCTACGCTTCGAAATGCTGAGCGGGGGCAAGCCGCGGGTCGGTCGCGCCGGCGCGCTGAAAACCAAGGCGGCGCGGGCGAAAACCAAACAATCCCCGGCAAAGGCTTCGCGGCGGCGGACGGGCGCATGAGCGCGACGGCAGGCGAGGCGAAAGCGCGGGCCGCGCGGCCCCACGATTCGGCGGCGCTGATCCTGATCGACGGCATGGGCGCAAGAAATCCGAAAATCCTGCTGGGCCGGCGCCATGCGGCGCTGAAATTCATGCCGGGCAAATTCGTTTTTCCCGGCGGCCGGCTGGAGCCGGGCGACCGGCGCATGAATATCGCCGGGCCGCTCGACGCGCGCGTCGAGGCGCGGCTGCTCAAGGGCCGCGCCGATCCGGACCCGACCTTCGCCCGCGCCCTTGCGCTCGCCGCCATCCGCGAGACCTTCGAGGAGACTGGCCTCGTGGTGGGCTTGCGCGATTATGGCGGGCCGGACAGGCCGCCCCCGGTCTGGCGTCCCTATGCCGCTTTTGACTGCCTTCCCGACCTCCAGGCGCTGCATTTCATCGCCCGCGCCATCACCCCGCCGGTTTTTCCCAAAAAATTCGACACCCGCTTTTTCGCGGCGGACGCCGGAAATGTGACGGGGAAACGCGACGGCGTCGTCCATGGGGAAGCGGAACTGGTGGAACTGGTCTGGGCGCCGCTCGACGAGGCGGGGAAACTCGACCTGCCCGGCGTGACGCGTTTGGTGCTGGACGAGTTGCGCGCGCGGCTCGACGCCGGCATGAGCCCGTTTCCGCCGGCGCCCTTTTTTCGGCTAAGTCACGGCAAATGGCGGCGCGACGAACTTTGAGGGGGAAAGAGGGTGAACAAAACAAAAGCCGCTCAAGAAGAGCGGCTTTCATCATTTCAGGCTGAGCGGAGGCATTTCCGCCCCATACTAGGATACGCGCACTCAACCTACTCTGGTTACGCTTTTCGCTCCTCCCCACGCCCCGATGCGTTTCATACGAAACGCGTCGCGGCGCGAGCGATCAGCTGCTCACCAGTCCCAAGGACCCCAGCCGCGGCGGCCGTAGCCACGACGACCACGGTCGCCGTTCCAGAGGTTGTCACCCCAGCCGTCGCCGAGCCAATCGCCGTCGCCGCCGCCGCCGAAGCTGAAGTTGCCGTTCATGTGGCCACGACCGGTGCCACGGCCATAACCACGGCCATAACCACGACCATAACCACGACCATAGTCATCGTCGTAGTAGGGGTCATAGCCATAGGGGCCATAAGCGTAGGGGCCGGCGTACGGGCCGTAGCCCGGAGGCGGGGCCGGAACCTGCGCCGTGGCGGCCGGAGCCTGCGCGGCCGGCTGCTGGGCCGGAGCCTGGGCGTTTTGAGCCAAGGCGACGCCAGCGATCATGCTCATTCCCGCCGCCAGAGCGGCCATCTTGATTAAGCGCATTGAAACCCTCCCGGTTTCGACTGTTAACTCAGCGTGAGTTGTTAGCTCTTTTGCTGAAACCCGCGGCCAACTGGCCGCTCCGTGCATTGCGAGCATATGAATATACGAATATGTCGCATTGATCCAGATTAAATTCGCCTGAAATAAAAATATTTTTTTAAAATGGTTGACGCCCGCAATCGCCGATGGGAGCTGGCGCTTTCTTCCCATGCGAAATCATGGCCTATAAGGCGTCATGTTGTCCAGTTTCGATTCGCGGACCCGCAAGGCCCTGGGGGCGGCGATCTCCTGCATTTCGATCGTCGGAATCGGCCTTTCCCTGGTGATTCCGCTGCTGGCGCTGCGGCTTGAAGCCGCAGGCTTTCCCGCGCATGACAATGGCCTTCACATTGCCGTGAGCGGGCTGGCGACCTTGGTCGCCGCGCCGTTGACGCCGGTTCTGGCGAGATTTCTCGGCGTCAGGCCCCTTCTTTTCGCCGCGATCGCCCTTGCGGTCGGGACGCTGCTCGGCTTCGCCTTTGACGGCGATTATCGCGTCTGGCTGGCGCTGCGGGCTGCTTTCGGCCTGTCGCTCACAATTATTTTTGTGGTTAGCGAATTCTGGATCAGCGCCGCCGCGCCGGCCGGCCAGCGCGGCATGGTTCTCGGCCTTTACGCAACGGTTCTGGCGGTGGGTTTCGCGCTTGGGCCCGCCTTGCTCAGCGTCACCGGCGCGAAAGGGCTGCTGCCTTTCCTGGTCGCGGCGGGACTGGTGGCCGCCGCTGCAATCCCGGTGGCCATGGCGGGAGGCGGGGCGGCGGTGAAGATCGAGGGGCCGGGCTGGCCGAACTGGCGCGAGATTTTTGCGGCCGCGCCGCTCGCGCTTGGCGCCGGCCTGCTTTACGGGGCCTTCGAGACCGGTCTCAACGGCCTTTTGCCGGTGTTCGGCCTGCGCGCAGGCTTTTCCCCCGCCTGGGCGACCTTCCAGCTCACGCTGGTCGCTTTGGGCAATGTGGTTTTTCCCGTGCCCCTCGGCATGATCGCCGACCGGACGAAAAAAAACCGGCTGCTCGTCCTTTTCGCTCTGTTCGGCTTCGCCGGCGCGCTCGCTTTGCCGGCCTTCGTCGCCGACCGCGTCGCCTATGGCGCCGGGCTTTTCGCCTGGGGCGGGGTGGTCGGCGGGATTTATACGGTCGGCCTCGCCGTGCTGGCCGACAAATTCCAGGGCGTGCGGCTCGCCTCGGCCAACGCCGCCTATATCATGATGTATGCGCTCGGCATGATGGCCGGGCCGCCGATCCTCGGCTTGGGAATGGATCTCGACTCGCCGCGCGGCCTGTTCGACGCCCTTGCGGTGTTGTTCATGGCTTTTCTGGGCGTGGCCGCCGCGCTCATGGGGCCTTTCCGGCGTCAGCCCCGGCCGCGATAGGGCGCGACGCCCTGGTCCGGCAGCCACAGGCCTTTCGGCGGCTCAGCCGTTTGCCAGAACACGTCGATCGGCATGCCGCCGCGCGGATACCAATAGCCGCCGATGCGCAGCCAGCGCGGCGCGAGCGCCGCCACCAGATCCTTGGCGATGCGGAGCGTACAGGCCTCATGAAAGGCGCCGTGGTTGCGAAATGAGGTGAGATAAAGCTTTAAAGACTTTGATTCAACAATAAATTTATCCGGTACATAATCTATAACCAGATGAGCGAAATCAGGCTGGCCGGTGACCGGGCAGAGCGAGGTGAATTCCGGCTGGGTGAACCGCGCGACATAATCGACGTCCGGATGCGGATTGGGCACGCGATCGAGCACCGCCTCGTCCGGGCTCCGCGGGGTTTTCGCCTGCGCGCCGAGCATGCCGGCGCCGTCGTGGGTCTTGACCATGATCTTCATCCTGGGCCGGCGTTGCGGAAGACGCCGGCAATCCCACGCCTTTGTGGGGAGGATGGCCGTCTCAAGGCGGCCGGGTGGGGGCTGCTTAACGCTCGCGCGAAAGCCGTGTCAATCACGCCGTACAGGTCCGCGTCAATGTCATTGTCCTGGAAACGCAAGGCGACAAACGCATTCATGTCGAACGCGCGTCGCCGGTCATGCCCACCCGGCCGCTTGGCGGCCACCCTCCCCACAAAGGCCATGGATTTGCGGGCGCCTTCGGCCAGCGACCATCTTTTTAATTTCATTCAACCGGCGTAGAAGGCCGACAATCGTAAAATCGCAAGCTCGCAGAGGAACGTCCATGACTGAGATTATCGACATCGTCGCCCGTGAAATCCTGGATTCGCGCGGCAATCCCACGGTCGAGGTCGATGTGACCCTGGAGGACGGCTCCTTCGGCCGCGCCGCTGTGCCGTCCGGCGCCTCGACCGGCGCCCATGAGGCGGTCGAGCTGCGCGACGGCGACCAGGCCCGGTTTTCCGGCAAGGGCGTGCTCAAGGCGGTGGAATTGGTCAATGGCGAGATTTTCGACGCCATTTCCGGCCTCGAGGCGGAAGAGCAGGTCGCCATCGACATGGCTCTGATCGAGCTCGACGGCACGCCCAACAAGGCGCGGCTCGGCGCCAACGCCGTTCTCGGCGTCTCGCTCGCGGTGGCCAAGGCGGCGGCCGACGCCTCGAAACTGCCGCTCCATCGCTATATCGGCGGCACACAGGCCCGCGTCCTGCCGACGCCGATGATGAATATCGTCAATGGCGGCGTCCATGCCGACAATCCGATCGATTTCCAGGAATTCATGATCCTGCCGGTCGGCGCCGACAGCATCCGCGAGGCGGTGCGCTGGGGCGCGGAAGTGTTCCACACCCTGAAATCGGCGCTGAAAAAGGCCGGCCTCAACACCAATGTCGGCGACGAGGGCGGCTTCGCCCCCAATCTGCCTTCCGCCGAAGCCGCGCTCGACTATATCTGCAAGGCGATCGAAACGGCGGGATTCAAGCTCGGCGCCGACATTGCGATCGGCCTCGACGCCGCGTCGAGCGAATTTTTCAGGGACGGCGCCTATCATTACGCCGGCGAGGGCAAGGTCCGCTCGATCCAGGAACAGGCGGAATATCTGAAAAAGCTTTGCGATTCCTATCCGATCCTCTCGGTCGAGGACGGCAACGCCGAGGACGACTGGGAAGGCTGGAAGATCACCACCGATCTTCTCGGCAAGCGGGTCCAGATCGTCGGCGACGACATTTTCGTCACCAATGTCGAGCGCCTGGGCGAGGGGATCAGCAGGGGCGTCGCCAATTCCATCCTGATCAAGGTCAACCAGATCGGCACCCTGACCGAGACGCTCAACGCCGTCGATATGGCGCAGCGCGCCGGCTATACCGCGGTCATGTCGCACCGTTCCGGCGAGACCGAGGATTTCGACCATCGCCGATCTCGCGGTGGCGACCAATTGCGGTCAGATCAAGACCGGCTCGCTCGCCCGCTCCGACCGGCTGGCGAAATATAACCAGCTCATCCGCATCGAGGAGGAACTGGGCGCCCAGGCGCTCTATCTCGGCCGCGAGGCGTTGAAGGCTGTGTCCTGAGCCTTTTGACCCCGCACAAGATCGTCGCCGCCGCCAATTTCCACGCGACCATGGCGGCGGCCAATCTCAGTCGCGGCGACGACGCTCGCAGCTGACTCTCTGCCCGGCGCGGCGGGCGGCCTCATCGTTACGGAAATCGCGCGCCGCGCCGGTCAGTCGCTCATCTTGCGCGACGCCCTGGTCGTCGGCGTTCCGGCTGCGGTCCTTTCCGCGGGCGCCTGCGACCAACCGCAAAAGCCGCAACGCGGCCGGCGCCGCAATTATGACAAGATGTTGACGCCATGTTTAAGGCGATCACGGAGCCGTGATCGCGCGGCGCGTCCCGGCCTCGGCAAGGCTAGGAAATGATTAACTATTCAATTCAATCTTTTAGCAATTTTCCGCGCGCATTGTCGCGGACGAAGTTGTTTTCCGGCAGGACGGCTTCCGCTTCGGCGCGCGCCGACGGCCCCAAAGGCCGTGCGGGCGTGGCGAAAGAAAGGACAAAAGGCCAGTGATCAAAGCGCCCCTTCTTCTCCTCGCGCGAGTCCGCGCGTCGCGGCAAGGCCTCGGCGTCTTCGTCGATCGCGTGAAACCAGGGCCCATTCTCGCCGTCGCCGGCGTTCTCGCCATGGCCGGCTGCGCCCAGTCGCCGCAGCATTTCGCCCGCCACGGCAAGGAATATTTCCCCGAGAGCATTTATGGCCGCGCGAGCGAAAGGGTCGTCGCAGATGGTCAGGACGTGCCCAAGGGCGGCGGCCGTTACCTCGTCGGCAATCCATACACCGTCGCCGGCCGCACCTATGTGCCGCACGAAGGCAGATATACGGCGGTCGGCCTCGCCTCCTGGTATGGCGACGCCTTCCATGGCCGCCGCACCGCCAATGGCGAGGTTTACGACCGCAATGGGATCACCGCCGCTCATCCGACCATGCCGCTGCCGAGCTATGCGCGTGTGACCAATCTGCGCAATCACCGCTCCATGATCGTGCGCGTCAACGACCGCGGCCCCTACCATACCGGACGGCTGATGGACCTCTCGGCCCGCGCGGCGGACGCGCTCGGCTTCAAATCCGTCGGCACCGCCAAGATCAAGGTGGAATATGTCGGCCGCGCCTCGCTTCAGGGGTCGGACGACCGCAAATTGCTCGCAACCCTGCGCGATGACGGCGCTCCGGCCCGGCTCAACGATTTCGCTTATTCGTCGACGGAAGTCGCCGAACAGCGCGATCTGCCGCCCGCCGCCGCGCCGGACCGCGACGAGCAGCGCGTCGCGCTGCGCGACGAATCGGTCTCCTACGCGCCGGCGCCGCCGCGGCGCATCCGCTCGATCGCCGAGGAGCAGGCCGACGCGCCGCTGCCGCCCGAACCGCCGCAGCGTCTCGCCATGGCCGAGGATTTCGGCCCCGCCGAGTCGTCCCTCAAGAGTCCCTTGCCCAAGAATCCGCCCTTGCCGCCGCAGCGCCCGTTCCATCTCGGAAGCAATCGCGGCGCCAACGGCCTGGTTGAAGACGCCGAGCGCTGACCGACGCGCGGCGCAGGCTCTGGCGTCGCGGGAGGAAAGGGACTATTTGTCGGTCCGACGCGCTGTCGCGTTTCCTTGAGGCACAAGTGCATTTCCGATTCCTGCCCCATCTTTTTCGCCTTCTGTTGGCCCTTGCCTTCGCCGGCCAGTTCGTCGCGGCGCGCGCGCAGACCATTTCGACGACCGCGCCGCACGCGGTGGTGATGGATTACGACACCCAGTCGGTGCTTTACGAAAAGGCCGCCTCCGAGCCGATCCCGCCGGCCTCGCTCGCCAAGCTGATGACGGCGGAACTGGTGTTTCGCGACCTCAAGAAAGGCTCGATCACCCTCGAAACGCAGTTCTACATTTCCGAAAACGCGTGGAAGACCGGCAGCCACGGCGGCACCATGTTCGCGCGCGTCAACACCAATGTCCGGGTCGAGGACCTGTTGCGCGGGCTGATCGTGCAATCGGGCAATGACGCGGCGGTGGCGCTCGCCGAGGGCCTCGGCGGATCGCAGGAGAATTTCGCGGCGATGATGAATGTCCGCGCCGCCGAACTCGGCATGTCCGGATCGCATTTCACCGACGCCTGGGGCGGCGAGAATCCGGCGCAGGTGACGACGGCGCGCGACATGGCGATCCTCGCCGAGCACATCATCAGGGCCTATCCGGACTATTATCATTATTTCGGCGAAAAGGAGTTCACCTGGAGCAAGGTGCGCCAGCTGAACCGCAATCCGATCCTGTTCATGGACGTCAATGGCGACGGCCTCAAGGTCGGCAACGAAAAGGACGGCGATTACAATATCGTCGGTTCGGCGGTCTATGAAGGCCGCAGGCTGATCGTGGTGGTGCTCGGAGCCAAGACCGCCAAGGACCGCGCCGAGGAGGCGCGCCGCCTGTTCAATTGGGGCTTCCACGGCTTCGACGTGAAAACCCTGTTCAAGGCCAATGAGACGGTTGGGACCGCCAAGGTCTATGGCGGCGCGCTTGCCGAAGTCCCGCTGGTGTCCGACGCGCCGGTCCGCGTGATGACCCCGCGCGGCTCGCCGGAGCGGCTGAGCGGCAAGGTCACCTATATGGGACCGTTGATCGCCCCGGTCGGCGCAGGCCAGACCGTGGCGCGGCTCAAGATTTATCAGGGCGCCAGTCTCGTGCTCGACCTGCCGCTCAAGACGGCGGAAGCCGACGACCAGGGGCCGCTGATCCAGCGCGCCAAGGACGCCGCCTTCGAACTCGGCGTCCAGCTTTTCCACAAGGGCGTCAATTCGGCGATGCGCGCGATCGAGAAAAGGGCGGCCGCCAAGGCGGCTGCATCCGCCGCGGAGCCTTGAAAGGCCGGTTTTTCGGGTTAAGACTTCCGACCGGCGTCGAGTTGCGGGAGAGGTTTGGTTGCGCAAGGGTCGGTTCATCACTTTCGAGGGCGGCGAGGGCGCCGGCAAGTCGACCCAGATTCGCCGGCTCGCCGCCACCTTGCGCGCCGGCCACGCCCGCGAGGTCGTCGTGACCCGCGAGCCGGGCGGCACGCCGCTCGCCGAACGGTTGCGCGCGATCATCCTCGCCGGCAAGGCCCGCGATTTCGGTGATTTCGGTGAGGCCCTGCTGTTTTCCGCGGCGCGGATCGACCATATCGACCGGATCATCCGCCCGGCTTTGGCGCGCGGCGCCTATGTGCTGTGCGACCGCTTCGCCGATTCGACCCGCGCCTATCAGGGCGCGCGCAGCGGGGCCGGGGAGAACATGCTGGCGACGCTGGAGCGGGTGACGCTCGGCGGCGTGCGGCCGGACCTCACCTTCATCCTCGACCTTCCCCCGGAAGTCGGCTTGGCGCGCGCGGAAAAAAGGCGCGGGCAGGGCGGCGTCGACCGTTTCGAGGGTGAGGCCGTCGCCTTTCACGCCCTCCTGCGCGAAAAATTCCTGGACATCGCCCGCGCCGAGCCCGGTCGCTGCCGCGTGATCGACGCGTCGAGGCCGGAGGATGAGGTCGCGGAGGCGATCTTCGCGGCCTGCCGGGACAAATGGCCGCTTCCGGCCTTGGGCGAGAAAAAATGGGCGTGAGCGATTGGGAGGACCTGCCTCCGGAAAGCGATCGTTTCGAGCCGGCGCCTCATCCTCGCGACACCTTCTGCTTTTTTGGGCACGAAAAAGCTGAGCGCGAACTGCTCGAGGCCTTTCGCAACGGGCTCCTGCCGCAGGCCTGGATCATCGGCGGCCCGCAGGGGATCGGCAAGGCGACGCTCGCCTGGCGGATGGCGCGCTTCATCGCGGCTCATCCCGATCCGCGCCTGCCGGCCGTGCAGCGCGCGGAAAATCTTGGCGTCGATCCCAGCAACCCGGCGGCGCGCCGGATTTCGGCGATGTCCTTCGGCGATCTGGCGCTGCTGCGGCGCGAATGGAACGAGAAGACCAAGAAACATTGGACCCGCATCACGGTTGACGACGTGCGCGGCGTCCTTCGCCTTTTCGAGCAATCGGCGGGCGAGGGCGGCTGGCGCATGGCGATCATCGACAGCGCCGACGAACTGAATGTCCACAGCGCCAACGCCTTGCTCAAGCTGATCGAGGAGCCGCCGCCGCGCAGCCTGTTCTTCCTCGTCGCGCATCATCCCGGCCGCATCCTCCCCACCATCCGCTCGCGCTGCCGGCTGCTGACGCTCCAAAGCCTCGAACAACCGGCGCTGAGCTCCGCCGTGCGCGCGGCGCTGCAAGCGGCGGGGAAAGCGGCCTCCGAAGCCGATCTGGCGCGCGCCTGCGCCCGCGCCGAGGGGTCCGCGCGCGAGGCGTTGCGGCTGATCCAGGCCGGGGAAGGCGCCGTGGACGGCCTGACCCGCAAAATTCTGGCGCGGCTCCCGGATGTGGACTGGCTCCTCGCCCAGCGCATCGGCGACGCGGTGGCGGCGCGCGAGGCCGAGAGCGAATTCGACGCCTTTCTGCGCGCGCTTTATCGCTGGCTCAACGAAAACCTGCACCAGAACAAGGGGCTTGGCCCGCGCGCCCTGGCGCCTTATGCCGACGCGTGGGAATTTCTGGAGCGCGAGGCGCGCGAACTGGAAATCTATAATCTCGACAAAAGGGCTTTCGTGGTCGTCGTCTTTTCGCGTCTGGCGGAAGCGGCGCGCGCCGCAGCCTGAGAAACAATTGGCCGCCGCCTGAGAAACAAATGACAGAGAATTTCAGCTATCGGCTCATCGCCCGCGACGGCGGCGCGCGCCTCGGCGAAATTTTTTCGCCGCGCGGAAACATCCGCACTCCCGCCTTCATGCCGGTCGGGACCGCCGCGACGGTCAAGGCGATGTATCCCGAGCAGGTGCGCGCGCTCGGCGCCGATATCGTGCTCGGCAACACCTATCACCTGATGCTGCGCCCCGGCGCGGAACGCGTCGCCGCGCTCGGCGGCCTGCACAAGTTCATGAACTGGCCGCATCCGATTCTGACCGACAGCGGCGGCTTTCAGGTCATGTCGCTCGCCAAATTGCGCAAGCTCGACGAAAACGGCGTGACCTTCCAGTCCCATATCGACGGCGCCCGCCATGTGCTGACCCCCGAGCGCTCGATGGACATCCAGCGCCTGCTCGGCTCGGACATCCAGATGCAGTTCGACGAATGCGTCAAGCTGCCGTGCTCGGCGGAAGAGGCCGAGCGCGCGATGCGCCTGTCGCTGCGCTGGGCGCAGCGCTCGCGCAAGGCGTTCGGCGAGCAGCCCGGCCGCGCCTGTTTTGGCATCGTGCAGGGCGGGGCGGAGCCGGCCCTGCGCATCGAGAGCGCGCGGGCGCTGGCCGATATGGATTTTGACGGACTGGCGGTCGGAGGCCTCGCGGTCGGCGAGCCGCAGGAGGTGATGCTGGCGATGATCGAGACGGTCATGCCGCATCTGCCCGAAAACAAGCCGCATTATCTGATGGGGGTCGGCTCGCCCGACGATCTCATCGAAGCGATCGCGCGCGGGATCGACATGTTCGATTGCGTCATGCCGACGCGCGCCGGGCGCCACGGCCTCGCCTATACCCGATGGGGCAAGATCAATCTGCGCAACGCCCGCAACGCCGAGGACCCGCGCCCGCTCGATCCCCATTCCTCCTGCCCGGCGGCGCGCGATTATTCCCGCGCCTATCTGCACCATCTCGTGCGCTGCCAGGAAATTTTAGGGATGATGCTGCTGACCTGGGTCAATCTCGCTTATTACCAGGAGCTGATGGCCGGCGTCCGCGCCGCCATTGCCGAGGGGCGCTTCGCCGACTATCGGCGCCAGGTCAAGGCGGATTGGGAACGCTGCGGCGAGCCTGCCCAAGCATAGGTGCCCCAAGCGTAGGGGCCGTGTCCTCGCGGAGCCACGGATCAGGAAAACGGGCCCAGAAAATGAATGAGCGGAAAGACGATCAAGTCTTTCCGCTCCACCTTACCTTGTCCTGTTTCGCATCGAAGCAGCTGGGCGGCTTGCGCCCTCGCGTCATCTCTGACGCATTATCGCTGCGAAACATCCTCCCACGACTTGGACAGCAAGCACCGGCTCTTTTGAGCCTGAGCGCCCGTTTTCGAGCACGGGCGTACGTTAGTCGAAGCTTTTTCGCTTGTCATCAGCTCAAAACCGGATTTTTCAAAAAAATTGCGTGCGGAATGGAGCGAAGAGCGGGGCGCAAGACATTCGACGCCTTGCCTGCCCCCTTTCCTTGGCTTAATCGAAGCCAATCCACGGGATGACGCCATGACCACCTTGCAAGACGACCTCCGCCAGCATCACGACAAGGTGCTTATTGTCGATTTCGGCTCGCAGGTGACGCAACTCATTGCGCGCCGGGTGCGCGAGGCCGGCGTCTATTGCGAGATCGCGCCGTTCCAGGCGGCGGAAAAGGCCTTTGCGCAGTTCTCGCCCAAGGCGGTGATCCTGTCGGGCGGCCCGGCCTCCGTGACCGATCCCAACTCGCCGCGCGCGCCAAAGAACATCCTCGACTCCGGCCTGCCGATCCTGGCGATCTGCTATGGCCAGCAGACCATCGCCGCGCAGATGGGCGGCGCGGTGGAAGGCGGCCATCACGCCGAATTCGGCCGCGCCAATGTCGAGATCGTCGAGCCGAGCGCCTTGTTCGACGGGGTGTGGGAGATCGGCGGCTCCTATCCGGTGTGGATGAGCCATGGCGACCGCGTGACCCGTCTCCCCGACGGCTTCAGCGTCAAGGCGCGCAGCGAAAACGCGCCTTTCGCGGTGGCGTCCGACGAGAAGCGAAAAATTTTCACCACCCAGTTCCATCCCGAGGTCGTCCATACGCCGGACGGCGCCAAACTGCTCGCCAATTTCGTCCACAAGGTCGCGGGGCTGAAATCCGACTGGACCATGGCGGCCTTTCGCGGCGAGGCGATCAAGGCGATCCGCCAGCAGGTCGGGCAGGGCAGGGTTCTTTGCGGCCTCTCGGGCGGGGTCGACTCGGCCGTCGCCGCCGTGCTGATCCACGAGGCGATCGGCGAAAAGCTCACCTGCGTCTTCGTCGATCACGGCCTGTTGCGCATGGGCGAGGCGGAAGAGGTGGTGACCCTGTTCCGCGACCATTACAACATCCCGCTGGTCCATGTTCAGGCCCAGGACCTGTTCATCGGCGCGCTCGAAGGCCAGGCCGAGCCCGAGACCAAGCGCAAGACCATCGGCCGGCTGTTCATCGAGACTTTCGAGGCCGAGGCGAAAAAGATCGCCGCCGACGGCAAGGGCGCGCTGGAGTTTCTCGCCCAGGGCACGCTCTATCCCGACGTGATCGAAAGCGTCTCCTTCACCGGCGGGCCTTCGGTGACGATCAAGAGCCACCACAATGTCGGCGGCCTGCCCGAACGCATGAACATGAAGCTGGTCGAACCGCTGCGCGAACTTTTCAAGGATGAGGTTCGGGCCCTGGGACGCGAACTGGGCCTGCCGGAAGTTTTTGTCGGGCGCCATCCCTTCCCCGGTCCCGGCCTCGCCATCCGCCTGCCGGGCGGCGTCACCCGCGAAAAACTCGAAATCCTGCGCAAGGCCGACGCCATCTATCTCGACGAAATCCGCAAGGCCGGCCTCTATGACAAGATCTGGCAGGCCTTCGCCGTGCTGCTGCCGGTGCGCAGCGTCGGCGTGATGGGCGATGGGCGCACCTACGACCACGTCTGCGCCCTGCGCGCCGTGACCTCGGTCGACGGCATGACCGCCGACTTCTTCCCCTATGACATGAATTTTCTCGGCCGCGCCGCGACCCGGATCATCAACGAGGTCAAGGGCATCAACCGCGTGGTCTATGACGTGACGAGCAAACCGCCGGGCACGATCGAGTGGGAATGATTTGATACCATCGGCGGCGATAGCGTAGGTTTGGCGGTGTTACCCGCCGCCTGCCTACCCGTCACTCAAGGTTATCTACCGGTTATTCCGCTCCGTATTCAGCGCCGTCAGTGAATTGAAGCGCGGCCGGAGCCGATCGTAAAGTGCGTTCAGATAGCAGGGCGGCCATCGCGTAGGCTGGCGTGCAATTCGGCGGGGTTGGTTCGGGCGTCAGAACTGCCGTGATGGCTGCCAGTGGCTGGCCAAAGTCGTTATGAATGTCCGAGGAGTCGGAAGGAGAACCTCTGTGCCGGGCGATAGTGCCATAAATGGGCGCGAAATCGGGATTGAGATCGAGCAGACGCGAGCCCGTTTAGCCGCCAACGAGGTCGAGCGGAGAGCGCTTGAGGCCGTACTGGAAGAGCTGCTGAGCCGGCAGACCACGAAGTCACTGGAAACTCCGCATGCGCTCCGTGTCGCGGACGCGACAATGCTCACCACGGCGTCATCCAGCGCTGACAAGATTACTTTATTTCGGCATTTATTTACCGGTCGCCATGACGTATTTCCGGTCCGATGGGAAAACCGCAAGACCTCTAAGTCCGGCTATTCGCCGGCATGTGCCAACGAGTGGGTCAGGGGGATTTGCGGTAAGCCACGGGTGAAATGCGGCGAGTGCTCCCATCAGGCCTTCATCCCGGTCACCGACGACATCATCGAAAAACATCTGCGCGGCGGCAACGGCGGACGCGCTTCTGATGGTGACTTCGTCGCCGGCGTTTATCCGTTGCTCCCAGACGAGACGTGTTGGTTTCTGGCCGCCGATTTCGATGAGGAGAATTGGGCGGCTGATGCGTTAGCCATGCTGGAAACGTGCCGCGCCAAAGGGGTGCCTGCCGCGCTTGATCGTTCTCGATCCGGCAATGGCGGTCATGTCTGGATTTTCTTCTCCGAGCCGATTCCTGCGCGCACAGCCAGGCAACTTGGCGCCGCAATGCTGACGGAGACGATGGAACGCCGCCCCGAGATAGGGTTTGGCTCGTACGATCGGTTTTTTCCAAGCCAGGACAACATGCCGGTCGGTGGCTTCGGCAACCTGATCGCGTTGCCTTTGCAGCGTAGGGCGCGCGAGCTTGGCGACAGCGTCTTCATCGACGAGGACCTTCGTCCGTACGAGGATCAATGGGCGTTCCTGGCGGCGATACCAAGGCTATCTGCCAATGCCGCGGCGGAAATCGTTGGCGACGCCGAGATGCGAGGCCGTGTCCTCGGCGTCCGCATGCCGGTCGAGGACGAGGATGCGGACGAACCGTGGCGCATGACGCCGTCTCGACGTCCGAAGGCTGGCCCGCTCGGCATACCACTTCCGAGCAAGATCACGATCGTCGTCGCCGACCAGCTGTATATCGACCGGACCGATTTGCTGCCGGCGATGACGGCGCGGCTTATACGCTTGGCGGCCTTTCAGAACCCCGAGTTCTATCGTGCGCAATCCATGCGGTTCCCGACCTTCGGCAAGCCACGGATCATCTCTTGCGCCGAACTTCATCCGCGTCATGTGGGATTGCCGCGAGGGTGTCTTGACGAAGCTGTCGATCTGATCCGCGGTGAGGGCGCCGAGGTTGAGCTGGACGATCAAAGAGCGATCGGCAACCCGCTTCCGAGCCGGGTCCAGTTCCAGGGAGCGCTGCACAGCCCGCAGGTCGAGGCATTCGACGCCTTGGCGCTGCATGACTATGGCGTGCTCGCGGCGACCACCGCGTTCGGCAAGACGGTTGTGGCTGCTGCGCTCATCGCTCAACGGGGCCGGAATGCGCTTGTTCTCGTCCATCGTCGAGAGTTGCTCAGCCAATGGGTGGAACGCCTCAAGGCATTTCTCGATATCGATCCGAAGGATATAGGCATCATCGGCGGCGGACGCCGCAAGCCGACCGGTATCATTGATGTCGCGCTGATCCAGAGCCTCGTGCGGCACGGCGAAGTATCCGACCTGTTGGCGGACTATGGTCATCTTGTCGTTGACGAATGCCACCATCTGTCAGCGGCGAGCTTCGAGCTTGTGGCCCGTCGGGCAAAGGCGCGATTTGTCCTGGGGCTGTCCGCGACCGTGGCGCGCAAGGATGGCCACCATCCGATCATTTTCATGCAGTGCGGCCCGGTTCGACATCGCGTTGACGCGCGCGCGCAGGCGGCCGGTCGAGGGATTTCCCACCGCGCGAAACATCGGTCGACCGAATTTCAGTTGCCGCAGCCTCTGGCTACCGCGGACCGTCCTTCCATGCCGGCGGTCTACGCTGCAATTGCACAGGACGAGTCGCGCAACAATTTGATCTTCGACGATGTGCTGAAGGCGTTGGAAGCGAAGCGTTCTCCGGTTGTGCTGACGGAGCGGAGGGACCATCTCGAATATCTCCAGACCCGCTTCTTGCACTTCGTGCGCAATCTCGTCGTCCTTCGGGGCGGAATGTCTGCCGGCGAACGCAAGGCGGCTGATACAGCTCTACAAGTAGCCGATGGCCAGGAACGGCTTATCCTTGCTACGGGGCGGTATCTCGGTGAGGGTTTTGATGATCCAAGGCTCGACACGCTCTTCCTCACGATGCCCATATCCTGGAAAGGTACGCTGGCTCAGTATGTAGGTCGCCTCCACCGCCAGCACGCCGGAAAGACCGAGGTTCTGGTCGTTGACTACGTCGACGAGCTGGTGCCGGTGCTGGCGCGCATGGCTACGAAGCGGCGACTGGGATATCGGGCGCTTGGTTACACCGTAGAATAGGTCGTGTCCGATACATGGGTCTAGATCTACGAACCTAGAGAAACTTTTGCGGAACGGAATGCATTTCGATGAAATCCAAGCGCCGAAACCTGAATTCCGCAACCAAGCCGAACAAGGAACCTAAGCTCTCGCGCACCCATGCGCCCGCCGATCTTTCGCCGTTGGATTGGCAACGCGGCTTGCGCCGCCAGTTCGGCCGCGAGCAGGCCTTCGGGCTTGAAAATCTCGGCAGCGAGCCGTTTTTCTCCGAGTTTCGGGTCAGCAATCCTGTTTCGAAATCCAGCTATCGCGTGGCGATTCGAGGCTTGGGGCCAGGGCGGCAATTTCTGTTCATGCCCGGATTATGCCACCAGCGAGTTGGGCACCTGCAAGCACATCGAATTCACGCTCGCCCGGCTGGAGAAAAAGCGCGGCGCGAAGACGGCGTTTGCGCGCGGCTACCAGCCCGCATTTTCCGAGCTGTATCTGCGCAATGACGGCAAACGCAGCGTGCATTTTCGCGCCGGAACGGATTGCCCGCCGGCGCTGAGGGAGGCCGCCGCCGGTTTGTTCGACGCCGAACACAACGGGATGCTGCCGGACGAGCGCCTCGGCGAGCTCGAGCATTTCATGACCATGGCGTCGAAGTCCGGTCATGAGTTGCGCGCCTACGACGACGCGCTCGATTTCGTCGCGGGACGGCGGGATGCGGACCGGCGGGCCGCAAAGCTCGCGCAGTTGTTCCCACGCGGCGCTGCCGATCCCAAGCTGCTGGCGCTTCTGAAGGCGCCGCTCTATCCCTATCAGGCCGAGGGCGCGCTGTTCGCGGTGCGGGCCGGCCGGGCGCTGATCGGCGACGATATGGGCCTGGGCAAGACCATACAGGCGATCGCCGCGACGGAAATACTGGCGCGGCATTTTGGCGTCTCGAAAGTGCTGGTGATCTGCCCGACCTCGCTCAAATACCAGTGGCAAAGCGAGATCATGCGTTTCTCGGGGCGACAGGGCGAAAATGCGGCGCGCGTCATCAACGGCGGCCGGGCGCAGCGGCAGAAGGACTACGCCCTGGACGACTTCTGCAAGATCACGAACTACGAGAAACTCAAGCCCGATCTCGACCTGATCGCCGCCTGGGCGCCCGAACTGGTGATCGTCGATGAAGCGCAACGGGTGAAAAACTGGAACACCATCGCGGCGCGCGCCTTGAAACGCATCGATAGCCCCTACGCGATCGTGCTGACCGGGACGCCCCTGGAAAACAAGCTGGAAGAGCTGATTTCCATCGTCCAGTTTGTCGATCAGCACCGGCTGGGGCCAACCTGGAAGCTGCTGCACGAGCATCAGGTCAAGGACGAAGCCGGGCGCGTCACCGGCTATACCGGGCTGGAGAAGATCGGCCAGACGCTGGCGCCGGTCATGATCCGCCGGCGCAAATCCGAGGTGCTGCGGCAACTGCCCAGCCGGACCGACCAGAACCTGCTGGTGCCGATGACCGAGATGCAAATGCTCTATCACCAGGAAAACGCCGACGTGGTGGCGAAAATCGTCCAGCGCTGGCGCAAGACCAGATTCCTGTCGGACAAGGACCAGCGGCGGCTGACCTGCGCGCTGCAGAACATGCGCATGTCGTGCAACAGCACCTATCTGCTGGACCAGGAAACCGACCATGGCGTCAAGGCTGACGAATTGGCGGCGCTGTTCGACGATTTGTTCGCCGAGCCCGAGGCCAAGGCGGTGGTGTTTTCGCAATGGACGCGGACCCACGACATCGTCATCCGCCGCCTCGAAGCGCGTGAGTTGGGCTATGTCAGCTTCCACGGCGGCGTGCCATCGGACAAACGGCCGGCACTGGTCGAGCGGTTTCGTGACGACCCCGCCTGCCGCGTGTTCCTGTCCACCGATGCCGGCAGCACGGGCCTCAATCTGCAGCATGCTTCGACCCTGGTGAACATGGACCTGCCGTGGAACCCGGCGATCCTCGAACAGCGCATCGCGCGCATTCATCGCATGGGCCAGAAACGGCCGGTGCGGGTCATCAATTTCGTGGCGAAGGGCACCATCGAGGAGGGCATGCTTTCGGTGCTGGCGTTCAAACGCTCCTTGTCGGCAGGAATTCTCGACGGCGGCAGCGGCGAGATTTCGCTCGGCGGCTCGCGTCTCAACCGCTTCATGAAGGACGTGGAAAACGTCACCGGGCGTATGGGTGAGGGCGAGGCCGTGACGCCGGCCGAGGAAGTGAGGAATATCGTCGCTGCCGATGACGCCGGATCCGCGGAAGATGTAAATGCGGATGTGAACATTGGCGCTGGCGAGACGGCGATCGCGCGGACTGATGGGGCCGGAGCACCACCGCGCGATGCAGGTCCCGATCCGTGGCAAGCCTTGGTGCAGGTCGGCGCGCAGTTTATTGCCGCTCTGGCGGCCGCCAACGATCCCAGCGCTCCGGCGCATCCATGGATTGAGCGCGATCCGGCCACCGGCGCGCAAAACCTCAAAATGCCGCTGCCGCCGCCGGAAACCGCGAGACAACTTGCCAATGCGCTTTCGGCGCTCGCGGACAGCTTGCGGGGCAAGATTGCGTGATGGACGGCGGCGGCCCCCTTGATGTGCGACGACCCCTGTCACGACGCTGCGGACCGCAGAGGACTTGTCACACCCGACCCGCCTTCGCAGCTATCGCTCGACCCTCTTGGATTTAAAGGTGGGCCGCGTGCGTCGCATATGAACGTTAGGGGATGGCGCCAGTCGAACGCGAGCGGCATA
>CAVSEY010000001.1:0-143312 GCA_963727035.1 uncultured Pseudomonadota bacterium | reverse complement strand
CTCACTGCATTTTCATATGGTCCATTTTCGGCCCCGTCGAGGCCATGTCCATGACCGGCGCCGAGACATCAACCTTGCCCGCTTTGGCGAAATCGAGCGTCAGGACCACGGTCTCGCCGGCTTTCAGCGGCTTCTTGAGCCCGATCAGCATGACATGATAGCCGCCCGGCTTGAGCGCGACCGAGCCATGAGCGGGCACGGCGAGGCCGTCCGTGACCGCCCGCATTTTCATGACGCCGTCCGCCATCTTCATTTCATGGATTTCGGTCGTGGCCGCGACGTCGGACGTCGCGCCGGTCAGGCGGTCCTCGGCGTCCGCAGCGTTTTCGATGGTCATATAGGCGGCGCCGGTGGTCGCCCCGGCCGGCGTGGCGCGCGACCACGGATGTTCGATCCGGATCGCCCCGGTCTCGGCGGCCGCAGGCGCGGCGGCGGCCAGAAACAGCGCCGCGGCGGCGAATTTATGCAAAAGCTTCATGACTCTCTCCCTTCGCGCCGGAGCCCGATCCTACAAACCGCGCGCCGGGGCGGCAATGGACTTCTTTGGACGGCCCGCCGGTCCCGAGCGCGATTCCTGCGGTCGAGGGCTTCCGCCTCGCTCTTGCCAAGGTCGGCGCGGGGCGAATCGGCGCTTGAGGCCGCACGGCGACGAAGCTAAGACAAAAGCGGCGAGCAACGGAACGAAGGAAAGACGATGTCGACTGCGGTTTCGGTGCTGGGGGGCATAGGCCTCTTCCTTCTGGGCATGACGATCATGACCGACGGCCTCAAGGGGCTGGCGGGCTCGTCCCTGCGCGTGGTGCTGGCCAAGGCCGCCGCCACGCCGCTTTCGGGCGCCCTGTGGGGCGGGCTGGTCACGCTTCTGGTGCAGTCCTCGAGCGCGACCACCATGACCACCATCGGCCTCGTCAGCGCCGGCCTCCTGACCTTTCCTCAAGGCCTCGGCCTCGTCTTCGGCGCCAATATCGGCACCACCGGCACCGGCTGGCTGGTCGCCCTGGTCGGCGTGCGCGTTTCGCTTTCCACTTACGCTCTGCCGATGATCTTCGTCGGGGCCCTGACCAAACTGATGGGCAAGGGCCGGATCGCCGCGGCGGGCGCCTCGCTCGCCGGCTTTGCGCTGGTTCTTTACGGACTGACCACGTTGCAGCAGGGCATGGGCGGGGTCGCGGCGCATTTGCGGCCTTCCGACCTGCCGGCCGTGTTCGGCATGCCGGACGTAGGCTGGATTTCCGGCTGGCTCGGCCTGCTCGCGCTGGTCGTCATCGGCGCGATCATGACCACGGTGATGCAATCCTCGACCGCCGCGGTCGCCGTCACCCTGTCGGCCTATTTCGCCGGCGCGATCGGACTCGAACAGGGCTGCGCGCTCATCATCGGCCAGAACATCGGCACGGCGACCTCCTCCGCCATGGCCGCGATCGGCGCGAGCGTCACCGCCAAGCGTCTGGCGCTCGCTTACATCCTGTTCAAGGTCGTCGCGGCGCTCATCGCCATCGTCTCCTTCCCCTTCGCCATGCCGATCCTGCGCCGCGCGGCGCAGCATTTCGACGGCGTGTCGCTGCTGGCGGCCTATCACACCGCCTTCAATGTCGTCGGCGTCGCGGTGCTGATGCCGGCGATCAAAAGTTTCACCCGTTTTGTCGAGCGGCTGCTGCCCGATACGCGCTCGGCCCTGACGCGCGCGCTCGATCCGGCCGCGCTCGAAAATCCGGTGGTGGCGGTGGAGGCGGTGCGGCGCACCATCGCGCTCGCGATCCAGACCATCGGCCCGAAGATCGAAGCCGCCGTCGCCGCGGACGGGGCCGCCTCCAGCCTGTCGCTGGCCGAGCCCGCCGAAGCCCTGCGACAGGCGAGGGACTTCATCGCCGAGGTCAGCGGGCCGCCCGACTCGGAAAAGGAGGACCGCCGCCTGACCAGCACGCTGCACGCGCTGGACCATATGATCCGGCTGGCGGAGGCCGCCGGCGAGGCGCCGGAATTTCCGATGGCCCGCGACGGCGAGGATGAGCAGCGCGCCGCCGCGCTCTGCGCCGAGGCGATGCGCGCCGCCGTCGCGGCAGTGGCGGACATTGCGCGGGAGTCGGCGCTTTGCGCCGACGCCGCGCCGATCGAAACGCTCGAAACCCCCGCCGCCGGCGCGGCTCTCCACCGGCTCGAGGACTGCGCCCGCAAGCTCGAAGAGCTCAAGCGGGCGCATCGCGGCCCGACTCTGAGCAAGGTCGGGAGCGGCGAAATCAATGTGGATCAGGCCATGGGGCGGATCGAGACGGTCCGCCGCCTGGAATCGCTCGCGCGCCACGCCTCGCGCGCGGTCGCCCATCTGCTCGGCGAAGCCGAAAAGCCGGCGAACTAACGGGCAAAATCACTCGCTTCGCACCCTGGGGCAATGAGCGGAATCGGCTCGAAGGCGTCTTTCAAGCTTTTCTCGTAATGGCCGGTGCAACGCCGTCAGCGGACTTTCCCGGCTTCGGTCGAACGCGTATTCGTGACCCTTGTCAGACCTTCGGGAGATCCGGTCTCGGGATGACACCTCTCATACCAACGGCCCTTATTCATGACCGCTATGCGCCCAGTTGCGCATAGCGATTGAGGTAATGACGTCTGGCAAAGCGATGAGCTTGTTCCAGGCGTCGCAGGCGGCTTCGATGATGTCGTCGTAGGTCTCGAAGACCCTGTTGGACAGCCAGTTGGCTCGCAAATACTGCCAGATGTTCTCGACGGGGTTCAGTTCCGGCGAGCGCGATGGCAGGAAGATCAGGGTCATGTTTTTCGGGATATTGAGCTTGTCGGTCGTGTGCCACCCGGCGCGGTCGAGCAGCAGGACGGCGTGAGCGCCGCGCGCGACGCGACTGGAGATTTCGTCCAGATGCGCCTGCATCGCCTCGGTGTCGGCGTAGGGCATGGCGAGCGCGGCGCCAACGCCGCGCGCCGGGCAGATGGCGCCGAACAGATAGGCGTTCTCGTAACGCTGGTCGGCGGGCTGACGCGGTCGCGTTCCGCGCTTGGCCCATTGACGAACCTGGCCGTTCTTCTGGCCGATGCGCGCTTCGTCCTGGAACCAAATTTCGATGGGTTTGCGCGCCGGAACATGTGCGAGATGCGCCTTCAGCGTCGCCGAGAAGTTTTTTTAAACGCCGCAATCGTCTCGGCCTTCTGGCCGGGATGACGCGGTCTGGCGCTGATGTGCGAGAAGCCGAGCATTTTTAAAAGTTTGCCGATCGTCCGCTCGTGATAGACGACGCCGAAGCGCTCCTCGACGACACGCTTCAAGTCGATCCGCCGCCAGCGGACGACGCCGTTTTTTTCCCGGTCTGGCCCGGTCTCGACGATCTCGGCGAGGGCAGCCAGTTGCTCTGGCGCCAGTCGGGACGGATGGCCTTTGGAGCGAATATCCTTCAGACCGTCCGGGCCTTGCGCGTTGAAACGATGAACCCAATCGCGCAGCGTCTGGCGATCCATGCCGCCAATCCGCGCCGCCTCCGCTCGGCCCATTCCGTCCAACACCCCCGCCAAAGACAACAGCCGCCGGCTTTGGTTGGCGTCTTTCGAACTGGCCGCAAGACGCCGAAGTTCAACAGCCGAATAATCCGTCCTGATCTTCACTGTCGCTGGCATGGCGCAAATCCTCCCCGCGCCAAGGGAATCAGATCAAAACCAGGATGGGAATCCCCTTCGAGTCAGATTGAAAGGCCGTTGGTATCACCTCAAGCTGGCAGGCCAGACATAATGCGTAAAGGACGCAAAGTCCTAGCTTGGCGCAAGCCTAACACGTCCGGCCAGTAACGATGTTTAGCGCCGTCTCGCCTTGCCCTTCTTGGAGGGGAACCGCGGCGGGATGGCGTACTGCGACGGCTTCGCGGTGAGGACTGCGCCAAGCGGCCAGACCGGACCGGCCTTGTCACAGGCCATCCGGAACTTATCGAGTGTCCACCGCTTCAGATCCTTCGCGCAGGCTTCATGGATCGTCCAGCGCTTGTTTTTGCCCCATAGATCTGGCCGCCCCGGAAATTTGCTGTGGGACTCCCCATGTTTCTCCTGAAACAGGGGATGAGGCGTCGTAGGGTCCGCGCGGGTGTCCCAACAGAGTGCGACGTCCGAGCGCTCTTTCTTAGCGTTTAGATAGTGGTAGTGATAACCGAGGTTCGAGTGGTTCTCCCCTTGCAGCCACTCGTCATCGCCCGGTATCTGCCTCAGGAAGGCGATCACTCGGTCTGGCAGAGGCGTCACGACCGGCAGACGCAGCACCGGCTGAACGAAGCCTGCGTGTATTTGCCGCAGCTTGCCATAGAACGTCACGGTTCCTAGGCTGAAGAAGTCGCATGCGCTGACGAGCGGAGGTTCGGCGTCGAAGCCGGCCTCCTCGAGGGCTCGGTTGAGGGCATCCGCGGTCTCTACTAGCGGACCAAGGCCAGGCCAGTCATCGACACCGCGATCAAATGACTCGGGTGCCCAAGACGCTTCGCCGTCTGTTTCCCAATCTTGCTCGCGGCGCAGAGTCTCCTGATCGGCGACCTCGGACGCGAGGGCGCAAAGGCGTGATGCGAGACGCTTTGCCTTCGCGAGCCTGTCCTCGTCAGCCAAATTCGCTTCTCCCGATCATCGCACCTGGCACTACATCTAAGCCAAGGCGAAGTTTGGCGGAAGGCTAATCCGACTCCCAGCTGAGACCATCGCTGTCGTCGTCCGCCTCGTATTAATCGAGCGCCTCACCAGCCTTGAACCCGCAGCGCTCCATGAACGTCCACGCGCCCATCCAGTTGTTGATCTCGTTGATCTTGAGCATGGAGACGTCCACGCCGCCGCTCTCGCCCACCGCCACGCGGGCGAAGAGGTCGTTAAGGTAGCCAACATAGGCCTCACGCATGATCCCGGTCGGCCGGAACGCGAAGTTATGGGTGAATACCACCTCCTGACTCTCGGTGACGATCGCGCCCCAGTATGGCGTCTCGACCTCCGCCCTGTAGTCGTTGGTGAGGCAGTCCTTGATCGCCCGCTGCGCCAGCCGGATCAGCCGCCCGTCGAAGGCCAGCTCCGGCGTCTCCAGAAATGAGGCCCGCCCGCTCTTCTCCAACTGCGATAGGATCGCGTCGGTGCGCTCTGGCTCCGCGATGCGGAAGGGATTGAGCGCGCAGACAAACAGACTGTTGCGGTAGTAGCGGGGGATCTCGCGCCAAGGTTTTCGGAGAAAACAGAAGCCGTGCAGTCGCTCGGCCTCCATTAGTTGGGCGGCGTAGCCGCTAAGCGCGGACAGGTGCTTCTTAGTCCAGTCGTTGAGGCTGCCGTCCTCCTCTTCGCTGTCGAACCAGCCGTCAAGATCGTCGAAGGAAATCACCGCGCAAGCCATCGCGTCGTGTGACAACAGCTCGTTGGTGAAATGACGGAAGTCATCGTCGCCCGGCAGATAGAGGTCGAGCTGCAAGCTCTCCAGGTTGCCGGCGGGAAAGCTCGGCCGATAGACGATGATGTCTCGCTCGTTGATTAGGAGGTCGTAAAGGAAGGCCTGTTTGGTGATCTTGTTGTCAAGGTTCGCGACTAAGACGTTGGTGATGTCTTGGTGCCCTGATAGGGCGAACATGCCGGCGATGTAGTTGCTGTATGCCAACAACTCGGAGAACGCGTTGCGCTCAGCCGACCGCTCGACCTTCAGCTCTAGGACGAACAAGCCCTCCTCGTGGGTGCCGATCAGGTCTAGCTCCATCGGCGTGGAGTTGTCGGTGGGAAGCTTGATTTTGGTGCCGACGAAGGTCCCGTAGCGGATCGTTCTGTGAAGCCGTTCCAGCTTCGCCATCGCGCGGGCCTTGATGATCCGCCAGAGCTGGAAATGAGGCTCGTCGGCGTCCTCTTCGGCCGTCGACGGCGGCGCCTCAGCCTCGGGCGCGTCGAGCTCGGGGCAGTCGGTGATCACGGCCTCCAGGCCCTTGGCGTAGAGATGCTTGTGAACGTCGTCTTCGGAGAAAGCGGCCATAGCGATCCTCTGGATGGACTTCGCTCGCCGCTAGGTCCGCTGACTGCGGTTTATCTTGCCGGTAGCTCAGAAGGCAAGCATCGCAGAAATTCGTCCAAAATGTATGCCACGCAGGCTTGCCCCGAGGGACGACAGGCCAAGCGGACCTCGGCAGAGTCGACTTGGGGTCGGTTCAGCCCTCTCTGGCGCTCCCGGCGAACGTCTGGAATTCGCGAACGAGGCTACCGTCGCCTTTTGGCGCATCCTTTCCATTCAGCCATCGACCGGTGTTTTCTCGGGGCCGGTCCTTCGCGCTATGCCCGCTACCCGCCGTTTTGCGCCCTTCGCGGTCGCCGCCGAGCGTCAGGTTTGATCCGCCAGCGGGGCTTCAGCCCCGCTTCACCGCAGGCCGATCCCCGCCCGCCTCGATCGAGACCACCGCCGCGCGCAGCGCCGGGGTGGCGCGGATGATCGCCTTTTCCGCTTCGACCGCGAGGAAGAAGACGACGCCGCCGATCAGCAGCCACGGCCAGACCCAGAGCGGGACCGGCTCGTTGCCGAACATCGCCTGGAACGGCGGCGCATAAGTGAAGAGCAATTGCAGCACCACCACGGCGCCTATGCCATAGGGCAGATAGCGATTGTCCCTATGCGCGCTCAGCGACAGCGACGAGTTGATCAGATAGCGGCTGTTCAGCAGATAGAACACCTGACCGAAGGTGATCGCGTTGACCGCCACCGTGCGGGCGAGCCCGTCCGAGGCGCCATAGTCCTTCATCGTGAAAAAGGCCGCCAGCGTATAGGCCAGCAGCGCCACGCCGATGAACAGGATGCGCCACAGGCCGAAGCCGGTGACGATCGACCTTTCCACCGCGCGCGGCGGCCGCAGCATGACGTCGGCCTCGTGCGGTTCGAAGGAAATGACGAGGCCAAGCGCCACCGAGGTCACCATATTGACCCACAGGACCTGCGGCGCGGTGATCGGCAGGGTGAAGCCGAAAAGGATCGCCACGGCGATGACCAGCGCCTGCGCCACATTGGTCGGCAGCAGGAACAGCATCGCCTTTTCGATATTGTTGTAGACGGTGCGGCCTTCCTTCACCGCCGCGCCGATCGAGGCGAAATTGTCGTCGGCGAGAATCATGCCGGCGGCTTCCTTGGTCACTTCCGTGCCCTTGATCCCCATGGCGACGCCGATGTCGGCCTTTTTCAGCGCCGGCGCGTCGTTGACCCCGTCGCCGGTCATGGCGACGATCTGGCGGTTGGCCTGGATCGCCTTGACCAGACGCAGCTTGTGCTCGGGGCTGGCGCGCGCAAAAACGTCGACCTCGCGCACGCAATCCTGCAATTCGGCCTCGTTCATCGCCTCGATCTCGGCGCCGGAAACCGCCGTCGCGCCGTCGCCGATGCCGAGCATCCTGGCGATGGCCGCGGCGGTGATCTTGTGGTCGCCGGTGATCATGGTGACGCGGATGCCGCCGCCGTGACATTCCTTGATCGCCTCGATCGCCTCCTTGCGCGGCGGGTCGAGCAGGCCGGCGAGACCGACCAGAACCAGGTTGGTCGGTAGGTCGGCCGGCGTGAGACGGCCCGCCGTCAGGCCGGGATTTTCGAGCCAGGCGAGGCCGAGCACGCGCTCGCCCTGCGCCGCGAGCCGGTCGCCCTCGCGCGCGAAATGGTCGCGATCCAGCGGCGCCGGGCCGTTCGCCGTCTGCTGGCGGTCGCAATGTTCGAGGATGACTTCCGGCGCGCCCTTGACCAGCAGAATTTCCGCTCCATCCGCCGCGCGGTGCAGCGTCGCCATGAATTTATGCTCGGATTCGAAGGGAATGGCGTCGATGCGGGGAAAGGCGGCCTGTTCGGCCTCGCGGGTCATGCCGAGCTTGGTGGCGAAAGGATAAAGCGCGCCCTCGGTCGGGTCGCCCTCGACCTTCCACGCGCCGCCGTCCACAAAAAGTTCGGCGTCGTTGCACAGCATCGAGACGCGGCCCATCAGCTTCAGCGCCGGAGCCGGCTCGCCGATCTTCTGGCCGCCCTCGCGGACCTCGCCTTCGGGCGCATAGCCGTCGCCGCTGACCTCGTATGACGAGTCCGCCGTGACCACGGACGTGACCATCATTTCCATCAGGGTCAGCGTGCCGGTCTTGTCGGAGCAGATGCGCGAGACCGAGCCCAAGGTTTCGACCGCCGGCAGGCGCCGGATGATGGCGTTGCGTTGCGCCATGCGCTGGACGCCGATGGCGAGCGTGATGGTGATCAGCGCCGGCAGGCCTTCCGGGATCAGCGACACCGCAATGCCGACCACCGCCTGGAACAATTCGACGAAGGTCATGTGGCCGAGCCAATGACCATAGGAAAAGATCAGCACGCTCAGCACGCCGATCGCGGCGGTGATCTTGTAGCCGAATTTCTTGATCTGGCGCAGGAGCGGCGTCTCCAGCGCGCTGACATTGGCCAGCAGCTGGTTGATGCGTCCGAGTTCGGTATTGCTGCCGGTTTCGGCCACCACGCCGGTGGCGCGGCCCGAGACGACCATCGTGCCGGAAAAGGCCATGCTCTCGCGGTCGCCGACGGTCGATTTGACGGAAACCGGGTCGGTCGTCTTTTCCGCCGGCACGGATTCGCCGGTCAGCGCCGCCTCTTCCGTGCGCAGGTTCTTGACGTCGATCAGGCGCAGATCGGCCGGAATCTTGTCGCCGGATTCAAGCAGGACGATATCGCCGGGGACCAGCTGTTCGGCCGGGATCATGCGGGTCTCGCCGCCGCGCAGGGTCCGCGCTTCCGCCGAGAGCATGTTGCGGATGGAGTCCAGCGCCTTCTCGGCCCGGCCTTCCTGAATGAAGCCCAGAAGCGCGTTCAGCGCGACCACCGCGAAAATGATGCCGGCGTCGACCCAGAGGCTCAGCATCAGCTTGGTGAAGCCGGCCGCGAGCAGCACATAGACCAGAATATTGTTGAACTGGCCCAGGAACCGGATGAACGGCCCCTGTTTCCTGCCCTCGGGCAGGCGGTTCGGCCCGTATTTCGCCAGTCGGGCCGCCGCCTCCTGCGCTGTGAGCCCGGCGCGGGCGTCGGTTGCAAGCCGCAGAACCGTCTCGTCCGCCGTCAGGGCGTGCCATGGCGCGGGCGCGCCCTCACCGATCGCATTGTTCCCCATGGGGCGGCAAACCTTTCAGTTTAGGTCAACAGGTCGCAGTTCAGACGCATGGGAGCGGAACCGAATCTCGATGGCGCGGCGAGATGCGCGTCCAACGGCATGGCTTCCCCGGCGTCCGCGCCAAAAACTGCGCCGGCGGCCGTGGCCGCGACTGCGACGAGAATGTTGCGAAAAAGGCCCCGACGGTCAATGGCCTGCATCGATCCGCGCTCCTGTTTCAGAGTACCGCCCCGGGCGACCGAATGGATGAGGGACAACGAGCGCCAGACTAGCTTGAACTCGAAAGCTCGGCAAAGGCTGAAGTTCGGTTGAGCGGACGCCGCCCTTGGCGCACGGATGCGATCACCGGATCAGGGCTTTTGGGCGTCGCCGCCCGACATCAATGTGGCCAGCCACCGCGACAATTCATGCTCGGCGCAGACGGTCTGCGCCACGATCAGGAGCGGCACGCCGATGAAGGCGCCCGCGATGCCCCACAGGAAGCTCCAGAAGAAAACCGCGAACAGCACCATGAAGGGCGAAAGCGACAATTGGGCCCCCGCGATGCGCGGCTCCAGATAGCTGCCGATGAAGAACTGGACGCCGTTGAGGCCGACGAAGACCAGCAGCGCCAGCCGCCACGACTCGAATTGCGCAAGGGTGAAAAGCGACGGAAAAACGGTGGCGAACAACGGACCGATGAAGGGAATGTAATTCAGGACGAAGGCGATGACGCCCCAGGCCGTCGCCAGTTCGATTCCGGCGACCAAAGCGAAGACCCAGACGACGGCGCCGGTCAGCAGGCTCATCAGGCTGCGCACCGCCATATATTTGCGCAGCTTGGAGGAGACGTCGCTTGCCGGGCCCAGCAGGGCGGCGCGCAGGCGCGGATTTTCGAGCCGGTCGATATTTCGCCGGCCGATATCGACTTCGAGCAGGCCGAGCACGGTGAAGGCGAAGGCGATGACGACGAAGGAAAGCAGGCCGTAGCCCTGCCCGCCGATCTGGCGCAGGACGCCCGTGACCGAGGACGGGTTCAGGCTCGTGGCCATCAGCGCCTTGACCGCGACGCCGTGCAATTCGAGCATGTCGATGGCGTGCAGATAGATCGCCTGGAAGCGCGCGACATTGGCGAGCAGCCATTGGGCCACCCGTCCGAAGGCCCAGACGACGAGCAGGCCCATGATCGACAGCACAGCCAGCGTCGCCACGAGGGTGAGGACGAGCGCGACCAGCTTCGGCAATCTCTTCTCGAACGCCTCCTGAAGGGGCCAGATGATGGCGACGATGAAGATCGCGAAAGTCACCGGAGCCAGGATCGCACGCGCGAAAAAAGCCGCGGCGAACAGCAGGACGGCGGCGCAAAGGATCAACGGCGCCGACGAGGAGCGATCCTGATTCATAAGCCCAGAAGTCCTTCCTGCGCCTTTTTTCCTGCGCCTTTTTGATGATGGCGCCCAGTTAAACCGGGTTTCCCTGCAAACTCAACCGCGCCAGCGCCTTTGCGGGATGTAGGGCGCCCTGGCGAGATTCGATCGCGATTGACGGTTATTGTCGCGCTTGCGAAATAAGTGCAAGTTATGTTGCGGCGCAAACAGACGGGCGAGATCCGGAAACATTGCGCGCGGCCGGCTTCGCGACCGGTCATCCGATTTTTGGCGAAGCGGAGTTTTTCATGGCAAGGCGGCCCGATGCAAAGCCGGAACCCCCGCGCGAAACCGTGCTCGTCGACCTCGCGCTTCAGGGCGGCGGCTCGCATGGCGCTTTCACCTGGGGCGTGCTCGACCGCCTGCTCGAAGAGCCCTGGCTGAAGATCGAGGCCATTTCCGGCACGTCGGCGGGCGCGATGAACGCCGCCGTCCTGGTCAGCGGCTACATGCAGGGCGGCGCGGCCGGCGCGCGCGCGGCGCTCGACGCCTATTGGGGCCGCGTCGCGGAAGCCGCCCGCTTCAGCCCCATCCAGCGTTCGCCGCTCGACCGGCTGATGGGCCGCTGGTCGCTCGACGCCTCGCCGGCCTATATCATGATGGACATGATGAGCCGGCTGGTGTCGCCCTACAATCTCAATCCGACCGGGCATAATCCGATCCGGAAGCTGCTTGAGGACAGCATCGATTTCGTCCATCTCAACGAGGCGGAAATCAAGCTTTTCATCACCGCGACCAATGTCCACACCGGTCGCGGGCGGGTGTTCCGCAACAAGGAGATCACGCCGGAGGTCCTGCTCGCATCGGCCTGCCTTCCCACCATGTTTCAGGCGATCGAAATCGACGGCGAGCCCTATTGGGACGGCGGCTACGCCGGCAACCCGACCATCTCGCCTCTGGTGCGCGAGAGCGAGGCCCATGACGTCATTCTGGTGCAGATCAATCCGCGCGAGCGCCGCACGACCCCGCGCACGGCGGGCGAGATCCTTGACCGCCTCAACGAAATTTCCTTCAACGCGCCGCTGATGAAGGAGCTGCGCATGATCGCCCTGCTGCGCCAGGCCGCCGATCCTGGAACCGGCGAAGGCAGGCGATGGGCGGAAATGCGCACCCATCGCATCCTCACCGACAAGCTCGCGGAATTCGGCGCCTCGTCCAAGCTCAACGCCGAAGGGCCGTTCCTGCGCATGCTCAAGGAGGAGGGCCGCAAGGCCGCCGACGAATTCCTTCAGGCGCATGGCGACGACCTCGGCCGGCGTTCGTCCGCCGATCTCGACATCCTTTTGCAGGAATGCTGAACATGAGCGGCTCTGAACTCATCGGTCTCCTGGGCATTCTCGTTGGCCTTGGCCTGCTGATCTGGCTGGCCTTCCGCGGCTGGAGCGTGCTGCTGCTGGCGCCGATCGCGGCGATGGTCGCGGCTTTTTTCTCGCGTGAGCCGCTGCTGGCGCATTGGACCCAGACTTTCATGCGCAGCGCCGCGGGATTTCTCGCCCAATTCTTCCCGCTGTTCCTGCTTGGCGCCCTGTTCGGCAAGCTGATGGAGGACACCGGCTCGGTTTCGGCCATAGCCGATTTCATGACCGAAAAGCTCGGGACGAAGCGCGCCATTCTCGCGGTGGTGCTCGGCGGGGCGGTGGTCACTTATGGCGGCGTCAGCCTGTTCGTCGCCTTTTTCGTGATCGCGCCGATGGCGCAGGGCCTTTTCCGCACGGCGGGCGTTCCACGCCGGCTGATGCCCGCGGCGATCATGCTCGGCACCTCGACCTTCACCATGTCGGCCATGCCCGGCACGCCCTCGATCCAGAACACCATTCCGATGCCCTTCTTCGGCACCACGCCCTTCGCGGCGCCGGGCCTCGGCGTCCTCGCCTCCGCCGTCATGCTCGGCTTCGGCCTGTGGTGGCTGGCGCGCGAGGAAGCGGCGGCGCGCGCGCGCGGCGAGGGCTTTGGCGACGAAACCGCGCTGAAATCGGCCGACGACCTCGCCCGCGACGAGAACCTGCGCGAACGCGCCACCGCCTCGCACGAATTCGACCCCGCCGAAATCGTCCATGGCGAGGCCGCCGCGATCCGCCCGGCGTTCTGGTCGGCGGCGGCGCCGATCGCCGTGGTCATTCTGGCCAATCTCGTCCTGTCGCTGATCATCCTGCCGCGCCTCGACCTCAGCTTCCTGTCCAGGCCGGAATGGGGCGGCGTCGCGCCGGCCGCCGTCACCGGCGTCTGGTCGGTGCTCACCGCGCTGACCCTCGCGATCCTGACCGTTCTCGCCCTCAACGGCCGGCGGCTGCCGGACCTGCGCGCCACGATGGACGCCGGCGTCAACGCCTCGGCGCTGCCGGCGATCAGCGTCGCCAGCCTCGTCGGCTTCGGCGCGGTGGTGGCGGCCTTGCCCGCCTTCGCCATGGTGCGCGACGCGGTGCTGGGCCTCGGCGGCGGCCCGCTGGTTTCGCTGGCGGTGGCGACCAATACGTTGGCCGCGCTCACGGGATCGGCCTCGGGCGGCTTGACCATCGCGCTGGACGCGCTCGGCGCGACCTATATGCATCGCGCCGCGGAAATCGGCATGGACCCCGCGCTGCTGCACCGCGTCGCCGTGATCGGCTCGGGAACCCTGGACAGCCTGCCGCACAATGGCGCGGTGGTGACTCTGCTCGCCGTCTGCGGCTCCACCCATGGCAAGAGCTACAAAGACATTTTCATGGTGGGCGTTCTCGGGGCGATCATTGCCTTGGTCGTCGTGATCGTGCTTGGATCGCTCGTCGGATCGTTCTGAACTTTTTCGCGGCTTCGCGCGAAGCCGCCCATCGGGGGTTCCAATCTTGTCTCTCTTCGGCTCCCTGCGCCCGGCGCCCCGCCTTGCCCTCATGGCGGCGACGGCCCTCGTCCTCACCATTTCCGGCTGCAAGCGCGAGACCGCCGACGCGCCGCCGCCGCCGCGCCCCGTCCGCACGACCATCGTCGAAAAGGCCGGGCTGGGGCAGACCATCTCGCTGACCGGCCAGATCCAGGCGGAAAAGGAAGTCGCGCTGGCCTTCCGCATCGGCGGCCGAATCATCGAGCGCAAGGTGGATACGGGAAACCACGTGACGCCGGACGAAATCGTCGCCAAACTCGATCCCCAGAACGAACTCAACGCCTTGCGCTCGGCGCGCGCCGCGCTTTCCGCCGCCCAGGGCCGGCTCGAACAGGATTCCAATACTTTCGACCGCCAGCAGACCTTGCTGCGGCAAGGCTGGACGACCCGCGCCAATTTCGAACAGGCGCAGCAGGCGCTGCGCGCCGCGCAGGCCGCGACGGACGACGCCAAGGCCCAGGTCGAGATCGCCGAGGATCGCGTCAGCTATACCGAACTGCGGGCGAATGTGAGCGGCGTGGTCACCCGCCGCGCCGCCGAGGCGGGCGAAGTGGTCCAGGCCGGCCAGATGGTCTTCATGGTCGCGCGCGATAGCGGCTGGGACGCGGTGTTCGACGTTCCGGCGCAGGTGCTGCGCACCGCCCCGCCCGACGCCGACGTGATCCTCGCCCTCACCGACGACCCGTCGGTCACCGCCAGGGGCCGCGTGCGCCAGGTCGATCCGCAGGCCGATCCGGTCACGCGCACGTTCAAGGTCCGGGTGGCGGTGAACAACCCGCCCTCCGCGATGCGCCTCGGCGCGACGGTGACCGGCCGGATGGAGGTCGATCACGGCCATGGCGTGTCGATCCCTGCCAGCGCCCTGACAGCGTCCGGCAACAGCCCAGCCGTCTGGGTGGTCGATCCCAAGGCGCTCACCGTGTCGCTGAAGCCGGTGGAGGTCCTGCGCTACGATCCGGGCAGCGTCGTGCTCTCCGGCGGCCTCGAGGGCGGCGAGATCGTCGTCACCGCCGGCGTCCAGGCCCTCCATCCCGGCCAGATGGTGCGGCTGCTCGGAGCCCGGTCATGACCGGCCCGAATCTTTCCGACTGGGCGCTCAAACACCGATCCTTCATCGTCTTCGCGATGATCGCGATCGTCGTCGCCGGCCTGATGTCCTATTTCCGGCTCGGGCGCAGCGAAGACCCGGCCTTCACCTTCCGCACCATGGTGGTTCAGGCCGCGTGGCCGGGCGCGACGCTCGACGACACATTGACCCAGCTGACCGAGCGTCTCGAGCGCAAGCTGCAGGAGACCAAGGGCCTCGACTTCCTGCGCTCCTACACCAGTCCGGGACAGACGACGATCTTCGTCAATCTGAAGGGCTCGACCTCGCCCAGGGACGTGCCGGACATCTGGTATCAGGTGCGCAAGAACATCGGCGACATCCGGCGAACCCTGCCTCAGGGCGTGGTCGGTCCGGGCTTCAACGACGATTTCGGCGACACTTATGGTTTGATCTACGCCTTCACCGCCGACAACGGCTTCAGCCATCGCGAATTGCGCGACTATGTCGAGGACATACGCTCGAAGCTGCTGCAGGTTCCCGACGTCACCAAGATCGAGATCCTGGGCGCGCAGGACGAGCAGGTCTATGTCGAATTTTCGACCCGCCAGCTCGCCGGCCTCGGCATCGACCGCGCGGCGCTCATCGCGGCGATCCAGGCCCAGAACGCGGTGATCCCCGCGGGCGCGATCCAGACCGCCGACGAGAAGATTTCGATCCGCGTCACCGGCGCGTTCAAATCCGAAAACGATCTGCTCGACGTCAATTTCCTCTCTAACGGCCGCCTGATCCGGCTGCGCGACATCGCCGAGGTGCGCCGCGCCCTTTCCGATCCGCCGCAGCCGATGTTTCGCGCCAATGGCAAGCCGGCGCTCGGGCTCGCCATCGCCATGCGCGACGGTGGCGACATTCTTGCGCTTGGCCGGAACGTGAAAGCGGCGCTCGACTCGGCCATGCCCGACCTGCCGCTCGGAATCGACGTCGCCATGGTTTCCGACCAGCCGGTGGTGGTCAGGAACGCCATCGGCGAATTCATGGAATCCTTGTGGCAGGCCATCGCCATCATCATGGCGGTGAGCATCCTCAGCCTCGGCTTCCGTCCCGGCGCGGTGGTGGCGCTGTCGATCCCGCTCACCGTCTTGATCATCTTCCCGATCATGCAATATCTGGGGATCGACCTGCAGCGCATTTCGCTCGGCGCGCTGATCATCGCGCTCGGCCTGCTGGTCGATGACGCCATGACCACGGTCGATGTCATGATTTCGCGCATGGCGGCGGGCGACAGCAAGGAAAAGGCGGCGACGGTCGCCTATGATTCGCTGGCCTTCCCGATGCTGACCGGCTCCTTCATCACCGCCGCCGGCTTCGTGCCGATCGGCTTCGCCAAATCCTCGGCCGGCGAATACACCTTTTCGATCTTCGCCGTGGTTTCGATCGCGCTGATCGTGTCCTGGTTCGTCGCGGTGCTGTTCGCGCCCCTGCTCGGCGTCTGGCTGCTCAAGGCCCCGGACCGGAAGAAGGAGGAAAAGCCGGGCCGGATCATGGAAGGCTTCCGCGCGCTGCTGGTCATGGCCATGCGGCGGCGCTGGATCACCGTCGCCGCCGCCGTCGGCTGTTTCGTCCTCGCGCTTCTCGCCTTGCCGTTTGTCCCGCGGCAGTTCTTCCCCGCCTCAGACCGCCCCGAACTGGTGGTCGACCTGACCCTGCCGCAGAACGCTTCGATCTTCGCGACCGACCGCGCGGCGAAGAAGCTCGACGCCATGCTCGCGAGCGATCCCGACGTCGCCAGCTGGAGCACCTATGTCGGGCGCGGCGCGATCCGCTTCTACCTGCCGCTGAACGTGCAGCTCGCCAATGATTTCTTCGCCCAGGCGGTGGTGATCGCCAAGGACGTCACGGCGCGCGAGCGGCTGCACGCGACGCTCGAAAACAAGCTCGCCTATGAATTGCCTGGAGTCGTCTCGCGCATTTCGCCGCTGGAGCTTGGCCCCCCGGTCGGCTGGCCGGTGCAATACAGGGTCAGCGGCCCGGATCTGACCCAGGTCCGCATGATCGCCCTGCAGCTCGGCTCCATCCTCGGCGCCAACAACGATTTGCGCCGCGTGAACTACGACTGGATGGACCCCGCGCGAAAATTGCGCGTGGTCATCGACCAGGACCAGGCGCGCCTTCTGGGCCTGAGTTCGCAGGCCTTGTCCGCCTATCTCAACACGGTGATGACCGGCGCGCCGATCACCCAGGTCCGCGACAACATCTATCTGGTCGATGTCGTGGCGCGGGCGCAGGACGAGCAGCGCGTGTCGCTCGACACCTTGCAATCCTTGCAGGTTCCGCTGCCTTCCGGCCGCACCGCGCCGCTGGGCCAGATCGCGCGTTTCGAATATCAGCAGGAATATCCGCTCGTCTGGCGCCGCGACCGGGTTCCGACCCTCACCGTGCAGGCCGACGTCGTTGCCGGCGCGACGCCCGAAGCCGCCGTGGACGCGCTCGCGCCGGCGGTCGAGAAACTGTCCGCCGGCCTGCCCAAGGGCTATCGAATCGCCGTCGGCGGCACGGTCGAGGAAAGCGCCAAGTCGCAGGCCTCGGTCTACGCCATGATTCCGGCGATGATCTTCCTGATGCTGCTGTTCCTGATGGCGCAGCTCCATAGTTTCAGCCGCCTCGCCATGGTGCTGAGCCTGGTGCCGATGGGCCTGATCGGCATCGTGCTGGCGCTGCTGATTTCCGGCCGGCCGCTGGGCTTCGTCGCCATTCTCGGCATATTGGCGCTGATGGGCATGATCGCGCGCAACGCGGTCATTCTCATCGAGCAGATCGAAGCCGAGCGGGCGCAGGGGCTCGACGTATGGAACGCCATCGTCGAGGGCGCGGTGTCGCGCTTCCGGCCGATCATGCTGACCGCGATCTCCACCGTGCTCGGCTTCATCCCGATTGCGCCGACGGTGTTCTGGGGGCCGATGGCCTTCGCCATCATGGGCGGCCTGTTCGTGGCGACGATTCTGACCCTGCTTGTTCTTCCCGCGCTTTATGTGATCTTCTTCCGGGTGAAGGAGCCGGCGCCGGCCTCAAATTGACGCAGCGGCGAGCAGGACGAGGACGATCAGCAGCAGCGAAGTCGCCGCCGCCGGCCATTGCCGCAGGCGCGCGTCCGCCGCTTCGAAGACTGGCCCCAGCGCCATCATCCGGGCGAAGCCGCGCTCGTAAAACACGATGCTGTCGCCCGCGGGAATGGCCGGCGCGGCGAGTCCGCTTCGCCGCCAGCCAAGCGCCGCCGCGACGCCGATCGCGACCGGCCAGAACCCGTCCCATATTTTCCCGATGCTCGAGGGCCTCGCCGGGCTGGGCGGCGAAGAACCACGGCAAGACCAGCGCGCCCAGAACCAGCGCGGGCCAGAAACGGATCACGGCGGCGGGCGTTTCACGCCTTGCCTCCTCCCTCGCCTCGGCCGTGAGCGCCGCGAGGCGAATGAGGAAATGGGTCATCAGCATGGCGCTGGCGATCGAAGACAGCGTCGCCAGAGCGGACGGCCAGCCTGCGACGAATTGCGCCTTGGCGGCGAGTTTCGCCGCAGCCCCGCCGGTGAACGGCAAGCCCGCGAGGCTCAAAGCGAGGGCGCCGGCCAGGGCCAGCGGCAAGCCGGACAGCGGCGCCGCACGCGCCGCGAGCGCGCCGATGGTCAGGAACAGAGCCGCTTTCACCAGCAGATGATTGGCGGCGTAAAACGCCATATCGCCGGCGGCCGAAGGCTCTCCCGCCGCCAGCGCGAGCCCGAGCGCGGCGGCGATCATTCCCATCTGGCTGATGCTGGAATAAGCGAGAACATGTTTCGGATTGTGCTGGGTCAGGCCGACCGCGACGCCGTAAAAGGCGGTGAAAAAACCGAGCGCCGCCAGCGCGTTCCCCCATGCTTCCAAGGGGACGCCCAAAGGCAGAAAACGGATCAGGCCGATGACGCCCGCCTTGACGCCGGCGCCGCTGAGCACGGCGGCGGCGGGGATCGGCGCGGCGGCGTAATTCAGCGGCATCCAGCCGTTGAACGGAACGAGGCCTATTTTCATGCCGAAGCCGGCCACGATCAGGACGAGGACCGCGTCGCGCCAGGGCGAGGCCGGCAAGGCGGCCATGACGTCGGCGATCCGCGCGCTTCCATGGGGCTCGCCCACCGCCAGCAGGGCGAAGGCCATCAACAGAAGCGCCTCGCCAGCGAGCGCGAACGCCATGTAGATCGCGCCGGCGCGCCGCTTTTCGGGATCGTCCGAAAAGGCGAACAGCCCATAGGCCGGGAGGCTGACCAAGGCGTAGACCAGATAGAAGGACACGAGGTCGCCGGCGACGAAAACGCCGAGGCTGCCGAACATGGTCAGCAGCCATGAAATCCCGAAACGCGCATCCGGGGTCCTGTCGCGCCACAGCGCCGCGGTGACGACTATCCACAGCAAGGCGGCGAAGGTCAGCAGCAGCGCGCCGGGCGCGTCGAGCGTCAGCGACACGCCAAGGCCGGGAACATCGACCGAAACCGGCGCGTGACCCAGGCCGAGGAAACCCGCCGCGAGGCCCGGCGCCGGGGCGAGAAATTGCCAGGCGAGCGCGCGCGACCGCCATTTCCCGACGAAACAGGCGGCCAGGAAGATCGCGGGCGCCGCGACGGTCGCGACGAGCAGGGCTTGGATCATGGCGCGCTCCCTGAGGCGAACGGGCGGCCTATTTCCAGAAAATGGAAAAAGCCCTCGGGCGCGAAAGCCAAAGCCAGCGCGATGACGGCGAGGCCGAGGGCGACCGCCTCGCGCGAGCGCTGGGGCCGCGCCTTGATCGCGACCTCGCCATCCGCGAGGGCCGGCGCAAGGATGCGATAGACATAGCCTCCCGCCAGCAATCCGCCGCCGAGAATCGGCAGCGACCAGACCCATTGGCCGGAGGCGGCGGAGGCCTGCAACATCAGCCATTTCGCTTCGAATCCGCCGGTCGGCGGCAGGCCCATCAAGGACAGGCCGCCGAGGCCGAGGGTCAGAAAGGTCAAAGGCAGGGCGCGCGCCGCGCCCGTGAAGCCGGCGATCCGGTCATGACCGAGCGCTTCGGCGACCAGTCCGGCGGCCAAAAACATCGCCGCCTTGGCGAAGGCATGGGCGAGAACCTGCATCACGCCGCCGCTCCAGCCGATCGGGCTCCAGAGGTGGACGCCGGCGGCCAGCGGGAAGATGAAAAAGAGATAGCCGATCTGCGCGACGGTCGAATAGGCGACCAGAAGTTTGAGCCGCGCCTGCCGAAGCGCGAGGACGCTGCCGAAAATGACCGCAAGGGCGCCGAGCGCGCCGAGCACGGCGCTCGGCGCCCCGGTCGGCAGCGCCGGCAGGACAAAGAACCACAGCCGCAGGACGAGGAAGAACGAGCCCTTGACGACAAGGCCCGAAAGCACGGCGCTGGCCGCGGCCGGCGCGTTGGCGTGCGCCGGCGGCAGCCAGAGATGGAGCGGGAACAAGGCCGTCTTGGCGAGCAGGCCGGCGGTCATCAGCGCGGCGGCGGTCCAGACCATCGGCGTCGCCTCGACCCTTTGCGCCAGCAGCGGAATGTCGAGCGTCCCGTAAAGGCCGTAAAGCAGCGCGACCCCGAGCAGATAGGAGATCGAGCCCAACAGGGCGAACAGCAGATAGCGCAAGGCGGCGGCGAGCGTTTCCGGGCGCCCGTCGATGCAGACCAGCGGCACGGCGGCGAAAGTCAGAAGTTCGAGCGCGACATAGAGATTGAACAGGTCGCCGCCGACGAAAATCAGATTCAGCGCCGCCCAGATCGCCTGAAGCATGATCCAGAAGGTCAGCGCGCCGCGGCTTTCCGGCGCGCCCGCCGGCGTGGCGAATTTGGCGCGGGCATAGAAAGCCGCGGCGGCGACGATGATCGCCGCTGCGACCATCATGACCGCCGAGACGCCATCCGCGCGCAGCGCGATTCCCAGCGGCGGCGACAGGCCGCCGATCGCATAGACGATGGGCGCGCCGGCCGCAGCGACCTTCATGGCGACGAGGCAGGCGAGAACGAAGCCGATTGGCGTCAGGCCGAGGGCGATCTTTTCGGCGGCGCGGCTGCCGAGCGGGAAAGACAGCAGGATCCCCGCCGCCGGCAGCAGGACCGCGAGCACGAGCAGAAAGCCGCCCGGAGTGGTCGCCGGAGTCGCGATCATTCCGCCTCCCCGTCGTTCCGGCTGGCCGGGGCCTGCGGATCGAGCGAGACGTCGCCGCTTGCGACGGCAAGGCGCAGGATGAGCGCGACCGCGAGCGCGCTGGCGGCGAAGGCGACCACGATTCCGGTGATGACCATGGCCTGCGGGACGGGATCGAAGGCATATCCCGCCGCCGCGCCGCGCCGCGCGACGACGCCGAAGACGAGGAAGACCCCGCTGCCGACGAGATTGAAGGCAAGCAATTTGCGCAGCGGATGGGGATGCGCGATCAGGCCGTAAAGCCCAAGCCCGACCAAGGCGGCGCCGACGAGCCCGGCGAGAAGGGACGGGTTCATGACTTCGATCCCCCGTCGGGCGGCCCGGCGACCATCATCGGCAAGGCGACGGCGACCGACAGGACCATGAAGGCTTCGATGAAAAGGATCAGCGGCTTGGCGAATCCCGGCGGAAAAGCGAAAAAGCTCCCCGCCGTGACGATCCCCGCGATGCCGACGACGAGAAACACCGCCGGTCCCGCGATCAGCGCCAGACGCAGGGGGCGGGAATCGATTCGCGGCGCCTCGGCCAGCCGCGCCATCATCGCGACCATCCACATGGCCGCGAGCAAGGCGCCGCCCTGGAAGGCGCCGCCGGGCGCGTCGGCGCCGACCCAGAAGATGTGGACGCCGATCAGCGCGCCCAAAGGCGCGAGGATCTGGGCGAGAAGGACCATGGCGCCGTCCGGCCGCGCCCTGCGCAAGGGCGCGGGCGCGCTTCCCCAGGCCGCGTCCGCGCCGACCGACCAGATTCCGAGCACGGCCAGCAGCAGCACGACCTTTTCGAGCATGGTGTCGAAGGCGCGATAGGAGATCAGCACCGCCGTGATCGGATTGCCGAGCCCCGCCCCCGGCCCGGCGGCGGCCGCGGCGGCTTCCGGCGCGAGGCTCGGCGCCGGCGTCGGCAGGGACGCCACGACGAAAGCGAGCGCGCCCGCGACCAGTATGGACAGGGCGCCGGCGAGGATTTTCACACGCAAACGGGGAGCGGCGCCGGATTCGGACGCCTTGAGCGCATCGAGCCTCTTGCCCGCCGTGACCAGCAGCACGCCGGTGACGCCGCCGCCCACCGCCGCCTCGGTCAGGGCGACGTCCGGCGCATAGAGCCTGATCCACACCAAGGCGAGCAGCAGGCCATAGGCGACATAGCCAAGGACCGAGGCGAAAAGATTTCGCGCCGCGATGGTCCATGCCGCAACTGCCACGACCAGCAAGGCGAGGCCCAGGTCGAGGAGCGGAAGGACGCTCATTTGCGCCCCCGGCGCAGCGCGCGGCCGATCAGCTGCGCGGTCGAGGCCCCCGACAGCAGGACGAGCGCCCAGACCACGACGAGCTTGAGCGCGGCGAGGGGATTTTCCGCCCGCGGAATGAGCCCGAGGACGATCAGCCCGAGACCGAGATTGTCCGCCTTGGACAAGGCGTGGAGACGGGTGAGCGCATCGGGGAAACGCAGCAGCCCGACGGTTCCCGCGATGAAGAAGAAAACGCCCGCGCCGATCGCGGCGAGGCTGAAGAGATCGGCCAGGACGCTCACGGATCCGCGCCCCCCTCGCCCGCGTCGAGATGATTGAGGAAGGCCATGGTCGCGAAAGCGGCGAGCAAAGCGAGGCCGAGCGCGACATCGTCCACGCCGCGAACCTGGGTCGCATAAGCGGTGAGCAGCAAGGCGGCGATGCCCCCCGTGCCCAGCAATTGCACCGCCATCAGGCGGTCGACGTCGTCGGGGCCGCGCAAGATGCGGGCGAGGCCGACGGCGACCGTGACGACGATCAGGCCCGCGGCGGCGAGCAGGATCTCATTCATGGCCGGTCGCCCTTTTGAACAGAGTTTCTTCCGCCGCGAAATTCTCCGCGATCGGCTGCGACAGATCGAGGCCGTGAACCAGCAACGTCCCCTTTTCGGCGCCGGTCGGCAAGGTTCCGGGCATCAGGCTCTGCAAGAGGCAGAAGACATCGCGCGCCTCGCCTTCGGGCAGCGTGAGCGGGCAGGACACGAAACCCGGCCGGAGATCGAGACGCGGCGCCAGCGCCCGCCGCGCCACGTCGAAGCCGGCGACGAGCGAGCCGCGCAGCAGGCGGGCGACGAGCAGCAAAAGCGGGCCCACCTGAACGCGGGCGCTTCCCGAGGGCAAAAGCTTCAGGCTGATCCACAGCGCCGCCGCGGCGGCGACGGCGCCCACCGGAAGGTCCTTGGCCGACCAGCCCGCGATCATCAACCAGACAAGGAAGAACAAGGCGAGGCGCGCCCATGAGAATCCTTTTCTGTGGGGCGCGCCTGAAGACATCGACAGCCTCGCGTATTTCGCACTGCAAAAAGCTAGCATCGGCGCGCGCGGCTGGCAACGCTCAGGGCCCGAACCGCGCGCCGACGACGAGCGCGGCGTCCGAGGTCCAGGGCGGGCGGAGGGCGTCGGGCCGCGGCTCGGCTCCCGCCGCCGGCCGGTGAGCGGAAGGGGCCATCAGAACCGCCAGCCCATCTTGAGCGCGGCGACGGTCTGCCATTGCTCGAATCCGCCGCCGGGCCCGTTCGACCAGGCCTTGACATAGGAGCCTTGCAGATCGACGGCGGGATGGCCGAGCAGGGCGGCGTTGCGTTCGCCGCCGAGCGCGGCGGCGGGAACGACATATTCCAGCGTGGCGATCGGCTGGATTTCATAGTCGCTGGACAGGCCGAAGCCGTTCTGGTCGAACCAGCGGCTGAGGAATTCGACCGCGAGACTCGCGCTCCAGCCCTGGCCGCTCGCATAGCTCAGCGAGGGGATGACGAAAGCCGCATTGGACGAAACCTGAGGCTCGCGCAGGCGGCGCTGGAGGAAAGCCGTCAGGCCCAGGGACCACACGGTCTGGCTCGAGGTGTCGGCGGCGGCGGCGACCTGCTGGAAATTCGCGTCGAAGTTGATTCTCTTGTTGAAACCGACGTTGAAGTCCTGCCGCGCGGAAATCTGGTTGTCGAACGTCGGCGTGAAATCCCAGCGCGGCGCGAAGACGAGAAAAGGCGAAAAGGCCTGGTCGTCGCCGGGATCGACCAGTTGCAGGCGCCCGGAGCCGCCGGTCTTGTCGAGGTCGACATTCGAGGCCTGGAAATAGCGATCGGTTTCGGCAAAGCCGGTCACGGTCGCGCGCACAGGCAGATCGCCGAGCGGCGAAGCCCAGGACAGGTTGCCGACAGGCCGCCATTGGCCCGACGAGGTTCCGCCCTGGCTCAATTCGTCGGCGTTGGCGTTCCAGCCGAGCGGCAGCAGCGCATTGGCGCGGAACTGCGGCGAAGGCGCCTGGGCCTCGAGGCCCGGCGCGGTCGCGTAGAGATTGGAGAGCGGCGCGGCCGTGGCGGCGTTGGGCGTCGCGAACAGGGCGTCGTTCATCGCGTCCTGCGCGTCGCCCTGCGCATCGAGCCGTCCCCGCCCGGCGACCTGAGCCGAGGCGGCGCCGAGCGAGGCCAGAAACACGAGGACGGAAGCGGCCAGCGCCGCCGACGTTCCCCCACCCCCCGCCGAAGGGGCGCGACGCCGGGTGTTCATGCTCCTCCTCCGGGCGCCCTGTCCGCGCTCAAAAGTCGACCGGCTCGCGAATGATCGGGCAGGTCATGCAATGGCCGCCGCCGCGCCTGCGGCCGAGCTCCGCGCCGACGATGGTGATGACCTCGATTCCCGCCTTGCGCAACAGGGAATTGGCGCAGGTGTTGCGGTCATAGGCGTAAACCATGCCGGGCGAGGCGACGATTGCGGCGAAGACAACAGACTTCCCCGCCTGACGGCTTGCCGCCCGGAGGTCATCGTCGCGGCTTTGTCGCCCGCCGGAGCGGGCGCCCGATCCGGGATGCGATTTCAGATTTGCGCGTTCTTCAAGCCAAATCCGACGCCGATCCAGCTCACGCCGGCGAACACGAGGTCCACTCCGAGGAATATGCCGAGCGTATAGACCGCCGAGACGGGCCAATGCGCCAGGATGATCAGACCAAGCAAAAACGTGATCACGCCGGAGAAGACCACCCAGACCCAGGGCGAGCCGTGCTTCATGTTGAAGGCGAGGAAAATGCGCATGATCCCGGAGGCGACCAGCACGGCGCCGAGAAACAGGGTGAGCCAGACGGCGGTGAGCAACGGATTGTCCCAGGCGAGGAAGCCGGCGACGATATAGAGCATTCCGAGCACCAGCCAGAAGATGAAACGGCCCCAGCTCTTGACCTGGAAGGCGTTGATCACTTCGAATACGCCCGCCACGACCATCATGGCGCCGACCACGAGAACGCTCGCCACCGTCGCGGTGACGATGCTGCCGAGCGCGATGAAGCCCGCGACGAGATAGACGACGCCAAGCGCGACGATCCAGCCCCATTTCGCGCGCAAGGGACCAAGCGCCTGAGCGACGCCGGTGTTCGGTGAAAACATGCTGGTCATTAGGCCTCCCACGGCGACAATCCGATTTTTCGAAACGACCGGCCAAGCGTCGGCTTTCAGGGTTCGACGCGGCCGAATCCAGCTTGCAAACGGCCCATCGACCGTTCGACTGGCGTGAGCTTAGTCGAATTTGAACGCCGACGGAAGGCGAGACCGACAGGTGGCGCCGCGCGATCGCGCATCAAGAACGCTCGACCCGCCGCCTGATCCAGTGCGGCGCAGAGCGGCTCATCGAACAATTTGCGGCGTCAAGGAAAATGGAGCGGGTGAAGGGAATCGAACCCTCGTATTCAGCTTGGAAGGCTGCTGCTCTACCATTGAGCTACACCCGCGCTCGATCTGCTTATGCCAATCGCCGCAACGCTTGGCAAGCGTTCCGACGCCGCCGCCGATCATCCTCACTCCGCCTCCACGCCCAGAAAACCGCCGCTCTGGCGCCGCCATAATTGTGCGTAAATGCCGTTGCGCGCGAGAAGCTCGTCGTGCCGGCCGTCCTCGACGATCCGGCCTTTGTCGATCACGATGAGCCGGTCCATATGGGCGATGGTGGAGAGCCGGTGGGCGATGCGATTGTGGTGCGGCCCTCCATCAGCTGGGTCATCTCCTGCTGGATCGCCGCCTCGACCTCGCTGTCGAGCGCGCTGGTCGCCTCGTCCAGCACCAGGATCGGGGCGTCCTCCAGAATCACGCGGGCGATGGCGATGCGCTGGCGCTGCCCGCCGGACAGCTTGACCCCGCGCTCGCCGACCTGCGCCGAAAAGCCGGCGGCGCCGTCCTGGTCGCGCAGGCTCAGGATGAAATCCTCGGCGTGGGCGCGCCGCGCCGCGTCGAACATTTCCGCGTCGCTCGCCTCGGGCCGTCCATAGCGGATGTTTTCGGCGATGGTCCGGTGCAACAGGGTATTGTCCTGCGTCACCACGGCGATATGGCGGCGCAGGCTCTGCTGCGTGACTTTCGCGATGTCCTGACCGTCGATCCGGATTTCGCCCAATTCGAGGTCGTAGAACCGGAGCAGCAGGTTGACCAGCGTGCTTTTTCCCGCGCCGCTGCGGCCGATGAGGCCAATCTTCTGGCCCTCCGGGATGACGAGGCTGAGCCGTTCGATCACGCCCCCTTCCCCCGGCTTGCGGCTTCGGCCGTAATGGAAGCCGATGTCGCGGAACGCGACCGTTCCGCCGCCGCGCCTGACTTCCAGTTCAAGGGCGCCGGGCGCGTCGACCACGGTATAGGGCTGCGCGATCGTCTCCATGCATTCCTCGACCCGCGCCAGGTTCTCGAAAACCAACGTGACCTCGTTGCGGATCCAGCCCGAGATGTTCACCATCTGCCAGGCCATCGGCACGATCATCACCGCGACGCCGGAGGAAATCCGGCCCGCCTGCCATTGCGCCAGAGCCAGCGCCGGGGAGCCGATCAAGAGGCCGACATTCAGGACGGTATGGGTGAGGCCCATCAGCCAGATCTTGTGCAGGGTGGCGCGGAAGCCGGCGCTGTGGCGTTCGAGCTCCGCAAGATTGGCGGCCATTTCCCCGTTCTCGCGGCCGAACAGCTTGACCAGCCCGATATTGGAGAAAATGTCGTTCACATGGCCGACCAGCGCCGTGTGCTGGCGCGCGTGATAGAGTTGCGCCGCGCGCACGCGCGGCACAAAATAGACCAGCGAGGCGATAAAGGCCGCCAGCCAGATCAGGGTCGGCAGGGCGAGCCAGACGTCGAAGCGCATCATGGCGACGATCGAGGCGAAGATGAAAAAGCCGGAATACCAGATCGCGCTCATCGCGCTGCGCAGGGGGTCGCGCAGGGCCGCGCCGCCGTCCACCACCTTGTTGGCGATTCTCCCGGCGAAATCATTGGTGAAATAGGCCATGGAATGGCCGAGCGTGTAGCTCGCGAGCTGATAGCGGATCAGATTGTTGAAACGCCCGGTATATTGATGGTCGTAAAGCCACCACATCAGCGCCATGCAGCCGCCCCAGCCGAGCAGCACCGGAACGGCGATGCGCCACAGCCACGGGTGGCTCAGCACGTCGCGACTCGCGCCCGCGGCGGAAATGTCGTTGACCAGCCAGCCGATCATCACCGGAATCATGGTCGCGCCGGCGGCGACGGCGGCTTCCAGCACGAGAAGAACCACCAGAAACCCTTTGATCTGGCGCACGAAATACCAGATGAACGGCCAAAGGCGCGCGGGAGGCGGCCCATCGGGCGATCCTTTGAGCGATATGATTTGAAACGACATGGCTGTTCCCGGAAGCGGTTTATCCCGCCCATAACAGAAACTGGTCGGCAGGACGAAGGCGCCGGTTTAACCGGCCATGGACAGACACGCTCCCGACGTCGCATAGTCGCGTCGGCGCGCTTCGGAGGATGTCTCCATGGACCAGACGATGCGACTGCTCGCCCTTGTGGCGATTCTTCTTTACATCTCGCCGCGCGTTTTCGGCGACCGCCTCTCGAGCGCGCAGCGCCTTTGGCTGTGGCGCGCGGCGTCGGCCGCGCTCGCCATCGGACTGGCGATCGCCTTGTTCGAGACGTTCCTGTGGTTCAGGGGTTGAACGCTCCCCTCAGCCTTCATCCTGCGACCGATTTTTCCCACGCACAATTTCTGGGCGGCGCAGCGACGGCGGTCATGGGACGCGCCGCGCAAGCCCGAGCCAAACCAGTCCTGCGCCTGGTGTTTCCATCGCGAAGATCGAGCACGCCGGCGCCGTTGTCCTCGCCCGCGGCGCGTCCGAATTCAACGCCGGAGCGAATGAACCCGTCGCCACAAAATTTTAATCTGGCGGCGCCCTCCTTTTCGGCGCCGCACGGTGATAACCTGCCCGCGCTTCAGCTTTCAGACTTGCGGGAGCGGAGTGTGGCAGGGAAAAGGATTCGCCCATGAAAAAACTGATTCTCGGTCTCGTCGCCCTCGGCATGTTCGTCGCCGAAATCCCGGCCGCCAACGCCGTCGTCTGCGCGCGAGGGGTTCATCGCGCGGGCTGCGTCGGTCCGCGCGGCGGCGCAATGGTCGTCCGCCGTCCGGCCGTGCGCTGCTGGTGGCATCGCGGCGTGCGCGTCTGCCGCTGAGTCCTTGGCGGTTTACCAGCGTCGGGCGGCTCCGCGCGAGCGGAGCCGCCTTTCGCATATTCGACGCATTCTCCATCTTTAGTCGTGTTCGGCGATTGATCTGGGGCGCATCCCCCGTTTAAGCTGGGGCAAGGAAAGGCGCGTACGGCGCGCCGACAGACGGAAGGCCCGAAATGAACGAACTTGCCCCGCCGGCCTCCCCCATTCCAGATCCGGCGACGGAAATCTGCGAACATCCTCGCGCCTTCGATCCGGCGCAACAGATCGCGCAATTGCGCGAAGCGGTGCTCGAAAAGCTTTGCTATTCCGTCGGCAAGGACCGCAACACGGCGAGCGAGCGCGACTGGTTCGTCGCCGTGGCGCTGGCCACCCGCGACCGCATCGTCAACGACTGGATGCGCTCGGTGCGGGCCGCCTATCAGGAAAACCGCCGCCGCGTCTATTATCTTTCGCTGGAATTCCTGATCGGTCGCCTGCTGATCGACTCGCTGACCAATCTCGGCCTGGTCGAACCGATGCGCGCGGCGCTCGCCGGCCTCGACATCGACCTCGACAAATTGCGGCAGGTCGAACCCGACGCCGCGCTCGGCAACGGCGGCCTGGGGCGCCTCGCCGCCTGTTTCATGGAGAGCATGGCGACGCTTTCCATTGCCGCCCACGGCTATGGCATCCGTTACGACAACGGCCTGTTCCGCCAGACCATCACCGACGGCTGGCAGCACGAATATCCCGAGGACTGGCTGGATTTCGGCAATCCGTGGGAATTCGCCCGCCCCGAGGTCAACTACAATATCGGCTTCGGCGGCGACGTCGGCGCCACGCCGCGCAATCATGGCTCGCCCACCCGGATCTGGCGCCCGGGCGAGACCGTGGTCGCTGTCGCCTATGACATTCCGATCGTCGGCTGGAGCCGCTCCGAGAACAACAATTTCGTCAATACCTTGCGGCTGTGGTCGGCGCGCGCGCCGGACCCCCTGCGCCTCGACGCCTTCAACGCCGGCGATTATGTCGGCGCATTGGCCGATCAGGTGCATGCGGAATCCATCTCCAAAATCCTCTATCCCGCCGATTCCACGCCCGCCGGCCAGGAACTGCGCCTCAAGCAGGAATATTTCTTCGCCTCGGCCTCGCTTCAGGATCTCATCCGCCGCCATCTCCAGCAGAACGGCGATATCGGCACGCTGCACGAAAAGGTCGCGATCCAGCTCAACGACACCCATCCGGCCATCGCCGTGGCCGAGTTGATGCGCCTGCTGGTGGACATCCATCTGCTGGACTGGGACCGCGCCTGGGAAATCACCCAGGCGACCTTCTCCTACACCAACCACACCCTGCTGCCCGAGGCGCTCGAAACCTGGCCCGCGCCGCTGATGGAGCGGCTCCTGCCGCGCCACATGCAGATCATTTATCTGATCAACGCCAAACATCTCGACCATTTGCGCGCCCAGGGCATGGACGATTCCGGCAAGCTCTCGGCTTTGTCGCTGATCGACGAGCACGACGGCCGCAATGTCCGGATGGGCCATCTCGCCTTTCTCGGCTCGCACAAGGTCAATGGCGTGTCCGCGCTCCATACGGAACTGGTCAAGCAGACCGTGTTCCGCGAGTTCCACGAGATTTTTCCGGATCGCATCGTCAACAAGACCAATGGAATCACCTTCCGCCGCTGGCTGATCGAGGCCAATCCGCATCTGACGAAGCTGCTGACCGAAACCATAGGCAAGGATTTCTACGACCATCCCGAGGCGCTCAAGGCGCTGGAGCCGTTGGCGACCGATCTCGATTTCCAGGCGCGCTACGCCGCCGCCAGGTTCGCCAACAAGAACGCGCTCGCCAGCCTCATCGCCGACCGGATGATGATCAAGGTCGATCCCAATGCGATTTTCGACGTGCAGATCAAACGCATCCACGAATACAAGCGCCAATTGCTGAATATTCTTCAGACGATCGCCCAGTATAACGAGATCCGCGCCTATCCCATGCGCGACTGCGTGCCGCGGGTGAAGATCTTCGCCGGCAAGGCCGCCGCGAGCTATTACATGGCGAAGCTCATCATCAAGCTCGCCAACGACGTGGCGCGGGTCATCAACAACGACCCCACCGTGCGAGGACTGCTGAAAGTGGTGTTCCTGCCCAATTACAACGTCAGCATGGCCGAGTCGATCATCCCCGCCGCCGACCTTTCGGAGCAGATTTCGACCGCGGGCATGGAGGCTTCGGGCACCGGCAACATGAAAATGGCGCTCAACGGCGCCCTGACCATCGGCACGCTCGACGGCGCCAATGTCGAGATCAAGGAGCGCGTCGGCGACGACAATATTTTCATCTTCGGCCTCACCGCCGAGGAGGTGGCCGGGCGGCGCGCCCATGGCCTAGACGCGCGCGAGATCATCAATCATTCGCCGATGCTGCGCGAGGTGCTGGAATTGATCCAGGACGGCGCCTTCTCGCCTGACGATCGTCACCGCTATGCGCCTCTGGTCGATATGCTGACCTATCACGATTATTTCCTCGTGACGGCGGATTTCGACTCCTATGTGTCGACGCAGGTGAACATCGCCCGGCGCTGGCGCGACCGCAAATCCTGGTGGCGCTCCGCGATCCTCAACACCGCCCGCACCGGCTGGTTCTCGTCCGACCGCACCATTGCGGAATATGCCGAGGACATCTGGAACGTTCCGGTCCGCACGCCATGAGGCCGAAAATGGACCGGGCGAGCGAAGCCGACGTCGAAGCAATCGTCGCCGGCCGGCATTCCAACCCCTTCGCCGTGCTCGGGCCGCACGAAGGCGACGGCGGCGTGACGGTGCGCGCCTTCGCGCCCGGCGCCAAGACCCTGTTCGCCCATTTCGCCGACGGCGAGCGCTTCGCGCTCGATGCGCGCGGCGCGAATGGATTTTTCGAGGGCTTCTGCCCCGGCAAGCCCGCCTTCGCCGCCTATCGCCTCGCCGCCGAAAACCAGGGCGGCGCGTGGGACTGGGACGATCCCTACCGCTTTGGCCCGATCCTGGGCGAAATGGACGACCATCTGCTGGTCGAAGGCGCCCATCTGGAGCTGTACCGCCGGCTCGGCTCCCATGTCCTCACCCATCAGGGCGTCGAGGGCGCGCATTTCTCGGTCTGGGCGCCGCATGCGACGCGGGTCTCCGTGGTCGGCGATTTCAACGGCTGGGACGGCCGCCGCCATCCGATGCGCAAGCGCGTGGACAGCGGTTTGTGGGAAATCTTCATTCCCGGCCTGAACGGGGACGCGCTCTATAAATTCGAGCTTCTCGCGGCTTCGGGCGCCATCATGCCCCTCAAGGCCGACCCCTTCGGCCAGAGCGCCCAATTGCGGCCGATGTCGGCCTCGGCCGTGCCGCGCGGCGAGAAATTCGCCTGGAGCGACGCCGATTACCTTGCCGCGCGGGCCCAAAGAGATCCGCGCCGCGCGCCGATGTCGATTTATGAGGTCCATCTCGGGTCGTGGCGGCGCGGTGAGGACAACCGCTTCCTGACCTATGACGAACTGGCCGACAGCCTGATCCCCTACGCCCGCGACCAGGGCTTCACCCATCTCGAACTTTTGCCGATCTCCGAACATCCGCTCGATGCGTCATGGGGCTATCAGCCGATCGGCCTCTATGCGCCGACCTCGCGCTTCGGCGACGCCGGCGGGTTCAAGCGTTTCGTCGATCGCGCTCACGCGCAAGGGCTCGGCGTGATCCTCGACTGGGTGCCGGCCCATTTCCCCACCGACGAGCACGGCCTCGCCTGGTTCGACGGCGAGCCCCTTTATGAAAACGCCGATCCGCAGCGCGGCTTCCAACCCGACTGGAACACCGCGATCTATGATTTCGGCCGCCGCGAGGTCGCCAATTTTCTCGCCGTCAACGCGCTCTACTGGTTCGAGCAGTTCCATATCGACGCGCTGCGCGTGGACGCGGTGGCCTCCATGCTCTACCTCGATTATTCCCGCCAGGAGGGCGAATGGACGCCGAACCAATATGGCGGCAGGGAAAATCTCGAAGCCATCGCCTTTCTGCAAAGGGTCAACAGCCTCGTCTATGAGCGCTATCCCGGCGCGATGATGATCGCGGAGGAATCGACCGCCTGGCCCGGCGTGTCCCAACCCGTCCATGCGGGGGGGCTGGGCTTCGGCTTCAAATGGAACATGGGCTGGATGAACGACAGCCTGCGCTACATTTCGCAGGATCCGATCTACCGCCGCTGGAGCCACAACCAGCTCACTTTCGGTCTGCTTTACGCCTTTTCCGAAAATTTCGTCCTGCCGATTTCCCATGACGAGGTCGTGCATGGCAAAGGCTCGGTCGTGGGCAAGATGCCCGGCGACGAATGGCAGAAATTCGCCAACGCCCGCGCCTTTTATTCCTTCATGTGGGCGCATCCGGGCAAGAAGCTGCTGTTCATGGGCCAGGATTTCGGCCAGACCTCGGAATGGAGCGAGGCGCGCTCGCTCGACTGGCATTTGCTGCAATACTGGCCCCATGCCGGGCTGAGCCTGCTGGTGCGCGACCTCAACCATCTTTACCGGACGCAAGCCGCCCTCCACGCCCGCGACTGCGAGGCCGAGGGCTTTGAATGGCTGGTGGTGGACGATTCCGACAATTCCGTTTTCGCCTGGCTGCGGCGTGGCGGGCCGAACGATCCGCCCATCGCTGTGGTGATCAATTTCACCCCCATCCCGCGCGAGAATTACCGCCTTCCCCTGCCCGCCGCCGGCCGCTGGCGCGAAATCCTCAACAGCGATTCGCGCCATTACGGCGGCTCGGGCCTCGGCAATTTCGGCGCCGTCGAGGCTTGGCCGGAGTCTTGGGCCGGGAGGCCGGCCTCGGCATCGATCACGATTCCGCCGCTCGCCGCGCTCTATTTCCTGCTGGAACCGGAAATCACTCGGGGGGGTTGATCCAGAACGAAGCGGGCGCGCACGGCCCCGCTTAGGATGAAATGAATGCGCTCCAAGCGGCGCTGGAGGAACCGCACGATGACGAAATCATTCACCGTTCCGCTTTCCAAATCGCCGGCGCATGGCGCGCCGCTCTCCCGCCACGCCCTGGCCTATGTGCTGGCGGGCGGGCGCGGCTCGCGCCTGATGGAGCTGACCGATCGCCGCGCCAAGCCCGCTGTCTATTTCGGCGGCAAGTCGCGCATCATCGATTTCGCTCTGTCCAATGCGCTCAATTCGGGCATCCGCCGCATCGCGGTCGCCACCCAATACAAGGCCCACAGCCTGATCCGCCACCTGCAGCGCGCCTGGACCTTTCTGCGTCCCGAGCGCAACGAGAGCTTCGACCTGCTCCCCGCCTCGCAGCGCATTTCGGAAAACATGTGGTATGTCGGCACCGCCGACGCCGTCTATCAGAACGCCGACATCATTCTCGACTACGATCCGAAATTCATCATCATCCTCGCCGGCGACCATATCTACAAAATGGACTACGAGCGCATGCTCCAGCAGCATGTCGACCAGCGCGCGGACGTCACCGTCGGCTGTCTCGAAGTCTCGCGCGAAGAGGCCATGGGCTTCGGCGTGATGGGGATCGACAAGTCCAGCCGGATCATCTCATTCCAGGAAAAGCCCAAGGACCCGCCGGCCATGCCCGGCAAGCCCGAGCGCTGCCTCGCCAGCATGGGCATTTATGTTTTCGAGACGAAATTCCTGTTCGACCTGTTGCGCGAGGACGCCGCCAATCCCAATTCCAGCCACGATTTCGGCTCGGACCTGATCCCCCATATCGTGAAGCACGGCAAGGCCGTCGCGCATCATTTCTCGTCGTCCTGCGTGCGCTCGACGCAAGAAATCAGGCCCTATTGGCGCGACGTCGGCACGGTGGACGCCTATTGGGCGGCCAACATCGACCTGACCGGAATCGAGCCGGAGCTGGACCTGTTCGACACCAACTGGCCGATCTGGACCTATGTCGAACTGACCGCGCCGGCCAAATTCGTCCATGACTTCGAAGGGCGGCGCGGCCAGGCCTTTTCGTCGCTGGTTTCCGGCGGCTGCATCGTCTCGGGCAGCACCTTGCGCAATTCCATGCTGTTCAGCCGGGTGCGGGTCAATTCCTACGCCGAGGTCAGTCACGCGGTGATCCTGCCCGACGTTAACGTCGGACGCTCCGCCCGGCTCACCAAGGTCGTCATCGATCACGGCGTGCATATCCCGCCGGGCCTCGTCATCGGCGAAGACCCCGAACTCGACGCCACCCGCTTCCGCCGCACGGCCAACGGCGTCTGCCTCGTCACCCAGCCGATGATCGATCGTCTGTCCTTATGAAGCCGCTTGCCGCTCTTTCCGTCACGCCCGAAGTCTATCCCCTGATCAAGACCGGCGGCCTCGCCGATGTCGCGGGCGCCCTGCCTGGCGCGCTGGCGGCCGAACATGTCGAATTGCGCACGCTTTGCCCCGGCTATCGCCCGGTGCTCGCCGCCCTCGACAAGGCCGAGACCGTCGCCCGTTTCGACGAGCTGTTCGGCGGCCCGGCGCGGGTTCTGGCCGGCAGGGCCGGCGGACTGGACCTGTTCGCGCTCGACGCGCCTCACCTCTACGACCGCGACGGCGGCCCCTATGCCGGCCCCGACGGACGCGATTTCGCCGACAACGCCATGCGCTTCGCCGCGCTCGCCAAGGTCGGCGCGGAGATCGGATTGGGCCTGATCGAGGGATGGCGTCCGCGCGTGGTCCATTCCCATGACTGGCAGGCCGGCCTGACCGCCGCTTATCTGCATTACAGCGGCAAGCCGCGTCCCGGCGCGTTGATCACCGTCCATAATCTGGCCTTTCAGGGGCAGTTCCCGGCCGCGGTCTTTCCCGCGCTCGGCCTGCCGCCCCGGGCCTTTTCGATCGAAGGCGTCGAATATTACGGCGGCGTGGGTTTCCTGAAGGCCGGGCTCCAGCTCGCCGACCGCGTCACCACCGTATCGCCGACCTATGCCGAGGAAATCCAGCAGGGCCATTCCGGCATGGGGCTCGAGGGCCTGCTGCGCATGCGCGGGAGCCAACTCGCCGGCGTGCTCAACGGCATCGACACGCAGGTGTGGAATCCCGAAACCGACCCGATGATCGCCGCGCCCTTTTCCGCGAAAAAACTTGCGGCGCGGGCCGAGAACAAGAAGGCGCTGCAGGCGCGCATGGGCCTCGCCCACGCGCCGGAACGCCTGCTGATCGGCGTAGTCGCCCGGCTGTCATGGCAGAAGGGCCTCGATCTTCTGCTCGCCTGCCTGAACTTCTTCGACGAGCACAACGCCCAGCTCGTGCTGCTCGGCACCGGCGACCCGGCGCTCGAAGCGGTGTTCCAGGACGCCGCCCGCCAGCATCCCGGCCGCATCGCCGTTCATTTCGCCTATGAGGAGCACCTCGCCCATCTGATCCAGGCGGGAGCGGACGCCATTCTGGTGCCCTCGCGTTTCGAGCCCTGCGGCCTCACCCAGCTTTGCGCCATGCGCTACGGCGCCGTGCCGGTGGTGTCGCGGGTCGGGGGGCTCGCGGATTCCATCATCGACGCCAATGAAATGGCGATCCACGCGAATTGCGCCACCGGCCTGCAATTTTCGCCCGTCACCTCGGAGGCGCTCGCCGGGGCCTTGCGCCGCTGCGCCGCGCTCTATGCGCGCAAGAACATCTGGAAGAAGGTCCAGCTCAACGGTCTGAAGACCAATGTCAGCTGGTCGATCCCCGCCAGACATTATGCGGCGCTCTATCGCGAGGTCGCGCCGGCTTGATTCCGGATAAGCTCCTTGCCGGCTCGCCCGAGCCCTTCGGACTGAGGCTCGTCGAAGGCGGCGCCAATATCGCCGTCTATTCGGAATCGGCGCAAAAGATCGAATTGTGCCTGTTCGACGCGAGCGGCCGCCAGGAGCTCGCCCGGCTCGCTTTGCCGGGACGGACCGGCCCGGTCTTTCATGGCTTCACGCCGAATTTAAGCGCCGGCGTGCGTTACGGCCTGCGCGCCCATGGGCCGTGGCGGCCCGAACAGGGCCTGCGCTTCAACCCCAACAAGCTGCTGTTCGATCCCTTCGCCCTGGCGCTCGACGGCCCGATCCGCCTGCATGATTCCCTGTTCGACTTCGACTCCGACAGCGGGCCTTTCGCGCCCAAGGCGGTCGCCGCCGCGCCGCAACTGGCGCGGCCCCGTCGCCGCAGGATTCCCTGGTCCGAAACCATCATCCAGGAACTCCATGTGCGCGGTTTCACCCGCATGCTCGACGCCGTGCCGGAAGAATTGCGCGGGACCTTCGCCGGCCTCGCCCATCCGGCCGCCCTGTCCCCCCTGCGCCAGCTTGGCGTGACCACGCTGGAACTGATGCCCTGCGCCGGCTGGATCGACGAGCGCCATTTGCGCGCGGCGGGCCTGACCAATTACTGGGGCTATAATCCGATCGCCTTTTGCGCGCCCGACCCGCGCCTCGCGCCGGGCGGCTGGCGCGAAGTGCGCGAGAGCGTCGCCGCGTTGCAGGACGCCGGCTTCGAGGTCCTGATCGACGTGGTGCTCAACCACAGCGGCGAGAGCGACGCCAAGGGCCCGACCGTCTCGCTGCGCGGCCTCGACAATGCGGTCTTTTACCGGCTCGATCCCGCCGATCCCGCCGCCTATGTCAATGACGCCGGCTGCGGCAACATCCTGCGGCTCGACCATCCCGCCGTCGTGCGCCTCGCCATGGACGCCCTGCGCGCCTGGGCCGATTACGGCGGCGTCGACGGCTTCCGTTTCGATCTCGCCACCACCCTCGGCCGCCGCGCCGAAGGTTTCGACCCGCATGCGCCGCTGCTGGCGGCCATCGACCAGGACCCGGCCCTGCGCGCCTTGAAGCTCATCGCCGAGCCGTGGGACATCGGGCCGGGCGGCTACCAGCTCGGCGCCTTTCCCGCCAACTGGGGCGAATGGAACGATGGTTTCCGCGACGCGGCGCGCAAATTCTGGCGCGGAGACGCCGGCATGATCGGGGAGATCGCCACCCGCGTCGCCGGCTCGTCCGATCATTTCGCCGGGCGCAAGCCGCCCTCGCGGAGCGTGAATTTCGTCACCGCCCATGACGGCTTCACCTTGGCCGATCTGGCGTCCTATGAGCGCAAGCACAACGAGGCCAATGACGAAGGCGACCGCGACGGGACGGACGCCAATTATTCGTGGAACAATGGCGTCGAGGGCGAAACGGCGGACGAGGCGATTCTTGCCGCCCGGCGGCGCGATCAGCGCAACCTCCTCGCCCTGCTGCTGCTCTCCCACGGCACGCCGATGCTGTCGATGGGCGCCGACCAGGGCCACAGCCAGAACGGCAACAACAACGCCTATTGCCAGGACAACGAGATCGGCTGGCTCGACTGGAGGAAAGCCGACGCGCGGCTCACCGCCTTCACCGGCGCGCTGATCGCCTTGCGCAAGGCCACCCCCGCCTTGCGGCCGAACCATTTCCTGACCGGCGCGCCGCGCGACGACGGCGGCCCCGCCGATGTCGAATGGCGCGGCGCCGATGGCGAAACCTTGCAACCCGAACAATGGCGCGAGGGCCAGCGGCGCTTTCTCGCCGCCTTTTTCACGACTGAGGGCTCGCGCGCCGGCCTTCTTTTCAACGCCGGCCGCGAGGAAGCGCATTTCCGCCTGCCGCCGCCGAGCCAGGGCCATTTCTGGCGCCGCGCGCTCGACACCAGCGCCGAGGATGGCGCCGGCGGCGGCGCCGGCTTCGACGGCGATGAAATCGTGGTGGTGGCGCCGCGCTCGACCGTGGTCCTCGTCGACACGGCGGAGCCGGAGGCGCCGCGCGCGGCCTCGCCCGCCAGCCTCGACGTCCTCGCCCGCGCGGCCGGGATCGCGCCGGATTGGCATGACGTCAAGGGCGAACGCCATATCGTCCCCGATGCGACCAAGGCCGCCCTGGTCAAGGCCATGGGCCTGCCCGCGACGACCCAGGCCGAGGCCCGCGTCAGCCTCAAACGCCTTGCGGACCAGCGCGACCGCCGCGCCTTGCCCTTCGCTCTGGTCGCGCGCGAGGGCGAGACGATCGAGGCGCCTCTGGTCCTTGCCGAACCGTCCGCGGAACTGGAGCTGGAGGATGAATCCGGCGCCCGCCGGCGCCTGTCGCTCGACGCCAAAGCCCTGCGCCGCGAAGAGCGCCGGGCCTGCGACGGCGACGCCTTGACCGTCCAGGTCGCGACCCTGCCGACGCTGCCGGTCGGGCGTTACAAACTGACCCGCATCGACGCGCCGGACGCGCCTTGCGCGCTGATCGTCGCTCCGAGCGCCTGTTACTGGCCGCCGGCGCTCGACGCCCGCGTCTCCGGCGTCGCCGCGCAAGTTTACAGCCTGCGCCGCGACGGCGACCAGGGAATCGGCGATTTCACCTCGCTCGCCGAACTGGCGGAACGCGCGGGAAGCGCCGGCTATTCCACGGTCGGGATCAATCCGCTGCACGCCCTGTTCGCGCGCGATCGCGACCGCGCCAGCCCCTATTATCCGAGCGACCGCAATTTCCTCGATCCGATCTATCTCGATCTTGAAACTCTCGGCGACGTCACCGGCCTGCCCTGCCCGCTCACGCCGCAGGAGCGCGCCGCGGCCAAGGAACTCGCCGGCGAAAGCCGAGGTCGATTATCCGGCCGTCTGGGCGCTGAAGGCGCAAAAGATCGCGGCGCATTTCTCAGGCTTCGAGGAGGCCGCACGGCGCGACCCCGACCTTGCCGCCGCGCGCGATTTCGAGAGTTTTGTCGCCGAAGGCGGCGAGCGATTGCAGCTTTTCGCCTCGTTCGAAGCGCAGGCGCGGGGACAAAAAATTTCGGACCGCTTGATCCTGTTCGAGCAATTTCTGTGCGACCGGCAATTCGCCCGCGCCGCCGCGCGCGGCCGGGCGGCGGGCCTTTCGCTCGGCTTTTATTGCGATCTCGCGGTGGGCGCGGCGCCGGACGGCGGCGAGGTCGCGGCCGAGCAGGATCTGTTCCTGCGCGGCGTCTCGGTCGGCGCCCCGCCCGACCCGATCGCCGAAACCGGGCAGGTCTGGGGCCTGCCCCCGCCCGACCCGCTCGCCATGGCGCGCGGCGGCTATGAAGCCTTCGCCGCATTGCTGCGCGCCAACATGCGCCACGCCGGCGCCTTGCGCATCGATCATGTCATGGCGCTACAGCGCCTGTTCGTCACGCCGGAGGGCGCGCCCGCCTCGCAGGGCGCCTATCTGTCCTATCCGCTCGACGATCTCATCGGCGTGCTCGCTCTGGAAAGCCAGCGCGCGCGCTGTCTCGTCGTCGGCGAGGACCTCGGCACCGTGCCGCCGGGTTTTCGCGACAAAATGTCGGCTGCCAATGTCTTGAGCTATCGCGTGCTGTGGTTCGAACGTTATGGCGACGATTTCGCGCCGCCCGCCGCTTATCCGCAAAAGGCGGTCGCCTGCGCCTCGACCCATGACCTGCCGACGCTCGCCGGCTGGCGGCTGGGCGCCGACATCGACGAAAAGGCCGCGCTCGGCCTGATGACGCCGGAAGCCGCGGCTCTTGATCGCGCGCGCCGCGCGGAAGACGTCGCCCGCCTGCGCGCGGCGCTCGCCGCGCAAGGCTTTTTGCCGGAACAGCTCGTCTCGGAGCAAGATTTCGCCGCCGCGATCCACGCCTATGTGGCGAAAACGCCCTCGGCCCTGGCGATGATCCAGATCGACGACCTGCTCGGCGAGAAAATCGCCGTCAACCTGCCCGGCACCGACCGCGAGCGCCCCAACTGGCGGCGCAAGCTGTCGCGCGAAATCGGCGCGCTGCCGCCTTTGCCGCGCGGCTGAAGACGCCCCCCATCCCTACCCTCCCCACAAGGGGGAGGGAATCCCCGGCGTCGATTTCGCGTCACGTAGGCGCTTCGAAATTTCGAAATCGTCACCCATGATGATGGCGGTGGTGCAGATCCGGGTAATGCGGATGGGAATGGGCCAGCCGTTCGTGGCGGTGGCGATGGGAATGCGGCTCGGTCACCGGACCGTCGTGGCTGTGCTGGTGATGCTCGTCATGGACATGGACGTGCTCATGCTCCAGCGCCTCGTGGCGATGTTCGTGTTCGTGCCGCTCGGCGAGATGCGGCCACAGGCCGAGGCCCATCAGCGCGCCCGCAACGAAGAGCCGCGCGGTCGGCTGTTCATGCAGCAAAACCAATGAGGCCAGCGCGCCGATGAAGGGCGCGAGCGCGAAATAAGCCCCGGTGCGCGCCGCGCCCAGCCGCCGCAAAGCGAGAATGTAGAGAACGAGGCTGACCCCGACCGCGAAAAAGCCCAAAAACGCCGCCGCGCCTGAATAAGCCACGCCGGGCGCCTCGGCGCCGAGCGCGAGCGCGGCGAAAACATTGACCGAGCCCGCCGCCAGCCCCTTGATCGCGACGATCGACACCGGATCGGCCGAGGACAATTTGCGGGTGAGATTGTTGTCGATCCCCCAGGCAAGGCACGCGCCGGCGACCAGAAGAGCGCCCCTGTCGAGCGCCAGTCCGCGCCCCTGCCAGGACAGGACGACGGCGCCGGCGAGAATCGCCATGGCGCCGGCGAAGAGCCGCGCGTCGACGTTCTCGTGAAAGACCAGCCAGGCGATCGCCATGGTCGCCAGGCCTTCGAGATTGAGCAGCAGCGAGGCGTTGGCGGCGCCGGTCGCGCTCAGGCCCGCCATCAGCAGCAAGGGCGCGAGAAACCCGCCGAAAAACACCACCGCCGCGAGCCAGGGCAGATCGGCGCGGCGCAGCGGCGCCTCGGGCGCGGGCAGGCCGATGGCGCGCCGGCCAAGGTGGAAGCCGGCGAGGCCGGCGCCGGCGCCGAGATAGAGCGCGCCGGCCAGCAATTGCGGATCGAATTGCCCCAGCAACGCCTTGGCGAGCGGCGTGGTCAGGCCGAACAGGATCGCCGAGCCGAGCGCGAGCGGAACGCCCGGCCACAGCGGCCCAAGTCGATGCAGGAAATTCGGCGAGAGGCCCGGCAAGGTTCAGCGCGCCCGCATGGTGAAGACCGGAATCCGCGCCTCCGCCAGGACGTCGCGGGTGACGCCGCCAAACAGCGTCTGCCACCACGCGCCATGGGTAAAGGCGCCGATCAACAGGCAGTCGCCGCCGAGACGCTCCGCCTCGATCAGCAGGTCATGGCCGACGCTGCCCGCGCTGCGGGCGAGATGATTGATCTCGACCTCAAGGCCGAGCCGCTGGAAAAACGCGCGGGCGCTCGGCTCGTAAAATCCCGCGCCGGGCTTGGCGGCCCACAGGACAGTGATTTTTTCGGCCTTTTCCAGCCAGGGCAAGGCCGCCCGCACCGTCGCCTCGGCCGAGGCGCCCGGCTTCCAGCCGACGACGATATGCCGGCCGATGACCAGATCGCCGTCGACGACATCGCGCGGCGCGACCAGCACCAGCCGCTGGCCGCCAAACAAGGCGGCGTGGAAGGCGTCGGCGGCGTCGAGATGGACCGGGCGGCTGACGACGATCAGGTCGGCGGCGGCGGCGTCGAGGGCGACATTGGCCTCGACATCGCCTTCGTCGTCGCGCCAGTTGATCGGCGGCGCCTTCGGCGCCGACTCGCGGAAGGACTCGACCACCGCCTTGACCCGGGCCGCGCGGGCCGCGGGCGGTCCCTCGTAAATCTCCCGCAATTGCTGAACTTCCAGTTCCTCCGGGTCCACCAGCGCTTGCTGGGCGTCGAATCCGACATGGGCGGCGCAAATTTCGGCGTCAAAGCCGCTGCCCGCGGCGACGGCGCATTGCAGCGTCGAAAGCGCGGTTTCGGCCTCCGGCAGCAGCGCGCAGATGTGAAGCGCGCGTTTCTCGTTCGATTGAGCCCCGGTGGTCACGGCCGTTTCTCCCTGCTTGGCTATAATTTAGTGCCGCGACGGCCGCCTTCCATGGAAAAATGACCCTTGAAGGCGCGGCTTGACAAAAAGGCCGCGGCGCGTATGGTGCGCCCGAGTTTGGGCCGGAGCGATCCGGCCTCTTTTGTTCCGTCAACGGCCAATGTCCGCTTTTGAGGATGCGGCCCCAGCTTCGCTTTCAAGGTAAACGCCATGGCCAAGGCCGCCACGATCAAGATCAAGCTGCTGTCCACCGCCGACACCGGCTATTTCTACGTCACCAAGAAGAACGCCCGGACCAAGACTGACAAGTTCGCGTTCAAGAAATATGACCCCGTCGCGCGCAAGCACGTCGAGTTCAAGGAAACCAAGATCAAGTGATCGGTTAAAAAGCCGACCTAAAGCCGCCTCCGGGCGGCTTTTTTTTATGCAGCATCGCGCGATTCCGCCGGCGGCGCTGTCAACGCTCGTTCGCAAGCGGCTTGCGAAACAAGGCCCGCCAGTGGCGGATGGCAGCCGGGCCTGACGCCGCATCCTCCAGACTCTCCAGCACGAGGCCGCAATCGCCGAAAGCGTCGATGTCCTTTCGGGCGAGCGGCCAAGGCGGGCCGTCGATTCGCTGGCTTTCCTCGCGGGCGCGGGCAATCGCCAGCAGGCGCCCGCCCGGCCTGACGAGATCGGCCACAGCCTGGCGCATCGTGGGCAGAAGCGTCGCCGGCAGGGCCTGCAAAGTATAGGTTTCGTGGACGAGGTCGAAGGCCTCGCGCCATTGCGGCGGCGGCGCAAAAAGATCGGCGACGACAAAGTCGATGTCTTTGCCCGCGAAACGGCCGCGCGCCCAGTCCACCGCGCGCGGCGCGAAATCGAAAGCCGTCACTTTGGCGCCGCGATCGGCCAGAGCGGAGGCGTTGTCGCCGAGCCCGCAGCCGACATCGAGCGCCCTCACGCCGGCCAGATCGGGGTTTTGCGCCAGCCAGTCCGCCAGCAGCGGATGGGCGGCGAGATTGCCCCAGGGCACGCCGGCCGCGTCGCCCCCGGCCAGCTCGTAAACGGCCTCGAACCAGTGCTGGCGCTTCGGGTCTTCCAGCGGCCCGCCCCGCCGCGCGGGGTCCATCTGATCGAGCTTTGCGCGGGCGGCCTCGCGTCGGCGCGCGAAATCCTCGTCGAAAACATCGTCATGGGGCGGCTTTCCGGCCATGGCGCTCAAACCTCGGCTTCCGCCGTCTCGCCCTCGTCGTCGTCGCCGTTCTCGTCCTCGCTGATTCGCTCGACCGAGACGACCTTTTCGGTCTCCGCGGTGTTGAAGACGATGACGCCCTGGCTGCCGCGCCCGACCACGCGTATGCCCCCGACCGGGCAGCGGATGAGCTGGCCGCCGTCGGTCACCAGCATGATCTGGTCGGCGGCTTCGACCGGCATGGAGGCGACCAGTTCGCCGTTGCGGGCGTTGACCACCATGGCGACAATGCCTTTGCCGCCGCGCCCGGTGACGCGATATTCGTAAGACGAGGTGCGCTTGCCATAGCCATTGGCGGAAATGGTCAGGATCAGCTGTTCCGCGCCCGCCATGCTCTCGAAAAGCTCGGGAGCGAGCGGCGCGACGTTCTCGACGCCCTCGTCCGTCTCCTCGGGCTCGGCCGGCTCGCCGGCGGCGGCGCGGCGCATTTTCTGGAAAGCGGCGCGCTCGGCCGGGGTGGCGTCGCTGTGGGTGAGGATGGAGAGCGCGATGACCCGGTCGCCTTCGGCGAGATTGATCCCGCGCACGCCCATCGAATCGCGGCCCTTGAAGACGCGCACCTCATCGACCTTGAAGCGGATGCACTGGCCTTTCGTTGTGGTCAGCAGCACGTCCTGATCCTCGGTGCAGATCTGGACATCGACAATGCCCTCGCCCTCGTCGAGCTTCATCGCGATCTTGCCGGCGCGGTTGACCGAAGTGAAATCCGACAACTTGTTGCGCCGGACCGTGCCGCCGGTAGTGGCGAACATCACGTCCAGGCCTTCCCACAAAGCCTCGTCCTCGGGCAGGGCCATGATCGAGGTGATGCGCTCGCCTTGCGTCAGCGGCAGCATGTTGACCAAGGCCTTGCCGCGCGCCTGCGGCGCGGCGAGCGGCAAGCGCCAGACCTTTTCCTTGTAGACCTGGCCGCGCGACGAGAAGAACAGCACCGGCGCATGGGTCGAGGCGACGAAGAGCCGCTGGACGAAATCCTCCTCGCGGGTCTGCATGCCGGAACGGCCTTTGCCGCCGCGCCTTTGCGCGCGATAGGTCGAGAGCGGCACGCGCTTGATATAGCCGGCGTGCGAGACGGTCACCACCATGTCCTCGCGCTGGATGAGGTCCTCATCCATCATGTCGCCTTCGACATCGAGGATCTGCGTGCGGCGCGGCACGGCATGGGCCGTTTTCACCGCCAGCATCTCGTCCTTCACAATGGCGAACAGCCTTTCGCGCGAGCGCAGGATTTCGAGATATTCGGCGATTTCACCCGCCAGCTTGTTGAGGTTTTCCGCGATCTCGTCGCGCCCCAGAGCGGTCAGCCTTTGCAGGCGCAGGTCGAGGATGGCGCGGGCCTGCGCCTCCGACAGGCGGCAATTGCCGTCCTCGTCGATCGAATGACGCGGGTCGGCGATCAGCGCCACCAGCGGCGCCATGTCGTGGGCCGGCCAGACCCGGCCCATCAGCGCCTCGCGCGCCGTCGCCGCATCGGCGGAGGTGCGGATCAGGCGGATCACTTCGTCGATATTCGCAACCGCAATGGCGAGGCCGACCTGGATATGGGCGCCGTCGCGCGCCTTGTTGAGCTTGAACTTGGTGCGCCGGCTGACGACTTCCTCGCGGAAATCGATGAAGGCCTTCAGGCAGTCGGTCAGGTTCAGGCTTTCCGGCCGCCGACCGTTCAGCGCGATCATGTTGACGCCGAACGAGCTTTGCAACGCGGTGAAACGGTAGAGCTGGTTCAGCACCACGTCGGCCACGGCGTCGCGCTTGATCTCGATGACGATGCGCATGCCTTCGCGGTCGGATTCGTCGCGCAGGTCGGATATGCCCTCGATCTTCTTGTCGCGCACCAGTTCGGCGATCTTTTCGATCAGCGTCGCCTTGTTCACCTGATAGGGAATTTCGGTGAAGACGATGGCCTCGCGATCCTTGCGCAAAGTCTCGATCGTCGCCACGCCCCGGATCACGACCGAGCCACGGCTGGTTTCATAGGCCTGGCGGATGCCGGCGCGGCCCATGATCGCGCCGCCGGTGGGGAAATCCGGCCCCGGCACGATCTCCATCAGTTCGGGGAGCGTCATGTCGGGCCTGTCGATCAAGGCGATGCAGGCGTCGATGACCTCGCCGAGATTATGCGGCGGAATATTGGTCGCCATGCCGACCGCGATGCCGCCCGCGCCATTGACCAGAAGATTGGGAAAGCGCGCCGGCAGGACCGTCGGCTCCTGCTCCTTGCCGTCGTAATTGGGCTGGAAATCGACGGTGTCGGAATCGATGTCCTCGATCAGGGCCAGGGCCGGCCGGGCGAGGCGCGATTCGGTGTAGCGCATGGCCGCCGCGCGGTCGCCGTCCACCGAGCCGAAATTGCCCTGGCCGTCGATCAGCGGGAGGCTCATCGAGAAGGGCTGCGCCATGCGCACCAGGGCGTCATAGATCGCCGCGTCGCCATGGGGATGGTATTTACCCATCACCTCGCCGACGATGCGGGCCGATTTCACATAGGGCCGGTCGGGCAGGAAATTGTTTTCCTGCGTCGAATAGAGGATGCGCCGATGCACGGGTTTCAGGCCGTCGCGCACGTCCGGCAGGGCGCGGCTCACGATCACGCTCATCGCATAAGCGAGATAAGAGCTTTTCATCTCCTCGGTAATCGAGACCGGACGGATGTCCGAAGACGGCGGAACCGGATTGTCGTCGTTCTGGTCGGCCAAAATGCGCTCTTTGCTGGCTTGGAAAGTGAAGTTCTTTCTATGTGATTCTCGCGGCGAAAGCCAATTTTGCGCGCCGTTCTCCGCTGGAAAGCCGCGAGCGGCCAAGTGCGCGTCCAAGAGCGCGTCCAAGTGCGCGTCCAAGTGCGCGGCCAAGAGCGCGGTCCAAAAAGCGGCGCTGGCGCGAAGGCGCGCGATGATGTCTATTTCCAATCCTGGCGCAAGGCGGCTTTTTCGGGGGAGGCGAGCATGGCGAACAGGGTCTTCGAAATCGGCCTGACCATGGCGGGCGCCATTTCCGCCGGCGCCTATACGGCGGGGGTGATGGATTTCCTGTTCGAGGCGCTCGACGAATATGAGGCGGCGCGCCAAAGCCCGGACTGGGACGGCCCGCGCCACGATGTGCGCGTGCCGGTCATGACCGGCGCCTCGGCGGGCGGCATGACCTCGGCGATCTCGGCGCTTCACGCCTTCCACGAACTCGACCATGTCCGACCCGGCGCCCCGCCTCCGGCGCCGGAGCGCAACCGGCTTTATTCGAGCTGGGTGACCGACATTTCCATCGAGCGCCTGCTGGAGACGAAAGACCTCGACGGGCCGCGCCAGCAGGATGGCGTGCTTTCGCTGCTGTGCTGCGACGTGCTCGACGAGATCGTCGAATCCGCCTTTTCGCTCGCCCCCGGCGTGAAAACGCGCGACTGGATCGGAAGGGGCGCGGATCGCAGCCTGCGCGTCATGGCGACCCTGACCAATGTGCGCGGCGTGCCCTATTCCTTCCCGATTTTCGGCGGCGATTTGCCGGAGCGGTTCGGCATGCTGAACCACGGCGATTATTACGATTTTCTGATTGGCCTCGGCGCGCCCCCGCCCCCGCCGGCGGCCTGCGTCACAGGCCCCACGCCGCTCGACGCGAGCGATCTAGGCGCCGCCGAATGGACCATTTTCAAGACCGCGGCGCTGGCGACCGGCGCCTTCCCGGTCGGATTGCGGCCCCGGCTGATCACCCGCCCGGATACGTCATGGTTCAGCGCCAATGGCGTCGTCGGCTACGACGACCCGGCGACGGGAGCTTTCGTCAACATCCCGCCCGACGTGAATTTCCACGAGGCGCCCTATCCCTATGTGTCGGTGGACGGCGGGACCATCGACAACGAGCCGCTCGAACTCGCGCGCCGCACTCTCTCGGGCGGCGCCGCCTTGCGCAACGATCCGAACGGCGAAACCGCCAGCAAGGCGGTCATTCTCATCGCGCCCTTCCCCAGCTTCGTGAAATCGCCGCCGGACGATTCCAACATGAGGCTGACCCATCTGCTGCCGCTGATCGGCTCGGCCTTGATCGATCAGGCGAGGTTCAAGCCCGGGGAACTGCAAAAGGCGGCCGACGACGCCAATTTCGCTCGCTACATGATCTCGCCGAAGCGCCGGGGCAATGGATCGGACGCGGCGAAAAAATATCCCATCGCCTGCGGCGCCCTGGGCGGATTCAGCGGCTTTCTGCACCAAAGCTTCCGCCGCCACGATTATCTGCTCGGGCGACGCAACGCCCAGGCCTTCTTGCGCTGGAATTTCTCCTTGCCGACGACCAATCCGCTGTTCGCCGGCCTCAATATCAACCGCGACCGCTGGATCGTCCGCGACGCGGGCGGACAGACCGGATCGGTCGCCGCCTGCGCGGACCGCGCGTTTGTGGCCAAGAAATTCGCGCCCAGGACCGACGCTGCAGCGACGGCCGAAGGCTTCCCCATCATCCCGCTGACCGAAAGGCTGTGCCAGCCGATCGACATCGGACCAGCGGACATGCCCCGGCCCGATCTTGTCTCGATCGAAGATCTCATCCAGCGGATCGACCAACGCGCCAAAGCGGTCGCCGATACGATGGTGAATGTCGATTTGCGCGGTTTCACCAAGAAGATGTGGCGCATCGAGTTCGAGTTCTTGAAACTGGGCGCGCGCGCCTTCGGCGCGCATGTCGCGACCGAGGCCGCGACCGGACAGGTCCAGGCCGCTCTCGACGAGTTGAAAGAAGCCTTCGCCTAAGCAGAAATTCGTTGGCGCGCCAACGGATTGCTGCTTAGGCGCGTTTGATTTAGCAGGATTTTTGTCCGAAAAGCGACGGCCACTTTGGGGAAATCCTGCTTGGGGCGCCGCTGGCGAAAGCGCAGCGCCGGCCTATATTGGACAAAAAGGGCTTTTTCCGGGAGAGGATGGCGATGAGCGAACGGGGGCCGGTCTGCGACGCCAGCGACGAGGCCAAATTTTTAAGGTTGAGCGAGCGCGCGCGGCCCCTGTCACGCAGCGAGGCCGCGGCCTTCGACCAGGATCTGAGCGTCGCGCGCGCGAGGGAAGAGGATCTGTCGATTGCGCCCAGCGGCGTCGAGGTGACGCTGCGGCGCGCGAGTTTCGAGAAATGGCGGCTGGTGCATGACTGGACGCGGCGCAATCCCTATCGCGACAATCCCCGCGCCAGCCGTCCCGATCAATGGCGCGCGGCGCTCGAAAAGTTCCGCCCCCTGCGCGACCGCGAACTGATCGACTGGCTGATCCTGCAGATCGACGTGGCGACCAATCTCGCCAACGGCATACAGGACATGCGCCCGCGCGACCCCGGCCCGACCTGGCTGGTGACGCTGGAATATGTCTCCAACCGCAAGCGCAAGGCGCTGGCGACGCTGCATTGGGCGGAAGCGGCGGAAAAGGAAGGCTGCTACACCGTCGATTCCGAATGGCACGCCCGCAGCGCCGCGATTTTAGGCGGCGAGCCGAGCGATTTCGAACGCGGCGACGGCGGCCACGAAGGCGTGCCGTTCATTATCGAGGGGAAGAAATAAACCTCAGAACGGAATGTCGTCGTCGAGCGCGGAGGAGGCGCGGCCGCCCGCGCCGCCGCCGCCGAAGTCGCCGCCCGCGGGAGCGCGCTCCATCGGCGACTGGCGGCCGAAACCGCCGCCCGACGCGCCGCCGGAGGCGGCGTCCTCGCCGCCCCGGCCCCGGCTGTCCAACAGCGTCAGTTCGCCGCGGAAGCGTTGCAGCACGACTTCGGTGGTCTTGCGCTGGTTGCCGTCCTTGTCGGTATATTCGCGGGTCTGGAGCTGGCCTTCGAGATAGACCTTCGAGCCCTTCTTGCAATATTGCTCGGCGACCTTGCCGAGATTTTCGTTGAAAATCACGACATTGTGCCATTCGGTGCGCTCGCGGCGCTCGCCGGTGGCCTTGTCGCGCCAGGATTCGGTCGTCGCCAGCGAGAAACTCACGACCGGGTCGCCGGAGCCCATGCGCCGCACTTCCGGATCGCGGCCGAGATTGCCGATCAAGATCACTTTATTGACGCTGCCCGACATGACCTGCTCCCTCATTGGCGACGCGGCATCCTATATGGCCAAAACCGGCCGCGCGCGGATCAAATTTCCTTTTCCACAAGGCTTAGCTTGTTCTATTTATGTTCTAGACCTTAGGTGAGAATCATGCAAGCGTCAAAGGGTGAAATCCGGCGGAAAAATCGCTAAATGAGCGGCGACGCCTCCACGGAACGGAACGATGGACGATAAATCCGCCAAGCCGAAAAAGCTCGAAGAAAGCGCCCGCGCCGGCGCGGGAAAAGGCGCGCGAGTCGGCGGAGGCGGCGGCCTGGCGCATCGGCGAGGGGCGGGTCATTTCGCTGCGCGGGGCGCGCGAGCATAATCTCAAGAATATCGACCTCACCATCCCGCGCGACAAGCTGGTGGTCTTCACCGGCCTCTCCGGATCGGGAAAATCCTCGCTCGCCTTCGACACCATCTATGCCGAGGGCCAGCGCCGCTATGTCGAGAGCCTTTCGGCCTATGCCCGCCAGTTTCTGCAATTGATGCAGAAGCCGGACGTGGACCATATCGACGGCCTGTCGCCGGCGATTTCGATCGAGCAGAAGACCACCTCGAAGAACCCGCGCTCCACCGTCGGCACGGTCACCGAAATCAATGATTACATGCGCCTGCTGTGGGCGCGGGTCGGCATTCCCTATTCGCCCGCCACCGGCCTGCCGATCGAAAGCCAGACCGTGAGCCAGATGGTGGACCGGGTGCTGGCCTTGCCCGAACGCACGCGGCTTTATCTGCTGGCCCCGATCGCGCGCGGCCGCAAGGGCGAATATCGCAAGGAAATCGCCGAACACATGAAGCGCGGCTTCCAGCGCCTGAAAATCGACGGCCAGTTCTACGACATCGCCGACGCCCCGGCGCTCGACAAAAAATTCAACCATGACATCGACGTGGTGGTGGACCGGATCGTGGTGCGGCCCGATATTTCCGCGCGCCTCGCCGAAAGTTTCGAGACCGCGCTCGACCTCGCCGACGGGCTGGCGGTGGTGGAATTCGCCGAAAGCGCCCAAGGCGACGGAAACGGCAAGGCGCCGGAGCGCATCATCTTCTCGTCGAAATTCTCCTGCCCCGTTTCCGGCTTTTCCATTCCCGAAATCGAGCCGCGGCTGTTCTCCTTCAACAGCCCGCATGGCGCCTGCCCGAGTTGCGGCGGCATCGGCTCCGAGCAGAAGGTCGATGCCGACCTGATCGTCCCCAATCCCGACCTGACCCTGCGCAAGGGCGCGGTGGCGCCCTGGGCCAAATCGCCTTCGCCCTATTACGGCCAGACGCTGGAGGCGCTCGGCAAGGCGTTCAAATTCCGCATGGCGGACCGCTGGTCCGACCTGTCCGAACTGGCGAAAAAGGTCATCCTCTATGGCTCGGGCGACAAGGACGTCCTGTTCTCCTATGCCGACGGCGTGCGCGCCTATGAGGTGAAAAAGCCCTTCGAGGGCGTCATCCGCAATCTGGAGCGGCGCTATCTCGAAACCGAAAGCGACTGGGCGCGCGAGGAAATCTCACGCTTCATGTCGGCGCGGCCCTGCGACGCCTGCGCCGGCTTCCGCCTCAAGCCCGAGGCCCTGGCGGTCAAGATCGACCACAGGCACATCGGCGAGATTTCCGAACTGTCTGTACGCGACGCCGCGATATGGTTCAAAGACTTACCGAGCAAACTTGATGCGAAACGTCAGGAGATCGCGGCGCGCATCCTGCGCGAGATCGACGACCGGCTGAAATTTCTGGTCGATGTCGGGCTCGATTATCTCACTCTTGCGCGCGGCTCCGGGACGCTGTCGGGCGGCGAGAGCCAGCGCATCCGGCTCGCCTCGCAGATCGGCTCCGGCCTGACCGGGGTGCTTTATGTGCTGGACGAGCCCTCGATCGGCCTGCACCAGCGCGACAACGCCCGCCTGCTCGAAACCCTGCGGCGCCTGCGCGACCTCGGCAATTCGGTGATCGTGGTCGAGCATGACGAGGACGCCATCCTCGCCGCCGATTATGTCGTCGATGTCGGGCCCGGCGCCGGGGTTCATGGCGGCGAGATCGTGGCCCAGGGAACCCCGGCCGACATATTGGCCGACGAGAATTCCCTCACCGGGGCCTATCTCACCGGGCGCCTGCGGGTCGCCGCGCCGAAAAAGCGCCGCCAGCCCGAAGCGGGACGCCGCCTGCGGCTCACCGGCGCGCGCGGCAACAATCTGAAAAACCTCAAAGTGGATATTCCGCTCGGCCTGTTCACCTGTATCACCGGGGTTTCCGGCGGCGGCAAATCGACCCTGATCATCGACACGCTCTACAAGGCGGTGGCGCGGCGGCTCAATGGCGCGCTGGAGCATCCGGCGCCGTTCGACACACTCGAAGGGCTGGAACTGATCGACAAGGTCATCGACATCGACCAGTCGCCGATCGGCCGCACGCCGCGCTCCAATCCGGCGACTTATATCGGGGCCTTCACCCCCATCCGCGACTGGTTCGCCGCCCTGCCCGAGGCCAAGGCGCGCGGCTATGGGCCGGGCCGCTTCTCGTTCAACGTCAAGGGCGGGCGCTGCGAGGCCTGCCAGGGCGACGGCGTGATAAAAATTGAAATGCACTTCCTGCCCGACGTTTACGTCACTTGCGACGTGTGCAAGGGCAAGCGTTACGACCGCGAGACTTTGGAGGTGCGCTACAAGGACAAGAGCATCGCCGACGTGCTCGACATGACGGTTGAAGAAGCGGCGGAACTGTTCAAGGCCGTGCCGTCGATCCGCGACAAGCTCGCCACACTGGCGCGAGTGGGGCTGGGCTATGTCAAGGTCGGACAGCCGGCCACGACCCTGTCGGGCGGCGAGGCGCAACGCGTCAAATTGTCCAAGGAACTGTCGCGCCGCGCGACCGGCGGCACGCTCTATATCCTCGACGAGCCGACCACCGGCCTGCATTTCCACGACGTCAGGAAACTGCTCGAAGTGCTGCACGCGTTGGTCGAACAGGGCAACAGCGTGGTGGTGATCGAGCACAATCTCGAAGTCATCAAGACCGCCGACTGGATCATCGACCTGGGGCCGGAAGGGGGCGACGGCGGCGGACGGATCGTCGTGCAAGGCCCGCCCGAGGCGATTTGGCGCGAACCCGCCTCCCACACCGGGCGCTACCTCAAGGAGGCGCTGGAGCGCCGCCCGAAAAATCTGTGATCAACTGTAATTTCGGGGCGCCATTCTTTCGAATTATGCCATAAGCTGATATACGAATGTTACGATAGCCCTGCGCTGGAAGCTATGCAAAAATGCATAGCTGAAATGCAAGGTTCAGCCCTTTACAATCGCCGCGACCGCGCACAAATAGGTTCATAGCCGAACGATTGGAGCCCCGGCTTCGCGTTTTTCGTTCCGGATCAATTTGGTAGCTGAACGGGCGCAGACCCCTGCCCGTTCAATCTCGCGCCCGCCGGCCCTCCCCCCGGCGGGCGCTTTTTTTTGCCAGGCGCCCGAGGCGCGCAATCGGGCGCATGAACGCCCGCGCCGATCAATTCTGAAACTTTTCGAGGATTTGGCTGGAATTGTTCCGGCCATGGCGCGACCATGGGCGAATACCTTTGAGTCGCAGCTCTTTCGGGACGAATCATGTCGCTTGCGCAAACATCCCGCGATCAATTCGCCAATCTGTTCACGCCAAAACTCATCACCGTCTGGCGCGAAGGCTATGGATGGAATGAGTTCCACGCCGATTTCATCGCCGGAGTGACCGTCGCCATTGTCGCCCTGCCGTTATTTCCATCGCCTCTGGCGCCACGCCGCAGGCCGGCCTGTTCGCATCCGTCGTCGGCGGCTTTTTCGTTTCGGCGCTCGGGGGCAGCCGTTTCCAGATCGGCGGCCCGGCGAGGGCCTTCATCGTTCTCGTCGCGGCGACCATCGAGAAATATTCCTATTCCGGCTTTCTCGCCGCCACCATTCTCGCGGGCCTGTTCCTGCTCGCGATCGGCTATCTAAGGCTCGGGACCTATATCAAATATATCCCGTATTCGGTCGCGGTCGGATTCACCGCCGCCATCGGCCTGATCATTTTCACCAGCCAGCTGCACCAGCTTTTCGGGCTCCGGCTGGCGCACGGGCCGGCCGCCTTCCTGCCCAAGGTCGCGGCGTTGTGGGCGGCGCGCGGCACCCTGAATCCGTACGCGTTTGGCATGGCGCTCGCCTGCCTGTGGCTGATCCTGACCCTGCGGCGCGTCGCACCGCGTTTCCCCGGCCTGCTGGCCGCGGTCGCCCTGGCGGCGGCGGCGGCGACCTATTTGTTGCACTTGCCGATCGAAACCCTCAGCTCGCGCTTTGGCCCCTTGCCCCGTTCGCTGCACGCCCCGTCGCTGCCCGCGATCCCGCTCAAGGACTGGCTCGGCCTCGTTCCCGCCGCCCTCGGCATCGCCGTGCTCGGCGGCATCGAATCCCTGCTCTCCGCCGTCGTCGCCGACGGAATGACCGGCCGGCGCCATCGCTCCAATTGCGAACTCGCGGCCCAGGGCTGGGCCAATATCGCCTCGGCCTTGTTCGGCGGCCTGTGCGTCACCGGCGCCATCGCCCGCACCGCCACAAATGTCCGCGCCGGCGCCCACGGTCCTGTCGCCGGCCTGCTGCACGCCGCGATTCTCCTGATTTTCATGCTGGTCGCAGCGCCGCTCGCCGGCCAGATTCCGCTGGCCGCGCTCGGCGCCGTGCTGGCCATCGTCGCGTGGAACATGATCGAGCGCGAGCAGATCGCCGCCATTCTCAAATATGACCGTGGCGACGCCCTGGTCTTTCTGGTCACCGCCGGCCTGACCATTTTCCAGGACATTATCGTTGGCATAGCCGCCGGCGTGACGCCTGGCTCGCTGATCTTCATGCATCGCATGGCGCAAATGGTAGCGGTGGAGACCAGCGAGACGCTCATGGACGAGGACCATGCCGACTCCGCCGAGGAAGGCGCCGCATCCGATCCGGATTTCCTGGTCTATCGCATCGCCGGGCCGTTCTTTTTCGGCGCGGTCAATTCGGTGGCGGCGGCGCTCGACCAGATCGGCGAGCGCCCAAAAATCTTCGTGCTCGACCTGGCGAAGGTTCCCCTCGCGGACGCCGCCGCCGCCCACGCCCTGCACGGCTTCATCGACCGGGAGCAGAAGCACGGCGTGCGGGTCATTCTCAGCGGCGCCTCGCGCGGCGTGCGCCGGACCCTGGTGGCGCATGGCGTCAACAGCCGGCTGGTGCATTTCAGCGCCGACGAGGCCGACGCCCGCGCTTACGCCGCCAGCCGCCCGGGAGAGAACGGCGCGCCCAGACCCGTTGAATGACTACGCTTTCTAACTCCGGCGGCCGGCAGCCTCACGGCGCGGCGATCAGCGCGGCGGCGACGAGGCGCCGTTCTCCGAGCAGGATATTATAGGTCTGGCAGGCGGCGCCGGTGTCCATCGGATCGCAGCGGACGCCGAAATCGCGCAATTTCTGGCGCAAGGCGGCGGGGACCGGCTGGAGCGACCGCCCGCAGCCGAACAGCAACAGTTCGACCGCGCCGCGCGGCAAGGCGAACAAAGGCGCGAGCGAGGCCTCGTCGATTTCCGCGAAAGTTTTCGGCGCGAAGGCGTGGATTCCGTCGGGCAAAGCCAGAATCGAGCCGCGATGCGACATGTCGCCGAACCGGAACCCTCCGGCGCCGAAGGCCTCGACGGCGTGGCGGCCCGGCAGAAAACCGTCATATCGCGGCTCGACGGGCATTCAGGCTCCGGACAGCGGCCGCGCGCCGGTCTTGCCGCCGACGCCGGTGACGTCGTCGGCGGCCGCGCGCGATTCGTTGCGCAGGCCGAGATAGATCAAAGTCGGCGAGCAGATGAAGATCGAGGAATAAGTCGCGACGAAAATGCCCCACATCATGGCCAGCGAGAAGGAGCGGATCACATGGCCGCCGAAAATGATCAGCGACAGCAGCGCCAGAAAGACCGTGGTCGCGGTCATCAAGGTGCGCGGCAGCACCGCGTTGATCGACAGGTCGATCAGCTCGTCGGTCGGCATCTTCTTGTATTTCCGCATATTCTCGCGGATGCGATCCAGCACGACCACGGTTTCGTTGAGCGAATAGCCGACGATGGTCAGGATCGCCGCGATCGATGTGGTGTTGAATTCGAGCTGGGTGATCGAGAAGAAGCCGACCGTCAGCAGCAGATCGTGCATGGTGGCGGTGATCGCGGCCAAAGCGAATTGCCATTCGAACCGGAACCAGAGATAGGCCAGCACCGCGATGATCGAGATGACGACGCCGAGCGTGCCCTGCTGCACCAGTTCATTCGAGACGCGCGGGCCGACCACGGAAATGGCGCGGAAGTCATAGGCGTCGCCAAGCGCCTGCTTCACCTTTTCGACCGCCGCCTGCTGCGCGGCGTCGCCGCCCGGCTGCATGCCGAAACGGATCGAGGCGTCGGCGGGCGTGCCGAAGCCCTGCACTTCGAGGTCGCCGAGGCCGAGATGGCTGGAGAGGTCGCGGATATAGGAGAGATCGGCGGCGCCCGACCTGGCCTTGACCTCCATCATCGTGCCGCCCGAGAAGTCGATGCCGAAATTCATGCCGACGACGAGAAACAGCGCGACCGCGACGATCGAAAGCACCGCCGAGAACGGATAGGACACGCGCCGGAAGCGCATGAAGGGGAATTTGGTGTTTTCGGGCGCAAGGCGAAGAAGCTTCATGTCGTGAACCCGTCAAATCGGCAGCCTGGTCGGGCGCGCATAGCGGTACCACAGAGCGATCATCATCCGCGTCATGGTGACGGCGGTGACGATGGTGGTGAGGATGCCGAGCGCCAGCGAGACCGCGAAGCCGCGCACCGGGCCTGACCCCAGGAAATAGAGGATCGCCGCGACCACGAACATGGTGACGTTGGAGTCGACGATGGTGGCGAAGGCGCGCTTGAAGCCGGCGTCGAGCGCCGAAATCAGCGACCGCCCGGCGTGGGATTCCTCGCGGATGCGCTCATAGATCAGCACGTTGGAATCGACCGCCATGCCGATGGTCAGCACGATGCCGGCGATGCCCGGAAGGGTCAGGGTCGCGCGCAGCAGCACCAGAGCCGCGAAGATGAAGGAAATATGGATCATCAGGGCGAGATTGGCGAAAATGCCGAAGACGCCATAGGTGATCAGCATATAGGTGACGACGAGCGCCGCCGCCCAATAGGCGGCGCGCTTGCCGGCGTCGATCGAATCCTGGCCGAGGCCGGGGCCGACCGTGCGCTCCTCGACGATCGCGAGCTTGGCCGGCAGTGCGCCGGCGCGCAGCAGAATGGCGAGATTATTGGCCTGTTCGACCGTGAAACGGCCGGAAATCTGGCCGGAGCCGCCGGTGATCGGCCCGAGGATGCGCGGCGCGGAAATCACCTTGTTGTCGAGAACGATGGCGAAGGGCCGCCCGACATTGGCCGAGGTCACCTGGCCGAATTTCTGGCCGCCGCGAATGTTGAAGCGGAAATTGACCACCGGCTCGCTGGTGCGTTGATCGAAGCCGGGCTGGGCGTCGGTGAGGTCCTCGCCCTGCACCATGACCTGCTTCTCGACCGGCAGTTGGCCGGGCTGGTCGGTCTGGTCGAGCATGTCGACTTCGGCGGGATTGTAGCCCGGCTCGGCGACGAGGCGGAATTCCAGCTTGGCGGTGGTGCCGACGATGTCCTTGAGCCGGTCGGTGTCCTTGAGGCCGGGCACTTCGACCAGGATGCGGTCGGAGCCCTCGCGCTGGATATTGGGCTCGGTCGTGCCGAGGCCGTTGACGCGGCGGTTCAGCACTTCGATGGTCTGCTCGACGGCGCGGGCGACCTTGTTGTTGATGGCGGCGTCGGTCAGGGTCAGCTTGAGCAGGCCGTCGCCGGCGTCGCCGATGTCGAGGCCGGAGCCGCCGGGGCCGGCGGAGATCTGCACAAGGCTGTAGAGCTTGGGCATGATCCGCGCCCGCGCTTCGGCGTCGGGGATGCGGACCTGGACCCCGCGCGCATTCATGCCGATGCCGCCGGAAATCGCGATTTTTCCCTCGCGCAATTCGCGGCGCAGGTCGTCGCGCAGATTGCCGACCATGGTGCGGATGACGTCGGCGCGATCGATCTCATAGAGCAGATGCGCCCCGCCCTGGAGATCGAGGCCGAGCACGATCGCATTCGGCGGCAGCCAGCTGGGCAGGATTTCCGCCAGTTTCGCGCGATTGTCCGCCCCGATCATGCTGGGAATGCAGATCAGGACCGCAATCAGGGTCGCGGCGAGGGTGAGGGCGATTTTCCAGGGAGCGTAGCGCATCATGGCGGGCGGCCAATCCGTTTCTGGCCGTCAGGCGTTGTCCTTGACCGGCTCGCTCTTGGCGCGCACTTCGGCGATGGCCGCGCGGCTCTGGCGCACGCGGACATTGGGGGCGATCTCGATTTCGATCTCGCTGTCGTCCACCGTCTTGGTCACCTTGCCGATCAGGCCGCCATTGGTGACGACGCTGTCGCCGCGGCGGATGTTCGAGACCATGTCCCGATGCGCCTTGGCCTTCTGCTGCTGGGGCCGGATGAGCAGGAAATACATGATGACGAGAATGATGCCGAAGGGCGCCATCTGCATCAGCACGTCGGCGCCGCCCGCGCCGCCGCCAACTGCGGCCTGGGCAAAGGCGGGAGTGATGAAATTCATGTCCAGATTTCCACTTGATGTTCGCGCGCTCGCGCGCCGGGATGGATTTGGCGCCGGACTATAGCCATGGCAGGCCCGAAAGCAATGGCGGCCTGAGCAGGTTTTCCGAAAACAAGCCGGATGATTTCGAAGGATGCGGCCGAACGCCGTTCGCCTGCGCCAAACGCCGAAGCCTCCCGATCCCAAACCGGCTGCCTTTCATCGCGGCGTGGCAAAGTTTAGAATCCATCTAATAAACGCCAAATTGCTTCCGTAAGCCGGGGGCGCCGTGTTTTATCGGCGCATCGAAGCCAACAGCGGCGAAATATGATCCTTTGTTCCTGCAACATGATCACCGATCGGGACGTGCGGGCGAGCGTCAAGCCCTGCGGCGCTTCCGCCAAACGCGCTCGAGATGTGTTCAAGCACAAAGGCTGCCTGCCGAACTGCGGCCGCTGCGTGCGCAATATCCAGGGCCTTTGCGACCGCGAGGCCGCCGCCAGCTGTGGAAAGCCAATCATTGGACGCGCAGGGGCCGGTCCTCGCCCTGGCGGCCGAGTGACGCCATCGGCCCTTGAAAAGGACCGATGGTCGCCGCGCCGACCGGCCGGATGAACCAAAACTTGGCCGGCTGACGCCGGCGGGCGCCCTTGTTTCCGACGAGTTGGAGACAAGGGCCAATCGTATGAGTCGCGCCAACGCGGAACGATTGGCGCGCCGGGTAGTTTCATGACATGGCTCAAGCACAGGGAGAAATGCGATGCGCGGCGATGCGAAAGTCGTTGAATATCTCAACAAGGGCCTGCGCAGCGAGTTGACCGCGATCAGCCAGTACTGGCTGCATTTCCGCATTCTCGACAATTGGGGTTACAAGGGCCTCGCGAAAAAATGGCGCGAGGAATCGATCGAGGAAATGACCCACGCCGACAAGTTCACGGCGCGGATTCTGTTCCTCGAAGGTTTTCCCAACATGCAGGAGCTGAACGGCCTGACCATCGGCGAGAACATCAAGGAAATCATCGAACTCGATCTCGCCTCGGAAATGACGGCGCGGGGGCTTTATCTCGAAGCCGCCGCTTATTGCCTTTCAATCAACGACCGGGTGAGCATGAACCTGTTCGAGGAACTGGCCCATGACGAGGAGGAGCATATCGACTTCCTCGAAACCCAGCTCGAATTGATCAAACAGCTTGGCGTCCAGCTCTATGCGCAGAAGCACATCGGCGAATTGTCGTCGTAACCCGCGCACGCCATGACGAGTCTCAATCGGTCCGTTCCGCCTTCAGGTCGAAATCGACGCCGACATTGAAGCCGACCCATTCGTCGCTCGCCCATTGGCCCTGCCCGACGCCGAAGACGTCGCGCTTGAGGTCGGCATGGCCTTTCGCCTCGGCCTTGCGCCCGTCGACCGCCAGAGTGAAGGGCAAATGGATTTCCCTGGCCGCGCCGCGCAGGGTCAGGTCGCCGACGGCCTCATAGCCCGCGGCCGTGCGCACGACCCGACGCGACTCGAAGCGCGCCTGTGGAAAAGTTTTCACGTCGAACCAGTCCTTGTCCGGAAGGGCCGTATCGCGCTGCCTGTCGCCGGTGGCGGCGCTGGCGACGTCCACCGTGACGACGATTTTCGCCTCGGCGAGTTTTTCCGGATCGAGCGAAATTTTCGCGTCGAACCGGCTGAACCGGCCGGTGAATTTCTCGCCGGCCTGTTCGCCGGTGAAAGTCAGCGCGCTGCCGGGCAGGATTTTCCAGTCGGCGGCCTGGGCGGTGGAGACGGTCGCGAGCAGTGCGGCGGCGAGGACCGGACGTCTCATATTCCATTCTCCGAAACCCGGCCGAACAGGCTCATGCGCGCAAAAGGAACGTCGCCCTTGACCGCATGGCGCAGGGCGGCGGCGACATGGACCGCAACGACGGCGATCAGCGCATAGGCGCCATATTTATGCAGGGCCTGCGCGACGGCAAAGGCCGGCGCCTTGTTCGGCAGTTCAGCCAGAAACCAGATATCGGGCCAGGGAACCCGTCCGAACAGCACCGTCGGAATGTTCAGCGGCGCGGTCGAGACCACCGCCCAGCCAGTCAATGGCAAAGCCAGCATCAAGACATAAAGCGCGGCATGGCCGGCGTGAGCGGCCTGGCGCTCCAGCGCCGGCAGGGTGTCCGGCAGAGGCGGCGCGGAGCGGACGAACCGCCACCCCAGCCGCGCGACCGCCAGCAGCAGGACGACGATCCCGATCGACTTGTGAAGCTGGAACAACTGGATCACGCGGGCTTTGGGAAGCCCCGCGTGCTTCATCGCCAGTCCGAGGCCGATCAGGACGAAAATCCCGAGCGCCATCGTCCAGTGCAGTACGACGGCGACGGCGTCGTAACGTTCGTGCGAGCATTTCGTCACATCAGCACCTCAATTCGAAAGCGCCGTGAATGGTCAGATGGACCATGTCCCCGACCATCGGAGCAAAGGCTTTCATGCCGAATTCGGCGCGCTCGAAGGCGCCTTTGCCGTCGAACCTCATCACGTCGTCCCTGGCGCCCGGATTGACGCCAGCGCCAATGAAACGCGCCCTGATGACGACAGGCCTCGTCAACCCACGCAGGGTGAGCTTGCCCTGAACCGTCGCCCGATGGCCGCCGGTCGGGATCACCCTGTTCGAGACGAAGCGCGCCGTCGGATATTTTGCGGCGTCGAGCCAATCCGCGCCCCGCAACTGGTCGGTGATGTTTTCGTTCAGCGTCGAGACGGTCGCGGTTTTCACCGAAACGTCGAGTTTCGAATTTCCCGGATGCGCCGGATCAAATTTCAGCCAGCCCGTGGCGCCCGTGGCGACGCCGGAGAAATCCGACAGGCCGAATTGCGAAACCGAAAACCGCACCTGGGTATGGGCGGGCTCGACCAGATAGACGCAGGCGCCCGACCGGGCGAAAGCCGGCGCGCCCGGGACAACGGCCAAGGCCGCGCCCAGGGCGGCGGCGGCGAAAACACGGTTCATGATCGCTTCCTTTCCCTGAAAACAGGGGAGTCTGCGCCATGCCCGGGGCTAATCTGAGGCCCAGCGCCTCTGACGCCCGTCACTCGGTTCAGATGGTTTTCCATCTCGTTGCCGGACAGACCGATCCTGCGCGACCGCATCGGGAAAATCCCTTGAGTTTCATCGTCAGCCCCGCCGGTCGGGGCGAAAATCCCCTCCCCATCGCCCCGATTGAGGGCGACGGCGAGTGGGCCGTGGCGTTGACGCGGGGTTCGAGACGGGTCAGTGCTGCAATTCGAAGGCCGCGTGGATGGTCAGATGGACGGTGTCGCCGATCATCGGCGCATATTTAGTCACGCCGAATTCGGTGCGCTTGATCGCGCCTTCGCCATCAAAGCCCACCGTATAGCCCTTGGTGATCGGATTGACGCCGGCGCCGACGAAACGCGCGTGAAGAGTCAGCGGCCTGGTCACGCCATGAAGGGTGAAATTGCCTTCGATGGTCGCCTGACCGGCGCCGGTGGGGATCACCTTGGTCGAGACGAAAGTCGCCTTGGGATATTTGTCCGCGTCGAGCCATTCGGCGCCGCGCAATTCGCCGGTGAGCTTTTCGACCGGGGTCAGGATCGTCGCCGCATCCACCGACACGTCGAGTTTCGAACCGGCCGGATGGGCGGGATCGAGCTTGAGCGAGCCCGAGGCGCCGGTGACGACGCCGGAAAAATTCGACAGGCCGAAATGCGAAACCGAGAACAGGATCTGGGTGTGATAGGGCTCGACCAGATAATCGCCGGCCTTGACGTCCCTGTTCGGGCTGGCCGGCGCCTGAGCGAGCGAGGCCGAGCCGACGCCGAAAACCAGAGCCGCGCCGAGGGCGGCGACAAGGATACGCTTCATGATGGGAGTCCTTTCTCTCGAGACATGGGCCGGCGCGGTTTGAGCCGGGCTTGCGGCTAATCTGCGGCCTTTCGCCTCTGGCGTCCAGCCGATGATTCATGATAGATTCCATCTGATTTTCCGATAGAACAACCATGCGCGACCGTCTCTCGCTCGACCAGATCCGCACCTTCGTCGCCGCCGCCGAAGAGGGCAGTTTTTCCGCCGCCGCGCGCAAGCTGGGTCGCGCGCAATCCGCCGTCAGCGATCTCATTCACCGGCTGGAGGAGGAACTTGGCGTCGCGCTGTTCGACCGTTCGCGGCGCGCGCCCCGGCTCACTCCCGCCGGGAGCCTGCTGCTGCGCGACGCCCGCGCCGTCGGCGGCGCCGTCGATTTCATGAATTCCCGCGCCCGCGGCCTGACGGAAGGGATCGAGCCGGAACTCTGGGCGGTGGTGGACGTCTATTTTCCCTTCCAGGCGATCACCGAGGCGGCCCGGGATTTCCGGCTGCGCTTTCCCGCGACGCCGCTGCGCCTCTATGTCGAGGTTCTGGGCGCGGCGACCGAGCCGGTGCTCGACGGCCGCGCCAGTTTCGCGGTGGCCGGCGGGCCGGGGCCGCTGCCGCCCGGCCTGAGCAGCGAGCCGCTGGCCGGCGTCGGGATGGCGATGGTCGCGAGCGCCGACCATCCGCTGGCGGCCTTCACAGGCGTGATCCCACGGGACGAACTGGCGAAACATGTCCAGCTCGTGCTGACCGAGCGCGCCAGCCGCCCGGACAGCCGCGAATATAGCGTCATGTCGCCGACGAACTGGCGCCTCGCCGATCTCTACGCCAAGCACGCCTTCCTGCTCGGCGGTCTCGGCTGGGGCTCGATGCCGCTGCACGCCGTAGAGCGTGACCTTGCCGAAGGCCGGCTGGTTCGGCTCGCGACGCCGGAAATTCCCGCGTCCGGCGTCGTCGCGCCGATGGCCGCGGTCTATCGCACGGCGGCGCCGCCCGGCCCGGCCGGACGCTGGCTGATCGAGCGCCTCAAGGGCCTCCCCGCGACCGAGACGTGAATGGCGTCGAATTGACACGCGTCATGGCGCCGGGCCGAAGCCCTCCCTATTTTAGAAAATGGAGGAAAGATCAATCCCGCCGTTATGGGGCGGAGGTTTCGGGGGCGCCATTCGCTCCCTGACAGGCGCCGCGCAAAGGCGGCGCATAACTAGGAGAGTCGGGAGTTTCATCGTGACAAAAATCGCTCTTCCCCATGACGCCTTCGTCTTCGTCGGCGACGGGCGCAAGGCTTTGTTTCTGCGCAACGAGGGAGATGAGAAATACGCCAATCTGGTGACCGAACGCGTGATGGCCGGCGAGGACAATCCGCCGAGCCGCGACCAGGGAACCGACAAGCCCGGCCGCGCCTTCAACGGCGCCCATTCCAGCGCGCGCAGCGCCGTGGAATCGACCGATTGGCACGAGATCGAGGAGCATCGTTTCGCCGAACGCGCCGCCGAGGCCCTGGAGGCCATCGTGCGCGAGCGCGGCGCGCCGGCTCTTGTGATCGTGGCGCCCGCCAGGACTCTCGCCGATCTGCGCCGCAGCCTGCACCCCGACGTCAAGGCCAAGGTGCGCGCCGAGATCGACAAGGATCTCACCAAGATCCCGGTCTGGGAGATCGAGAAGCATATCGTCGGCTGATCCCGCCCGCGCCGCCCCTTCTCCAGGCGGCGCGCCCGGTTCCGCAAGATTGAGGCAATGTTGCGCCGCTAGTTTCGCCGCCATTCGTATGTCGCTTGATGAAGGGGAAAGCGATGAGCATTTGGCGCGATTCGAGCATAAGAACGAAAATCCTTGCCGCCTTTTCGATCAGTTTCATCGTGACCGTCGCGCTCGGCGCGCTGACGTTGACCCAGATGGCGGGAATGGCGGAACAATCCGCGACGATCCGCAACCATTGGATGCCGGCGACGACGAAAATCGGCAATCTGCGCAAGGCGGCGATCGATTACCGCCTGGCGGAAACCGAGGCGCTGCTGGCGATCGCCTCCAATAGCGGCGCGGCGGGCGCCCAGGACGCGATGACCGACGCCGCCGCGCGGCTCGAAGAGGCGGCCGGCGCATACAGGCCCTTGATCATCCCGGGCGGCGAGCCTGCCCGCATCATGGCCGATTTCGACCGCGAATGGCCGGCGTTCCGGCAAGCGGCGCAGGAGGCCGTCGCCGTCGCGCGCGACGGCCATCTCGCCGACGCCATGAAAGCTTACGCCAATGCCGACGACGCACGCATCGTGGACCCGCTCAACCAGTTGAGCGTCATGACCGAAAAAGGCGGCGCAGAAGCCGCCGGACGCGTCGAGGACGTCTATCGCGACGGACGCTGGCTGCTGCTTCTGAGCGGCGCCGCCTGCGCCCTTCTCGCCGCCGCGATGGGCGCCGGCCTCATCTTTGGCATGGTCGCGCCGCTGCTGCACGCCACCCAGGCCGTGGACAGTCTGGCGCGCGGCGATCTCGATGTCGCGGTGCAAGGCGCGGAGCGGCGCGACGAAATCGGCGCGCTGGCGCGCGGGCTGGACATTTTCAAGGCCAACATGCGCCGCGCGCGCGACCTCGAAAACCAGGCGAAAAGCGCCCGAACGGAACAGGAAGCCCAAAGGCGCGCGATGGCCGCGCAACTCGCCGGCCAGTTCGAAGGCAAGGTCCGATCGATCCTGACCGGCGTCCTTCGCGCGGCGGAGGACTTCCGTCAGTCCACCCGGATCCTGAGCGACGCGGCGGTCGAAACCGCCGCGCAGGCCAAGACCGTGGCCGACGCCTCCGAAGCCTCGTCGAGCAATATTTCCTCGGTCGCCTCGGCGACCGAGCAACTGACCTATTCGGTCAAGGAAATCGACGGCCAGGCGCGCGAGTCGCGGCAGATCGCGGGCGATTCCGCCAATCAGGCCGAAGGCGCCGACCGGCAGATGCGCGATCTCGCCGCAGCCGCCGACCGCATCGGCGGCATCGTCAACATGATCGCCGACATCGCCGGACAAACCAACATGCTCGCCCTCAACGCGACCATCGAAGCCGCCCGCGCCGGCGAGGCGGGACGCGGCTTCGCCGTGGTCGCCCAGGAGGTCAAGACGCTCGCCGAGCAGACCAGCAAGGCGACCGCCGAGGTCGGCGCCCAGATCAACGACATCCAGGCGACCACCCAGCGCGCGGCGGAAAATATTTCGACCATCGTGCGCACCACCGAACGCGCCAACACCATCGCGCGGGCCATCGCCGAGGCGGTCTATCAGCAGGGCGAGGCGACCAAGGAAATCGCCTCCAATGTGCAGAACGCCTCGCAGGGCGCGCATCAGGTGGCGGAAAATATCGGCGGCGTGCTCGAAGCCGTGCAAAGCTCGTCTACCGCCTCCAGCCGCATGCTCGACGCGGCCGGCGATCTCGCGCGGCAGGCCGAGGCCCTGCGCGGCGAGGTCGATTCCTTCCTCGGCGCCCTGCGCGCGGCCTGAGCAAGCGGCGCGACAAAAGGAAGCGCCATTTCCGGGTTGGCTTGATGCGGGCGTCACTGCATTATCGTCCCATGAAGCCAGACCCGCGCGCAATCGCCCTCGCCGTTTCCCTCCTCCTCGTTTCATTCGTCCTCGTTTCGTTCGTCCTCGTTTCATTCCTGGGCGCGAGCGGCGCGAGGGCGGACGGCCTGTCGATCGAACATGTCTGGGCGCCGCCGACGCCGCCGAGGGCCGTCGTCGGGCGCGTCTATCTGACCATCGTCAACAATGGCAAGGCGGTCGATCACCTCGTCGCGGCCTCGACGGATGTCGCGCGCACGGCCGAGGTCAGCGGCGTCCGCATCCTCGAAGACGTGCCAAACCAGCGCCGCCTGGTGAATGTGGACATTCCCCCCGGAGGGAAAATCGTGTTCAGCCCCGGCGGCTATCACATCCTGCTGCGTAACCTGAAACATCCGCTCGTCGCCGGGGACGCCTTCGAGGTCGACCTGACCTTCGAAAATGCCGGCGACATTCCGCTCGACGTCAAGGTCGAGGCGCCGAAGCCCGGCGCGCCGTGAACCGAAGTCAGGAAGGGGGCGAAGGGGCGCCCTGCCGCGCAGCCTGCCGTCCGTCCTTGACGACGATCGCCTCGCCTTCCGCCAGGGGGCTCCAGTCCTCGCCGCTCAGGGGAACGCTGGCGAAGAGGACGATGTGCTGGCGCGCGCCTTGCGCGCCCTCGGAGGCGTCGCGGTCCTGTTCGCAGCAGCGTTCCAGCCGCCACAGGCCGGGCGGCGCGACGAGTCCATCGGTCCGGGTCCGGCGATGGCCGTGGGCGAACAGAGCGTCGCCGTCGGAATAGAGGAAATTGGCGGGTCCAAGCGCCCGCATGTCGGAAGCGAAATCCTCAAAAACCGTGCGCCTCTTTTCAAGATCGGGTTTCGCACCCTCCGCCCACAACGGCGCCATGCGCTCCAGCAAGACGCAGAAGGCCATTTCGGAATCGGTCTCGCCCATCGGCCTGAAGCGCCGCGCCGCGCCGGGGAATTTCCTGTCGATGCCGTCAAGATCGCCATTATGGGCGAAGACATGAGCGCGTCCGCCCAATTCGCGCTGAAAGGGCTGGGCGTTGGCGAGGGTTTTCGCGCCCCGCGTCGCGCGGCGGATATGGGAAATCATGAGGCGGGTCGGAATCCGCCTCGCTTCGATGAAATGAAGCCAGGACGAATCGGCGGCCGGGGTCGGCTCCTTGTAAAGCCGCGCGTCGCGGCCATCGAGGAAGGCGAGCCCCCAGCCGTCCACCGCATCGCTGGTGAATCCGCCGTGTTCGGCGAAGGTCCGCAGCGAGAATGTCGCCCGCGTCGGCGACAGGCTCGAAAAACCAAAAAGCTCGCACACGCCCCCGCCCCGCCGTTCGCAACTTCAGGCGGCGAAATTTTTCACGTTCCCGACCGCCGGTCAAAAGCTTTGGGCGTGATCCCATCGGTCCTTGTTTCCGACGAGTCGGAAACAAGGACGCCCGCCGGCGTCAGCCGGCGCCGCGCCGGTCGGCGCGGACGCCATCGGTCCTTTTCAAGGGCCGATGGCGTCAATTCCCCGAGACATCCAGCGGCTTTTTCAAAGTGAAGGCGCCACGCAGGTCGCCGAGCTTGAATCCGGTCGCCTGATCCTTGGGGTAAAGCTGCGCAATCTTCTGCTTCAATTCCGGCGCGATAGTCGCGCCGTGGCAGGTCAGGCAGATTTCGCCGGTCGGAATCGCCTTCATGAAGCGGAAGACCTTGCCGCCCTTGTCCTCGACCACCATGGCGCTGACGAGCTGATCGGGCTTTTCACCCTTGGCGAGCCGGACGTTGAAGCCTTCCAGGACCTTGCGCTCGTAATCGTCGGGCGCGGAGGCCGCGTTGCGTGGTTTCAGACTGGTGCGGCCGACCGACCAGCCGCTGCTTTTCGACAGATCGGCGGCGATTCTCGGCGCTTGCTTGTTGCAGACGTCCAGCGCGCCCAGCGGCCCGCCCTTGGCCATGGCGCCGGCCATCGCGGCCTTCAACTCTTTGGCATATTCGGCGGTCAGCGCCGCCGCCCGCGCCTTCAGCGCCGCGTCGTCGGCGAAAGCCGAACCACACAGGAATAAAAGCCCGACTCCCGCAATCGCCGGCTTGATCATGAGAACCTCCATAAAGCTTTACTAATAATATATCTTATCAACCACCTGCCCGGCAAGCGTGGTCCAAAACCCGGCGAACATTTCAAAAATGACGCGCTGTATCATTGAGTTCGCCTGGACATTCAGTTCGCCTGGACTCCAGCGCGGCGAAACGACGCAGGAGGCCCCGATAGCCGCTCTCCCATTTGACAAAACCCGAATCAAAGTTACATATTATTTATAACATAACGCCGCCCAAGGGGCTGGCGCGCCGGAGCAATGGCCGATCAATCGCCAAGCCGGCAGGGGAGCGATCGAGGCGGACATGACAGCGCGCGCGCGATATATTTCCATGGCCGGTCTGGCGCTCTGCATGGCGACGAGCGGCGCCCGCGCGCAGGACAAGTTCGAGACGACCGGCAAGACGCCGCTCCATTACGTCAAGACGATGATCATCGGCCATGACGCGATCCCGCTATCGAAGGCCGAAGCCGCCTATCTCGCCGAGGACAAGCCGGGGCTGCTGAAATGAGGTTCTGAACTCCTGAAAGGCTGCCGGGCGCTCCCCTCCCCCCAAGCCTTCAGGTCAACTTGAGGACATTCCTCGCCTTGGGGAATGTCCTCTTTTTTTTGCCTTTCTCCTGCTTTAGGGACGAAGCGCAAACGCCTTGTTCCGTTTCGCGCACGCCGCGCCTTTCGATGGAGCCCCATGCCGATCGACCGCCGAATTTTTCTCGCCGCCGCCATGGCGTTCAACCCGCTCGCGGGCGCCGGCCGCTTATGGGCGCAGGACGCGACTCTCGATTCGATCCTGCGCGACCCTGAAGCGCCGGTCGCGGGAAATCCTGCAGGTGATGTCACCGTCATCGCCTTCCTCGATTACAATTGCCCCTATTGCAAGAAATCGTCGCCGGTGCTCGACGGCCTTCTCCAGACCGACAACGGCGTGCGGCTGGTCTACAAGGATTGCCCCGTCCTGAGCGACGCCTCGATGTTCGGCGCGCGCATCGCTCTGGCCGCGAAATATCAGGGCGCCTACCGGCAGGTTCACGCCGCCTTGATGCGCCTTCCCGGCCGCAGGAACCCGGAATCCACCATGGAAGAGGCGATCGCGGCCTCGGGCGTCGATATCGCCCGGCTGAAAAGCGACCTCGACGCCCATGGCGCAGAGATCGACGCCCTGATCAAGCGCAATGTCGCTGAAGCCCGCGCCCTCGGATTCGATGGCGTGCCGAATTTCCTGATCGGCCCGTTCGCCTACAACGGCTATATCGACTTCGAGACCTTGAAATCGACAGTCGCGCGGGTCCGCGCCCGCAAGCCGGCCGAGAAACCCGACATGCTTTGAAAGACAAAAGGCCCGTTGCGACCGAAGTCGCAACGGGCCCCAAAGCGTTTGGACGGCTTTGCGTGGCCTTACGCCATCGGCCCTTGAAAGGGGACCGATGGGCCAATGGCGTTATTCGACCGCGATGCGCGGAGCCTTCTTGGCCGGCGCCTGATTCATCGCGTCGCGGACCATTTCCGCCAGGACGAGATAGGGCTTCGCCTGCGGCGAATCGGGGTCCTTGGCGACGACGGGGAGACCGGCGTCCGAGGTTTCGCGCACCCAAGCGTCGAGCGGCGCCTCGCCCAGGAAGGGAACGCCCGTCTTCTCGGCTTCGGCCCTGGCCCCGCCATGGGCGAAAATATCCGTGCGCTCGCCGCAATGCGGGCAAAGGAAATAGCTCATGTTCTCGAACAGGCCGTAAATCGGCACATGCACCTGGTTGAACATGGCGATGCCGCGCCGCGCGTCGATCAGCGCGAGATCCTGCGGCGTCGAGACGATCACGGCGCCGGCGAGGCCGACATTCTGCGCCATGGTCAGCTGGGTGTCGCCGGTGCCGGGCGGCATGTCGACCACCAGCACGTCCAGCTCGCCCCAGGCCACGTCGCGCAGCAACTGGGTCAGGGCGGACATCACCATCGGGCCGCGCCATACGATCGCCGCGTCGTCAGGCACCAGAAAGCCGATCGACATGACCTTGACGCCGAATTTCTCGATCGGCTTCAGCGCGCCGCCTTCCTCCATCTCGGGACGGCCGGAAATGCCGAACAGGCGCGGCTGCGAGGGGCCGAACAGATCGGCGTCGAGCAGGCCGACCTTGAGGCCAAGCCGGGCGAGACCGATGGCGAGATTGGCCGAGGTCGTGGACTTGCCGACGCCGCCCTTGCCGGAGGCCACGGCGACGATCTTCTTGATGCCGTCGACGCCCTTACCCTGCGGCGCGCCCTGCGGCGCATGGCCATTGCCGCCCTTGGGCGCCGACGATGGGGCAGCGCTTTTCGGCGCGCTGTCCGCCGCGCGCTCAGATGTCAGCACCACCACGGCGCCCTTGACGCCGGATATGGCCTTGACCGCCTCCTCGGCGGCCTGGCGCATCGGCTGGCAATGCGGAGCCTGCTCAGGCGTCACCGCGATCGAGAGGAAAACCTTGCCTTCGCGGATGCTGATTCCGGATACGGCGCCGGATTGCGCCAGCGGCGTCTTGCCGTCCGGTCCCGTAACCTTGGCCAAAGCCGCGAGAATGTCGTCGTTATTGAACATGAATTGACCCTTTGCTGCGCGTTCCCCGTCCGATGACGCGTGCTGTCGTTACTGGCCCGGCGGAGCTTATGGATGTGTGATCGCCGCCGGGAGGCTGTGTGGATGTGTGATCGGCGCCGGCAAATGTCCAGTCGCCGGATTCGCAATAAAGCAAACAGGCCCCGCCTTGCGGGCGGGGCCTGATGTTTTCGGCGTCGGCGTCAGTCGGCGGCGACGTCGAGCCCGGCCTCGCGGGCCTTGCGCTCGAAATATTTCTCCGCTTCGTCGGTGAAGTCGTCGGTGCGGACATAGCACGACGTGCGCGGATGGCTGACCATGTTCGGGTCCGGATTGATCTCCAGCGCCTCCAGGAACGCCGGCAGGCCGATGCGGTCGATCGTCTCGCCGATGCGCTCGTGCTCCAGCGCGTTGTCGGCGAAGAACTCCAGCATCCGGCGCGCCAGATCGACGAGGTTCTGGTAGTCCTCGTCCGTCTCCAGCTTGAAGAACGGGATCAGGTTGATGCCCATCAGGTCGCCGACCTTCAGTGAGCGCTTGCCGCCGACCAGGATGCTGGCGCCGCGGTCATCGCCCGGCTGCAAGGCCTTGCCGCCCATGACGTTCAGGCAGTGCATGCAACGCACGCAGCTCTTGTTGTCGACGTCGAGCGTGTCGTCGTCGTTCAGCGACAGAGCGCGGGTCGGGCACATCGCGATCACATGGTCGATCGCATATTTGCGGCCGACGCGCGCCACATAGGCCTTCACGCCGTCCTGGTTGACCTTCATGTCGTCGCGCCAGGTGCCGATCACCGCGAAATCCGCGCGATGGATGGCGTTCACGCAGTCGTTGCCGCAGCCCGAGAACTTGAACTTGAACTTGTAGGGCAGCGCCGGACGATGCATCTCGTCCAGGAACTCGTTGATCACCATGCGGTGCGCCTTGACCTCGTCATAGCAGGAGGTTTCGCAGCGCGCATGACCGACGCAGGACATCGAGGTGCGCAGCGCCGGGCCGGCGCCGCCGAGGTCGAAGCCCATTTCGTTGAGTTCGTCGAAGGCCGGCTGGACGTTCTCGCTCGAGCAGCCCTGGAACATGATGTCGCCGGACTGGCCGTGGAAGGCGATCAGACCCGAACCATATTTCTCCCAGACGTCGCACATCTTGCGCAGAACGTCGGTGTCATAATGCATGCCGGCCGGGGGCTGGACGCGCAGGGTGTGGAATTCCTTCGAAGCCGGATACTCGGCGCCCACTTCCGAAAAGCGCGGAATCACGCCGCCGCCGTAACCGACAACCGAAACCGTGCCGCCCTTCCAGTAGCCGCGGCGCTCTTCATAGGAGTGCTCAAGCTGGCCGAGAAGATCGTTCATCATCGGCGCATAAGTCGCGCCGGCGTTGTCGCGCAGACGCTTCAGGCCGGTGACAAAGCTCGGCCACGGACCGCTCTCAAGCTGGTCCAGCATCGGCGTGGCGTGTTGGGATTTGGCTTCTTCCTGTGACATACGTCCTCCTTCGCGACGCGGCAAGTTGCGCCGCCGGTTGGCTCATGCGTGATTGGCAGGACCTCCCCTGCCGAGAGATCGCGACCTGACCCTGTCATTATTATTTTCGCTGATGATAACATGGATTATGAATATGAGAATGGGGCGGGACGACAAATTTGGAATTTTTCTCAAAATCCGATAACGAGATTGTAAATCAGGTTGTTACGCCTATATGAGCCACGGTTTCTTTAACGCGCTGGATGGGAGTGAAGCAATGATAGACGCGAATTGGCCGAGCGAGATTCGGCTCGCCGACAAGGGCAGAACGCTCAAGGTGACTTTTGAGAGCGGCGACTCCTTCGCCCTGCCCGCCGAGCTTTTGCGGGTCGAGAGCCCCAGCGCCGAGGTCCAGGGCCATTCGCCCGACGAACGCAAGACGGTCGCGGGAAAACGCGACGTGACGATTCTCGCCGTCGAGCCAATCGGCAATTACGCGGTGAAGCTGCAATTCGACGACATGCACGACACCGGCATCTTCACCTGGGTCTATCTCCACGACCTCGGCGCCCGCCAGGACGCGATCTGGCAGAGCTATCTCGACGAACTGAAGGAAAAGGGCCTGTCGCGCTAAACGAAAAGCGAGGGCTTTTCGAGTTCCGCCTCTTGCGAATCGTTTGATCCAGATCAATCTCAAACGAATGATGATCCGCGCGAGCAGGCGCTCGCGCGGAACGCCAGGGGGCGGAGACATGAGCGACAGCGTCCAGCCGGCCGAGGCCGGCGTCACGCCGCACGGTCGGCGCGACGTCGTCATTCGCAAACTGCAAAACCGCGATATTTACCAGGCCTTGGCCGCGGGCTGGAACGACTTCAAGACCGCGCCCCGCTATGGCCTCGCGGTCGGCGGCCTGCACGTGGCGGTCGGCTGGCTGACGATTTTGCTGGTGCGGCTCTATGGCCTGCATTTCCTCGCCTATCCCCTGCTCACCGGCGTCGCGCTGGTGACGCCCTTTTCGGCGGCGGCGCTTTACGAAGTGAGCCGGCGACTGGAAAAAGGAGAGAATCTCTCCTGGGGCGCCGTGCTTGATTCGGTCAAGGCGAGCGGCGGCCGCGATCTCGGCTGGATGTGCCTGGTGTCGCTGTTCGCCTTCATCATCTGGGTCGATTTCGCCACCTTCCTTTATCTGATGTTCTACGGGTTGGAGATGCCGGACCCCGTGGCTTTCGTCCAGCACGCGCTGACCACATCGCAGGGAATCCTTTTCATCCTCACCGGGAATTTTTTCGGCGGCCTGATCGCCTTCGCGATTTTTTCGATCACCGTCGTCTCCTACCCGCTGCTGCTCGACCGCGACGTCGATTTCGCCACCGCCATGATTTCATCGGTCAAGGCGGTCAGGAAGAACCCTCTGCCGATGCTCGCCTGGGCCGGCGCCATCGCTGTGTTGCTGGCGCTTGGCCTGGTGACGGCGCTGCTCGGCCTGGCGGTCGTCCTGCCTCTGCTCGGCCACGCCACCTGGCATGTCTATCGCGCCGTGGTTGAACCGGAGCCCCCGGCGGGACTCGCCGCCTGACAAGAAAGTCCATCGCCTGACGGGAACGCCGTCCGTCTTGCGCATGCGCCGCCGCAACGCAACAGGCTGCATTATAAGAGTCGCGGGCCGCATTTTATGACCGGCGATGGAAATCAGGCGAAGTGTGGCGCGATCGCCTTCCGCGCCTTTCCGGTCGCCAAATCGTGAATCCGACCGCTTCAGGTGAATTCCCTCAACGCGAAGCTCGCCCTTGCGCCGCGCCGCGTTTGGGCTAAATCTGAGAGTCAGGGAGATCAAGGCGGGAAAGCCGCCCCAGCAGGACGCCATTGCTCAATGACTTTGATCGAAGCCAACTCGTCGCCAAGCCGCAAGACCGGCCATATCCGCATCCACGGCCCGGAGGGCTTCGAAGGCATGCGCAAGGCCGGCCGGGTCGCGGCCGAAGCCCTCGACCTCATGGTCGAGGCCGCCAAGCCCGGCGTCACCACCGACGCGCTCGACAAGCTGGCCTATGAATTCGGCATGGACCACGGCGCCCTTCCGGCGCCGCTGGATTATCGCGGCTATCGCAAGTCGATCTGCACGTCGATCAACCATGTCGTCTGCCACGGCATCCCCAACTCCAGGTCGCTGCGCGAGGGCGACATCGTCAATATCGACGTAACCTATATCGTCGACGGCTGGCACGGCGATTCGAGCCGGATGTATTATATCGGCGAGGTTCCGCGCCGGGCGCAGCGCCTGTGCGAAGTGACCTATGAGGCCTTGATGCGCGGGATCGCCGTGGTCAAGCCGGGCGCCACCACCGGCGACATCGGCTACGCCATCCAGGCTTTCGCCGAATCGGAGCGTTGCTCGGTGGTGCGCGAATTCTGCGGCCACGGACTTGGCCGTCTGTTCCACGACGAGCCCAATATCCTGCACTACGGACAAGAGGGCCAAGGCATTCCGCTGCGCGAGGGCATGTTCTTCACCATCGAGCCGATGATCAATCTCGGCAAGCCGCAGGTGAAGATCCTCTCCGACGGCTGGACCGCCGTGACCCGCGACCGCTCGCTTTCCGCCCAGTTCGAACATGCGATCGGCGTAACCGCGGACGGCTGCGAAATCTTCACGCTTTCGCCGCGCGGGCTGCATTGCCCGCCCTATGCGTCCGCGCCCTGATCGGGCGCCGCCGTGGACCAGCAGACGACCAGGGATTCACTCAACGCCGGCCATCGCGAGCGCCTGCGCGAGCGCTTCCTGAAAGGCGGCGCCGCGGGGCTGCACGATTACGAACTGCTGGAACTGCTGCTGTTTCGCGCCATTCCGCGCCGCGACGTCAAACCCATCGCCAAGACGCTGCTCCAGCGCTTCGGCTCCTTCGCGGACGTGATCTCCGCGCCGCCGGCGCGCCTGAAGGAAGTGGATTATGTCGGCGACGCGGTGGTGGCGGAACTGAAGATCGTCGAGGCGGCCGCCCTGCTGCTGGCGAAACAGTCGATGAAAAAGCGGCTGGAGCTTGGCTCCTTCGCACAGGTGCTGGACTATTGCCGCGGCGCCATGGCCTTCCGGGAAACCGAAGAATTCCGGGTGCTTTTCCTCGACAAGAAAAACGGCCTGATCGCCGACGAGGTCATGGGCCAGGGCACCGTGGACCATGCGCCGGTCTACCCCCGCGAAGTGATCCGCCGCGCGCTGGCGCTGAACGCCAGCGCAGTGATCCTCGTCCATAACCATCCTTCCGGCGACCCGACGCCGTCCACCGCCGACGTGACCATGACCGAAACCATCGCCGCTCTCGCCAAGCCGCTGGGGGTCAAGCTGCACGACCACCTCATCGTCGGGCGCAACGGCCATGCCTCGATGCGCGCGATGAAATTGATTTGAGGACCAATCCGATGACCAAAGTGAAGGCTGGCGCGCTGACTTTGAATGTCGTCGTCGAAGGCCTGCGCGAAGCGCCCGCCGTGATCCTCGGTCATCCGCTCGGCGCGGATCTCTCCGTCTGGGACGCGGTCGCGCCGATGCTCGCCAGGAAATTCTTCGTCGTGCGGTTCGACGCGCGCGGCCATGGCGGCTCGGAGGTTCCGCCCGGCCCCTATGCCCTGGCCGATCTCGGCGGCGACGTCCTCGCCCTGATGGACGCGCTCGGCCTCGCCCGCGCGCATTACATCGGCCTGTCGATGAGCGGGGCGGTCGGGCAATGGCTGATGATCAACGCGCCCGAGCGGCTCGATCAAATCGTCCTCGCCAACACCGCCGCTCATTTCCCCGGCCCCGACGGCTGGAACGCCCGCATACGCGCCGCGCGCGGCGGCAAAATGGCCGATCTCGCGGCGATGGTGGTCCAGCGCTGGCTGACGCCGGCGTTCCGCGCCGGAAATCCCGAAAAATATGCTCAGGTGGAAAGCCTGCTGCGCGCTTCGCCGCCGCTCGGCTATGCGGGCTGCTGCGCGGCGCTGCGCGACGCCGATCTGCGCGACGCGATCCGCGCCGCGCCGGCGCGTCCGGCCCTGGTGATCGTCGGCGAGTCCGACGCCTCGACGCCCCCCGCGCTCGGAGAGGCTTTGGCCCGCGCCCTGCCCAAATCGCAGATCGCGCGTCTGCCGGCGGCGCATCTTTCCTGCGTCGAGGCGCCCGAGGGCTTCATGGCGAAAGTGGAGAACTTTCTGGATTAGGCTTTCAACGCGCGCAGAAATGCGCGGACCGCCGCCGTCGCCGCGACGAGCCGGTCGGCGTCGATCTGGCTGAGCGCGCCGGCGCGGGCCGCATGTTCATAATGGTCGGCGGCGATGGCGACCGCGTTCGCGCCGATGGCGCGGGCCGAGCCTTTGAGCTTGTGGGCAAGATCGGCCGAGGCGGCGCCCGCGACCGGGTTTTTCAGCTTGCGCGCGATCTGGGCCGCCTGCCGGTCGAACAAGGCGAGCAATTCGGTTTCCAGTTCGCGGTCGCCCATGGTCTGGCGCGCGAGATGGCCAAGGTCGATCGGCGTGTCGGCGCGCGCCGGATCTCCGGAAGGGGCGGAGCCGTCAAACGGACGATGTGCGGAGAAGTTCATTTCAACCCCAATCGGCGGGGCGGCGGCGCGAGCGGAGGCCTCATCCGCCGCGCAAGGCCGCATGCCAGAGCTGCATCTTGCGGGAATCCACAACTTTCTGGTGCAGCCAGCCTAGAACGCGTATATTCACGCAACCCTTATTCCTCAGGCCGTTCCGGGTTTTTTGGCAAATATGGCTAATCGTCCGTTAACGACGTTCGCAAAAGCCTGAGGCGCGCCCGTTTTCTTCGCATCGGCGCGAGCGTAAAGTGAGACTTGGTTAACCGCCGGAATTTCGGCCGTTTACCGGTCGTTGGCCATTGCGCCGCGCCCCGTCGTGTCAGTTGTAAAGGCGATTTCGATATGTCCACACCGAGCAAGGCTCAGGATCCCGCGGCCGCCGCTTTGTCGGCGATCGAGGACGCGCTCCGGCTCAATCTCGACTCGGAAGCCTCGGCGACGCCCGCGCCCGAACCGGACTCGCCCGAGCAATCCGCCAAGCTGGACTTCCATCTTCCGACACCGCGCTCGGAACCGCGCCTTGACGATCTGGCGCCCGCGCCGCGCATGCCCGAAGTCGCGCCGGACGAACTGGCCGCCGTTTCCAGACAGCCCGACCCGGCGCGCCCGCCGTCGAGCCCCCGGCCGGCCAACGACGACCTGCCTTCGGTCGGCCAGATCCTGCAGACGCTGCAAAGCCGTCCCGACTCCAGCGCCATGACCGTGGCGATCATCGGCTCGGCCGCCTGGATCGGTTTGTGGGTCGGCAATTTCATCTTCACCCATGGCGCGGCCTTCTCCGGCCCGCTGTTCGCCCCGCGCGCGGCGATCTCGGCCTTCGCCCTGATCGGGCCGGTCATTTTCTTCCTCGCCATGGGCGCCGTTCTGCGCCGTTCCCAGGAAATGCGCCACACCGCCCGCTCCATGGCCCAGGTGGCGATCCGTCTCGCCGAGCCCGAAACCATCGCCACCGAACAGGTCGTGACCTTGAGCCAGGCGATCCGCCGCGAGGTCGCCTCCATGGGCGACGGCATCGAACGGGCGCTGGCGCGCGCCGGCGAGCTGGAAACCATGGTCCGCGCCGAGGTGGCCCAACTTGAGCGCACCTATAGCGAAAACGAGCGCCGCATCCGCGTCCTGCTCAATGAACTGACGAGCGAGCGCGAATCCATCGTCGCCAACGCCGACCAGATTTCCGAAGCCCTTTCCAGCGCCCATACCGCCGTCGCCAGCGAGCTCGAATCGTCGACCCGCCAGATGACGGAAATGCTGGCGCAGGCCGGCGACCGCATCGCTTCCGCGCTCGACGCCAAGGGCGGAGCCATCGAAGGGGCCTTTTCGCAATCGGGCGAAACCTTGCTGCGTCAGATCGACGAGCGGAGCCGAATCCTGCTCGACCGCTTCCACGACGCGAGCCTGCAGACCGCGCGGCGGCTCGAGGAGCGCGCCGAGGAACTGGCGGGCGGCCTGACCCGCCAGATTGACCGCTTCGACGAACTGATCACCGTCAAGGGACCGGAGTTCCAGCATTCGCTGGCCTTGACCGGCGACGACCTCGCCGCGAGCCTCGGCCAGCAGTCCGAGGAGGCGCGCAGCCAGCTTGCCGCGCTGAGCGGCGCCTTTACCGGGACCCTGGCCGACCATCGCCAGCGCACGGTCGAGGAGTTCTCCGCCGCCGCCGCCGCCGCGATCGAGCAGATGACCCTCAGGGCCGAAGCCTTCCGCCGCCATGTCGGCGAAACGACGCAAAAGACGATCGAGGACTTCGGCGCCAATGTCGAAGCGATCGGCGAAGCCTACGCCACGGTCAGCGCCAGGACCGCCGAGGAGGTCGGCAGTCACGCGACCGCCCTGCGTGAAAATTTCGGCCAGGCGGCGAACGAGACGCTGGCCGCCTTCGCGGGCCACGCCGAGGCGTTCAACGCCCAGTTCGCGCAGGTCGCGGGCGAGGCGGTGGAATCGGTCGCCGGCCATACGGTCAACCTGCGCGACGTTCTGGAACAGGCGACCACGTCCAATCTCGCCGCGGTCGACGAAAAGGTCGAAAGCATCAGGCATCGGCTCGACGAGCTGACCAGCGCCACGCTCGAACGGTTCGAAACCGAATCCGGGCGGATCGAAAGCGCGCTCACCCATAATGTCCAGAGCCTCGAAAACAATGTCGGCGGGGCCATGCGAGAGACGCTCGTCGCGCTGGCCGGGCAGACCGAGGCGTTCCAGGAGCAATTCGCTCGAACCGCGCAAAGCGCCATCGAAACCGTCGCCATCCAGGGCGAACGGCTCGAACATCTGGTCGCGGCCGCGACCCAGGACCAGCTGTCCTCGCTGGTCGGACATACCGAATCCTTCCAGCGGCTGTTCGGCGAAACGGCGCAGCAGACGGTGGAATCCATCGTCGCCCAAGCCGACCGGCTCGAGCGCGACGTGGCTTTGGCGACCGAAACCCGACTCGCCGCCCTCGCCAGCCATACCGATGGCTTCGAGCAGCGCTTCGGCGAAACCGCCCAGCAGGCGACCGACGCGATCGTCGCGCATAGCGAGCGACTGGAGCGCGGCGTCATTTCGGCGACGGAAACCCATATCGCCGCCCTCGCCAGCCAGGCCGATACGCTCGAACTGCGGCTCGGCGAAGCGACCCAGGCGACCCTCGACGCCATCGGCGCCCATATTGAGCGCCTGGACCAGGGCGTCGTCGCGGCGGCCGAGGCGCCGGTCGCCCAATTGATCGCCAAGGCCGAGACGCTGGCGCAGCGTTTCGGCGAAACGGCGCGCGAGGCCGAACAGGCCATCGCCGCCCATGGCGAGCGCCTCGAAAAGAGCGTCGTTGCGGCGACCGAAGCGCCGGTCGCCCAATTTATCGCCCAGGCCGAGACCCTCGCGCAGCGCTTCGGCAAATCGGCGCGCGAAGCCGAACAGGCCATTGCCGCCCATGGCGAGCGCCTCGAAAGGACCGTCGTTGCGGCGACCGAAGCGCCGGTCGCCCAATTTATCGCCCAGGCCGAGACCCTCGCGCAACGCTTCGGCAAATCGGCGCGCGAGGCCGAACAGGCTATCGCCGCCCATGGCGAGCGCCTCGAAAAGAGCGTCGTTGCGGCGACCCAAGCGCCCCTCGCCGCGTTTGTCGGCCAGACGCAGGACTTCGAGCAGCGCTTCGGCGAAACGGCGCGACAGGCGTCCGAGGCCATAGCGGCGCATAGCGAACGCCTCGAAAAGAGCGTCGCCGCGGCGGCCGAGGCGCCGGTCGCCCAATTGATCGCCCAGGCCGAGACGCTCGCGCAGCGCTTCGGCGAATTGGCGCGCGAGGCCGTACAGGCCATCGCCGCCCATGGCGAACGCCTCGAAAAGAGCGTCGTTGCCGCGACCGAGGCCCCGTTCGCCGCCTTCGTCGGCCAGACGCAGGACTTCGAGCAGCGCTTCGGCGAAACGGCGCGACAAGCGTCCGAGGCCATAGCGGCGCATAGCGAGCGCCTGGAGCGCGGCGTGATCACCGCCACCGAAACGCATATCGCCGCCCTCGTCAGCCATACCGACGCGGTGGAGCAGCGTTTGGGCGAAGCGACGCAATCGGCGCTCGACGCCATCGGCGCCCATGTCGAACGCCTCGACCAGGGCGTCGCCGCCGTCGCCGACGCCCCGCTCGCCGCGCTCGCCGCGCAGGTCGAGACCTTCCAGCAGCGCGTCGGCCAAAGCGCGCAAACGGCGATCGACGCCGTCGCGGCGCAGGGCGGCCGCGTGGAAAAGAGCATCGCCGAGGCCTCCGGGGCCCATGTCGCGGCTCTCACGCGCCACGCCGAAACCTTCAAGGAGCAATTCGGCCAGATCAACGCGCAAAGCGCCGCGCAAACCGAGCTTCTGCGCCGGTCGCTCGCCGAAATCGGCCAGTCGGTGGCGGACGTCCTCGGCGCGCATGTCGCGACCGCTCAGGCCCAGTTCCAGGACGCTTCCGACGCCACCGTCGCCGCCCTGCTCGCGCAGACCACGAATCTCGACCACAATTTCGCCGAGACCGTTGGCCAGACCGCCGAAACCATCGCCGCGCGCGTCACCGACGCCCAGAAGCGCTTCGCCCAGGTCGCATCGGAAGCGGTCGCGGCGATCGGCGTCCATGGCGACCGCGTCACCGAAACCCTGTCGGAGCGTCTCGACGCCTTCGAACAGACGATGCTGCGCGGCGGCGAGGACGCCTCGGGCAGCCTCGGCCAGCACGCGGCTTTTCTGGCGCAGGAGATCGCCTCGCAACTCGACGCCTTCGAGAGCCGCATGGCGGCCGGCGTCGCCGAGACCCAGGCGCGCCTCAGCGACCATGGCGAGCGCCTCAAGGCGGATTTTATCGGCCAGTTTGCGGCGCTCGATCAGCTGCTGCGTTCGGGCGGCGAAGGCTCGGCGGATCATATCCGCATGGAGACCGAGGCTTTGCGCGTCATGCTCGCCGACACGCTGGCGGGCTTCGACAGGACCATCAACGAACTGGGCGGCGCCGCCTCCGAGCGGATCGGCGCGCAGTCCGAAGCCCTCGCTGCCTCGATCTCGTCGCGCCTCGCGGCGATCGAAATGGCGATCAACATCCACGGCGCGCAGCTTGAAACGCGCCTCGGCCGCCGCGCCGAGGAGACAGCGCGCCTGCTGGAGCAGCAGATCGACCGCTTCGAAGACAGCACGGCCGGCAAGGCCCAGGATGTGGCGCAGGTGATGGACGAGCTGATCGCGAGGGCGGAGAGCAGCCTCTCGACCCGGACCAGCCATCTCAACGACGCTCTGGCGGGCCGCGCCATCGACATCGCCAAGGTGCTCGGCGAAGGCGGACGCGAAGTCGGACGGGCGCTGGACTCCAAGGCGCGGGAGCTGGACGCCGTCATTCTCGCCCGTTCGACCGCGCTCACCGAGGAGCTATCCGCCAAGGCGATGGAAATCGACGCCACGCTCGGCGGCCGCGCCCATGAGATCGCCGCCCATCTGGACAACCATATCGACCTGTTCGAAAACAAGGTCGTCGCCCGCCTCGCGGAAACCGGCCAAAGGCTCGAAGTCAAGGGCCGCGAACTCGACGCCGCTCTCGGCGGCCGCGCCCGTGAGATCGCCCTCCATCTGGACGAACATATCGACCGGTTCGAAAACAAGATCGTCGGCCACCTCGTGGAAACCGGCGAAAAGCTTGAAGTCAAGGGCCGCGAACTCGACGCCGCTCTCGGCGGCCGCGCCCGTGAGATCGCCCTCCATCTGGACGAACATATCGACCGGTTCGAAAACAAGATCGTCGGCCACCTCGTGGAAACCGGCGAAAAGCTTGAAGTCAAGGGCCGCGAACTCGACGCCGCCCTCGGTGGGCGCGCCCGCGAGATCGTCGCCGACCTGGACGAACATATCGACCGGTTCGAAAACAAGGTCGTCGCCCGCCTCGCGGAAACCGGCGAAAGGCTCGAAGTCAAGGGCCGCGAACTCGACGCAGCCTTCGGCGGGCGCGCCCGCGAGATCGTCGCCGATCTGGACGAACGTATCGGCATGTTCGAAACCAAGGTCGTCGGCCGCCTCGCCGAAACCGGCGAAAGGCTCGAAGTCAAGGGCCGCGAACTCGACGCCGCCCTCGGCGGGCGCGCCCGCGAGATCGTCGCCGATCTGGACGAACGTATCGGCATGTTCGAAACCAAGGTCGTCGGCCGCCTCGTCACGACCGGCCAGGATATGGACCGCCGCATCGCCCATATCGAAGAAACGGTCGATGGCCGTGGCCGCGCGCTGACCGAGGAACTCGGCGCCCGCGCCGCCGAACTGCGCGACTGGTACGAAACGCAAGGGACGAAACTGGTCGAGACGCTCACCGAGCGCGGCGGCGAGGTGGTCTCGCAGATCGTGGCCTTCAGCGAGAGCGCGGTCGGCGCGCTCGCGACGCGCTCGAACGATCTGATCACGCATCTCGGCCGCCGTCAGACCGAAATGACCAGCGCCCTCGACGAGGCGAACCGGCGCATGAGGCAGGGAATCGAGGGGCTGGCCGGCAATCTGGCGCAAACCCACGGCGCCCTGATGACGACGATCGATAACGCCGAAGCCGGGCTGGCCCAGGTCGACAGCGCCCTGGCGCCGAGAATTGACGCGCTCGCTGCGGTGGTCGCAACCCTGCAGGGCGAGGCCGATCGCCTCGACTCGACGGCCCGGCAAATCGAAAGCGGCGTCGGCGGCGCCGCCCAGGCGGTGCAGGGCCAGGCGCAGACGCTGCAGGAGGCGCTCCGCGACCTGAACGTGGCGCATTCGATGATCGGCCGCGCCTTCGACGCCCGCCTGCGCGAATTGAGCGCCGCCCAGACCCGGGTGGACGAAGCCTTGAAGGCTCGCCTGAACGACGCGTCGAGCGCCCAGGAGGCGATCGACGCCGCGCTCGAGGCGCGCGTGCATAGCCTTCAGGCGCTGCACGAGGAGGCTGAGAAGCAGCAGAACGAATATGAAATGCGCCTCGACGGTTTTGCCGCGATGATCGCGCGCACGCTGTCCCAGGCCGACGCGCGCGCCCGCGACGTCGGAACCTTCCTCGCCTCCGCGGCGGCGGGCACGGCGGGCGTGCTGACCAAACAGCACGACGAATTGCGCGACCAAGTGGCGCGCGAGCGCGAAAAGACCGCCGGCGAGCTGACCGCCGCCCATGAACAGACGCTGGCGCAGATGAACCAGCTGTTCCAGCAGGCCTCCGAACGCTACACCGGCGTATCGCAGGAGCTGCGCGCCATGACCGGCGAGATCCAGCGCGAGCTGGAAGCGACCCGCCAGGAGTTGAAGCGCGGCATGGTCGATCTCCCGCGCGAGACCGGCGAACAGGCGGCGACCATGCGCAAGATCGTCGCCGACGAAATGAAGGCCCTCAACGAATTGACCGAACTGGTCGCCCGTTCGGGCCGGACATACGATGTGGTCGAGCCCGCCGAGCCGGCCCGACCAGAGCCGGCGCGTGCGGAGCCGGCGCCGCGCCGGGAGCCGGCTGCCGAAACCTCGGTCAGGGAGGCGCCGCGGCTCGATCTGCGCCCGCAGCCGCCACGGCTGGCTGCTCCTGCCCCAGTTCCTGCCCCTGCCCCTGCTCCTGCGGCCGCCGCTCCGGCGGAGCGCGGCGGCTGGATGAGCGAACTGCTGGCGCGCGCCTCCGCCGACGAACCGGCCCCGCGGCGCGCGGCCACGCCGGCCGACGCGCTCGACAGCCTGTCGGCGGAAATCGCCCAGGCGGTGGACGAAGGCGCGTTGATCGACGCCTGGAATCGCTTCCGCCGCGGAGACCGGTCGGCGTTCAGCCGCCGGATCTATACGGCCCAGGGCCAGAAGACCTTCGAGGGCGTGCGTCATCGCTACAGCGAGGATCGCGACTTCCGCCTGACGGTCGATCGCTATGTGCAGGAATTCGAGCGTCTGCTCGGCGACGTGGGCCGGCAGGACCGCGACGGCCTGATGACGCGATCCTATCTGGCCTCTGAAACCGGCAAGGTTTACAGCCTGCTCGCCCATGCTTCGGGCCGGCTGGGCTGACCGAGCCGAATGGCCGGAAATGCGAACGCCCGGAGCGATCCGGGCGTTCTTTTTCGCTTGAGCGATTCACCGTCCGAGGGAAGCGGCCCAGGGGATCATGCGGGAGAGGACATCGGCGAGCGCGCGATTGAGCGCCATGGCCGGCGCGGCCCCGACGATTTCGCCGACCGGTTGGGACGCCGAAAAGATTTTCGCGGCGACCGTGTTACCGCTGCTTTCCACGATCAGCCGCGCGGTCATCTCGACCATTGCGCTGCGGCTGGCGACGTCGATGTCGAAGCGCCGCAGTTCGACCCGCAGCGCATATTGCGCGTGTCCGCCCGCGACCGCGACCTGACGGGCGAGCCCGGCGTTCTCGAAGGTCTGGACAATGCGTCCCTGCAGCAGGGCCGGCGCGCGGTCGGCCCATTCCACGTCGGGGACCCGGCTCAGCGAGCCGTCGGCGCCGCGCACCACGATCAGCTCGCTGTCCAGCGGATCGGAGGCGGTCGGCGTCGGCACGACGAAGGTCGCGCTGGAGGGACGCGCCCGCGCCGGCGCGGCTTGAAGATCGAAACGCTGAGGCGCGACGAGGTTGGCGCAGCCGGAAAGGCCGAGGGCGACAAAGGCGGCGAGCGCCGAAAGGGGGGCTGGTTTCCGCCCCCCCTGCCGCGCGCGCGCTCCGCTTGCTTTCCTCTCCACGGTCCCTGCTTCTCCTTGCGGTCCGACGCGAATCAGCCGCCTGTTCAATGCCCGTTATAAGCGGGCAGCGCCGGTTTTCGGCCGAAAAGAATGCTCTGCGGGTCCCGCTCGAGGGTCTTGACCGCGTGATCGACGTCCTGAAGCGTTTTGCGCCCGTCGACCGCCAGGCCCTGGTAGGCCGGCAGTCCGGTGTTGGCGAAACGATTCAGGCTCTCCGCCAGTTTCTTGATCGATCGCGCGGCGCTGGAAATATCGGCGATCATCGTCTTGCCGGAGTCGCCTCCGAGCAGGTTGTTGATCTTGGCCAACGCCTCGTCGGCGTTGCGCATGATGTTGCGCACCTTGCCCGGATCGATGCTGTCGAGCGCCTGGCGGAAATTGCCGTTCTTGTCCGCGAGGGCTTCAGTCACCTGCTGAAGGTTGGTCACCGAGGACTCGATCCCCGGACTGGCGGTTTTCAGAAGGTCGTTCACCCGGTTCAGGGCCGTATCCAGCTGGTCGAACGCCTTGTCGGCCTTCGCGGTCAGTTTCTGTGCGGTCAGCAACAGGGCCTGAAGGTCCGAGCCCGTGGCGTTGATCACGCCGCCCGCCGGCAAAAACGGCGCTTCCGTGCTGCCGCCTTCGAGCCCCACCCAGGAGACTCCGGTGATCCCGCCGGTCTTGAGCGAAGCCGAGGTGTCCGTCTTGACCGGCGTATTGGCGCCGATCGAGATCTGCGCGTCCACCTGCCTGGGATTGTTCGGGTTGAGGCTGAGGTCGGTGACCGAGCCGACCTTGAGCCCGTTGAATTCGACTTCCGCGCCGTTCAGCAGTCCGGAGACCGGGGTCTCGAAGTGAACGAAATAGGTTTTCTGGGCCGTCGCCGTGCCGAAGGTCTTGAACCAGTAAATGAATCCGAACGCGCCGAAAATCACGGCCAGGGTGAACAGGCCGACCAGCGCAAAATTGGCGCGCGTCTCCATGCTTCTGCTCCTCCTAGTTCTGCGCGCCGATGGCGGCGTGTTCCGGCGCGACGATCGACCGCGAGCGCTTGCCGTGGAAATAGGTGCGCAGCCAGGGATGATCGGAAGCGAGCATCGTCGAAAGCGGACCGCAGGCGATCACCTTGCCGTCCGCGAGCGCCGCGATGGTGTCGCATATCGAATAGAGGGAGTCGAGATCGTGGGTCACCATGAAAACGCTCAGATCGAGGGTGGCGCGCAAGGTTGCGATCAAATCGTCGAAATCGGCGGCGCCGATCGGGTCGAGCCCCGAGGTCGGCTCGTCGAGGAACAGCAACTCGGGATCGAGCGCCAGCGCGCGGGCGAGCGCCGCGCGCTTGACCATGCCGCCGGAAAGTTCTGACGGAAATTTGTCCGCCGCGTCCGGCGGCAGGCCGACCAGCTTGATTTTCAGCATGGCCAGTTCGTCCATCACCGGCTGGCTGATGTCGAGATATTCCCGCATCGGGGTCTGGATGTTCTGTTTGACGGTGAGGGCGGAAAACAGCGCCCCGCCTTGGAACATCACGCCCCAGCGGCGCTCCAGCGCGCGGCGCTGCGAGGGCGACAGCCGGTCGATATTCTCGTCAAGGACTTCGATGGTCCCGGACTGTTTGGGGAGCAGGCCGAGAATCGCGCGGGTCAGGACGGATTTTCCCTGCCCGGAACCGCCGACGAAACCTGTCACCTGGCCCGGCGGAACGTCGAGATCGAGGCCCTTCAGGACCAGTTTGGTCCCGAAGCCGACGTTCAGCCCGCGCACCTTGATGATCGGTTCTTGCGACCTCGGCCCCATCTGTTCCCTCAATAATGGATGCCGGCGAAAAAGATCGCGAACAAGCCATCGACGAAAATCACCATGAAAATCGCATTGACCACCGAAGTCGTGACCTGACGGCCAAGCGATTCGGCCGAGCCCTGGACCCGGAACCCCTCGACGCAGGCGATCAGCCCGACGACCAGCGCCATGAAGGGCGCCTTGATCAGTCCGACCAGAAAAGTGTTGAGGCCGATATAATCCTGCACCCGCACCAGGAAGGACTGGAAACTGATGCCTTCATAGACATAGGCGGTGATCATGCCGCCGCCGAGCCCCGCCATGTCGGCGAGGAAGGTGAGTAACGGCAGGGAGAAGATCAGCGCCAGGACGCGCGGCAGGACCAGCACCTCCATCGGCGACATCCCCATCACCCGAAGGGCGTCGACCTCTTCGCGCATCTTCATCGAGCCGAGTTCGGCGGTGATCGCGGAGCCCGAGCGGCCGGCGACCATGATCGAGGTCAGCAGCACGCCGAGTTCGCGCAGGACCAGAAGGCCGATCAGCTCGATCGCAAAGGACGAAGCGCCGAAGCGCCGCAATTGATAGAGCCCCTGCTGCTCGACAATGCTGCCGACCAGAAAATTGATGGTGACGACGATCGGCACCGCGCGCAGGGCGAAATTTTCCATATGGTAGATCATCGACGTCGGGCGGGAGAGCGCCGGATTGAATATCACCCGCAAGGCCGCGGCGGCCAGTTCGCCGAAAAAGGACACGCCGGTCGCCACATTGTCGGCGATCATCGCGCTCCATTTGCCGAACCGGACCAGGAAGTCGACGACCGGGTTGGTCTTGCGCTTCACCTCGGGCGTCGAAGGCGCGTAAGCCGCCTCGCGCAGCAAAATGGTCTGGTCCGAATCGAGGCTTTGATATTCCGTCGCGGCGCCGCCAGCCGCCATTTGCGTCCGCGCCTTGTCGATCAGCCAGGCGCCGGCGGTGTCGAGCCGCGCCACGCCGGCGAAATCGATCGCGACCCGCGCCGCGCCGCGCCCCGCCGCGCCGAGCGCGTCGGCCGCGCTTTCCAGCGCTCGCGACGCCGAAATCGTCCACGCCCCGCTGAGGACGAGGCGAAGGGTCTCGCCGTCCCTTTCGACCGAAAAGGCCGGCTCGACGGGCATTGAATTCGACATTCGGCGCGTATCCGCTGTCTGACGGCCAGGGCCGGGGAACGAGGACGGTCCCAGCTCTTGAATACAATCCGCAAGCCGTTTACGCAAAAGCCAATTGCGGGCGACCCGCTCGTCCGGAAAGAAGCTTGCATGGGCGCAACACCATGGCCTTGTCCGAAACTCGCCGGCTCTCCCTAGAAATCGCGCGCTTTCCGCTGAAAACCCCGTTCGTCATCTCGCGCGGGGCCAAGACCGAGGCGGTGACCGTCGTCGCGACGATTATTCAAGGTCAGGCGGCCGGACGCGGCGAATGCACGCCTTATGCGCGCTATGGCGAGAGCGTCGAGAGCGTGGCGGCGGCGATCGAATCCTGCCGCGCCGCGATCGAATCGGGCGCCGGTCGCGCCGAACTGCAAAGGCTTTTGCCCGCCGGCGCCGCGCGCAATGCGCTGGACTGCGCGCTTTGGGACCTCGACGCCAAGATTTCCGGCGTCCCGGCTTTCCAGCTCGCCGGATTGCACGCAATAGCGCCCTGCGTCACCGCCTATACCCTGTCGGTCGCGACGCCGGACGAGATGGCGCGGGCGGCCAAAGCCGCCGCCGGCCGGCCGGTGCTGAAAGTGAAGCTTGCGGGCGCGGGCGACGCCGAACGCCTCGCCGCCGTGCGCGCCGCGGCGCCCGAGGCCGAACTGATCGTCGACGCCAACGAAGCCTGGCGGCCGGAAAATCTCGAAGAAAATTTCGCCGCCTGCGCGGCGGCCGGCGTCGCTCTGGTCGAGCAGCCCCTGCCGGCGGACGATGATTCGGCGCTGGCGCGGAATAAATGGCCGGTCGCAATTTGCGCCGACGAAAGCGTCCACGACCGCAAGGGGCTGGGCGCCCTGCGCGACCGCTATGACCTCGTCAATATCAAGCTCGACAAGACCGGCGGCCTGACCGAGGCGCTGGCGCTCGCGGCCGAGGCCGAAAGGCTCGGCTTCGGTCTCTTCGTCGGCTGCATGGTGGCCTCCTCGCTCGCCATGGCCCCGGCCCTGTTGCTCACTGGGCGCGCCCGTTTCGTCGATCTCGACGGCCCGCTGCTGCTGGCCCAGGACCGCGCCGATGGCCTGCGCTACGACGGTTCGACCGTTTTTCCGCCCGAACCCGCGCTATGGGGGTGATGGGCAGAGCCGCGTCATTTGGCCGAAGCCGGCGCCGGACGCACCTCGCATTTCAGCGTGATGGGCGGCTGAGCGCACCCATTGATCCAGAACAGGGTATATTGCCCGTCGAGATAGACGCCCTTGAAATTCTGACCGTTGCAGACAGCCAGTGGGCTCGCGTGCACACAGGTCGCCGTCTGCGTGGCAAAGGGGCCCCTCCACCAGGTTCCGCCGACCTGTCGCCAGAACATCACATAGGCTTGCGCCTGGGGGACTGCCGGCGCTTCCGGCGTCTGCGCCCATGCCGCGCCAGTCGTCGCGAGACTCGAGAAACCCGCAACAAGAAAGATCGAAAGCGCGACGAGGCGAGGGAAATTCATCTGGCTCTCCTGTAGTGTCGCGATGAGGGGCGATGGCGCCGGCTGACGTCGGCGGGCGCCCTTGTTTCCGATGAGCCGGAAACAACGGCCAATGATATAATAGGTTGGATCCTTCAAACTTCCCAATGTCGACGAAACCGAAGCGAGGCCAGCGATGACACAGAACGATCAGCCCGACGCGCCAGCCGAAAAAGCGGGATGGGCGCGGCGCTTTCTCGCCCCCAACTGGCCATTCCTGATCATGTTGCTGTTGGCGCTGATCGGGGTCGCCATCTCGAGTCTGGCGCGGAACCTGACCATTCCCTATTGGGAAATCGTCGTGCCCATTTTTGCCGGCGCCAGCTTTTTCGCGCGTGGCGAATATCGCGACCGGGCGGAGCGGATCAAGGCGATCCGACAGGACGCGCTGCATTGGCTCGCGGTTTTCGCGGCCATGCGGCTGCTCATGCTGCCCCAGATTTTCGATCTGCTCGGCGCCGACGCCGCGCCGCTGGTTCTGCTGACGGTCCTTGCGCTGGGGCTCTTCACCTCGGGGAATCTGATCGGCTCGTGGCGGATCGGGCTGGTCGGGCTCTTGCTCGCAGCCGCCGTCCCGGCTATGGCCTGGGTGGAGCGATCCACGCTGCTCATCCTGCTGTTCGTCGCGGGCGCCGTGAGTCTTCTCCTCTTCATCTGGCCGCCGCATACCTGGGGCCGGCGGGCGAAAAGCCGATCGGGCGACGGCGCGACCCCGTCATGACCCGGCGCCCTGCGTTTCTGGCGCGCGGTTCTTCTCAACTGCGTCGCCGCGCGGCTGCGTCAGGCGCAGGACTCATCGGCCTGGCCTTCTCCCTGAAAGCGCCCTTTCGAGTCCGCGTGACAAAAAGGTGTAAAATTTCTAATTTATGTTGGCTTCCGGGCGCGCCACTATTCCGACGGGATTTTGGCCCAGATGTTGGTATGGGGCCGTGCAACGAGTTGTTCGCGGCTTCGGCCAAGAGGCATTGAAAATTAAGATTTCCTTCAGACCGGGCTGCTTGCCCGGAAAGGCGAACGGGATGGCGATGGAAGCTCACGCGGGCTCACAACGGGGCGGACTTGAGGCTTTCCCCGCCGGCGCCCCGTTATCCGGCGATCAGCCCCCCTCCGTTTCCACGGCGAAGCCCATTCACGTCAAATGTTCCGCGGCCGTCTCCCGCATTCTACAGTGCTTCGAGGCGGCGGACATGCGCGCGGTCCGCACGGCCTCGCGCAGCGCGCGGCCCGCGCCGCTGAAAATTCTGGCGATCGCTTTGTCCAAGCTCGGCAACGGCTGGATCTACCCCCTGCTCGCCGTGGCCATATTGGTGAAATGGCGGCTGTCCGGCCTGCGCATCATCGCCCCGGCGGCGATCAGCGCGATCCTGCTCCACAGCGTCTATCCCTATCTCAAGGACTGGTGCAGCCGGCGCCGCCCGTTCCAGGACGCCCCCGAACTGCCGAACCTTCTCGCCACTCTGGACACGCATTCCTTCCCCAGCGGCCACACGATGACCATGGTCGGCGTATTGACGCCGCTGGTGATGCTCTGGCCGGCGGCGACCGCTTCCGCCGTCCTCATGGGCTTCGGCATGGCCTGGTCGCGCGTGGCGACCGCCCATCATTACCCAAGCGACGTGCTCGCCGGCGCGGTCCTGGGCTTTGGCGTCGGCTATCCGATGACCGAGTGGACGGTGCATCTTTTCGGCTGACCGCCTCCGCGCTCTTGGCGCCGGCATTTTTTTGGCGCCGGGGTGATTTCTTGACGGCGGATGGCTATTATTATTGAAGGTGAATGCCGGGGTGCGGCTCCACGGCGCACGGGTCACGCCGTACGGTCGGCGGCCGCGATCCGCGAAAAGTCCTGGAAAAGGGCGCGAAGGTGGCGGCCGTCGGTGGCCATGCCGTTTTCCAGCCCCTTTGCAATCCGGTTCAAGGCGATGACCAGACCCACCCGGCGCGGGCGAGACATCGCGCCGCCTTCCAACGAGGCCGGAAAAGAGTTAATGAGGCGGCGACCAGGGGCGGATCGGCCGCTCGAACAGGCAATGTGGCCAGGGATATGTCTGGTCCTGCGGTTGGCGCGTTCAACGACCCGCGACCGGACAGGGGGAAAACGGGAATGACGGCCAAGATCGAGCAAGAGGGCATTAGCAGCTGGCGGAAGCCGCTGTCGGGGATCAAATCGCCGGTCGAAATGGCGCGTCAGTTCACGCCCAACTGGTTCGCCACCACCATGGGCACCGGCATTCTCTTTATCATCATGCTGATGTCGCCGGTTCAGCTTCCCTATCAGCGCCAGGTCGCCGAGGTTCTGTGGGTGTCCGACACGGGCTTCTACCTGATGTTCCTCGGCTTGCTGATCGCCCGGATCGTTTTCTACCCGGAAACGATTGCGCCGCTCATGCGCCACCCGGTGCAGTCGATGTTTCTCGGCGCCATACCGATGGGGCTGATCCCGATCATCAACGCCAATCTGACCTTCGGCCCGGATCTGTTCGGCCCGGAGCGGGCGGTTCTCTTGTCCCACATCCTGTGGTGGTTTGACGCCGGTCTGGCGGTCGGCGTGGCCTGGCTGGTGCCGTTCTTCATGTTCACCCACCAGATTCACGCCGCCGAACATATCACCCCGGTCTGGCTGCTGCCGATCGTGGGACCGGAGGTCACCGCCGCCTCGGGCGGCCTGCTGGCTCCTCATCTGAGCGGCGGCGCCGCGCAACTTGTGGTCGCGACGGGCTATGTGCTGTGGGCGGTTTCCGTGCCGCTCGCCTTCAGCATCATCACCATCGTGTTCCTGCGCCTGGCGCTGCACAAGCTGCCGCAAAAGGGCATGGCCGCCTCCATGTGGCTGATTCTCGGGCCGATCGGCACCGGCAGCCTTGCCCTGCTGACTCTGGGCCAAGCGGCGCCGGCGGCCTTCGCCGGCACGCCGCTGGCCTCGGCGGCCCTCGTGGCCCGCGACCTGGGCATCATCGGCGGGTTGATGCTTTGGGGTGTGGGATTCTGGTGGCTGGTGATGGCGCTGGTGTTGACCGTCCGTTATATCTCTCAGGGCCTGACCTTCAGCCTGGGATGGTGGGGCTTCACCTTCCCGCTCGGCGTCTATACCGCGGCGACGCTGATTCTCTACCGGCTGACCGGCTTCGCCTTCTTCGGCGTCGTCGGAACGGCGGAAGCCCTGCTTCTGCTCGGGATCTGGCTGACGGTCGCCACCCACACCATGCGCGGCATGTGGACCGGCGACCTTTTCCACGCCCCCTGCCTGTGCGAGGAAATGCTCGAACCGGAAGTCGTGGCCGAGGTCGTGGCGGCGGGCGGCTGAGTTTTCGGCCAAAGGGGCGCGAGAGCGAAACGCCCGGCCTCGCGCCGGGCGCAAATCCTCTTCACGGGTTTTCTATCCGGATCGCTTGCGGCGAATAAAGCAGCGTCACGCGGTCGCCGTATCCGATGCCGGCGATGTTCTGGGCGATGACCTCGATGGTGGTCGGCGGATGGAAATGGGCGGGCTTTGTTTCCGGCGAGGGAATGTAGATCAGCGCCTTGAACTGTTTTCCCGCGAATAAAATCGCGGCTTCGCTGAGGTGGAAATCCTCGGTGAAGCCGGGGCGCTCGCGGTCGAACTTGTCCGTCCAGCGCACTGATCTGAAACGATATTCCGGACGAAGGATGGTCATTTTTCGCGGGCTGATATCGCAGCCCAGCGTCCCGGCGACATAGGCCTCGTCGACCTTGCCGCCGAAATAAAGGTCCATGTCGAAGCCCATTTCCCTGAATTTCGGAATCTGAAGCCGGATCGTCCCGCCATCCTCATTGAAACGCTGGTCGTGGCCGTCGAAGGCCTGACCGGAGGCCACCCTGTAGCCCTGTTTGATGGCGGCGCCGATTTCGTCCATTTTTCCGCTTTTTTCGTCATGGCCGGGACCCGGCGCGGCTCATGAAAATCGTGCGAGAATGGCGCCGGTCCACAGCAGGCCGGCCATGAGCAGCGCGCAGAACACGGCCGCCGAACCCATGTCCTTGATGATCTTGATGGCTGGGTCGATATGCGGCGTCGTGCGGTCGCATAATTTCTCGAGGCTCGTGTTGAGCAGTTCGACCGCCAGGACCGCCAGCAGCGACGCGACCAGTTCGGCGCGGCGAAAAAAATCCGGCGTCAGGACGAAAGAAACGGGAATGGCGGCGACCAGGACCCCGACTTCCATGCGGAAGGCGGCCTCCGTCTTCATCGCGCTGGCGAGCCCCGCGACCGAGGCGGCGAAAGCCCTGAAAAGGCGAGGCTTGCTCGGATCGGTCGCGAGGTCTGCCGGACGGAGCGCCTTCTGCTCGCTGTGGCCGGATGGTTGCATGAATGGTTTTCCTCCTCCAGGGCGCGGACGAAGCCGCGGCCCTCACTCCATCGCCGCCGCCTTCAGAATGCAGATCATCTCCGCCCGCGCCGGCATCGGAGACGGGTTGCGGATGATGTGCCGCCGGTCGGCGCGGTAGCGCAAGGTCTCGCCGGCGCGCACGATCTCCTTTTCGCCGCCGACCTCGACCTGCAATTCGCCCTGGATCACCGAAAGGCTCTCGACCGCGCCGCGCTGATGGGCCTCCAATTCCAGCGCGCCGCCGGACTCGGCGAAGAAATCATAGCATTGCAGCCATTCCACCGTCTTGACCCAACCGGTGACGGCGAGCCTGCACCTGCCGTCGTCCGACACCAGGATCGGCGTGTCGCCGCGCGAAACCTTTTCGATGAAGGCGGAATCGTCGCAGTCCTGCAACACCCGCTCGATCGGCACGTCGAGCGCCTGGGCCAGCCGCCAGATGGTGGCGAGCGTCGGATTGGTCTCGTTGCGCTCGATCTGGCTGATGATCGACTTGGCGACGCCGGAATGTTCGGAGAGTTCGGAAAGCGAGAGATTATAAGACTTGCGCAGCCGCTGGACCGTCCGGCCGAGTTGCCCCGACAGCGCGATCGCCCCGGCCTCCAGCACCTTCTGCTTGTCCCTGCCCTCGACGCCCATTCCGCCCGTCCGGCCCTGTGCCCCGCCGCCTTGCCGCGTTTGGCATATTATCCGAAATCGTTTGAAATATCGAACGGATTGTTCCCTTCGCGCCGATCGGTTTCCTGCCCGTCGTCACGATAGCGAATGGACAGGAGCGGGCGCCGGAGGATCGCCAGCGCCCTATGCCCTCAAAGGTGAGATCGGCTTGAAGCCGACCTTCCCGAACAGGCCCGCGATAGTCGTCAACCTGACCCATAGGCGACATTCGCCGCTCGCCGCACAAAGGCCTCCATGCGGCGGAAAGGGCGACATTTGAAAAGCGCTTTTGAAAAAGGGCGGCCCTTGCGGGCCGCCCGCTTCTCGCTTCACGTTATCAGTCGGATGGGTGACCGCCCTTTTTCATCGCGTCCAAAATCCCAGTGAGATTGTAGGTCTCGGGCGCTTGCAGCGGCGGGAACTCCTTGTAGGATCCGAGTTCCTTCTCCCACAACAGCTGGCCAATCGGCAGCATGTTCCAATCGTAAATAAAGGCGGTCACCGGCCCCCCGAGCGCGCCGCCCAAGCCGGCGACGGTCTTCTGGCTTTCACCGACAGCCTGCTCGAACGGATCGCGCTTGATGTTCTGGACCAATGTGAAGTGGAAGGGCGTGAGCGGCAGGATCCAGCCGGTCGCTCCGGGCTGCGACATCGTGTAATACATCTTCCAGTTTTTGTAGCGCACGGCGGACGGCGTCGCGCCCGAGAAGTAGAAGAAGACGTCGCGCGCCGACTTGTCGGACTTTCCTTCGAGGTAGTCGCGCTGGTCGAAGCCATCGAGCGTCGTCTTGACGATGCCGGGATAGCCGCCTTGCTCGATCTGCTTTTTCAGATCGTCGCCCTTGGCGCCGCCGGCGATATCGACCAGCGTCGGCAGCCAGTCGAGCGCGGCGAACAACTGGTCCTTGACCGTGCCCGGCTTGATGTGTCCGGGCCAGCGGACGACCTGAGGCGCCCGATAGCCGCCCTCCCAGGCTTCGCCCTTCTGGCCCTTGAACGGCGTCACGCCGCCATCCGGGAAGGTGATGGCCTCGGCACCGTTGTCGGTGGTGAAGACGACGATGGTGTTGTCGAGTTGCCCCATGTCTTCAAGCTTTTTCAGCACATAGCCGATGTTGTCGTCCAACTGCTTCATGCCGGCTTCATTGACGCCCCAGTCCTTGCCGCCTTTTTCGCCGACCATATCCATATATTTCGGCGGCAGGACGGTGGTGACGTGCATGCGCGCCGGGTTGTACCAGACGAAGAATGGCCTGCTGGTCTTCCTGGGGTCGTTGCGGTCGAGGAAGTCGATCACGTGCGACGAGATCTCCTCGTCCACGGTTTCGGACCGTTTCAGCGTCAGCGGGCCTTCGTCCTTGCAGGACTGGTTTGCCTGCGTGCCGTCAGAGGAGTGGCACCACAGGACATTGCGGGGCGGCGTCAGGCAGGTTGTCGTCATCGGGTCGACGGCGCCGGGGACTTCTGGCACGCCGGGGATCGGCGTGTTCTTGCAAGGCGGCGCGACAGTCTGTTCGGTCGGCGACTTGTTGATATCGGGGAAGCTGACCTGCTGCATGGCGTCGAGGTGGTAGAGATAGCCCCAATATTCTTCGAAACCATGCGCGGTCGGCAAAGCGGCGGTGTGGTCGCCGAGGTGGTTCTTGCCGAACTCGCCGGTGGAATAGCCGAGATCATGCAGGAACTTGGCGAGCGCCGGCGTACCGGGCCTTAGATAGCTCGGGCTGCCCGGCAATTGCGGAGGAATCATGCCCGTGCGCAGCGGATACATGCCGGTGAAGAAGGCATTGCGGCCGGAGGTGCAGCTCTGCATGGCGACATAATCCATGAAGATCGCGCCCTCCTGCCCGATGCGGTCGATGTTGGGCGTCTCGCCCACCATCAGGCCGCGATGGTAGATGCGCGGCTGCATGAAGCCGATGTCGTCGCCCATGATGAAGAGAATGTTGGGCTTCTTTTCGTCTGCGGCCTGGGCGGCCGACGCCATCATCGGAAGCGCAAACAATGAGCCGAGCGCGCCTGCGCGCCAGGTCTTTGGTAAGGTTTTGCCAAATCGCATTTTGCTGTTCTCCCCTGATAAAGGTCGAAAACACGCCGCTTTCGGCCGACCGATGGTCGTGACGGAGTTTACAGCTGAGACTCAGACTGTCCACTGTCATTCTTCACATCTAGGAGCCCGTCCAGATAGCGTTTGAAAGAGTCTGGTGGGGTGAGTTTTTCTCGCTCAGACGGCCTTTGCGAGCTTGGTGATGTTGTGGGCGGTGCAGATCAGCGCCCATTCGGCCTGCACTGCTTCGAGGCCGCGCAGCAGGAATTGTCGAAATCCTCTCGCCTGCTTGATTTGCCCGAACACCGGCTCGACGATTTGCTTTCTCAATCGATAGCGGCTGCGATGGCCGGCGCGCTTGAGCTTCTGCCGCATTTTCTGGGTTAGCTCGCCGCCGATCTTGCGCGTGATCTCGGCCGGGCGTTTCGCCCGTCCGGTGGCGACATAGGCTTCGATCTTCCGGTTCGCGAGAGCCTTGAGGTTGTCCTCACGGCAATAACCCGCGTCCGCCGAAACTTCCTTCGGCTTTCGACCGAGATTGGCGCGAATACGGTCGACCATGGGAAGAAGTTGCGGGCAATCGCTCATGCTTTGCGTCAGCCCGTGCGCCACGATGATCTGGCAGCCGCCATCGACCGCCGCCTGGGCGTTGTAGCCCTGGATGAAGCCGTCCTTGGTCAGCAGCACGCGACTGTCGGGATCAGTGAAATTGCGTTGCGCCTTGGGATCGGGGTGATCCGAGGGCGCAGGAGGACAGCGCCCCGGGCGCTTGCGGTTCTCGGCTTTGCGCTTTTCCTCGGCCGCGCGCTCGGCCTCGGCCTTCGCCGCCGCGGCGGCTGCGGCCTCTGCTTCCAACGCTTGTTTGGCCTCTTTGATTTTGGCCAGTCGCTTCTGCTTATTGGCGATCCAGTCGGGCATCTCGTCACCGCGACGGGTCGCGCCGTGGAGCTTGTCTTCCTGCGCGTCCGCCGCTTCGGCGGCTTCAAGCCAGCGATCGACCTCGGCTTGCAACTCCGCCTCGCGCGTCTTCATGCGCTCGTAGCTCATCGCCTTGTGTTTGGAGGCGTTCGCCTTGATCTTCGTGCCGTCGAGCGCGACATGCCCGAGCTTGGCCAGCCCGGCCTTCTCCGCCAGCTTCAGCACTTGCAAGAACAGTGTCGCCAGCGCCGCCAGATGGCGCCTCCTGAAGTCGGCGATCGTGCGGAAATCGGGCGCGTCATGCGCCACGATCATCATGAAATCGACGCGCTCGGCGCAGGCCTTGGCGATGCGACGCGAGGAATAAAGCCCCGAACAATAGGCGTAGAGCAAAAGCGCGGTCATCAAGCCCGGGTCGAACGGCGGCTGCCCGAGGGCGCTCTTGTAGACGCCGACGATCTCCGACAGATCGAGGCTCTCGCGCGCCAAGGCGACCACGAAATGCGAAAGGTGGTCGGCGGGCACGTAATCGGAAACTGCCGGCGGCAGCAGTTGCGTCTGATCAATCTTCCAGGGTCGAAATGTCTTGCTCATGCCGAGCAAGGAATCACATTCGCTCGAAAAATGCCACGACTACTCGGACACGCTCCTAGCTCATCCAATGCCGAACTCCCGCTTCTGGCGCGATCCTGCCCTTGCTGGCGCCGCTCGTGACGGTCCGCAAACCGCCGAACGACATCATTGCCGCAGGAAATGACAACGGCGCCAGGCGTTCGTCTCTTGCCGCCTTGTCCGCCGCCATCGTGCGCGCTCTCCGGCTCGCCCCGGTTCATTCGACCGTGGCGATGGAGACGAAAAGCCGCTCGCCGAGCAGCGCCAGCAGGCCGGAGCCGGCGATGGCCACCGCGCCGAAAAACACCATGGTTGAAGGCCATTGGCCGAAGAAGATCACGCTGGCGAGCACGGCCCAGAGCATGGCGAAATAATCATAGGAAGCGAGCAGCGAAGCGTCGGCGTAGCGATAGGAGGTGGTGACGAAAATCTGGGCGGCGCCGCCCATCAGCCCGGCGCCGATCAACGCCGCGAGATCGCGCGGCTGCGGCGCGACAAAGGCCTGCGACGGCAGGAGCGCGGGCGCGGCCTGGGCCAGAGCGAGCACGGCGGCCCCGGCGAAAGTGGTGAGAGTGGTGAAATAGAACACGATGGCCGCGGTATGTTCGGAGAGCGCCAGCCGCCGGGTCTGGATCATCGACAGAGCCGCGAAAGCCGCCCCCGCCAGCGCCACGCCCGCGCCCAGCCCCTGGGCGCCGAGAGTCCGGGTGAAACCGCCCAAGCCAACGTGTTCGGCGAGCATGGCGAGCACGCCGCCAAAACCGATCAGCACCGCCATCCAGCGGCTGAAATGGACTTTTTCGCGCAGGCCCAGGGCCGCGATCAAGGTGACGAAGATCGGCGAGGCGTAGAAATAGGCGGTGGCGTCGGCGAGCGGCAGAAGCGCGAGGCTGCCGAAATTGGCGAACATGCCCGCCGCGCCGGTCAAGCCCCGCCCGAGATGGCCGAGCGGGCGCCGGGTCGCCAGCGCCCGGGGAAACTCGCCGATCGCCGCCAGCCACAGGAACAGCAGAACCAGCGCCACGGCCGAGCGGAAAAACACGATTTCAGCGAGCGGGATGCGCGGCGCGGCCGCGCGCACGCCCACCGCCATCACGGTAAAGGCGAGCGTCGAAAGGATCTTGAGCGGGATTCCCGGCGTCATTTCCCGACTAAGAGCAACAATGTCATCGTGGCGCAACAATAAGATGGCAGCACGTTGGACATGAACGTATCAGCAGGCATGCCCATGAACGCCGAAGCCGACGTTGGTAGCGATGTACTGGCCGAGCCGCACGCGACCCATCAATACCGCGCCCTGTTCATTTCGGACGTTCATCTCGGCACGCGCGGCTGCCAGGCGGATCTGCTGCTGGATTTTCTGAAATACAACGAATCCGAAGAATTGTTCCTGGTCGGCGACATCATCGACGGCTGGCGTCTCAAACAGTCCTGGCACTGGCCGCAGGCCCACAATGACGTGGTCCAGAAACTGCTGCGCAAGGTGCGCAAGGGCGTGCGCGTGGTGTTCGTTCCCGGCAACCACGACGAATTCGCCCGCGATTTTCTCGGCCTCGAATTCGGCGGCGTCGAAGTGATCGACCATGTCGTCCACGAGACCGCCGACGGCAAAAAATTGCTGGTGATTCATGGCGACCAGTTCGACATTGTCGTCAGTCACGCCCGCTGGCTCGCCCATCTCGGCGACTGGGCCTATGATTTCGCGATTTGGATCAACAGCTGGTTCAATCGCGGCCGCCGCAAGCTCGGCCTGCCCTACTGGTCCTTTTCCAAATGGGCCAAGCTCAAGGTCAAGAAAGCGGTGAATTTCATCGGCGACTTCGAGCGCACCCTGGCCGCCGAGGCGCGCAAGCGCGGCGCGGACGGCGTGATCTGCGGCCATATCCACCATGCGACGATCCGCGACATCGACGGCGTGACCTATGTGAACACCGGCGATTTCGTCGAATCCTGCACGGCGATCGCCGAGCATTTCGACGGAAGGCTCGAATTGATCCATTGGAGCCTGCTCGAACACGAGCGCGCCCCGGTCGCGCCGCTGACCTTGCCCCGCCCCATGGACCCGCCCGAGCCGGCGCTCCCGGAAAAAGCCGCGGTCGAGGCTTGAGCTAGATATTCCAGCGGCTCGCCGGCGCCGGCCCAATCCAGCATCGAGCCGGCGTAATGGGCGCAAGCGTCGCCGCGGCCGAACAGCCGCGACATTTCGATCGCCATGAGCGTGCGCCGGCCGGAGCGGCACACGAACACGACCCGCTTGCCTTCCGGCAGTTTCGAAGGGTCGAAGCGCGACAGCGGCAAGCTCGTCGAACCCGGAATATGTCCCGCCGCAAATTCATGCGGCTCACGCACATCAACCAGAGCGATCGAATCGTCCGCCAGCCCCGCCTTCACCTCCTCGCGTGTGACCACGTCCACCATTCAGCAGCTCCAACATCCCGATTCGCCGGCTAAAATAGTGATCGGCGTCGCGATTTCCAACTTCTCGCCAGACATTCGACACGCGATGCGCCTATGAAGGGGCCGGGCGGCGACCGCGCCCGGCCGAGCCGTCCGGACCTTGGCAAAACCGGCGAATCCAACGAAACTGCATGGATGAGACACGACATGCCGCAATTTTTTCGCGCCGCCTTCCTTGTCCTTGGCTTGAGCTTCGGATCGGGCCTGTCGGCCGCGCCTTCCGACGCCGCCGATCTCGCCATTCCCCAGGCCACGCTCGATACTGGCCATGGCGAGAAGGTCACCTTCAAGAACATCACGCTGAAGAATTGCAACCTGACCCAGGACGAAGCGACCAAGCTTTTCTCGGGCGGGCTGAGTCGCGAGGACGCCGCCGCGACCTTCCAGCGCATGATCGCGGACGAGGCCCGCATCGGCGAGGCCGACCTGGAGACCGGCGCGGGCGACCGACTGACGGTCAAGGACATTGTCGCCGAAAAGATCGCCGACGGCGGCGCGCAAAATCTGACGATCGCCTCGACCGAAGGCGTGGTTCCCGACGACGCCGGCGACTCGACCCTTCATTTCGGGACTTTGCGGATCGACCGCGTCTCCCTGGCTGACCTTGCCGGCGCCCTGCGCGCGGGCGATCCCACGCGCGCCGCCCTGCGTTTTTCCCATCTGGCCTGGGACGGCGGCGAACTCACCGCTGTCGACAAGGGCACGCCCGCCGGCGCGTCCGGCGGCAATCACATCACTCTGCACATCGGGCCGGCCAGGATCGATCAGAATTTCGACGCCCAGGGCGCGCCGCTCGACGCCGCCGCTTCCTTGACCGGCCTGTCGCTGAAAATGCCGCCGCAATCGCGCCTGGGCGCCGTTCTCAACGCTTATGGCTATCCGGAAATCGACGCCGATTTGACGGTCGGCGGCGTCTATGACCCCGCAACCAAGACCTACCAGCTCAAGAATTACACGATCGACCTGAAAAAGATCGGCCGCATCGCGATCAGCGCCCAGATCTCGGGCTTGAACGCGACGGCCTTCCTCGGCGACAAGGAAGCGCGCGAAAAGGCGGTGCTCGACGCCACGCTCGACTGGGCGCGGATCGAGGTGGCCGACGCCGGCCTGTTCGACAAGGTCGTCGCCTTCGCCTCGCTCAGCCAGGGCAAGACGCCCGCCTCGGTCAAGGAGGACTGGCGCGCCATCATCGCCCAGGCGCCGCTGTTGTTTTCCAGCGCGCCGGCGATCGCCGTCGTCGCCAAGGAGCTGGAGCATTTCGTCGCCGATCCCAGGGTGCTGACCCTCACCATCAAGGGCAAGGGGGCGCCGCTGAAGATGAGCGAATTCGTGCATATCGAAAACCCGACGGACTTCCTGAACCGGCTGGACGTCACCGGCTCGCCCGCCCCTGAAAAGCCCGCCAAGCCGGCGGCCGGAACCAAGCTCTAAGCATATTCCCGAAAAGTTGTTGGCCTTTTCGGATCAGAATATGCGCCAAAACAATGAGTTAACAGAGCGCGTTCGACTCGATGATTTGCGAGCGCGCTCCAGGTCGCGCGTTTTGCCGACCATACCGGAGGGGTCGCCATGTCAGAACGCCCATCGTCCGATCTGCGGTCGGACGCGCTGGTCTATCACGCCCGTCCGCGGCCGGGCAAAATGGAGATCCGCGCCACGAAGCCGCTCGGCAACCAGCGGGATCTCGCGCTCGCCTATTCGCCCGGCGTCGCCGCGCCCTGCCTCGAAATCGCCGCCGATCCCGCCAAGGCCGCCGATTACACCATCCGCCAGAATCTCGTCGCCGTCATCACCAACGGCACCGCTGTGCTGGGGCTCGGCGACATCGGTCCGCTCGCCGCCAAGCCGGTGATGGAGGGCAAGGCGGTCCTGTTCAAGAAATTCGCGGGCATCGACGTTTTCGACATCGAAATCGCCGAGCGCGAGGTCGAGAAGCTGGTGGACGCCATAGCGGCGCTGGAGCCGACCTTCGGCGCGATCAATCTCGAAGACATCAAGGCGCCCGAGTGCTTCGAGGTCGAACGGCGGTTGCGCGAAAGGCTGTCGATCCCCGTCTTCCACGACGATCAGCACGGCACCGCGATCATCGTCGGCGCCGCCGTGCGCAACGGCCTCGCCCTCGCCGGCAAGCAAATTTCGCAGGCGCGGATCGTCGCCTCGGGCGCCGGCGCGGCGGCGCTCGCCTGCCTCGAACTGCTGGTCGCCCTGGGCGCCCGGCGCGAAAACATCTTCGTCTCGGACATCGAAGGCGTGGTCTATAAGGGCCGCGAAAAACTGATGGACCCGATCAAGGCGACTTTCGCGCAGGACACCTCCGCGCGCACGCTCGCCGAAATCATCCCCGGCGCCGATGTCTTCCTTGGTCTCTCGGCGGGCGGCGTGCTCAAGCCCGAAATGGTCAAGACCATGGCGGCGACGCCGCTGATCCTGGCGCTCGCCAATCCCGATCCGGAAATCCTGCCCGAGGCGGCGCTCGCCGTCCGGCCCGACGCCATGCTCTGCACCGGCCGCTCGGATTATCCCAACCAGGTCAATAACGTCCTCTGTTTCCCCTATATCTTCCGCGGCGCCCTCGACGTTCACGCCACGGCCATCAACGAGGCGATGAAACTTGCGGCGGTGGAGGCCATTTCGGCGCTGGCGCGCGAGACGCCCTCCGAAGTCGTGGCGCGCGCCTATGGCGGGGTCGCGCCGGTCTATGGCAAGGAGTCGCTGATACCGTCGCCCTTCGATCCGCGCCTGATCCTGCGCATCGCCCCCGCCATCGCGCGCGCGGCGATGGAGAGCGGCGTCGCCAGAAAGCCGATCGAGGATTTCGGCGCCTATCAGGAGAAGCTGGAGCGCACCGTCTATCGCTCGGGGTTCATCATGAAGCCGCTGATGCAGGCGGCCAAGGCCGGCCCCAAACGGGTGGTCTATAGCGAGGGCGAGGACGAACGCGTGCTGCGCGCGGTGCAAACGGTGGTCGAGGAAGGGATCGCCCATCCGATCCTGATCGGCCGGCGCGGCGTGGTCGAGAAAAGGCTGAAAACCTACGGCCTGTCGATCGCCGCCGACCGCGATTTCGAACTGATCGATCCCCACAGCGACCCGCGCTACAACGATTATGTCGCCACTTTGCTCGCCGTCGCTGGCCGGCGCGGCGTCAATCCCGGCGCCGCGCGCACCCTGGTGCGGACCAACGCCACGGTCATTGGCGCGCTGGCTCTGGTTCGCGGCGAAGCCGACGCTTTGTTGTGCGGCCTCGAAGGGCGCTTCGGCGCCCGGCTCGCAAATCTCAAGGACATTATCGGCGTCGCCCCGGGCGTGAGCGATTTTTCCTCGATGAGCCTGCTCATCAGCAGCAAGGGCGCGTTCTTCATGGCCGACACCCATGTGCGGCGCGACCCGACCGCCGCTGAAATCGCGGAAACCGCCCTGCTCTGCGCGATTCACGTCCGCCGCTTCGGGGTCACGCCGAAAATCGCCTTGCTGTCCCATTCCGATTTCGGCTCGGACAGTTTTTCGCCCGCGGCGGCCAAAATGCGCGAGGCTTTGGAAATCATCCGCGAAAAGGCGCCCGATCTCGAAGTCGATGGCGAAATGTCGGCGGACACCGCCCTTTCCCAGGATGTCCGCAATCTTGTCCTGCCCGGTTCGCGGCTCAAGGGCGAGGCCAATGTGCTGATCATGCCGGATTTGTCCTCCGCCAATATCGCCTATCAGATGACCAAGACCATGACCGACGCCTTGCCGGTCGGCCCGATATTGCTCGGCGCCGCCAAACCTGCCCATGTGCTGACGCCTTCCATCACCGCCCGCGGCATCGTCAATATGACCGCCGTCGCGGTGGGCGAGGCCCAGCGGCGGGAACATGACCGCGGCACAGCATGACGCCGCGTAACAAGGTGAAGGACAAAGCCGTTCGGAATCATTAAGTTCGCTTCATGTCCGACTCCATCCTGACCCTTGCCTTGTCCCGCCGGAACTTCGGCTACGCCCGGCTCGACGCCGCCCTGCGCGTCATCGAGCGCGTCGGCCCGCTGATGGACTGGGTCCCCTCGCCCGGCGCGCCGGTCACCGAGTCTCCGGTTTTCTTCGCCATGGAGCCGGAGTTCGACGCTCTGCGCGAGGGCCGTCGCGCGGTGTTCGACCTGCCCGGCCTGCGCCTGTCGCCCGACGACGCCTCGCCCCTCTCGGTTTCGGTTCTGCATGACCCCGCCGCGGACCGCTTCCTGCTGTTCGCCAGCTCCGACCGCGGCGCGCTCGACATCGAGCGCCAGTTCGCCCGCGAAAGGCGGGAGGCGCGGCTGATCGCCGAACAGGCCGCCGCCGCCGGGCGCCTGATCCAGGAACAGGCGGCGCTTTATTGCGACATCGTCGAGAGCGCCAACGACCTGGTGTTCCGGCTCTCGGCCGATCTGCGGATCACATTCGTCAACGCCTACGCCTGCGCCCTGCTGCGCGAGGACGAGCGCCTGCTGCTTGGCCGCGCGATCGACGACGTGCTGCGCGCGCCGGCCGCCGAGGACGGCTGGCGCGCCCGGCTGGCGGCGCGCGGCGACGCCTCGTTCGAGCAGGAGCTGAGGCTTCCGGACGGCGGCCCGGTGTGGATCTGGTGGAGCGTTCATTGGGTCGGCGACAGGACCGGCCCGGGCGAATTCCAGGCGCTGGGCCGCGACGTCACCGATCTGCGCCGGCTGCGCGCCGAGGCGGCGCGCGGCGCAGACGAGGCCCGCCGCGCCGCCGTCATGCGCGAGCGCCTGCGCATCGCCCATGACCTGCATGACACGCTGGTCCAGTCGCTGGTGGCGCTCGCGCCGCAGTTGCGGCTGATCCGCAAGGTCGCCGGGCCCGACGCCTCGCCGCGGCTGCTGGAGGAGTTGACCCACGCCGATTCGGCCGTGCGCGAGGGCCTGGCGCGCGCCCGCGCCGCGCTTGGCGATTTGCGCGGGCAAACCATCGAAGCCCAGGGTCTTGGCGCGGCGCTCGCGGCGCTCGCGACGCGTTTTGCGGAGCGCACCGGCGTTCATGCGCTGGCCGAAATCGACGAGCGGGCCCGCCCCGCGAGCGGCGCCGAGGCCGCCACGCTCTACCGGATCGCCGAGGAGGCGCTGCGCAATGTCGAGTTGCACGCCAATGCGCGCAGTGTGAGCCTGCGGCTTGCGGCCGACTTTTCAGGCGCCTTGGCCATGACCGTCGCCGACGACGGGCACGGTTTCGACACCGCCGAAGTCGCGGCGGGTCATTTCGGATTGATGGGCATGCGCGAACAGGCCGAATTGATCGGCGCGTCCTTCGATCTGCGCGCCCGCAAAGGCGGCGGCGTCCGAATCGATGTCGTCGTATCCCCGGAACCTCATTCCACTTTTCGCGCCAAGTCTTGACGAAAACTGTTGTTATTAGCGATGATGGTTGCGGACCAACCGGCCGCCGCAATTCGTCTAGAACAAGCAAAGAAAATCCCATTCTCTAGTAAGTAGTTGTTTTTAAAGAAAATTGCAATTTTCGAGAAAAGCCTTTACAACTTGCCGTAGAAAACAGCAGATCGTCTGGCTGGCGCTTTGGCGCGCAGCGCGGATTGGTTTGCCCCGTTTCAGCCCTCTGATCGCGACGAGCGCCTGCGGGGCGAGGTCATCGCCCCCGCGCATCGTCCGATTTGAGGTTTTCACCAGGAACGTCCGCGGCGCCTTTTTGCCGAACGCCAACGATGCCGTCGAAGCGAGCGGCCATTTTTTTTGCGCAAAGCCGGTTTCGACTTCTGGAATTGGACGATCGATCGTCGCCGTCTGTCGCGGCGGAGGAAATGCATTGCCGCCCGAAAAACCCATTCGCATCCTGATCGCCGAAGATCAGCCATTGATCCGGCGGGCCTTCGCGTCAATGCTCGCGCTCGAGCCAGATTTCGAAATCGTCGCCCAGGCGGCCGACGGGATCGAGGCCGTGCAGGCGGCGCGCCGCTATCTGCCGGATGTCGTGCTGCTCGACATCCAGATGCCCCGCCTCAACGGCATAGCCGCGACCCGGCAGATCGTGCGCGACTGTCCGGACGCGCAGGTGATCATCCTCACCACCTATGACACCGACGACCTGATCTTCGATTCGATCTGCGCGGGCGCCCAGGCCTATCTGCTCAAGGACGCCGAGGAGAGCGAACTCCTCGACACCATCCGCGCCGTTTCGTGTGGCCAGTCGCGCCTCGCCCCCAATGTCGCGCGCAAATTGCTCGACGAGTTTCGCCGCGTCCGCCGCGCGCCGCGGCTCGGCGACGCGGGCGGCCCGGAAGAGCCGCTGACCGATCGCGAGAGCGAGATTCTCCAGTTGATCGTCGAGGGCAAGGGCAACAAGGAAATCGCCGCCCAGCTTCGCCTCGCCGAAGGCACGGTGAAAAACTACGTCAGCCGCATCCTCGAAAAGCTCAACGCCCGCAGCCGGACGGAACTCGCCGTCAAGGCGCTGAACCGGCGAATGGATTGACGGGGATTTCGCGCAGAAAATCGCGCTACGCCGCCAATCCTCCTCATTCAAATCCTCGCGATCGCCTCGATCATCACTTGCGCCTGGGCGAGCGGATATTCGTCGGTCAGGGTGAGGTGCACGCGCGCCTCATGGCCCGGCGGGGTGAGGCTGGCGAGGCGGGCGGCGGCGGCGCCTTTCAGCTCCAATGACGGCCGGCCGAAGGAATCGTTGACCACGCCCATGTCGAGCCAGGTCACGCCTTGCCCCAGCCCGGTTCCCAGCGCCTTGGCGCAGGCTTCCTTGGCGGCGAATCTCTTGGCGTAGGTGGCGGCGCGGGCTTTCCTGCCGTCGGCCTTGGCGCGTTCGACCGGGGTGAAGCAGCGGCGGGTGAAGCGCTCGCCATATTTTTCAAGCACTTTCTCGACGCGGCGGATGTCGCAAAGATCGACGCCGAGGCCGATGATCATGCGCCGCGTCCTTGAGACAACAGCGGCGATGTTTCGCCGCGTCCTTGGGACAATACCGGCGATGTTTCGCCGCGTCCTTCGGCGATCGCGGAGATCATCTGCTTCACCGACGCCTCAAGCCCGATGAAGACCGCTTCGGCGACGAGGAAATGGCCGATGTTCAGTTCGACGATCTGGGGAAAGGCGGCGATCTTTCGCGCCGTGTCGAAATCGAGCCCGTGCCCGGCGTGACATTCGATGCCGAGCTTCTCGGTTTCCGCCGCCGCCGCGCGCAGCCGGGCGAATTCGGCCGCGGCTTTCTCCGTTTCGTCCGTTTCAAGCGCGTGGCACCAGGCGCCCGTGTGCAGTTCGACCACGGGCGCCTTGATTTCCTTCGCGGCGGCGAGCGCCTCCGGCGAAGGCTCGATGAACAGCGACACGCGAATTCCGGCGCGCGAAAGTTCGGCGACGAAGGGCTTCAGGCGGTCGAGGGCGCCGACCACGTCGAGGCCGCCTTCCGTGGTGCGCTCGGTGCGCTTCTCCGGCACCAGACAGCAGGCGTGCGGCCTGATCTTCAGGGCGATGTCGAGCATCTGCTCGGTCGCGGCCATTTCGAAATTGAGCGGCGCCGGCAAGTCGCGCAGGCGCTTCATGTCCTCGTCCTGGATATGGCGGCGGTCCTCGCGCAGATGGGCGGTGATCCCGTCCGCCCCCGCCGCCAGCGCCATCTGCGCGGCCCGCACCGGATCGGGAAGCAGGCCGCCGCGCGCATTGCGCAAGGTGGCGACATGATCGACATTGACGCCGAGGCGGATTTTTCTGGCGAAACTCATTGTGGGCCTTTCGGAGACGTTCAGCCGACCACGCGCTCGACGCTGTGGACCATGGGCAGGAGCCGCAGGCGCGAGAGAATATCGTTGAGATGTTTCAGGTCGAAGACCTGAATGTCGAAGATCATCTCGCGGAAATCCGGGGATTTCTTGTTGAAGGTCACGTCGTCGATATTGGCGCCCTGCTCGCCGACCAGCATCGCCACCACGCCGAGGCTGCCCGGTTCGTTGATCGCCGCCACGATGATCCGGGCGGGGAACAAGGCCTGGGAATCCTCGACGTCCCAGCGCACGTCGAGCCAGCGCTCCGGCTGGTCGTCGAAGGCGGCCAGCGCCGGCGACTGGATCGGATAGACCGTGATCCCCTTGCCCGGCGCCATGATGCCGACAATACGGTCGCCCGGCACCGCGCCATTGGGCGCAAAGCTCACCGGCAGGTCGCCCTGGAGGCCGCGGATCGGCAGAGCCGCGTCCGCCGAGCCCGGCGACTTGAACTCCACCCCTTGCGCCTTCTGCATCCGGAACCAGCCGGGCTCGGTGCGGTCGGGGACAGGCGACTTCCGCTCCTCCTTGAATTCGGGATAGACGGCCTTGACCACGTCGCCCGAAAACATTTCCCCGCGCCCGACCGCCGCGAGAACGTCCTCGATGCTGGAGCGCGCGAGACGCGGGAGGACCGGGCGCAATTTGTCCTCGGAGAATTTCTTGCCCGCCCGCTCGAAGGCGCGCATCACGATCTGGCGCCCCAGGCCGGCATATTGGGCGCGCACGGCGTCGCGGGTGGCGCGCCGGATCGCCGCGCGGGCCTTGCCTGTCACCGCGATCGACTCCCAGGCGGCCGGCGGGGTCTGGCCCTCGGCGCGCACGATCTCGACTTCGTCGCCATTGACCAGCGGCGCCAGCAAAGGCGCGAGCCGCCCGTTGATCTTGGCGCCCACCGCCGAATTGCCGACGCTGGTGTGGACGGCGTAAGCAAAATCGACCGGCGTCGCCCCTCGGGGCAGCGCGATCAGCCGGCCCTTGGGGGTGAAGCAGAACACCTGGTCGTGGAACAGCTCCAGCCTGGTGTGCTCCAGGAATTCCTCCGGGCTCGACCCCTCGGCCAGCATGTCGATGGTGCGCTTGAGCCAGCGATAGGCGTTGCTCTCGTGCGAGAGCGCCGGCGCCGCCGCGTCGCGGCCGTCCTTGTACAGCGCATGGGCGGCGATGCCGAAACAGGCGATGTCGTGCATGTCGCGGTTGCGCACCTGAAGCTCGACGCGCTGGCGTCCCGGCCCGACCACCGTGGTGTGGATCGAGCGGTAATCGTTCTGCTTGGGCGTCGAGATGTAATCCTTGAACCGGCCCGGCACCATCGGCCATTTGGTGTGGACGACGCCGATCACCCGGTAGCACTCGTCCGTGTCGCCGACGACGACGCGGAAGCCGAAAATATCCGACAATTGCTCGAAAGCGAGCGACTTGCGCTCCATTTTCGACCACACCGAATAGGGCTGTTTCTGGCGCCCGCGCACTTCCGCCTCTATGCCGCGCAGGGCCAGTTCCTCGGTCAGCTCCTTTTCGATGGTCCGGATCAGCTCGCGATTGGTCTCGCGCAAATCCTCCAGCCGCGTCGAGACCATGGCGAAGGCCTCGGGCATCAGATATTTGAACGAGAGATTTTCCAGCTCGTCGCGCAGGTTCTGCATGCCCATGCGCCCGGCGAGCGGCGCATAGATGTCGAGCGTCTCTTCGGCAATGCGGGCGCGCTTCTCCGGCGAGACGTAATGCAGGGTGCGCATATTGTGCAGCCGGTCGGCGAGCTTCACCAGAAGCACCCGCACGTCCTCGGAAATGGCGAGCAGCAGCTTGCGGAAATTCTCGGCCTGCGCCGCTCGCTTGGAGACGAGATCGAGCTTTTTCAGCTTGGTCAGGCCATCGACCAGGCTGCCGATCTCGGGCCCGAACAGGGAATCGATCTCGGCCTTGGTCGCGCCGGTGTCCTCGATCGTGTCGTGCAGGACGGCGGCGACGATGGTGGCGTCGTCGAGCCGCAATTCGGTGAGGATCGCGGCGACTTCGAGCGGATGGGTGAAATAGGGATCGCCGGAGGCCCGCTTCTGCTGGCCATGCGCCCGCATGGCGTAGACATAGGCGCGGTTGAGAAGATCTTCGTCGGTTTGCGGGTTATATCTGCGAACGCGATCGACGAGTTCGTATTGCCGCATCATGCCGACGAAAATCTCCTTGGCCCCGGATTCGCTTTCTAATATCGGCCCGGCGAAGGTTCGGGGCAAGCATGGTTTTCGTCGGCGTGGCGAAAAAAGCGCCGAAACGACAAAGCCTCCCGCGCGGGAGGCGCGGGAGGCCATATGCGCGGCTGGCGCCGGCCTTACTCGGAATCGTCGTCGGTGTCGGCCGGCGGAACCAGGCCTTCCAGCCCGCGCAGCAGGTCTTCCTCGGTCATGCGGTCGAACTGGACGTCGCCGTCCGTTTCGCCGACCGGGGTAACCAGGGTCGGAACGACCTCCGCCTCGGGCTCGTCCACTTCGACATGCTTCTGCAGCGAATGGATGAAATCTTCCTTCAGGTCCTCCGGCGCGACGGTTCCGTCGGCGATTTCGCGCAAGGCGACGACCGGATTCTTGTCGTTGTCGCGCGACAAGGTGATCGGCGCGCCGGACGAGATCATCCGCGCGCGGTGGCTGGCGAGCAGCACGAGATCGAAGCGGTTGTCGACCTTTTCAATACAGTCTTCGACGGTGACGCGAGCCATTCGGCCACACTCCTGAAATGCGAACGCTGTCGGGATTTCCTTTCAATTACAGAAAAAACCTCGTCAAGGCAAGGACTGATCAATCTGCTAACCCGCCCAGGCCAGCACGCCGCCGCTGACCGGTTCGCGCACGCCGGTCGTGGTCGGGAAGGTCAGCGGCAGGCCCTTGACCGAGCGCACGGCGAGAAAAGCGAAAGCCTGGGCCTCGATCGCCTGCGAATCCCAGCCGAAATCCTCGGCGCGGCGCACCGGGCAGGGGGCGCGCCGCGCCAGGGCCGCGACAACGGCCGGATTGCGCGCGCCGCCGCCGCACAGAACGATCATGCGCGGCGCCTCGGGCAGGAATTTCAGATGGGCAAGTATGCCGGAGGCGGTGAAGGCGGCGAGCGTCGCGGCGGCGTCTGGCGTGGCGAGCTTCGACACCGGTTCAGACGAAAATGCATTTCTGTCCAGTGACTTGGGCGGACTTTGTGTGAAAAAGGAATGAGATGTCAGCGCCGCCAGCGCCGACTCGTCCACCCGGCCCGACAAGGCGCAGGCCCCATCAGCATCCATGGCCGCGCCGGTGCGTAAAAACATCAGGTCGTCGAGCAGGGCGTTGCCCGGTCCGGCGTCACAGGCGATCGGGTCGCGGCCCTCGGCGACATAGGTGAGATTGGCGACCCCGCCAATATTGACCAAAAGCAAGGGCAGAGCCGCGCCCGAGGCTTCGGCGAGCGCGCGGTGATAGACCGGAACCAGCGGCGCTCCCTGCCCGCCCGCCGCCATATCGGCGGCGCGCAGGTCATGGACCACGTCGATGCCGACCGCGCGGGCGAGCGCCGCGCCGTCGCCGATCTGGACGGTCAGGCCGCGCTCGGGCCGGTGCAGCACGGTCTGGCCATGAAAGCCGACGACATCGACCGCTTCCGGCTTGATCTGCGCCCTGGCCAGAAAATCGCCGATCGCCTCGACGTGGCGGCGGGTGATCAGGTCCTCGGCGGCCTCGAGCGCGCCCGGCCGCTCGTCGCGGCGGCCCAGATATTTTGCGGCGTCCATGGCGGCGCGCAGCAGCGCGCGCTCCTCGTCCGAAAAGGGAAAAGAGGCGGTGGGGCCGAATTTCAGCGCCTGCCTGCCGTCGGTCTCCAGATAAGCAAGATCGACGCCGTCCATCGACGTCCCGGTCATGGCGCCGATGGCGCGAAAGATTTTCGGCATTGCCAAGCCCGCCGGGATTTCCAACAATGTTTCTCGAAACAGGCTAACGCCAAAAAGCAGGAAAGGCGACCATGATCGAACTCTTTTACTGGCCGACGCCCAATGGCCATAAAATCACGGTCTTTCTTGAGGAATCCGGGCTGCGCTATGAAATCCGCCCGGTCAACATCGGCGCCGGCGACCAGTTCAAGCCCGATTTCCTGAAAATCGCGCCCAATAACCGCATGCCGGCGATCATCGACCATGCGCCGGCCGACGGCGGGGCGCCGATCTCGTTGTTCGAATCCGGCGCCATTCTCGAATATCTGGCCGAAAAGACCGGAAAATTCCTGCCCCAAACGACGCGGGAAAAATATCATGTGCTGCAATGGCTGCACTGGCAGATGGGCGGCTTGGGCCCGATGGCCGGGCAGAATGCGCATTTCGCGGTCTATGCGCCGGAAAAAATCCCCTACGCCATCGACCGCTATCGCAAGGAAACCAATCGCCTTTACGGGGTGCTCGACCGCCAGCTCGCCAAATCCCGCGAAAGCGGCGGCTTCATCGCCGGCGAATATTCCATCGCCGACATGGCTTCCTATCCCTGGATCGTCCCGTGGAAGAACCAGGGCCAGAACTCTCGACGATTTCCCCGACCTGCGCCGCTGGTTCGAGGCGCTCCGCGCCCGCCCGGCCGTCCAGCGCGCCTATGAGGCGGGCGACCGCGTCCGCCCGCCGACGCCGATGAAGGATGACGAGAAAAAGGTCCTGTTCGGCCAGACCGCGGACACCACCAAGCCAAAGGGCTGAGCCGACCCGGTCGCGCGAGCTGACGCGACCGCCGCGCCAAGGTCACCCTCCGATCACGCTGGTGATCACCTGGCCGCCGCGGTTGATCTGGAGCCTCCAGACATAGGGGCTTTCTCCCGCCGCGCGCTGGAGGTCGCGGGTGGTGTGGATTTTCTCGCCATTGAGCGAAAGCGCGATGTCGCCCTTCTGGAGGCCGACCAACGCCGCCGGGCTGTCGTCCTGGACGGCGATCACCGCGACGCCGTCGCTGGCGTGTTCGATCGAAAATTCCTCGATCGTCGCGGGCGAGATATTGACCACGGTCGCCCCGGCGAAGGGCGATGAGCCGCCGATGATGAGCTGGTCGCGCGCCGGGCGCTCCGGCGAGGCGACCAGTTTCAGCGGCACGATCTGACTCTTGCCGTTGCGCAGGACCGAAAGCGAGGCGACGCCGCCGATCGGCCTGGCGCCGAGGCGATAGCCGACGCTGCCTGAATCATAGACGTCCTTGCCGTCCACGGCGGTAATGACGTCGCCCTGCTTCAATCCGCCTTCCGCCGCCGGGCCGCGCGGATCGACATCCGCCACCAGCGCGCCGGCCTGCCGGTCGAGCCCCAGGGAATCGGCGATGTCGCGGTTCAGATTCTGCAAGGTCGCGCCGAGCCAGGGCCGGTGAACCTCCTTGCCGCCGGCCTCCGCCGTCGCCAGCACGCCCTTGACCATATTGACCGGAATGGCGAAGCCGATGCCGACCGAGCCGCCCGATTGCGACACGATGGCCGCATTGATCCCGATCAGCCTCCCATTCATGTCCACCAGGGCGCCGCCGGAATTGCCGGGATTGATCGCGGCGTCGGTCTGGATGAAGAAGCCATAGTCGGAAATGCCGATCTCGGTGCGCGCCATGGCCGAAATGATGCCCTGGGTCACGGTCTGGCCGACGCCGAAGGGATCGCCGATCGCCAAAGCGAGGTCGCCGACCTGGATGGCGTCGGAATCGCCCATCTGCAGCACCGGAAAAGTCGCGCCCTTGGGGCCCTTGATGCGCAATATGGCGAGATCGCTGCGCGTATCGCGCAATAATATTTCGGCCGGGAGTTCGCGCCGGTCGGAAAGCGCCACCTTCACTTCGGTCATGTCCGCGACGACGTGGTTGTTGGTCACGACAAGGCCGGAGGGATCGACGATCACGCCCGAGCCCAGCGATTGCGCGGTCGCCCCGCCCGGCCCCCGGCCCTCGCCGAAAAAGCGCCGGAAAATCGGATCGTCGAACAGGGGATTGCGGCGCGGCGTCCGCTCGATGCGTTGGGCATAGACATTGACCACCGCCGGCGCGGCCTTTTTGACCACCGGCGCGAAACTCAAGGTCACCTGCGCTTCCGAAGCGGGAGGCTGCCGCACCGTCTCGGCGTGAAGCGGCGCGGTAATGGAGGCCAGAACGATGGCGGCGACAAATTTGCGGATCATGCGACTCCTCTCGGCTTGCGCCCAATATAGGAGTTGCCGCGCAACTGAAAAAGGGAGCGCGGCGGCGCATCCGCTTTGTCCTCTTGCTCCCGCGTGTAGACGAGATTATATTCCTGCCTACACAACAGGAGCGCACATGCCTCTCAATATCAGGGACCCGGAGGTGGACCGGCTCGCCGCCCAGGTTGCGGCGCTGAAAAAGACCACCAAAACACAAGCCGTGAAAGACGCACTGAAAAGCGAATTAGCGCGCGCCCATGAAAAACTGCCGCTTTGGGAACGCATAAGGCCTTTGCGCGAAAGGATCGCCGCCCGGCCCGACAGCGGACTCGTCATCGACAAGGCTTTTTTCGACGAATTGAGCGGCGAATGAGTTTCATCGACGCCTCGGCCATGGTTGCGATCCTGTTGCAGGAAACCGCGGGCGAGCGCCTCGCGCGGGCGATCGACTCCGACGTCTCGCCCTTCACCAATGTCATCGCCATCTGGGAAACCGCCGCGGCGCTATGCCGCAAGCTGAACCTCGATATGTCGGCCGCGCAAGCCTGCGTCGACGAGTTCATCGAGGCGGCGGGAATTTCTGTGCTGCCTGTATCGCCAGGCGAGTTGGGCCTCGCGCTGGACGCCTTCGCAGCCTATGGGCGCCACCGCTTTCCCGGCCCCGCCGACCGCAACAAGGGCCTCAATCTGGCCGATTGTTTTCATTACGCCAGCACCAAATCCCGGCGCGCTCCGATCCTGACCACCGACGAGGGCTTCGCGGCGACGGATTTGGCGACAGGCGCCTCATATTAATTTTCACTGATCGCGACTCATCGCGACCAGTGAACCCCTCGCAACGGCTCGGCGTCGCTTCGCTCCCGACCAGTTCTCATCAATGAGTACCGGTCTAAACCCGCTCCAGCCGAAACATCGGCTCGCGGCTCGGGCGGATCGTCACGGCCCCCACCGGCAGGACCGGCTTATTGTCGGCGAGCGATATCGAAAAGCGCGACAGGAAATGGCCGAGCACGATCTGCGCCTCGGCCAGCGCGAATCCGGCGCCGATGCAGATGCGGGGGCCGGCGCCAAAGGGCATGAAGGGCGGGCCGGAACTCCAGGGCGCGAGCTTTCCGGCGAAACGCTCCGGCATGAATGCGTCTGGATGGTCCCAAAACAGGCGATGGCGATGGATGACCCAGGCGGAAAACCAGAGCTGCGTTCCCGGCCAGACCTTCTGGCCGCACACCACGTCTTCCTCGATCGCCTCGCGCAGCACATGGGGCGCCGGCGGATAGAGGCGCAAGGCCTCGAACATCGCGCAGCGCAGGCGCGGCCAATGGGCGAGATCATCCAGGCCTTGCGCGCGTTCCGGCGGAAAGGCGGCGAGTTCGGCGCGAATCCGGCCCTGCTCGGCCGGGTCGAGCGCGAGCAGATAGCATAGCCAGAACATCAGCCGCGCCGTGGTCTCGAAACCCGCCACCAGCATGGTCGCGCATTGGTCGCGGATTTCTTCCGTCGAAAGCCCGGCGGCGGTTTCGCTGTCGCGCACGGCCAGCAGCAGGTCGAGCAGGTCGCGCCCCGCGCTCTCCTTCGCGCCCGAACGCCGCTCGGCGATCAGGCCGTCGATCGCCGCCCGCCATTGCGCCTGGAATTTTCTGCGCTGGCGCAGGATGAAGGGAAAACTCTCCTCCTCCCGCGCGAAAATGTCGAAAACGTTCGGCCGCCCGGCGCCTTCGAGATAAAGACGCGCCAGCGCGCCCAGCTTCTCGCGGCGGTCGGCTTCGGGCAGCGAAAACAGGGCCCGGAACACGGCCTCCAGCGCCGCGTCCTGGAAATCGCGCGACAGATTGCTTTTTTCGGCGCCGTCGAGCCGGCGCAGCAGATGCTCCGCCGCCGCATGGAAATGGGGCGCCAGCAGGCCGACGCTCGCCGGCGTGAACAAAGGCGAGAGCGTCTTGCGCTGGCGGCGCCAGTCCGCGCCCTCGGCCAGGAAAACCCCAAAGCCGCCGATCGGGCGCAAGGCCCGCGCCGCCATCACCGGGCGGCGATATTTTTCCGCCGCCTCGTTCAGCACATGGCGCGCGCCGGCGGGATCGCTGACCACCAGAATATCGGCGCCGAAAAAGCGCGAGCGCCAGAACCGCTCCTCGAAAGCCTGGCGCGGCCAGGTCGACAGATTGTTGCGCACGCCCATCCACAGGGCGACCAGGGGCGGCAGGCGCCTCGGGTGAACCGGAAGGGTCGGGGGAACGAGCGGCTCGGCTCGGGGCATTGTGGACATCTCGCGCAATTCAACCTTGTCGCGGCCTCGGCCGGGGGCGACAATAGACCATGAGCCCGCCTCCGCCCAAGCCTGAAGCGATCACGCCGCGCATTCTGCTGCGCGCCTATGCCGCCGGCCTGTTCCCGATGGCCGAGGACGCGGAGGCCCAATATCTGCACTGGTTCGACCCGCGCGAGCGCGGGATTTTCCCGCTCGACGGGTTGGTCGTCGCGAAAAGCCTCGCCAAGGCGATAAGAACGCAAAAATTCGACATCCGCATCGACACGAATTTCGACGCCGTGCTCGCGGGCTGCGCCGAAAGCCGGCCGGGGCGCGAAAAGACCTGGATCAACACGACCATCGCCGTCCTGTTCCGCGAATTGTTCGAAATGGGCGTCGTCCACACCGTCGAGGCCTGGCGCGACGGCGAGCTGGCCGGCGGTCTCTATGGCCTGGCGCTGGGAGGCGCCTTTTTCGGCGAGAGCATGTTCCACCGCGCCACCGACGCGTCAAAAGTCTGCCTGACCTTTCTCGTGGCGCGGCTGCGCTTCGGCGGCTTTTCCCTGCTCGACACGCAATTCGTCACGCCGCATCTCGAAAGCCTCGGCGCGATTGAAATCAGCCGCGCCGAATATCACCGCAGGCTCGATGCGGCGCTGGCGATCCAGGGCGACTTTCACGCCCTCGACGCCAGGGCCGCGCCCGAGACCGTTCTGGGCCTCGCGCGCGGACGCTGACGTTTTCTCAATGCATGAAGGGCAGGTTTTTCAGCAGGTTCTGCGGGCCGGAAGGCTGCGGCGCGGGCGCCGGGATGTCGGCTGGCGGAACCGGCGCGGCGTCAGGATTTGGCGCCGGCTGGCGCTTGTGCTTCGAACGCCGCGCGGGCTTGGGCGGCGCGATGGGCTCGCCTTCCGGCTGCATGCCCGGCGCCGGCCCGACCTCGACCGGGGGGCCCAGGCTGTTGTCCGGGTTTTCGAGCTGATCCGACGGCAGGGGGCGCCGTTTTCCGCGCGCGCCCGGCGCGGGGGCCGGCGGCGCCTGGGTCTCGGGTGTTTGCGCCGCGGGCGGCTCCATCCCGGGCGATGTCTCGTCGGGCGGTTGCGCGCCGGGGTTCTGAAGTTCGGGCGAATCGACATCGGCCGGGCTTGGCGGCAGGCTTTCCATCGACGGCTCGACCGGCTCCTGCGGCTTGATGGTGCGGCTCGCCTTGCCGGCGGGCGCTCCTTCGGCCGGCTCCGGCGCGGCGTTGGACGGCGGCGCGCGATTGACCTCGGGCGCGGCGTTCGCCGGCGCGGGCGTGACCTCCTTGCCGCCGACGCAATCCTTCAGCCAGACGTCGAAAACGGGATGTTCCACGCCGTGGAGGCCGGGGCTCGCCGCGAACATCCAGCCGGAAAAAATCCGCTTCATCTTGCCGTTTTCGGCATCGTCGATCTGGACGAAGCCTTCGGTCAGCGGAGCCTCGGTCTGAGGACGGGTGAGGCAGACGCGCGGCGTGACCTGCAACGTGCCGAACTGCACCGTCTCGTCGATGGCGACGTCGAAAGTGGTGATGCGGCCGGTGATCTTGTCGATGCCGGCGAAAATCGCGGTCGGATTGCGGATCTCGTCGGCGCGCGCCGGCGCGGCCAAGGCGCCCACGCCCGCCAAAACCGGAATGGCGGCCAGAACCGGGATGAAGGAGCGGGAAAACCTCATGTCGCGATCGAACCCCGGCGTCAGCGCGTCACAACCGGCGCGTCACGCTTCGGGCGACCAGGGCTGATAATCGCCCGTGGCCCGCGGCCGGGTCCCGGAGGCGAGGGTCGAACCCTGCGGACGCCAGGCGTTGGGCGTGCCGGTCTGGTTGGGGACATAGGGCTTTTCCCATTCGCGCGGCGTGTAATTCGTCTCGGTGGGGAGTTCGTCGGTCATGTGGTGGAGCCAGCCATACCAGCCGGGCGGCACTTTGGAGCCCTCGCTCTCGCCGTTGAAGATCACCCAGCGGCGGTTGAAGCCAAGCGCCTTGTCGATCTCGCCATTGTGGAAGCGGTAATAGATATTGCCGAACTGGTCCTCGCCGACGCGCTCGCCATAAAGCCAGGTATAGAGCCGGGTGTTGAGCGTCTGCCCGTTCCACCAGGTGAAAAATTGGACGAGCCATTTCATCGCGCTTGATCCCGTTTTCGCCCCGCCGACGATAAGTGGCGCGGAATATGGCCGCGTCGTGACCTTCTGTCCAGTCGTACCTTGTTCTATCGTGCCGCCGGGCCGGGGCCGCGCGCCGATGCCGGCCCAATGGAGAACACGAATGGTCGCCGCCTTCGCCGCCATCCTGGCCTGCCAACTGGCCGGGGAATTCCTGGTCCACGCCTTCGCCTTGCCGCTGCCCGGCCCGGTGCTCGGCATGTTCCTGCTGTTCGCCTTTCTGCTTCTGCGCGGCGGCAAGGGCGCGCGCGCCGCGCCGCCACAGCTCGGCGCCGCCGCCGACGGCCTGCTCGGCCATCTCTCCCTCTTGTTCGTGCCGGCCTCGGTCGGGCTGATGCGCTATTTCGACGTCCTCGCCGCCAACGCGGTGACGCTGATTCTCGCGGTGACCCTGTCCACCGCACTCGCCCAGGCCGCGACCGCCCTCACCTTCCGCCTGCTCGCGCGGAGCGAGCGATGATCCCCACGCTGCTCAAGCCCCACCCCGAAGTCTGGGTCTATCTCGCCGCCAGCCCGCTGTCCTGGCTGACGCTGACTCTCGTGGCTTATCTCGTCGCCGACCGGATCTCGATCGCCTGCAACCGCCATCCGGCGGCCAATCTCGTCGCCATGGCGGCGATTTTCATCATCGTGGCGCTGAAAGCGACCGGAACCAGCTACGAGACTTATTTCGCCGGCGCCCAGTTCATCCATTTCCTGCTCGGCCCGGCGACCGTCGCTTTGGCCGTGCCGCTCTACCGCAATCTCGAACGGGTGCGCGCCACGGCGCTTCCGATCGCGGCTTCGCTTTGCGTCGGCTCGCTCGTCGCCATCGTCAGCGCGGTGGGAATCGCTTGGCTTCTCGGCGCGCCGCATGAAATCATGGCGTCGCTGGCGCCGAAATCGGTCACCTCGCCCATCGCCATGGGGCTTGCCGAAAAACTCGGCGGCGCGCCTTTCCTTACCGCCGCCCTGGTGATCGCGACCGGCGTGTTCGGCGCCATCATCCTGACGCCGCTGATGCGCGCGCTGCGAATCACCGATCCGTCCGCCATCGGCATGGCCGCGGGGCTCGCCTCGCATGGAATCGGCGCCGCCCGCGCCTTCCAGATTGATTCGACCGCGGGGGCTTTCGCGGGAATCGCCATGGGCCTCAACGGCGCCCTCACCAGCATAATTCTTCCGCTTCTCAAACCTTTGCTCGGTTTGTGAATGGGGCGAATTTGTGGCTGCGCCAACAGGGGGGCGATTGCAAATTCTTTCTTAAGATTCCGTTGAAATTGTCCCCGCAATCCTCAAATTGTAGTGGTTGAGTGGAAAACTGACGCAATATCTTGACGTTTCGCGCGAGCTGGATTTAAATCATGACATCCCGGCGCCGTCGCCGGCCGCCTCGAAGTTGCAGGGCTTTAGCCCGATTTCGACGAGGGGCGCGCGGCCCAACGGCCCGCCGGGGAGTGACGAACGCGCGCCCCAAAGCCGCGTTCGCGTGCAGCTTTCAAATCATGTCGCGTGACCAAGGCGTTCGTCTCGTCCGGCCGGGGCTTTCCCTGGAACGGCGATTCATGCGGCGCCTTCGCTCTCGCGCGTTGGTTCACGAATTCGGGCAAGCTTATTGAAAAGCGTCGCGGCAGACGCAAATCGGGGGAAATGATGCGGATCGAGCGGCTCTACACCAAGGCGGGACAGTCTCCCTATCAAACCATCGAGTTCCGGGAGACCAAGAGCGAAATCCGCAACCCGGACGGCTCGACCGTCTTTTCCCAGAACGGCATCGAGGTTCCCGCCGCCTGGAGCCAGGTCGCCTGCGACGTGCTGGCGCAAAAATATTTCCGCAAGGCCGGGGTCCCCGCCCGGCTCAAGCGCGTCGAGGAAAATTCCATCCCCTCCTTCCTGTGGCGCTCGGTCCCCGACGAGGAGGCTCTGGCCCGGCTCCCCGAAAAGGAGCGCTTCGGCGGCGAGATTTCGGCCAAGCAGGTGTTCGACCGCCTCGCCGGCGCCTGGACCTATTGGGGCTTCAAGGGCGGCTATTTCAACACGGAAGAAGACGCCCAGGCCTTTTTCGACGAGATGTGCTTCATGCTGGCGCGCCAGATCGCCGCGCCCAATTCGCCGCAATGGTTCAACACCGGCCTGCACTGGGCCTATGGCATCGACGGCCCCGGCCAGGGCCATTTCTTCGTCGACTACGACACCGGCGTGCTCAAGGCCTCCGAATCCGCCTATGAGCACCCGCAGCCCCACGCCTGTTTCATCCAGTCGGTCAAGGACGACCTCGTCAACGAGGGCGGCATCATGGACCTGTGGGTGCGCGAGGCGCGCCTGTTCAAATATGGCTCCGGCACCGGCGCCAATTTCTCGTCGCTGCGCTCGGAAAACGAAAAGCTCTCCGGCGGCGGAAAATCCTCCGGCCTGATGTCTTTCCTGAAGATCGGCGACCGCGCGGCGGGCGCGATCAAGTCCGGCGGCACCACGCGGCGCGCCGCCAAGATGGTGGTGGTGGACGTCGACCACCCCGACATCGAATCCTTCATCGACTGGAAGGTGCGCGAGGAAGAAAAAGTCGCGGCTCTGGTCGCCGGCTCGAAAATCATGCGCAAGCACATGAAGGCGGTGTTCAAGGCCGCGGTGAATTGCGAGGGCTCGGGCGACGATTGCTTCAACCCGGAAAAGAACCCCGCCCTGAAACGCGAGATCAAGCTCGCCCGCCGCGCCCAGTGCCCGGACAGTTTCATCAAGCGCGTGATCCAATATGCCAAACAGGGTTTCCGCGAATTCGACCTGCCCGAATATGACACCGACTGGCAGTCGGAAGCCTATCTGACCGTCTCCGGCCAGAACTCCAACAATTCGGTGCGCGTCACCGACGGTTTTCTGCGCGCGGTCGAGCAGGATGGGCCGTGGAGCCTGATCCGCCGCACCGACGGCAAGGCCGCCAAGACTCTTGCCGCCCGCGAACTGTGGGAAAAGATCGGCTATGCCGCCTGGGCCTCGGCCGATCCCGGCCTGCAATTCCACACCACGATCAACGACTGGCACACCTGCCCGGCGGGCGGCGAAATCCGCGCCTCCAATCCGTGCTCCGAATATATGTTCCTGGACGACACCGCCTGCAATCTCGCCTCGCTGAACCTGTTGCAGTTCCGCGATCCGCAGACCAAAAAGTTCGACGTCGCGGCTTATGAACATGCGGTGCGGCTGTGGACCGTCGTGCTGGAAATCTCGGTGCTGATGGCGCAATTCCCCTCGCGCGCCATCGCCCAGCTTTCTTACGACTACCGCACGCTCGGCCTCGGCTTCGCCAATATCGGCGGCTTGCTGATGTCCTCGGGCCTTGCCTATGACTTGCCCGAAGGCCGCAGCCTGTGCGGCGCGCTGTCGGCGATCATGACCGGCGTGTGCTATGCGACCTCGGCGGAAATGGCGAAAGAGCGCGGCGCCTTCGCGCGCTATGCGGAAAATTCCGGCGCCATGCTGCGGGTCATCCGCAACCACCGCCGCGCCGCCCATAGCCAGAGCGATGGCTATGAAGGCCTCGCGGTGACGCCGGTCGCGCTCGACGCCGCCTCCTGCCCCGATCAGGACCTGATCGTCCACGCCCGCGCGGCCTGGGACAAGGCTTTGGAGCTTGGCGAAAAGCACGGCTATCGCAACGCCCAGGTCAGTGTGGTCGCCCCGACCGGCACCATCGGCCTGGTGATGGATTGCGACACCACCGGCATCGAGCCCGATTTCGCGCTGGTGAAATTCAAGAAACTCGCGGGCGGCGGCTATTTCAAGATCATCAACCGCGCCGTGCCGGAAGGCCTGCGGGCGCTCGGCTATGGCGAAGCCCAGATCGCCGAGATCGAGGCTTTCGCGGTTGGCCACGGCAGTCTGAAACAGGCGCCGGGCGTCAACGAGACGACTCTCGCGTCAAAAGGTTTTTCGGCGGAAAAACTGGCGGAGATCGCCCAGGCCCTGCCGGGAACTTTTGATATCAAATTCGTCTTCAACAAATTCGGCCTCGGCTCCGACTTATTTGGTCAACGAGCTGAAAGTCCCGGCCGAAAAGCTCGACGATCCGAGTTTCGAACTGCTCTCCTTCCTCGGCTTCACCAGGGCAGAGATCGACGCCGCCAATATCCATGTCTGCGGCGCGATGACGCTTGAAGGCGCGCCGCATCTTAAAATCGAACATCTGCCCGTTTTCGACTGCGCCAATCCCTGCGGGCGCACCGGAAAACGCTATCTCTCGGTCGAGAGCCACATCCGCATGATGGCGGCGTCGCAGCCTTTCATCTCGGGCGCGATCTCGAAAACCATCAACATGCCCAACGACGCCTCGGTCGAGGATTGCAAGGCGGCCTATCTGTTGTCCTGGCGCCTCGCGATCAAGGCCAATGCGCTTTATCGCGACGGCTCCAAACTGTCGCAGCCGCTCAATTCCCAGCTCATCGCCGATGACGAGGCGGAGGACGAGGACGCTTTCGACGCTTTCATGGCCCAGAACCATCCGGCGCGCACGACCCAGATCGCCGAGCGCATCGTCGAGCGGGTGATCGAGCGCGTCGAGCGCAGGCGCGAGCGCGAAAAGCTGCCCGACCGCAGAAAAGGCTATACCCAGAAAGCCGTGGTCGGCGGCCACAAGGTCTATTTGCGCACCGGCGAATATCAGGACGGCCGCATCGGCGAGATTTTCATCGACATGCACAAGGAAGGCGCCGCCTTCCGCAGCCTGATGAACAATTTCGCCATCGCCATTTCGGTCGGCCTGCAATATGGCGTGCCGCTGGAGGAATATGTCGACGCCTTCACCTTCACCCGCTTCGAGCCGGCGGGTTTCGTGCAGGGCAATGACGCGATCAAGAACGCGACCTCGATCCTTGATTATGTGTTCCGCGAACTGGCGATTTCCTATCTCGGCCGCAACGACCTCGCCCATGTCGACCCGTCCGACATCGGCCATGCGGCGATGGGCAAAGGCGACGACCAGGGCCGCGCGCCGTCTTCGGGCCAGCCCTCGCCGACCTCGCGCTTCGTCTCGCGCGGTTTTGTGCGCTCGAAAGCCGACAAGCTGATGCTGGTCCAGTCCAACACGCCCGAGCCGACCAAAACGCCGACGGTCGCAGTGGTCAGCCTCGGCGCCACGGCGCTGAAACCCGGCGCCCTGGTCGAGCCCGACGCCGCCAGCCTGCTCGACACCCTGACCTGGACCCCGCCAACCAAACTCCCCGACGAAGCCCTCGACAAAAGGGCCGAAGCGCGGATGAAAGGCTATATCGGCGAGGCGTGTCCTGAGTGCGCGAATTTTACGCTGGTGCGCAATGGGACGTGTTTGAAGTGCGATACCTGTGGGGCGACGACGGGGTGTAGTTGAGGCAGAAAACTAAGGCGGCAACGATGTGCCCGTCTACAAAAAAGTCGTTACTCTCGCCTTTGGCTGTAATCCTCCGGGAATTAGGCAGACACACGTTAAATGCCTTTTTCTTATTTATGGAACCATCCACGACCACGGGACGCTCATTTGACGACCCTTCACAAGTGAAGCGCTTCGGCACACTGACAAAACACGGGGCACCGAATAAATGTCGCGCGAGTATTTTGATATAGCTATCGTTATTCCGCTAGAGGAAGAGCTCAAGGAATTTAGATCGCAATTCCCGTGGAGAAAAGATTATAGTACGCCTCTATATTGGCGGTACGAAATGGATTCCCCCGATCCTGATCTCCGTATCATCGCAGTTCAAGCCTTCGAAATGGGCCGACCATCTTCGGAAAAGGCGCTCCGAACAATTACGGATGAATTTGATGTTGGGATCGTTGTATGCCTTGGTATTGCTGGAGCGCTATCCAAAGACCTTTCCCTTTGTGACGTGTGCTATACGGGAGAAATTCTGGACGTTCTCGATAATGCGAAAGCATCCGACGGAGACGACAAAGCTACGCTGAAGTTTTTTCCAAAATATTATGAGACGCCCAATACGCTAACCGCGGCATTTAACTTCTTGCGAACGCGCCCGAATATCGAAAATATCCATCAGGAATGGCAAGCAAAACAAAAAATCGCGCTGCAATCGGAAATTGCAAAGCTTCCGCAATCGAAGGGCCGCGACATAATTAGCGTGCTGGCCGAACCGAAAAGCATGGGCGGTACGATCGCCTGCGGCGCCGTCTCAGAAAGCAGCGATTACAACGCAAGCCTCAAAGACGCGAGCCGAAAGGTGCTCGCAATTGAAACCGAGTCAGGAGGCGTCTTTGATGAGGCTAAAACTCGGCGAATCCCGGCGATTGCCATACGAGGAATATCCGATTTAGCCGTCGGTAAAGCTGAACTTGAAAAGACGACGGGCGGCATTACAAGAAAAATGGCAGCGCAAAACGCGTCATCTTTTCTGAAGGCGCAACTACTGAATCCGCATGTCAAAGAATTCATCCTCGGCAGAAGACAATATGAACAACCGCAGCTCACCCTTCCGCAACAAACAGCGGTCCCGTCAGTTCAGCCATCACTCGTCACGATCATTGACAACATCAATAACGAAATCGACGCAAAGCTCCGCGAGCTATCGCACGCTTATCGATTGATAAACAAGGGATATAAATTACCCCTTCCTAGAGCTAGACATTTCAAGCACGGTTTGATCGGCAACAAGCCAACCGCGCAAACTCCGGTTGAAATCGTTGACGCGATAATAAGTCATCGTGTTACACTTTTTAGTCTAGATAGAAATTATCCCGACGATAGCTTACCATGGGTAATCGCAAATGAACTTCTAACAGTCGTCGTAAACCAGAAACAACTCGTGCCAATTGTCGTCAACGGCGACGACATCAGGCCGCCAAAGCACACGTTGACGCATAGCGCTCAAACCAGTGTCGACGGCATCACAACCCAGTCCGGAATACAGCCGGTTTTCGTGATCGACGGCATACCACTTGCAAACCAGACCAAGAAAGAATTTCTTATCAAACAATTCCGCGAAAATGTGGATGCGCGATTTGTGTTCATAACCAAAAATCAAGGTGACCTCATAACCGAAGGCGATTTTTTAGTCAGCACCGGAGCTGAAGCATTTGAGATTACCAATGTCTCATTTATGCAATTAACAAATTTTGTGAGATTAAATTTTGATATGACGGAGATGGAATCGGAGGTAATTTCATTAAAACTTAGCAAAACGTTTGAACGTTTTAATCTCTCTGCTCACCCCACCTACTTCGCAGGGATATCAAAAGACAGTCTGCAAAAGCTTTTACAAGCGAATCGCCGGTCAGAATTAATCCAACTGGCGACCGATGGATTTTTAAGCTTCGTTGTCGCAGGTGATACCGCTAAAGTTCAATTGAATAGAACGACTAGGACCACCTTTTTGCGAAAGTTAACGGTTAAGCTCAATGTAGAAAAAGCATCATTTACGCAATCAGAACTTATTGATTACACTCGAAATTTTGCTGACATTTACGACTTTGATATAGACCCGCTTTTGTTCGTAAACGATTTCGTCGCGAAAGGCATATTGACATTTGCAAACGATAGAGTTCGCTTTGCCTTGCCGTTCATCGAAAAATATTTGCTAGCTACCGCCCTTTCGAAAGAAAATGAGCTAGCAAAAGCCTCATGAATCCCCCCATTTTTGCGCGACTTGGAAAAGCCTAAATTTTCGTTATCCCCGAGCTGTAGGACGGAGAATCAGCCGGCAGGGGGAGCCATGCGCGCGTCGAAGGAGCGATTTGATTTCATTCAGGAATTTTTGAAGCGCGTGTTCGGCGACGATCTGCATGCCAAGCGCATCCTGTCGCTGGCCAACGGCACGCTCGGGGTGATGACCGGAGCGGCGCTCGCTGTTTCCTTGATTGGACAGGCTCTGGCCACAGCGCGTGGCTTGATCGCCAAGTCGGCGATCAAACAGGTCGACCGGTTGCTCAGCAACTCGGGCGTGGCGCCTTGGGACTTGTTCGGGTCTTGGATCGCCGAGGTCGTCGGAGAGCGCCGCGAGATCGTCGTGGCGATGGATTGGACGGATTTCGATCGCGACAACCAGTGCACGCTTGCGCTGCATCTCGTCACGAACCACGGCAGGGCGACGCCGCTGCTTTGGCTGACCGTCGACAAGGACGAATTGAAGGACCAGCGCAACGATTTCGAGGATTTGTGCCTGGCCCGATTAAAGGCGCTGCTGCCCGAGGGGGTGACCGCGACCATTCTGGCCGACCGCGGCTTTGGCGACGTCAAGCTGTTCGAATTCCTCGACGCCCTTGGCTTTCAATATGTCATCCGCTTTCGCTCCAGCACCCATGTCAGGGCCGCCGATGGCGAAACGCGCGAAGCCGGCGATTGGGTCGGCAAGGGCGGACGAGCGCGGAAATTGCGCGACGCCGAAATCTCCGCCGCCCGCCAGAAGGTCGGGGCGGTCGTATGCGTGAAAGCCTCGGGCATGAAGGAAGCCTGGCATCTTGCCGCCAGCGATGGCGCGCTCTCTGCGGCGCAGATCGTCAATCTGTACTCGAAAAGGTGGACCATCGAGCCCAGCTTCCGGGACAGCAAGGACCTTCGCTTTGGAATGGGCATGAGCACGCTGAGGATCGATGACCCGCAGCGCCGAGATCGCCTGTTGCTGCTCAACGCTTTCGCCATCATGCTGCTGACGGTATTGGGCGCCGCTGGCGAAAGCCTCGGAATGGACCGGCAGTTGAGAACCAGCACCGCCAAGCGACGCGTTCATTCCCTGTTTCGCCAGGGATGCCTGCTTTACGAACTCATCCCCAACATGCCGGACGAAAGACTCAAGCCCCTCATTGAGCGATATCAGCAACTCCTACGCGAAAATCGCGTGTTTTCCGAGGCTTTTGGCATCATCTGAAAATGAGGGGAACGCTGAGAGCAAAAGCATATTTTCAGGTGACAGATGGCGAATTCGATGACTCAACGTTTGACCTATACTGTGAAATTGGGCCAGATCTCGAAATCGTCAATCGCTTGCGCAAGCGGTTAGACCTCGCAATCGCCCAATACGCGGTTGACGATACCAAAAACATTCTCATGACCGACGAAGTCCGTCCTGCGTGGCTAAGGCAACCTGCCCGCCTGGCCGCGCTTGAAAAGCGGTTGGAAAATGCGATCGACGAGGTTCATAGCGGAAGAGGCGGCGCGAAAAAGAAACAAAGACTGCTCGATGCTGCTGATGAAGTACGCGAAAAGGTCGGAAAAACCGGAGACGACATTAAAAAGCGCGTAACTGATAACTTCAAGGACATTAAGGACCTTAGCTCTGCCATAGGCGATTGGTACCTTGCCCTAATACTCCTAGGCTCTGGCTCAGAACACCTTGTCAAGGATGTAAAGATTGATTTGGCCACTCGAATAGCCACACTCGCTTCGCACTTGCTTCATCATTTGACCGCGCAGATGCTGGCTTTTAATTTTGACGAAATTAAAGAAAAGGTCGTAAACGACACCGAACTAATCGAAAGGCTAACCAATAAAGATGACAATGCCGGGGCGGAAGACACGAAACGCCTTATCACGACACTAGTTGAGATACTGGAATTCTCGACGTTTAGCTGGCCGTATCGATTCATCTCGGCGCAATTGTGCGAATTGGCGCATCACAAGGTTCTTTCTAGAACGCTTCAGAATACAAGGGTTGATGGCAAGCTAGCGAATGTTATAAAATGCATTTGGCTGATAGATATCGACTCAGAAGCAGGCGAGAAAGCTTTATCCATTGCCCTGCGGTCACTGCCAAAATCATATTTTTTCCAAATGAACATCGCCACGCACCTGATGTGGCGTGTATACTGGAGCCAATCTGAATCCAAAGACCGCCTAGCCATTTTAAGTGCTGCAAAGAACGCAATTGCAAGCCTCGGCTTAAGTCTAAACTCGGACGAGTTGGTGCGACAGATCGGAAAGGACGATCGTCGAAGCAAAAAGGCGAAAAGATGGCGATAAATCGGCGGGGCTACGTGATCGGGCGCCACTACTGCAGGTGGGCCATTTTCGCCGCCGCCTCGGCCAAGTCCCCGTCGGCAAGGGATATTCCACCCCCGACGTCATCAACTCACGTATCGACTTTCGCAATCCTTGCCTTCCGCCACGCTGGCGACGCGGCGGTTTCGCGACCGGCAGAAAGCCCGAATTACGAATTACGGGGACATGATACCAATTGCATAAATCGGCGGCCATCGCGCCGCCGATTTTCCTGGTCGTGTGTTTCGGGCTCCAACCTTCATCGCGAGCGCACCGAGGTGATCCATGTCGCTGGCGGCCCGCGGCGTGGATTGCTTCGTCCCCGGCGCTCGTCGCAATAACGGCGTCCGCGAACGGAAAGGCAAAAGCGCTGCTTGAAAGTGCGATCGGAGATTTGCAGAATAGAGATTGATTTGATTCGTGGGGTTCGGGAGCGTTTCTGATGGCTCTGATAAAATCCTTTATCGAAAATAGCATGGAGCGGAATTCGATCCATGACGAAGCCGAGGCAACCTTTTCCTTTTTTGAACGCGATGGCCGTCGTTTCATTCAATTCGATAGTTACGGACGCTCTTCGCGCGAATTTCCTGGAAAAAAGAGCCAGACTTTTCAGCTGGATGAGGCCTCCGCGCGGCAACTCGCCGACATTCTCAAGAAAAACTTCAAATTTTAGGCCGTCATCGCGAGCCAACGGATCCGGCTTTCAGCCGTTCCGATGACGGGTTCCGCGAAGCGATCCAAATGGCGACCCGCCCGCAAGGTGGATCGCTTCGTCGCGGACGCTCCGCGCGATGACGGCGCTCGCCGTTGCGGTGCGGGAACAGTCCATGAAACCGCTCGCGAAGGGCAACGTTGGGCGCCCTTGCGTCAATTAAAGTGCGCAGTCCCTGCGAGGCGCCCATGGTTCGAACGCTTGTCGTCCTCCTGATCGCGCTGAGCGCGGCGTCGCCCCGGTTACGGTGACAGTGCACTTTATTGACGTCCAGTGCCGCCCCAAGCCGAAGGTCAACGAACAGAGCGAGCAAGAACGATTAAGTTCACTGTCACCGTAACCGAAACCGCCGCTTGCGCCATCGCGCGCGGGGCGCATAACATGAAGCGAATAAGTTGGGGCCTCCGCGCCTGAGGCCGCTCAAATGTCCCACTGAAATGCACGACGGATACATGACGCAGGCACAAGTATTGACGGCGAAACGCATCCGCTTTTCGTCGCCTTTTATGGCCGCGATCTCCCATTCGCGCTTTGCCTTTCAGAACGTCGCCTTCCTTCTCGTCCTCGCCGGACTGCTGCTCGGCGGACCGTGGATCTGGTTCAACTTTCTGATCGTCATCGCGATCGTCCTCATCGGGAACGTCAGATCTCCCTATGACCTGACCGAGCCGGAAAATCCCCCGCAGGCTTTGCATGATTTCCTTGCGCGCATGGGCTTGCCCCTGATGCTCACGAATGGGGTGCTGCTCGCGCATTACTTCACCGAGGGCGATCCGCTTCACCTCGTCGCCGGCTTGCGACACGTTGGCGTGGACCTGAACGCCGCGCGCGCGGCAAGTTCCACTGTCGACAAATTGGTCGCCATCCTCGCCAATGGTTTCCTGTGGGGCGTCGGGCAAAGCACCGCGCACGAATTGTCTCACCGCCTCAATTCAAGATCGGACCATATCATTTCCCAATGGATGAGCGCGCTGGCTTTCGATCCCGTCTTTTCCCTCCAGCATCCCTACTGCCATCATCGCCAGGTGGGCCTCGCCACCGACCCCGGCACGGCAAGGCGCGGCGAAAGCCTTTACGCCTTCATGCGGCGCTCCATTTCCGGAAGCACCCGTTACGCCGCGAAATTCGAAGCCGCGCGCCTGAAGCGCCTCGGCCTGCCCTTGTTTTCGCTCAATAACAGGTTTCTCACGGCCTGGGCGATCCCGCTCTTCTATGTCGCGGTTTGCTTCGTCATCGGCGGCGTCCCGTCGGCCCTCGCCTTTCTCGCAGCGGCGTCTGTCACGCGCGTCATCCTCGAAAGCATCGGCTATATTCAGCATTATGGCCTAATCCGCCTCGAAAACGAACGCATCGACGAGCGCCTCAGCTGGGATGTCTATCTCACCGTCACCTGCGCGATGCTGTATAATATCTCTCGCCACAGCGACCACCACCTCCATCCGCTGCGCCAGAGCAGCGAACTGAAAATCTCGGTGAAATCTCCGAACCTGCCCTATACCTATTTCGCGCTCATCCTGATCTCGCTCATCCCTCCGCTCTACCGAAGGGTGATTCAACCGTATCTCGACAATTGGGACCGGAATTTCGCGACGCCCGCGGAACTTGATTACATGCGCGCCAACAACATCCCTCACGCCGAACCCATCCCCGCGGATTGAACCGGGTTCCCGTGACAGGGCGCTAATTTGATCTCACGTGGCCTGTGAATTGCTGACGGCAAGCGCGACGAGCGTCAATAATGTGCTCTGGCGCCGTAACCCCGGCGCCATGATACCTATGGCATAAATCGGCGGCCGTGGCGCCGCCGATCTTTTGCGGTAGTGTGGCGCTCCGTTCGTCATTGCGAGCCAACGGCGCGGCGCGCGGCCATAATGCGTTAGTCCAACCCCTGCGAGGCGCCCATGGTTCGAACGCTTGTCGTCCTCCTGATCGCGCTGAGCGCGTGGTCGCCCGCCGCCGCCCAATCGCGCGATGCGGAGCTTCGGCCCGCCCTGCAGCAGGCGCTCGACAATTTCGTGGCGACGCGCCGGGAGCCGGAGCACATTTCCGCCGCGTCTTTGAGCATCAGCCTGAAGGGCGCCGGCGAAAACATCAATCTCGCGGCGGGTTCGACCAAATATCCGGACGCGGGCGCAAGAGTCACGCCGGCCGACCTGTTCGAGATCGGCAGCATCACCAAGTCGTTCACCTCCGTCGCGATCCTGCGGCTTGAAGCCGCGAAAAAACTGACGATCGAGGACAAGCTCGGCCAATGGCTGCCGCAATATCCCGCCTGGAAGGAGGTCACGATCCGCCAGTTGCTCGATATGACCAGCCCCATTCCCGGCTACGACAATCAGCCGTCCATCGCCAAGGTCATGGGCGACGACCCCAGCCACACGTTCACGCCGCTGGAACTGGTCGCGGCGGCCTATCCGCACGATGGCGAGCCCAAGCCCGTCAGCGGTTGGACCTATTCGAACACCAATTACATCCTGGCCCAGATGATCATCGAAAAGGCCGGCGGCAAACCCTACGCCGACGTGGCGCGCGATCTGGCTGAACAGGTCGGGTTGAAGAATACTTATTACGAAACAAACCTCTATCCGGCGTCGATCACGGATCGCATGGTCTCCGGCTACTTTTTCAGCCACGATCCCGACAACAAGCTGCTCGCCCCGCTCCTCGGCCGCGACGTCAAGAACGACAGCGTCTCCTGGATGCAGGGCGCGGGCGGCATCGTCTCGTCGATGGACGACGTCGCGCGCTGGGCGCGCGCGCTCTATGAAGGGCCGCTGCTGGCGGAAAAACAGCGCCGCGAACTGATGACGGTCGTCTCCGACAAGACCGGCGAGGCCATCGCCGGCCCTTCCGAAAAGAATCCGGGCGCGTTCGGGCTTGGCGTCGGCGCGGGCTACCGGCCGGCGCTCGGCGCCTATTGGTTCTACCAGGGCATGACGCTAGGCTACCGCGTGCTTTATGGCTATTTCCCCACCAGCGGCGCGGTCATCGTCGTCGGCCTCAACAGCCAGCCCGACGAGAAACAAAACCGCAATGGCGCGCTGCTGGAACAGGTCTATGGCGTCTTGCACAAAGCGGGCAAGATCTGATCAAATCTTCGTTACGGCGACAGGAACGGGCCGAGCGAAAACAATGATGGGGTGGACGCCGCCCCGAAGCGGCATCCCCGTCAGCCCATAAGCACAAAATTGTCGTGATGCGCGAAGAGCGCGCTATAAAACTGCGGCGCGGCGACGGGGCGGCGCGAACCGCCCCGTTCCCGCGAGCTTAACGATGGAAGCCGCCGCGACCGACGCCGCCGCGGCCAAAACCGCCGTGGGCGACACCGCCGCGCGCGAAACCGCCGCGGCCAAAACCGCCGCCGCGCAGGCCAACGACGCGTCCGCCGTAGCCGCCATGAGCCCAACCACCACGACCCCAGCCGCCGCGAGCCCAGCGGCCGCCATAGCCATAGCCGCCGCCATAGCCGCCGCCCCAGCCATAGCCGCCATAATAAGTACCGGGTGCGTAATAATAGGCGGGATAGCCGCCATAGCCATAGCTATAGCCGGTGCCATAGCCACAGCCGAGGACTGGATCGCAATAGCTGCCCGTCGCGCATCCGGACAGACCTACGCCCGCAGCAGCGGCGAGCGTCAGCGCGAAAATTCTCGCTTTCATCGGTTCCTCCCTCTTCAACGAGGAACAGCATAGACGAAGTTCTCGGGAAGTGGAAATTCTAGCTCTTAAAGGAGTTAAGGGGACGCAATATGAATTGTGTCACGGGCGCGTGATACGAAATCTTAATTTTCCGCGCCCCACGCCGACACGCCTGCGACAATGGCGGAACATGGGCATGGAGTGGGCCCCGCGGCGGCATCGATGCGCCATGAGGGCGATCGGTGAAACAAATGTCAGATCGGGCGCCATTGCTGTCGGGCTTGATGCCGGCTGACGCCGCGGCGCCTGCCATCGTCGGGTTGGCTTTCATTCAGGCCATCGCCGCGCTATATCATCGCTCCGTCCTGAAGGATGACCTATTGTTGCCGATGCATCCTCGCTTGCGGCGCAGCGGCGGAGGCGCGATTGGAACCGGACGTCGCCCTGATTGTCCGACCGCCTTGCAAGGAGCGCATCATGTCCGAACACAAGTCCCATCATCACGTGGAGGCAGGCTCAGAGCGCAATTTCGGCCTTGTCTTCGCTGCGTTTTTCACGCTGGTCGGCCTGTTGCCCGCCCTGCGCGGCCATGGCGCGATACGCTGGTGGGCCCTTCCGGTCGCCGCCGTCTTTCTGGCCATTGCGCTGGTCGCGCCCGCCTGGCTCGCGCCGCTGAACCGCCTGTGGTTTCAACTCGGCCAGATGCTGAACAAGATCGTGTCCCCGCTGATCATGGGCTTCTTTTTTTTCGTCGTCGTGACGCCGTTTGCTGTCGTTCCTGCGGGCGATTGGCCATGACGTGCTCAAGATCGGCCCCGCAGCGAAACGCAAGGACAGCTTCTGGAGCCAAAGAAGCCACGATCCGGAACATCCTTCGAGCATGCGCAATCAATTCTAGCAAAACGCCTTTGACCGGCTCATGCCGGAACGGCCCGAAACGCAGGTCAGAGCCGGGCCGACGCTGATTCACATCTGGTTGCGGAAAGTTCAGGCTTATGGTCTCCATCCTCGGCATATCGGCTTTTTATCACGACGCCAGCGCCAGCCTGGTGCGCGACGGCGAGATCGTCGCCGCCGCCCAGGAGGAGCGGTTCACGCGCAAGAAGCACGACGCCGCTTTTCCGCGCCATGCCGTCGATTATTGCCTGAGCGAGGCGGGTCTCGGAATCAACGATGTCGATCACATCGTCTTTTACGAAAAGCCGTTTCTGAAATTCGAACGGCTGCTTGAAACCTATCTCGCCTTCGCGCCGAAAGGCATCGCCTCGTTCGCCAGCGCGATTCCCGTCTGGCTGCGCGAAAAGCTGTTCCAGAAGGACATGCTGATCCGCGAGTTCCGCAAACTCGACCCGGCCTTCCACGACGACGGCCGGCTCAAATTCTCCGAGCATCACCTGTCGCATGCGGCTTCAGCCTTCTATCCCTCGCCATTCGAGGAAGCGGTGGTGCTCACCCTGGACGGCGTCGGCGAATGGGCGACGACGACGGCGGGGATCGGCCGCGGCCGCGAACTCACCCTCGAAAAGGAAATCCTTTTTCCGCATTCGCTCGGCCTGTTGTACTCGGCTTTCACCTATTTTGCCGGCTTCAAGGTCAATTCCGGGGAATACAAGGTGATGGGCCTCGCCCCCTATGGCGAGCCCAAATACAAGCAGCTCATTCTCGACAATATCGTCAGCGTCGGAGACGACGGCAGTTTCTGGCTCGACCAGTCTTTTTTCAATTATTGCACCGGCCTGACCATGACCAACGAGAAATTCGCCGACCTGTTCAAGGCGAAGGCAAGGCAGCCCGACAAGGAGCCCTTGACCCAGTTCCATATGGACCTGGCGCGGTCGGTTCAGGACGTGACCGAAGAGATCGTGCTGAAGATCACCCGGAACTTGCGCAGGGAATATGACATTCCGAACCTGTGCCTGGCGGGCGGCGTCGCCCTCAACTGCGTCGCCAACGGCAAGATCCTGCGCGACGGGGCGTTCAAGCGCCTCTGGGCGCAGCCGGCGGCCGGCGACGCCGGCGGCTCGCTGGGCGCCGCGCTGGCCCTGTGGCATGGCGAGCTGAAGCAGCCGCGCCGGGTGACGCCCGGCAAGGACAGCATGCGCGGCGCCTATCTCGGGCCCGAGTTCGCGCAGGACGACATCGAGCGGCGGCTGACCGGCGCGAGCGCGAAATTCCGGACGCTCGAAGAAGGCGAGGCGATCGATTTCGCGGCGAAGGCGCTCGCCGCCGAAAAGGCGGTCGCCTGGTTTTCGGGACGGATGGAATTCGGCCCGCGCGCCCTGGGCGGCCGGTCGATCCTCGGCGATCCCCGCTCGCCCGCCATGCAGAAGACGCTCAATCTGAAGGTGAAATATCGCGAGAGTTTCCGGCCTTTCGCGCCTTCCGTGCTACGCGAGCAGGTCGGCGAATGGTTCGAACTCGAGGACGACAGCCCCTATATGCTTCTCGTCGCCGACGTGGTCGAGCGCCGCAGGCGGAAAATGACGGCAGAGGAGCAGGCGCTGTTTGGCATCGACAAGCTCAACGTCATTCGTTCGGAAATACCCGCCGTCACCCATGTCGACTATTCGGCGCGCATCCAGACCGTCAGCGCCGACACCAATCCGCGCTACCACGCGCTGATTTCGCGATTCTTCGAGCTGACCGGTTGTCCCCTGGTGGTCAACACCAGCTTCAATGTCAGGGGCGAGCCCATCGTCTGCACGCCGGAAGACGCCTTCCGCTGCTTCATGGGAACCGATATCGACGTGCTGGTCGTCGGCCGCTGCGTGCTTGAGAAGCACGATCAGGACGCGGCGCTGCGGGAAGACTACAAGAACAAATATGAGCTCGACTGATCGTCCCGGCCGTCAGGGATGCACGGCAGGCTGAGCGGAAAGGCGTTCGGCCAGGGCGTCCGCGAAGACGACATGACCCTCGGCGTTCCAATGGCCATCCTTGCGCCAGAAATCCTCGGCCGTGAATTTTGCGCGCGGGTCGAGCGTGTTGACGCCGCGGGCGCGCAGCCGCGCGAGCAACTGGTCGCCGATTTCATTTGACCGCGCAATGGCGGGCAGAAGCTGCGGCATGACCTCCCATTTGGTGGGCACAAGAGCGACAAGGAAACGTCCTGCTCCGATCCTGCGGGTCACCTCGGCGTTCATTTCCGCGAGCAGATCGGCCTCGATGTCCAGCGCCTTCCGCTTCCTCTCCCGCGCTTCGGGCGCAAGCTTGTCATCCGGCGTGTAGAGCTCGTAATCGGCGACCTGAAGATCCGTCTTGAAGCGCGGGGCGTTCAGGGCGGGATTGGGACCGGCCATCGCCTCGCGCGCCAGATTAACCAGAGCGAACAGGCGGATTCCCGAATCCGCGCCGATGAGTTTGGCCCCGATCGCCCTGACATTGACGAGCGGATAGCCGGTGATTTCGACCTTTCCGTCCGGCCCCCGGCGGGCGAACGGCCGATTGTAGCCCTGGCCAAAGGGGCTGATCGAGTCGGTCACGTCATTGGAGAGGCACAGCGCCACAACCACATAGTCGGGTTTCGCGTCAAGCACGCTGTCGAGCTGCGCCAGCTCCTGCGTCGTGCCGAAGCCGGAGACGCCGTAGTTGAGGACATCGAGCTGCGGCAATTTCCGCTGGAGCACTTCAGTGAAGCGCTCGCCATATCGCGCGCCGACGCCCCAGACGAAACTGTCGCCGAGGACGGCGATCCGCTTCCGGCCTTCCACCCGAGGCGGCGGCTCCCGGTCGCGCATGCCGACCGAGTTGATCTCGACGGGAACCCGATATTCGGCGCGCACCAGGTAGCCGCTCGAATTTGGCCGGTTGCTCCAGCCGAGCTTCGGGTCGAAGCGATAGAAGACGAATTGATTGCCCATGGCGAGCACGTCGTCGCCGAAGAGGCGCAAGGCGAGTTCGATTCCGCCCAGCGCCATGGCCCAGGCCATCACGAAAAGGATGGTGTTCTTGATCCAGCTTTTCAAAGCAGCGAGCCTCCCACCCGCTTGCCCCGCGAGGCGTGTCACAACTGAGCGGCTGTCAGGCCCGCTCCACGGACCGAAGCCGCCGAGCCGCGTCGGACATTGCCGACGATCGGCTTCTCAAGGATCACGGCCCAATGGTCGGCGGGAGCGTTCAGGCGACGGCCGGAGAAACCGGAAAACGTTCGCCTAGAACAGCGTGTAGATGAAAGGCGCGATCGCCGAACCTTGTACGGCTATCATCAGGCCTCCAAACACGGCAAGCATGAGTATGATCGGAAAAAGCCAGAATCTCTTTCTCTGCAAGAGAAACTGAGTCATTTCCCGCGCGATAGCAATCATGATTTCCCCGGGTTTATCAGCGGCTGTTCATATCCGCAGGGACGCATGAATGGCAAGCATTAAATCCGCTCCGAACGAAATCGTTACGGTGACCATGGGCATCGCCAATAGCCGCGCCCTGCCGGCGCATGCGATCGGCAAGGTGCGCTGGATAGAGGTCGAACGCATAGGGCAGCCACATGCACGCCGGCAATTCCGAGCGTCATACGGGCCCCAACTCGACGGGCGTCGAATTTCGGGGCGTCCGCTACGGAGCAGTGGAAGATCCAAACAGCGGATATAACCGGGCCACGATCGACGCCAGACAGACCAGCACCACCAGCAGCTTGAGAAGCTGCGCCAGCCGCGGATCGGGAGCGAATTTATCGATGACCCAGAACAAGATCGCGCCAACGACGACGATAATCAGGATACCAATGACGAGTGTCAGCACGACGGTCTCCCCCCAATCCTAGCGGCAACGTTTTCAAGACTACCATCGGCCCCGTCTGCTGGCGAGCTTAAGGATGCTCACGAAGCAAAATAGCGCCGCTGACGAGAGGGGCGCCACCCGCTCCCAGCGGTTCCATTTTCGCCTCAACGGCGCAGAAATTCATAAGACAAGCGTTTCCATGAGGAAAAGCCGCACGTCGGTGACGAAGCGCGGCTCGAAAAAAGCATTGGGGCCGGATTGATATCCTGCCCTAAGCAGGATTTCCGAAAAGTGGCCGCCGGTTTTCGGACAAAAATCCTGCTAAATCAAAAAGCCTAAGCAACGATTCGTTGGCGCGCCAACGAATTGCTGCTTAGAGGCGAGACGCCTTCTGCACCGCTTCGAACTGCTTTTTCACAGGCTCCAGAGCGGCCGTGAATACGGCGGTCGTCAATTCGGCTATCCGACGGCTATCGCCGGCGGCGGCTTCAACGCCGTCCTTGATCAACCTTTGCTGCAATTCCATAAACTCCGCCGGGCTTTTCACGGCGACGAGCTCCTCCATGACGGCGGTCAGGTTCTTGACATTCCTTGCCGCCAATTCCTGATACGCCTTGGTCAACTCCTTCAGGGCCTCGGCCGCGCCCTTTCCGCTTTCGGTCAGAGTGCTGGAACTGTCTTTGGCGATCTTTTCAGCGGCGTGTGCGCTCTTGGATAGGACGTCGGCGCTTTTTTTCGAGATCTGCTCTCCGGTCGGATTGGTCATGATTCGAAATCCTTGGTTATCGGGGTCCGATTGCGATTTTCATATTTTACCTGTCGGTGAACGGCCGCCAGCCTCGGAAAGTACTCAGGGCTATTTTGGGGCCCAAATTGGGGGGGCCTGACCGGCCCTCGCCGTGATTTATCGCAGTCTCAAGGCTTCAGAAACTCGCGCCCCGCCGGCTCTCCCGCCATCAAGCTTCTGCGAGCGCCGACCGGCCGCTTGCGACGCGCTTGAATTACGGTAACCGGGACATTTGTCGGGAAACCTCGCCACCGATTTCGCTCAAGGCGCTCGCGTGCAAGCGACATGAAGGTCGAGACGAATTCGAAGCCGTCAGCATGGACGAGAGCGCCCATGCCGCGACTACCTCTGAGGCGCGTCATTTTCCAACATGAATGCTGCTCAATGATCCCAGCACTCCGAAAGCCTGCAGTAGCCAAAGCACAACGCAGATGACGACAACCACGTTCAGGATGCTTTTGATCTTGCCGTCCATGGGTATGTAGTTGTTGACAAGCCAGAGCAGCACACCAACAACGATTAAGATGACGACCACGTTAATTAGCGGCATCGAAGTTCTCCTGAGAGTGCGGGTTTTCACGCGGAGCCGGAACCCGCGTCAACCGTGAGCCGTTCCGAAGTCGTTCTATTCATACTTCCCGGGCGCCGCCGACCTGTCGGCAACGCGACGGCCGGCCTTTTCGTCGGCTGCGGCGCCTACCAGTAACGCCGGTGATAATAATGACGGCGATAATAATGCGGGCGGTAGTAGTGATGGCGGTAATAATGACGGCGATAATAATGATGGTAATAATGGCGATGGTAATAATGACGGCGGTAATAATGGCGGTGATGATAGCGCCTATGATAATAGTATACCGGAGTCTTGTCCTTGAGCGTGGATGTGGCCAACTGCGACGCCAGGCTTGAGGCGGCGACCGGCGCGGCCCGCACAGCGTCTGGCGCCGCGAAAGCCAGAGCGGCAAAGCCGAGCAGAACGGCCAAGGACAGTGAGCGGATCAGACGCATGGCTAAACTCCATCTCATCTCGATGCGGACGGCGGGCGGCGGGGGAGCGGAGCGTTCTGTCGGTCCAGGGAACGTCGCCGTTTTCAGCTCGGATTGTGCGCTCGCGCGGTCTTGAGCGCAACATTGGAATCGCCCGCTTCACGAAGTGTTTACGCGGAATTCTCGAGGATCACGGGATTATGCCATCGGCCCTTCCAAGGGCCGATGCGATTAATTCCCGGGTGAGCCTGGCGCGGCCTCGGGGACCATCAGCTCCTGGTAAACCAGCGCGATCGAACCGGGGCCGATGCTGACCTCGCCCCGGAAGGGATTGTCGAGTTCGGCGATCAGAAAAACAACGATGCCGAGAAAACCGGCCAGGATCGCGCCGAGGATGATATGGACATGGATTTCCATATCGAGCAGCCAGATCAGCGCGATCGACAGAAACGAACCTAACGCCAGCACCCACCACAGAACGGCGGGCAGGCCCGTGGTCACATTGGCGAGCCGCGCCCGGCGAGTCTCGACGAGGCGGTTGAACTCTCGCAAGGCCTCGGCGTGAATGATTTCATCTCTTTTCTTATCCGGCTCAAAGGCATAGAGGACCTTGGCGAGCGAACCGATGCGTTCGACTCCGCCCTGGGGCACGACGCCCTTGCGTTGCTGCGGCCAGCCCTCATCGATCGTGTAACGGGTATATTCGCGCAGGCCGCTGAGCAAAAGCTCCCGGGTCGGCTGAGGATAACCGACGAAATCGCGATGCAGCGCAGCGATGCTGGAGGCCTCCCTGTCGACGATATCGCTGACGGTTGCGTAGTTCTGGTAAGCGGCGACGGCGAGAAGGCCGAGCAGCAATCCATACAGAACAAAAAAGCTCGACAAGGCGAAACCAACCATTTCATTGGCGCGCGGTTCGCGATGCACCCAGGCGTGCATGGTCTTGCGCACGACCAGAATGCCGATCCAGGCGACGGCGACAAAGACCGCGACGAACAGGGCGCCAATCGGCGCCATCGGATAATCGTAAATCCAATAAAACATCTATGCCCTCGCCCCGTCTTCCAGACAAACAACGCCAATGTTCTGAATCGCGACCGGTCATCAGCTCGGCGCCGTTTCGCTCCTGACCGGCGCTCATCGATGAAAGCCGGTATAACAGCTGGATTCGCCGCGCCCATAGTCGCTTCTGACGATTCCGAAACAAGGGCCAATGGTATGACTTGTCGCCGCCCGATGGCCCGCGATCAAGGGTCGCGGTGCAAGGGTCGGGGTGAAAGTGCGCTTTATCGGGGTTGCGGTGGGGTTGCGGCGTTACGGCGATGATAGGAATTGCATCATTTGGCAAATGTGGCGGCCGAGACGCGGCGCGGATCGCTTGGGTTACGGTAATGGGGTGCGCGGCGACCCAAGACTCGCCGCTCGATTCTCGGCCTCGCGTGAGCAGAGGACCACACATCTCGACGCGCGCCTATGACCGGTAAAAATCCCACGCAGACCCCACCACGGCGCAAGAGCGGGGCATAATGGCGGCTAAACACCCCTGTCCGCCGACCACGGACGGAAGCATGATACGGGTCGGAGGTTGACGCCAAAATGCCCATTACGGAAGAACTGAACAGCCCTGCGCTCGCATGCCAGCCTTAGAGCTTCTCCAAGTATCCGTTGGGGTTGAACGTTGCGTTACGGCCAAAAAAATCCGTATACTCTTGCATGACTTTAAAGCAGTTCGGAGTCTCGGCGAAAAAGCGGCTGATCGCCAAATTGGGGCCGCCGCGGTAGTAGACGTTCGCGTCCTGGTCCTCCACTACTCCGTCTTCCATGATCAGAACATCGCCGCGTTTAAGACGCGTCTTGAAGTAGTTGAGAACCGCATAGCATACGTCAAACGTGTGGGCGCTATCCTCGATGATCAGCCAAGGCCTTGGCAATGACTCCAAAACAGAGTGCAAATCGCTTTGCTCCAAGTGCAACGCGTCAGCTTGTATAAAGCGAACCTGCGGATCGCTATGCCCCTGTATATCGCGGAAATCTGCCGTAATAACCTCAGTCTTTAATCCATATATTTGGCAAAGGTCCGCATACAACACCGCACTACCGCCGCAGAATGAGCCGATTTCTACTATTGCCTTTGGCTTTAGCTCCCAAATCAGCTTCATATAAAGCGCCAAATCAATAGGATCCTTCAAACATGAGACCCCCTTATAAGTATAATTCATCGTTCCCTGATGATACTCGGCGAGAAACGCTGGATCGAAGGCGGTTTTAAAACTTCTTGGCACCGCTGGAGTCGGCAGAGGAATCGCGACAGGCTCGATCACCTCTTGGTTCTCTGGTCTTAGATTTGGGTTTTTTTTATTATCAAAATACTTATCAGCCACAGCGCACACTCCCTCGGATGCATGATGTACATTAGCAGAGTGCTTGGGAGAAGTCGAGGAGCTATGCGGAATTTTCAGTGACGGCGTGGATCAAGCGGCGCATTTGATTTCGGGCTCGACGGGAGCGGATAAGGCGGACATCGCCAAAAAAAGCGGTCCCAGGCTGCGGGATTATCGATTCTGGATTCCGATGACAGCGCATCCTATCGACGCGCCCTTGCAGCCCCAAGCCGAAGATCAAGGAACAGAGCGAGCGAGAACGATTAGAGCCTTTTCCGTTCCTTCGGAATCGGAATAAGTCTCTAATTCATTGTTTTAACGCATATTCTTGTCCAAAAAGTCTGCAACTTTTTGGGAATATGCTCTAAATGGACCATCACCGCAACCCGCGAGACCGATGAGCGGGCGGCCGCCGGGTTCAGAGTTTCGGGGGCGTCAGGTTGGCCTTTCTCTTCCGCTCTTGCGCATCGATATCATCTGATAAAACAGCAATATCCAGAATGCGGAGCATGGGCGCGCCGTAATTGAACGAGAAACTGATCTCGACACGTTTCTTGTCACTTGTCATCATTTTGTACGAAGTCTTATCATCCGAAAATTTTCTGGCGAAGTACACCCATCTGCCAGCGGCGCAATCCGGGGTACTACTATCGTGCAATTTATATTTATTGACAATAAGCTTAGTAATCTCATCGCAATCCATGTTTGTCTTCATTGAATATTCTATATCATGGAGAGCCTTGGTTTCTGGCGTAAACCTCAATGTTATGAAAGAGCCATCGTCCAGCGTGCAGCTGGCGCGGCCACGTTCATAATCAACACATACTTTTTCCATGATACGCAACGCATCGGCCTGACTCATCCCGGTTTCAAACTCTCGGACGCGATAGGCGACGTTGTCCGCAAGACAATAGGACGGAGAGAAAACTGCACATACCCACGCCATTAACGTTAGTATCTTCACCATAACGAGTTCTTTCGCAAGCCTGCCCAGTTCTATCAGCCTGTCAGCTAAAACCTTCGTCGTCAACGGCGCTGTCATTACGCTTCCGGAAGCATCGTGAACAGCATGAATCCGCCCATTTTTGCGCGACTTGGAAAAGCCTAAATTTTCGTTATCCCCGAGCTGTAGGACGGAGAATCAGCCGGCAGGGGGAGCCATGCGCGCGTCGAAGGAGCGATTTGATTTCATTCAGGAATTTTTGAAGCGCGTGTTCGGCGACGATCTGCATGCCAAGCGCATCCTGTCGCTGGCCAACGGCACGCTCGGGGTGATGACCGGAGCGGCGCTCGCTGTTTCCTTGATTGGACAGGCTCTGGCCACAGCGCGTGGCTTGATCGCCAAGTCGGCGATCAAACAGGTTCGACCGGTTGCTCAGCAACTCGGGCGTGGCGCCTTGGGACTTGTTCGGGTCTTGCGGATCGCCGAGGTCGTCGGAGAGCGCCGCGAGATCGTCGTGGCGATGGATCGGACGGATTTCGATCGCGACAACCAGTGCACGCTTGCGCTGCATCTCGTCACGAACCACGGCAGGGCGACGCCGCTGCTTTGGCTGACTGTTGACAGGACGAATTGAAGGACCAGCGCAACGATTTCGACTATTTGTGCCTGGCCCGATTAAAGGCGCTGCTGCCCGAGGGGGTGACCGCGACCATTCTGGCCGACCGCGGCTTTGGCGACGTCAAGCTGTTCGAATTCCTCGACGCCCTTGGCTTTCAATATGCTCACCGCTTTCGCTCCAGCACCCATGTCAGGGCCGCCGATGGCGAAACGCGCGAAGCCGGCGATTGGGTCGGCAAGGGCGGACGAGCGCGGAAATTGCGCGACGCCGAAATCTCCGCCGCCCGCCAGAAGGTCGGGGCGGTCGTATGCGTGAAAGCCTCGGGCATGAAGGAAGCCTGGCATCTTGCCGCCAGCGATGGCGCGCTCTCTGCGGCGCAGATCGTCAATCTGTACTCGAAAAGGTGGACCATCGAGCCCAGCTTCCGGGACAGCAAGGACCTTCGCTTTGGAATGGGCATGAGCACGCTGAGGATCGATGATCCGCAGCGCCGAGATCGCCGGTTGCTGCTCAACGCTTTCGCCATCATGCTGCTGACGGTATTGGGCGCCGCTGGCGAAAGCCTCGGAATGGACCGGCAGTTGAGAACCAGCACCGCCAAGCGACGCGTTCATTCCCTGTTTCGCCAGGGATGCCTGCTCCACGAACTCATCCCCAACATGCCGGACGAAGAACTTAAGCCCCTCATTGAGCGATATCAGCAGCTCCTACGCGAAAATCGCGTGTTTTCCGAGGCTTTTGGCATCATCTGAAAATGAGGGGAACG